>CAWKON010000025.1:0-122624 GCA_963851225.1 uncultured Alphaproteobacteria bacterium | reverse complement strand
TGTGGCAGGCATCTCTTCGTGGGCTCAGACGCAGGCCCCGAGATCGTCCCAAACCTTTCACAGCGCCTCGACCTTATGATTGCTGGACTGATGGTGGCCTGTCATCGGATTTTTGGTATTGAGCGGCCGGTGTGGCAACGCCAGCCCAGCGCCGAAAATGCGCGGCAAGTCGAAATTCAAGCCGACCCGCTACTTACCGCTCCGCCAGACCGCCCCGGCAGTTTGTATGACTTGGCGCGCGCAGTCCAGCTCTCAAAAGCCCGATGCGCCCTTCATGACCTCGTCGGCGGTCTTTTTTTGCTCCTGGCTCAAAATCGCATAAAGCGGCCGTACCGCAGTCTCCATCGCGCGAATTGATTTCAGCCGCACCATCAAGCGCGCTGCCATCATTCCGAGCGAATTGGGCAGACTGGCGGACATCATCTTCAAGCGGGACTCTTCGTTCTCCGTCGTCTTGCAAAGGCGCGCAGTTTTTTCCTTGTCGGCACGGAACGCGTTGGCGAAAACATTCCATTGCGGCATTTGAGCGTCAGTGATTTTGAGTTCCGTTTTCAGATAGGCGAGCTGGCCGTCGATGTGTTCATCCATGCGGCACGTCGCCCCTGGTCCCGTCTGCATTCCTGCCCCACTCGTCCGTGGATCCATCGATCCAGGCATGGTCTGCCCTTGGGCGACGACAGTGCCAAAACCACCGTCGACGCTCACAATCAAAGCAACCGCGGACATCAATATCCGTGCCATAACAATCGGCCGCATGATGATCTCCTCGCACGAAGGAAATGATGAATACCCGTCCGGTTTGGTTGGGGCGCCGACGAAACCTACGCCCCTTGGCTAGCTCTTGGCGGAAACCAATTGGCAAAGCAATTTCACCAGAGCGGTACGCCATAGGCAGGATACCCATAGCTGTAAGAAGGATACCCGTAGCTATATGCAGGATAGCTGTAGTCGTAAGCGTAATTCGGGTAGTCCCAAATTCCATCCCCGCCATAGTTGGTAGCTAAACTCACGCTAGCGACGCTCGCCAGGCCTAGCCCGAGGCCAAAGCCAGGCCACCATCCGCCCCAGCCCCAGCTGGGCCACCAGCCGACCCAACCCCAGGCTGGCCATCCGCCGCCCCAGCCACCCCAGCCCCAGCCATTTTGGCCCCAGCCCCAGCCGTTGTGACTCCAGCCCCAGCCATTGCCCCAGCCGCCGCCACTGTGGCCCCAGCCGCCGCCTAAGCCGCCGTGGAAACCGGCCGTCGTCACGCCGTGGAAACCAACGGCCCCGCCATGGAAACCGGCCATCCCGCCCGTTCCACCACGGAGTGCGCCCGTGCCGCCGGAGAAGCCTCTACCGCCGTAGAAGCCTCTTCCGCCCTGGACGGTGCCCATGCCGCCGGAAAAGCCTCTACCGCCGTAAAAACCTCTTCCAGCCTGGACAGCGCCCATGCCGCCGGAAAAGCCTCTACCACCATAGAAGCCTCTTCCACCATGGAAGCCGCCAAAAGCCCCACGACCCCCACCGAAGCCACCCCCGCCGTGGAAGCCACCTCCACCATGGAACCCGCCCCCGCCATGGCCATAATTAAATGCCAAGGTCGGACTGACCACGCTCAAAGCCAAACTGAGCATGGCGGCGGGCAGGAACCCATGAAAACGGTTCATCGGTTTTCTCCCTCTCAACGGTAAAACGCGCCGGCGACGATTGCGATCCTCGCAGACGACTTTCCCACTCCCATTCCTGGAGCAACGGATTTTGGAGGCGGAAACCCAAACTCCCAGTTGCGCGGCGCGCCAACATCGGCATTTGGTTCAAAATTCTAGTTTCGAGGCGGAACCGCCAGAAACTCAATCCGTAAGTTAATTTTGAGCGTATCAAACGCCGGCAATGGTTAGGCCTTGGTTGGCTGCTTGCAGGCGATACCCTTGTCCGCCAAATGCGCCACGAGTTCGCCCGATTGGAACATTTCCCGGACAATGTCGCAGCCGCCGATGAATTCGCCCTTGATGTAAAGCTGAGGGATGGTCGGCCAATCGGAGAAATCCTTGATCCCCTGGCGAATATCGTCGTTCGCAAGACAATTCACAGGCTTATACGAGACGTCCAAATGATTTAGGATCTGGACAACCTGCCCGGAAAATCCGCATTGCGGAAAGTCCGGCGTGCCTTTCATGAACAACACAACATCGTTGTTGCTGACCGTCGATTGAATTTCATCCTTGATAGACATTGACCTGGTCCTTTCGGGAAACGGACTTCATTGGGAAGATGGAGTGAAGCTTACGCCGGCGCGGAGGTTTGAAGCTGCAGCGCGTGAAGGTCGCCGCCCATGACGCCGCCGAGCGCTTTATAGACGAGCTGATGTTGTTGGAGCTTGGATTTGCCGGCGAATTCCGCGGAAACGACGACCGCCGCATAATGGTTGTTGTCGCCGGCAAGGTCGGTGATTTGGACCTTGGCGTCCGGAATGCCCTGCTTGATCAGGCGCTCGATTTCTGTGGATGGCATGGGCATCGCGTAACTTTCCTGGTTGTCCTTCCGGGCTCTATCCCCGTCAGGGATTGGCGCCTTCCATGTAGCCCGGAAGCCACCCTTCATGGGCCGTCACCAATCTATCCAGCAATATGGCGGTCCCAACGCCAAGGGTCAAACAATCTCCGCCGGTCACGCCGATGATCTCACAGGCAACGCCCGCGGTTTCCGCCGCGTCCCGGATCGCCTCCGCGTTTTCCGGCGCCGCGGTGACGATATACCTTGCCTGATCCTCGCCGAAAAGAAAGCCAAGCTCCGGGAGCGGCGGCGAAACCTCGATCGACGCGCCAATTGCGCCCGCCATTGCCATCTCGGCAAGCGCCACCGCCAGACCGCCATCGGAAATATCGTGCACCGCGGTCACCGCCCGGCTTGCAATGAGACCCCGTACGAAATCACCATTTCGCCGTTCCGCCGCGAGATCGACCGGAGGCGGCGCGCCGTCCTCGCGGCCGCAAATATCGCGCAAATAGAGGGACTGGCCGAGCCAGCCGGCCGTCCTTCCAATCAAGAGAATTTTCTCGCCCGGGCGTTTGAAAGATAACGCCGCGGTCCGGCTCACGTCCTCGACGAGGCCGACGCCGCCGATCGCGGGGGTGGGGAGGATCGCGCGGCCGCTGCTCTCGTTGTAGAGCGATACATTGCCGGAAACGACCGGGAAATCGAGCGCGCGGCATGCTTCGCCGATCCCCTCAATACAGCCGACAAGCTGGCCCATGATGTGCGGCTTTTCCGGATTGCCGAAATTGAGATTGTCGGTGATCGCACGCGGCAAGGCGCCCACGGCGGTCAGATTGCGCCAAACCTCGGCAACCGCCTGTTTCCCCCCCCTCGTAAGGGTCCGCGTCGCAATAGCGCTGCGTCACATCGGTAGTGAGCGCCAAGCCTTTTGGTCCGTCGCCGATGCGAATGACCGCCGCGTCGCCGCCGGGCGGCTGCACCGTATTGCCAAGGATCAAATGGTCGTATTGCTCGAATATCCAGCGTTTCGAACAAACATCCGGGGCGGCTAAGAGGCGCAGCAACACCTCGGCATGGGAGACTGGCGCGGCGATTTTGGCCGGATCGATCGGCGGCTGGCGCGGCGAGACAGCATGCGGGCGATCGTAAAGGGGTGCCGAATCGCCAAGCTCCTTGATCGGCAAATCGGCTTTGCGCACGCCTTGATGCGTGACCGTAAATCGCAGCGTGCCAGTGGTCTCGCCGATGACCGCGAAATCGAGGCCCCATTTGCGAAAAACCGCTTCCGCCTCTTGCTCCTTGGCCGGATCGAGCACCATCAGCATCCGCTCCTGGCTTTCCGACAGCAGCATTTCATAAGCGGACATGCCGGCCTCGCGGCAGGGCACGCGATCGAGGTCGAGCGCGATCCCTAGATTGCCCTTGGCGCCCATTTCGACCGCCGAGGAAGTGAGGCCCGCCGCGCCCATGTCTTGGATCGCGATAACCGCGCCGGTTTGCATCAATTCGAGGCAGGCTTCGAGCAACAGCTTTTCGGTGAATGGATCGCCGACCTGCACGGTTGGGCGCTTTTCCTCCGCGTCGGCCTCAAAAGTGGCCGATGCCATCGTCGCGCCATGGATTCCGTCGCGGCCGGTCTTCGAGCCGAGATAGACGATTTTATTGCCGATTCCACTGGCCTTGGCGTAGAAAATCTCAGTTGTGTTGGCGATCCCTACTGCCATCGCGTTGACGAGAATATTGCCGTCGTAGCTCTTGTCGAAATTCGTCGAGCCGCCGACGGTCGGCACCCCGAAACTATTGCCATAGGCGCCGATACCGGCGACGACGCCCGCAACAAGATGGCGCGTGCGCGGATGATTTGGCACACCGAAACGGAGAAGGTTCAAGCAAGCAATTGGCCGCGCGCCCATCGTAAAAACGTCGCGCAAGATGCCGCCCACGCCGGTCGCCGCGCCCTGGAAAGGCTCGATGAAGGAGGGGTGGTTGTGGCTCTCCATCTTGAAGACGCAGGCCTGCCCATCGCCGATGTCGATGACGCCCGCGTTTTCGCCCGGTCCCTGAATGACCCAAGGCGCCTTGGTGGGAAGCTTGCGTAAGTGAATGCGCGAGGATTTATATGAGCAGTGCTCGTTCCACATCGCCGAGAAAATACCAAGCTCGGTGAACGTGGGCGCGCGTCCGATGAGCGCAAGGATGCGCGCATATTCGTCCGGCTTCAGGCCATGCGCGGCAACAAGCTCGGGGGTGATGGGTGGGTCAGGGCTCAGGGGCAATGGCAGGTCCGTTTTGCGCGTGCCAGTAAGATACGCATGGCAAACCTTCTCCCGCAAGCAGGAGAAGGGTCCCGGATCTCATTCTCCCCTTGTGCGAGAAGGTGGCGCCAAAGGGCGTTCCGAAGGGACGCCCGTCGCAAGCGACGGGCTATGGCGCCGGATGAGGGGAGCCCTCACCCGGCTCGACTTTGTCGAGCCACCCTCTCCCGTAAGCGGGAGAGGAATATCGCGTGAGCCGACCGGATCGCGCTCGGCAGCCCGCGCTTTCAGTGAAAAATCTGGGCCGTGACCGAGGTGGCGCCGCTGTTGCTGTTGCTGTTGCTGTTGCTGTTTGAAGCTGCCGCCGCCAATCGCCAGGGTGACATACACCGCGTTCTGAGTCCCGGTCAGGGAGGCATGCTGTGCCCCCGCCTGGAATGTGTAGCGCAAGGTGCCCGTTTGCTTGACCACCGTCTTCAGGGTCACGCCATTGGTAACCCCCGAGTAGACGAAGTCGCCTTGTTTGTTTTTCTTGAAGGAGCCAGCTGGGATCGTGACCGCGAAGGTGCCGATCTGAAGCGTGATTGGTTGAGTGAGCGGATTGAACACGGGCGCGGTGCTGCTCAAGGTGAATCCGGATCCCAGCGCGAAGGCATCCGTGTTGGGAGCGCTACCGAAGGCGATATTAAGGCTGGCATTGAAGGCGAAGAAGGGAACCCCCGGCGGCGGCGGCACGATGCCCACGCGCAAGGGGTTAATCCCCACCGGGACCGTGGCCACCACCGTGTTGGTGGCCGTGGCGATCACCGTAACATCGTTGATGAGACTATTTGCGACATAAGCGTGTGTCCCATCTGGCGTGACGGCGACTTCTCCGGGACCAAATCCGCCCCCCGTGACCGTGGCCACCACCTTGTTCGTGGCGGTGTCGATCACGCCAACGTAACTGGGATCGCCAAACGAGGCGTAGCCGTGTTTCCCATCCGGGGTAAACGCCACCTGTTGGGGGAAACGGTCTCCCCCTGAGACCGTCGCCACGAGCGTGTTACTGGCCGTATCGATCACCCAAATCGCGTCGGAGATATTATTCGAGACGTAGACGTGTTTCCCGTCCGGGGTGACGGCGACCCCAACGGGCGAACTGAAATCCGTAAACTGGATCGTCGACACAGCGTTGGTCGTCGTGTCAATCACCGAGACAGTGCCCAGCGAGACAGCGCCGCCATTATTCGCGACATAGACGTGATTACCATCCGGGGTGACGGCGACCCCAACGGGGGCAAACCCCACCGGGATCGTGGCCACCACGGTATTGGTGGCCGTGGCAATCACCGAAACGGTGGTGCCGGGTACAGAGTAGGTGCCACCGTTCGCGACATAGACGTAATTACCATCCGGGGTCACGGCGACCGCATCGGGATTAGTCCCCACCGGCACCGTGGCCACCACGGTATTCGTAGCCGTGCCGATCACCGAAACAGTTTTGGACAACTGATTCGTGACATAGGCGTTTTTCCCATCCGGGGTGACGGCGACCGCTCTGGGGGCTACCCCCACCGGGATCGTGGCCACCACCGTGTTGGTGGCCGTGTCGATCACCGAGACACTATTGCCGCTGCTGTTCGCGACATAGGCGAAGGGCGCCGCCGCCGCCGGCGAGGCCAGCAAGCCGAGCCCCATCGCCAGCATGGCCCAGAGGGCCATAATTCCCCGCGCCCCCACGCCGCTTCCGTGAATATTGTTGCTAAACATAAAACATATCCCCCATTTATTCCGGTATTATTGCCAAGACTGCCGATCTTAACTTTTTGTACTTCCTTTCCGCTCAGCTGACAAGGCCAAGCCGGCGCGCCCGGATGCGGACCCGCCAGATTTCGCGCCGCTGCCCCGTCGCGTGCTTTTCCGTGCTATCGCACCAATGATCCGCGCAATCCCACTTGTTTCAATCCCGCGCGGCGTATGAAAGCTTGTGCGGTTTCCGGCCGCCAATCATACCAAAAGGTGGCGCAAAGCGCCGGATGAGGGAGTTCACCCGGCGCGACTTTGTGGATAACGCATGAACCGATTCAACTCGCCCGGATCACGCTTGGAAACACGCGTTTTAGTGAAAAATCGAGGCCGTGACCGAGGTGGCGCCGCTGTTGCTGTTGCTGAAGCCGCCGCCGCCAATCGCCAGGGTGACATATACCGCGTTCTGGGTCCCGGTCAGGGAGGCATGCTGTGCCCCCGCCTGGAAATTGTAGCGCAAGGTGCCCGTGGACTTGATCACCGCCTTCAGGGTTACGCCGTTGATCACCCCTTCGAAGCTAAAAATCCCTTTCCCGGTCTCATGGAAAGAGCCGGCCGGAATCGTGGCGGCGTAGGTGCCAATTTGGAGCGTGACCGTCTGGGTAAGGGGATTGAACGCGGGCGCGGTGCTGCTCAAGGTGAAACTGGTCCCCAGCTGGAAGGCGTCCGTGTTTGGACCGGTGCCGAACGCGATATTGAGGATGGCGCCGAAGCCGAGGAAAGGGACACCCGGCGGCGGCGGCACAATGGCCAGGGCGGTGGGGAAACTTCCCACCCCGATCATCGCCGCCTCCGCCGTGTTGGTGGCCGTGTCGATCACCGAAACATTGTTGGAGCTAAGACTTGGCGACATAGAGAGTGTTTCCCGTCCGGGGTGACGGCGACCGCATCGGAGTTATCCCCCACCACTATCGTGGCCGCCTCCACCGTGTTGGTGGCCGTGTCGATCACCGAAACGGTGTTGTCGTGCTCATTCACGACATAGGCGTGTTTCCCGTCCGGCGTGGCCACGATCGCAACGGGGCTATTCCCCACCGGGATCGTGGCCGCCTCTACCGTGTTGGTGGCCGTGTCGATCACCGAAATGTAGTTGGAGACTAAAATTCGCGACATAGGCGTGTTTCCCGTCCGGGGTGACGGCGACCGCAATGGGGTGATCCCCCACCGGGATCGTGGCCGCCACCACCGTGTTGGTGGCCGTGTCGATCACCGAAACAGTGGCGGAGCCCTCATTCGCGACATAGGCGTGTTTCCCGTCCGGAGTGAAGGCGACCCCAGTGGGGAACAGCCCCACCACGATCGTGCCTGCCACCACCGTGTTGGTGGCCGTGTCGATCACCGAAACAGTGCCATCGTTAACATTCGTGACATAAGCGTGTGTCCCGTCCGGGCTGACGGCGACCCCAATGGGGCCATTTCCCACCGCGAGCGTGGCCACCTCCACCGTGTTGGTGGCCGTGTCGATCACTGAAACATTATTGGAGGTGTTATTCGCGACATAGGCATGTTTCCCGTCCGGGCTGACGGCGACCCCAAAGGGGCTAACCCCCACCGCAAGGGTGGCCACCACCGTGTTGCCGGTCGTCTCGATCACCGAGACAGTGCCGTCGACCTCATTCGCGACATAGGCGAATGGCGCCGCCGCCGCCGGCGAGGCCAGCAAGCCTAGCCCCATTGCGAGCACGGCCCTTAGGGCGATACCCCCCCCCCGCGAATGCGGCGCGACTTCCATTACTATTGTTGGTATACATCAAACATATCTCCCCAATTATACCGGCATTTCCAAAGACAGCCGATATTAACTTTGCTGTACTCCCTTGCCTATCTCACGACAAGGCCAAGCCGGCGCGCTCCTAGGGGGATCGGGAGAAAGGTTCCCTCATCCTGAGGAGCCCACGAAGTGGGCGTCTCGAAGGACGAGGGAACCGCAACTGGCGTATCCGGCCCTCGCCGCGTGCTTCGAGACGGCGGCTGCGCCGCCTCCTCAGCATGAGGGCGAGGAATGGGAGTCCTTCGCGTGATCGCCGTGGGCGCGCCCGGATGCGGACCCGCCAGATTTCGAGCCGCCGCCCCGCGCCGCGCGTTTCCGCGCAATCGCACCAATTATCCGCGCAATCCCAGATGTCCCAAACCCGCGCGGGCGTATGAAGGCTTGTAAGGTTTTTGCCCGCCATCGGTGCCGTAGCGGATGAAAGTGGCGTAATCTCCATCTACGTTGGCGCGCCGATTCGGTTTGGGTGAACATTCCGGAGATTACGCCACCTTCAAATTCCAACCACTTCCGCTACGGCACCCATCCAACTGCCAATTGCACCCCTGAAGGTCCAAACGCGAGCACGGCCGATAGCACATGGGAAGGCGAGGAATCCCCGCACCCCCACAAGGGCGCCGCAAACCGTTAACGGGCATTCGTTTACGAGATCCAGGCCGGATCAATTTCCAACGCCTTGGCGATGGTTTGCAATGTTTCCGGCGTTCCATGGCGGCGTCTTGCCTCAATATCGGAGAGATAGCCTTGCCCGAGGCCGGTCCGTCTGGAAAGCTCGACTTGAGAGATTTTCCGCCATTTGCGGAGCGCCTTTAAAAGGCTGTCCCCGCGCATGATCATGGCCGAAACCTCTACAGGGAGAATCGCCGTCTTTCCGGCCTGCAATTCGGCCATGCGGGCGTCATAGATCGCGACATCTTCGGCGTCCTCTTGTGCTTCGGCGGCGGCGGCGACAAGAGCGTCATATTCGGCGCGCGGGAGCACGACGAGCTCCTCGCCATTGGGGGTCTTGATCATTTGCGGGTCGGCCATCTCAGTTCCTCCGATAGGTCGTTGTTTCGCGATTGCCAACATAGACGGCGAGGATCGTCATGGCATCTTCCTGAAAAATCACGCGATAGCGGCCAATGCGAAGGCGGCACCCGTCGCGTCCGTAAAGGCGCTTGGCATCGCCACGCCCGCTCACCGCATAGGACGCCAAGGCGGTCAGGATTGTCTCGCGATCCTTGGGCTCGATCGCGTCGAGATCCTTGGCGGCTTGATGCGTGAAGACGATCGTTTTCATAGCGATAATATCGCGCACTTCGCGCAATATTTCAAGCGATATTATCGCTTTACCAAGTCGTCCCGTGGCGCAGGAGATCAGTCGCAATAAAAAAGTACCTAAAAGGTTTGGTACGATTGACGGGTAAAAACGGACTATGTCACGCCGCAATCCACCATTCCCCGGCAACTCATCGGCGCGCTGGGCCGGTTGACATCCTCGCCTCCCCTCTTGCAACAAAGCAGCGGCATGAACCATCTCGATCCCGTCGCCCGGCGGCGGACCTTTGCGATTATTTCCCACCCCGACGCGGGCAAGACAACGCTCACCGAAAAGCTCCTGCTTTCCGGCGGCGCGATTCAGCTCGCGGGCGAGGTTCGCGCCAAGGCGAACAGGCGAAAAACCCGCTCGGACTGGATGGGGATCGAACGCGAGCGCGGGATTTCCGTCGTCACCTCGGTAATGACCTTCGAATATGGCGGTTGCGTCTTTAATCTCCTCGATACACCGGGCCACGAGGATTTTTCGGAAGATACTTACCGCACGCTGACCGCCGTCGATTCCGCGATCATGGTGATCGACGCCGCGAAAGGCATCGAAGCGCGCACCCGCAAATTGTTCGAGGTCTGCCGCCTGCGCGACATTCCAATCCTGACGTTTATCAACAAATTCGACCGCGAAGACTCGGGATCCTTTCGATCTCCTCGACGAAATCGAACAGTCGCTCGCGCTCGATGCCGCCCCGGTCACCTGGCCGCTAGGGCGCGGCCGCGCCTTCGCGGGCACGTTCGACTTAGCGCGCAATCTTATGCGCCGGCTCGATGACGACGGCGCGCCCGTGCCTGTTTCCGGGCCGGACGATTCCCTTATTGCGGACCTCTTGAACGAAGCGGATTTCGCAAAGACCAGGGACGAAATCGAACTCGCCCGCGCGGGCTTCAAACCCTTCAGCGAAGAGCCGTTTTTGGAAGGCCATCTGACGCCCGTATTTTTCGGCAGCGCCCTGCGCAATTGCGGAGTAGGCGACCTGATCGGCGCGCTGAAAGATTTCGCGCCGCCGCCGCACGGAGTTCAGGCGGCAACGCGAGCGATCGATCCACGCGAGGAAAAAATGACCGGCTTTGTGTTCAAGATCCAGGCGAACATGGACCCAAATCATCGCGACCGGATCGCATTTCTGCGCGTTTGCTCGGGCAAATTGACGCGAGGCATGAAGGTCAAGCTCGTCCGCACGGGCAAAAATATCGCCCTCAACGCCCCGCAATTTTTTTTCGCGCAGGACCGGCAACTCGCCGACGAAGCTTACGCTGGCGATGTCGTCGGGATTCCAAACCATGGCACGCTGCGCATCGGCGACACCCTGACGGAAGGCGAGGATCTCGCCTTTCGCGGGATCCCGAGCTTTGCCCCCGAAATCCTTCGCCGGGTCAAGACCAGCGATGCAATGAAGGCGAAGAAGCTGCGCGAGGCTCTGGGCCAAATGGCCGAAGAAGGGGTTGTCCAGTTGTTCTTGCCGAACGACGGGTCGGGCGCGATCGCGGGCGTCATCGGCGCCCTGCAGCTTGATGTCCTCGCTGGGCGGCTTCAAGCGGAATATGGATTGCCCATATCATTCGAGACAAGCAGATTCGAATTCGCGCGCTGGATCGCGGCGAAGAATCCAGCTGAACGCGACAGATTTATTCAGGCCCATCCGGCGTCGATGGCGCGCGATCTTGACGGCGCGCCAGTTTTCCTGGCCGCCTCGGCATTCGACGTCAAATATGAGCAGGATAAATGGCCCGAAATTGTCTTTTCGGACATCAAGGACCAGTAGCGCGATCCCGCCACGCCGTTCTCAAACACCGATCCGGCTTACTGACCAATCTATTGATTGGCAAGGCGCGCAAAAGCAAATGGGCGCCGCCAGTGCGCCGCCCAATGACCCATGTAGGGTTGACCCCCCGATGAGGCGTGGAAAAGACTATCCTACTTCGTTTCTTTTTTTTTCGGATCTCCAAGGACCCATCGCGCGTAAAAAAACATCGCAGTCACAAACGCAATTGCGCATATGCCGCCAAGAGGCGTCCCGACCCAACTCGCTATCTCAAGAAGCTCGCCCATAACTTTAAACGCTCCCTTATCCGTTGATAAACCGTCGTGATTGATTTATTTCAGCGCTGGACGGCGAAAGCGCCGAATGTGCTCGCCAACAATGTGGCACTTGCGGCACATGCGCAAGGAAAAATTTATACACCCGTCCTCCGAATTTAGAAAATCCGCAAAAATCCTCTGATAATCTCAAGCTAAGCTCAAGAAATTTCCGCTTCCAACCGATGAAAAACCATGATTCCGCCTGTCGCGGCATCATGCCGCAGGAATACGGCGCCGTTCACGACACCCTAGTCTACGAGACCGGCAGCAGCAGACCACCAAAAAAGCCCAGCGAATGGACGGCTCGACTTGCCTATTTCCACGGCTTGAGGCCCTGAGGTCCCGAGCCTTAGCGGGCGCCGCGGCTGTGCCGCCGCCGGGGCGAGGACTTGGGGTTGGCGCGGAGCCTGTGCCGTAAGGTTATTGCGGTTGAGCAAGCACCGGCCACCGGCATGATTGAGCCGGGCACACCGGATCGGGCCGAGGCGATTGCGGGGGGAATCCCACAGGTATCATTCGGTCATCGTCGCGCAGGTCCGCGCGTTGTTCAAAAGGCTCGGGCGGTTAACATCGTATCCTTGTTATCGATGACCGTCGGCGCAACGCGAACACAGTTTTTATGGCGTCCCCGCGCTTGGCGGCACGCGCCACACGCATGCCGCGATCAACCGCTGGTACGAGCGTCTGCCGCATCAACGCGCGATGCTGGAAGATAAATTCAGCGTGGTGCCGATGCTGTCCCCGCCTTATACCCCGTGCGCGAAACAGATGAGCGAATGGACACTCCGATTCTTTAGGTGAGCGTAGAAAAATACGGGGACAGCTAGAGTTTAACACCCGTAAACTCCTCGATTTGCTTTTTCATTAATCCTTTCGCGAGGTCTTTGAGTAGATCAAAGGTGAATCCTCCGGCGCCTTCGACTCCCCTTTTCGTCTTTTCCCATATTTTCGGGTCGCGAATGGAGTTAAGCAAGTCGTGGCCTTTCCACGTAATTCTCTGGACAATCACAGAACCAGCAGCAGCGTTGATACTCGCCTCTATCATTCCCGCGTTCTGCAATTGCCACAAATGCTCACCAAGCCGTCTGGCGTTTTCCAAATCCGGGCGCCCCTGCTGTACAACTGGGCATGTCGTAAAAGCGGTTTTACCGCCCTCAATTTCGAGGAGCAATTGACGAATTAAGTTCATATCACGATCAAGCTTCATTAAACGCTCCCCGACAATGACTTCGACAGTCAGAATGGATTTCTAACTGAATGGAGGATGGCATGCACGTAACAACTGAGCTGTTACTCACTGGAGCAGTGCTAGGGGTAGGCGCATACATCATAGTAAGCCCGCCGTAAGAGCATCCGATCGAGTTGGCGATGCTTTGGAAGAAAAATTTCTCCGCAAGAACCACAAATCTTCCCCGCCGCTGCCCAAGGAAGGGAATTAATATTCCCAACTGCCGCTACTAATTGCAAAGACTGTTAGACAATACAAAAAGAACTGTCCAAAATAATCTGCGGCGACTTTTGAAAAAAGTGTGAATGGTTCTCACCCCAAATGATCGAGGAGCGCCGGGATCAAGGGCGCGTCGGCGGGTGGCATCGGATAGGCGCACAGATCCTGGGGCCGCACCCATTTTAGCGTCTGATTTTCGCATGCGGCGACAAAACCCGTCCAGCGCCGACAAATATAGAGCGGCATGAGAAGGTGGAAGTCCGGGTAGGCAAAGCTCGCAAAGGTGAGCGGCGCGAGGCAAGCCTCTTCGACCGCGATCCCAAGTTCTTCGTGCAGTTCCCGGATCAAGGCCACTTCCGGCCGCTCGTCCAGTTCCACTTTCCCGCCGGGAAATTCCCATAAGCCCGCGAGCGCTTTGCCTTGCGGGCGTTGTGCGATCAGCACCCGGCAATCCGGATCGATAAGCGCTACGGCGGCAACGAGCAGGAGTTTCACGAAATAGGCTCACCGCTCACGAGCGATAATCGCCGTTGATCGCGACATACTCCTTGGTGAGATCGCAGGTCCATACCGTCGCTGCGCCCTTGCCCATGCCCATATCCACGCGAATTGTTATTTCCGCGCGGCGCATCAGCTTGGAGACTGCGGACTCGTCATAGGCGGGATCGCGCTGGCCCTTGTAAGCGACGCGTACATCGTTGAACCAGATCGCCAGCCTATCGCGTTCGGCAGGCACGCCGGCCTTGCCGACCGCCATCACGACGCGCCCCCAATTGGCATCCTCGCCCGCGATTGCCGTTTTGACCAGCGGCGAATTGGCGATCGAAAAAGCGATTTTTTTGGCGGCAGTAGCGGTTGCCGCGCGGGTCACCTTCACCTCGACAAATTTGCGTGCACCTTCCCCGTCCCGCACAACTTGATGCGCGAGATCGAGGAGGAGCCGGTCGAGCGCTTGTTTAAACGGAGCGAGGCGGCGGTCGTTGGCGGCGGCGATATTCGGCGCGCCGCGTTTGGCGGCGGCCCCTGTCGCGAACAGCATCAAAGTGTCGGAGGTCGAGGTATCGCTATCGACAGTGATCGCGTTGAATGACCGCTCCACGCTTTTGGCCAGCATGGATTGCAAGGCAGCCGAAGCAATCGGCGCGTCGGTAAACACGAAGGCCAGCATGGTCGCCATGTCGGGGGCGATCATGCCCGCGCCTTTGGCCATGCCGGAGAGAGCGACCTCGACGCCGCCGAGCATTGCGCTCGCGGTTGCGACTTTGGGAAAAGTATCGGTGGTCATGATGGCCTTTGCGGCCTCCAGCAGGCCGCCAGGCACTCCGCGCGCGGCAAGCGTTTCGAGGACGCCGTCGAATTTCGAAGCATCGAGCGGCTCGCCGATAACGCCGGTCGAGGCGAGAAAAACCTCATTCACTGGTGCGCCAGTCGCACTTGCGGCAAGCGCGGCGGTGAGCTTGACCGCCTGCACCCCGGCCTTGCCAGTAAACGCATTGGCGTTGCCAGAGTTGACGACGAGCGCGCGCGCCTTGCCCGCTTTAAGCCTGGCGCGGCACCAATCGACCGCTGCAGACGGGCATTTTGATTTCGTAAAAACCCCCGCCGCCTGCGTGCCCTTGTCGAAGAGGGCCAGCATCACATCGGGGCGATCCTTGTAACGGATTCCAGCCGCCCCCGCCGCGAAGCACACGCCCTCGATTTCCGGCAGAACGGGAATCGATGTCGGCGCGAGCGGTGAGACGGCGGCGGCCATGAGACGAGGTTCCTGACGCAATTCGGCGCTCGACGAGCCGGGACGAATCTTGAAAGTGGCAAGGCCACGCTCACCGCGTCAAGGGGAGCGCACCCCCCTTGACTTTAGTTTTCTGCGATTTGGAGGCTTGCCGCCCAGGCCGTCGCCCCACTTATTTTTTGGCTGGTACAGGCACTGCTGGCGCGGCCGGCGTTGGGCTTGCGGTCCGCAGGCTTGCCGGCGGCCGCAGGTTCCGCCGGCGGCTCTGTCCGTTCGATCTTCGCGGTCTTGCGCAAGTCCGCGACGAGGGAGGCCTTGCGCCTTTTGCACGACATAGCGGCTGACTTGATCCTTGACCTGATCGAAGGGCGGAAAGGTTTTCTGCCGCTTGCCCAAGACCTCGATGATATGCCAGCCAAACGGGCTTTTCACCGGATCGGAAAGCTGGTCCACATCGAGCTTGAACGCGGCATCGGCAAACTCCGGCACCATCCGGTCCTTGGTGAACCAGCCGAGATCGCCGCCTTCCGAGCCCTGATCCTTCGACACTCCTTCGCGACTGTGGCGAAATCCTCCTTGCCCTCCATCATTCGTTTCAGCGCCGCCTTGGCTTCTTCCTCGGTATCAACGAGAATATGGCTGCGCGTGGATTTCGGTCTCGGGCTTTTGCGCCTTGGCCGCTTCATCATAAGTGGCTTTGATCGCTGCGTCGGTGGCGGCCGTTTTCGCGACTTGCGTCGAGGACGCCCTCCATCAGCAGTTTTTCGCGGCAATAAGCGAGCTTCTTGGCGAATTCCGGGGTTTGGTCGGCCTTCTCGGCAATGGCCTTTTGCGCCACCAATTCGCTGTTGATCAAATAATCGAGTAAATAGCTGTCGCGGGCCTTGTCGTCGAGCTGAGGCGGAAGGCTCGCCGCGCAGATCGTTGGCGGCGATCTTAAATCGTCGTCGGTGATTTGCTTTCCGTTGACCGTTGCGAGCACCTTGGCCGCCGCCGGAAAGGCGGCAACGATCGCAAGGAGCGCCATAGGGTCAGCATGCAATGCCAAGACGGCGGTCTTGTTACGCGGGATTTCGTCAGGAACATGAAGTCTGAGCTCCGGGCTAATTCAGGAACGCCGCATCGCGGATTTCGCGGCGCGATGCTCAAAGGTTCGTATTTGCCGCGTGACCATGCACGGAGCGGCGGATTTGACAAGCCCCGGCCCCAATCTTATCTGTCGGATGGGTGCCTCGGGAGCGATTTTTCTGGGTTTCGCGGCCGCTCGTCGCGCTGGAAATCCGTGTATGTCAGGCCCTCCAGCGTCTATCGCGCTGCCGCGCGCGCTTTTCGCGAATGAGATGCGCGATCTTCCCTAGAACTCTGGCTTTTGCTGGGCAGCCGGGAAATGAGATTGCAGTCCGGAGCGCGAAATTCGGTGCCCTTGAAGTCGAATGACCCGTGCAAGCAAATCCGGCTTGCGACCGTGCAAATCCTAACCGATGGGCTAGGGTCGTAGCGTGCGGCGCCGAGGGGATATAAGGCTCCGGTCGTTCGTCCAGATAAGGTCGTTTCGAAATGTTGGGCTCCATCGCGAAAAAGATTTTCGGCTCCTCGAACGATCGCCGTCTCAAGGGCTACCGGCCGAAAGTCGCGGCGATCAACGCGCTTGAGCCCGAGATGCAAAAGCTCACCGATGCCGAACTCGCCGCGCGGACCCGGACGTTCCGGGAGGAATTCGCCGCCGGCAAGACGCTTGACGATCTGCTCGTGCCGGCTTTCGCCACGGTGCGGGAGGCGGCGCGCCGGGTCCTCGGCCAACGGCATTTCGATGTCCAGCTGTCGGCGGCATGGTGCTGCACGAGGGCGCGATCGCCGAGATGCGCACCGGCGAAGGCAAGACTCTTGTCGCGACGCTCGCCTGCTATCTCAACGCGCTCGCAGGCAAGGGCGTGCATGTCGTCACCGTCAACGATTATCTCGCCCGCCGCGACGCCGAATGGATGGGCAGCATCTATCAATTTCCTCGGCCTTTCGACCGGCGATCATCGTGCATGGCCTCGATGACGACGAACGCCGCCGCGCCTATGCCGCCGACATCACCTACGGCACCAACAATGAGTTCGGCTTCGACTATCTGCGCGACAATATGAAATACGAGCTCGCCCAGATGGCTCAGCGCGGCCATCATTACGCGATCGTCGACGAGGTCGATTCCATTCTCGTCGACGAGGCCCGGACGCCGTTGATCATTTCGGGCGCATCCGACGACAGGTCCGACCTCTATATCGCGATCGACAAGGTGCTTCCGAGGCTTATCGAGGAAGATTACGAGCTCGACGAGAAGCAACGCACGACCAATCTGACCGACGCCGGCAATGAGCATATGGAGGCAATTGCTGGGAGAACTCGGGGTGCTCACCGAAGGTTCGCTCTACGAGGCGGCCAATGTCACCATCGTGCATCACGTCAACCAGGCCTTGCGCGCGCATAAATTGTTCAAGCGCGACAAGGATTACATCGTGCGCAAGGGCGAAGTCGTCATTATTGACGAGTTCACCGGCCGGATGATGCCGGGCCGCCGCTACTCGGAAGGGCTGCATCAGGCGCTCGAAGCCAAGGAGCATGTCGCGATCCAGCCGGAGAACGTGACGCTCGCCTCGATCACCTTCCAGAATTATTTCCGTCTCTACGGCAAACTCGCCGGGATGACCGGAACGGCGGCGACCGAGGCGGATGAATTCGCCGAAATCTATAAGCTCGATGTCGTCGAGATTCCGACCAACAAGCCGGTCAAGCGGCACGACGAGGACGATGAAGTCTATCGCACGGCGGAAGAAAAACTGCGCGCGATCGTTCGCGAGATCGAGGCCGCCAACGCGAAGTTCCAGCCGATGCTCGTCGGCACGACCTCGATCGAGAAGTCCGAGCAGCTCGCCGAGGCGATGAAAAAGCATGGCTATAAGCAGATCGATTTCACGGAGCCGGAAGCGCTTGCAAAAACTCTATGCGGCGGCGCGGTCGGACAAGCCCTCGAAGCTTTTCGCGGTGTTGAACGCGCGCTTCCACGAACAGGAAGCCTATATCGTCGCCGAGGCGGGCGTGCCCGGCGCCATCACGGTCGCGACCAATATGGCCGGGCGCGGCACCGACATTCAGCTCGGCGGCAATGTCGAAATGCGGGTCGCGCAAGAATGCGCCGCATCTGCCCGAAGGACCCGAGCGCGAGGCGAAGGAAGCGGAAATTCGGGCCGAGGTCGAGCGTTTCCGGGCAAAGGCGATTGCCGCCGGCGGGCTTTATATCATCGGCACCGAACGCCACGAAAGCCGCCGGATCGACAACCAGCTGCGCGGCCGTTCCGGGCGCCAGGGCGATCCGGGGCGCTCGAAATTCTTCTTGTCGCTCAAGGACGATCTGATGCGGATTTTTGGGTCCGACCGGATGGAGTCCATGCTCGTCAAGCTTGGCCTAAAGGATGACGAAGCGATCGTCCATCCTTGGATCAACAAGGCCTTGGAAAAGGCCCAGCAGAAAGTCGAAGCGCGCAATTTCGACATGCGCAAGAACATTCTGAAATACGACAACGTGATGAACGATCAGCGCAAGGTCGTCTTCGAACAGCGGCGCGAGATGATGGCGCAGAATTGCTCGAAGACATGATTTCCGACATGCGCCAGGGTGTGGTCGACGATGTAATCGCCAAACATATTCCCCGCGATGCCTACCCCGAGACCTGGGACATCGAGGGTTTGAAGCAATCGGTTTTGGCCGCCTTCAATCTCGCGGTTCCGCTGGCCGATTGGGCCAAGGAAGAAGGCATCACCGAGGAGGACATGCACGAGAGGCTGCGGAAGGCGGCCAATGAAGCCTATGCCGCACGAGTCGAGCGCAATGGCGCGGAACTCACCCGCTATATTGAAAAGCAGATCGTACTGCAGGCGCTCGATCATCTATGGCGCGAGCATCTCGTGGTCCTCGATCATTTGCGTCAGGTTATCGGCTGGCGCGGCATGGCCCAGCGCGATCCGCTGAACGAATACAAATCCGAGGCCTTCGAGCTGTATGGCGAACTCATTACCCATTTGCGGGAAATGACGACGGCACAGTTGAGCCGCGTCGAGGTTGCCTTTGAGCCGCCGCCGCCGATGGAGGCGCTGGAGATTTCCCATGCCGATGCGCCGGCTTATCCGGCCCACGCGATCAACACCGCCATTGACCCCGCGCGCGCCATCCCCGCCACTTCCCGGGCCGCCAAGCCGGTTTTCGGCGCGTCTGCCGCGGATGCCGCCGAAACGCTTGTTCGCGAGCCGCTGGAAGAGCGAACGGTCTACGGCAAGGTCGGGCGCAATCAGCCATGTCCTTGCGGCTCCGGCAAGAAATACAAGCATTGCCACGGCGGCGCCGTGTGACGCGGCACGCGGTGCAATCGATTCACTTTGATCAAGGCGCGAATCTCGCTACCAGATTAGCGTGAGATATTGGAAATCCCTATATGATGGCTCGATCCCTAGGGAGAGCACTGAAAATGAGGAGCATGATCATGAGTTTTCCTGTCTCGCTTCGCTTGTCGGGCCTTTCCGTCGCCGTGGTGACCGCATTCGCATCGTTCGTGGCGTTAGCCCAACCCGCTCCCATGCCCGGAGGCGATATGAAGGGGGGAGGCGCAATGGGCGGCGATATGAAGCCCGGCGGCATGATGGGCGGCGACATGGCCCACATGACGCAAATGATGTCGGCGATGCATGAGAAAATGTTGCATGCCGGAGATCGTATCGCGGCGCTCAAGTCCACGCTCAAAATCACGGAAGCGCAAACGCCGGCGTGGAATAAATTTGCGGAAACCCTTCTCGTTTCGGCGAAGTCAATGGCAGAATTGATGGAAGGCATGCACACGCAAATGATGCAATCCGGAGCGTCCGCGAGCCTTCCCGAAAAACTCGAACGCCATGCGAAAATGGCTGCTGAGCATCTTGCCAATCTGAACGCAATAAAGGCGGCGCTCGATCCGCTTTACGCGTCGTTCAGCGACGAACAGAAAAAGCTCGCTGACGAGCAAAAGATCGGCCCCATGGGCCTGATGTAACCGGTGCGGGCGGCCCTAGCGCTATTCCATCGCCGCCGCCTTCAGGATGCAGACCATTGTCGCCGAGGCCGGCTTTTGCGACACATTGCGGATCGCATGCGGACGATCGCAGCGATAGCGCAATGTCTCGCCGGCCTTGGCCCGCTCGATCGCGCCGCCCACTTCGACCTCGAGCTCCCCTTCGCTCACCGACAGGCTTTCCACGGAGCCGCGCTGGTGCGCCTCCGACTCCAGAACGCCGCCGGGATCGGCTGAAAAATCATACCATTGCAGCCATTCGACCGTCTTGATCCAGCCGATGATGGCGAGCCGGCACTTGCCGTCCTCCGAGACCAGCATCGGCGTGTCGCCGCGCGTGGATTTTTCCAAGAAAGGCCCGTCGTCCGGCCGTCTGCAGCACGCGTTCGATCGAGACATCGAGGGCCTGCGAAAGGCGCCAGATCGTGGCGAGAGTTGGATTGGTCTCGTTGCGCTCGATCTGGCTGATGATTGATTTGGCGACGCCCGATTGCTCGGACAGATCCGACAGCGAAAGATTATAGGCCTTGCGCAGCCGCTGTACCGTCTTGCCAAGCTGATTCGATAGGGCCGCCGCGCCGGTCTCCAGCGTCTTCGACCTTGTCACGCCCTTCGACACCCATGCGATCCGCCTCGCCGGTTTGAGGTTGCGTTACATTACAATCTGTCGAACCGAACTTCAATCTGTGCTCGCATACTCTTAGTTCGCGAATGATTATCCCGTTGCAACTTTCCGGACGATCGTGTGCTGCGCTTGCGCAGCGCAGATCGGCCGCCCGAGACTGCATGCGGCATTGCCGTCAGGCCAACGCTGGCGGCTCTGTCATTCAAAAGCCATACGAATCTGCTTTGGCTTGAACTAGCTTGAAGAAGGTAGCCAGGTTATGCCGGTGAGCGAAGAGCCAGAACCAGAACCGGCCATTTACCGCACGCTTTTCCTGTCCGACGTTCACCTCGGCACGCGCGGCTGCCAAGCCGAGCTTTTGCTGGATTTCTTGAAACATAACGACGCCGCGACGATCTACCTCGTCGGCGACATGATCGACGGCTGGCAGCTGAAAAGCGGATGGTATTGGCCGCAGGCGCACAACGATGTCGTGCAAAAGCTGCTGCGCAAGGTGCGCAAGGGCGCCCGGATGATCTATGTGCCCGGCAATCACGACGAGTTCGCGCGCGGCTATATCGGGTCGGTTTTCGGCGGCGTCGAAGTCGCCGATCATGCCTATCACACGACCGCCGATAACAAACGGCTGCTCATCGTCCATGGCGACCAGTTCGACATCGTCGTGCAGCACGCGCGCTGGCTCGCCTTGCTCGGCGATTGGGCCTATACCTTCGCTTTGTGGTCGAATCTCTGGTTCAACAAAGTCCGCCGCAAGCTTGGGTTTACTTACTGGTCGCTCTCCGCTTGGGCCAAACTCAAGGTGAAGAACGCGGTGAACTTCATCGGCGCCTTCGAGATCGGCCTTGGCCGAAGCGGCGCGCCGGCACCAAGCCGACGGCGTCGTCTGCGGCCATATCCACCATGCCGCGATCCGCGACATGGACGGCATCACCTATGTCAACACCGGCGATTTCGTCGAATCCTGCACCGCCGTTGCCGAGCATGACGACGGAAGGCTCGAGATTTTGCACTGGCAGATGACCGCCGAGGAGCAGCGCTCGCCGCCGAGCGGCAAGCCAGAAGACAGACCGCCGCGAGGGTGGCGGCGTGATGCGAATCCTGGTCGCGACGGATGCTTGGAAACCGCAAGTCAATGGCGTTGTCCGCTCGCTCGAATCCGTGGCCCGGGCGCTGCGCGAATTCGGCGCCGAAATCGAGTTTTTGACGCCGCAGGGTTTTGCGACGGTGCCGCTTGCCGACCTATGCGCGAAATCAGGCTCGCGCTGGCGAGCTGCCGGGCGGTATCGAAACGGCTGGAGGGATCCGCGTATCGATCATATTCACATCGCGACCGAAGGCCCGGTGGGCTTTGCCGTGCGCCGCTATTGCTTGCGCGCCGAACGCGCCTTTTCACCACGAGCTATCACACAAGGTTTCCGGAATATATCGCTGACCCGCACCAGGATACCGGAAGCCATCACCTATGCGCTTCTGCGCCGCTTTCACAATGCCGGCTCTGGGGTGATGGTATCGACCGCGTCGATCGCCGGACGATCTCAACAAGCGTGGATTTCAACGTTTGATGCATTGGTCGCGCGGCGTCGACCACGGCCAATTCACGCCCCGCCAAGGCGGCGGCCTTCGATCTGCCGCGGCCGGTTTTTCTTTATGCCGGGCGTCTCGCGCCGGAAAAGAATGTCGAGGCCTTTCTGGAGCTGGACTTGCCGGGCTCGAAAGTCGTCGTCGGCGATGGCCCGTCGCGCCGGGCCTTGCAGACGCGCTATCCGCAGGCGCATTTCCTCGGCACGCAGGGAAGCGATGCGCTTGCCGTTCATTATGCCTCGGCGGATGTCTGCGTGTTTCCGAGCCGGACCGATACGTTCGGCATGGTCCTGCATCGAAGCGCTCGCCTGCGGCCTGCCGGTGGCGGCGCTGCCCGTGCCAGGACCGCTCGATGTCATCGGCACGAGTGGCGCGGGCGTGCTTGATTTGGATTTGCGCGCCGCTTGTCTCGCGGCGCTCGACATTCCGCGCGAGCAAGCAAGAGCGCATGCGCTGAATTTCACCTGGGCGAAAAGCGCGCGCCAGTTTCTCGACAATATTTTGCTCGCGAAATCTTCCGCGCCGCACCAACTTGCCGCACGTCCCGGCCTTTTCGGCTGAGCCGCCGGGAGCGGTTCTTCCTAATTTCCACAGCAAAAGTATGCCCCTTGCAGGCAGTACAGTCACGTTCCCCGCTCTGAGGCGGATACCTCACAGCAGGGCACTTTCCAAGTTGGATTTCCGACATATTCGAGATACCGTTCAAGTTCATGATTCCCTTGAACTTCGAATCCTCGGGTTCGGGAAGACCGCTATTGGCCTTGCACGGCTATGGCGCTTCTCTGTTTTCCTGGCGCTACCTGCCTCTTGCCTTGCCCGATCGCAGGGTTATCCGCATCGATTTCCCCGGCCATGGCCGATCGTCTCCGCGCCTGGATAATCGTTATTGCTTGGCCGATCACGCGCAGGCGGCGCTCGAATTCATTGAAAGCCACGGCCTTGAGGACTTCGATCTGGTAGGACATTCGATGGGCGGTGGCGTCGCGCTCATGATCGCCGTCGATTACATGGAACGGCAGCGAAACTCTATCAGATCATTGACGCTGGTCGATAGTCTGGCCGTGGTTCAGAAAACCCCGTGGCTTCTCCAGCCAGCGTTCTCGCCGCGACTGGGACCTTTATTGACGTCCCTCTTGCCGCCCCGATTAATCGTGAGGGCGGTGCTGCGTTTCGCTTTTTATGATCGCCGCCGCGTCACCGAGGAGACGGTGCGAACCTATGCGAAAAACCTCGAGTCCGAGGATGGCCGCCATGCGTTGCTGGAAACGGCGCGTCGAATGGTTCCCGACGATTTGGCGGAAACAATTGAGAAATACACACAACTGACCATTCCGGTACTCTTGATTTGGGGTCGCGAAGACAGGATTGTTCCGCCCGCGATCGGAATAGCGCTGAACACGCTTATTCAGGGCTCGACACTGATTTTCATCGATGATTGTGGTCACGTCCCCCAAGAGGAACGGCCGGACGTCACTTTACCCGCCATCGCCGAGTTCCTGTCGCGGGTGTCGCCGATCGCGCGGTGAGAGGCGGTTCAAGAAGGTGAAGTCTTGAGGATGGACTTCACCACCTCCGCCAACATCGGTGCCAACAATGGCGAGAAGACTGCGATGGCGGCGCCGATGTCCTTGAAGGGAGCGAACCCGAGATCGTCGGGAAATCGTTGCGCCGAAGCCGCATTCGCCGGCGCTCGATCCTGCGCGGTCTCCTCGGTCGTCTCGGCCTGTCGATTATCGGCAAGCGCGGCGGGGAACGCCCGACGACGATCCAGGACGAAGGCGGCGAGCGCCGGTCCCAGCGCCACGATCCAAGCCATTGTGCAGGAAAGCCCAAACATCAAATTCAACGCCTCGCCAATCGGAGCAATGGCCTTTTGCTGCGAATTGGAGAGGAGGGATGCCGGCCATTGGTTGAGGATCTTGCTGCAGAGGACCGCGGCGACCAGAACCGCGGCGCCCAACGCGGACATGATTCGAATGCTCCAGAGGCGCGACAGCAATTCTTCGTAAGTCGTCGGCTTTTTTGGCCGGACCGAAACACTTGCTAGGGTTAAGATCTGATTAATTATGTTTTGATTCAAGAGGCTAGTCACCGCGTTGGAGGGCTAGCCGATGGACAAGCATCTTTTTTGGTTCACGGACGAGCAATGGGCGAAGATCGAGCCTTTGTTGCCGGCCAACCAACCCGGGCCGCAACGCCACGACGATCGGCGTGTTCTGAGCGGGATCATGCATGTCCTTAAGATCGGCTGCCGCTGGGTCGATTGCCCACGGGAATACGGCCCCGCGAAGACCATCTACAATCGCTTCGCTCGATGGAGCGATCGTGGCATTTGGCAGAAGATATTCGAGACGGCCGCCGCACCCTCCGAGCCACCGGGCGAGGTCGCCTTGGACAGTTCCCATATCAAGGCACACCGCTGCGCCAGCGGTGGAAAAGGGGGGCCGAGCTTCAGGCCATCGGGGTCACGAAGGGTAGCAGAAACAGCAAGATACACGCTCTTGTCGACGAATATCTCAGGCCTTGGGCCTTCATCCTGACCCCTGGCAACACTGCCGATTGCGTCATGGCAGAAGACTGCGCCGGCCTGGTTGCGGGGATCAAGCAGCTGCTCGCCGACAAGGCCTATGACACCAATGCGTTTCGCACCTACCTGAAGCAGCACAACATCAAGGCCATTATTCCGAGCAAATCCAACCGCAAGAAGCAAATCCGGCACAGCAAAACTGCCTGCAAGAGACGCAATGTCATCGAGCGATGCTTCGGGAGGCTGAAAGACTTCCGCCGCATCGCCACACGATACGACAAGCTCGCAGAAATTTACTTTTCGGCGCTCTGCTTCATCGCCGCAGTCGTCTACTGGCTACCAAATAATTGAGTCCAGACCCTAAATGACCCTAACCTGCCAGCGCCGCCTTGCCACTCCGGCCCCGATTTGTTAGACGAGCGCCTGCCCGTGCGGGCGTTTGCGCTTTCCACCGCGCGGACAATCGCGGCCATGGCGGAAGTGGTAGACGCGCTAGCTTGAGGTGCTAGTTGGGCAACCAGTGGAGGTTCGAGTCCTCTTGGCCGCACCATAAAGCTTAAGATTATTGATTTCATTCAAATAGAAGACCGAAATTAGCATTTCGAGGCTCTTCGCCGGCAATCGGAGTTGTGCGCCGTGCGCCGTGCGCAAGTCTAACTCCACTGGCGCGCGGCGCGCCATAAAATCCATTGTTTTCGCCATTGCGGCAGCTCAACGACGGTCTTGAAGGGATCGTAGCGGGGATTTTCCATCAGCCGCAGGTACGGCTCGCAAAAACAGGCTGGCAAGAACGCCGGACGGCGTTTTTCGGGCACCCCTGGGAGCGCGGCATAAAAAATATCGAAATGCGTGCGGGCTCGCGTGCGCAGATCGGCGAGCGCGGCGAGGATCGCCTCCGATGCATGGCCCGCAATAAAATCGTCGCGGCTCGCTCCATGCGCTTGCAAGGTATCAGCCGGGACAAGCACATGGCCGCGCGCCGAATGCCAAGGCAACGCCCGCAATATCCCGGTGATCCCATAGGCAATCCCTGCATGGACAGCAGCGTCGAGACTTGCGGGCGCTTCTTTCCCGCCAAGAATCAGCACAGCTAGGCGGAAAAGATTCGAGCATGTCGCCTTTGTATAAGATTCGAGCGCTTCGACCGATCGCGTCGGCTCCCCATAAAGGTCGTGCCCCCGCGCGGAAATCAGTTCGAGAAGCGGCGCTTTTGGTAGATCGAACCGAGCGATCGTATCGACAAGGGCAGCGGCGACAGGATTGGCCTTGGCCTCACCCCCCCCTTCGAGCGCATCCCGCCACCATTGCAACCGGATTTCGCCAAGCAAGGGCTCGGAGACGATTTCGTTTACCCGGGCAAGTTCGAGGTCGAAAGCATAGAGGGCGTGGATGTGCCGCCGCAAGTCGCGCGGGACAAAAAGGCTCGCGAGCCAGCGGTCTTTATCCTCGCCGCGGAGCACCCCCTCGCAATAGGCGTAATCCATATCCATTGGCTGCAAGGGCAGGGTGACGCTTGTCCCCGCGTTTACCCCCGTTTCTTCGCGGGGGTGGCGGCTGGCGCCGGACCCCCAGTGTCCTCGCGCAAGCCGAGGTAGATCAGCATCGGCGAACAAATAAAGATGGAGGAATAAGTTGCGACAAAAATGCCCCAGATCATCGCGATCGAGAACGAGCGGATCACCTGGCCGCCGAAAACGACGAGGGAGAGAAGGGCTAAGAAACACGGTCGTCGCGGTCATGATCGTGCGCGGCAGCACCGCGTTGACCGAGACATCGATGAGTTGGTCAGCCGGCATTTTGCGGAATTTCCGCATCATTTCGCGAATACGATCGAGCACCACGACGGTTTCGTTCAAAGAATAGCCGACGATGGTAAGAATGGCGGCGATCGACGTCGTATTGAATTCGAGCCGGGTCACCGCAAAAAAACCGACGGTCAGCAAGAGATCATGCATCGTCGCGATGATCGCGCCAACCGCAAACTGCCATTCGAACCGGAACCAGAGGTAGCAAAGCACCGCGATGATCGAAATGACGACGCCAAGCGTGCCGGACTGCACGAGTTCGCCGGAGACGCGGGGACCGACGACTTCGGTGCGCCGGACCTCGTAGCCATCCCCGATGGCCTCTTTCACCCGGTTCACGGCGGCCTGTTGCGCGGCATCGCCGCCAGCCTGAAGGCCGAAACGCATGGTCACGTCGGACGGCCCGCCAAATCCCTGCACCTCAATGTCGCCGACCTTGAGACGCTCGGCGATAGAACGCAATTTTGCGAGGTCGGCCACGCCGCTCGTGGCGCGGAGTTCGAGCAAGGTGCCCCCCGAAAAATCGATGCCGAAATTCATTCCTAGGGAAAGAAAAAGCACAACCGAAACAATCGAGAGGAACGCCGAGAATGGATAGCTCACGCGGCGGAACCGCATGAACGGAAATTTGGTGTTCTCGGGCGCAAGGCGCAGAAGTTTCATTCGATAGTGCCTTTTCCGGAACGGTACTCTAGCGGACCTTGTTGCTCGCGCTGGGTCGGTTTGGCTTGCAGCATAAGAACACTCTACCCCTTCGCGATCGCGCCACAAAGTGCTGCACGGCCTTAGCAATCCTTTAAATCGGCAATTTCGTCGGCCGCTTGTAGCGATACCAAAGCGCGATCATCATCCGCGTCATCGTCACCGCCGTCACGATCGAGGTGAGAATGCCAAGCGCCAAGGAGACGGCAAAACCGCGCACCGGTCCCGTCCCCAAAAAATACAATATGGCGGCGGCGACGAACATAGTGACATTGGAGTCGACGATTGTTGCGAAAGCCCGCTTGAACCCGGCGTCGAGCGCGGAAATGATCGAGCGGCCCATATGCGCTTCCTCGCTTATGCGCTCGTAGATCAATACATTGGAATCGACCGCCATGCCAATGGTGAGGACGATGCCAGCAATACCCGGTAGGGTGAGCGTCGCGCCAAGAAGCACGAGGCCGGCAAAAATGAACGAGACATGGACCGCCAGCGCGATATTGGCGAATACGCCGAATATGCCATAGGTGATCAGCATATAGAAGGCGACGAGGGCGGCGCCGACATAGGCCGCGCGCTTGCCCGCGTCGATCGAATCCTGCCCGAGACCCGGACCGACGGTGCGCTCTTCGACGATCGTGAGTTTGGCTGGCAACGCGCCGGCGCGCAAAAGAATCGCGAGATTGTTCGCCGCCTCGACGGTGAAATGCCCGGAGATCTGGCCGGAACCGCCCGTGATGGGGCTAAGGATGCGCGGCGCGGAGATGACCTTGCCGTCCAGGATGATGGCGAACAATTTGCCGACATTTTCCGACGTCACCTCGCCAAACCTTTGGCCGCCGCGAATATTGAAGCGGAAATTGACGATTGGCTCCTGCGTGCGGCGTCGAAGCCCGGCTGGGCATCGGTCAAATCCTCGCCCTGCACCATGACGCGCTTCTCCACCGGCAATAATTGGCCGGGCCGCTCCACTTTCCAAAAGCTCGACATCGGCGGGATCGGCGCCCGGCTCGGCGACAAGGCGAAATTCGAGCTTCGCCGTCGTTCCTAGAATTTCCTTGAGCTTGCTCGTATCCTGCAAGACCCGGCACCTCGACGAGAATGCGATCGGCGCCTTGCCGTTGGATATTTGGCTCCGTGGTACCGAGCGCATCGACGCGGCGGCGCAACACTTCGATCGATTGCTCGACGGCGCGGCGAACCCTGCTTTCGATCCCTGCCTCGGTCACCGTGAACTGAATGAGGCCACTGTCGTTTTCGCGTCACGTCGAAGGCTAGGCGCGCGAGAAGAGCCGGTAATGTCCGCTGCCAGCGGAGTCGCTGCCAATTGCTTGAGTTTCGGCATGATTTTCGCACGCTCGGCGGGATCGGGAATGCGCAATTGCACGCCGCGCGGCAGTACGCCGATGCCGCCCGTGATCGGAACTTTCTCCTCGCGAAGCACCCGGCGGACGCTATCGCGCAGATTGTCGACAAGAGTTTTCACGACCGAATTGCTGTCCACCTCCAGAAGGACATGCGATCCCCCTTGCAGATCGAGGCCGAGCACGATGGCGCGGGCCGGCACCCATTTCGGGCAGATGCGCAATCAACGCTTCGCGATGGTCCGGGCTCAGAAGCTAGGCACGATGAGGAGAATGGCGAACGCCGTCATCGCCAGAATGGATGCAATCTTCCAGGCCGGAAAACGCAGCATGATGGTGAAAAATCTCGCCGGTTATGGGCGCGGCTCCCGTCACCTGCCCGGAATTCCTGCTTGTTGTTGGCTTGAATTCAAGCCTGTCCTTGACCGGCTCGCCCTTGGCCCGCACGTCCGAGATCATCGCATCGGGCAACGCGCACCTTGACATTTGGCGCGATTTCGAGTTCGAGTTCCGCATCGTCCACGACTCTCGTCACCTTGCCGATCAAGCCTCCGGTCGTGATCACGCTGTCGCCCTGGCGGGTATTCTTGATGAGATCTTCATGTTCTTTCGCCTTTTTACGCTGCGGCCGGATGACTAAAAAATATGCGATAACAAAGATTATCGCGAAGGGCACCAGCTGCATGAGCATGTCCCCGGAGGTGGGGACAGCGGCAGGGGCGGCTTGTGCGAAAGCAGATGTAAACAAAATCCCTTCTCCTTGATCCCGAGACCTTTAAAGACGTGCGTCCCCCAAGATTTCTGTCTCGGTGGCGCGCGAATATAGCCAGAGCGGGCACGAAAGCAATGGCGGCAAGGGCCGCCGCCGACAAGCGGGGCAAGGTACTGGTGACAAGCTCCGCCTCTGCCTTGTGAAAGTCGAATTGGCGGGCATTACCAGCACAACACGCGATGGCCCGGTTTCCGGAGCTAAAAAAATGTACAAAGAGCCGATGCGCGAAACTTAACAGGAGGGAATCGTCCATTGCGCCCTGCGATTCTTCTGACCGCTGGCCTGTTGGCCATCGTGGCGGCTCTCGTCGCGGCGGTCTATTTCTGGTCGCCGCGGGCGAACCTCCGCGTAACGACCGGTCCGCCCGGCAGCACGGCCTATCGCTTCATCACGGCCTTCGCTTCGGTCACCGAGGCAAACCATCCGCGCATTCGCGTTAAACTCGTCCAAGTCGCCGATTTGGCGGCGAGCGCCAAGGCGATTGAGGATCACGCCACGGACCTCGGTATCGTGCGCAGCGATGGTGTGATCCCCACGAACGGCGAGACCATCGCCATTCTGCGCCGGGACGTCGTCGCTTTCGTCGTGCCGGCCAAATCCTCGATCGACAAAATCCCAAGCATTGCAGGCAAGACCATCGGTATCCCCCAAGGACCCTTGCAAACTTACAACGAGCAGACCCTCGATACGATCTTGAGCTATTACAATATTCCGGCGAAGGCGGTGAACCGGGTCTTCCTGCCGCTAGCCGAAATCGGGGCGGCGGTTCATGACAAGAAGGTGGCGGCAGTTCTCGCCGTCGGCCCGATCGGGCCGGGCGAGGTTGTCGATGTTGTCGGCGCCATTAAGCTCGCGACCAAAGGCGCTCCGGGCATCCTTGCCATCGACGAGGCGGAGGCGATCAACAAGCGGTTTCCCGGCCTCGAGTTGATCGACGTGCCCGCCGGAGCGTTCCGTGGGCGCCCGCCCACTCCCGATGATACCGTGACAACCCTTGCCATCACCTACCGATTCGTCGCGCCAAACACGATGCTCGACGCCGTGGCTGGAGCGATCGCGCGATCACTTTTCACAGACCAAAGCCCAGCTGGTAGCCAAAACGCCGCTCGCCAGTCAGATCGAAGCGCCCGACCCCGACGACAAGAACCCAGTCTTGCCGGTTCATCCGGGCGTCGCGGCCTATCTCAACAGTGGCGAGCAGAGCTTCTTCGACGAATTCCAGAAATATTTCTATCTGGGCGGCATGGTTTTGAGCATCGTCGGCTCCGCGATCGCGCTGCTCGCCGGACACTTCAATCGCAAGAAATCCGAAAGCGATCTGCGGCAGATCGATCGCCTGATCGAGCTCGCCGACAAGGCTCTTGCGGCGCAAGTGTCCGAACTCAAGGCCTTGGAGGAAGAGCTAAACGGGATTATTGGGTGGTTCGTCAAGAGACGAGCCGGCGGGACCGCCGAATTCGACCGCGTTTTCCGTCGCCATTGCGCACGCCCAGCACGCCATCGAGAAACAACGCGAGGAACTCCGGCAAGGGCGGCGAGGCTCCATACCTCAACCAGAATCGTGAACTGTATTGTTGCAACTTTGGAGGAAGCGCGTGTTGCGCGCGTGGCTGGGACGATCGCGCCGTGCGCGCGAATTATGACGCGATCAAGATGTTAAACATGACGAAAACAAAAGACGGCCCAGAGATTCCCGGCGATGTCTCCTCCGCCAAGGTACTGGCGCGGATCGCGGCCGCGCTCGAAAGGCTCGCTGGCGCGCATCCCCTTCGCTGCGACTTCAGCGCCGCCGATGCGTTTGTCTTCACGGCCGGCACCGCGACACTTGTCGCCGTTCCGCGCGTCAATCGTGTCGATCTCGGGCTGTTGCGCGGCATCGACCAGGCTCGTGATACTCTTCTCGGCAATACGGAGCGTTTCGCGCAAGACTTCGCGGCCAACAATGCGCTACTTTGGGGCGCCCGCGGCATGGGCAAATCCGCGCTCGTCAAGGCCGTGCATGCGACAATCAATGCGCGCCTTGCCGCTTCTCCCGATTTTAAGCCGCTCAAACTTGTCGAGATTCATCGCGAGGACATCGAGGGGCTGCCCCGCCTCATGGCGCAGTTGCGCGGAAAACCTTGGCGGTTCGTTGTCTTTTGCGACGATCTTTCGTTCGATGGCGCGGATTCGAGTTACAAATCCCTGAAGGCTGCCCTCGAAGGCGGGATCGAGGGCCGGCCGCCAAATGTCTTATTTTATGCAACGTCGAACCGCCGTCACATTCTTCCGCGCGAGATGATCGAAAACGAGCGCGGAACCGCGATCAATCCAGACGACGCGGTGCAGGAAAAGATTTCTCTATCCGACCGTTTTGGGCTTTGGCTCGGCTTTCATGCCTGTTCGCAAGACAATTATCTCGCGATGGTCTTTGGCTACGCCGAGCACTTCGGTCTTGCTCGCGCGCGCGAAAAAATCGAACACGAGGCGCTCGAATGGGCGGTGACAAGGGGCTCGCGCTCTGGCCGGACGGCCTGGCAATACATCCAGGACCTGGCCGGGCGCCTTGGCAAGGCGGTGGAGTAGCGAAGACACACTTCCGCCGTGCCATTCGTCCTGCCACCTCAGGGGCTGCCAGCCACAGAGCCCAGAGCGCGGCGCTGGAAAGAATTGTGCGCCCCAGGGCCGTGTAGCAGGAGTGATCATTGTTAAGGGTGAAACAGATCGGACATCACCGCGACGGTTGTATCGCAAGCATGGTTGAGACATGGCAGCCCTAGCCCCGCCTCGATCGTTTTGAGCAAGGAGAAGTGGGTGTAGGGGATGCCGCTTTTCACATGATGGGGCCCGTAGTTGGTGTCGACGATGAGGACGACCTGATTCTTGTTGGGCGCCAAGCTGTAATCGTTTTCGTCCCACACAACGACGATGGCGCTCTTGCCCGTTTTCCAAACCGGAGACTGGTGGATCGCGGTCACGAGCTTGAGCACAGTGACGTCGCCAGCATAAATCAGGGCCGGGTTCAGACTGGACTGCTTGCCATCGGAGCCCGGATCGAAGTTGCAAAAAGCGCCAGCGTTGCCGCGGCCATGTTGATCGTTGCATTGATTTGGCACAATGAATGAGTAGGCTGGCACCGTGCCAGCGGCAAGATCGGCAAGTAGACCCCGCGGCCCATCGAAGCCAACAATATGCTCCTCGCCGCCGTTCTGGACGCTCTTAAAATACACGAAGGGGTTGTGCTTGGACGCATAAAGGCTGACGATATCGCTCTGGGAAAGCGGCGGGGTGAGAGCGGGCAGGATCGTGCTGAAATCCGTGTTGTTGGTGAAAACGCCATCGCTATAAGTGATGAGATCGGCACCGCTTACAGGCAGATTTTCCTGGTAGCTCATCCAGCTGCTTTTCCGCTCGTCGAGCTGATCGGCGATCGTTTTGCCCGATATATTGCTGGCCGCTGGAATTGATGCAACGCCATCGATGTTAATTTCACCGGGGGGGCCTTGCGTTTCATTCGTGAAGTCGAAGGCAGGCGTCGCGGCGTCCGTGCCAGTGCCCGAGATTGGGCAAATTGGTGGGCTCGACGGATTATCGGTTGAAGTTGTTTTCGAGGCGAGATTGGGGATGCACGCCGTATTGTGCCAATCCGGATCGTTGTCGCTAAGCACGCCGAAATTGGAGCCGCCGGTGACCTCGAGATAGTTGGTGAGACTTGGATGCGCAATCGCGAAATAGGCCGTCGCCAGATTAGCCGAATGCACAAACGTGTTAATGAATGGTGCGTTCGGATTGCCGATAATTTGGCCGTAGCCGTGATTTTCCATCATAATCACGAACACGTGGTCCAAATGCGGGACGCCTGTGGGTATAGGTCCTTCTACGGCAAATCCCGGGCTCGTCATCGCCGAAACCGTCAGGCCGAGCGCCAAGGCAGTCCTCTTCATGCTGTTCCCCCATTTCTGTGGTTTGCCCGGCCGTCAGCTTCCACTGTTCGCGCCCGGCGTCATTCTTTCGACCCCCTTTCCATACAAATGAGGCACGAAGCTTTCGTGGCAGATTTATTTCGCAAGGATGATAGCTGTGCCTGCTCGGAACGGTGCCCCCGGCGATTGCTCAGCAATTATGTTTGGCAAATACGAAATTCATATGTGCGGATCGAGCCGCAATCGAGGGCGAGGCACTCGAATGGCTGCCGGGCAGGGTTCGCGCTGCGGCCGGACTCCTGGGCAAGGCGGTGGATTGATCCGGTCCGTCCATTTAGACCGGATCGTACTCCGGTGGACGCCGCGGGTATTTAGGCGTGCGCCGCAAGGCGGCCCATGCGTCCGTTGCGGTAGTCGTCCATCGCCTGGTAAATTTCTTCCGCCGTGTTCATCACAAAGGGTCCTTGGCCAACGATCGGTTCCTCGATCGGCTGCCCGTTGAGGAATAGGAGTGTTGCGTATTCCAGCGCCGTGATTTCGAAGTTTTCACCCTCGCGGCCGAGGACAACCAATTCGGCGGCACCCGCAATTTCACCAGATCCCAGCCGGACCCGGCCCTTGAGCACAAAGAGCGCGGTCGTCCAGCCAGCTGGAACGCGAAAATCCACATGCGCGCCAGCGGTCAGGCGCACGTCCCAAACGTTCATCGGACTAAAAGTATGCGCGGGGCCTCGTGTCTCTAGATAGTCACCCGCGATGACGCGCACCATACCGGCGCCGGACGGCAGTTCGACCCGCGGTATTTGGGCATTGGTGATGTTTTGATAGCCGGGCGGGGCTTTCTTGTCTTTCGCGGAGAGATTGACCCATAATTGGATCATCTCGAACGGCCCGCCGCGCTTGGCATATTCGGAACCGTGAAACTCCTCATGCACGAGCCCCGAGGCCGCCGTCATCCATTGCACATCACCGGGACGAACGATGCCGCCCCCGCCCGAGGAGTCGCGATGCTCGACCTCGCCGCTATAGACAATCGTGACCGTCTCGAACCCGCGGTGCGGGTGGGCGCCGACCCCGCGCCTTTGTTCCGAGGGAGGAAAATTCTCCGGCCCAGTGTAATCCAGCAGCAGAAACGGCGAAATTTCCTTGCCGAGGTCATTGTAGGAAAAAATGCTGCGCACGGGAAACCCGTCGCCGACCCAGTGGCGCTGGTCGGTGCGCCGGATGGAGGAAACTGTTTTCATCGTTCGCGCTCCTTAGGCCACCATCCTTGCGGCACGCGCCAGGGATCAACTGCAAGATGGCAGCTTCGCTTGCCAAAGATTGACCCAAGCGGCCGGTTTTTCAAGAGCCCGGCACTCATGCCGCCGCGCCGATGCCGCACGGCCGGTCCACATGCTGCAAGGCGGCGCGCACAACGTGCGTGCCCGCGCCTGGTTTCACCGCCTCCACCGCGAGATCCCGCCGCCACCCGCGAGCACCGGGGAAGCCATTGAAAAGCCCTAGGAGATGCCGCGTCATCGCATGAAGCGGAACGCCTTCGGCAAGCCGCGCCTCGACATAGGGAATGAAAGCCTCGACCGCCTCAGCCCGGCCGGCGGGGGCTTCCTCTCCGAAAAGCGCCGCATCGACATCGAGGAGCAGCGCCGGGTTCTGATAAGCGGCACGCCCCACCATCACCCCATCGACGTGATCGAGCTCGGCGCGCATCTCTGCGAGCGTCGAGAGCCCGCCGTTGAGTACGACCGGTACCTTGGGATAACGCTGTTTCAAGGCACGGACGAGACCGTGATCGAGCGGCGGAACATTGCGGTTGTCCTTCGGAGATAGGCCTTTCAGCCAGGCTTTTCGCGCATGGACAATGAGCGCGTCGCAACCGGCGGCGACAACCCGTTCGGCCAAGCGGCCTAGCGCCGTTTCCGGATCCTGTTCGTCGACGCCCGTGCGGCATTTGACGGTCACCGGAATTTTGACCCGCGCCTTTATCGCAGCGACGCACTCGCCGACAAGCTCCGGCTCGCGCATCAGACAAGCACCGAAAGCACCGCTTTGCACGCGCCCGGACGGACATCCAATATTGAGATTGATTTCGTCAAAACCGTAATCGGCGCCAATTCGCGCCGCCGCCGCCAACTCAACGGGCTTAGAGCCGCCGAGTTGAAGGGCGACGGGATGCTCGGCCGCATCGAACCGAAGCAGACGTGCGCGGTCACCATGCAGGACAGCTCCAACGGCCAGCATCTCCGTGTAAAGCCGCGCGCGGCGCGAAAGAATGCGATGGAAGTACCGGCAATGCCGGTCCGTCCAATCCATCATCGGCGCCACGCAAAATCTAAGCTCCTGATTTGATAACATTTTTTAATTCAACTCGCTCCGCTACGTCCGATCATATGCACTCTTTTTTTATGCGATCATTCGACATTTTTCGCCGCACTTCAACAGCTCGATATACAAGGAGCGCAGTGCATCTTGCCAACGCCCTTGATAGGCTCGGGACATGCTTAAAAGCCCCGCACCCCCACCTGTGCTGCCGCCGGAGCCATCGGCGCCAGGGAGCGCACGCCAACTCCGTCCTGAAGGCGGCGGCGAGGAAAAAGTTTCGCCGGTGATGGCGCAATATAGCGCGATCAAGGCGCAAAATCCTGGTTCCCTCTTGTTCTACAGGATGGGCGATTTCTACGAATTGTTTTTCGAGGACGCCGGAATCGCCGCCCGGGCGCTTGGCATCGTTCTGACCAAGCGCGGCAAGCACGAGGGGCGCGATATCCCCATGTGCGGCGTGCCGGTCGAGCGCGCCGAGGATTATCTCAACCGGCTGATCGGCCAGGGCCACCGCGTCGCCGTCTGCGAACAGGTCGAGGACCCGGCCGAGGCCAGAAAGCGGGGCAACAAGAGCATCGTCCGGCGCGAGGTGGTGCGTCTGGTGACGCCGGGCACGATTACCGAAGAGCTTTTGCTCGACCCCGTCCGCGCCAACAGTCTGCTCGCCATCGCCCGGGGGAGCGAGCCGGATATTAGCCTTGGGGCTCGCGAGCGTCGATATCTCGACTGGCGCCTTTATCGTCGCCGAGACTTCTGATGCCGCTCTCGAAGCCGAGATTTCGCGGCTCGATCCGGCCGAAATCGTCGCTCCCGAAGCGCTTTGCGCGCTTCCTTGCCTCGTGAGGCTAGCGCGCGAGACCAAGCTTCCGGTCACTCCAATTGGCTGCGAAGCGGGAGCGGGGCCAAGCGCCGAGCGCCGCATCAAAGATTTCTTCGGGCTGGCGGCCTTGGACGGATTAGGCAGCCTTTCCTGCGCCGAAATCGCCGCCGCCGCCGCCGCGATTTTCTACATCGAGCGCACCCAATTCTCGGCCCGCCCGGCATTGAGCCTGCCAACTCGGCTCGCGCAAGGCGCGCGGATGGAAATTGATGCCGCGACACGCGCCAATCTCGAACTCACCCGTACCTTGGCCGGCACACGGGACGGATCCTTGCTGGCAACCATCGACAAAACGGTCACGGCGCCGGGCAGCCGCCTGCTTGCCGAGCGCCTGGCGGCTCCATTGACTGCGCCTAAGGAAATCGCGTGCCGCCTGGATGCCATCACGTTTTTTGCCGGCTGAACCGGGCTTGCGCACGGAGGTGCGAGCCTGCCTCAAGTCCGCGCCGGACATGACCCGCGCACTATCGCGCCTTGCGCTTGATCGCGGCGGTCCGCGCGATCTCGCGGCATTGCGCGCAGGGATCGAGGCCGCCAAGGCCGTCGCGCTCTTGCTGGACAACACCGGCCGCCTTCCGCAAGAGCTTCGCCAGGCGAGCGAGGCTAGCGCCGAGGTGAATCCGGCTCTCGCCACGCGGTTGCGCGGCGCGCTCGCCGACAACTCTGCCGCTCAACCGGCGTGACGGCGGCTTTGTGCGCACGGGGTTCGACAGCGTCCTCGACGAGCTGCGCGCGCTGCGCGACGAAAGCCGGGGTGTGATCGCCGCGCTCCAGGCCCGTTATGCCGCTTTGGCGGAGACCAAACAGTTAAAGCTCAAGCACAATCATTTTCTCGGCCATTTCATCGAGGTTCCGCAAGCGCAAGGTGAAAAGCTGTTGAAGCCGCCGCACGATGCGATGTTCGTGCACCGCCAGACCATGGCGGGCGCGATGCGCTTTTCGACGAAGGAACTTGCCGAACTGGAAGTCAAGATTGCCTCCGCCGCCGAGGAGGCGCTCGCCCGCGAGCAGACGATCTTCGAGACCTTGGCCGCGCTTGTCCTCGGCGAACAGACGGCGCTCAAGCGGCTCGCTGCCGCGATGGCGGCAATCGATGTTGCCGCGGCCCTCGCCGAATTGGCGGAAAGCCTGGATTGGACAAGGCCTGCGGTCGACTCCTCGCTTGCCTTCGAGATCGAAGCCGGGCGCCATCCCGTTGTCGAGGCGGCGCTGCGCATGCAGGGCCTAGCCTTCGCGGGCAATGGCTGCGAGGCTTTCGGGCTCTCCCGGCAAAGGCGGCAAGATCGCGGTCGTGACCGGCCCGAACATGGCCGGCAAATCGACCTATTTGCGCCAGAACGCGATTATCGCCATCCTTGCCCAGATGGGCTCCTTCGTCCCCGCGAAACGCGCCCATATCGGCATCGTCGACAAGCTCTATTCGCGGGTCGGCGCGGCTGACGATCTCGCGCGCGGGCGCTCGACCTTCATGGTCGAGATGATCGAGACCGCCGCGATCCTCAACCAGGCGGGTGAGCGCTCGCTCGTGATCCTCGATGAAATCGGCCGCGGCACCGCCACTTTCGACGGCCTTTCCATCGCCTGGGCGGTGATCGAGCATTTGCACGAAAAAAATCGCGCGCGGGCATTGTTCGCCACCCATTTTCATGAATTGACGCGGCTTTCGGAAAAACTTGACCGGCTCGACAATCTGACCGTGCGGGTTACCGACTGGAACGGCGAAGTGGTTTTCCTGCACGAGATCGTGCCATGGCGCCGCCGACCGGTCCTATGGCATCCAGGTCGCGAAACTCGCGGGCCTTCCGGCCCCGGCCGTTTCGCGGGCGAAAGAACTGCTTGCGGAATTCGAGGCCGCCGAGCGGCTCTCACATGCGGACCGGCAGTTGCCGATCTGCCGTTGTTTACGGCGTCAAAGCCCGCCTCCCGCGCCGGCATGCGATGTTCTTGGGATCGGCCCTCGACGCCATCGACCCGGACGAACTTTCGCCCCGCGCCGCAATGGAGGCGCTTTATAGGTTGAAAAACCTTCGCGCCGAGGAGCGGTAAACTCCCCGAGCTCAAAATAACGTTTGGGAATGCAATTTATGCGCTTCCCCGCCTATCCGGCGGCGGGAGTAGCCTTCTTTTCCTTGGCGGCGGCCTTGGTGGCTTTCTTGGCGGCCTCGCGCGCAGCCTTGGCGGCGGGCGTTTCCATCTTCTCGGCGATCCGCGCCGACTTTCCGCGCCGGTCGCGCAGGTAATAGAGCTTCGCCCGCCGGACCTTGCCACGCCGCACCAGTTTGATCGATTCGATATTCGGCGAAAGCACCGGGAAAACGCGCTCGACGCCCTCACCATAGGAGATTTTGCGTACCGTGAAGCTCTCGTTGATCCCGCCGCCATCGCGGGCGATGCAAACGCCTTCATAGGCCTGCACGCGGGTGCGCTCGCCTTCCGTTACCTTGACGTTCACGACGACAGTGTCCCCTGGGTGAAACGCCGGGATTGTCTTACCCGCCGAGAGCTTAGCAGCCTGCGCGGCCTCGATTTGCGCGATGATATTCACTGAAATTAAAACCTCGCCGTTTCGTCCGATCTTCCGGCGAGCCTTGCGCTACGCTGGTTTGAATTGCGGAACGCAGCTCTACACGAGTGGCCCTAGCTTGTCGATCATGGTGACGGAGTTCTTGGTAAAGAATGAGATCATTGGGAAGGCTTGGGTGGCGGGGCCACCGTGCTGGCTGGAGCTGCAGCTACCCGCTCGTACGTCGTCACCCCATCCGTTGCCGAATCGATAAGATCAAAGCGGTTCAGGCTTCCTGGACTGATTGTCGTCGTGTATTTATGTCCGTTCATCAGTTGGATACCCACCTTCCCCCCTTGCGTGATCTGGTATTTGCCCGTTACCGGCGCCGGACCAATTGTTTCCGGATTAGCCGGCGCCGCATTGTCTTCCGGGGGCTTGGCGGGAACAGTCATGCTGACAGTCTTGTCGGCGCGAAAAACAAGGTGCTCCGGCCCGCGCGTGGACGTCCATTCCCCCACGATCTGACTGTTTGCATTGGGGAGCGAGTGTTGAAGTCTGGCGATGCTTGCCCGATTGAAGGCCATGATGCCAAGGACGCCGCCAATCACTATCACCCAATCGAGAACCGATATCTTCGTGCGCTTTCCCGGCAGGGATGGCCGTGCCATAGTCAGTTCCTCCCGCTAATCCTTCATTGGGGGAGCATCAGAAACTCCGATTGGACGGCTTTCCGAGCTCCACGACTCCGCTTCATACCACCATATCGTCAGCGGCTTCAAGGAAGGCAAGCTGCACGGTAGCCTTGGTGCATACGAGGGCTTCGCAAATCCGGTCCGCTTCCGAGGCCCTGTTCAGGCTGTTTCTCGCTTTCCACTATGCTCCATCCGTCGAGTTTCGCTCGATGACGGGAGTTTCGGGCGGGCAACGTGACGATGCGGACGCGGAAACAGTGCGTGCCGGGATGGCGCGAGACGAACGTGTCCGCCCGCGCAAACTTCTCGCGTGACGGCGCTCATGGTAATGTTGGCGGAATGAAGAAGCCAGCGCCTATCGAGAGCCTCGGCAAAGCACAAGCGCGCCGCGAACATGCCCGCCTCGGGGAAGAAATCGCCGCGCATGACCGGCGCTATTACACCGAGGATTCTCCAACCGTCTCGGATGCCGATTACGACGCGCTGCGGCAGCGCCTTGAGGCGATCGAGGCTGCCTTCCCGGAACTGTCAACGCCAGATTCACTCACCAAAATGGTTGGTGCCGCGCCTTCGGAAAAATTCGCGAAAGTGCGCCATCGCGTGCCGATGCTTTCCCTTGGCAATGTGTTCCGCGACGAGGAGGTGGCGGATTTTGTCACCCGCGTACGCCGGTTCCTCGGGTTTGGCGATGATGCGCCGCTCGCCATAACGGCGGAACCAAAGATCGACGGGCTCTCATGCTCGCTGCGCTACGAAGAAGGCGCGCTAGTCGAGGCCGCCACTCGCGGCGACGGATTTGAGGGCGAAGACGTCACCGCCAATGTGCGCACGATCAGCGAAATCCCAAAAACTCTTAAGGGCGGGCCGCCGAAAATTCTCGAAGTACGCGGCGAAGTCTATATGACCCATGCCGATTTTGCCGCGCTGAACGCGCGCCAGAAAGAGGCGAACAAGACCGTCTTTGCCAATCCGCGCAATTCCGCCGCGGGTTCGCTGCGCCAGCTCGATCCTTCGATCACCGCCTCACGGCCCCTGCATTTTTTCGCCTACGCCTGGGGCGAGGTTAGCGACTTGCCGGCAAACACGCAAATGGGCATGATCGAGGCCTTCAAAACCTTCGGGCTTCCCGTCAATCCAACAATGGTGGTCTGCCATTCTGCGGCAGAGCTCGTCGCTCAGTACAAGGAGATCGAAGAGCGGCGCGCCACGCTCGGCTATGACATCGACGGCGTGGTCTATAAGGTCGATAGCCTCGCTTTGCAAAACCGGCTGGGCTTCGTGTCGCGCGCGCCGCGCTGGGCGGTCGCGCATAAATTCCCCGCCGAAAAAGCTACAACAATTCTCCGCGCCATCGAGATCAATGTCGGCCGCACGGGGGCCTTGACCCCGCTCGCCAAGCTCGATCCGGTGACCGTCGGCGGCGTCGTCGTTTCGAACGCAACACTGCATAACGAAGACGAGATCGCTCGTAAGGACATTCGTATCGGCGACACGGTGAGGGTGCAGCGCGCGGGCGATGTCATTCCGCAAATTCTCGGGCCAATACTCGATAAGCGTCCGAAAGACGCGAAGCCCTACAAATTTCCCGAGACTTGCCCCGTTTGCGGCTCGGCGGCAGTGCGCGAAATCGACCCCAAAACGGGCGAGCCGGAGGCCGTGCGCCGCTGCACCGGCAGCCTTGTCTGCCCGGCACAGGCGGTTGAGCGCCTGAAACATTTCGTCTCGCGCACTGCGTTCGATATCGAGGGCTTAGGTGATGAACGGATCGAGCAATTTTTCCGCGACGGGCTCATCAAGACAGCCGCCGATATCTTCACGCTTCCCGAGCGCGAGCGGCACGGGGTTATTCGTCTGAAAGAGCGGGAAGGTTTTGGCGAGCTTTCGGTAAAAAATCTTTTCGACGCGATCGACGCGCGCCGCACGCTCCCCCTCAATCGCTTTATCTATGCGCTGGGCATAAGGCATGTCGGCGAAACCAATGCACGGCGGCTTGCTCGCCATTTCCATTTCTTTGAGAAGTTGCGGGAGACAGCGCGGGCGGCCACGCCCGGATCGGAGGAGCGGGCGGAAATCAATAATATCGATGGTATCGGCGAGGTGGTGGCCGAAGCCACCGCCGATTTCTTCGCCGAGAAACACAACGAAGAAGTTCTTGATGCTTTGCTGAATGAAGTGCAGGTGGTTCCGATGGAAGCCGTCGCCTCGGCAAGTCCGGTCGCGGGCAAGACGATTGTCTTTACCGGCGCACTCGAACGCATGACCCGCGACGAGGCCAAGGCGATGGCCGAACGGCTCGGCGCGAAGGTCGCGGCCTCGGTCTCCAAAAAAACCGACCTGGTGGTGGCTGGACCGGGCGCTGGTTCAAAACTGGCAAAGGCGGCCGAACTTGGCATTGAAACAGCAAGCGAGGACGAGTGGCTGAGGCTGACGGGGCACAAAGCCGCAAGCGCGTCTTAGACCAAACGCCCGAACAAGTAACTCGTCATTGCGAGGAGCGAAGCGACGAAGCAATCCAAACATGCTTGCAATTCCTGGATTGCTTCCCGCTTCGCCTTCGGCTCGCGGTCGCAATGACGGCTCGTTCCTACAGGTCAGCTTTTAAGACGGTTGGTGTTAATACTCGCCCTCAAATTTCGGATGCACCCACAGAAATTCCTGCCGGCGGTTCTGCACCTTGACGAGGCCGCCGAAGCTCGGGTCCTTCTCGTTCAGCCACGCGTGCAGCTGGCGCAGGACGGCGCCGTGCCCGCGTATAGCGCTGCCTTCTTCCAGGCGGGGCGCGTCGCCCTCACTCAACCAGTCTTCTGCTTTTTCGCTGCCTTTGAGCGCCAATTCGAGGCCCTTCTCACCAAAGTCCAGCTGCTTCTCAATGCCCTTATAGGTCAACTCATCGAGCTCAAACTTGGTCCCTGCAGCGGCTACGGGAACCACCAAACTGAGCAATCCGGATAAAAACTTCACATAAGGCATCGACTTCACGAGCCAGTTCCTTGGAAGGTCTAATTCATAGACGCCGAGGGGATCATCTTTGCCATTTAGGGCCGGTAAGGGCAGGCGAGAGTGCTCACACCACAGAGTGAGCCGGAATTTCGTGCTCACCCACTTGGGCTTGTCAAGGAAGCCGGGGTCCACTGGCTCGAAACTGAATAGCCGCGGCCCGTCCTTGGCCTCGTCCGTCAATGCTTGCATCAGCAATGTGTAAGCCTCATCGGCTTGGCTAAGAATGCGTTGATCGTTTTGGTCAAGCCGTTGGAAGCGATCCTGCGAATTGCGGTCCTGTTGGACCAAATGCGCCTGGACCCGGTCAAATCCAGATTTCACTGCGGCCAAAAGTTCCTCGTTGCTGGGCCGACGTGCGGCAGGGGCATTGCTCAACAAAACGTCAATGTCCTGGTCTTCATCGCAGCCCGACACGGGGCAAGGGTAATCGTTCTTTCCCTTTCGTTTGCGGGAGATAAGCTTTTCCACTTCAAACAACGCCGTCCCGGGCGCGCCCTTTCCGCAAGGTGCGATGCACGGCACCGTCACTTCGCAACGCAGACCTTTCCAACCTTTCCAAGGATTCTCGACCAGCCATTTCACTTCATGCGTGAGGACAGACAGGAATGCCGGGGGATAGACTGCGCGCACTGTGATGCGAATATCATATCCTGTGTGTTCCAAAAGCGCGCGGCCATTATAGCCATCGTCAAGCACCAGTCCGCGCTGCCAATGGACGCTCCGATTTCGGTCGAGACACCCAAGCGAATATTTATGCAAGCGGACGATCAATTGGAAAAACAATCCCTCTGCGGTCGCAGATTGGCCGCTCTTGGCATCCACAATCCGGCAAATCTGCAGCTGCTGTTCTTCGCCCAGAGCGGCCTCAGAAGGCCATACGGCGTTGAGCTCGGATTCCGGACGGACATCCGGGACGAGTTGCGCGATTAAACTCGTATCGTCCGGCTGGCCCTGGTTCGGTTCCGCAACGCGATAGGAGAGATCGTAGCGCTCCATCAACCGGAGAAAGACCGGATGAAGGTGTGATGGATAGCGGTCTTCTCCTCGCTCTAGATCATCCCAAAGCTCGCCCAGCCGTGCAAAGCTTACCAGCCCATGCGCCTTGCGCGTCTCTTCGTCATCGAGCACAAAGCTGATGGCTTTCGAGAGCCAATCCGGCTTGAGAACGACAATATCTTGCAGAAGCGGGTCGTGTTCGTAATGAATCAGATGACCCAGACGGTGGGAGATGCGGACGAAATCTTTTGCCTCGTCCTCGTCCATCTTATGATCGCGGCAAAGCGACAGCACTTGGCTTAGCGGCAGATAGGCGGCCACGTTTTTGGCCAACGCCTGTCGAACCTCCTGCCAGCGCTTTGAAACCTTGCGCCCCATTCCCGGCAGGCTTGCCGCCAACCGTGCGATCAATTCTTTTAATTCATCTATGCCTTTCCGCTGTCCGTTCGCATCCGGTTTGTTGTCCACCAGGAAGAAGTCGGCAACCATGTCCTTGCCGAACAAATCCCAGATGTCCTGCCGGTCGATGTCTGGCTGCCTTTGGTTTGGCCCGCCATGCGTGGCGACGACCAAAATCTTCGCCTCCGGAGCCCGATGTTTGACGAGGGTAATCCACTCCTTGACAAAACCCTGTTGCGCGCCTTCGCGTGGCTTCCACACCACAAGGTAAATCGCGGGGGCGCTGAAGAACAACTGGTGCGTCGGCCGGTAGATGCGCTGGCCGCCAAAATCCCACCCGTTGAGCATGATCTTGGTGCCCGTCCCCGGAGCAGTAACCTCGACTGGCTTGATTTCAATGCCATGCGTGGTCGGATTTCCCTCGACCCAAGGATCATTGCGCAGAGCGCCGAGCAGGCAAGTCTTTCCGACTTCGCCCTCGCCGATCAGAACGAGCTTGGCCTCGTTCAGCGCCACTTGGTCTTGTGCCTTGGCGCGCAAATAGCGCCGGACAGCGTCAAGGCCTTCCGCATTGGCCGCGGCCAAATCGGGGTTCAGCGGGTTATCCTTAATTGTGAGCGCTATTAACTTCTCAAGCTGCAAGATCGATTCTGGTAGATCGTTCAGCTTATTTCCGGAGAGCGACAGCACCTGCAATTGCGTCAGCGCGCCGAGAGATTGTGGCAGCTGCGTCAGCCGATTTTGAGAGAGGTACAGCCCCTGCAGTTGCGTCAGCGCGGCAAGCAACTCAGGCAGCTGGGTCAGCTGATTTTGGGAGAGGTCCAGCACCTGCAATTGCGTCAGCGCGGCAAGCGACTCGGGCAGCTGCGTCAGCTGATTTTGGGAGAGGTTCAGCCGCTGCAATTGCGTCAGCGCGCCGAGAGATTGTGGCAGCTGCGTCAGCCGATTTTGAGAGAGGTACAGCCCCTGCAGTTGCGTCAGCGCGGCAAGCGACTCAGGCAGCTGGGTCAGCCGATTTTGGGAGAGGTCCAGCCACTGCAGTTGCGTCAGCGCGGCAAGCAACTTCAGGCAGCTGCGTCAGCTGATTTTGGGAGAGGTCCAGCACCTGCAATTGCGTCAGCGCGGCAAGCAACTCAGGCAGCTGCGTCAGCTGATTTTGGGAGAGGTCCAGCACCTGCAATTGCGTCAGCGCGGCAAGCAACTCAGGCAGCTGCGTCAGCTGATTTTGGGAGAGGTACAGCACCTGCATTTGCGTCAGCGTGGAAAGCTGCTCTGGCAGCTGCGTCAGCTGATTTTGGGAAAAGTACAGCCCCCATAATTGCGCCAGCGCGGAAAGCTGCTCTGGCAGCTGCGTCAGCTGATTTTGGGAGAGGTCCAGCCACTGCAGTTGCGTCAGCGCGGCAAGCGACTCAGGCAGCTGCGTCAGCTGATTTTGGGAGAGGTCCAGCCGCTGCAATTCCGTCAGCGCGGCAAGCTGCTCAGGCAGCTGCGTCAGCTGATTTTGGGAGAGGTCCAGCCGCTGCAATTCCGTCAGCGCGGCAAGCTGCTCGGGCAGCTGCGTCAGCTGATTTTGGGAGAGGTCCAGCCGCTGCAATTGCGTCAGCGCGGCAAGCGACTCGGGTAATTCGGTGAGGTCTTTGCCTCTAAGATCGAGTTCTGTGGCACGCGCTTGCCGAGCCTTTTCAATCTCACGCTCCGCGTCGCTATAAGCTTGGTCTTTTGCCATTGCCAGATTTCCTGACCTCCAGGCCAGCGATTTTATCGCGCAATCGTACCATTTTTCCGCGCATTCTTACTGGCCGCAAGCTGCCCGATGTGGGAAAGCTTGCAGGATTTTGAGCCGCCAATCGTACCAAATTGCTTCACGTGAAACCTTTTTGTACAATTGCGCGCAATTACCGCGCTGCAAGCTCATCCCGAAACCCCGCTGGGCTAGGCCTTGATGTCGAAGGCCGACGCAAACCGTCACTGCCCGGGACGGGAAGCGCTTTCATGCCAGCGGCCGAGCAGATAAGACGACAACGCGGAAAGCGCCGCGAAGATCGCGATACCGCTCGCCGAGATCAAGGCGAGCGCAGCGAACATGCGCGGGATGTTCAAGCGGTAGCCCGCTTCCGAGATGCGGAAGGCAAGTCCAGCCCCTTTGCCCGCATTGCCCGCCGCGAGTTCGGCGACGATCGCGCCGATTAGCGCTAGGCCGCCGCCGATCCGCAAGCCCCCGAGAAAATACGGCAGGGCGGAGGGCAGCCGCAAATAAAGCAGCATTTGCCAGCGCGTCGCGCGATAGAGCTTGAAGAGATCAGCGAGATTGCGATCCGCCGAGGCGAGCCCTAGAGCTGTATTCGACAAAATAGGAAAAAAAGCGACGAGAAAAGCGCAGACGAGTACCGCCGACGGCGCTTCGAGATAGATCAAGAGCAAGGGCGCTATGGCAACGACCGGTGTCACCTGCAGCACGATTGCAAAAGGCAAAAACGAGCGCTCCACCCATTTCCATTGCGTAAACAATATGGCGAGACCAACCCCGCCGATGACGGCCGCCGCGAGCGCGGCAAAGGTGGTTTTCAGGGTCACGAGCAAGGCCGGTAGCAGCGTGGCCCGGTCGGTGAAAAGCGTTTCCAGCACGAGCGAGGGCGAAGGTAAAATATAGGCTGGCACATTCCGCAGCCGAACATAGGCCTCCCAGCCCGCGAGCACGGCCGCGAAGACCAACACTGGGGGGCCATAGCGCACGGCCCATCGCGGCGGGGTTATGGCGATGGATTTCATGTTAAATCCTTTTCCATCGCGCCTTGCAGCGCAAGCGAGACTTCCGCGCAATAATTTGCATAGGCGGAACTCGTCCGGAAGCCGCTTCTACGCGGCGAGGGGGCGTCGATGGCAATCTCGGCGATGGAGCGGCCCCGCGCGGCCATTACCGCGATCCGGCTCGAAAGATAGACGCTCTCGAAAACCGAATGCGTTACGAAGACGATGGTCGTCCCGAGCTCGCCTTGCAAGCGCAACAGATCGTCGTTGAGTTTGAATCGTGTGATTTCGTCGAGCGCGGCGAAGGGCTCGTCCATCAACAACAGTGGCGGACGCAACACGAGCGCGCGAGCGATTGAGACACGCATGCGCATGCCCCCCGAGAGCTCGCGCGGAAAGGCTGTTGTGAACGAGCCCAGACCAACAAGCTCCAACACCTCGTCGACAACGGGCGTGGCTTTCGTCCGCGCGACCCCCCGCAGCCGCAGCGGCAAATATACATTGGCGAAGACGCTCGTCCACGGCATCAAGGTTGGGTCCTGGAACACAAAGCCGATGCTCGCGTGGCCAAGCTCGAAACCCCGCGCGAGCGATCCGGAAGAGACGTGGTCGAGACCCGCGATGAGTCGCAGAATTGTCGATTTGCCGCAGCCGGAAGGGCCAAGAATGGTTAAAAACTCGCGTTCCCGCACGTCGAGGTCGAGGCCGGCGAGCGCGACCGTTCCATTGTTGTAGATTTTTCCGGCATTTTGGAAGGAGACGAGGGGCTTTGTCATCGGCGGCATGATTAAGGTGTTTGGCAAAACCTCGCCGCTTCATTGGCGCGGCCGCAACTCGATTCCAACGCCTTTGCCAACGAATTGCAAAGTATAGGCGCGTTGATAATCGAGGTCTGGCTTGAAAAGCCCTGCTTCCACCATCTTGGCAAAAAAGCTTTTGACTCTTGCGTCTCTCATGGCGCCGATGCCAAGCGTCAAGGAATCGCCCGAATCGACAATGCCGTATTCCCCCATCTTGGCAACCGAATAGGCAAGCTGATCGTCGCCGATGTCGGGATTGTCGCGTTTGATCAGCGCGTTGGCCGCGCGATTGTCGCCATAAATATAATTGTACCAGCCAATGATCGAGGCATCGACGAAACGCTGGACGAGGTCCGGATTCTTGGCGATAAGGCCGCGTGTTGTTTCAATCGTGGTCGAATAGGAATTGTAGCCGTAATCGGCGGCGAGGAACACATTCGGCTTGAACTTGCCTTGCCGCTCGACCTCGAAGGGTTCCGATGTCGCATAGCCCTGTTCGATTGAATTCCTATCGGCGATGAAAGGCGCCGAATTGAATGTATAGGGTTTGACGTTTTCGTCCCGGAAACCATAGGCTTTCTTCAGCCATTGGTAGACCGAGACAAAACCGTCCTTACCGATGAAAGCGGTCGCTTTCGGCAGATCCTCAATCCTGTCGAGGCCAACGCCTGGGTGCGACATCAATATGAAAGGGTCCTTTTGAAACAGCGCGGCAACCGCGACGATGGGAATATTTTGCGTCGCCGCGTCGAAAGCTTGAATGAGATTGGCGCCGAGATCGAATTCGACTGTTCCCGCCGCCAGCAAGAGCCTGTTGTTGGCGTTGGGGCCGCCTTGCAGGATCGTCACGTCTAGCCCGTATTTTTCATAAGTTCCGTCGGCCTTGGCCTGATAGAAGCCGCCATGCTCCGCTTCCGCAAGCCAGTTCGTCGCGAATGTCACTTTGTCGAGGGCTATCGCGTTGGCCGTTGCAAGCGTCAGTGCCACGACGACGAAAGGAAAACAGGTTTTCAAAGCGAATCCTCGATCGGCCAGTGATTGATCCGGCCAGGCGCTACGCATGATAGCAACAATCGCGGCAAAGTTGGCAGGCAAGTTTAAATTGGGACTCGCGCCCGTGTCTTACTGTCTGTCCGGGAACATCTTGAATTTGAAGAGTCATTTATGATTTAAGGGAGGCGGCCTGATTTGAGGAGGGATCGCCGATGTGGACGGACAAGAATCGCGCACGCTATGACAGAAACCGCCTGCGTTATCCGAGCGATGTGACCGACGAAGAATGGGCGCTGATCGCGCCGCTTATTCCGCCGGCCCGGCGCGGGGGCAACAAGCGGACCGTGAATTTGCACGAGATCGTCAACGGACTTATGTACATTCTGAGCACCGGCTGCCAATGGCGGGCGATCCCGAAGGACCTGCCGCCGCGCTCGACGCTGCATGACTACTTCGATTTGTGGAACTGGGACGGCACGCTCGATCGCATCCATCACGCGCTTTATGTCGAATGTCGCGAAAGAGCAGAGTGCGAGGCATCGCCTTCCGCCGCGATTATCGACTCCCAGAGCGTGAAAAGCGCTGAAAAAGGGGGCCTTGCATCGACCCGCATGGCTATGACGCGGGCAAGAAGATCAAGGGCAAGAAGCGGCACATCCTCGTTGATACGCAGGGCCTCTTGATGCAAGCCATTGTGCATGCCGCCGATGTGCAGGATCGTGACGGCGGCGTGCTTTTGATGGCGAGCCTTTTTGGCCTCTATCCGTTCCTTCTGAAGCTCTATGCCGATGGCGGCTATCAGGGCGCAGGATTCCAAGATGGACTGAAGAAAATCCTCTCGCGCGTGAACGTCGAGATCGTCAAGCGATCCGATCAGGCAAAACGCTTCGTCGTCCTGCCCAAACGCTGGATCGTCGAGCGCACCTTTGCTTGGCTCGCGCGATGCCGAAGGCTGGCCAAGGATTGGGAATGCCTCAATCGCAAAGCGCTCGCGTTCGTCAAGCTCGCGTCCATCCGTCTCATGTTAAGAAAGCTATGCAATCCAATATGATCTTCCCGGACAGACTCTGAAGAAATGGGCCGAACCGCCGGCCGGCGGCGAGTGGGATCACGCCGAGCACAATGTCCACGCTGCCGGTCAGGGAAACGACAAAACTCCGCCGGCTTTGACGTTTGCCGCTTTGCATGCGCCGAAGCACGGCCTAAATAAGGCTGCGCGTGAATTGATACGTTCGCCGCGCGAGATTTGGCCTGGGTCCGGGTAAGAAATGCTTCTGCGCCACGAGGTGATAAGCTTGCAAGCTATTTGCGCGAAGGCAATTACAGCCAACCCAAAGGTACATTCGAAAAGCGCGGTAGATTTCGTTCCCCCACCGTTCGACAATTTTCTCCTTGTTATTATCTAAGCGCGTTGCCCAATGTTTCATTGTCAGTTCATAATCGTGGGTTTCTCGCTTTATCTCCACAATTTCCATGCCATGGTACAAAAGCTCCTGGACGATATCCTGCAAGCAGAGAAACGTGTGAGTGCCCCGCCAAATGAAGTTGCGGGCGAAGTCGTTCACGTCATATTTTTGAAGAGCCGCAGCTGCGTCTAGATAGAGGCGTCCTCCAGGCTTGAGACAAGCCCATATCCGTTCACAGAATTTTCGATAATAGGGAATATGCTCGATGACCCCATAGATAACCACGGCGTCGTAGGGTTCTTTCGGTTGATGATTAAGAAAATCATCGAGAATAATGAAACAATTCTTGAGATCCATGCGCTTAATCAAGTTATCTGTGTAGTTATAAGAATCTTCAGCCAATGTGAGAGCCGTAACATGGATGCCACGAGGCCCGCAATATTGATGCACTCCGCCCCATCCTGCGCCAATATCCAATAGGCGCATTCCAGGCTTTAACTGCAAAGCGTTGTACATACTCTCCAGCTTGTGTTCTGACGCTGTCTCCAGTGTTTCATCGTCGGAATGAAATATACCATGTGAATAGAACCGATATTTTCTATCTATAAATGTCAAATAAAAGTCATCGCCAAAACTGTAGTGTACAGCAATGGCACTTTTATTTACCCTTGTTGCAGACTTAAGGAATAGCTCATAACCAAACTTCAGCTTTGTATAGATATCACCCTTTCCCTGCAAATGATGTCGAAGATCCAGCGCGTTTGAGGTATCCCCCTTAACATCCCATTCGCCGTCTAGATAGGCTTTGCCAAAAGACAACTCACTCAAATCGCCAAGTAGTACTCTATCACTGTGAAATTTGACGAAAATTCTTGGTTCTCCCTCGCCGCATCGAACAGTCTCGCCCGATGCGAATTCCGCTGCGCAAGGAGTTCCATTTTCCTCAACGATATAGGTGAGAAGCTTCCTCGCCTGACGAATTGCACGAGGGTGCACAGCCATCGCCAAATGTCCTAATTGATCTTCTTGTCAGCCTCTACCGCGATGGGTTCGTCAAGGCGATTTTTTGGTCTTTGACCTAACATAATACGCTCAAGCGCGTCACGCCAGAACGGCTGCCTGCCGAGGGTGGCCGCAGTTCAGAAATTTGCCGCAGGCACCCCGGCAAACAAATATCGCTGGGGCGGCCTCGGCCAATCTGGAGTGCGACATGGCGGCCGCGGCTAAGGGCCATCGCAGCGTTTGAGTTTCCATGGTCCCACCGCCGGCCGAGTTGCCAAGGCTTGAGAAGCATGAAGCGAAAAAAGCGAGGAGCGAACCTCATTCCGGGGACAAATCGTCCGGCGCAACTCGGCTAAGACGGCAAGCTGCAATAGGGCGAACTTTCGCGGTATTATGCGTTACGTTATTCTGCATGCTAAGCAGAGCTGCGCCGCCCCACGCCCCAAAATGCTCGATCTCATCATTTTTTCACGGGAGGCGGAAACCCCTTTCCGGAAACTTTCTTAGATGGTAAGCTAGCGGGAGCCTCGACAAATGACGGGGCACGCCAAGAGCTTTGAGCCCTGGGGGGCCGGCCTGGCAGTGAATTGAGATAAAAAGGGAGATGGACGATGGCTATTGTGCAACCTATTGGAACCGGCACTATAGATCGAATTGAGGGCGGCGGCGCGACGATGGTGATTCTCGTCGCCATGATCATTCTTTTTGGCGCGGCGACCTATTTTACCGGCAGCTTGTATGGCCGAGCCGGATATATCGCCTGTGGCATTGGGTTCTTGGTCGTCTGCATCACGCTGGCGTTCGTCGGCGGGTTGGGCCTCTTCGGCTAATCTCAGACCTGCCAATATATGGTGTGGCGCGCCCAGCGCGCCACACCGTTAGTGTCTCGCCTATCGAACCCGCCGAATTTAGGTTTGTTCCCGCCCTGTGATAAGGACGAGAAGCTGTTGCCGGGGCGCGAACCGGGGGCCGCTACGCCGCCTTCCCGTGGCCATGGGGCCGCGATCGCACGAAATCAGTTTACCGGCTTCCTGCGGCGGACCGCTGGAGTGCAGCAAAAACCGGCAGCCGTATTGAAGCGGTCCGCGCATTTAAAGATCTTTTCTTAGTGTGTATAGCGTGCTGCTCTGGCGCAACCGATGCGCACGGCTTCTTGTATCACGTGGCGATCCTACACGATCACGCCTCGTTATGCGGCGCGGCATTGGCGGCGCTTTAAGCTGATGGTGCACCCGGGATTTGACCAAAATCTTATGAACACCGTAACGGCATAAGGATGATTTGGCCGCCGCAGCAGAAGGCCGCGCTAAATGCCGTCGCCTCATGGTTGAAACGCGGCGAGCCGCAGGTGTTCCGCCTCTTCGGTTATGCGGGTACGGGCAAGACCACGCTCGCCAGGAAAATCGCCGAAGATAGCGACGGCGGCGTTGCCTTTGCGGCTTTTACCGGCAAGGCCGCGCTCGTTATGCGTTCCAAGGGCTGCATGGAAGCACGCACGATCCACAGTCTGATCTACCGCCTAAAGGCAACCGACACACCAGAGCCTTCGTTCGTTCTCAATGAAGACAGCGTGGTTGACGAAATCGAGTCTCGTCATCATCGACGAATGTTCGATGGTCGATCAAGAACTCGGCCGCGATCTTTTGTCCTTCGGCAAGCCGGTGCTGGTCCTTGGCGATCCGGCGCAATTGCCTCCCGTCAAGGGCGGGGGATTCTTCACCGAAGGCCCGCCCGATGTGATGCTGACCGAGGTGCATCGCCAAGCGGCGGACAATCCGATCATCAAAATGTCCATGCTGGTGCGCGAAGGCAGAAAGCTTTCCCTTGGGCCTTATGGCGAGAGCCTCGTCGTCGAGCGGCGCGACATCGACTCCGGCACGGTGACTGCAGCCGATCAGTTGCTTGTTGGCCTCAACCGCACCCGCCACGCGTACAACAAAAGGATGCGCGAGTTATTCGGGCACGCCGATGTTTTTCCGCAAGTGGGCGACAAATTGGTCTGTCTCAAAAACAACAGGACCAAGGGTCTCTTGAACGGCGGGATCTGGCTCGTCAAGACCATCGCGCCAACGCGCAAAAAGAAGCTCGCGCTGAACATCGTGCCGGAGGACGATCTGGCCCGCAAGCCTTGCGCATCGGCGTGCTGCCGGAATTCTTTCAAGGGCTCGAAGATAGTCTAAGCCCAAGCGTCCGGCAGGCGTCGGATGAGTTCGATTACGGCTATGCGCTCACCGTGCATAAGGCGCAGGGGTCGCAATGGAACCACGTGGTTCTATTCGACGAAAGCTTCGCGTTTCGCGAACACCGCAACCGCTGGCTCTATACCGGCATTACCCGCGCCGCGGAGCGGCTGACGATTGTGGTGTGATGACGCTGGAGATCATCATGGGCTGTCCCAAAGTTGCGGCGTTTGAGATGGCCAGCGTGCTGACCTTTTCACGGCGAGGCGCGGCTTTTCCACGAAGCTCAAACTGACGCTACGCGCCTTGCGGCGCACGCGAGCAAAGTTCGCCCGCAAAGGGCTCGATCGTCAAACTGCGCAGCAGGTGCGGCGAGCGTGGACATGATAAGGGCGCGCCACTTACATTGCGGCCTGGATTTCTCCGCGCTTTCTCCGCTAATTATCAAATATCCTTCCTCCCGCAGAAAGATTTCTCATGTCACCTTTTCTTTTTCGTCTTCCCATTGCCCGACGCGCTTTCATCGCCGCGCTTGCGGCCGGCATTTGGGCGTCGCTGACTGTCGCGCATGCCCAACAAGTCCTGACCTTAAAAGATTCGGTGCCGACCATCACGACGACTGGCGTAGCAAGCATGGAAGTCGTGCCCGACATCGCGACGATTTTGCTTGGCATTGAGACCGAACGGCCGAAGGCCACCGACGCCGCGCGCGACAACGCCCTCGCCGCGCAGGCCATCGTCGGCGAGATCAAGGCGCAGGGCATCGAGGCAAGGGACATCAAGACACTATCGGTCACGCTCGCGCCCATTTACGACACGACCCAAGGCACCTACGGCAATGTCGGCAAACGGGCGCTGCGCGGCTATATTGCCAGTAATTCATTGAGCGTGCGGATCAGAGACATTGCCAAGGCTGGTGTCCTGGCGGGGCAATTGATGGATAAGGGCGCCAACAGGTTCGACGGCATCGATTTTGATTATACCCAAAAAGAAGCGAAATACGATGCCTTGCGTGGCGACGCCGTTCGCGATGCCTTGCGAAAGGCCAATAGCTACGTCAACGGGCTTGGCCTTAAGCTCGGCCGGGTCCTGGAAATCGCCACGCAAGCGGATTCCCAGCCTCCCCCTAGGAATTTCATGAAAATGCAGCCTAACGCCCAGCGCGAAGCCGCCGCGGCTGTTCCCATCGAGCCCGGCGGCGAAGTTCTACGAATTGAAGTCCAGGTCACCTGGGAACTCGCCCAATAATCGCAAGATCAGCTTTGGGAGGCCGGTTTGATCCCGAGCGCGTCCGCAAGCCGCATCTTGGCTGAGCCTGGCGGCAAAGGCTTTTGCTGACTCTCGTGCGGCGCCCAGCCGGAAACGAAAATCATCTCGAAAGTCGCGCGCACGCGTCCGTCTGGATCGGCGAAACGTTCTGCATAGATGTGACCGGCGCGCAAAAAAAGGCCCTTGGTCGAAGGTTTGTGCAGCCGCGCCGCAAGCGTATTGGTCGCGCCCATCGCGCGCAGGTCAGCCATGAGGCCAAATATGTCGGCGTATCGCACGGTGAGGGATTCGCTGTCGGCAACCGGCAAGGCGAATCCGGCTCGTTGGAGAAGCCCACCCATGTCGCGCACATCCGCGAAAGGGGCGACGCGCGGGCTGATCCCGCCGCAAATCTCCGTCTCGGCGACGGCCAAGGCGGTACGCAACTCGTGCAGACTTTGGCCGCCAAGGAGACAACCGAGGAAAAGCCCATCCGGCTTCAATACGCGGCGAAGCTGAACGAGCGCTCCGGGAAGATCGTTGAGATTTTGCAAGCAGAGCGCCGAGACAGCCAAATCGAAGCATTCAGGCGCGAGCGGTAGGCTTTCTTCGTCGCCCGCAAAGCGCAGGAGAGCAGCGTCGCCGGCCGTTTCCGCCAACGGCGCCATTCGAACCAAAAGGCGTGGCCGGAGCCGGTCCGCGAGCTGCGTGGCAAGCTGGGGCGAAGGCGTGCCGGCATCGAGGATCGCGGAAAAAGTCCGCTTGACCGAAGAAAGCCGCTCGTGGATTTCGTCGCTGACATGGACAAGGAGAAAATCCTCGATTCCGGCGGCAGCCGCGCGCGCAAGCCTGCGCCTTGCAAGGCGGCGGTCAAAGATCAGGGGCGGAGATGTCCTCATGAGCCGCGTCCTCAGGCCACGCTAAAAGCTGCCGGCGGCTCAAGGATAGACCACCGGGCGTGCGTCCTTAAGCTCGGTCGCCAAACCCAGTTGCAGCAGTTCAGCCTCGCTGAGCGTTCGCATATCGCTCGCCGGCGTTGAAATCATCAGGTCTACAATTTCCTCGGAAATCCCCAGCTTTATAAAGTATATCCGGTCGTAAACCGCGATGGCGGGGACAAATGAACGTTGTATGACCGTGTCTACGGGCAGCGTCCCCCGGTAGGTTTTTCGCCATCGTTCGACCATCGGCGGGTTAAGCCTGACGTTGTGGATCCCGACCCGCGCTTCCGGCCCGACGAAACGGCGAACGCCACCAGCGAGGACCAACGTGCAAGCGGAATAGCACGACGCCAATTGCGACTGTGGCTCGCCAAGTGGCCCGCTCCAGGTTCCTTGCTTGCAGCCGCCCGGCGCATTTGCACAGGGATCGAAGACGGTTCTGGCGACCGCAATATCAAGTCCGCGCTCTCTTATGAGAAGTCCCCATGAGCATTGCTTGATATCGTAGCCCGCCACCCGAATGAATGAGGATCGGCATTTTCCGGCCGCCAAGCGAATTGACAACTTTGCGGAGCAGCTCCGCGCTGGCCAATACAATGTCCCCCTCGGCTGAAATCCATTCGGCGCATTTCGGTTCGCATCCGGGCTCTGAACTGCGCACCACCATAATGCGCATCGGATGGTCCGTAGGGTATTCGTTCGGGTTTTGGGGCGCCTCAGCGCCTCCGGCTCCCGAACAAAGTACCAATAGGGCGAGCAAAAGAGTGAGACGTCTCATTGCCCAAACTTTGTTCAAGTAAAAGCGCTTGTGCTTCAAGGGGCAGCCGGCTCGTCCTTGCTCTCGCCGTGGCCGCCGCGATGGGAAGCTGCGTGGCTAGGTCTGCGCTCGAACAAGGAACGCGCCAGCGAAAACAAAGGTGAGACAAGCCGGTTCACATCTTCCGCCCTCGCGACAAAGCTGCTACCCCTGGTTAATTCGCGGTCGAGTGCCGCCATGGTCGAGGCAAGCCCCGGATCGTCGTCGCGAAACCAGACACGCAAAACCCGCATCCAAGCCAGCGCGAGGCCTTGCAGTTTGAAGGCGCCGGCCGGACCCTCGGAGTCGACCCCAGCTGCCTCCAGCATGAAACGCATCGAATTGACGACCACGCGATTGATCGCGACAGCCGCCAGCGGATCGCGCAGCGTCCAGTTCGAAATAGCTTCGAGTCCGAGCTTATACGGCGCCAATGCGTCGAGACGGCGCATCAGAACGTCGAACAAACGCTCCTTCACCGGTTCTCCGGCCAAGCCATCGCCGCCCGCGTCGAGCACAATGTGATCGATCCGGCGCGAAAAACCCGCGAGCACCGCGCCCTTTGAAGGAAAAAAGTCGCGAAAGGTCGAAAGCGAAATATTCGCGCGTGCCGCAACATCCGAAATCGTGATGTCGTCCCAGCTGCGTTCTCCGGCGAGTTCCATGAGCGCGTCGATGATCGCGTTTTTTGGCTCCTTGGGCGCCGTCCCGATATCGCCAGACCTGGATTGGGGTCCAGCTCCGGCGTTGCCAGTTGTGTGTTCGTCGGCCATCTGCGTCTCCCGCGCCAAGATCTGATCCTACTATATACCCACCCCTCATTTAGTCCTTGCGAAAACTGCTTCCAAGGGGAGGCTTCGCCAATGCGCCGAAGTGGGCTTTTTAGCGTGGTTCTTGAGGTGCTGCTTTGGTATGCCAAGGCGATGGAACTGGCGGCATTGAGGCTCTACCGTCACCGGCAGCTTCGTCAATCCGGCCGAATTCCAAATTCTCAAGCAGATGGGGCAATCTTCAAGTCCGGAGTTGCCATTTCGCGGCCCGCCGGGCTAGACTCTCGCGATTCCTCCCTCAAAGGTTAGCAATCCTTGGCCGCGACGGACGACAACTCTTCACCCCCGCCCGGCTCCGGAGTCCGGCCGGTTTCGATTGCCGACGAAATGCGGCGCAGCTACCTCGACTACGCGATGAGCGTCATCGTGAGCCGGGCGCTGCCCGACGTGCGCGACGGTCTGAAGCCGGTGCACCGGCGTATTCTCTATTCGATGCACGAAAACAACTATATGCCGGATCGCCCGTACAACAAATCGGCGCGCGTCACCGGCGATACGATGGGCAAATATCACCCGCACGGCAATCTCGCGATCTATGACGCGCTGGTGCGGATGGCTCAGCCTTTCTCGATGCGCCTGCCCTTGATCGACGGGCAAGGCAATTTCGGCTCCGTCGATGGCGACCCGCCCGCCGCCGAACGCTATACCGAAGTGCGGCTTGCGCAAGCCGCCATTCCGCTCCTCGACGATCTTGATAATGCGACCGTCGATTTTCAGCCGAACTACGATGGACGCGAGCGGGAGCCGACCGTGCTTCCGGCGAAATATCCCAATCTCCTCGTCAATGGCGCGGGCGGCATCGCGGTCGGCATGGCGACCAATATCCCGCCGCATAATCTCGGCGAGGTGATCGACGCGGCGATCGCCTTGATCGATCGGCCGGAAATGACCATCGAGGAATTGACCGCGATCGTCCCCGGCCCGGACTTCCCGACCGGTGGCCATATTTTGGGGCGGGCCGGTATCCGCGCCGCTTATATGTTCGGGCGCGGCCCGGTGCTGACACGGGCGAAGGTCGAAGTCGAGGAAATCCGCAAGGAGCGCGAAGCCCTCATCGTCACCGAGATTCCCTATCAGGTCAACAAAGCCGCCTTGATCGAAAAGATCGCGGAGCTCGTTCGCGAAAAACGCGTCGAGGGCATCGCGGATCTGCGCGATGAATCCGACCGCGATGGCATGCGGATCGTGATCGAAATCAAACGCGACGCGCTCGCCGATGTTGTCTTGAATCAGCTCTGGCGCTTCACCGCGCTGCAATCGAGTTTTCCCTGCAACATGATCGCCTTGAATGGAGGCCGCCCGGAAGTCCTGACGCTCAAGGATTTTCTGACCGCCTTCATCGAATTTCGCGAGGAGGTCGTCACAAGGCGCACCAAGCATCTCCTCGCCAAGGCGCGCGACGCCGCGCATGTGCAGGTTGGCCTTGCTATCGCGCTCGCCAACATTGACGAGTTCATCCATTTGATCCGCACCTCGCCTGACCCGGCCGCCGCCCGCGCGGCCTTGATGGGGCGCGCGTGGCCAGCGCGCGACATGGCGCCGCTGATCACGCTCATCGCCGACCCGCGCCATGTGCTCTCCGGGGATGGCAACTGCCAGCTTTCGGAAGCGCAGGCGAAGGCCATTCTCGAACTCAGGCTACAACGCTTGACCGCGCTCGGCCGCGAGGAAATCGCCGAGGCCTTGAACAAGCTCAGCGTCGAGATCGCTGATTATCTCGACATTTTGCGGTCGCGCGGGCGTCTATTTTCGATCATCAAGGAGGAAATGCTCGCGGTGAAAACCGCCCATGCCACCCCGCGCCGGACCCTCATTCTCGATGACGCGGCGGGGGTCGAGGACGAGGATCTCATTCAGCGCGAGGACATGGTTGTGACCGTGTCGCATCTTGGCTACGTCAAGCGGGTTCCGCTTGCCACTTATCGTGCGCAACGGCGCGGCGGAAAGGGCCGCTCGGGAATGCAGACGCGCGACGAGGATTTCGTCGCACGGTTGTTTGTCGCTTCGACCCATGCGCCGGTGCTGTTTTTTTCCTCGCATGGTCACGTCTATAAGGAAAAAGTCTGGCGCCTGCCGCTTTCAGCGCCACAAGCGCGCGGCAAAGCGCTGATCAATATACTGCCGCTCGACGAAAACGAGCGGATCACTACGATCATGCCCTTACCGGAGGACGAGGCGGCGTGGGACACCCTCGATGTCATGTTCTCAACCACTAGCGGCAGCGTGCGGCGCAACAAACTGTCCGATTTCGCGCAAGTCAACCGTGCCGGCAAAATCGCGATGCGGCTCGACGAAGGCGAGGGAATCGTCGATGTCCAGATTTGCAGCGAGGCGGACGATGTTCTTTTAACGACTGCCACTGGCCAGTGCATCCGCTTTCCCGTGACCGAGGTGCGGGTTTTCAAGGGCCGCGATTCCATGGGCGTGCGCGGCATCGCGCTTGGGCCAGGCGAGCGGGTGATCTCCCTTGCCATTTTACGTCATATCGAGGCCACCAGCGGCGAGCGTCTCGCTTATCTCAAAATGCGCCGCGCGATTGCCGGCGAATTTTCTCCCGAGGCCAATGGCGAAGCGGCTGGCGAGGAAGGGGGAGTCGAGGAGATGCCTGTCGCGTCGAATCTCGGACCGGACCGCTATGCGGAAATGTCCGCCGCCGAGCAAATCATTTTGACCGTTTCCGCGAATGGCTACGGCAAGAGGACATCCTCCTACGAATATCGCATTACTGGACGCGGCGGCAAAGGAATCGTCGCGATGGCGGTCAACCAACGAAATGGCGAGCTTATTGCGTCAATGCCGGTCGAGGATGGCGACGAGATCGTGCTGGTGACAAACGGCGGTCAATTGATCCGCTGTCCGGTCGATGGCATCAGGGTTGCTGGGCGCGGGACGCAAGGAGTCATCGTGTTCGATACCGCCGCCGGGGAGGAGGTCGTCGCGGTCGAACGGATCACCGAGGAGGATAGTCCTCGCGGTGACTGATGAGGAGCCTCGCGAGACGGGGCAAGGCGAAGAGGATGGCGATTGAAGTCGGCGCGCAGGTGCAAGTAGGGACTTTTTCAGTTTAGGCGTGCCGTCTTGATTTTGTAGGCGCCGTCCCGTGCGCGCACGAACATCTCGTCGGCTTGCGGATGGCGAAGAGGGTCGCCCGACGGATCGGCCATAAGGTTTTGCTCCGAGACATAGGCGACATATTCGGTTTCGGCGTTTTCCGCGAAGAGATGATAGTAAGGCTGATCCTTGCGCGGCCGGACCTCTTCAGGGATCGCCTGCCACCATTCCTCGGTATTTGCGAAGACCGGGTCCACGTCGTAGATGATCCCCCGGAACGGAAATTTGCGGTGTTTGACCACCTGACCAATGGCGAACTTCGCGGTGCTGGGTTTCATAATATGGAAGCCGCCGTAAAAGTCCGCTAAAACCAACGCCCGAACCGGCACGGTTAGCACGAAGGGGAACCCCGACCTCAGTGGTTAATCGCCGCCTGTTTCGATGTCAACGTAATGGAGGCGACAAGTCACAAGAGCGCGACCGGAACAATCCGCCGCAAAACTCCGTGCAGTCCATTGCTCTTAAGGCCCTCCAAGCCCTATTGCGGCGTGGCCCTGCCACCCTCAATGAAATCGAGCATTGCGGTATTCATCGAAGGCCAGCGCTTGTGCGGCGGGGATGTTTCGCAATAGGTGACGCGCCGTCCTTTCGCGCATCCCGAGAAGTCGCGGCAGCCATCGGCAAGCGCGTTAAGATTTTCCGGCGCGCAGCCCGCGCACCGCCCCCAATAGGCAGCAGTGCCGCGGCCGAAGTCCGGGAAGCGTTCGTCGGCGCGGCTGTGGACGATCATTACAGCCGAAATTGACGGACACGCCATCGCAGCAAGATCGTCGTTCGTGATGCCCGCGGCGCTCGCGACGATGCTGTGCGGCGTGATGCTGGCCTTGCCAACGTAAGCAGGGATACCCTCGGCCATTAAGCCGCCATCGGAGTGACCGAGATAAGCGATCGAAGCTTCATCGACACAGAAAAAGCTCGCGACGGTCGCCGCCACCTTCGCCTGTCGCAATAATGCCGTGGGCGACAGACCTATGTGGTCGCTGTAGGCGACGATGAAACCGCGCCGCGTCGCCTCGGTCGTTAGGTCGTAGAAATTCTCGGACTGGCGCCGGTGGTATCCTGCCGGCGGGTAGACGACGAGCAGCGGATAGGCCCTTGTTGGATCATAATTACTCGGCGTGCGCACGGCGAATGTAAGCTGGTCGGAGGTTTGCAAATTGGCGTCGAGATCTGGGTGACCAGTGCGGCTGCCAGGACTGCAAGCTGCCGCAATACCGGCGTCTGGCCCTGCCGCAGCGGCTTTCGGCCGCGTGGGGGCCGAAAATACCATTAGGCCAACTGCCAGAATCAGAACAATTGCGATCAGCGCAGCTGTCTGGTGCGAATCGCCAATTCCCATTGAGCCACCTCAGCAAATCCCAACGTTCGCACCTCTGACGCACACGAATAACTGACGCGATCAGCAAGAAATTCAAGGAGCAAGCACAGCCCTGCAGAGCCCGCTTAGATGAGGGCTGCCTCGGTGTATCCCTACATCCCATTTCGGCCAGTTCCGCGTGTCCGTAACGTCGTAGCTGTTGTAAGGCCTTGGACGTCGTGTATTCTTGCTGGACTTCGGCGCGCAACAGAAATTATGTTATCCATGCCGGACTTCTCCTTCGCCAGCGTTGCTGACCAACTCCGAAATGGCCGAGGCCGACCGGCTTACTATTGCCGGGGGTACGCCTGGCTCCGTGCTGATGGAACAGGCTGGCGCGGCGGTCGCATTGGAGGCCGCGCGGCTTCTTCCTGGCCAAGGGCGAATCGCGGTTTGCTGCGGGCCCGGCAACAATGGCGGTGACGGCTTTGTTGCCGCGCGCGTGCTCGCCGCGCAAGGATTTGCCATCGAACTCGGACTGTTGGGCGCGCGCGACCGTCTGCAGAGCGACGCCGCACTTGCCGCCAAAAGCTGGAGCGGCAAGATCCTCGCCCTCGAGGAACTCGATCTCGATGCCGCCGATCTCGTGATTGACGCGCTCTTCGGCGCGGGCCTCGCGCGCGATCTCGATGGGCCAGCTAAGTCATTGGTCTTGCGGCTCAATGAATGGACGAAGAGAACGCTAAAGCCGATCCTTTCCGTGGATGTTCCCTCCGGCATCGACGGCTCGAGCGGGCAAATTCGCGGCGCCGCGATCAACGCTGCGTGCACCATCACATTCTTTCGCCGCAAGCCGGGGCATTTGCTGCTGCCGGGCCGCATGCTTTGCGGGACCACTGTCGTCGCCGATATCGGAATTGGTGATCATGTCCTGGCGACGATCTCGCCCAAAACCTTCGCCAATTGTTCAGCCTTATGGAAACACGGTTTCCCGGTTCCAAGCGTCGACGGCCATAAATATTCGCGCGGTCATGCGCTGGTCCTCTCCGGCGGGCTAGCGCACACGGGTGCCGCGCGTCTTGCCGCGCGCGGCGCGCTTCGTGCGGGCGCGGGGCTGGTGACGGTCGCAACTCCTAGCGCAGCGCTTGGCGTCCAAGCCGCGGCGCTTACCGCAATCATGACCCGCGTATGCGACGATGCGGAAGACCTCGCCAGCCTTCTCGCCTATCGCCGGATGAACACGCTCGTCATGGGGCCAGGGCTAGGTGTCGGAGAAAACACCCGGGCCTTTGTGCGGACCGCGCTCAATGCCGGCGGCGAATCTGGAGTGCTGCCGCGCGTCGTGCTCGACGCTGATGCGCTTACGAGTTTTGAAGACGATGCTTTTGCTCTCGCGCAAATGATCAGGCCACGGCGCGGGAGCGTCGTGCTCACGCCGCACGATGGCGAATTTGCGCGTCTCTTCGGAAATGCCGGTCAAAATGACCAAACTCAATGGCTCGGTCTCGGTATGTTGGGCCAAGTCTTGCGGTCGCATCTCGATGGCCTGCATTCGAAGTCAAAACTCGACCGCGCGCGCGCCGCGGCGGCGCTGAGCGGCTCGGTGGTGGTTTTGAAGGGCCCCGATACAGTGGTTGCGGATCCGTCAGGCTTGGCGGCCATAGGCGAGGATTTGCCGCCATGGCTCGCCACGGCAGGCTCGGGCGATGTTTTGGCTGGGATTACGGGTGGCCTTCTGGCCCAATCCATGCCACCCTTCGAGGCCGCCACCGCCGCTGTCTGGCTGCATGGCGCCGCCGCCCGCCATTTTGGGCCGGGCCTCATCGCGGAGGACATTCCCGAAAATCTGCCGCCGGTTTTGCGCGCGCTTATTGCCGATGGCGTTTTGCAGGGCGATGGCGGCTGAGCGGCATCGGCGTCTGAATCTCAATGATGCCGCTGTATGGCAGGGACGTTCCCCGCGTTGCGTTGAACAAATTTTCGTGTTCTTGCCAGTTTCGATGAGGACCATTGACCCGCTAGGCGGCGCCGCAACTCAAGGGATCGGTGCTCGTGACGCCCTATCTAACCATCCAACCGGGCCGACTTAAATTTAGCCATGACGGACCGGTAAGGTGAGGCATCCCAATGACCAGTCAGGTGGCATTCAATTGGGTCTTGACGAACATTCATCCGACGGCGCGGGCTTCCAGCCAAGTGCATCCGGCCTCGGTCGGGCACAAGAATTTAGCACAGGATTTTTTGCAGGCGCTAGGGTATAGTTGGTGAAATCTGGACGGAAGCGGCGCCATTTGCCATCAAAACATCAATTTGCCATCCGATCGAACGCCCTGGCCGCGTTTTCCACGGTGTAATTGCTGGTCATATTGGAATGGATTTCGAATCTTACAAATCTTTAAGCTTCCGCCTCCCGGTGGCGGGGACATATCTTACGCTTTGCATCGTTGCGAGCTTGTCTAGCTAGCCCGCAGTGAATAGCCCGCATTGGATTACTTCATGTCGCTTTCTGGCAATTCCGTATTTCCCGAGGCGCCAAGCACAAGTCTTGCACGGCAAGACTTTAGTGCGTTCGAAGTGGAGAAAGAGGACCTGGCTCAAGCTTGGCCAAGGAGCGCCTTTCGCCTTGCGATTTTAAGCCTCGCCATTTTTTACGGGCTCGCGCTGGCTTCTTGGCTCGTCACCGGAACGGTCGTGCCATGGGATTCGAAAAATCATTTTTATGCGATGTTCCGTTTCCTTGGTGATGCCCTGCACCATGGCGAAATTCCCCTTTGGAACCCCTATTATTTCGGCGGTCATCCGGCGATCGCCGATCCGCAGTCCTTGATCTTCACGCCGAGCATGCTGCTCTTTGCGCTGATCGCGCCAAATGCCTCGATGCAGATCTTCGACGCGGCGGTCCTCGCGCACCTTTTCGCGGGAGGGATTTGCATTTTGGGCCTATCGCGGCGCTGGCGCTGGCATCCGCCGGCAGCGGTCCTCGCGGCAATCATTTTCATGCTCGGAGGTGCCGCGTCCTCGAGGCTGCAGCACACCGGCATGATTATTTCCTATTCATTTTTTCCGGCGGCGCTGTGGTGCCTCGATATCGCGCTCGAGCGCCGCTCCTATCGTTTCGGCCTTGCGTTTGGATTCTTCGCATCCTTGATGGCGCTTGGCCGTGATCAGGTTGCCTTCCTGCTTTGCATGGTTCTTGTCGGTTATGTTGTCCTTGCCGCGGCCCAATCGGGAAATGCGCTTATTTATCTGCGCGCCCGGGCCGGTGTCCTGGCGTTGAGCGCCGCCCTGATCCTCGCCATAATGATCGTGCCGGTGCTCTTGACCATGCAGTTTCTTGCCGGCTCGAACCGGCCTGACATTCCCTTCGGGGTTGCTGCGGTCGAGTTCGCTCGCGCCCGTCAATTTGATCACGCTGTTTGCGCCGAATTTCTTTGGCTCCCTCGATCATCTCAATGATTACTGGGGACATGACGCCAACATTCCGCGCGCCGATTTTACCGACAAGGCCGTCGACTATCTTTTTGCCGGCACTCTGCCGTTCCTGCTCATTGCTTGGCATGGATTTGGCGCCGGCCGGTTGTTCGCGCGGCGCGGACGGTTTTTTCTTATTCTGCTTTTGCTGGCGCTCGCTTATGCGCTAGGGCACTATACTCCATTCTTCGCGCTCGCTTTTGACTGGATACCCGGCGTTTCCCTCTACCGGAGGCCCGCGGACGCAACATTTCTTATGAATATCGCGCTTGCCCTGGCGGCCGGATTTCTGCTGCACCGCTACATCGAGGAAGGCGCTGCCGCGGCCTTTCCGCACGCTGCCGGAATGGCTAGCCGCCGCGCTGGCTGGGACGGCCACCCTGGCGCTTCGCCGTGCTGACCTGCGCCGGGCTCGCCTTTTCCTTCCGGGAAGGCCGTGTAATGCCTTCGCTCGCCGCGCTCGCGGTTGCGGCGCCGCTGGCGGCCGCTGGGGCCGCCGTGTTGTTCGGACTTCAGGCACGTTCGAGGCGGGTCGCTCGCGGCAAGTCTGTTCGTGCTTTTAAGCGGCGCCGAAATCCTCTGGCGCAATGCCGCCTCCTCGCTTAACGCGGAACCGTTGAAACGCTACTAGCGTCTATTCCGGCATGAAGCCGTCCGAAGCCGCTGGCATCGAGGTTTTGCGCCATGAAATCGCCGCCACGACACGCAATGGCGACCGTCCTCGCGTCGAAATACTAGGGCTAAAGGGGCCTTGGCAGAATGCATCGATGGTCCTCAAATTCGAAAATACGCTCGGCTACAATCCGTTGCGCATCGACGATTACGACCGGGCGGTCGGCTCGGGGCAAGATGCCGAAGATTTTGCCTTGCGCCGCTATCCAGACACTTTTCGCGGCTACAATAGCCAGGCTTGCGGCGTTCCTCGGGATTGAATATTTGGTCCTTGACCGCCCACTGACGGAACTGCCGCGCGACATCCCGCGGCCGAAGGCTCAGGCGATTTATACAAGCGGTAGCATGAATATATACAAGCTCGGTAATACCGTACCGAGAGCCTACTTTGCATCGGCCGTCGAGCCTGTCGACAATGAGGAAGTTCTCGACGAACACGTCCTTCCCGGCTTCGACCCGTCGAGCGAGGTTTTGATCGACCAGGCAAGCATGGCCGGTCTTCGCGGCGGGCCCTACGCCCATGGTCCGAGACAAATGGCGAGTCGCGCGGAGCAACAATCGGACCTTCCCATGAGCCTATCGCGTGTCGCGATCGTCAACTACTCCGATAGCTCGGTCGAGACTCGACGCCGATGCGCCAACGGCGGGAATTGTCGTACTGCACGATCTTTTTTATCCAGGTTGGGAGGCCCGTGTCGATGGACATCAGGAACCTGTGCTTCGCGCCAATATCCTGTTTCGCGGCGTGGAGGTTCCGGCGGGCCACCATCGAATCGTATTTTCCTTTCACCCGCTGTCGTTGACCAATCTCGCGGCGGCGGCATCAAGCGTTTTCCATTGGCAGGAGGAGTAAGGCTTGCGGCGGCTCCCGCTAGCAAGACCGGCTCCTGGCCGGACAGGACAAGGCCTCGTCGCCCGCGCGACTTTGCTGGCGCGACTTATGGCATTCGCGCTGTGCCTGGCGGCTTGGCCTGTTGCGGCGCAAACACCGGGAAAGCGCAAAATCCCGGCGTCTCCTCCCCTGCGCTTGCCGCTTACCCCCGACACCGCTCCCGTCGAATCGGCGCACGGCATGGTCAGGCTGGCGGCATTATTTGCCGCCAGTGACACGCAGCCGGTCCAGGAAGGTCTGCATTGGCGCATATTTGAAGAAGTCCCGGGAACCGACGGAAACCACAAACTTGTCGCGCAATCCACCAGCGCGACGCCAAATCTGTCCCTTCCCGACGGAAATTTCATGATTCATGTTGCCTTGGGGCTCGCTGGCGCAACAAAGCGCATCACCATTAATGGCTCAGTGTTAAACGAAACGCTGGTACTCAATGCCGGCGGGTTGCGGATCGCGGGCCAGCTCGGCGACACGCCGATCAATCCGGCGAAGTTATCGATCTCGATCTATGTTCCGGAGCGCGGCAATCCGGAAGCAAAACTTGTCGTCGCGAACGCCAAATCAGGCGACACCGTCGGCCTTCCGGAAGGCAATTATCATATTGTATCGACGTTGCTCGACGCGGTTGCCAATGGTTCGGCGAGCCAAACGAATTCCGTGATTAGTGCCGATCTCAAGGTTCAAGCGGGCAAGCTGACCGATGCGACGCTGCGTCATCGTGCCGCCACTATAACGTTGAAACTCGTCAACAACCCCGGCAGCGAAGCCCTCGCGAATACATCCTTCACGATCCTGACACCGGGCGGCGACGTCATCCGCGAGATGATCGGCGCGTTTCCTTCGGCGACGCTTGCAGAAGGCGAATATGTCGCGATCGCGCGGCACGCCAGCCAAACCTATCAAACGACGTTCAAGGTCGTGTCCGGCGTCGACAAGGATGTCGAGGTTCTCTCGAAAGAAACCCAGCCGCCCGTGCCGACCGAGCTTGTTCCCTAGGGTTAAGACCTGATTAATTATGTTTTGATTAAAGAGGCTAGTCACCGCGTTGGAGGGCTAGCCGATGGACAAGCATCTTTTTTGGTTCACGGACGAGCAATGGGCGAAGATCGAGCCTTTGTTGCCGGCCAACCAACCCGGGCCGCAACGCCACGACGATCGGCGTGTTCTGAGCGGGATCATGCATGTCCTTAAGATCGGCTGCCGCTGGGTCGATTGCCCACGGGAATACGGCCCCGCGAAGACCATCTACAATCGCTTCGCTCGATGGAGCGATCGTGGCATTTGGCAGAAGATATTCGAGACGGCCGCCGCACCCTCCGAGCCACCGGGCGAGGTCGCCTTGGACAGTTCCCATATCAAGGCACACCGCTGCGCCAGCGGTGGAAAAGGGGGGCCGAGCTTCAGGCCATCGGGGTCACGAAGGGTGGCAGAAACAGCAAGATACACGCTCTTGTCGACGAATATCTCAGGCCTTGGGCCTTCATCCTGACCCCTGGCAACACTGCCGATTGCGTCATGGCAGAAGACTGCGCCGGCCTGGTTGCGGGGATCAAGCAGCTGCTCGCCGACAAGGCCTATGACACCAATGCGTTTCGCACCTACCTGAAGCAGCACAACATCAAGGCCATTATTCCGAGCAAATCCAACCGCAAGAAGCAAATCCGGCACAGCAAAACTGCCTGCAAGAGACGCAATGTCATCGAGCGATGCTTCGGGAGGCTGAAAGACTTCCGCCGCATCGCCACACGATACGACAAGCTCGCAGAAATTTACTTTTCGGCGCTCTGCTTCGTCGCCGCAGTCGTCTACTGGCTACCAAATAATTGAGTCCTGACCCTAGCACTACTTTGGCAGTTTGGTTTCGACGGCGTTGGCGAGGAGTTTCTCACGGTGGGGGCATCGCCTGGGTGGAGGCCGTGCGAAGAGGTCGAGGATGGCTTGCCTGATGGCCGGCATGCTTGGTTGTGGCGGCGGCCCCCCGATTTTTTTTTTCCGTCCCGCTGCTTTGAGGCGGCGGGATTGGAGGAAGGCATAGGCGATCATGGTCATCAAGGCGTGCCGATGTAAACCGGTCCAGGATCGGCCTTCGAAATGGTCGAGGCCAAGTTCCTCCTTGAGCTGCTGATGCGCCTGCTCACAGACCCATCTGGCTTTGATCGTGGCGGCGAGCATCTTGAGGCTCGCATCGGCTGGTAAGTTCGACACATAGTATTTTCGCTCGCCAGTCGACCGGCGTTCGCCGACGAGCCAGACCTCGTCGCCCGGCATGCACTGCATACGATTATCGAGCATACGGTGCTTATGGCCATCCGCAACGCGGACACGGCGGGCCGCGAAGAGACATGTCAGCCGACCTTTGGTGCCCCGCCGCCAGCTAACCCTTCGCCATTTCCCACCGTCCAACGACGCTTCAGCAGAGACCGGGGGCTGATCAGGGATGTGGTATTTGCGGGGCTTTCCGGTCTTCGCGACGGGGAAGACCAGGGCAACGTCGGCGGGATAGACGTTCTGGGCGGGCGACAGACCCACCGCCCACTGCAGACCGCGCTCGCTCAAAGCCTGACGGAAAAGCCCGCTGGATCCGTACCCTGAATTGGCAAGCACACAACCGAAACGCGCACCGGAGGCGATGACGCGATCGATCTCCGCGACCGCAATTTCCGGCTTTGTCAGAGCAGTCTGTCTATCCTTCGGCACACCGGCTCGCGCCATGCGCTCAGGATCATCTGTCCAGCTCTCGGGCAGGAATAGCCGCAGGCCCACCATCACCGGCACCTCGCGCGACGCTAACGTTACCGAGACCAGCGACTGACAGTTGGCAGTCTTTCCAAGCGACGAGGCATATTGTGGCGCGACGCCAACCGAGTGGCGTCCCTTCTTGGGCAACGCCGTATCATCGATGACAAGAAACCCCGCCTCATCGCCAACCAGGCCATCTGCCTCCTTCAACAGGGCAGCCTCGAGTGGAGCACTGTCCCAAACTCCGGCAGCGACGAAATGATGAAGCTGGTCGTAACCGACCTCGCCAGCGCGCGCCGCCATCGGCTGAACGCTCTTGCGGTCTCCTGGACCAATCAAACCCGCGACATAGAAAGGGCACATCCGCGCCCGCGTCTTGTGCCGTAACGCCGCGACAAACGGCGCAAGCCAACGATCGAGATCGACTTGCCAGTCCATGTCCATTGATCGGCCCTCCAAGCCGACCTCTCATGAATCACGCAAAACCTCCCTTGGGAATCCAAAAAACTCGCCCATCCCTAAAAATCTGCTAAAGTAGTGCTAGCTGGCTGGCCAGTCCGGGCGCATCATTCATTTTTCATAGGGGGCCAGCGAAGCATGCGAGTCCGGGGTCGCGGCGGCCTCGCCTCGCGGGGGCATGTCCGGCGTGGCACCGGCCCGCGGCCCTTCGACGAGGCGCACGACCATGCCGCGCAGAGTGCTCACGTCCTGCTCGGTGAGTTGCATGCGATGAAATATATTGCGCAAGTTTCGCCGCATCACCGGCTGCTTGGCCTGCGGACGGAAGAAGCCGGCGCGTTCGAGTTCGCCTTCGAGATAAGCGAAAAAAGATAAAACCATTTCGCGCGGCGCGGCGGGCGAGCGCTGGACCATGGCAAATGGCGCCTTGGCGTCCGTCGCGGCGCACATCCACTCGTACCCGGTCAAAAGCACCGCCTGCGCCAGATTGAGCGAGGCATAGGCGGGATTGACCGGAAAAGTTAGAATCGCATCGGCCAACGCTACTTCGTCGTTGGCGAGTCCGGTTCGTTCGGGCCCAAACAGCACGCCGTGTTTTTCGCCGGTTGCGATCTTGCGCGCGCATTCCGGCATCGCTTCTGCGGGCGTCGAGATTTGCTTGTGCTGGCCCCGCTCGCGGGCGGTGGCCGCCCAGACGAAATTGAGGTCGAGCATCGCGGCTTCGACCGTCTCAAACAGCCTCGCGGCCTCGAGCAGATGAACAGCGCCGGCGGCCGCCGCATAGGCGCCTTTTCGGTAAGCGCCGGAGCGTGGCCAGCCCTCGCGGGGCGATACTAGACGAAGATCCGTCAATCCGAAATTGGCCATCGCCCGCGCGCACATGCCAATGTTGACCGCGAGTTGCGGGCGCACCAAAATCATCGCCGGGCCACCGCCGCGGCTTTCCTTAGTGTGATCTGTTCCGGCGCCTGTCATCGGTGTCATGTCTCCGCATTTGTGCCGCCAGGTTTCGACGGCGCGCGGAGCGCTCCGGCCGGCCAAAAATTGAATTTGCGTTCCGCAGGCTATAGATTATAAGAGATAACTGTGGCGCGCGGCCTTCGGGTTCCGCGCCCTGATTTTTTGGCGACGCCTTTTCCCGGTCTATCGCGATCGCGGGCGGAACGCCGCAGGGATCGCGGGCATAAGGTGCTTCCGCGACTTCGCGCGGCTTGGGCGCGAACCGGAGCGAGTTTTAGTGGACGCCACAGCAAGGGACGGCACACCCGAGAAATGATCAAACCTTTGGAATTCCTTCAAGAGGTCCGCGCCGAAGGCACCAAGGTGACGTGGCCCACCCGCCGCGAGACCCTCATCACGACGGGGCTTGTTCTTTTCATGGTCCTGCTCGCCAGCCTATTTTTCGTCACGGTGGATTGGGCGCTGCGCCTCATTGTCACCGGCATTCTGAGTATAGGCCATTAGCAGGCGACCCAAAGGGAACGATTTGACCGGCCCAGAAGGGCTCAAAATTAATCAACCTGGGATAGTGATCCAATTGAGTGAATTTAATCGTTCTACCCGCGTGATCTAGGGTAGCCGCTTGCCCACGTCATGGCGTGGAGCGGAGTTTAGGGAACGAGGTTTGAAGCTGTCGCTATGAGCATGCGCTGGTATATTGTTCACGCTTATTCCAATTTCGAAAAAAAGGTCGCCGAATCCATCAAGGAGCAGGCGGCGCAGCGTGGTCTTTCGAACCAATTCGAGGAAATTCTTGTTCCGACCGAGCATATAGTCGAAATTCGCCGCGGCCGTAAGATCAATTCCGAACGCAAATTCTTTCCCGGCTATGTGCTGGTCAAATGCACGCTTTCCGACGATGTGTACCATTTGATTAAAAACACCCCCAAGGTCACCGGATTTTTGGGCGCGGACAAGAAGCCGATGCCGATTTCAGATAGCGAGGCGGAACGCATCAAAGGGCAGGTCGCGGAAGGCGTCGAACGGCCCAAGGCGTCAATCTCGTTTGAAATCGGCGAAACGGTTCGTGTCGCCGACGGCCCCTTCGCTTCCTTCAACGGGACCGTCGAGGATGTCGACGAGGACCGTTCCAGGGTCAAGGTCGCCGTTTCGATCTTTGGCCGCGCGACGCCGGTAGAATTGGAATATGCGCAGGTCGAAAAGGTCTAAGCACTTGCCGCCAGGCAGCTTCTCGGTTTGTTGCTCCCGCTTGGGCCGGGCTAAAATTCGGGATAAGGGTTATGGGATAAGGGGAATTGACAAAGGCACCCCCCGGCGCGCGTCGCAACCGGTGGGCTAGACGTGGGAGACCAGTCCGCCGCGCCAGGCGGCGGCAGCCAGGTTGCACCACGACCGCAACCGCCGGGCCCTAAAAGCCGGCATTGTATGGGAGTAAGACAGTGGCAAAGAAGATCACGGGTTACGTGAAGCTTCAAGTGCCGGCCGGGGCGGCCAATCCTTCGCCCCCGATCGGTCCCGCGCTCGGTCAGCGCGGCTTGAATATCATGGAATTTTGCAAGGCCTTCAACGCCAGAACGGCGCAGATGGAAAAAGGGACTCCGATCCCGGTCGTCATCACCGCCTTTCAGGACCGCTCCTTCACTTTCGAGATGAAGTTGCCGCCGGTTTCGTTTTTTTTAAAGAAAGCGTCGGGCATTCAGACGGGCGCGAAAACCGCCGGCCGCGGTTTTGCCGGCAAGATCACGAAGGAGCAGATAAAGGAAATCGCCGGAAAAAAACTGCCCGATCTCAATTGCGCCTCGGTCGAAGCGGCGATGCGGATGATCGAGGGCTCCGCCCGTTCCATGGGCCTTGAAATTGTGGAGTAGGGCGATGGCGCATGTTGGGAAACGCGTGCGCAAGGCGCGCGAGGGAATTGACCGGATCAAGCTCTATCCGGTCGAAGCAGCGGTCAAGCTCGTCACGGAACGTGCCAATGCGAAGTTCAACGAGACCGTCGAGATTGCGATGAATTTCGGGGTCGACCCCAAGCACGCCGACCAGATGGTCCGCGGCGTGGTCAATCTTCCGAACGGAACCGGGCGCAACCTGCGGGTGGCGGTATTCGCGCGCGGCGCCAAGGCCGACGAGGCAAACGCGGCGGGGGCGGACATCGTGGGCGCGGAGGATTTGGTTTCGACCGTCCAAGCCGGCACGATCGCCTTTGACCGTTGCATTGCCACGCCGGACATGATGCCTCTCGTCGGCAGGCTCGGCAAAGTTTTAGGACCGCGCGGCCTGATGCCCAACCCGAAGGTTGGCACCGTGACCATGGACATCTCTGGCGCGGTCAAGGCCTCGAAAGGCGGCGCCGTGGAGTTTCGCGTCGAAAAGGCTGGGATCATCCAAGGCAGCGTCGGAAAAGCTTCCTTCGCGCCGGAAAAACTGGTCGAAAACATCGTAGCATTCGTGGACGCGGTGGCCAAAGCCAAGCCTCAGGGCGCCAAGGGCACTTATATTCAACGTGTCGCGATTTCCTCGACCATGGGGCCTGGGGTTAAGGTCGATCCTGCGACGCTTAAGGTTTAAGCGGACCGCTCGCAGTTCCGCGAAATTTGCATTTCGGGCCTTGGCATAGGAGATCGTTCGGGTTAAATAGAGGTCTCGGGGCGGACAGCGCCTCGCATTCATGAACTTTCCGCGATGGCGGGGTGCCGGTGAATTTCGCTTGCGGGAAAGGGTGCTTAGCGACGCGTTGAATGAGGCTGGAGGATAGGCGGTGGACGCCTGTCCCTTCTGGCCATGTCCTGTCTGGAACTGCCGGATAAAGGGCCGTCCCGCCGGGGCGAACTCAAAGTAATTCGTCGAGCGCCGAGTAGGCTTTGCGGGCGTGGCGGCCTGCATAGACGGGGCAACACAAGATTTGGGACCGCGGGAAGACTTCGCGTTTTGCTTCCTTCGGATTTGGTCAATCCCTCTGTCCGGCGCGGACTGTCCGTTCCGGAGACAGGCAGGGCGTCGCCTCGATAGGGGCCCGCCGCGTTTATCTGGCGGCAGACGCAGCCCCTTGGCGGGAATTCTTTAATTCCCGCCGCCATGCAAGGAGACACACTGTGGACAGAGCGGAAAAGAGCCAGTGCGTTGAATCCTTGACCGGTGTCTTTAAAACAACATCGGTGGTGGTGGTTGCGCATTATTCCGGCCTGAGTGTGGTCCAAATGCAAGCTCTGCGCAAGCAGATGCGCACGGCTGGAGCGAGAGTGCAGGTCGCCAAGAATCGCCTCGTCAAGATCGCACTCCAAGGTACGCCGGCCGCGCCGATTTCGGAGTTGATGCGGGGCCCGACCCTGATCGCCTATTCGGACGACCCGGTCGCGGCGCCGAAGGCCGCGGTGGCCTTTGCCAAGAATCACGACAAGCTCGTGATACTTGGCGGCGCTATGGGAGCAGCTAGGCTCGACGCCGATGCCGTGCGCTCGCTCGCCGCGTTGCCGTCCTTGGATGAACTGCGCGGCAAGCTCGTGGGACTCATCCGGGCACCGGCGGCGCGGCTTGCGCGGCTTACCGCCGCCCCGCCCGCCAAACTCGCGCGCGTTTTTTCAGCTTACGCCGGAAAAGACGGCGGCTGATATCGTTGTCTTGTGCGCCTAACAAGCGTTTTGATCTGAATCGAAGGAAACAAAAATGGCCAATCTGGAAAAGATCGTAGAGGACTTGTCGGGCCTCACCGTGCTCGAAGCAGCCGAACTCGCTAAGCTGCTGGAAGAAAAATGGGGCGTGTCCGCGGCCGCGGCTGTCGCCGTCGCCGCCGGACCGGCAGCTGCCGCTACAGCGGCGCCGGTGGAAGAGCAGACCGAATTCACGGTGATTCTCGCGGCCGTCGGCGACAAGAAAATCGAAGTCATCAAAGAGGTGCGCGCGGTGACCGGACTTGGCTTGAAGGAAGCAAAGGATCTCGTCGAAGCGGCGCCCAAGCCGGTCAAGGAAGGCGTAACCAAGGAGGAGGCCGCAAAGATCAAGGCGGCACTCGAAAAAGCCGGCGCCAAGGTGGAGTTCAAGTGATCGCGGATTTGCCGATTCGGCAGTTTGGTGTTTGGCACGGCGGCGGTCCCGGCGAAGATTGTGGCCGTCGCGGCCCGGCGAAAACATTGATTGCTTTAGGAAACGAAATAAGCCTGGCCGCTTAGCGAATTTTTTGGCGGCGTTGCGCCGCGAGGGGTTGGGGCTGCGAAAGCCCCGAACCTTCAGCGCCCCGGCTGAAGGCCGGCCGAGCGGATTTCCGCTCGAGAAAATGGTTTTTTACATGAGGTGCGATCAGCGACATGGCTCATAATATCTCGCAGACGTTCACCGGCCGCAAGCGTATCAGAAAATTTTTCGGGCATCTCCGTGAGGTCGCGGAAATGCCAAATTTGATCGAAGTTCAAAAGGCATCCTACGACCAGTTCCTGCTCGTCGATGAGCCGCAAGGCGGGCGCCCGGACGAAGGGCTGCAAGCGGTTTTCAAATCGGTTTTCCCGATTTCGGATTTTTCCAATGCGGCGCTGCTCGAATTTGTCAAATATGAATTTGAGCCTCCGAAATATGACGTCGACGAATGCCGCCAGCGCGGCATGACTTACGCCGCGCCGCTCAAAGTAACTTTGCGTCTGATCGTATTCGATGTCGATCCCGACACCGCCGCAAAGTCGGTCAAGGACATCAAAGAGCAAGATGTCTATATGGGAGACATGCCCTTGATGACGGCGAACGGCACGTTCATCGTCAATGGAACCGAGCGGGTTATCGTTTCGCAAATGCACCGTTCGCCGGGGGTGTTTTTCGATCACGACAAGGGCAAAAGCCATTCGTCCGGCAAACTCTTGTTCGCCGCCAGGATCATTCCTTATCGCGGCTCCTGGCTCGATATCGAATTCGATGCCAAGGACATTGTCCATGCCCGCATCGACCGGCGCCGGAAAATTCCGGCGACGTCGATCCTTTACGCCCTCGGGATGGATGGCGAGGAAATTCTCTCGATCTTTTATAAGGCGATCACGTTTGCGCGGGATGGGGACGGGTGGCGTCAGCCTTTCGAGCCCGATCGCATGAAAGGCATGAAGGCCGCGGTCGATCTTCTCGACGCCGACACTGGCGAGGTGGTTCTCGAAGCGGGCAAGAAACTTACCGTGCGCACTGCGCGTCTGCTTGCCGAGCGCGGGGTCAAATTCCTGCGCGCGCAGGATGACGATCTGCACGGGCAATATATTTCCTCCGACCTTTACGACCCTGCGACGGGCGAAATCTTTGCCGAAGCCGGAGACGAGATCACCGCCAAATCCCTGGCGCTGCTGATCGAGGCCGGTTTCACCGAGTTGCCGGTGCTCGACATCGATCATGTTAATATCGGCCCCTACATTCGCAATACGCTCGCCGTCGACAAGAACCGCTCGCGCGAGGAAGCGTTGTTCGACATCTACCGTGTCATGCGTCCCGGCGAACCGCCAACGCTTGAAACGGCGGAGGCGATGTTCCATTCGCTGTTTTTCGATCCCGAGCGCTACGATCTCTCGGCAGTCGGCCGGGTCAAGATGAACATGCGCATGGATCTCGACGCGGCGGATACGGTGCGCACGTTGCGCAAGGAAGATATCGTCGCGGTCATGCGGGCGCTGGTCGATTTGCGTGATGGGCGTGGCGAGATCGACGACATCGACCATCTTGGCAACCGCCGTGTCCGCTCAGTCGGCGAACTCATGGAGAATCAGTACCGGCTGGGCCTGTTGCGGATGGAGCGGGCAATCAAGGAGCGGATGTCGTCGGTCGACATCGATACGGTGATGCCGCAGGATCTGATCAATGCCAAGCCGGCCGCGGCGGCGGTGCGCGAGTTCTTCGGCTCGTCGCAATTGTCGCAGTTCATGGATCAAACCAATCCATTGTCCGAGATTACTCATAAGCGGCGGCTATCGGCGCTGGGTCCCGGTGGCCTCACCCGCGAACGTGCGGGTTTCGAGGTGCGCGACGTGCATCCGACGCATTACGGGCGCATATGCCCGATCGAAACGCCGGAAGGCCCGAATATCGGCCTCATCAATTCGCTCGCGACGTTCGCGCGGGTCAACAAATACGGATTCATCGAAGCCCCCTACCGGCGAATCACGGATAGCCGGGTGACCGATGAGGTCGTTTATCTTTCGGCGATGGAGGAAGCCAAATACAACGTCGCGCAGGCGAATGCGCCGGTCGATGCAAAGCGGACGCTGACCGAGGATCTTGTCGTCTGCCGGCGCGCGGGCGATGTCGTCATGGTTCCGCGCGAGCGGGTCGATTTCATGGATGTTTCGCCAAAGCAGCTGGTGTCCGTCGCCGCCGCCTTGATTTCGTTCCTCGAGAATGACGATGCCAACCGGGCGCTCATGGGCTCCAACATGCAACGTCAGGCCGTGCCGCTCGTCAGATCGGATGCTCCGCTTGTCGGGACCGGCATGGAATCCGTCGTTGCGCGAGATTTGGGCGCCGCCATCGCGGCTCGGCGGACGGGCTATGTCGACCAGGTCGATGCGACGCGCATCGTGGTCCGGGCAACCGAGGAAACCGACGCGGGCAAGCCCGGGGTCGATATCTACCGGATGATGAAGTTTCAGCGCTCGAACCAATCGACCTGCATCAACCAGAAACCGCTGGTGCGGGTCGGCGATTTCGTGCGCAGCGGCGACATCATTGCCGACGGACCCTCGACCGATCTCGGCGATCTGGCGCTTGGCCGCAATGTCCTCGTCGCCTTCATGCCCTGGAACGGCTATAATTTCGAGGATTCGATTCTTCTCAACGAGCGCATCGTCAAGGACGACGTTTATACTTCGATTCATATCGACGAATTCGAGGTGATGGCACGCGACACCAAGCTCGGCCCGGAAGAAATCACCCGCGATATTCCAAATGTCTCGGAAGAAGTTTTGAAGAATCTCGACGAGGCGGGAATCGTCTATATCGGCGCCGAGGTCCAGGCGGGCGACATTTTGGTCGGGAAGATCACCCCGAAGGGCGAGAGCCCGATGACTCCGGAAGAAAAGCTTTTGCGCGCGATCTTCGGCGAGAAGGCATCGGATGTCCGCGATACGTCATTGCGGGTGCCGCCGGGGGTGCAGGGCACGATTGTCGAGGTGCGCGTCTTCAACAGGCATGGCGTCGACAAGGACGAGCGCGCCCAAGCGATCGAACGCGAGGAAATTGAGCGTCTCGCGAAGGACCGCGACGATGAGCTGGCGATCCTCGACCGCAACGTCTATGCGCGCCTGACGGGCGTTCTCGTGGACAACAAGGCGGTTGCCGGGCCGAAGGGGTTCAAGCGGGATACCCTGCTCACCAGGGAGATCATCGAGGGCTATCCGCGCTCGCAATGGTGGGTCTTCGCGATCGAGAACGACCAGACGATGGCCGAGCTCGAAGCCATGCGCAGACAGTATGACGAGGCCAAGAAAGCGCTTGAGAGCCGCTTTCTCGACAAGGTCGAAAAGCTGCAGCGCGGCGATGAGTTGCCGCCGGGCGTCATGAAAATGGTGAAGGTTTTCGTCGCGGTGAAGCGCAAGATTCAGCCCGGCGACAAGATGGCGGGACGGCATGGCAACAAGGGCGTCGTCTCAAAGATCGTGCCGCGAGAGGATATGCCGTTTCTCGCCGATGGGCAGCCGGTCGATATCGTCTTGAATCCGCTCGGCGTGCCCTCCCGCATGAATGTCGGACAGATCCTCGAAACCCATCTCGGCTGGGCCTGCGCCGGGCTTGGCAAGCAGATTGGCGACACGGTGAATGCCTATTTGCGGGACGGCAACACGAAGCCGTTGCGCGACAAGCTCATCGAAATTTACGAAGCCAAGAAGGAGATCATGGAACTCGACGACGAGGCCGTCGTCGAGCTCGGCGAAAATCTGCGCCGCGGCGTGCCGGTCGCGACGCCGGTTTTCGATGGCGCGCATGAAAAGGACATCGTCGAAATGCTGGAGCGGGCGGGGTTGGACAGCTCTGGCCAGGTTGTTCTCTACGACGGATGCACGGGCGAGGCTTTCGACCGCAAAGTGACGGTCGGCTATATCTATATGCTGAAGCTGCATCACCTCGTCGACGACAAGATCCACGCGCGTTCGATCGGCCCGTATAGCCTCGTCACCCAACAGCCACTCGGCGGCAAGGCGCAATTCGGCGGCCAGCGTTTCGGCGAGATGGAGGTTTGGGCGCTCGAGGCCTATGGCGCGGCCTATACACTACAGGAGATGCTGACCTTGAAATCCGATGACGTGGCGGGCCGCACCAAGGTTTACGAATTGATCGTGCGCGGCGATGACGCTTTCGAATCCGGCATTCCCGAAAGCTTCAACGTGCTCGTCAAGGAGATGCGGTCGCTTTGCCTTAATGTCGAACTGGCTCAAGCAACGAAATTGAAGAACCAGACGCCGCCAGCCGAGGCGGCCGAATAGACGCAGACATTTAAATCCGCCGGGCGGCAGGGGCCGCGTGGTGTCTTCGTTTGAATATTTCCGGCGGAGCCGTGCGGCGGTGCCGCAAAGGCTAAAGTATCGGGAGATGGCAATGAATCAAGAGGTCATGAATCTCTTCAGCCCGGCCGCACCGCCGCAGGCTTTCGATCAGATCCAGATTTCGATCGCGAGCCCGGAGAAGATTCTGTCCTGGTCTTTCGGCGAGATTAAAAAGCCGGAGACAATCAACTATCGCACCTTCAAACCCGAACGCGATGGACTTTTCTGCGCCCGGATCTTCGGTCCGATCAAGGACTACGAGTGCTTGTGCGGCAAATACAAGCGGATGAAATATAAGAACGTCATCTGCGAGAAGTGCGGTGTCGAGGTGACCTTGTCGCGGGTACGCCGCGAGCGTATGGGGCATATTTCGCTTGCCGCGCCGGTCGCCCATATCTGGTTTTTGAAATCCTTGCCTTCGCGCATCGGGCTTCTTCTGGATATGACGCTAAAGGATATCGAGCGTATCCTTTATTTCGAATCCTATATCGTCCTCGACCCCGGCCTGACACCGCTCAAGAACCGCCAGCTCCTCAACGAAGATGAATACCTGCGTGCACAGGATGAATATGGCCAGGATTGCTTCACCGCCCTCATTGGCGCCGAAGCAATTCGCGAAATTCTGCGCGGTATGGATCTTCCGGCAATCGCCGAATCGCTCAAGGTCGAGATCGCGGAATCGACGACCGAGCTGAAACCAAAAAAGCTCGCCAAGAGGTTGAAGATCATCGAGGCCTTCATCCGTTCGGGCAACAAGCCCGAGTGGATGATCCTGACCGAAGTTCCGGTCCTTCCGCCCGATCTGCGGCCGCTCGTGCCGCTTGACGGCGGCCGCTTCGCGACCTCCGACCTCAACGACCTTTACCGGCGCGTCATCAACCGCAACAATCGCCTGAAACGGCTCATCGAATTGCGCGCGCCGGACATCATCGTGCGCAACGAAAAGCGGATGCTGCAGGAGGCCGTCGATGCTTTGTTCGACAATGGCCGCCGCGGCCGGGTCATCACCGGCGCCAACAAACGGCCGCTGAAGTCGCTCGCCGACATGTTGAAGGGCAAACAAGGCCGTTTCCGGCAAAACCTGTTGGGCAAGCGGGTCGATTATTCCGGCCGCTCGGTCATCGTGGTTGGGCCCGACCTTAAATTGCACCAATGCGGCCTTCCGAAGAAGATGGCGCTCGAGCTCTTTAAGCCTTTCATCTATTCGCGTCTCGATGCGAAGGGGTTGTCTGCGACCGTCAAGCAGGCGAAAAAGCTGGTCGAAAAAGAGAAACCGGAAGTCTGGGATATTCTCGACGAAGTCATCCGCGAGCATCCGGTCATGCTAAACCGGGCGCCAACGCTGCACCGGCTCGGTATTCAGGCATTTGAGCCGAAGTTGATCGAAGGCAAGGCCATCCAGTTGCATCCGCTCGTCTGCGCCGCATTCAACGCCGATTTCGATGGCGACCAAATGGCGGTGCATGTGCCACTCTCGCTCGAGGCGCAACTCGAAGCGCGGGTGCTAATGATGTCGACCAACAATATTTTGCATCCCGCCAATGGCCAGCCGATCATCGTCCCATCGCAAGACATCGTGCTTGGTCTTTATTATGTTTCGTTAGCGCGCGAGGGCGATCCTGGCCAGGGCATGGCGTTCGCCAATATGGGCGAGATCGAACATGCCTTGCATGCCAAGGCGATCACCCTGCACACGAAGATCAAAGGACGGATATGGAGCTACGATGGCGAAGGCAAGCGTGTACAGAAGATTTTCGAAACCACGCCCGGCCGAATGATTCTTGGTCAATTGCTGCCGCACCATTCTAAGATTCCCTTCGATGTCGTGAACAAGCTCATGACCAAGAAGGAAATCTCGAACATGATCGACATCGTCTACCGCAACTGCGGTCAGAAGGAGACGGTCATCTTTTGTGACAGGATCATGGCGCTCGGATTCCGCGAGGCGTTCAAGGCCGGCATATCCTTCGGCAAGGACGATATGGTCGTGCCGGAAACCAAGCCGCGGATTATTGCTGAGACAGGAGCGCTCGCGAAGGAATACGAGCAGCAGTACAATGACGGACTGATCACGCAAGGCGAAAAATACAACAAGGTCGTCGATGTCTGGATGAAATGCTCGGACAAGCTCGCCGAGGAGATGATGGCGCGCATCTCGACGGTGGGGAAGGATGGCAACGGCCGCGACAATCCGATCAACTCGATCTACATGATGGCGCATTCCGGCGCGCGCGGTTCGCCGACGCAAATGAAGCAGCTCGCCGCGATGCGCGGGCTGATGGCGAAGCCATCGGGAGAGATTATCGAGAGCCCAATCATCTCGAACTTCAAGGAGGGGCTGACCGTCCTCGAATATTTCAACTCGACGCATGGCGCGCGAAAGGGCCTTGCCGACACGGCCTTGAAGACCGCGAATTCAGGGTATCTGACTCGCCGTCTTGTCGATGTGGCGCAGGACTCGATTATTACCATGCTCGATTGCGGATCCCGAAACGGGATTCGGATGCGCGCGATCATCGACGCGGGCCAGATTGTCGCCTCGCTCGCGACGCGAATTCTTGGCCGCACCGCAGCCGAGGATTTGAAGGAGACATCGGGCGAGGTCATCGTTGCCGCGGGCGAAATGGTTCAAGAATGGCATATCGACCGCATCAACGCGGCCGGGATCCAGGAAGTCAAGATTTGTTCAGTTTTGACCTGCGAAGCCAAGAACGGCGTTTGCGGCAAGTGCTACGGCCGCGATCTCGCGCGCGGGACGCCGGTGAATATAGGCGAGGCGGTCGGGGTCATCGCCGCGCAGTCGATCGGCGAGCCGGGCACGCAGCTCACGATGCGCACCTTCCACATCGGCGGCGCGGCGCAAATCGCCGATCAATCCTTCATCGAATCCAATTTTGATGGAGTCGTGAAGATCCGCAACCGCCATCTCGCCCGCAACAGCGAGGGCGATTTGATGGTCATGGCGCGCAATGTCGCAATCGTCGTCGAGGGACCGGACGGCGCCGAACGCGCGGTTCACAGGATCCAATATGGCGCCAGGCTCAAAGTCGACGAGGGCGATAAGATCAAGCGTGGCCAGCGGATTGCCGAGTGGGATCCCTATACGCGGCCGATTCTGACCGAGATCGCGGGGACTGTCGGTTTCGAGGATCTAGTCGAAGGTGCCTCGATGACCGAAACCATCGATGAGGCGACCGGCATTGCCAAGCGTCTCGTTATGGATTGGCGCCTCAATCAGCGCTCCGTGACATTGAAGCCTGCCATCGTGATCAAATCCGCGGACGGCAAGACCGGCAAGCTGCTCCGCGGCGGCGATGCACGTTATGTGCTGCCGGTGGATTCGATCATTGGGGTTGACCCGGGCGCGACGATCAAGGCGGGCGACGTCGTTGCGCGTATCTCGATGGACTCGGCTAAGACCCGCGACATCACCGGCGGTCTGCCGCGCGTAGCCGAATTGTTCGAGGCGCGCCGGCCGAAGGATCACGCGATTATTGCCGAGGCCTCTGGCACCGTGCAATTCGGGCGCGACTATAAGAACAAGACGCGCATTTCAATCGTTCCAAATGAAGAAGGTGCGGAGCCCATCGAATATTTGATCCCAAAAGGCAAACACATCCATCTCCAGGACGGCGACGTCGTCGAAAAGGGCGACTATATCGTCGATGGAAATCCGGCGCCGCATGACATTTTGGCGATCAAGGGCGTCGAGGAACTCGCCGCCTATCTCGTCAACGAGATTCAGGAGGTTTACCGGCTGCAAGGGGTCAGCATTAATGACAAGCATATAGAGGTGATTGTCCGGCAGATGCTGCAGAAGGTCGATATCGTCGAGCCCGGCGGCACCTCGTTCTTGCCTGGCGAGCAGGTCGATCAAGTCGAGCTCGACGAGGCTAACGCCGCGGCGATCGAGGCGGGAGAAAAGCCGGCCTCGGGAACTCCGGTTCTCCTCGGAATCACCAAGGCGTCGTTGCAGACGCGCTCGTTCATCTCGGCCGCCTCCTTCCAAGAGACAACCCGGGTGTTGACCGAGGCCGCCGTCAACGGCAAGGCCGATACCCTGGAAGGCTTAAAGGAAAACGTCATCGTCGGCCGGCTCATTCCAGCGGGCACAGGTGCGGCGATGGCCAAACTCCGGCGTGTCGCGAACAATCGGGACGAACTGATTATCGCCCAAAAAGCGGAAAGCGCGGCGGCATCCGGGACAACTCCCTTGCTCGCGCGGCCGGAGGTGCCGGCGGGCGAATAGTCCGCCGGTTCCGCGGCTCTCAGCCACGCTCGGCGAGAACGCTGACATCGGCCCCGAAGCTTGCATCGCGACCCGAGCCCCGGGCGGAGGACGCTCAGCACCCCGATCGCTGGTCCGATCCCGCCGGGCTGGCCGACCCTGCGGCGGGATCGACATCGGGCTCACTTTCGAAACGCAGAGCGAAATCTACGAACAGCTGACCAGAAGCTGCGGATTAGGCTGAAACCTGGTCAGCCGCCAGTTCCCGGATTTTGCGGTTCGCCGCTCGGATAGCCTTTTTCGTCCGTTCCGAAATAGAGATCGTTGGTGTCCTCCATCCGGTAAATGGAGCGGCCTTCGCGAAGTTGATCGGCGGAGTAGCTATCCGGCGTGCCGGGCAGGAGATAACGGGTGCTGGGTGGACTGCGTGTCGTTAATGTCTTGGCGGAAGTCGTTGCTGCACCGCCGCAAAAGAGCGCGAATCCCAAGATTGCTACGGTAAGAGATTTCAACATTGCCAATCTCCCTACAATTGGCGGTCGCCCCATTTTTCGAGGCATTTGTGGAAACAGAATAGACCGGCGAAATAGTCAGGCTAGTCCCGGGAAAAAGACTGCCTGAAGTTCAATTTTTTGTGATCAATTTAACGAGAGTTTTCGATCCGTGAGCTGCGCCGCATCAAAAGATGGTCGAGGGAGAAAATTCCCGGTCCGCGCGCGATAACGACGAGAAAGCACGTCGCCCAGACGCCGTGGGTCGGCCAGGCATCGGGATAAACGAAAATCTCGATGACCGCGGTCATGCCGAGAAGGGCCAGAGCGGACAGGCGGCTAGCGAGCCCTATAATAAGCATGAGCGGAAAAAAGTGCTCGCTGAACGCCGCGATGTTCGCGGCCAGAGCGGGATCGATCCATGGAAGAGCATATTCGTCGCGAAACAACGCAACCGCATTGTCCGTCACGTGAAATCCTTCGACCTTGGTTTGCCCCGACATCCAGAACACGGCGGCCGGAAAAACCCGCGCCGCGAGCGAAATCAGGGATTGCGGAATTTTGTCCAAAACGGCGGCGGCGGAGCGCATTGCGCCAATCAACGCCGGCGGGTTTTCCACGTGCGTCTCGCGGGATCGGATCATGGCAAGGGAGCCTCAACTGGTTGATTGGTCATTTCGATCGCGAGCCCCGCGAATAGCGCCGCGAGATTGGCGGCAAGATCGAAGTTCGAGTTTGCGGCGAGCGCTGCCGCGGCCGCCTCTCCAAGCGGATTTCGAGCCGCGAGGTTTTGCAAAAAAACCTTGGCGCCCTCCGGCAGGCGGCGAACCTCGACATTGCAGCCGGGGCGCGAAACAAGCGCATCCTCGCTTCGCCAATCAGTGATCGGCGCAAGGTCGAGTTCGCCGGAGTTCATCGCCCAGATCGTGACGATAGGATAGTCCGACGCGACGATTTCAATCGAAGGGTGCAGCGTGAAGCGCGAGGAGGCCAAAGTATCCAGGGCAACGCCGGCAAGCGTGGTGGGCGTAAGAGGTTTCGCGTCGGCGGCGTGGTACGCGCGCGTTCGCGCGGCTTCGAGGCGTGCGACATCGGCGAGATAAGGGACTGGCCGCGCAGGTCCAAATTCCGCCAAGAAAGCGGGAAACGCGTCGCCATAAAACATCATCAGGGGGGAGCGCGGCGGCTGCGTGGCGGCGAACAATCTCGCGGCGCCTTTGAAGAAATCCTCGCCAACGATGTTGCACGTCGCCGGATAGCGCGCTTCCAGTGCGCCGATGAGGCCCAACATGACATTGTTGCGATAGATCCCGAAACGCTCTTGCGGCGCATCGAGATTGTGCGCCGTGAGGTCCGGGGGAACAGCCAAATCAGGGTCGCGCAGCGCGCGGGCGAAATTCGGACGGAAATCCCACATGGCTTCGCGGGCCTCCTTCACGCCGCGGCCGGCGTGGTGCGGAGAGAACCGGCACGGTCGAGGCGTTCTTGCGCGGCAAGCACCTCGGCGCGCAACACCGGCCAATCTGGCACATCATTGTCCCACTCGACCAACGTTGGCAGCGGCCCCGTGCGGGCGATCACGCTTTCGAACAAGGCGAACACATCCTCGGCGACGGATGATCCGTGCGCATCGATCAGCAACGGCGATCCCTGGCTATCGATGGTTTCGACATGACCGGCAAGATGAATTTCCTCCACGAGATCGAGAGGAAAAGCTTCGAGATAGGCGCGCGCGCTGGTTGCATGGTTTCGCGCCGAAACGAAAACGTTGTTGACGTCGAGGAGCAGGCCGCAGCCGGTCGCGCGCGCGATCGCCGCCAGAAACTCCGGCTCCGGGATCGTGCTCTGTTTGAAGCGCAAATAGGCGGCGGGATTTTCGAGGAGCAGGCGGCGCTGAAGCGCGGTCTGTACCTCGTCGACATGGTCGATCACCGAGCTCAAATTTTCCTCCGTATAGGGAAGCGGAAGGAGATCATTGAAAAAAATTCCGGCGTGCGAGGACCACGCCAGATGCTCGGAAAAACATTCCGGCTGATAGCGGCCGCAAAGGCGCTTCAGCCGGGCAAGGTGCGCGCGATCAAGCGGCTCACTTGAACCGATGTTGAGCCCGACGCCGTGCAGGGATAAGGAGTAATGGTCCCGCAGGAATCCCAATTGCGCATGTGGTGTGCCCCCGGCGGCCATATAATTTTCGGCATGGACCTCGAAAAATCCGAGCGGTTGCGCCGCCCCGGCGATGGTGGCGAAATGCTCCGGCTTAAAGCTCGCGCCGGCGCGCAAGGGAAGCTGCGAAACACGCATGGATTAGTCTCCCTAACTCGCCTTCGAGCGCATTCCTGGCGACGCAAAAAGGGGCGCGCGGATCCCGCGTGCCCCAGTTGTTGATCAAGATTTGGCTGGCTTGAGGGACCCCATGCCGTTCGGGGTCTTCATTGTTTCGCAAGTGCCCTTCGGGACATACTTCCAGATTTTGGCGTCGTAATCGACCTTCGATGTCCCGGCGCAGCTGGTGCCCGCTCCCGCCGCGCAATCGTTTTGCCCTTTTAGCGCCACGCCATAGCACTTTTCCTTGCCCGCTTTGGGACCGCCCATATCCTCGGCGGCAAGCGGCCCCGCGAGAAGCGCGAACGCGGCGGCGAGCGTGGCGGCGGTAAGCTCGGTTTTTGTGATCATGATTGGTTCCTTTGTTAAACGAAAGCCGGATATGGACGCGGGAAAACAAACGTTCTCTCCACTGCCGACAGAAACGGCACACCGTTTCTACACCGTCTACTACGCGCTAGCGAGCGCGGGCGTTACGCATCATGGCGGATATTTTCCATGACAAAAGCGTGATAACGAGACCGCGCGGAAGATGTAACGAGAGGCCGGCGGCGGCCGAATTCAGCTGATGGGATCGTTTTGCGCGGCGATGGACGAGAAAAGGAGTGGGCCCTGCTGATGCGAGCAGGTAATGCCGGCGACGTGGAGTCTTACCGGCGTCTCCTGCTGCAATTGACTCCGGTACTTCGCGCCATGGCGCGCCGGGGCCTTGCCGGGGCGGGCATGGCCGATACCGATGCCGAGGACGTTGTGCAGGAGACGCTGCTTGCTATTCATCTCAAGCGGCAAAGCTGGGACGAGGATGCGCCGATTGGCCCCTGGCTGCGGGCCATCGCGCGCCATAAAATGATCGACGCCCTGCGCCGGCGCGGCCGCCGGATCGACCTTCCTCTCGACGATTTCTCCGAAGTCTTGGCCGGTGGTGAGACCGAGCCGGCCATGCTCGTTGGTGATATTGATCGTCATCTTGAGTGTCTGCCAGCCGGACAACGCAATGCCGTGCGGGCCATTGCCGTCGATGGCGCGTCGATTAGCGAGGCGGCGGCGCGTCTTTCGATGACCAATGGAGCCGTCCGGGTAGCCCTGCATCGCGGCCTGGCGGCGCTCGCCGCGAAGTTCAACGGAGAAGAGGGGACGTGAAAACCGGCGATCTCATCCGCGCCCTTGCCGCTGACAGCAGGGTCCGCGCAATGCCGCCGGGCCGGGCGTTGGCGCTTGGCTTGATTCCGGGCGTCGTGATCGCGTTGGGCCTCCATTTCGCGGTCCTCGGACTCCGGCCGCACTTTTTGACCTTGCTCGGCGAGCCGCGGCTTTTGTTCAAGCTTTGCCTCACTGCGTTGCTTGCGGCTCTTTCCGGCGCGCTCGTCTTGCGGCTTGGGAAGCCCGGCACTAGTGTGCGAAACCGCGCACTCATGCTGCCGATCGTGCCGGCCTTGCTGGCAGTCGCCGTCCTCATGGAAATCCTCGCTGTTCCGGCTGCCCTTTGGGGCCAAAGACTCATTGGCTCCAACGCCATGGCCTGCCTAATGAGCATCCCGCTTCTTGCCGCGGCGCCGCTCGTTGCCGTTTTGCTTGCCTTGCGTCAAGGCGCGCCGGAGCAACCCGCCCTTGCCGGAGCGGTGGCTGGCCTCTTCGCCGGGGCGATCGGCGCGGCATTCTACGCCACGCATTGCCCGGACAATTCGCCGCTGTTCGTGGCGGCCTGGTATAGTTTGGCGATTGGATTCGTCGTTACCCTCGGCGCGGTGGCGGGGCGGGGGCTATTGCGCTGGTGAGCAGAATCGCCCAGCTGCTCAGACCATGTGCTTAATGGCGCTCGCGGACGGGTTTTGCCGCAGTTCCTTGCGCAGAATCTTGCCGACGTTCGACTTCGGCAAATCGTCGCGGAACTCGACCAATCTCGGCACTTTGTAGCTGGCGAGCTCGCTTTTGCAGAAATCGCGCACCGCCTTGGCATCGAGATTTGGATCGTCGCGCACCACAAACGCCTTGACTGCTTCCCCGCTGGCCGCGTCCGGCACACCGATCACGGCGCATTCCTTGACGCCCGCAAGCCCCGCCAGCACCTTCTCGACCTCATTGGGATAGACATTGAATCCGGAGACGAGAATCATATCCTTGCGCCGGTCCACAATGGTGAAATAGCCCTCGGCATCCATTGTCCCAATATCTCCAGTGTAGAGCCAGCCATCGCGCAACACATTTTCGGTTTCGCCGGGCTGCCGCCAATAGCCGGCCATGACCTGTGGCCCGCGCGCGATAATCTCCCCGGGCTCGCCAATCGCAACCTCCTTTCCCTGGTCGTCGACACATTTCATTTCGGTCGAAGGAAGCGGCATGCCAATCGAGCCTGGCTTCTCGCGTCCCGCCGGATGAAGGGTAAGGACAGGCGAGGATTCGGCTGAGGCCGTAGCCCTCGGCCACCTCGGTTCCCGTAATCTTCCGCCAGCGCACGGCCACCGCCTCCTGCAAAGCCATCCCGCCGGCAATCGATACGCGCAGGCTCTTCGGCGGATTCGCGCAAAACCATGGTTCGTTCAACAGGCCGTTGAACAAGGTGTTGACCCCCGTGATGAAGGTTACTGCCTCCTTCTCGAAGGCCTTGCGGAGATTGCTCAACGGCCTTGGGCTCGGGATCAAAATATTGTGCGCGCCGCGAACGAAAAAACCCAACAAATTCACCGTGAACGCAAAGATATGATAGAGCGGGAGCGCGGTGAGAACGTGATCGCTTTCCCGCATGTCTTCGCCCCGAAAAGCGACGAATTGCGCCACGTTCATGATCAAATTGCGATGCGTCAGCATGGCGCCCTTGCTCACGCCCGTTGTGCCGCCGGTGTATTGCAGACAGGCGACGGCGGAGGGTTCCATCTTGTTCGTGTAGCCCTTGACATTGGCCCCAGCACGAATGCTGGCTGCCCCCAACGCAAGCGCCTTTGAAAGGGTCGTGTGTCTGAAGCGCGGATATGGCTCCTGTTTCTTGACATATCTCTGCACAAAACCGATGAGCCGCCGCGACGCAAATGGGAAAAGGCTCGCGGCTTCGGTCAGAACGACATGCGGCACCGGAACCTGTCCCATGGCCGCCGCAAGCCTGCCCGCGATCATGTCGATCGCAACGATTGCAGCGGGCTCCGCGTCCGCGAAAAGGTGCGCCATTTCATGCGCCGTATAGAGCGGGTTGACATTGACGAGCACGCATCCCGCTTTGAATATGCCGAATGCGGCGACCGGATAGGCGAGCCCGTTTGGAATTTGGATCGCGACCCTGGCTCCCGGCTCGAGGCGCAACGTTTCGCGCAAATAGGCGGCGAAGGCGTCCGAATAGCGATCGACTTCCGCAAAGCTCAATCTTCCAGCCATGCCGTTCGGCATGATGGTGGTAAACGCCCTGGCCGCCGGCTTCCGCGCCGCTAAGTCCCGTGCTATCTCGCCGAGCAAACAATATGGCGGCGTTTTGACCCGCGCCGGCACGCCGGACGGGTAGGCGGCGAGCCACGGGAAGGGCAGCTTATCTTTTTCGCTGGCGACCGGCACCTTGTTGTCCATCGGCGGTTCCTAACTTTGTCCGGCGGCGTTATACAATGGGGTTTGAGCTTCCGCGAGTGGCATGCCTGGCACGCCTCGTGATATAGTGGCCAATGCCCGCGCGGCGGCGGGATTTCCTAAATTCAGTTTCATAATGGAGCGAACCGCATTGGCTGAAACGAAGAAAATCAACTGGGTCCATGTTTCGACCCTCGTCGCAGTTGCCATTCTGGTCGGCACCGAAATGGTCGGCGCCTCTTGGGCGGCGGGATGGGCACTCGGCGGCCTCCTGCAGCTCGACCCCCTTGTCAGCCGCGTCATCGAGGCAGGATTTGGTCTTTGCGGCTTTGTGCTTCTCTATTATTTCATGCGCGTCGCGATTCGCCACGAACCCATTCGCTAGAAATCCTTCTGCCCACCTCCCCTGCTGTCAGCCAGTGACGCCCGTGCTGTCTTGAACGCAGGCTGCGCCATCCGTTTGGCCACCGGATCCCAAGGAGTGTTGAATGACAACTGCCATCGACCGGAGATCGGTGGTCAAGACCGCCGCCGCATTTGCGCTCGCGGCAACGGATGCGCGGAAAGGCTTCGCCGCCGGTGCCATGAAGCTTGGCCCGGCGGTGCCGTTTTCGTTCGATAGTCTCAAGGCCATGGCGAAACGCATAGCAGGCGAGCCTTACTCGGGTCCGGCGCGGCCTTCGCCAGATATCGTTTCCAAGATCAATTATGAGGCCTGGGGAAAAATCAAGTTCGACATGGACCACGCGCTTTTCGCCGATGGGCCTGGCCGGTTTCCGGTGAGCTTTTTTCATCTGGGAATGTTTTTTCCAAAAGCCGTCGAAATGTATGTCGCCGACGCAGGCAACGCGCGGCAAATCATTTACGATCAGAGCTATTTCGATATGCCTCCGGATTCGATTGCGAAGAGCCTGCCGAGAGGCGCGGGCTTCGCCGGGCTACGGGTCCAGGAATCGCGCGACGGTCTGCTCGATTGGCGCAAGAACGACTGGGTAGCATTCCTCGGCGCCGATTATTTTCGCGCAATCGGAGAGTTGCGCCAGTACGGGCTTTCGGCCCGCGCGGTCGCGCTCGATGTGGCCGTTGAGGGCAAACCGGAAGAGTTTCCCGATTTTACGAAATTCTATATCGACCGTGCTGCAACCGCCGACTCACTGACGATCTATGCCTTGCTCGAAGGTCCATCGATTGTGGGCGCCTACCGCTTTGTGCTGACCCGCAGCAAGAGCGTCACGATGGACATTGACCAGACGCTGTTTTTACGCTCGGACATCGCCCGTTTCGGACTCGCGCCTCTCACTTCGATGTATTGGTTTTCTGAAACGAAAAAAGTGACTGGCATCGACTGGCGCCCCGAGGTTCATGATTCCGACGGACTTGCGCTGTGGATGGGGACGGGGAGAGAGCGTGGCGGCCCCTCAACAATCCGCCGCGCATCATCACGTCTTCGTTCGTCGACGAAAATCCCCGCGGGTTTGGGTTGTTGCAACGCGACCGCTGCTTCGATCACTATCAAGATGGCGTCTATTACGACCGGCGCCCAAGCCTGTGGGTCGAGCCGAAGGGCGTTTGGGGTAAGGGTGCGGTGCAGCTCGTTGAAATCCCAACCGGCGATGAAATTCACGACAATATTGTCGCGATGTGGGTACCCGAGAAAACCGCACCAGCTGGCTCCGAGGTTAGTCTCTCCTATCGCCTCTATTGGGCGGCGGATGAACCGTTTCCCACCGAGCTAGCGCGCTGCGTTGCGACACGCTTGGGCAACGGCGGCCAGCCGGGCCTGCCGCGGCCCCAGGGCGTGCGGAAATTCATGGTCGAATTCAAAGGACCGCCGCTGGAGGCTCTGCCGTTCGGCGTAAAACCGGAACCTGTGCTCTGGGCATCGCGGGGAGCCTTTTCTTATATTTTTACGGAAGCCGTGCCCGATGATGTGCCGGGCCATTGGCGCGCCCAATTCGATCTGACGGTAACTGGCGCGGAACCCGTCGAAATGCGTTTATTTTTGCGCGCGGGCGAGAAAACTTTGAGCGAAACCTGGCTCTATCAGTATCACCCTTTTTAAGGGGTCATACGCAAGGGCCGCGACCGAACTGGGCTTGCTCGAACCTGAAGCCCGCGTACCTCAATTGATCGCCGGGCAGCCTTTTGCTGCGGCAGCGCCGGCGTCTACTCCCCTAACAAATGGAGCACGATCTCGCGCCGGTGCGGCGCACGGCGATGCTCGAAGAGATAAATGCCCTGCCAGGTCCCAAGGACTAGCCGCTCCGAGGCGACCGGAATAGTAAGCTGCGTCTGCGATAGCGCGGCCCTAATATGCGCTGGCATGTCATCCAAACCTTCGGTTTTGTGGACATAGCGCGTTGTGTCTTCGGGTGCGATTTCCTCGAAAAACTTTTCCAGATCCGTTCGGACATCGAGGTCTGCGTTCTCCCGAATGAGCAGCGAAGCCGAGGTGTGGCGGCAGAAAATCGTGAGCAAGCCGGTCGCGATAGTTTGCGCGCGAAGCCAGCCCGAGACCTCGGCACCGAACTCGACAAGACCCTTGCCATGGGTTTGAATGTAGAGGCTATGGAGTGCTTGGCGCATCGAAAATTCCGCTGGCTCGAAGTGGTGGCGACGAGGCGGGCCACAACCTTACCGCAGTTTGAAATCGCAATGGCTGGCATCTTGATGGCTTTACGTCAACGTGTGCGAAGCCGGATGCCGCTAAGCTTGGCGGCAAAAATGCCGCGCCGCCGCGAGACGAAAAAAAATCGCGCTCCAGCCGCTACCTCTCCTTCACTTTCCCACTTTTGCGCGTAACATGATAAAAGTTTGGGATCGGAGCCGCACGGGCCGGGTGAGATTCCTGGCCCGTGGCTCGTGATCGATCCTTTCGCCTGGGCCCATCGCCGTCCGCGGCGTATCGGTCAGTGACTTGTGAGGCGCGGCAATGCCGGGCCCTGCCGGTCTGGCGGCAAAGTGGGAGGAGTGCGCAGATGAGCGGCAGAAGCGGTTTTGACAGGCCGGCTTTTCCGCCAGGTGTCCCGGCCTATCTTCCGGCGGCAGCGCTCGCGGGAGTTCGCACGCGGCGGATCGTAGCCTTCGCTTTCGATCTGATTTTCGTCTCGATCCTGTCCTGCGCGCTATGGATCGCACTCGCCGTTTTGACCTTCGGGTTTTCGCTCTTCATCCTGCCACCGTTGTTTCCGGCCGTGGCGTTTTTTTACAATGGGCTCACGATTTCGGGCTACCGGATGGCGACGCCGGGCATGCGGGCGATGGACCTCGAAATGCGGCTCACCGATGGCGCGAGGGTGCCTTTCCTCAACGCCGCGGTGCAGGCGGTCCTTTTTTATGTCAGCACGATGTTCCCGCCGGTATTTCTAGTCTCGCTCTTGAGCGCGAACAAAAGGTGTCTGCACGATATGCTAGCGGGCGTCATCGTCACCCGGCGATTTATGTGAGGGCGAGAATTTTCAGATGATGTATTCAGAATGCGAGCTTCTGAAAACCAACTAAAGGGCCAGCGAAATTGACGCGAGAACCGCGCGACGCACCGCAGTTTTATCTGACCTCGCCGTCGGCGTGCCCTTATCTGCCCAGCCGGCAGGAACGCAAGGTCTTCACCCATTTGATCGGCCGCCGCGCCGTGGCGCTGAACGACCAGCTCACCCAATCGGGATTCCGGCGCTCGCAGACCATCGCTTACCGCCCTGCTTGCGAAAATTGCCGCGCCTGCGTGTCGGTCCGCATCAAGGCCAAGGAATTTCGCCCCTCGCGGAATTTCCGCCGGATCGTCGAACTCAATCGCGACCTTGCGGGAACCGTGGCTCGGCCCGAACCCACTTCCGAACAATATTCTCTTTTTCGCCGCTACCTCGATGCGCGGCATGGCGATGGCGGCATGGCCGATATGACTGCCGTCGATTATTCGACAATGATCGAGGACAGCCATGTCGAAACCCGTCTCGTCGAATATCGGCTTTCCCGGGCAGTGCGGCAGCGGCGGGCGAGCGGCCGCTCGTTGCCGCCTGCCTGACCGATCTCCTCGCCGACGGCTTGTCGATGGTTTATTCTTTCTACGACCCGGCGAACAGAGCCGTTCGTTCGGCACCTATATGATCCTCGATCATATCGAACGCGCTCGCCGTCTCGGCCTGCCGCATGTCTATCTCGGCTATTGGGTCGAGGGCTCGAGGAAAATGGCCTATAAGGCGCGTTTCCTGCCGCAGGAACGGCTAGGCATGAACGGCTGGGAACGGGTGGAATAATCCTAAATTTGCTGATTTGTGTGTGTGGGGAGGAATTCGCGGCCAGGAAAGGAAACGGGAGAGCAAATCGCCATGCCTCAGCCGGAACGATTCGAAATCCTTATCCTTGGATGTGGAAATGGCGGCATGTATCTGGCCTGGCATATGGCGCAATCCGGGCGGCGTACTGCCGTGGTCGAGCGCCGGCTGATTGGCGGCTCCTGCCCCAATACCAACTGCCTGCCCAGCAAGAACGAGATTTGGAGCGCCAAAGTCGCCGATTTGGTGCATCACGCCGCAAGCTTCGGCGTGAAGACGGCTTCCGTCGCGATCGACATGGCCAAAGTCCGCCAGCGCAAGCGCGACATGGTCGAAGGCGATGATCGCCAGCTACTTTGCAGCAATACAAGGCGACCGGCGCCGAATTGATCATGGGAGCCGGGACAATTTCGTGGCGCCGAAAACGCTCGAGGTGCGCTTGAATGACGGCGGAACGCGCGTGCTGGCGGGCGACTGGGTTTTCCTCAATCTCGGAACCCACGCGGCAATTCCCGACGTACCCGGCCTCAAAGATGCGGCCGGACCGCTTACCAACATCGAGGCGCTGGAACTCGCCTATGTGCCGCAACATCTGATCGTGCTCGGCGGCGGCTATGTCGGCCTCGAAATGGCACAGGCCTTTCGCCGCTTCGGCAGCCGCGTGACGATCATCGAGCATGGACCTCAGCTTGCTGGCCGGGAGGATCCCGACGTCGCGGACGAGATACGGCGGATCTTCAGCGACGAAGGAATTGACATTCTTGTTGCGGCGGAGATCACGCCGTGTGCAGGGCCGCTCGGGAGGGGATGTCAGCCTTCTCGTGCGCACATCCTCAGGCGAGCAGACGATCGAGGGGAGCGACATCCTGGTCGCGGCAGGGCGCACTCCCAACACCGCCGGGATCGGGCTCGATGTCGGCCGGTGTCGAATTGGACGGCCGCGGCTACATTAAAGTCAACGAGCGCCTGGAGACCAGCGCGCCCGATGTCTGGGCGATCGGCGAATGTGCCGGCAGCCCGCAGTTCACCCACGTGTCCTTCGATGATTTCCGGATCATCCGGGACAATTTGGCCGGCGGAAATCGCACGACCCACGACCGGCTGATTCCCTACTGCATGTTCACCGATCCCCCGCTTGCACGGGTGGGATTGAGCGAAAGCGAGGCGCAACGTCAAGGCATCGACGTGCGCGTCGCAAAACTGCCGATGAGTGCCGTGCTTCGGACGCAGACGATCGACGAAACGCAAGGCTTTATGAAGGCGCTTGTCGCCGCGCGCGACGACCGCATTCTTGGCTTCACGATGATCGGCGCCGAAGCCGGCGAAGTCATGGCCGCGGTGCAGATGGCGATGCTGGCGGGCCTGCCATACACGGCCCTGCGCGATGCCATCCTCGCGCATCCGACCATGGCGGAGGGACTGGGCCCGCTTTTCTCGAATGTGCCACCGCGGCTCTCGTAAACAGCAGTGCACCGCTGAGCGGCATTTTGTTACGTTCCACGCTCAGTCGAAGGAATACAAAATGGCAGCTATCAAGTATAGCTCTGAGGATGTGGACGGTCTCAAGGTCTTTTATCGAGAAGCCGGCCGCGTCGATACACCGGCGTTGCTATTGCTGCACGGCTTCCCCAGCGCGAGTCACATGTTCCGGGATCTCATCCCACTTCTGGCCGGTCGCTTCCACATCATCGCGCCCGACCTACCAGGCTTCGGCCAATCGGAAATGCCTGCGCGCAGCAAGTTCATCTACACATTCGATAACATCGCCGGGGTCATTGACCGCTTCACGGAAGTGGTCGGCCTGAAGCGCTTTGCGATCTACGTGTTCGATTATGGCGCGCCGACGGGCTTCCGGATCGCTACAAAACATCCGGATCGGATCACCGCTATCATCTCGCAGAACGGCAATGCCTACGAGGAGGGGCTGAGCGAGGGCTGGAACCCCATCCGCGCTTATTGGCAAAACCCGTCGCAAGCCAATCGAGAAGCTCTCCGTGCGTTCCTCACGCCCCAGACGACGCTCTGGCAGTACACTCACGGTGTTCCCGATCCGACTTCTGTTTCTCCCGACGGTTATTCGCTCGACACCTTCTACCTATCCCGACCCGGCGCCGATGAGGTCCAGCTCGACCTTTTCGGCGACTACAAAAGCAATATCGCGCTCTACCCGGCTTTCCAAGCCTACTTCCGCGCTCACAAACCGCCGTTGCTCGCGGTGTGGGGTAAGAACGATCCGTTCTTCCTGCCGCGCGGCGCGGAGGCATTCAAGCGCGACATTCCAAGAGCAACTGTCCGCTTCTTCGACACCGGGCACTTCGCGCTAGAGACGCATGCCACTGAGATAGCGGCAGCCATCAGCGACTTCCTCGCACCCTGATCCGCGCCAACAAAGCGGGGAATTGTTAAGCGTCCAATTGTCTAAATGAAGTTCGGAGGGCCTAGCGGATTAAAGTCAGCGGGCGGCGTCCCACCTCACCCAAACCGGTTGTTCTTCGGGAACCCTTTTGGCGGCAGGCGGCCGGCCTCGGCGCGCTTGCCGATCCAATCGCGCAATTCGGCCGCCGCAACGTTAAACGCCCGGCCCGCCGAATCCTTCCAGCTCAAGCCTCTGGCACGCGCGAAAACTTGGATGTCGCTAATCCCGCCGTCCCGGTATCTTTGCAAACGGACGCCCTTGCCGCGCGGCATTTCCGGCAGCTGTGCGAGCGGGAAGATGAGAAGCTTGCGGTTCTCACCGATCACCGCCACATGGTCGCCGTCGGCGGGAACGATAAGCGCGGCTGTTGCAGGCTTTTCAACATTGAGAAGCAGTTTGCCTTTGCGCGTGCCACCAACCATCTCGTCCTGGCTCGCGACGAAGCCGCGGCCATCGCTGGCGGCGACCAGCATTTTCTGGGCCAGCCGCATAGGGAAAGACGGCGTTGATCGTCTCGCTTTCGGCGATATCGGCCATGAGGCGGATTGGCTCGCCCTGGCCGCGCCCGCCCGGCAATTTCGCTGCGTCGAGCGTGAAAATCCTGCCATCGCTGGCGAGAACGAGAATTTTCGATGTGGTTTCGGCGAAGAACGAAACCGCAAGCCTGTCGCCGCCCTTAAACTGCAGCGCGGCGAGATCCGTCGACATTGCCTTTCAGAGCGCCGTATCCAGCCTTTTTCCGATACCACGATCGTCACCGGTTCGCGCTCGATCATCGCTCCGTGATATCGGCGCTCGGCAATATCGGGCGCTTGTCCAAAGCTCGTGCGGCGGCGGCCAATCTTTGTCTCGGGACCGTATTTCTTCTTGAGCTCGCGAATTTGCGCGGCGATCGCCTTCCATTGCTTGCGGCTTCATCGCCGAGCAATCCCTCGATCTCGCGCTTTTCCTTGGCAAGATCGTCGTTTTCGCGGCGCAGCTGCATTTCCTCGAGCCGGCGCAAGCCGCGCAGCCGGTGTCGAGAATATAGGTCGCCTGCACGTCGGAGAGGCCGAAGACTCGTCTCGCAACTCCTGCTTTGGATCCTCTGCCTCGCGGATGATCCTGATCACCCGGTCGAGATTGAGAAAGACGATCGAGCATTCCGGCGAGGACTTCGAGGCGGTGCACGATCGCGGCCAGCCGGTGCCGGGCGCGGCGCAGAAGAACCTCGCGGCGATGGTCGAGCCATTGCCGCAAGGCCTCCTTGAAGGAGACGACGCGCGGCACGACGCCATCGGCGAGCAGGTTCATGTTCATCGGAAACCGGCTCTCCAGCTCGGTGAGCTTGAAAAGCTGTTCCATCATCATTTCGCGGATCGACGTGCGCGCGCGGGGCTCGATGACGAGCGGATATCCTCGGCGGATTCGTCGCGGATATCGGCGACGAGCGGGCAGTTTTTTCTCGGCTGAGAAGCTCGGCGATCTTTTCGATGAGCTTCGACTTCTGCACCATGTAGGGAATTTCGGTGACGACGACGGCCCACGACACCGCGGCTTCCTTCTTCCTTCGACCAGCGCGCCCGCAGCCGGAACGAGCCGCGCCCGGTTCGGTAGGCTTCGGCGATCGCTTCGTCCGGTTTCGACGATGATGCCGCCGGTCGGAAAATCCGGCCCCGGCGCGAAGCCTAGCAATTGGGCGTCGTCGCATTTTATGGGCGAATGAGATAGAGCGCCGCGTCGCAGAGTTCGGCGAGATTATGCGGCGGGATGGAAGTTGCCATGCCAACCGCGATGCCCTGCGCGCCATTGGCAAGCAGGTTCGGCAAGGCGGCGGGCAGGACAATTGGCTCTTTCTGGTCGCCCGAATAATTGTCGCGAAAATCGACAGAGTCCTCGTCGATGCCTTCGAGAAGCAGCCGCGCGACATCGGTCATCCGCGCTTCGGTGTAGCGATAGGCGGCGGCGCCGTCGCCGTCGATATTGCCGAAATTGCCCTGGCCGTCGATGAGCGGATAGCGCGAGGAAAAATCCTGGGCGAGGCGCACAAGCGCGTCATAGATCGCCTGATCGCCATGCGGATGGAAAGAGCCCATCACGTCGCCGACGATTTTCGCGCATTTCTTGAAGGCGGCGCCCGGATCGAGACGCAAGATATGCATGCCATAAAGGATGCGCCGGTGGACCGGCTTCAGCCCGTCGCGGGCATCGGGCAAGGCCCGCCCCATGATGGTCGAGAGCGCATAAGCGAGATAGCGCTCTTCGAGCGCCTCGCGCAGATTGACCGGTTCGGTGCCCTCGCCCTGCGGCGGCGGAGTGTCTTTCGATGGCGAAGGCCTAAACGACGCCCCGAGGCGAATCAAGTTCCGCTTTTGTTTTCAAAGACTTAGGCCTTTATGTTGGTCGTTGTCCGGAGCATTATCTCTCATATCCACGATCTGGAGTGCCTAGAGTTTGCTCGAGATTAGCTGGCAAATCCGCATGCCGCTTTTAAGTCTTATCGGCAAATGTCCATGATTGACAATTTCGAGTTCGATTCGCCCGTTAAAACCTGAGTGAATTGTAGGAGCGGTTATATGAATAGACAGACCAATCCGTGCACGAGAATTTTTGCCTTCCACCCAAGCCGCATATTTTGGATCTAGCCTTAAATCAATATATTCTTTTGAATAGGCCAAAATCAAATGTGTTTGCCTTAAAATATATCCATCTTCAGGAATTACGTACGTATTTGTAAGATGTTTCAAAATGTCTTCTGCGTTAAAATTGTCTATCGATGGGCTTGATTGTGGTTTCAATTCCATCTTTCTTTGGCTTAAATATTCGCGATATTCGGATTGAGCGTTAAATCGACACTCGTCGAGCTATAGGCCTTTTCTGCAGGCTCCGGATCAATAATTATGGCGCGTCTCTTAATTGCGGTTTGAATTTCCCTATCGGTAAGGATCAAGCTCTTACTCTTTCATCTTCCAATAATATGTGATCCGAATAAACCCAGACACGCCATGAACCGCTCATGCTTTCTCTGGAAACTTCGACTAAATACAAATCACCTTGCTGCCGTATAGAATGTCCTACTTCAATCCTACCATCTTTCAATGATTGCCTATCTACAACAAGATTTTCAGTCCCATCGTTAGTCGCCACTGCCACAATGACTTCGCTAGGATGAAGACCTTCGCCGACCTCCTCAACCTTAACTCTCGCCATAGCATCCTCCAATCCGACATTGAACTTCGGTTCTGTTCCTCCATTATTAACAAAATATTCGTCTCGCGCTTTAAGAAAATTATTATGAACATTAGAACATACAATGAACACAAACGCAACGGCTTTTTCTCATTTCGTAAACGATTTTTAGGAATTTTGTACGTAAATCAGGATATCGCCAAGAATTATCCTCGGAATTGCGCGAGGGTTGCCGCTTGAGTCAGAACGCATGGCGGCGCTGGGCGAGAAAGCACCACTGACCGGCAAACGGCTGGCTGCTGTCGATGGATTGCTATCGCTTGGTCGGAAGCGGAATTGGGCTTCGCCTAAGCGTCGCCAGCATATCCGCCGAGAGCAATATCTTTTGCCCCTACGCGCCGCACCGCTTCCTTGACGAGCGGATCGAGCCCCTCGCCGCCCTCCATCCAAATGCTGGATGATTTTCTTGCGCATGCTCGGGTCCCAGAATTTGGCGAGATGATTGGCGATCCCTGCGACCGCCTGCTTCATGCTCCTGGGGCGCGAAGAATTTTCCGATCTGATTTGCCATATAGATGAGTTTCTTTGGCGAGATTGTCATGCGACATGATGCGCGGCTCGATCGATGATACGTTGATGGTGCGTGAAGACCTCGAAATCCTGGCCCCGCGCGACCGCGACGAGGGTGATCCCGCAAGCTTCGGCGAGGCGGACGCCTGCCGCCGTCGGCACGGACACGGCGGCGATCGAGCGGCGCCCCGAGCCGCGCCGCCTTTTGAATGAGCTCGATCGAAACCCGGCTTGTCAGGAGCACGATGACCATGGGCCGCCGGAATCCCGCGCTCCGCGCAAGCGTGCCAATGAGCTTATCGAGCGCATTATGGCGGCCGACATCCTCCCGCACCGCGACAAGGCCGCGCGCCGGAGTCCAAAAGCCCGCGGCGTGAACGGCATGGGTTTCGCGCATTCAATTTTTGGCCAGACGACAGCGAAGCCATGGCCGCGACGATCGCCCCGGCATCGAAACGGCTCGCATTGGAAACGACGGGTGCGGGGCGCGCCGCTTCCTCGAGACTTTCGATGCCACAGAGTCCGCAGCCAGTTGGCCCCGCCATGCTGCGGCGGCGGGCGGCATAGGTTTTCGCACGGTCCTCCGGCAGCCAAACCCTCAGCTCGATGCCAAGCGGCGTCGGTACAATGTCGAGGCTGGCGATCTCGCTTGGCTGCTCGATCAGACCCTCGGTAAGCGCGAAACCAACCGCGAAATCCTCGAAATCGCCGGGCGTCGCCATCATCACGGCATGGGTCGTGCCGTTAAAGGTGAAGGCGATCGCCGTTTCTTCCGGAACTGTGCGAGCCGAAACAGCCATCTCCCCGTGCCGCCACGCGTGGCAGGCAACGCTGAGCGACGGCGGCGGCGTGTTCCGCCGCCCATGAGGCCTCCGCTCATTCCGCGGCTTCGACAGCCTCGGCGATGCGGCGGCTTTGCTCGGCCTGTTCGCGATAGCGCTCCTGCCAATCCGTCGGCCCATTCGAACGCGAAATTTGCACGGCCGTGACTTTGAATTCCGGACAATTGGTCGCCCAGTCGGAGAAATTCCGTCGTCACGACATTGGCCTGCGTGGACGGGTGGTGGAACGTCGTGTAGACGACGCCCGGCGCCACACGATCGGTGATGAGCGCTCGCAAGGTGGTTTCCCCGGCGCGGCTCGCAACTTTCACCCAATCGCCATCGCGGACGCCGCGTTGCTCGGCGTCGTGGGGATGAATTTCGAGACGGTCCTCCTCGTGCCAGGCGACATTCGCGGTGCGGCGCGTCTGGGCTCCGACATTATAATGGCTGAGAATGCGCCCAGTCGTGAGCAGAAGCGGGAACCGCGCCCCGGTCCGCTCATCGGTCGCGCACATATTCGGTGACGACGAATTTGCCCTTGCCCCGCGCGAAGCCGCCGATATGCATGATCGGCGTCCCCTCTGGCGCGGCTTCGTTGCACGGCCATTGGACGGAGCCCACTTCGTCGAGTTTGGCGAAGGAGACGCCGGCAAAGGTCGGCGTCGTCGCCGCGATCTCGTCCATGATCTCGCTCGGATGAGTGTAATTCATGGGAACGCCCATGGCATTCGAGAGCTCCATGGTAATTTCCCAATCGCCGAACCCGTTCTTGGGGCTCATCACCTTGCGGACGCGCCCAATTCGCCGCTCGGCATTGGTGAAGGTCCCATCCTTTTCAAGGAAGGTGCAGCCCGGCAAGAAACATATGTGCGTAATTCGCCGTCTCGTTGAGGAAGAGATCCTGCACCACCACGCATTCCATGGCAGCAAGGCCCGCTCGCGACATGCGTGGGTGTCGGGATCGGATTGAAGAATATCCTCGCCCTGAATGTATATCCCGTGGAACGTGCCTTCGACGGCGGCGTCGAGCATGTTCGGGATGCGTAACCCAGGTTCTTTTTCGAGCGGGACACCCCAAGCCTTTTCGTAGATCGCACGCACGGCATCACCCGACACATGCCGGTAACCGGGCAGCTCATGCGGGAACGAACCCATGTCGCAGGCGCCCTGGACGTTGTTTTGGCCCCGCAACGGATTGACGCCCACGCCGCGGCGGCCAAGATTTCCCGTCGCGAGGGCAAGATTTGCGATCGCCAGCACCGAGGTCGAGCCCTGACTGTGTTCGGTCACGCCGAGCCCATAATAGATTGCGGCATTTCCACCGGTGGCATAAAGCCGCGCGGCCTTGCGGATCATGTCGGCAGGAACGCCGCAGATTTTCGCGACCTCTTCCGGGCTATGGCGGGGCTCCGATACAAACGCCGCCCAATCCTGGAATTCATGCGGATCACATTGTTCGCGCACGAAAGGCTCGTTGACGAGCCCTTCGGTGACGATCACATGGGCAAACGCGGTCAACACCGCGACATTGGTGCCAGGCTGCAACGGAAGATGATAGTCCGCTTCCACATGCGGCATCCGGACAAGGTCGATCCGGCGGGGATCGAGAATGATCAGCTTGGCCCCCTGGCGCAGTCGTTTTTTCATCCGGGAAGCAAACACCGGATGCGCATCGGTCGGGTTGGCGCCGATAATCAAGACCACGTCCGTCTCATCTACAGAATCGAAATCTTGGGTTCCAGCCGACGTGCCGAACGCGGTCCCTAGGCCATAGCCGGTCGGCGAATGGCAGACCCGCGCACACGTATCGACATTGTTGTTGCCGAAGCCGGCGCGGACGAGTTTCTGGATGAGGTAGGTCTCTTCGTTGGTGCAGCGCGACGACGTGATGGCGCCGATGGAGTGTCTTGCCATGCGTCGCCTGAATGCGCTTGAATTCGGACGCAGCATGACCGAACGCTTCGTCCCAGGAGACTTCGCGCCAGGGGTCCGAGACCTTGGCCCGGATCATCGGCTTCAAGATGCGGTCCCGGTGGGTGGCATAGCCCCAAGCAAAGCGGCCCTTGACGCAGGAATGGCCGTGGTTTGCCTTGCCGTCCTTGTAAGGAACCAGGCGAACAAGTTCCTCGCCCCGCATTTCCGCCTTGAAGCTGCAGCCGACCCCGCAATAAGCGCAGGTCGTGACCGCCGAATGTTCCGCCTGGCCGATCTCGATCACCGATTTCTCGATGAGCGTGGCAGTCGGGCACGCCTGGACGCAGGCGCCGCAAGATACGCATTCGGATTCAAGGAAGGGCTCCGTTTGCCCGGCCGAAACCCGGCTTCCGAACCCGCGTCCATCGATCGTGAGCGCAAAGGTACCCTGGACTTCCTCGCAAGCACGAATGCAACGGTTGCAGACGATGCATTTCGCTGGATCGTAGCTGAAATAAGGGTTCGATTCGTCCTTCTTGTCGGCGAGGTGGTTGTCGCCCTCGTAGCCGTAGCGCACATCGCGCAGCCCGACGTTGCCCGCTTCCGTCTGCAATTCGCAATTGCCGTTGGCGGCGCAGGTCAGGCAATCGAGCGGATGGTCGGAGATATAAAGCTCCATCACGCCCTTGCGGAGAGCTTTCAGCCGCTCGGTCTGGGTGTGGACGACCATGCCCGGCGCGACCGGGGTGGTGCAAGAAGCGGGGGTTCCAGCTGCGGCCTTGGATCTCGACCAGGCAAAGACGGCAGGAGCCGAACGCTTCAATGCTGTCGGTGGCGCAGAGTTTTGGGATTTTGGTCCCGGCTTCCATCGCCGCCCGCATGATGGACGTGCCTTCCGGCACATGCGTACTTCCATTCCGTCGATGGTGAGCGTGACCATCTTGTCCGACCGCGGCGCGGGGGTTCCGTAATCGATCTCGGTGATTAGTGACATGGCAGTCTTCCTCATTCAGCGGCGGCAAGAGCACGCGGCGACGAAATCTTCCCTGAAGTGGCGAAGCGCGCTCATCACGGGGTAGGGCGCGAAGCCCCCGAGCGCGCAGAGTGAACCAAATTTCATCGTATTGGCAAAGGTCCTCGAGGAGCGCGATATTTTCGGCCGGCTTCACGCCGGCGAGCACGCGGTCGATGACCTCGACGCCGCGGGTCGCGCCAATCCGGCAAGGCGTGCACTTGCCGCAGCTTTCGATCGCGCAAAACTCCATCGCGAACCGCGCCATCTCGCCATGTCGACGGTATCGTCGAAAACGACGAGGCCGCCATGGCCGATGAGCCCGTCGAGCGCGGTGAAAGCCTCGTAATCATAAGGCGTATCGAACAGCGCGCGCGGGAAATAGGCGCCGAGCGGCCCGCCGCATTGTACCGCCCGCACCGGCCGGCCGGACAGCGTGCCGCCGCCGATCGTGTCCACGATTTCCCCGAGCGTCAGCCCGAAAACCGGTCTCGTAAAGCCCGCCGTAGCGGACGTTTCCGGCGATCTGGATGGGCATCGTTCCGCGCGAGCGCCCAAACCCGAAACCGGCATAAAAATCGGCGCCGCGATCGAGGACCGTCGGCACCGCGACGAGAGATAACACATTATTGACGACGGTTGGCCTCGCGAACAGTCCCTTATGCGCGGGCAGGGGCGGTTTCGCCCGCACGATGCCGCGCTTGCCTTCCAGACTTTCGAGGAGGGATGTTTCTTCGCCGCATATATAGGCGCCGGCGCCCATCCGCAGCTCAAGCTCGAAGGCATGCCCCGAACCTAGAATGTCGGGGCCGAGGAAGCCCGCCTCGCGGGCGATACGCAGCGCCTCCGAAAAAGTCTTCCCGGCATGGGGATATTCCGAACGGCAATAGACATAGCCCTTGGTCGCGCCAACGCCGATGCCGCAAATCGTCATGCCTTCGATCAGCGCGAATGGATCGCCCTCCATGATCATGCGGTCGGCGAACGTGCCGCTGTCACCTTCGTCGGCGTTGCAAACGACATATTTGCGGTCCGCCGCCGTGTCGGCGACGGTCTTCCATTTGATCCCGGTCGGGAAACCGGCACCGCCGCGTCCGCGCAGCCCGGATTTCGTCACTTCGGCGACGATCGCGGCGGGCGCGATCTCGAGGGCGCGTGTGAGCCCCTTCCAGCCGTCATGCGCGGCGTAATCGGAAAGGGAGAGCGGATCGATGATGCCGCAGCGGGCGAAGGTGAGGCGTGTCTGGCTGGCCAGAAACGTATGCTCTTCCGGCCTGCCGATCCGCAGCGGATGCGCGCCACCGGTCACGAGTCCCGCGTCGAAGAGGGATGCGACGCTCGCGGCCGATACGGGGCCGTAGCCGATCCGCCCTTGCGCCGTATCGACCTCGATCAAGGGCTCCAGAAAGAACATCCCGCGCGAGCCGGTACGGATGATCTCGACCGCAAGGCCGCGCGCGCGCGCCTCGGCTGCAATTCGCGCCGCCACCTGGTTGGCGCCAACCGCCAGAGCGGCGGCATCCTTGGGAACGAAAATACGCGTCATGCCGCGCGCGCCTCTTCGAGTGCCTCGGTGATTTTGTCCAGGGTCAAGCGTCCAAGCGGCTCGCCATCGAGAAGAGCGGCAGGCGACGTTGCGCAAAGGCCAAGGCAATAGACCGGCTCGACCGTCAGTTCGCCATCGCGGGTCGTGCCATGCCAGCCGGCGCCAACTTTGGCCAGAATGGCAGCCGCTAAATCCTCGCTTCCCATGCTCTGACATGCTTCGGCACGGCAAAGCTGCAAAAGGTGCGGCGCGCAAGGTTCGCGGCGAAAATCGTGATAGAACGTGACGACGCCATGCACCTCTGCGCGGGTCAGATTAAGCGCGTCCGCAATGAGCGGCACGGCCGCGGCGCTCACACAGCCGAACTCTTCCTGCAAGCCATGCAGGATCGGAAGCATGGGGCCTTCACGCCCGGCATGTTCGGCTATGATTTGCTTGGCACGCTCGGCATTCCAGGCGGACGCTTCAGGCACGCTTTTGCCTTCCATATTTGAACTCTTGAAAATATGAGCCTTTGGCACCCAAAGATCAATAAAATAGTCTTGTAAACTTATCGTGGATTTCAATCAATGGAAATACCGAACATCCGTCTATCGGGAATGCTTGAAAGAAGCTGCGCTGGAGATGGCGCGGCGAAATTAGATTGTTGTCTGCCGGCACGCATCAAGTGGATAAACTCAATCTCGCTCAATATTCGGCATCATTTTCAGCCGCGCGGGTCCAAGATCATCACGCGAATGCGCGTTATGTCCCGGCCGGGTGCCGCTCCAAGAGGAGTTGGGGACCTTGCCGCTTTGCCGCCTGCTGTGTCACCATCCGATCCGAACTGCGGGAAACGGCCAAATCTTAAGCAACGCGGCAACCTTGTTGCCGCGGCTGCGGTGCGTGGCTGGCGCGGGCGCCGGCGTCGCGTCGGGAAAGTGGGCCGGGAAAGAGACCCAGGCCGACACTCGGTATAAGATAGGGGGCGGCGACATTACTTGCTGCACGGCCTGTGTTCGACGGCATCGCGTACACGAAAGAGTTGACGATCGCAGCACCGTTATAGGCGAAACGCAATGACCAACGATGACGATGAGACCATGAAAATTGCGATCGCAATCGGAGTCGTCCTATTGATAATATGGGCGATAAGGATGGCAATTATCGTTTTCAAATAATACTGTTTTGTTGTGCAGCAGAATTTTTCTAAGGTAATTATCACGGGTATTATTGTGTCGAGATTAGCTTGCTTAAGCTCTCTGTGGCTTAAGATTTTCTACAATTTTCCTAAGCGAAGATTATGTAGCAATGTACTTGGTACAAGGGGATTTTATCGTTTAGCGGGGGTCGCCAAGGCTGAAGGCACAAAATTCTTTTACGTGCCTGAGGTATCCGGGAGTGCTTGTTGTCCGGCGCGCGCCGCGCCGCTCTCCGTCCTTGGAGTGGTGGAACGTCAAGGCGCTCGTCCGCTCTTGCCAAAGCTCCTCCGAAGTGGCACTCTCAGTGTCGAAACCGGTTCATAGGGTGGATACCGGTTTGACAAGGGAGGTAATAAATGAGCACGCAAACTTGGGTACTGGTAGGCGTCATTGCTCTGTTTACGGCGGGGCTTTTCGTAATGGCGATGGTCGGGCTACCAACGCAGCACGGCACACCGGGATCGGCGTTCCCCCCCACCATAAACGGACAGTGACATTACGCCCCCGCCGCATGAGCATCGTGGAGGCCGATTGCGGGCTTGCGACGGTTTGAATTGCGCCCTGGCAGGCGTGGGTGAGGCTGTGGCGGGGATCGAATTGGCCCTCGCCGTCTCGCCGTTGTGGGCATGCCATGGGTAAATTTGATGTGCGATGCGTGAGGAATGCTGCGCGGAAATCGCAGTAAAAAAAACGCCCGTTGTCTCCATGACACTTCGCGGGCGATCGCGGCCTCAAAATAACTAAGAAATGTCGCCGGGCGCACAAGTCGGCCAATTGCGCTCGGCGGCACTAAATGTTTTTGGCTGTTCCGGCGCCGGAGGTCGCGTGCGGCGATCATCTTCACCCCACATCGTGACCACCATATGTGACATTGGCGAGGGAGTTGCCCACTTATTTCGCGTAGCAGCTCCTCCATACTGGAAAGACGTGCAGGCGGCCTCCGCGCGTAAGCATCCCTTCGCCCCGGTCGAGCCGGACGGCGGACTTCGATTCTGCTTGACGACTTCGCGGGAAGACACAGGCGCGACGATCATCGCGCACTCTCCAAAAGGCGCGCGGCGGCCGCCCGCGCCTCGTCGGTGATTGTTGCGCCGGCCAGCATACGGGCGATTTCCTCGCGGCGCGCTTCCTTTTCGAGAATTGCAGACCCGCGTCGCGACGCGGCGGCCCTTGTCCGGCGGCATATTTGGCGATGCGGAAATGGCCTCGCGCGCGGGCCGCGACTTGCGGCGCATGGGTCACGGCGAGCACTTGCACGCGGGATGCGAGCCGCGCAAGCCGCTGGCCCATGGCATCGGCGACCGCGCCGCCGGCGCCCGTGTCGATTTCGTCAAACACGAGTGTCGGCGCCGAGCCTTGATCGGCCAGAACCACTTTCAAGGCCAGCATGAAACGGGCGAGCTCGCCGCCCGAGGCGATTTTCATCAAAGGGCCGGGTTTTCTTCCGGGATTGGTTTGCACCCAAAACTCCACTTGATCGTAGCCGTCCGGACCTTCCGGCTCAGCGTGGAATTTCCGTCGTGAAACGGGCGCCTTCAAGCTTAAGTGGCGCGAGTTCGGCGGTCACTGCGGAATCGAGCGCGGAGGCGGCTTTCTTGCGCGCCTCCGACAACGCCCGCGCCGCCGACGCATAGGCGGCTTCCGCAGCCTCGACCTCTCGCGTCAATTGCGCAAGCCTTGCTTCACCGGCGTCGAGAGCGGCAAGCTTCGCCCGCGAATTTTTCGGCGCGCAAGGCCAGCGCATCGGCGGGAACCCCATATTTGCGTCCCGCGGCGCGCAAAGCAAACAGCCTTTCCTCGATCCGCTCCAATTCGCGCGGATCGAAATCGAGCGTCCCGCAAGGCTTGATCGAGGGCTTGCCCGGCAAGATCGAGGGCGGTCAAGGCAGCATCGAGCGCCTCGGCGACAGGCGCGATCAAATCGGGCGCTTGAGTCTGCCGCCGCTGCAGCCTGCGCAGCGCGGCGGAGAGAGCGGGCATCGGCGAATGCTCGCCCGTCACCGTCGCCTGCACGTCGCGAAGTTCGCCCGCGACCTTCTCGGCCTGCATCATGATGGAGCGGCGCTCCGCGAGCGCGGCTTCTTCGCCAGGCACGGCGGCAAGCCCGGTCAACTCGGCGACAGGCATGGCGCAAATATTCGGCCTCCGCACGCGCTTTTTCGACCCGCGCCTGTTCGCGCGCGCGCTCGGCCTTGAGACCGCGCAAGCGGGCAAAGGCGGTGCGCACTTCGGCGGCTTCACCGTGCAGGCTGCCGTAGGCATCGACATGCTGCGCGATGCGTGGCTGAATTGACGAGCGCGCGGTCGTCGTGCTGGCCATGAATTTCGACGAGTTCGCGGGCGACCGCCCGCAATGCCTGCGTCGTCATCTGCTGATCATTGACGAAAGCGCGGCTGCGGCCATCCGCCGATTGCAGGCGCCGCAAAATAAGGCTCGCCCCTGGTCTCGATGCCTAGCGACTTTGCCGCGGCGACCGCCTTGTGGTCTGCCGCAAGTTCGAAAGCTGCGCTGACTTGACCTTGCGCCGCGCCCTGGCGGACCAAGCTGCCATCGCCGCGGGCGCCCAGCGCCAGAGAAAACGCATCGAGCAAAATCGATTTGCCGGCGCCGGTCTCGCCGGTCAAAATGGTGAGGCCTCGATCGAATTCGAGATCAAGCTTGTCGATCAAAACGATGTCGCGGATGGACAGCGAAACGAGCATGGAGGCTCCCCAAGACGCCATTTTCGGGCGCGGCTGGAACTCTCTTGATTGCCATTTCTTGCGAAAAGAGTTTTGGCCTGTCAACTTAAGCGAGCGAGCCCGGGACAAATTGCACAGTCCGCCAATCTTACCAAAATGCTTCACGTGAAACACTTTGGTACAATTGGAGAGCAAAGATCTTCGATGGCCGCATACTTCTGGCGGCCTTGGATCGCGTAAGATCGCACGGAATTTTTGTATTTTCGGCGGATTTGGAAATGCCTGATTGGCTTGCATCGCTATGGGAGGCTTTCAAGGCTTCCGGACTGGCGGAAGTCTTCAAAAATCCCGATGGCTCCTGGAATTGGGAACGGATCGGCGATGTGCTCAAAGGGGCAGGCGGCGCGCTGGGCGCAGTCGTCGCGGGGACGTTTGCCTTTTATAAATTTCGTGCCGAGCAGCGCAAAAAGGCCGATGAGAAGAAGGGTGGCGCCACCAATGTCACGCACTCGGGGCCAGGACCCGCCTCGGGGCGCGACACGCGCATAGGCGGTAATCTTGTCTATGGCGCCGACGGTAGGCAGGTCGGCGAGGCGGTCGCTGAGGCGACAGACCCCTGCTCGACCGGCTGGTCGATCGGGTGGAGCGGCTTTCGGCCGAGAAGGCCGGCCTCTCGACGCAGCTCGATGCGGCCCGCCAGGCGCTTGCCGAAGCAATTGCCGCCACGGAGACGCAGGCGGAGGCCGGGCAGCCGCGCGCCGCCGAAGCACTGGCGCTTCTGGCCGCCGGCAAGATTGCAGAAGCCATCGCTTTGTTCGAAGCCGAGGCCAAGGAAAAGAAAGCCGCGAGCCGCGTTAGCGCCAAGGAGGCGGCCGCCGCCTACCGTCATCTCGGCGCTATCGCGGGCCTCGCCGACCCGAAGCGCGCTTAAGGCCTATGAGGAGGCGCTCGCGCTCGATCCGGACGACATCGAGAGCCTTTATTGGGCAGGCGCCCTTTTGATCCGATGCGGCGACCTCAACAAGGCGCAGCTGCGGCTGGAGCGGGTGCAGACGCTCGCGGAGGCCGGTGGTCAAGACTTTTACAAATACGCGGCGCTGGTAACACTTGGCGACATCAAAGTGCGTCGTGGCGACCTTGACGGCGCGCTTTCATCTTATAGGGACGCCGTTTCGTTCATTGACCGCCTGGCCAAATCCGATCCAAGCAACGCCGAATGGCAGCGCGATCTTTCGGTCAGCTACAACAAGGTTGGCGGGCTGCAAGAGGCGCGGGGCGATCGCGATGGCGCGCTGAAATCTTATCAAGACAGCCTCGCCATTCACGAGCGCCTGGCCAAATCCGATCCAAGCAACGCCGAATGGCAGCGCGATCTCATTATTTCCTACAAAAAAATCGCGGATTGCGTGCCGCCTCAGGAGCGGCGGGCCAACCTTTCGCGCGCGCTAGAGGTGGCGCAGGCGCTTGCCAGCTCGGGGCGGCTTGCGCCGCGCGACGCGTGGATGGTGGGCGAACTTGCGCGGCTCACTGCGGCAGCGCCGGGAGAGTAGCGGGGTGCCCGCCCCCTCATCCAGCGCCAACGGTCCGTCGCAAGCGACGGGCGTCCTTCCGGACGCCCTATGGCGCCACCTTCTCTCGCAAGGGGTAGAAGGGGGATCGCTCCCCGCGCGTCTCGATCTAGCCTAAGCTCATTTTGTGGAAGGCTTTGGATATCCAGGACCCCTCGTCTTCATGCGGCTGCAGCCCGCCTTCTTGGAGCAGCGCATAAGCATCCTTGTACCAAATCGACTCCGGGAAATTATGCCCTAGAACAGCGGCGGCAGTCTGCGCTTCGCTGGGAATGCCAAGCGCGAGGTAAGCCTCGGTCAGCCGCAGAAGAGCTTCCTCGGCGTGCCGGGTCGTCTGATATTTGAACAGTACCTCGCGGAAGCGATTGATCGCCGCAGCATAATTATGCTGATTGAGGTAATAGCGCCCGACAAGCATCTCCTTGCCGGCAAGCTGGTCGCGGGCGACTTGCAGCTTGTAGCGCGCATCCTCGACATATTCCGACTTCGGGTATTTTTCGGTGATCAGGGTGAATATTTCAACCGCCTTTGCCGCCCGGTCCTGATCGCGGTTGATGTCCGGGATTTGATTGTAATAGGACATCCCCTCGAGATAATAGGCATAAGGGATATCGGGGGACGACGGGAATAATCCGATGTAGCGTTTCGCGGAGGCAATGGCGTCGTCGTAACTCGCGTTTTGATATTGGCTGAATGTGGTCATCAAAATCGCTTTTCTTTGCCACTGCGAATAGGGATATTGCTTTTCGAGTTCGGCGAATTTTTTGGCGGCGCCGTCGTAATCCTTGGATTGCAGCCGGGCGAGCCCTTGATTGTAGAGATCGTCCGCAGGCACATCGGGCACGATCTTGGTTTCGTATTTTTCGCCGCCGAACCAGTTTGAGGGATTTAACGAATCCAGCCACGACTGGGCCGATGCCGGCACGGGCATTGCCAATGCCGCCGCCACTGCCGCAACATGCATTAACCTTCCGCCCGCGGTTCCCCGCCATAGGTTTTTGTATGTTCTTAAAGGCAGATTTCATGCGCTCTGCTCATTCTTCGCACATCCATTAGTCTCGGCCGCGGCCATCCTATCGCAACCCGCGATGCCGCGCCAGCATCGCAGTGAGGCTGCAAAAACAAGCGAAAATACGGCGAACCCCGCCACAAGGGCGGGGCGGCGATATTTGTGCTTATTATAGAGCTGAAGGAGGGGAGGATTCTCCTCCCCTCCTGAACACGGTTACGGAAGTATGATCAACGGACCCGCGGTGTTGGAGAATTTTGCCGTGTTCAGGACTTGAATGCCAGCATTGTGTTCCCCGTTGAACGCGGTTGCGGTAGCCGGACAGCCTGCCTTTGCGGCGTCGGCCGCCGAATTGAACCAAAGCCCAAGGTGATACATCTGTATGGGATTGGTTGTTATGCCTGTTGTTGCCTCCGGGACGACGGCGGGCGGGTCAGGAAACTCATTAACTGTCGGTGCAACCCCGGGCGAAAAAATGAAGGTCTCGCTACTGAAGCGGCCGGTGAAATTGCCGACACCGCCGCCGCCCCCACCGGTGGTAATGTCGCCCACATACCAGGCGGCGCCGAACGGCGCGGTCGGAACCTGAAGTACGAATAAATCGAAGCCGGTGCTCGGTGGCAGATCATTGACCACCACCTCGAGATTTTCGAAGTCCCCGAAGGAATGATCGGTGACAGTGGCCGTGGCGTTGGGTAGGCAAGTCTTCGCGCCTGCCGATACGGTCATCTGGAACACGGTAGTTCCCCCCGCTTGCGCTTGAGGGGAAGCGAGCGCTGCAACTGACGCGGCGATAGCAATATATGGTTTCATTTTGCTTTCCTTCCCTACTGCTTTAGGCGAACCCGCAGAGTGAGTGATTGTTTGCGGTAACAACACCAGCGGGCGGGAGCTACCCTAGCCGTGCGAAAAACCGTATACTATCACCCAATCAGGTTATTTTAGCAGTCCGGCTGTGCGCTGGATTCAACGGAGGCGTCCGTTCGTCATGCAAAGGACACGGCCAGATTCCGTCCGGCGAGCCGTTGCGCGCATCCGCCAATTGTCCTGCCTGGGGCTCGGGGGCGAGGCCGTCGTGCCCGAGGTGCTCCGGGAGCTACATGGCCTGGCGCCGTCCGGCTCCAACATTTTCGCGTGGGCTGGCGCGGGAGGCGAAATCCGCAACGTCTATACCGAGCACCCCGGGTGGGTGCACATGGGGCCTTTGTACTTCGCGGAATTCTACGAGCGCCGTGAGCGAGAGGTTATCCTTACGTTCAGCGAATCGATGCGCCTTCGGGACGGACCGGCCGTCCGGCATGTCGATAGCTTTCTCAAGGTAGACCGCCGCGAATTCCTCCGCTCCGCCTTGTTCAATGAGGTCCTACGCCAGGTGAACGACCATCAACGGCTTTTCTTTGCTGTGCGCGAAGGAGTCCGCGGGCTGGGCGGTATACTGCTAGGCCGCGGTCAGCACGACCCTCCTTTTACCAGGGACGAGGCAAAAAGACTGGAGCTGATCGCGCCCCATATTGCGCACGCCTTGGCGCCAAAGGCCAAACTCGACGTCGAACTCGCCGACACGGACGAAGAGGGCCTAATCGTTGCCGGTCTCGACGGAAAGATCCTTCACCTCACTCCGCAAGCCGAAAGGCTGCTTCTTCTGTCCAGTTATCCGCAATTTTCCCCGGATACGCGTCTGCGTAACGCGGACCGCTTGGTTCTGCCGCCGCCGGTCGTGCGCATATGTCAGAACCTTGTTCAGACGTTCAAGGAAGGGCTCGCAGAGGATCTCTGGGAACGACTGGCGCCCCCGGTTTGGCATCATCGGAATGTCTGGGGTGGCTTTACCTTCCGGGCCCACTGGCTAAGTGCGCCGGAGTCGGGCGGCGCGCCGCCGCTTTTGGGCGTTACCGTTCACCGGCAAGAGCCGCTGCCGCTGCGGTTTTCCCGCCGGATGGACGATCTGCCATTGTCGGCAAGGGAGGGCGAGGCATGCCTGCTCCTCGTGGCGGGACATTCGCGTACCACGATCGCGGAAAAACTGGGTGTTAGCCAGCACACGGCGATTTCACATTGCCGGAATATCTATGCCAAGCTGGACGTTCGCAATCGAGCCGAGCTCGCCGCCAAAGTCCTTTCCAAGTAGAATAGATCCATGTGTAATGTTTCGTCATCGTATTTTCCTTCGGCGGCGCTCTTGAGGAATCCGCGTTGCCATGCGCGATACGGGGTTCGCCGTGCCTTCCTGAGATGATTTCGATGACCTTGAACGCGGCTGCATAGATGGAGCCGATAAAGCACTCCTGATCGGATAGCGACGTAGGAAAGCTCGCTTGTCAAGGTACCGCAACTCGCACGCGCGCGTATTTCCTTCCCTGCGGCAACGCGGACGTCATCCAACTGATTCCTGCCGGGCGCTGGACGGGTTAGGACGGAAGGCCCCAGAATGCAAAAATGATCCGCGCCAAAAGAAAGAGAGATGCGAAGGCTAGCAAAGCAACAGCTAACGAACGGGCCTGCTCATCGGATCGGCCAGGGAAATTCCTTTTGAAGCCGTCCCAATACCGGCGCCACTTAGAAGAATTTTGCGGTGGCTGATGCAGAATTAATGGCGACATGTTACGCTCTCCACTCCCTGCCGATTGGCAATATCAAACCATGAGCCCCGCTTGACCCCATGAAACTGGCGGCGGGGGCCGGGTCTCCTCACACTTTGCCGAGCCAGTTCACAACGGTATCTTCGAGCATCTCGAATGTCGTTGCATAGCGCGCGACGAAAATAAAAGCAGCCGCCAACACAAGCCCAACCGCGACCATTGCCCCGCCTATCAACAAAATCCGGTCCATCTTCATTCCTCCTCGTCGTCGTGGTCACTTAACGTACCTTAGCCGGCCCAGCAGCGCAGTAATTTGCACGTCATCGCGGAAGTGCCACCGCAAGCCTGTTTCAAAAGTTTCGTCCTTCATCTGGGGCGGAGTTCGATAAATCAAAGGATCAGGGCTCGGGTTCTGATCTAGCCGCAAGGATAATTCCGAAAATCGAAAGGCCAAAATTAAATGTTATCGCAGGATTTCGTGCGCTCCAATTCCCCCGCTGCGCTTCGTTGCCGACGTGCGAACGCACACTCAAGAAATGCAAGGCTTGCGGCGGCGGCTCGAGATTTCGATCCGCAAGCATGAAATCATGCAATGCGATCCGTGAATTGGGGATTACAGCCATGATTCCCGATTTGACTTCGTCGATGCGGTGTGCTTCGGCGGATCATTTTAAGCGGTAATTATAATCTTGACAAAGTATCTTAAGCTAGGCTTAGTGAAGGTTCTTGACAGATGGCAAACTGGTCTCAGTACCTGGATCGCCGTCTAATCTGGGCTTCTTGTGATCAGAGCTTGAATATTTAGATACGCCATCAAACTGTGTTTTTGTCGCTGATAGTGCCGAGTATATTAGGTAGAAAAATTTTCTACTGTTGACCGGGAGCAATCATGCTTGATCGTATTGTCAGTTACGTGGACCCGATAACAACGGCTATCGTTGTAGGTTTAGTTGTTTATTGGATGTGGCGCCGCTTTAAGGCGTGAAATACAAGCGTGCCACCGCGCTCGGCAATACTCTGTCTTTCGCCGGCTCCCTCGTAGGCAACGCAGAAGTCAACAAACGTCTGTGCTGCGCGGGGAATTGCCTGCCCATTCCCCGCGGCGAACGCTTTCAATTGCTTGTGAGCGGCCCGAATTTTCGTTCGATTTTTCTCGCATTTTTCATCTCGTCCTTCTCGGCTAGCCTTGCAACCCGAGCGCCGCCTTCACCCGGCGCGAATAGCCATAAATATCGTCGCGCAATTGCAACGCGCCCGATTCATCGACGAAGGCGGTGAAATATTCGAGATGGACCGGCAGGGGTTTTGGCAAATTGACATAGCGCTCCTTGCCGCCGATCAGTCTTTTCACCCGCTGCTCGCTCCAGCCTTGGCCCAGCACCGTTTCGGCGAAACGGAACGGATCGTCGACACGCACGCAGCCATGGCTGAACGCCCGCTTTGCCGAGGCGAACAGCTTGCGCATGGGCGTATCGTGCATGTAGACGGAGAAATCGTTCGGAAACACGAATTTGATCCGGCCGAGCGCATTGCGCTCGCCGGGCGGCTGGCGCACGACAAGATGGCCAGCGCGTGAGAATACCTGGTAGCCGAGGCGGTAGAGATAATTGGGATCGGCGGCAGGCGTGGGCAGCATCTCCTTGCGGATGATCGATTGCGGCACGTTCCAAGAGGGATTGACGATCAGAAATTTCATCGTGTTGGAAAATACCGGCGTCGGGGTCTCCTCCTTGCCGACGACGACGCGGTTGCGCTCGATCACCTCGCCTTTGTCAATGACGACCGCCTCATAATCAGGGATATTCACTTCGATACGGGTATCGCCCATGTCGCGCGGCATCCAGCGCCAGCGCTCCATATTGGCGAGGATTTCGGCTTCGAGATTCGAAGGGCCGCCGGAGAAGGCCGCGACGGTGCGCGCCGTCAAATTGCCCGAGGCCGGCAGTCCATTGGCTTTCTGGAAACCGGCGACCGCCGCCGCGACCTTCGTGTCGTAGATCGAATCTTCGACTGCTGCCGCGTCGTCGAGGCTCAACCGCGCGCGAAGCAGAGGAACGCGCGGATCGCGCATGCCGGGGCGCAGAACGGGACCCGGAGGAATTGCAGGGTCGCGCCCGGCCACGCCGTGCCCCCCGCGCAATTGCAGAAGTTTTTCGCGCAGCGCCTCATAGCCCCTCTGCGGCGGATTGAACCTACGCAATTCTTCGCCCGCGTCGCTCCCCGGCGGTCGCGACACGCGCCAATATGGCGGCGGGATCGGCGACTTCCGGCTCGACCCCGATCAAGCGCGAAATCATGCGCGGATCGACCCGGCTGCCGCTCGCCTGACGGCCATAGGCGACAACTGCATCGCTAAGAGCGAGATCGGCGCTCGCGATCTCCTCATCGGTGGCGGGCGAAAAGTTTTGCGGAAATCCGTTGACGTCGAGCCCATCGTCGGCGGCGTGTTTCAGCCGTTCGATCGCCGGGGCAACCGCGGCGTTGGCCGTGCCGCCGTTAAACCAGAGCGGCGCGAAATCGCGCGAGGCGTAAAAGGCGGCAATCGCTTCACGTTCGCTGCGATGTGCGAGGGTCGGGACCCGGCAAACCGGAACGCGCCTCAAGCGCGGCTTTGAGCGCCGCGTTGACCGGAGGCAGAGCTGGTGCGGGGATTTGACTGGACTCCACAGGGGCAGCGCCGCCCGCATCCGGCGGCGCGGGTTTGGCTTCGCTAGGCAAAGGCGCCGCACCATCCCCAGGTTCAGTCTGAGTCTGCGGCACTGTTTCCGGCAAAGGCACCCCATTCGCGGGCGCCATAGCCATGAAGTCGGGCTTGCGTTGTCCGGGCACATTACCGGGTGGCGTCGCCCCGAGTGGCGGAGCGAGGAGTGCGTCTCCGGCAGGTGCGGGCGAACCCGCAAGGCAAAGCAGCAGCCCTAGAGCGCCCGAAATTCCCGTCCCCCGCCACGGCGCACGCATCGTCTTGCCTTTCAACTTTCCGGTTGCACCGCAGCTCGCGCGCTGCACTGCCCCCTAACATAACGCGCGAACCGGCCCGCGCGACGCCACGAAAAATAAATTTTTACGGCGCGGCAAAGCCGCCACTCCATGCTTTCCCGGATTACGCTCTCATGGCATGCGCCGCGGGAGCGGGCTCCAAATCATGTTCCTTCAACAAATCATGTTGTTTCAGTTTGCGATAGAGGGTCGAGCGGCCGATCCCGAGCTTGCGTGCCACCGACGACATCTGGCCGCGATAATGGACGAGCGCGAATTTTATCGCTTCGGCTTCCAATCGATCGAGGTGGCGCGCATGGCCGTTTTCGTCAAGGAGCGGCAGGACATTGGGATCGCGCACCTCGACGCGGACAAACTCTTTCGCGGCTTGCGCCTGCCGCGCGGGGACCGGCGCGGCGGGGATGCGAACATCGAAACCCTCGACCCTCGCCGCGATTTGCGGAAACTCGGCGACCGTCAGCTCGCCGCCATCGGCGAGCACAACGGCGCGAAAGACGGCGTTTTCCAATTGCCTCACATTGCCCGGCCAATCGTAGGCGCCGAGCAAGGCTAGCGCCTCGGCGCAGATCCCGCGAATTGGCTTTCCTTCCGCGGCGGCGAACCGCGCGCAAAACCGGCGCGCCAGACCGGCGATATCGTCGCGCCGGCTACGCAGTGGCGGGACGGTAATCGGAAACACATTGATCCGGTAATATAAGATCCTCGCGGAAACCGCCGTGTTTCACCAGTTCGATCAAATTTCGATTGGCCGCGAAAATCAGGCGAACATCGGCTTTGACCGGGCGCTTCGCCCCGGCCGAGATGGACGCCCGCCGTCTGAAGGATGCGAAAAGCCTCCGGCTTGCGCCTCGAATCGGCAACTCGCAAATCCGGTCGAAAAAAAGCGTGCCGCCCTGCGCCTCGACGAATTTGCCAACGGTTTTGCCCCCTTGAGGCCTGGAATCGCTCCCCGTTCGCCGCCAAACAGCGCCGATTCGAGGTCGTCCGGCGGGGCGCCGCAATTGAAGACCACGAACGCGCCTCCGCGCCGGCCGGAAGCGCCGTGGATTGCGCGCGCGAAAATCTCCTTGCCGGTGCCGGGCTCGCCTTCGAGAAGCACGGGGATGGCCAATTTCGATGCTCGCTCGCCCTGTCGGACGGCGCGAGCCATTTCCGCGCTGTCGCCCGCGAGATCCTTGAACGCCAAGGTCCCGAAGGGCCCGCCGGTCAAGAAGCTCACTTCTTCCGCGAGACAGGCAGCGGCGAGCGCGTTCTTGATCGCGACTTGCAGCCGCTCCGGACCAACCGGCTTCACCACGAAATCATAAGCCCCCAGTCGCATTGCCGGGATGGCCGATTTGACCGCTGCCGGGGAAATCTGCACGATAATTGGACGTTTTTCGCTTCGCTCCTGCAACTTCGAAAGCACTGGCATGCCGTCTAAGTTTGGCGTGGCAAGATCGAGAATAATGAGATCGATGGGGGCGGCGCCGGAGGTTTGCAGGCGGGCGAGCATCGCTTCGCCGCTTTCAACGGTCTCGGCCCGGTAGCCAAATTGATGGACCAATGTTTCGAGAAGCCGCCGCTGCAGGGGATCGTCGCTGGCAATCAGGATTTTGGGGGACATGCGGCCTCGCTAATGGTCTGGGTCTGACGATTGGCGCCCAAGCGCTGGGGTAAGCCGGCTCACAAAATCAAAGGACGAAAGTGCCTCGCCTGTTGCATTGTGGCCGATTAGGGTAAATGCAACGTTAATAGGCGGCGGCGGCCGCCGTTTCGGCCGGCGTTTTTCTATCGGACGAAGGGTGCGGCACCGCTTCCTCCGACAAATTTTCAACACAAAAGCGCCGCAGGGAGAAGGCGGCAAAGTCGGCGTGGAGCGGTAATATCTTGCGTGCCGCGATGTAAACGCAGGCGTCTACCGGGCAGGCGCGGCATTCGGCGGAGATATCTGCATATCCGAGCCATGATTTGGCTTCGATTTACGTGGCCATATAGTCGAGCGGCCGCTTTCGAGGGCCGGTATCGTTTTAGATCCACTGGATTATTGATTTCGCCCGGCGAAGAGCTTCCGGAATTTCAAAGGCGAGGTTGCATGCGGCAAATAACCCGTTTCCTTGGTTTCATTTTCGCGACTGGCGCGATCGTGTTTGTCATTGGGGCTTGCGCGGCGGGGCTTTTCGTTTGGAAATTCGAACGGACCTGCCAGATTATACGACGCTCAAGGATTACGAGCCGCCGGTGATGACGCGGGTCCATGCCAGCGACGGATCGCTGATCGCCGAATATGCCCGCGAGCGGCGTCTTTATCTCCCAGCGTCCGCCATCCCGGCCCTCGTCAAGGAGGCGTTTATTTCCGCCGAAGACAAGAATTTTTACACCCATGCCGGCGTCGATCCGGAAGGCATTCTTGCGCGCCCTCTTCGTGTTCGCTGCAAGGCGACAAACATGTCCAAGGCGCCTCGACCATCACCCAGCAAGTTGCCAAGAATTTTCTTTTGACGAATGAGCGGTCATTCGAGCGGAAAATCCGCGGAGGCCCTCCTCTCGTTCCGGATCGAGGGCGCCTATTCCAAGGAGAAGATTCTCGAGCTTTATCTCAACGAAATCTATCTCGGGCTCGGGAATTACGGCGTCGCCGCCGCGGCGCTGAATTACTTCGGCAAGTCCGTGCATGAGCTGACGATCGCCCAGGCCGCCTATCTCGCCGCCTTGCCGAAGGCGCCGAACAATTATCATCCTTTCTTGAAGCGCGAACGGGCGATCGAGCGGCGCAATTGGGTCATCGACCGCATGGTCGAGAATGGCTATGTCTCGCGCGAGGACGGCGAAAAAGCCAAGGCCGAGCCGCTCGGCGTCAATCCGCGGGTCCTTTCGCCCAATGCTTTCGCCGCCGGCTTTTTCGCCGAGGAGGTTCGCCGCGAGCTCAGCGATCGTTACGGCGAAAAGAAGCTCTATGAAGGCGGTCTTTCGGTTCGCAGCACGCTCGATCCGAAGATGCAGCTGATGGCAAGGCGCGCCCTGGTCGATGGCCTTGTCCGCTACGACGAGGCGCATGGCTTCCGTGGCCCCATGCGCCATATCGACATCAGTCAGGATTGGGGGATTCCGCTTGCCGATGTTCCGGCCTTGGGCGATGTCGCGCCATGGCGGCTTGCCGTCGTTCTCGATGCCAGCGAATGCCGGCGCCCGCATCGGCTTGCAACCCCGCCGTGAAAAATCCGGCGAGATCGAGCGCGAACGGGAATCCGGCATGCTCACCAACATTCCGGCGCTGCACTGGACCCGGGGCGCGGGCTCGCGCGCTTCGCTTGGGCCGGGCGATGTCGTTTATGTTGAGCCGATCGACGGAAAGCCCCAGCAGTACCGGCTGCGGCAAATCCCGGAAGTGAGCGGCGCGATCATCGTGATGGACCCCTACACCGGCCGCGTGTTCGCCATGGTCGGAGGGTTTTCCTTCGACCAGTCCGAGTTCAACCGCGCGACGCAGGCGATGCGCCAGCCGGGCTCCTCGTTCAAGCCTTTTGTTTATGCGACCGCGCTCGACAATGGCTATACGCCATCGTCCATCGTTCTCGATGCTCCGATCGAAATCGATCAGGGACCGGGTCTTGGAGTTTGGCGGCCGGAAAATTTCGAGGGCACATCGAGCGGTCCGCACACTTTGCGCTATGGGGTCGAACATTCGATCAATCAGATGACCGTGCGGCTTGCCCGTGATGTCGGCATGCCGCTCATCGCCGAATATGCCAAGCGCTTCGGCATCTACGACGATCTGCCGCCCTACCTCGCGAACTCGCTTGGCGCCGGCGAAACGACCTTGATGCGCCTGACCACCGCCTATTCGATGCTCGCCAACGGCGGCAAGAGAATCAAGGAAACCTTGATCGACCGCATCCAGGACCGCTGGGGCCATACGATCTACCGGCATGATGAACGAATTTGCGAGGGATGCGACGCGCCGGCATGGGAAAATCAAGAAGAGCCCAGACTAATCGACAAACGCGAGCAAGTCCTCGATCCGCTCACCGCCTATCAGATCACCTCGATCATGGAAGGGGTCATCCAGCGCGGCACCGGCGTGGCGATCAAGGAAGTCGGCAAGCATCTCGCCGGCAAGACCGGCACGACCAACGACATGCGCATCGCGGGCGTGGGCCGTCTGCGCGACGCCCGCGCCCGCCTCGAGCAACTGTCCCGGAGAGGGCGCGTTAGCACTCCAAACGACCTGGTCAAGCGCCGTCTCACTGCGCGTCCGGCTCGCCGCCAGCCTCGAGGCGCCGAGCCCGCTGGCCGTGCTGGCCCGCGGATACAGTTGACGTTGCTCGCTGATGGCAAGACCCTGGTACGTAGCAACCGACGACGTCAAAACCGGCGATCTGATCCTGACCCGTCTCGCCGACAAGATCAGCAGCCGGGTTGACGGAGCCTGAGCTATTCTGAGGCATGCGTTCGTTCCAAGCGGAAAGAGCCGGATATGATCGACGACCGTCTCGCCGCCGGTCCCATCCGGGCCAGGATCGCAGGCGAATTGCCCTATGGATGCGGTCGCGTCTGGCGTCCGAGACCGCTATCTACCTCGCCCAGCGGGGAAGAGGTCGCCCGAAGGGCATGTGAGGGGGAGGCTGGCCGGCACGCCCTCGAAGGGCAAGAGATAAAACGCATTGACACGGTCGTAGCGGTTCTGCGGCTACAGTTTGGCAGTAGATGGCAGTAGGTGGCAGTTTTTGGCGAGGTCCCCCAGCCCGCTCGCCCAGCGCGATGCGATCGACAACGAATTCCTTGGGCAGATGGCTGACGCCGCCAAGCTCGCGTCCATCGCCTGCCCGCTGACCACAGGTGTCGAGTCGTCGACCTATTCGGGGGCTGAGGCACGACGGCAAAATTCCATCGCGCCTCAATGACATTTCGTGATATTTGGGAGACCATCGGGCCGTCGCGACGTTCGTACGTCAGGCTTTCCACCTTTCCAGCCTGACATGGCGGCCAAGTCTCATCGCGTAACAAACCAAACAAGACGCACCACAGAGACTCAGAGCACACAGAGAAGAGAATCCAATCAGGTGGGCCGATCTCTTCGATTTTGTGTTCCTCTGTGTCCTCTGCGACTCTGTGGTGAAAATCTTCGGTTCGAGGGCCCATGGCCGCGGCCGTCAGGCTGGAAAGCCTGAGCTACATTGTTGGCGTCGCTCTCGCACTCCCCGCCTCACAGAGGCAAGCGTCTCAGATTCGAGCAAGGCTATTTAGGTTTGGCCCAACTCGCGG
>CAWKON010000024.1:0-75837 GCA_963851225.1 uncultured Alphaproteobacteria bacterium | reverse complement strand
GATGTCCGCGGTTGCTTTGATTGTGAGCGTCGACGGTGGTTTTGGCACTGTCGTCGCCCAAGGGCAGACCATGCCTGGATCGATGGATCCACGGACGAGTGGGGCAGGAATGCAGACGGAACGAGGGGCGACGTGCCGCATGGATGAACACATCGACGGCCAGCTCGCCTATCTGAAAACGGAACTCAAAATCACTGACGCTCAAATGCCGCAATGGAATGTTTTCGCCAACGCGTTCCGTGCCGACAAGGAAAAAACTGCGCGCCTTTGCAAGACGACGGAGAACGAAAAGTCCCGCTTGAAGATGATGTCCGCCAGTCTGCCCAATTCGCTCGGAATGATGGCAGCGCGCTTGATGGTGCGGCTCAAATCAATTCGCGCGATGGAGACTGCGGTACGGCCGCTTTATGCGATTTTGAGCCAGGAGCAAAAAAAGACCGCCGACGAGGTCATGAAGGGCGCATCGGGCTTTTGAGAGCTGGACTGCGCGCGCCAAGTCATACAAACTGCCGGGGCGGTCTGGCGGAGCGGTAAGTAGCGGGTCGGCTTGAATTTCGACTTGCCGCGCATTTTCGGCGCTGGGCTGGCGTTGCCACACCGGCCGCTCAATACCAAAAATCCGATGACAGGCCACCATCAGTCCCAGCAATCATAAGGTCGAGGCGCTGTGAAAGGTTTGGGACGATCTCAGGGGCCTGCGTCTGACCACGAAGGAGTGCCTGCCACACTTATGCAACCCGGCGCAGGACGCTTTTGGCTGGCCGTGCTGCTGACCGGCGTCGCTACCGGCATCAGCGCGGCCGCGCTAATGCGCCTGCTGGAAATGGTGCAGCATCTGGCGTGGCCTGGTCCCGGCACGCTAACAGACGCCGCGGCACAGGCCGGAGCTTGGCATCATATTCTGATGCTGCTGGGAGCAGGTGTGATTACCGGCGCAGGGCAGATCGTGCTTGGGCGCCTGTCCAGCGGCAACAGCATCGACATCACTGCGGCGATCTGGTTTTCCGCCGGCCGGTTGCCAGCGCTGCGCACGCTCGGCAGCGCCGTGCTGTCGATCGTCATCGTCGGCATGGGCGCTTCGCTCGGGCGCGAGGGCGCGCCCAAGCAGGCGGGGGCGGTGTTCGCCAATGTCGTTGTCGGACAGGTGCCGCCTGTCCGACGAACAACGCCGGCTGCTGGTCGCCTGCGGCGGCGGCGCCGGCATGGCGGCGGCCTACGGCGTCCCGCTCGGCGGCGCGCTGTTCGCCCTCGAAGTGCTGCGCGGAGCGCTCTCGTTGCGGCTGGTGCTGCCGGCGATGATGGCCTCGCTCATCGCCACGGCGGTGTCGTGGCTGGTGCTGCCCGATGCGCCGACCTACCCGATCCCCGACTATCCCGCCCCGTTCTCGATCGCGGTCTGGGCGCTGCTGGCCGGGCCAATCGCCGGCCTCGTCTCGGTCGGCTACGTCCGGGTAATCGCCTGGGCCGACCGCACAAGCCAACGGGATGGCGACGACTGCTCGCACCCGTGTGGCGCTCGGCTGCTTGGCCTGGTCTCGATCTGGTTTCCACAGTTGCTCGGCAACGGCAAGGACATGTCCGAACTCGTCTTCGCGGACAAGTTCCCTTTCGCGATGCTGCTCGCCGCTGCTCGCTCAAGCCCGCTGGCGACCGTCCTGTGCCTAGGCAGCGGCGCGCCGGGCGGACTATTTACACCCGTCGCTCACGCTTGGGGCGCTGCTGGGCGGCGTGCTTGGGCCATGCTTGGTCGTGGCTTCGGCCGGGCGTGCCCGGCGGGTGAGTTTGCCGTGGTCGGCGCGGCAGCCGTGCTGGCGGCCACGACGCAAGGACCGATCTCGGCGGTGGTACTGATGATGGAACTGACCGGGCGCGACCGGTCGTTCATCGTGCCGCTGCTGCTGGCGGTGGTCACCGCCACGCTGGTCTCGCGCACCATCGAACCGCGCTCGATTTACGACGCGCGTCTGACCGATGAGGAAGTGGAGGCGCGACTGAAGGATCGCGAACCCCCGCGGCATGAGAGTGCCCGCGCGGCACTCCGCGATCACTCTTGAATGGCGTTCAACAGTGCCAAGGCATCGTCCAAATCCCATTGGGCCGGTCCAGCCATGGTGCCGATTTCGCAGCCATCCTTGCCGATGAGCATCGTCGCTCGGCAGGCCGATCACCTTGCCCGTCTGTTTCAGGGTTTCAAACACGCCTGCTGTATTATCCGCTATAAAGCTTGAGATTTTTTACCCCGGTTTCGTCCCAAAATGTCTTCGTCCGTTCGAGCTTTGACGTATCGATATTTACCGCGACAACCATAAAATCCTTGGATCCGCGCTGGCCTTGCAGACGGTCGAGCGCGGGCATTTCCTGCCGGCAGGGCAAGCACCAACTTGCCCATAGGTTAAGCAGAACCGTGCGCCCCTTGAAATCCGCCAGACTGGCCTTCGTGCCCCTCGGCGCGACGAAACTGATCTCGGGTAAGAGGCTTTGGCTGCGGCGCAAGGCTCAAGGCCGCGATCTCGCCATGCACCAGCGGTTTTAGCCGCGCCGCCGACGCCGCCGCGCCGGGACATGCCGGGGTTTCGGCTGTTTCCTTGCCGCCCGGCGCCTTGATCCCGTATAGGACAAAGCCCAGCGCCGTCACGGCCAAGGCCACTGCCGCGAACGCGACCATCGCGCGAAACGAGCGGCGCGGGATCTTGTTTGGGATCAATTTGGGTCATGCGGTCATTGGTTTTTTGATGAAGAGCGCGAGACCATGAACAACAAAATGTGGGGCGGCCGGTTCGCGAGCGGCCCTGACGTCATCATGGAAGAAATCAATGCCTCGATCGGTTTCGACTTCAGACTTGCCCGCCACGATATAGAAGGGTCCAAGGCGCACGTCGCCATGCTGGCAGAAACCGGTATATTTGAGCCCCCGGACGCGCAAGCGATCAGTCACGGCTTAGACGAAATCGCCGGCGGAAATCGAGGCCGGAACATTCAAATTTTCGCGCGCGCTCGAAGATATTCATATGAACATCGAGGCGCGGCTCGCGGAGTTGATCGGGCCCGTGGCGGGGCGGCTTCACACGGCGCGCTCGCGCAACGATCAGGTCGCGCTCGATTTCCGCCTCTGGATTCGCGACACCATCGACGCGCTCGACGAGCAATTGCGTGGCCTGCAAGCTGGCGCTTGCCGGAAAGGCGCTCGCCCATGCGGAAAGCGTGATGCCGGGGTTTACCCATCTGCAACCGGCGCAGCCCGTCACCTTTGGTCATCATCTTTTGGCCTATGTGGAGATGTTTGCCCGCGACCGTTCAAGATTGCGCGACGCCCGCTCGCGCCTCAATGAATCGCCGCTCGGCGCCGCGGCGCTCGCTGGAACCTCGTTTCCGATCGACCGGCAATTGACTGCAAAGGCGCTTGGCTTCGACCGGCCCACGGCGAACTCGCTCGACAGCGTGGCCGATCGCGATTTTGTCTTGGAAACATTGAGCGCTGCCGCGATTTGCGCCATTCATCTGTCCCGCTTCGCCGAGGAGATCGTGCTCTGGGCGACGCCGCAATTCGGCTTCGTGGCTCTGTCGGATGAATTTTCGACCGGCTCTTCGATCATGCCGCAAAAGCGCAATCCCGACGCGGCGGAGCTGATCCGGGCCAAGTCCGGCCGGATCATCGGCGCGCTCAACGGCCTCCTTGTCGTGATGAAGGGGCTGCCGCTCGCCTATTCGAAGGATTTGCAGGAAGACAAGGAAGGCACTTTCGACGCGCTGCATTCGCTTTCGCTGTGCCTAGCCGCCATGACCGGGATGGTTGGCGATCTTACTCCCGATCTCGACCGCATGAAGGCCGCCGCAGGTTTTGGCTATGCCACCGCGACCGATCTCGCCGATTGGCTGGTGCGGACCCTGAACATTCCGTTCCGCGAGGCGCACCACGTCACCGGGCGCCTCGTCGCCATTGCCGCCGCGCAGGCAAAGGGCCTAGAACAGCTGTCTCTCGCCGAAATGCGAGCGGTCGAGCCGCGAATCAGCGAGGAGGTCTTTACGGTGCTCGGCATCGAGAATTCGGTGCGCAGCCGGACCAGCTTTGGCGGCACCGCGCCCAAATGCGTCCGCGCCCAGGCCCGGCTATGGCTGAAGCGGCTCAAGAAAGAAAAATAAATGTAAATCAAGGCTGGGCCGAAGGGCCGCTATGCTTGCTAGTCCAAAATTTCGTCGGTCCAGACCCGGAAGCTCACGAGTTTATTGGCGCCGAACGTCGTGGTGATCGCGACGTCGGTGGCGTCGCGTCCCCTGGCAAGCAAAACCCTGCCGATCCGTGGGACGATGTTGCGTGGGTCGAACGTATGCCTTTGGCCATCTCCCTAAGGGCTGCGTCGCGACATCGACAAGTTCCAAATCGAAAAGTTGGAGCATGTCCTACGAGGACACGCTCCAACGTCCTAATTTCATTTCGAGATTTCGATGCCGCGCTCTTTGCGCATTTGCTTGATCACGATATCGATGGCCTTGATGATTTTCTTATCCGGATTGGCCTTGCAATAGACGATCACTTCATGCTCGACTTCCTTGGAGCGTGGAATGTTCGCGTGATGTCTTTTGGCGAGGCCATTGTACCAGCCGCTGTACCAAATCGTCAGATAGTTTGCGTCTTCCTGAAAGGTGTTGGCGAGCTGCGCGCAGGTCAAAGCCTGAACGTCAATATAGCCGTCCTTGTCAGCATAGGCGTTCAATTGCGTCTGCGCATTCGCACCTGAGCCCAGGCACGCAATGGCGGCCGAAGCCAGCAAGAACTGTCGCATGTTTCATTCTCCCAATTCATTGGCCGCACCGGATTTATCGTTCCGGGGCGGTTACACTACCCAGCGTTAGCCGCAGGACGACAGCGCCCTTGTAGCGTGAAAGTGAAAGAAGAGGCAAGCCGCGCGCCGGCCGGTCATCGCATCATCCCGGAGCGTTGCGTCCGATTGGAGCGCGTGCGTGCGGATTGAATTGCGGTTTCCCGGCTAACATTTCGTTCCTACCGATCCTCGTCTAAAAGGAGGCTCTCACGCCTGCCCGTCCAAAATTTCGTCGGTCCAGACTCGGAAGCTCGCGAGTTTATTGGGACCGAACGTCGTGGTGATCGCGACATCTGCCGCGTCGCGTCCCCGCGCCAGCAAAACCCTTCCTATTCTGGGCACGTTATTCCTCGCGTCAAAAGTATGCCATTGCCCGCCGAGGTAGACCTCGAACCACGCCGCGAAATCGCCGGGCGGAAAGGGTGGCGGGGTGCCGGCGTCGCCCAGATATCCGGTGCAGTAGCGGGCCGGAATGTTCAAGGCCCGGCAGAACGCGACCGCCAAATGCGTATAGTCTCGGCAGACTCCCACACCTTCCTGGTAGGCTTCCGACGCCGTCCTCGTCACCCGGGCGTGCTCGTAGCCGAACTTGATCCGCTGATTGACGAAATCGCAGATTGCCTGGACGCGCGCCCAGCCCGGGGTCGAATCCTTGAACAGAGTCCAGGCCAAATCCAACAACCGGTCGCTATCGCAGAAACGACTCGCAAGAAGAAAGACGATGGCCTCTTCCGGGAGCTTCTCCACCGCGATCTGGCCAGCGTCCGGCACCACCGGATCGGGCAGACCGGAATCAGTCACGACAGCGTCGGTCGATAAGCGCACATGCCCTGCGGGTGCAACCATGCGGCTGCACCAATTGCCAAAACCATCGCGGTAGCACGACACGGGGACTGGGGGGCTGATGACGATGTGATCCGGCGCGGCGAGATCCGCAACACGCGAGAAATGGACATTGAGCATCGCGATCAGCGGAGTGGGCTGTGGAAATTCGTATTGCAGTTCGTAACCGACCCGAAGTTTCACGTCACTCTCTCTTGCCTCCGGGGACCACGCCGCCGGCCATCAAATTTTTACTTGCGGTCACGCGGCTGGACTACGCCCGCAGTCCAATGTGTGATTGGCATCTTTCCTGCTCGATCCTGATTGCGCCGGCGGCGGCGCGCTTCGCTCTCAGTTCCCCACATATTGATGCAAGCTCGCCTCGACGGCGGATTTCTCCTGTGCCGAGAGCTTGGCCAATTCGCCGTCGAGCCACGCATCCTTCTCTCCGGCGGCCTTTGCGAGAAGATGCCATTTCATCGCTTCGACCATATCCTTTGGCAGGCCGCGCCCGGCCGCCAGAATGCGCGCGGCGCGGTTTTGCGCGACGGGATTGTTGCGCGCCGCCGCCTTGAGAAAGAGCTTCGCCGCCGCCGTTTCATCCTTCTCAACACCGATACCGTTGAAAAGCATGATCGCGTATTCGACTTGCGCGGGAACGTTATCGTCCCGCGCCGCGCGGCCAATCCACAGCGCGGCAAGCGCGTCGCTTTGTTCGACACCGGTGCCTTTCCTGTACAATAGGCCCAACGCATAAGCAGCATCGGAAAGCCCAAGTTCGGCGGATTGTTTGAAGAGCCGCGCGGCTTTTTCGTAATCCGGGGCGCCGCCAGCGTTTCCGAGCGCCAGAACGCCAAGGTTATAGAGCGCGCCGGGATGGTTTTGCGCCGCCGCCTGTTCGAAAAGCCCCGCCGCTCCGGCGCGATCCTGCGGCACGCCCTCACCGTTGAGTTTAGCGATCCCGAGGGCAAACATGCCCGCTGGGTCGGAGCGCTCGGCCGCGAGTTTATACCAACGAGCTGCTTCGGTGGCATCGCTCCGGACGCCGAGGCCATGCAAATAAAGCTCGCCGATGAGGGTCATGGCTGGTCCGTCGCCAGGATCGGCCTCGATCCGTTTCATCGCTTCGCGCATTGCGGTCACATAATTGCCGCGCTGATACGCCGCGAAGGCGAAATCCGCCGCGCCGCCAAGCCGCGCAGGAACCGGCAAGGAATTCTGTCACCGGCGGCGCGGTGGATGGCGTTGCGGATTTGCCCGGCTGCTGCGGGCCCAAGCCCGTCTGCGCGTGCGCGCAAATTTCGCCGCCATACAAAACGGCCCATGCCGCCACCAGGCCGGTGCAAAGCCGCACAATGCGGTTGCGGGAGGCGTCGATCATTCGGCTGCGTCCGGCGTTGACGCCCTAAGGCAGACGGCGCGCAAGGCTGCCGCGAAGAGGAGCGGATAAAAGGCCAAATTAAAGACAGGCGGCGCGAGCAGATAACGGCGAGGCACATCTTTTTTCATGGCGCGAGGCAGCTCCCTGAGACTATTACCTTCATGATTGGGTTTTGCGACCGATTTGTGGGCGCTTTTAGGAAATGCGCCTCCCTCGAAATGGCGGACGCCACCGGTGAGCTCTGAGGAGCTGCAACGCGTTAGAGTTCAGTCAGGGCGCGCCAATATCACGTTTCGCTCAAAATTTTACCAGGCGGGCGCTGCCAAATTTTGACGTACTCCATTGATATACAAATCTTTTTATGGCTACTTGTCCTGCGTGGACACTGCGCGAGTGTCAAAGCCGGCGGGGGCGGGAAGGACCGATACCCATGCAACTCGACGGGCCTGAGGTCGCGCCGCTTTCCGGCGGCAAAACGGCCCATCTGGTGGTTCTTCTGCACGGGGTCGCCGCCAATGGCCATGACCTGCTTTCCTTGCCCGCGCTTGGCAAAAGCTTCTGCCGGAGGCGGAGTTCATTGCTCCCTAATGCGCCGTTTCCGTGTGATTATGCGCCGGGGGACGGCAATGGTTTAGCTTGGCAGGACCGAGCGCCGGAAAAGCTGCTCGCCGGAGTGCGGGCAAGCGGCCGCCATTCTCGATCGCTTTCTCGACGAACTGCTGGCCAGCCGCAGGCTCGACGACTCCCAACTTGGCGCTCGCCGGTTTCTCGCAAGGCGCCGCGACCGCGCTCTACGCCGGATTGCGACGGCGAAGCAAATCGCGGGCGTCGCCGCCTTTTCCGGAGCCCTGCCGGGGGGCGCAGCGCAGCACAGCGAGATTCCTAGCAAACCGCCAGTTCTCCTCGTGCATGGCGAGGCGGACGATGTCGTGCCTTTTCAGGCGATGGCCCACGCAAAGACCTTGCTCGAAGCTGCGGGCGTCCCGGTGAAGGCGGTGGCGAGGCCTGGCCTCGGCCATGCCATCGATGATGCGGGAATAGCGCTGGCGCGGGGATTTTCTGCACGATGTTTTCGCCGCCGGCGGTGGCGTGCACTCGGCAGGCGCAGCTTAGACGACAGGGGCCCGCCGCCGCGTCGGACTGGTATCGTTATATAATTTTATAATATAACTGATCCGGCGGCTTGACGCGCGGCGGTCATTTACTCGATGTTTCTTCGCCATCTCAGCTATTTCGTCACGCTCGCGCGCGAAAAGCATTTCGCGCGGGCGGCGGAGGCATGCCACATTTCCCAGCCGACGCTTTCGGCTGCGATCCGCAAGCTTGAGGATGATCTCGAAGTTCCGGCTTGTCGTTCGCGGCCACCGGTTTCTGGGCCTTACCGCCGAAGGCGAAAGGGTACTCGCCTGGGCGCGGCAAATTCTCAACGACTACGATGGCTTGCGGATCGATCTCACGGGTCTCAGCAGCGGGCTTTCGGGATCGCTGCGGCTTGGCGTCATCCCGGCCGCGATGCCGTTGGTATCATGTCTGACGGCTCGATTTTCTTCCGCCCATCCCGCGGCGACGGTCGAGGTGACGTCCATGACGTCACGGTCGATCCAGAAAGGACTCGACGCATTCGAGCTTGATGCCGGCGTCACCTACCTTGATAACGAGCCTTTGGAACATGTGCGCCGGGTCCCTCTCTACAAGGAGCGCTATGTCTTCGTGACCAGCGCGGACAGCCGCTACGAAGGGCGCCGGACGATCTCGTGGCGGGAGGCAGCCGGGGAGCGGCTCTGCCTGCTTGAGCGAGGACATGCAGAACCGCCGCATCATCAACGCGGTTTTTGAGTCGCTGGAAGTCAAAGCAAAGCCGCTGGTTGTCAGCAATTCCTTCCTCGGCATCTGTTCGTACCTCCGGCATGGAGGCTTGCCAGCATTGTCCCGCACACATTGTTTTATGTGTTCGCCGGTCCGCTCGATTTGGTGGGAATCGATCTTGTCGAGCCGATGCACGGCCAGGTCATCGGGCTCGTTTTGACCGATCGCGATCCATTGCCGCCGATGGCAAATGCGCTCATCGCCTGCACACGCGGCGCCGATTTCGAGGATGGGCTCGCGGCGGCGGCGCGCGGCAAAAATGATCAGCCTTTCCTATCGATCGTTCAAAAGATTTCATTGGATAAAGATCGTGTTTAGGAAGAGTTTGAGCTCGCCGAGGCGAGCAAAATTATATCCGAAACGCCTCGTCATCAGACAAACGAGGAAACGCTTGAAACTCTGGTTTTCCGGACAACATAGTACATTCGTGCGAGTCTTCGAAGAATGTTCGGCTTAAACTTGAGAGAATGGCTCTTCTTCTTGTATTCCAGCATGATACAACTAAAGGAGAACGTGATGGCAAAGGTTGTTTGCGTTCTTTATGATGATCCGGTCGACGGCTATCCGAAAGTCCTATCCGCGAGACGATCTTCCCAAAATCGATCATTATCCTGGCGGCCAGACCTTCCCGACGCCCAAAGCGATCGATTTCAAGCCCGGCAGCACTGCTCGGCAGCGTGTCCGGCGAATTGGGATTGCGGAAATATCTCGAATCGCTCGGCCATAAGCTTGTCGTGACCTCCGACAAGGACGGCCCGGATTCGGTCCTCGAACGCGAACTGCACGACGCCGAGATCGTTATCTCGCAGCCGTTCTGGCCCGCCTATATGACCGCCGAACGGATCGCCAAGGCGCCGAAACTGAAACTTGTGCTCACCGCCGGCATCGGCTCCGACCACGTCGACCTGCAGGCCGCGATGAACCGCGGCGTCACGGTCGCCGAGGTCACCTATTGCAATTCGATCAGCGTCGCCGAGCATGTGGTGATGATGATCCTGTCGCTCGTGCGCAATTACATTCCCTCGTACCAGTGGGTGGTGAAAGGCGGCTGGAATATCGCCGACTGCGTCGCGCGCTCTTATGATGTCGAAGGCATGCATGTCGGCACCGTCGCGGCCGGGCGCATCGGTCTTGCCGTATTGCGCCGCCTGAAGCCATTCGACATGCATCTCCACTATTTCGACCGCCATCGGCTGCCGGAAGCGCGTCGAGAAGGAGCTGAATCTCGCCTGGCATCCGAACGTCGAGGACATGGTCAAGGTCTGCGATGTCGTGACGATCAATGCCCGCTGCATCCGGAGACGGAGAATCTTTTCAACGACAAGATGCTCGCCAAGATGAAGCGCGGCGCCTATATCGTGAACACGGCGCGCGGAAAAATCTGCGATCGCGACGCCATCGTGCGCGCGCTCGAAAGCGGCCAATTGGCGGGCTATGCGGGCGATGTCTGGTTTCCGCAGCCGGCGCCGAAGGACCATCCCTGGCGCACCATGCCGCATCATGGCATGACGCCGCATATTTCCGGAACCTCTCTTTCCGCGCAGACGCGTTACGCCGCCGGCACGCGGGAAATCCTGGAATGCTAGTTCGAAGGCCGGCCGATCCGCGACGAATATCTCATCGTCGATAACGGCAAGCTCGCAGGCGTCGGCGCGCATTCCTACAGCGCGGGCAATGCGACCGGCGGCTCCGAGGAAGCGGCGAAATTCAAGAAAAGCGCCTAAATCCTAGGGCGTTGCGGCTCCGGGCATATCCGGGGCCGCCAATCCATGATGGTATCGTCGAGCAACCTCGATACGTTTGCTTTTTTCTATCCTCGCGAGAGGGCGGCGCGATAGGCTGTCGCCGGATTGTTTCTGTCGTCGCGCCAGCCCGGATGATTGAAATGAATGACGAAATCGCCATTGTAGGACGCGACCGCATTATCGAAGGTCAGGGAGCCGATTCTGCGCCAATTCTTGAAGCTTTGCCTCAGGGAACCGAAACCCAACTGTGCCTTCCCTTCATCCGTCACTTCAACGTGAAAGACGAGTTTGCGTTTTGGTGAAGGATCGCCTTTGTCGAAAATCTGGCCCAAGACTTCTTCGCGTATATCGAGCTTTTCCCCTTCGATCCTCGGTTGACCGGGCGCGACGAGGAGGCGCATGAAATCGGGTGAGCGCGTGGGTTCCTCCTGCGGCTTGCCGAGTTCGGCGATTGAATAGACCTGACGCAGGCCGGCTTGCTTATCGACGAGAGTAAAAACAAGTGCCGGAATGATCAGGCCGGGCGCCCGCCAGAAAGTGATATCGGGAGCATTACGAAGCTCGACGTCGTTGATATAGGCGGTGTAGGTGCCCGCAATGTCCTCCATCGCGACGATGTTTGCCGTATGAAGCGGCTCGACATGATTGGGGTCGGTGGTTGGAAAAAGCTTACCGGCCAGCGCCAACAGGCGAAGCTCGCCACGACGAATTGCGGCGGTGCCGCAGGAATAGCGTGCCACAAACAAGCCCCGGCTGCCCTGCCTGAAATAGCCCGAGTACTTAGTATTCTCCGTGATCTCCCACATTCCGGTCAGGCATACGCCGTTTGTATGAATGATACGGCGAAACCCCTTCCGGTCCGGACCCCAGCGCAAATCAGCATGGGAATCGACAGTCCGTTTGCAAGCTTCGCCAAAGAAGTAATGCCTTCCAAAAGGTAACAAACCGCGCAGTAAATTTGCGAGCGTCACCTCGTGATGAGGAAGCGGCGGCTCGCCTTCGCGGCCCCAGACTTTTTGGTAGGGGTTGGCGAAGATCGCATCGCGCACCTCCGAAAAACGCGATCCTTTATAGGCGCGATCTTCTCGCGTGATTTGTTCGATTCCGAAATGGACTTGGTCCATGATGAACTCCCGTCCCTCGTTTCACTTGAGCCGCGAGGCGCTTTCGGGCCCTCGGCCGGCATGGTTCAATCGAAGCCGCCCGCCGGCGTGCCGAACAACGGGATGCTGGTATCTCCCTCGCCGAGCTTAATCTCAACCGGATCTTCACCAATGTGCACTTCAGGTCACAGCCGCGGTCCAGCCCGATGCCTTTACGGGTCCAACTGCCGCCCTGCCGGCCAGCGCTTCGGCTGACATTAAATCTTCGCCGGTCAAACTCAAATTTATTCGCTTTTATTTCCGGCAGCTTTGCGCCACATTGGGCGGCAAACAAGAGCGATAAGGCTAGCCATGCCGGAGATTGCCGGGACCTTCGACGCCTATCTCGATCAAGCGGTGGCCCTGGACGCCCGTTTGGGCGCCGCCGCCAGGGTTCTTCGCGCCATTGCGGCGGCGGCCATCGAAATGTCCGCCCTTATCGGTCTCGGCCGCTTAAATGGCCAGCTCGGTGCCAGCTGCGCCAGCACGAACACGGACGGCGATGTTCAGAAGAAACTGGACGTTCTCGCCAATGACATGTTCGTGGACGCGTTCCGGCAGGCTCCGGTGGCGGCTATTGTCTCCGAGGAAATGGGCGAGCCCATGGTTCTCGATTCCGCGGGCCCGCTCGCGGTTGCGATGGATCCGCTCGATGGCTCCTCGAATATCGATGCCAATGTTTCGATCGGTACGATCTTCTCGATTCTTCCCGTGCTTGCCAACGCCGACGGTGCGGAAACCCATTTCCTGCAACCAGGGCGGATGCAGATTGCCGCCGGTTTTGTCATTTATGGGCCACAGACGTCGATCGTCTTCGCTTTGGGCAGCGGGCAAACCCAAATCTTCACCCTGGACCGGCGGGATGGCCGGTTCTATCTGGCGGTATCTGCCCCGGTTATCGCGCGGGAAAGTGCCGAATACGCCATCAACGCCTCCAACTACCGGCATTGGGAGGCTCCTGTCCGGGCCTTTATCGACGATTGCGAGCAAGGGACTGAAGGACCTCTGAAGCACGAACACAATATGCGTTGGACAGGCTCGCTCGTCGCCGACACCTACCGGATTTTGCTGCGCGGCGGGATTTTCCTTTATCCTGGCGATCAGCGGGCCGGTTATAACCATGGGCGTCTGCGGCTCCTTTACGAGGCCAATCCGATCGCTTTCATCGTGGAGCGGGCCGCGGGGATCGCGACCGACGGTGTGCACCCCATTCTCGACATCGTTCCCTCGGCCGTCCACGCGCGGGTGCCGCTTGTCTTTGGCTCGGCGGGGTCGGTTAAGCTCGTTGCCCGCTATCATAGCGATCCGCAATTTTCTGTGCGCGCGCCATTATTCGGCAAGCGGGGCCTCATGCGTCCATGAAAAGCAAAAGCTGACAAAGAAGAGGCTGACGTGTCCGCGAAATATCCGATCATTTCGGTGACCGGTTCTTCAGGGTCTGGAACGACATCCGTCAGGCGCACCTTCGAACAGATTTTCCGGCGCGAGCAGATCGCGGCGGCCTTTATCGAAGGCGATGCGTTCCATCGATACGATCGCGATGAAATGAACGCCATGATGGCCCTGGAGGAGTTGAAGGGCAACCGCAATTTCAGCCATTTCGGCCCCGGCGCCAACCTTTTGGCGGAGCTCGAAGCCGTGTTTCGCAGCTACGATGAATCTGGCACTGGCAAGACACGGCATTATATTCATGACGACGAAGAGGCTGCGTTCTATGGCTACCCTGCCGGAACTTTCACCGGCTGGGAGGCTTTGCCCCCGCAAAGCGATCTACTGTTCTATGAAGGGCTGCACGGCGCCGTCAAAACAGACGAGGTGAATATTGCGCAATATCCCGACCTGAAGATCGGCGTCGTGCCGGTCATCAACCTCGAATGGATTCAAAAAATCCGGCGCGACTGTTCCTCGCGCGGCTATTCGACGGAAGCGGTGATGGACATTATGTTGCGGCGAATGCCCGATTATGTCCACTACATTTGTCCGCAGTTTACCAAGACGGACATCAATTTCCAGCGGGTGCCGACCGTCGATACTTCTAATCCCTTTGCCGCGCGCTGGATCCCAACCGCCGACGAGTCGATGGTGATCATCCGCTTCGCCAAACCACGCGGTATCGATTTTCCCTATTTGCATTCGATGATCCACGACAGTTTTATGTCGCGAGCTAACTCAATTGTAATTCCAGGCGCCAAGCTCGATCTTGCGATGCAGTTGATTTTGACGCCGTTCGTCTTACAGCTAGTCGAGCGGCGGCGGCGCGCATTCTGAGGCATATTCGCCGCATTGTGTGATCGCTCCGCTCATGGTTTGACGAGGGCATTTCCGGCTTGAATTTTGCGGTGCCCGCGAAAAATTATCCTTGATAGCCGGGAGGCCCCCGCTAGGCTATCCTTAAGGCACCGATTCATAATCCATGAGGAAAAACAACCCGTGGCCCGTATCACACTTCGTCAGCTTCTCGACCATGCGGCAGAGCACGATTATGGCGTCCCAGCTTTTAATATCAACAATATGGAGCAAGGATTGGCGATCATTGAGGCGGCCGCCACCACCAATTCCCCGGTCATTATTCAGGCAAGCCGCGGCGCCCGCGCCTATGTTAACGACGCGGCGCACCGCCGCGGAATAGACCGGAGATTTATAGTGAACTTAACTTATGTCGGACAGGATTAAATGACGCCTTTGGTCATTGCGCCCTCGATATTGTCCGCCGATTTCGCCAACCTCGGCGAAGAAATCCGGGCGATTGTCGGCGCCGGTGCCGATTGGATTCATCTCGACGTCATGGACGGCCATTTCGTGCCAAACATCACGATTGGCCCGGCAGTCGTGCGGTCTTTGCGCCCGCATGCGAAAATTCCTTTCGACGTGCATCTTATGATTTCCCCTTGCGACCCCTATCTTGCCGCCTTCGCGGAAGCTGGGGCGGATTCGATGTCGGTCCACGTCGAGGCCGGGCCGCATCTTCATCGCTCGCTGCAGGCAATCCGGGCACTTGGCAAAAAGGCCGGGGTCGTGCTCAACCCGGCAACACCGGCATCGAGCATAAAAAATGTTCTCGATATGATCGATTTGGTGCTGGTCATGTCGGTCAACCCAGGTTTTGGCGGGCAGACCTTTATTGCCTCGGCGGTGGACAAAGTTGCGGAAGTGAAGGCGATGATTGGCTCGCGTGCGATCCGCATCGAGGTGGATGGCGGGATCAATCCGGAGACCGCGGCCCTCGCCGCTTCGGCGGGTGCGGACACTCTTGTCGCGGGCGCCGCAATTTTCAAGGGAGGCCCGGAGCGTTATGCGGCGAATATCGCGGCGATCCGCGCGGCAGCCGAAAGACAGCGACGCCGCGATGCTGCTTGAGGCCCTGATATTCGACGTAGACGGGACGCTCGCCGAAACCGAAGAGGCGCATAGACAGTCGTTCAACGAAGCCTTCGCGGCGTTTGGGCTCAACTGGACCTGGGATAAGGAGCTTTATCGCGAACTTCTCCAGGTGACCGGCGGCAAAGAGCGGCTTAAGTATTATATCGGCGCATGGGAGCCGCGCGGCAGCGAAAAGGCGCTTGCCAGTTTCGCCGAAATTTACGACGAGGCGTCTACCCGCTATGCCGCGCTTGTAGCGTCGGGCGCCGCGCCGGCGAGACCGGGTGTTCGCCGCCTCATCACTGAGGCCCACGAACGGGGCGTGCGGCTCGCGATCGCCACGACGTCGCTGCGGGAGAGCGTCGATGCGGTCCTGCACACGATTTTAGGCGAAGTTGGTCCATCCTGGTTCGCGGTGATCGCCGCGGGTGATGTGGTGGCACACAAGAAACCCGCGCCCGACGTTTATCGCTTCGCACTTGAGGAGCTGAAGTGCAATCCTCAGCTTTGTGTCGCGATTGAAGATTCGGAAAATGGCGTCAAGGCGGCAAGGGCTGCGGGTGTGCCCGTCATCGCGGCGCCAAGCTATTATTTGCGCGGCGATGATTTCAGCCTCGCGACGAGCATTCTTTCCAATCTTGGCGAGCCAGATCGACCCTGCCGCCAGATCGGCGGCCTGCGCTTCGATTGGGATTATGTCGATATAGACGGCTTGAACGCATGGCTTTCCAGGCGCGAACAGTCCTCCGCTTCGGCGGCGGAGGATCCCGCCCAAATCATCCCCTAGCAGCGTGCTGAGAAGAGCATCGTCTGGGCGCCGTTCGCAAATAGAACGCTGTTTTATTTGAAGCCGATAATGACGCCGTCGGCGCCCAGAGATAATTGCAACCCCTGGCGTTTGGTGTTCAGGCGCATAGTGACGCCCTTATCATTGCGCAGCCAAAGCGTTCCTTTTCCACGATCTCCCAGCGCCCAACCGGAGCGAATCTGAACATAAGTGCCGACAAAATCCTTCCGTTTCGATAGCCCATAGACCATTCCTGATGCGGTGAGGCGCGAGGCGCCTATTCCGCCGATCCCTAAACCGCCTACACTTATGGGATAGGATCGGCCATCAAATTTCAGCGTTCCACCTCCTAGAGCTCCCGATCCGATAAATGCCAGCTGAATTTGTTTGATTTTTACGGATGCTACTGGAGGGCCGCTAGGCCGCTCTTGAGCCAATGCCGGCATCAGCAGGAGGAGGAAGGTAGCGACAAAAGCAGCTGCTGATTTAATCATTATGGGCACCTCTACTCGAAAAAATCTTCGTCAACTTTTTTAATGTAAAGCGTATCCTCGACCCGGCATCCCACATTGTGGCGAATCATGAGTTTTGCTAGCTGCTCGCCGTCAATCAAGACGATCCTCTTGCTAAGATATTGGGCGGTTTCTGTCGCGGATGGAGAAAATACTGATGTCGTTACAAATAGACCCTTGGTAGCCTTGTGGCGGTCGAGGCTTCCAAAAAAATCTCTTATCGCGCCTGAGCCAATATTGTTGCCAAGCGCGTAGCGCTTGGCCTGGATGTAGACCCGATCGAGTCCGAGTTCGTCTTGATCAATCACCCCATCAACGCCGTCGTCGCCGCTGCGGCCGAGCGCGCGACCAGCTGCGGCAGAGGATCCACCGAAGCCCATTTTTACAAGCAATTTCACGATAAGGCGTTCAAAAAAATCAGGCGGCGCGCTGCAAATCCGCTCAAGAAGATCCTGCGCGAGGGCGAACTCGATTTGTTTGTGTGCGGTCAACATTATCTCGTTCGGTGGCTGCGCGGCGATCTCCCGCGCATTTGGAGGCGAGGCTAAGTTTTGATCCTTCGTGACCCCTTGGGCCAACCTTGACCGCTCCATGAACTCCTTGAACTCGTCAAATTGATCAAGAAACTTGACGTCGAGGCGTACTGGTTTTGACTCAAGCACCTGCCGGCCACGCGATGTGATTTTAAAATATCCACGTCTTGTGCTTTCGAGCAATCCAGCCTTGCTAAGGTAAGTTTTAGCCCAATGCACGCGATTGCTGAAAAGCGTTTGCTTGCCAGATGGTAGCAACTCCGCTCGCTCGTCCGGTGCTAAGGCACGCTTTTCAGCGAGCTTCTCAACAAGCTCCCCTATTCGGATTTCGCCGTCCAAAGACGCCGAGAGAACGGGGAGCATGAGAGACTGATAGTCGGGAATCGACATTTCAAAATTGGTCCACAACGGTCACACTACCGTCGCTTGATGACCCTTCGGCTGCGGCATGAAAATGCTAAAACAGCCCCGAGACCTTGCCGCTGTCGTCGAGATCGATCTTGGTCGCCGCCGGCACCTTGGGCAAGCCCGGCATGGTCATGATCTCGCCGCACACCATGACGACGAACTCCGCGCCGGCGGCGAGCCGGACTTCGCGGATATTGATCTCATGATGGGATGGCGCGCCGCGCAGTTTTGCGTCGGTCGAAAATGAATATTGAGTTTTTGCGATGCAAACCGGATAGTGGCCGTAACCGCTGTCTTGCAACTTTTTGATTTGCGCGCGTATCTTCGAATCGGCGGTAACCTCGCTCGCGCCATAGAGTTTTGTGGCAATCGCCGTCACCTTATCCCAGAGCGGGGCTTCGTCTTCATAAACGAATTGGAAGTCGCCCGGCACTTTGTCGATGACGTCGACGACCGTGCGGGCCAGCTCCTCGGCGCCCTTGCCGCCTTCCGCCCAATGCCGGCACACCACGACCGGGGCTTCGTGATGCGCCATTTTGGTCTTCAAAAGCGCGATCTCGGCGTCCGTATCGAACGTAAAATGATTGATCGCGACAATGCATGGCAGTCCGAAATGGTTGCGGATATTGTTGACGTGACGCTCCAAATTGGCGACGCCTTTTGCCAACCCGTCGAGATTTTCCTGATTGAGTTCCTTGAGTTCGATGCCGCCGTGATATTTGAGGGCGCGGATGGTCGCGACGATGACCACCGCCTTTGGACGAAGACCGGATTTGCGGCATTTGATGTCGACGAATTTTTCGGCACCGAGATCGGCGCCAAAGCCCGCCTCGGTCACCACATAGTCAGCAAGTTTCAGCGCGGTCTTGGTGGCAAGCACGGAATTGCAGCCATGCGCGATATTGGCGAAAGGCCCGCCATGAATGAAGGCCGGGCTGTTTTCGAGCGTTTGCACGAGGTTTGGTTTAAGCGCGTTCTTTAAAAGCACCGCCATGGCGCCATGCGCTTGCAAATCGGCCGCATGGATGGGCTTTTGGTCTCGCGTATAGCCGACCACGATCCGTCCCAGCCGGTCTTTCAAATCCTTGATCGAGGTGGAAAGACAGAAGATCGCCATGATCTCGGAGGCGACCACGATATCGAATCCGTCCTCGCGAGGATATCCATTCCCAACTCCGCCCAACCCAACGGTGATCTGCCGCAGCGCGCGGTCGTTCATATCGACGACCCGCTTCCAAGCGATGCGCCGCACATCGAAGTTCAGCTCATTGCCATGGTGAATATGATTGTCGATCATTGCCGAGAGAAGATTGTGGGCAAGGCCGATCGCACCGAAATCGCCGGTAAAATGCAGATTGATGTCCTCCATCGGAACAACCTGCGCATAGCCGCCGCCGGCCGCCCCGCCCTTCATGCCGAACACCGGCCCGAGCGAGGGCTCGCGCAGACAAATGGCAGCCTTTTTGCCGATCCGATTCAGCGCATCGCCGAGGCCGACCGAGGTTGTCGTCTTGCCTTCCCCAGCCGGGGTCGGGCTGATCGCGGTGACAAGAATCAACTTGCCATCGGGCCGGTCCGCGAGACTATCCACATAATCCAGCGATATCTTGGCCTTGTACCAGCCGTAGGGTTCGAGATGCTCCTCTGCAATGCCGAGCTTTTCCCGCGCCACGTCACTAATGGGACGCATTGTCGCTTGCTGCGCGATTTCGATGTCCGACGGCATGGTCCTTCCTCTCGAAGCGTACTTTAGGCTTCCACTACGTTTTGCGGCTTGCCTGCCACGAATGCATCGATGTTGTCGATGAGCTGGTCGGCGAGGATCTGCATGGCTTCGCGGCTCGCCCAGGCGACATGCGGGGTGACGATGAAATTCGGCAATCGCAAATCGAGCAGAATATTTCCCTGTTTCGGGGGCTCGACGGTCAGCACGTCGAAGCCCGCGCCGCCGATAATTTTGTTGGTCAGCGCCTCGGCCAAGGCCTGCTTCGTCGACGAGCCCGCCGCGGCCGGTGTTGATCAGGATGGCGTCATTTTTCATCAGCCGTAATTCCCGCGCGCCGATCATGTTCTTGGTCTCGGGCGTCAACGGCAAATGCAGGGTGATGATGTCGCTCTCGCGCAGCAAGGTTTCGAAACTGGTCAGGCCAGGCTGCGGGAAGATGTCGTAGGCCAGCACCTTCTGGCCAAAGGCCTCGGCGATCGCGGCCGACCGACTTGCCGATCGCGCCATAGCCAACGATGCCCAAGGTCGAACCGCGCATGTCGCGGATCGGATGGTCGAAGAAACAGAATTGGTCGCATTCCTGCCAGCGCCCGGCGCGCACATCGTCGCGGTAAGCGAGGAGGTTGCGGCGAAGCGCGAAGGCCAGCGCGAAGACATGCTCCGGCACCGTATTGAAGGCGTAATTGCGGATGTTCGAGACGGTAATGCCATGCGCCTTGCAGTAGGTCTTATCGACGACATCCGTGCCGGTGGCGGCGACCGCGATCAATTTAAGATTGGGAAGCTTTGCCAGCGTCGCTTCACGCATCGGCACCTTGTTGATGATCGCGATGGTCGCAGTCTTGAGCCGGTCGAGGATCTCGTCCGCCGAGGTTACCGCATATTCCTTATAACTGTGCGGAAAAGCCGGCGTCCGCAGATTGGCTTCCAGCGTCGAACGGTCGAGAAAGACGATCGAGTGTTGCACGGGGTAATCTTTCTTTGATGCGATTTGCCCCGCCGGTTTCGGGAACAACTATTTCCGCGGCGCGCTCGCCGGGCGCCGCGCGGGCCTTCGCGCTATCGTTCAACCTCGGCTCTTCCAGAGCCGACGTCTTGTCCGGCTCGCCGCCTAGCTTTGCCGTCCGGGCGGGCGGCGGCGCCGCGATCACGCGAGGCGCGGCGCTAAGCCTTAGTCGTTAAGGACGCCTTCCGGGTGCAGCGCGGCGAAATGCTCCTGGTCCGTCGGCCGCTTTTCCTTGGCCATGATGGTCGAGCGGAAATAGTCTTGGGCGGCGGCAACCCCAGCTGCCGAGCTTAATGCCGATGCCGACATCGCTTCATCGCCATTTCAGCCCCGGAAGATGCGCCAAGGACCATGAGGTCGTTGAGATCGCCGAGATGGCCGATCCGGAACACCTTGCCCGCGACCTGCGAGAGACCGGCGCCGAGTGCCAAATTATAGCGGCGGAAAGCGGCATCGATGACATCGGCGCCGTTGAAGCCCGGAGGGACGACGATCGCGGTGACCGTATCGGAATACCACTTCGGTTCCTTCGCACAGAGTTGCAGGCCCCAGGCTTTGACCGCGGCGCGCACGCCGCTTGCGAGAACGTTATGGCGCTCGAACACGCGTTCGAGTTTCTCCTCGAAAAGGATTTTGAGCGATTCGCGCAGGCCGTACAGCATCGGCAAAGACGGCGTGTAGGGAAAATAGCCCGTCGCATTGGCCTTGATCATATCGCCGAAATCGAAAAAGACCCGCTTCAGTCCGGCACTCTTATAGGCGGCGAGCGCACGGGGGCTGGCGCAGACAATGCCGAGACCCGCCGGAAGCATAAAACCCTTCTGTGAACCGGCGACCGCGAGATCGACGCCCCATTCATCCATGCGGAAATCGATGCTGGCGATCGAGCTCACGCCATCGACATAGAGCAGCGCTGGATGACTGGCGGCGTCCATCGCCTTTCGCACCGCTCCGATATCGCTCGTTACACCGGTTGCGGTTTCATTCTGGACGGCCAGAACGGCCTTGATCTGGTGGCTCTTGTCAGCGCGCAAAATGGATTCAATCTTGTCCGGCTTAACGCCGGTGCCCCACTCTTCCTCCAAAACCTGGACGTCGAGGCCTAAACGTTGCGCCATGTCGATCCACAAATGACTGAACTGGCCGAACCGCGATGCCAAAACCTTGTCGCCTGGGGAAAGCGTGTTGCAGAGTGATGCCTCCCACGCGCCGGTGCCGGACGAAGGGAAAATAAACGCCTGACCACTGGTAGTCTTGAAGACTTTCTTCAAATCCTGGAACAACGGCAGCGTGAGTTCAGGAAATTTGGAAGACCTATGGTCTTCCATCGCCACCATCATCGCGCGGGTGACGCGGTCAGGGACGTTGGTTGGTCCTGGAACGAAAAGAAAGTGGCGGCCCGCCATAATGTATCCTCCATTTGTTTGCCGGCTTACCCTATTAGCAAAACCCTTGGCTCAAGCGCAACCGCCGAAGTTACGCGCAAGTCACTTGCTCATTTTAGACGACGTTTTAGACCATTGTCCGAAAAAGCGGAAACCAGTCGCGGACGTGGAGATTCAAGGCGCCAAGGCACTTGGCCTCAACTAAGGACCAGAATGGCGCGGAAATCGTTCACATTGGTTAGGGTTGGCCCGGTGACCACCAGATCTCCGATCGCGGCGAAAAAATTATAGGGGTCGTTATTGGCGAGCATAGCTTTAGCTGATATGCCCAACTTCGCCGCGCGCGCAAGGCTATCGGGCAAAAGCACCGCGCCAGCGTTATCTTCTGAGCCGTCAATTCCGTCGGTATCCGCGGCAAGCGCGTAAATGTTTGGATGGCCATCCAAGGCGATGCCAAGCGCGAGGAGAAATTCGGTGTTGCGGCCGCCAAGCCCGGTCCCCCGAAGAGTTACCGACGTTTCGCCGCCGGAAATCAAAACGCAAGGCGGGGCCGCTGGCTGTGCATAGGCGTGAACTTGCCTTGCGATCGCCGCATGGACGTAAGCGACGTCGCGCGCCTCGCCTTCGATGGCATCGGCCAGAATGAGGGGTTCTACGCCCGCCCTGCGCGCCACGCCGGCCGCGGCCTCAAGCGACAATTGCGGCGTCGCGATCATGATGTTTGTCACTCCGGCCAGCCTCGGGTCGCCCGGCTTCAAGGTTTCGGCGGCGGGTGATTCAAGATGTGTGCGGACGTTCGCCGGCACCGCGATGACGTATTTTTCCAGGATCGCCAGAGCCTCGGTCGAGGTAGTTGGGTCGGCAACGGTTGGCCCGGAGGCGATCACGCAGGGATCGTCGCCTGGTACGTCCGAAATCATGAGGGTCACCACCCGCGCCGGCGCGGCTGCGGCGGCAAGCCTGCCGCCCTTGACGGACGACAAATGCCGCCGCACGCAGTTCATTTCGGAGATCGTCGCGCCGCTTTTGAGGAGCGCTTTGTTGATGCCCTGCTTGTCTTCTAGCGTCACGCCATCGGCGGGGAGGGCGAGAAGCGCCGAGCCGCCGCCCGAAATCAAACAAAGCACGAGATCCTCGGGGGTCAGGCCCTTGACCATTGCGAGAATGCGCCTTGCCGCTTCCTGCCCGGCGGCGTCCGGGACAGGGTGGCTGGCTTCGACCAATTCGATCCGCTGACAGGGTGCGCCGTGGCCGTAACGTGTAACCACCAAGCCTTCGAGCGGACCGTCCCAATGATCCTCGACCGCCTTGGCCATCGCGCCCGAGGCCTTGCCCGCACCAATCACAATGGTTCGGCCCGCAGGCGGTGGAGGGAGATGCGGGGCTAAGCACTTTTCCGGTAAGGCCGCGCCGACCGCCGCCTCAAACATTTTGCAAAGAAGCTGACGCGGATCGATGGTCATTGCGGTTGCCGCTTGCCCTTGATGGTTGCCGGGGCAACAACACGATGGCTCTCGCCGTCGCCAAATTCCCGAACACGTGTCTATATTTAGCCTGGCGACGCCGTTTCATAACCGTAAATACTGGGCTTTCAACCATTTTCTCGCCGGGCGTCCCATTGCAGGGCCACGGCCGAACGGAAAATCCGCGATTTCCTCCCCGTGCGGACCGCTCAAGGGGGAATATTCGCGCCATGTCATTCGCTGTTACCTGATGCCCCGGCCTGTCGGAGCGGCAATGCCAACGGAAGGCTTGCTAAGGCTGGAATTTGGCAATAAGCGTTCCGCAGAACAATTAGCGGTGCGCGGCAAGTAGGCAACATGAGGAAAAATCCGCGCTGGTTAGGGCGGACCGAGGTTGCAAGGAGGGCTTTTTGGATATCCACGAGTATCAGGCCAAGGAGATCTTGGCGAATTTCGGAGTGGCAACGCCGCATGGCGCGGTCGCCTACAGTCCCGATCAAGCGGTCTATTGCGCCACCGAACTGGGCGGGTGGCATTGGGCCGTGAAGGCTCAAATCCATTCCGGCGGCCGCGGCAAGGCGGGCGGCGTCAAGCTCTGCAAAACCTATAACGAAGTGCGGGCGGCGGCGGCGGAACTCCTCGGCAAAACCCTCGTCACCAATCAGACCGGCCCCGAGGGCAAGATCGTGCAGCGAGTCTATATCGAGGTCGCCGAACCTTTCGAGCGCGAGATTTACCTCGGCTTCGTTCTCGACCGGAAGGTCGAGCGCGTGCGGGTCATCGCATCGCGCTTCGGCGGCATGGATATCGAGGAGATCGCCAAGGACCATCCGGAGGAAATCCTGCAAGTGGTGGTCGAGCCGGCGGTGGGGTTGCAACCGTTCGAGGCGCGCGAGCTCGCCTTCGGCCTTGGGCTCAACTCTCAAGCAGGTTAGCCGCGCCGTCGCCAGCATCCTTGGCTGCTACCGCGCGTTCCGCGATCTCGACGCTACCATGGTCGAGATCAATCCGCTGGTCGTCACCAAGGACGACCGGGTCCTCGCGCTCGATGCCAAGATGTCGTTCGATGACAATGCGCTGTTCCGGCGCGGCACGGTCGCCGATATGCGCGACCATTCGCAGGAAGATCCGCGCGAGGTCCAGGCTGCCGAGCATAACCTCAACTATGTTGGCCTCGATGGCAATATCGGCTGCATTGTCAATGGTGCCGGTCTCGCGATGGCAACCATGGACATGATCAAATATGCCGGCGGCAACCCCGCGAACTTCCTCGATGTTGGCGGCGGCGCCTCGCCGGACCGCGTTGCCGCGGCGTTTCGCCTGGTGTTGTCCGACCGCAACGTCAAGGCGATTCTGGTCAATGTGTTCGCGGGAATCAACCGCTGCGACTGGGTGGCCGAAGGCGTCGTCAAGGCCTGCCATGAATTGAACGTGGATGTCCCGCTTGTGGTCCGTCTTTCGGGAACCAATGTCGATGCTGGGCGAGACATCATCGGAAAAAGCGGCCTGCCGATCATCTCCGCCGATACCCTCGCCGATGCCGCCAAGGCGGCGGTCGACGCGGCCGCGCTGCACCGGACCGGAGTGCCCGCCCGGCCTAACTTCGCGAGTGGGCGGCACGCGGGAGCGTTGCTGACGTCGAAATCATCAGGACACGGCCAGAGCTTTTTTCGCCATTTCCATTGGCGAATACAGTCCGAGGGCCCCCGCCAAAAATTGCTTCAGGGAAAGACTTAAGCCAATGAGCATTCTGATCGACGAAACAAGCCGGGTCCTGGTCCAGGGCTTCACCGGCGACAAGGGTACTTTCCACGCCAAGGAAATGATCGCCTTCGGCACCAAGGTCGTCGGCGGCGTCACCCCGGGCAAGGGCGGCGCAAGCATCTTGGGCTTGCCGGTTTTCAACACCGTGAAGGAAGCGGTCAAGGAGACCGGCGCGACCCACAGCATCACCTTCGTCGCGCCGGCCTTCTGCGCCGACGCCATCATGGAGGCGGCGGACGCGGGGATTAAGCTCGTCTGCTCGATCACCGACGGCATTCCCGCGCAAGACATGATGCGGGTGAAGCGCTATCTGCTGCGCTATCAGCGCGACCACCGGACCATGCTGGTCGGGCCGAACTGCGCCGGCATCATCAGCCCTGGCAAGGCGATGCTCGGCATCATGCCGGGTCATATCTACATGCAGGGCGCGGTCGGCATCGTGTCGCGCTCGGGCACGCTTGGCTATGAAGCCGCCGCGCAGATGAAGGACCTTGGCATCGGCGTCTCGACCAGCGTTGGCATCGGCGGCGACCCGATCAATGGCAGCTCGTTCCTGGATCATCTGGTGCTTTTCGAGCGCGACCCGGAAACCAAGGCCGTCATGATGATCGGCGAAATCGGCGGGCCCCAGGAAGCCGAGGCGGCGGCGTGGATCAAGAGCCACATGACCAAACCGGTGGTTGGTTATGTCGCGGGCCTCACCGCGCCGAAGGGCCGCCGCATGGGCCATGCCGGCGCGATCATTTCGGCAAGCGGCGACAGCGCCGCCGAAAAAGCGGAAATCATGAAATCCTATGGGCTGACCGTGGCGCCCAGTCCGAGCGAACTTGGCACGACGATGGCCAAGGTTTTGGCGCATTGAGGATACCGGCGCATCGCTCGGCAAATTTCCAATTCCGCGAACGCAGACGCTCGATTTTTTACGGCCGCGCCAACATGTTGGGCAATATCGACGCCCTTTCGTCCAACCGCCGCGGGGTTACCGATGACGGAGTTTAGGGCGGGCAGGCCAGGGTTTCGAGACCGGAAACGCGCCGGGAAGCATTCAAGCGGCGCTCGACGGCGAAGAAACCGCGGACATATTGTTCGAATTGCTGGCGGGTGTCGTGCACCGCCAGCATCCAGAGGTCGCGGCGGCACTGCGGGGGAAATCCGAGACTAGGGATTTTGCGCCGGACCTGCTCGCCAGGGTCTTCCAGGCGCACGGGATCTGGTTCCAGCTGCTGGCCATCGTCGAACAGCATACCGCGATGCGGCTGCGCCGCCAAACCGAGCGCGTGCGCGGCGAGACGGCGGTGGAAGGCACATTCGCCAATTTCATCGCCGAGGCGGCAAATCTCGGCATCGACGCGCAGGTGCTGCGCGACAGCCTGGCTTCGACGCGCATCCGGCCGGTCATCACCGCGCATCCAACCGAAGCGAAACGGGTGACCGTCCTCGAAAAGCATCGCCGCATTTACCGGCTGCTGGTCGAACTGGAACAGCAAAGATGGACGGCGCGCGAACGCGCCGGCATCATCGATAAGTTACGCGACGAGATCGCCTTGCTGTGGATGACCGGGGAACTGCGGCTTGAGAAACCAACGGTCGATCAGGAAGTCGCCTGGGGATTGCATTTTTTTCACGAGACTCTGTTCGATGGCGTCCTCGATCTTTTGAAAAAGCTCGACCGGGTGCTCGCGCAATATCTATCCGGGCGAGCGGTTCACGCTTGCACCATTTTTTCAATTTGGCTCATGGATTGGCGGCGACCGCGACGGCAATCCTTTCGTCACCAACGATGTCACCCGGCGCGCCCTCACCCAAAACGCCCTGGCGAGTCTGCGCTATTATGAGCAACGCATTTCCGCTCTGATGCAAAGAATGTCGATTGCCGAGCGGGCGCTCCCCCCGGCTCCGGCATTCCAGGCGGCGCTCGCGCACGCCCTTGCCCGTGATTTTGGAGGGGTGCTGATAGCCCAGCGCAATCCGGGCGAACCTTATCGCCAGTTTCTCTTCTGCATGCTGCGCAAACTGCAAGCTGACCATCGCCCGCTTTGAACGAAGGGGCGGCCGGGCGACGCCGGTTATGGCAACGCCGACGAGCTCATCGCCGATCTCCAGAGTCTGGAGAATGCGCTGATCGAAAGCGGTGTCCCCGATCTCGCGAGGACCTCGTTCGGCCAGTTCGTAGGGCGGTGGAGATTTTCCGCTTCCGCACGGTCAGGCTCGATCTGCGCGACAATACCACCCGCATGACTGCAAACCTTGCAGGCGCTGTGGCAATCGGCCGCTGGCCGGAAGGGCGGAACCCCGCCCGGACCCGGGATCGGCGGAATGGAAAAATTGGCTTCTTGCCGAGCTTGCCCGGCCGCTAACGGCGCCGCGTCCGCGGCGAGGCCTGCCGCCCGAGGCGCTGGAGACGCTTGGCATGTTCGAGCTCGCCAGCGACAAGGGCAAGGAGTTCGACCGGGAAGCTTTTGGCAGTTTCATCCTCAGCATGACCCGCTCGGCCGCCGATGTTCTCGGCGCCTATCTCCTCGCCAAGGAAGCAGGGTCTCTTCCTCGACGAGGCGGGCGTCGAGGCCTGCACCCTGCCGATCGTGCCGCTGTTCGAGACGATCGCCGATTTGCGCGCCGCGCCCGCCATCATGCGCGAACTCTTGTCGCTGCCGGTTGTCCGGCGCAGCGCCCGCGCCCAAGGCGGGGTGCAGGAAGTCATGATCGGCTATTCGGACTCCAACAAGGATGGCGGATTTCTTTGCCGCCGAATTGGGAATTGGCGAAGGCGCAGACGCGGCTCACCAAGACCGGCATCGAAAGCGGCATTCCGATCGCGTTTTTCCACGGCCGGGGCGGCTCGGTCAGCCGCGGCGGCGCCCCCACCGCGCAGGCGATCGCGGCGCAGCCCGCGGGCTCGATCAACGGCCGCTTCCGGGTGACCGAACAAGGCGAGGTGGTCTCGTTCAAATACGCCAATCGCGGCACCGCGGCTCTACCAGATGGAAGTGCTCGGGGCCGCGGTGCTGAAGCACGCCCTTATATCCGAACGCGAGCAGGCGCTGGTGCCGAAGGCCGAGTTCGACGAGGCGATGGAGGCGCTTTCGGGTGCCGCCCATGCGGCCTATGCCGCGTTTATCGCGCACCCGGATCTCTTGGCCTATTTTCAGGCGGCAAGTCCGCTCGAAGAAATCGCCTTGCTCAATATCGGGTCGCGGCCGGCGCGGCGTTTTGGCGCACGCACGCTCGGCGACCTCAGAGCAATTCCCTTTGTGTTCGCGTGGGCGCAAAACCGCCATGCTGTCACCGGCTGGTACGGGACGGGGAGCGGCATCGCCAGTTTCCTCGACGTGCGCAAGGAGCGCGGCGAGGCGCTGTTGCGGCGAATGTTCACGGAATCCCGGTTGTTCCGGCTGGTCATTGGCGAGGTCGAAAAAACCCTCTGCCTCGTCGATCTGGAAATCGCTCGCGAATATGCGGGCCTGTTCGCCGACGCGGCCAAGCGCGATGTCATCTTCACCCTGATCGAACAAGAGTTCAGGCTCACCTGCGAGATGGTATTGCGGATCAGCCAAGAGCGCGAGATCGGCGAGACGATTCCCAAGCTACCGTGCCCGCCTCGCGCACCGTCTGCCGACGATCAACCAGGTCAATCGCGACCAGGTTGAGCTGTTGGCCCGCTTCCGGGCTTGCGAAACGGAGGCGGCCATGGAATCCTATAAGTCGAACCTGCTGCTTTCGATCAATTGCATCGCCAGCGGCCTTGGCGCCACCGGCTGAGTGGGGTCGTGGCCAATAACGAGAGGAGGCCGCCCTTTTGCCATGCGGAATAGGAAAGCCTCTCAAAGCGAGGGTATTCGAGAACGAAGCGACTACCCACGTGCCGCGCGCGGACAGGCGTGGCTGCATGATCTCTGTAGGAACTTTGAGCGGCTTGTGTTCGGTGATACGGTGTCGGTTCGCAGGATTTTTGCGACGCGATTTTTGTAGGGGAGGCAAAAATGCTTATTAGAGCGTCGGTATTATTTGCACTTTTCCTCTGGAGTTTTGCGGCGCAAGCGCAAGTTCAATGCGGCACCCAACCCGAGAACATTCCTCCGGATGTACAACAGCGAATTCAAGGGGATGTCAAAGGAAAGGCGCAGATATTCGCAAAGCTTCTTGGAGACGTGAACCTCAAGGGAAAAGTCAATTCTAGTCGGAATGAGGTTTATCAAAAATTTAATGACGTGGATAAGTCCACGATTGATAGGTATATGATCTGGGTATCGTGCCAAAATATTATGCTAAACAGCAATTTATCTACGGCAGACAAAACAAAGTTATGGATTGATATTTACAGAGAACTTACACAAAAGCATTCTAAAGATAGCGCTATTGAGAAACAGAACAAGTTGTTGGGTTCAATGAAGTATTGATATTCAGATTGAAAAGGTAAAAGAAGTATACGGTAGCCCAGAAAAGGAGCTGAAATCGCTCACACCGAAAGAAAATCTTATATTACAAATATATAACGGCGAACAGCACAAGCTGTTAATAGTAACAAAAGACAGGAAAAACGTGGGGAAATTCGGTGTTTATAAAGTTAGTATAGACCCAGATAACGCAACAGAAAAGGCTGAAAAACTTCAATTCGCGGTGTTCGAGGATCCATTTGATGAGTTCACGCTACAGGACCTAGTTGAGGAGTGCGATCCTGTTAGTCCTACGGGCGCGAACGCAAGGTTTTTTTATTTCTTCAAATTCGTTCTACTTTGGGAGGCCGGGAGCGTATCAAAATTATACAGTTTGGATATGAAATAGACGCGGGCGACGGAGTATGTACGAAAGACCCAATGGAATCGGATAGAAAAACAAATTTGAATAAACTTGGATGCAACAAAGCTTTCATGGCCCAGCACCCTAATTTCATCTTTTCGTCACCTGACGAAAATGATGAGTTGGGAGCAAGGGCGTACGATGCCGTATATTGGTGGGATTTGCACGGATTCTCAGCGCACCTACCCACGGCCATCCGCATCGGCCGTTGATCCGATCCACAACATCTTTCTAGATTCACACCGGGAGAGAAATTTTTCAGAGGCGCGCCACGGCTGACCTGAATTGCCGAGCGAAAGTTGATCGGCGCAGTGGCCGCCAATGTGCCGTGCGAAATGCAAGACTTTCGCATAAGTTTCGCGCCCGCGGATTTTCAAATGTTTGCGCGTTGCATAAGCCAGGTGCGCTGCCGTGCCCGTCTCGCGCACCGGCTGCCGACGATCAACCAGGTCAATCGCGACCAGGTCGAACTCTTGCGCCGCTTCCGGGCCTGCGAGACGCGATGAGGCGATGGAAGCCTATAAATCGAACCTGCTGCTGTCGATCAATTGTATCGCCAGCGGTCTTGGCGCGACCGGCTGAGCCGCGGCCGGGACAACATAAGACTTGGCAGAAGAGAGAGGAACAAGGGCATGAGTTTCACGATCATCGAGCAGGCAACGCCGCGCCTGCATCGCTCCGAACTCGCGGTTCCGGGGTCCAATCCCGGATTGTTCGAAAAAGCCGCCCAGTCGGCCGCGGACATTATTTTTCTCGATGTCGAGGACGCCGTCGCCCCCGACGACAAGGAGCAAGCCCGCAAGAATATCATCGCCGGCCTGAACGACATCGACTGGGGCACGAAGACCATGATGGTCCGCATCAACGGTCTCGACACGCATTACATGTACCGCGACGTCGTCGATATCGTCGAGGCCTGCCCGCGCCTCGACATGATCTTGATTCCCAAGGCCGGCGTTGCGGCCGATGTCTATGCCGTGGACATGCTGGTGACCCAGATCGAGGCGGCGAAGAAGCGCGAAAAGCGGATCGGCTTCGAGGTGCTTGATCGAGACCGCGCTCGGCATGGCCAATGTCGAGGCGATCGCGCAATCGAGCAAGCGGCTCGAGGCGATGTCCTTCGGCGTCGCGGATTATGCCGCCTCGACGCGGGCGCGCACCACGGTGATTGGCGGCGTCAACGCGGATTATGGCGTGCTCACCGACAAGGACGCCGCCGGCAACCGGGCCTATTACTGGGCCGATCAATGGCATGCGGCGCAGACCCGCATGATGGTTGCCTGCCGCGCCTATGGCTTGCGTCCGATCGATGGTCCGTTCGGGGATTTTTCCGACGCGGACGGTTTTATCGCGGCGGCGAAGCGCGCCGCCGTGCTCGGCTATGAGGGGAAATGGGCGATCCATCCCTCGCAGATCGAGCTCGCCAACGCAGGTGTTCACGCCGTCCGAAGCCGAAGTCACCAAGGCGCGCCGCATCGTCAGCGCGATGGCCGATGCCGCCAAGGCAGGCAAAGGCGCGGTGTCGCTCGATGGCCGCCTCATCGACATCGCCAGCATCAGAATGGCCGAGGCGCTTTTGAAAAAAGCGGCCGCGATGGGCATGGCGGCGTGAAGCGATTCACGCGGGCCAACGGCCGCACGCATAGGCCGTTGACCAGTTCAGAACTTTTTGCCCTGGTCACCCCAGACGAGAAAATTTTTCTAGGGCGCGCCACGGCGGACTTGAATTGCCGAGCGTTGTAGTGGCGCGCTCGTCCTCAACGCATGCCGGCTAATCAAGAGGTGGAATTGGGATAGAAGGAACTGCCGCCGTTAAATTCGTGGCAGCCACAAGGACGGCCTCACTCAAGGCAAACACGCTCAGCAAGGCGACGAGAATCTTTTTCATGACGCACTCCGCGAAAAGAGGAAAAGGCGCAACCAGCAAGGCCGGATTGCACACTTTTTTAAATCGAACGGATACCGCGCGCATCCCCCGATCAGGGGTGCGCCGCGATCACGAAAGGCGCAAACTGGAATTTCCGAAGCGGTACCCCCGGTGCCTTCGGTATGGGCCGACGTCCGCACGCATTGGCCGTTGGCCCCGTTCAGAACATTGTTCCCTGGTCACGCCGGCGAGAAAACTTTTCAAAGGTGCGCCACGGCTGACCTAAACTGCAAGCGAACGATGATCGACGCAGGGGCCGTTCTTTTGCTGTCCGGAATCAAGACATTCGCATCAGTTCCGCGCCCACCGATTTTCAAATGTTCGCGCGTTGCGTAGGTCAGTGCGAAACATTACCGCCATGGATCAATGACCGGCGCGCGGAAGCGCGTTCACATTTGCTTGTGTCACTGGAAACGATCCTCGCATGCGGCGGCCTTGCCTGCAGCGGTTATTATGATTGCAGCGAACGTGCGGCGGACGCGACGTGCGGCTGCACAATCCGCTCGAACGCGTCCAGAAAGTCTTCCGCGACCCCGGAATATGGGTTTCGAGGCTTGGGCTTCACGATCACCCCGGGACAGCTCGATTAGAATTCGTGCAAACAAGGCTGGATCGTCGGCCACCAGGACATCGGGGTATAGCTCGCGCCGCAACCCCCGGGCACCTGCCGAGGTCGCAACAACTGGCTTGCCGTAAGCAATCGCCTCCAAGGTTTTTACGCTCACCCCTGTCCCCGAAAGCAGCGGAACAATGCTCGCGCCGATACGGGCATAGAAGGACCCTACATCCTCGACGCGTGGTTCCATCGATACCCCCGGCCAGCTCTGTTCCAGGAGCAATAGCGGTTCGGTGACTTCCCCGGCGATAAGGCAGCGGAAAGAAGGGATTTCCTGTTGAATAAGCGGCAGGATGCGGGTGCAGAAATTGATGATGCCCTCAGTGTTGAAAATCGCACCCGAGCCGATGAAACCAGCATGAAATTCCGGGGTGTTCGATGCCGCTGGAGTGAAACTGGGAGCGCCGATGGGCCAGGCCAGGAACTCGCAGCCAATGGAATTGCCGAGCCGTTTCCGGTATGCGCTCCATTCTTCGACGGAACTCGACAGGATGCAATCGAACAATCCCAACATATTCCGCTCTTGCCTGCGAGCCCTGTCAATCGAAAGACGCGACAGGCAATGCCGCATGAAAAGTCGCCGGTAAGGCTTATGGCGGTACAATGAGGGATAGTTCCGTAACAGTGTCCTTGTTACATCGCGCTGCATCCGCTCCGCTTTGACGAGGTCGTCATGGAGGTCGAGAAAGCGAGGCTGGTCAAGCCTCGCGATCGCCTCATACCCGAAGAGATGGACGATGCGGAGTTTGCTGAAGACGAAGAGATCAATTTGGTTCGCCTGCAGCAAGGCTGATATGCGTTTCTTGATAGTGGCGCAGTGATATTCTTCGATGATGCGAGGCGCGAAGAGATTTCCGCTGAAATACCGGGCGACTGCACGCAGCGTCTTCCATATCCTTCCCTCCGCCAGGTAAGGGAGGATCAAATGGCCGCGGCAGACTCGCGCCAAATAGTCATTGGCCTCGCGCGGATCCACTGGAAACTGTGTGAAAAGAATGGCGTAGACGTCGTGGCGCTGCGACAGAGTGTCGAGCCAAGCCTTATAGACGAAGTCCCGACCCGTCAAGGACAGGTGGAACGAATTGCTCCGCTACAAAACAAATACGCAATCTCTGTCTTCTCATGGGCATTTCGAAGAATATTCGCGTCCGGCGAATAACCGGCGGATTTGGGTGCCTTAGTTTAATAGTATCAACTATTCCTACACGCCGTTTGTAGCGGAATTGTGCACGCGAGAAGGACGCCGCAAGGAGGCGCGTTTCGTGCCAACCCTTCAGGCGCCGCCGCAATCTTCGCTTCGCAATTTTCGCGATATCAAGCCGACGTGTTTTCGCCCGGTGCTGCCATGATTGGCCGCAGCGATGAGCGGCGCGAAATTCCGCCGTTCTTGATCCAGCGGGCCGCTTGGACATGGAAGTTTGCCGTACGCCGGTGTTCCAGGTATTTCGCGGCCGTTCCCATGCGGCCCCTCCTCGCACCAGGCCGCTCTCATGATTTAATGATTTTGTAGAATCGAACTTCTTTCCCGACGGGCACTCACCGCCAGCGTCACGATCCGGTGCGCCCGCGTTTTCAAACTGTGGCCGTCGTTGTCTTGACGTGCCGCTCATTCTTGGACCGTCTTTTTTTAAACATGGGTACCGAAAAGCCTATCGGTAAAGATAAAAACCGTTCCGAAATTCCTTTTCGGCTGTTCATGATGAAGCAAGTGATGTTTGCGCCAAACGCTGTAAAAAGGGAGCTTGGTAACCCAGTTCTCGGAAATGCCATGGTAGGACTCATGCAACGACGACCAAAGTGCGGCATAGCAGATGCTCGCTACCAGAACGAAAGCGACCCAAGCCCAGCCGAGGAAAAAGGCAAATATGAGCAATGGAATTACCGACGTCGAGACGCTCAATGCGTTGATGTCGATGTTCACGTCGTTGCGGCCCTTGCCATGATGCTCAATGGCGTGTTCTCGCCACCACGAACCCTTTCCCAATCCAGGATAGTGCATGAGCCAGCGATGCGCCGCGTATTCGGCGAGTGGTGTGTAAAGAAGGAGACAAAGTATTGCGATAGACCAAACCATTGATTGCCCCTTGAGCATTTGTTGGCCTGCCCCAGCCGGGTGGCCTTTTTACACGACGACCCGACGGTCGACGAGCTTTTTGAAAGTGTAACTGCCACGTCCAGCAAATTTTTGCAATGCCACACCCTCGATTATCGGGGGTCCGCTGCGCCAAAGCCAGTGACCAAGGCTCGCCCAGCGCCTGAAATGCGGATTTTGTTGTTGTCCAGACGCATCGCTACGTTAAATTTTTGACGCCGGCAGCGTCCAGGCCGGCATGCCGGTGTTCCGGATTCCGTTGCGAATGTGGTAGAAAATCTCGCCATCGGTCATTGTCGCGACGAGTGGCCCGAGAGCTGGCGTACGCGGATATTCTCCCCCACCGATCCGCGTCTTCCCGTCGCCATCATAGCCGTGGCAGATCTCGCAATTTTGCCGGAACACATCGCGCCCGGCAGAGGCATCGGCCACGTCCGGGCCGAGCGGATTGTGCTGCTCCCAGGCCGTGGCCGGCACGCTATGGCGCAGCAGCCACATGGCTACCGCAACTTCCATCTCCAGCGGCTGCGGCCGGGCGCTAGAGAATCCCGGGAGCGCGAATTTGTAGAGCGCCACCGCGCCGCCCAATACGGCAACGGCAACTTCGCCTTGTGGGGAATGATCAAGCCGGAATCTATTCCTATACCTCGATCTTTTCGCCGGCATTCGCCCATTCCTGAAAGCCGCCGGGGTAGTGCGCGCGGACATCGGCGCGCCCAGCTTGTTGCGCCAGCGCCAGTGCGGTGAGCGAGCGTTTGCCGGAACGGCAGGATAACACTACCCGCTTGCCCGGCGCGCGGGGCAGGGCCGCAGGGTCGAAATGCTGGAGAGGGTTGAGGATCGCTCCCGGGATGCGGCCAGCCGCATATTCATTGGGCTCGCGCACATCGATAAGCAGGATCGAACCGTCGGCCAATCCTTTTTTCAATTCGTCTATCGGGACGTTTTCTACTTCCGGTGTGGCCATGAACAAGCTCCCAGTTTCCTCCTGCGCTCCCCGCGCGGCAATTTCGCAAAAGCTGCGCTTTCACGCAAGGTGATTGCCGCGCCGGGATAAAATTGTTTCGGCCGCCGCGAGATCGCTTGGATCGTTGGCGTTGAAGAACGGATCGTAGGGCAGGGTTGGCCACTCCACAATGGCGCGCCGGTAGCGTTGCGAGAAAGTCTCGACCTTTCGCAAATCCTCGACAACAAGGGCGTGGCGGAGATCGTTTCTGATCGAGACCGGCCAGAGCGCGACGGCCCAATGCGTCTTGCCGCCCGAACGCGCGCAGGCGATCGCGGCGTTGTCTTTTGCCCTCGCTTCTATGAAGCGGGCGGCGAGATCGCCCGGCAAAAACGGCGTGTCGGCCGGCGCGCTGATCGCCAAGGGGACATCCGGGTAATGCCCCGCGATCCAATCGAGCCCGGCAAGAATGCCCGCGAGCGGACCCTTAAAACCCGGCACATCGTCGGCGGCGACAGGCACATCGAACCCGGCGAATCTTGCCGGATCGCCATTGGCGCTCAACACGAGGGTTTCGCATTGCGGCCGCAACGCCACGATCGCATGGGCGAGAAGGGAAATTCCGCCGGATTTTCGCAGCGCCTTGTCGCCGCCGCCCATCCGGCGCGCAAGCCCGCCCGCGAGCAGGATGCCAACACACGTTCCGGTCTGCATCGCATTTTGCGCCATTTCGTACGCGATTCCCCGCACGGCATGGGAGACTGCCGCATGCTATTAAAACCTATACCAGATTCCGGCGGTTGGACCCAGCTCGCGTCCAGCGTTGATCCCCGCAACCGTTATAAAGCCGCCAATCTGCACCGACCAGTTTGGCGCGACGTCGTAAACCAGGCTTGGTTGCAGCTTGGTCCAAGATACATGCCCAAACTGGAGGGAGCCGTTTATAATCGACGTGAAGCTCTGCAGCATCACGAGAACTTTCGGAAAGGGGCGCAGTCCCATGGTCAGATCGATCCGCCATTCGCCCGGCTGGCCGGCAGCGTAAAAGCGATAGCCCGCCTGCGCCTCGGCGAAACCCTCCATCCCCGCGACGATGACGTTGCGCCCAGCCAGACCCCGGACATCGAGGGAAGCGGCGCGGCGCACCTCGAACGGCCCAAGCGAATCGGCAAACGAGCCGCCGGGCGAGCGTAAGCCCGCTTGCAACGAAAGGACGCTCGTATCCGTGCGGTAGAGCCCGACTCTCGCCGCGACCTCACTCTCGCCCAGTCCATTGTAGGACTGCCCCGGAGGAGGATTGTGAATGCGATCATAGGAAGGTGCGGCGACCAGGGTCAGCCAATTTGTCAGCCCATATTCGATGTAGGTTCCAAGTTCGAACTTTCGAAAGGACGGAACCGGAATGAGATGCCCTTGCGCATCGAACGCACGCGTCGACTCCGAAAAGAACGTATCGGCAATGACCTGCCCTTCGCCGGGAGGCATCAGCCAGGCGCCGCCCCACGCCGCCTCGAAACCGCCACACGCGAGCCCGCTGGCAGCGGTAACGAGCGCGAGGGGAAAACGCGGGATGCGCACCGAAAAGCCCCTTCACCCGGCTCGCTGAAGTGATAATTATTGACATAACAAAAATGATTATTAATATTGCATATTGCATTCAAGGCGCATTTTTGGCCGCATCAAGCGGTTCGGTTAAATATTTCGCGCGATGCGCTGAGTTGCGGGCCCCGGCGCCAATGTGGCGGCGCGCGGGCGCACTGGTGCGCAATCGATAGGATCGATTGGCCGGGCACTTCTCCCGCCGCGACAGGCAGGCGGGCTTTTCAGTGGAAAATGAGGTTCTGGACCGATGTGGTGCCGCGGCCGTCGCCGATGATCAGAGTTACTGGCGCGGGATTTATGGGTTCGGCTAAGTTCACGTCCTGCTGCGCCGCCAAAGCGTACCGTAAGCTGCCATCGGTGCGATCAGCGCCTCCAGCCGCACGCCACCGCTCATCCCGTCGCAATTACCGGTTTGGCTCACCATTTTGACAAAGGCAAAGGGGGCAGCTTCCGTCACCGCCCCAGTCCCATTGCTGGCATGCCGCGTTGGGGGACAAGTTCCCTCGCGTTGCTCCTGCACGGCGCGTGATCCTTTCAGCAACGCCGGTTTCTACGTCGAAGTAAAGCGGCCGGGACCGTCCGCCGGGAAAGCTTCGATCCGGCCGCTTCGCCGCTCTAGTCCGGAGTGACTATGGGGAACCGGATACCGTGACCGCGACATCATTTGCATTGTCATTCACCGCCGCCAAAAGATTAACGGTCCCTTCGGTGAATGCCGCAACGCCAAACGCTCCGCCCTGATTCTGATGCACATTGTATTCGCCGATGAATTGGCCAGCCTCCGTGAATTCCACGATTTCACTCGGTTGGGCGGGATCCGGATTGACTGCGTCGCCGTTGCTGGTCAGCAGATCTCCATTCGGTGCGAGAGCCAGCGCTATGGGACCACGCAGATGAGGGTCAGCGAAAACGAGTTTTCCGGTTCCTGACGCTGGACCAGTCGTGCCGGCATGCGGGACCTTGAAAATCGCATTGTCGCCTGTCGACGCGACGTAGAGAACATCCGCTCCTTTGTCATAAAAGAGTCCGGCCGGCCCCAAAACGAGCGCCGCAGGGTCCGTCCGGTGTTTGTATCCTGAGGCGACCTGAACCGTACCAGTGACGTTGACAGTTTCGCCGTCCGGCAGCGACAGATCAATCCGGGTCACGGTGCCATTCAGCACATTCGAAACGAAGACCTTGGCGTGGTCGAAACCGTCTACAATGGCCAAGCCCCAGGGACCATCGAGACTTGCAGTGAACGACTTTGCCAATTTTCCGTTCTTGTCAATGAACAGCAGCGGACCCGCCGCGACCGTAGCGGAAGTGCCATCGGTGGTCGTAACGTTGCCGGCGACGACAAATCCTCGCGTCAGCACGCCAAGCGCGAGGGTAAATCCGAGCGGTGGAGTACCCTGGAAGAATACGGACGCCTGCATGTCCGGCGTCGCACCACTTGAAGGGGTGAATTTGATGATCGTCGTCCCGGTTCCTTGGAAATTATTGCTGTTGTTGAAGTTTGAAACCAGGACATCGCCCGGATTTAGAAGTCCGCCTGCGGGAAATCCTGGGGGCACAAAGGCGATGCCATAGGGATTGAGGTCGCCGTTCGCCGGGATTGTCGATGAGACAACGATCAGGGGAATGAAGCGCGTGGGGTCGCCGGTACCGGCCCATGCTCGCAGCGGGACCAATGCCATTGCTGCCCCGAGCAGGGCGTAGCAAGCGATGCGCTTGACGTTTCTTGTTCGTGCAGGAATGGGATAGATTGCCTTATTGAGGCGTTCGAGCTCTCTCTGTTTCATTTTTTCCTCCTTTTGGGCTTGGCATGGCCCTCGCGCCGGAGCACATCGCGGCTAGGTATGGTGCAACCCAGCATGTTTGTTTGCATTTCAGGCGTGATATGACAGCGCAAGGATGAGAAATGCGGTGCAGTTAACCAATTGGCGCTAAAGCTCGTAGCGCGACTGCAATTATCGTTTGCAGCGCGACAAGCTGCATTGTACCCTAGAAAGTGTAACACGTTTGAAACCGAGCTCAAACTTAGAAATTTAGTGAGTTATTCTTGAAGAACATTATTTTTCAACTGATGTTCGGTTTCAGCTTATAGACAGGCGCCGCTAGGATTTGCGTCATCGAGCCCTTACATTTCTCTTTATCTTATTGTTCGATCGGAACAAGTCATGCCAGGGAGCCGGCGAAGCGCGGACGGCGGCGTGGATTCCGCGATCGTTCCAAACCTCTTGCTTTCGAGCGGGTTCGCGCCATTTTCGTCTAGCGAACCCGGGTAATGAGCTTGAGCCAGCCTTACTAAACTTTCATGCGGCCGAAATGGCGGTGTAAGCTGGGAGCCCTTATATCGAAGCCGAAAGGCGGTGCGCCGTCGTTATATTTCCAATGGAGTAGTCAATGACTAATGTCTCGTCTCCCCGGCCAGGTATCCCGAGTTCGCCGCCTTTGATCGTGCGCCGGCGTCACGAGGTCCGTGCCGCGCTGCTAGCGACGGTGGCAGCGCTAGCCCTCGCTTGCATGAACGATGGTGGTTTTCAAGCGCACGCCGATGTGGTTCAGAACCAAGTGTCGCCGGTTGTCTCTCCGGTCTCATTTCGCCGATGTGGTCGACCATGTGCGCGGCGCGGTCGTGTCCGTCAAAGTGAAGACCACCGAGACGGCCGATGCAAGCGAGGAGTTCGAAATTCCGCATATCACGCCGGGCGATCCGCTCGAGCGCTTCTTCAAGCATTTCGGCGAGGAAGGACGCCGCAATCGTCACCTCAAGCCGCATGTCACCCAAGCGCAAGGCTCTGGGTTCATTATTTCCGCCGACGGGTATGTCGTCACGAACCACCATGTCGTCGAGAATGCGACCGAGGTCAGCGTGACCTTGGACGACGGCAAAACCGTGCCGGCAACCATCGTCGGAACCGATAAGAAAACCGATCTTGCTCTCTTGAAGATCAAGGAGGGCGGCCCTTATCAGTATGTGGACTTCGCCAAAGCCACGCCACGGGTAGGCGACTGGGTGATCGCGGTCGGCAATCCCTTTGGATTGGGTGGAACGGTGACGGCTGGCATCGTCTCGGCGCGCGGGCGCGACATTGGCGCTGGGCCTTATGATGACTTCCTGCAAATCGATGCGCCGGTCAACCGGGGCAATTCGGGCGGTCCCACTTTCAATACCCAAGGTCAAGTAGTCGGCATCAATACGGCGATTTTCTCGCCCTCGGGCGGAAGCGTCGGCATTGGTTTTGCCATTCCCGCCGAGACCGCGCAAAACTGTTATTGCCGCGCTGGAAAGATAAAGGCATGGTCGCGCGGGGCTGGATTGGCGTCCAGATTCAGCCAGTCACCGCGGAAATCGCCGATAGCCTCGGCCTCAAGTCCAACAAAGGGGCGCTTGTCGCGGAAGCCCAGCCGAATTCTCCGGCCAGCGATGCCGGAATCAAATCGGGTGATGTGATCCTCGGCATCGATGGCGAGCGGATTGACGGTCCGCGCGACCTCGCCAAGAGGGTAGCGGCCCTCGGCCCGGGGAAAAAGACGGATTTGATCTATTGGCACGACGGATCGGAGAAAACCACTTCGGTCAAGCTCGGCTCCCTGCCGGACGACAAGGAAGCGCGCGTACAGCCGGGCATGAGCCAAGACAATAACGCATTGAGCGGCCTGGGGCTCACGCTCGCCCCCGCCTCCAGCGTCCAAGGCGCGGGAAGCCATGGCGTGGTCGTGTCCGATATCGATCCTGATGGGGTCGCCGCGCAGAAGGGCTTGCAGGTCGGCGACATCATTCTTGAGGCGGGCGGCCATGCGGTCAACCAGCCGGCGGACGTCAAGGCGCCGCGCTCGCCGAGGCCAAAAAGGACAATCGCAAGGCCGTGCTTTTGCGGGTCAAGGGACCCGACGGCACCCATTTCGTCGCGATCGCGGTCAACCCGGCTTCCTGAGCCTCACGTCCCCCCGAGGCTTGGCTAGGCCGGTACCGCGCCCCCCCGTTGCGGCGCTGGCCCCAGGAGGCGACAGGCCGGAAGGCAACTTCCGGCCTGCTGCTTTGCACGAGAGATGAGCTATATGTCGGATATGCGCATTCTCATCGTCGAAGACGATTCCGAAGCCGCCAATTACATGGTCAAGGCCTTTCGCGAGGCCGGTCATGTCGCCGATAATGTCGGCGATGGCCTTGAGGGCTATGCCCGCGCCCACGACGAAACCTACGATGTTCTTGATTGTCGACCGCATGCTGCCGAAACTCGACGGCCTCTCGCTCATCGGCAATTTGCGCGCGCAGAAAATCCAGACCCCCGTGCTTATCCTTTCCGCGCTTGGGCAGGTTGACGATCGCGTCAAGGGGCTACGTGCGGGCGGCGACGATTATCTCGCCAAGCCTTACGCGTTTTCAGAGCTTCTGGCACGGGTCGAGGTGCTCGCCCGGCGAAACCGGCCAGGTCAGGGCGAGGAAACAGTGTATCGCGTGAATGGCCTGGAACTTGACCGTCTCGCCCACAGGCTTACCCGCGACGGCAAGGAAATTCCCTTGCAGCCGCGCGAATTTCGCTTGCTCGAATATTTGATGAAACATGCGGGCCAAGTGGTCACGAGGACGATGCTGCTCGAAAACGTGTGGGACTATCATTTCGATCCGCAAACCAATGTCATCGACGTTCATATTTCGCGGCTACGCGCCAAGATCGACAAGGGCTTCGATCCGCCGCTGCTCCAGACGATACGCGGTGCCGGATACATGATACGCGATGGCTCTAGGTAAGCTCTTCCGCACCACGGCGTTCAAGATATCGCTCGCCTATTTGGCGATTTCGGCGATCGGCGCCGGGCTGGTCCTTGGCGCTGTAGGCTGGAACATGGAGCACCTGATCGACGACGCAGATTGCGCAGACCATCGAAACCGATATTACCGGGCTTTCCGAGCAGTATGCACAAGGCGGCATACGCCGCCTTGTCAACATCATCCAAAGGCGGACCCGCCGGCCTGGCGCGGGTCTTTACCTCGTCACCACCGCGGCAGGGGAACCGATCGCCGGCAATATCGCGAGCCTGCCGCCGGATATTCTGACCCGTCCTGGCCTTGTCGAGACCAGCGTACCAGACTCCAGGCGAGACGAACGGAAAACACCGGGCGCTCGTCCGCAATTTTGAATTGGCGGGCGGTTTCCGCCTGCTCGTCGGGCACGACCTCGCGGAAGGCGAAGGCTTGCGCCATATTCTCGGCGAAGCTCTGCTTACTTCGCTCCTTTGGCTTGTGGTGATCGGAACGCTTGGCGGGCTCTGGGTTGCAAGGCGCGTGCTCAATCGCGTCGATGCAATCAACGCCAATGCTCGGGCAATCGTCGCCGGCGATCTCTCCGGCCGGTTGCGGCTGACCGGGACCGGCGACGAACTTGACCGGCTCGTGCAAAATTTCAACGCCATGCTAGAGCGGATCGCGATATTGATGGCGGGATTGAAAGAGGTTTCCGGCAATATCGCGCATGAACTCAAGACACCCTTGACCCGTCTGCGGGGCGGCGTAGAACAAGCATTACGCACCGCCAAAAGCCCGGAGGATTATCGTGGCGCGCTCGAAAAGGCACTTGACGAATCCGACCGATTGATCCAAATCTTCGATGCGCTATTAAGCATCGTTCGCGCGGAAGCAGGCGCTGGGCGCGAAGGCATGAGCGATTTCGATGCTGCATCCGTTGCTCGCGATGTCGGCGACCTCTACGAGCCGGTGGCGGAGGAGCGCGGCATCGTGCTTGCGATTTCCGCCGAGCCGGGGCTCACTGTGCATGGAAGCCGGGAGCTAGCCGGTCAGGCGGTCGCCAATCTTGTCGACAATGCGTTGAAATACGGGTGCCCGGATGCGGCGGGGCCCAGCCCGGACCCCGCGACTGCACAAGCACCCAAGGGCATCGTCCAACTCGCGGCGCGGCGGCGCGGCGGCAGTGTTGAATTCGTCGTCGCGGATCGCGGTCCGGGCATCGCCGGTAACGATCGCCTGCGCGTGCTCGATCGATTTGTCCGGCTCGAAAACGCGCGCTCGCGGCCTGGTTCCGGCCTTGGCCTTTCGCTCGCCGCGGCGGTGGCACGTCTTCACAACGGAAGCTTGCGGATCGAGGATAATGAGCCAGGCCTTCGTGTCGTGATCCGTCTGCCAGTCGCTCCTGTCCGGCGCGAACCACAGGCGCCGCTTGCCCTGCCACAACCGGACAAGGCGGCATGAGCGATGCTCCTCTACAAGACAACGCGGACCTTCCGCTTTGGCGCCGCTTGCGCACCGCGCCGCGGCTTTGCGATGCGCACCGCGCCGCGTCCCGGCTCGAAGAGTTTTTGGCAATACCCGGCAGCCCGGAATTGCAAAGCCTCGCCAACGAACCCGGCGTGCGCGGCCTGCTTCTGGCGCTTGCCGATCATTCGCCATTTCTCTGGCAGCTCGTGACGGCGAATGCCTCCCGGCTTAAGCGATGTCTCGAGACATCCCCCAAGGCCTGCCTTGAGACGTGCCTTGCCGCGCTCGAGGAAGCCTGCGGCCAGGCCTCCAGCGAGGCCGCGATCATGTGCGCGTTGCGGCTTGCTAAGCAGGAAACGGCCCTTCTCATTGGGCTCGCCGATCTAGGTGGCGTCTTCGATGTCGTCGCTGCGACGGAAGCGCTGTCGCGCGCCGCCGATGCCTTTCTATCGGAGGCGCTACGCTTTCTGCTGCGCGAGTCGGCGCTCGCGGGCCGGCTGCGGCTCTCCGATGCCGCGAATCCCGAATACTGGTTGCGGTCTCGTCATATTGGCGCTCGGCAAGCTTGGCGCACGCGAACTCAATTATTCGAGCGACGCCGATATCGTGGTCTTCTTCGATCCCAATTGTGCTGCGATCTCTGGATCGGTGGAGCCCACGACACTCTTTGCGCGCATCACGAAGGGACTTGTCCGGCTGCTCCAGGAGCGAACCGCGCGACGGCTATGTCCTGCGCATTGATTTGCGGCTGCGTCCTGATCCTGGCTCGACAGCGGTCGCGATCGCGCTGCCCGCCGCCTATGCCTATTACGAAAGTCTTGGCCAGAACTGGGAGCGCGCGGCCCTGATCAAGGCGCGGCCGGTTGCGGGCGACAAGGCGCTGGGCGAGACTTTTCTCGCCAACCTCATGCCCTTTATTTGGCGAAAATATTTCGATTATGCCGCGATCGCGGACATCGCCGCGATGAAGCGCCAAATTCACGCGGTTCGCGGCCATGACGAGATTGCGGTCGCGGGCCACGACGTGAAATTCGGGCGCGGCGGCATTCGCGAAATCGAATTTTTCGTGCAGACGCAGCAGCTGATTTTCGGCGGCAAGCGGCCACGCCTGCGGGGCGCGCGCACCCTCGAGATGCTGGACGAACTTGGCAAGGAAGGCTGGGTGACGCGCGAGGCGGTCGGCGATTTGCGCGCGTCCTATCTCTTCCTGCGCGAAATCGAACACCGGCTGCAGATGATTGCCGACGAGCAAACGCAGCGGTTGCCGCAAGACCAAGACGACGCTTGGACGCTTCGCGAGGTTTTGCGGCTATGCGCGAACAAGCCGCTTTTGCAGTGATGTCACCCATCGGCTGCGGCTTGTCTCACATCATTACGGGCGGCTGTTCGAACATTCGCCGCGGCTCGATGCGGCGGCGGGCAGTCTTGTATTCACTGGCGCCGGCGACGATCCGGAAACTCTCGAAACCTTGTTGCGGCTGGGATTCAAAAATGCCTCGCTCGCCGCCGAGACGATCCGCGGCTGGCATTTCGGCCGCCGTCCCGCCGTGCGCAGCGCCTCGCGCGCGGGAAATCCTCACCGAATTGATGCCGTTGCTTTTGCAAGCCTTCGCCGCTGCAGGCGATCCCGATGCGGCGCTCGCCGGATTCGATCTGGCGCTGCCGGCATGCCCGCGGCGACCGAACTTTTTTGGTGCTGAAATCCAATCCGCCAATTTGCGAATTGTTCGGGGAAATTCTTGGCGGCGCGCCGAGGCTCGCGCGCACCGTCATCAGCCATCCGCATCTGCTCGATGCCGCAATCGATCCCAGAAGTCCTCAAGGCTCCGCTCGATGAAAATGCGTTCCGGCAGCGCGCCGGACAAATCCTGCATCATAAATTCGAGACCGAGGAATTCCTCGATGCGCTGCGCGATTTCGCGCAGGAGGAATTCTTTCCCATCGGCCTGCGGCTGTGGTCCGGAATGATCGAACCTTCCGCGCGCGGCGCTCGCCTATTCGGGCCTCGCGGCAAGCATCGTCGAGACATCGCTTGCTCCATGTCGAGCGAGTCTTCGCCCGCGAACATGGGCGCGTGCCGGGCGGCAGGCTGATGTTTTGGCGCTTGGCAAGCTTGGCTCGCGCGAAATGACGGCGGCCTCGGATCTCGATCTCATGCTCATCTATGATTTCGATGCCTCGCGGCCGGAGTCCGACGGCTCGCGGCCTCTTCATGCGGTGCACTATTATACTCGGCTGGCGCAGCGGCTTGTCTCCGCCCTGACCGTCGCGACGCGGCGGGGCCGGCTTTATGAAGTCGATATGCGGTTGCGCCCGTCCGGCGGCAAGGGACCGCTCGCGACCCAATTCTCGAGTTTTGTCGAATATCAATCCGAGCGAAGCGGAAACCTGGGAGCATATGGCGTTGACCCGCGCCCGGCCGGTCGCGGGCGATGCGCAGCTCGGAGCGCAAACCAGCGATGCCATCCGTGCCGTGCTCACGCGGCAGCGTGGCGATGCGTTGCGCAAGGACGTTTATGAAATGCGGCGCCTGATCGCGCAGGCGAAGGGCGATGGCGATCCTTGGGATCTCAAGCTTGCGGCGGGCGGACTTATCGACATCGAATTTCTTGGCCCAATATCTTTTGCTGCGGCACGCCCATGCCGAGCCAAGCCTCGTTTGCGGTTCGCCGCTGGCCGTGATCGAGCACGGCGGCGAGTTGCGGCGTGCTCGGAGCGCAGAGACGCGCGGCATTTTAGTCGGACGCATACGCAGCTTTTGACGGATGTGACGCAAATCCTGCGCCTGACCTTGGATCCAGGCGTCCAATCCCGCGCCAGGCGAATGAAGCGGTCAAGCGGCGTCTTGCCAAAGTGGCCGAGCAGCCAAGCATGAGCGCGCTCGAAAGCCGCCTTGGCGACATGCGCGCGGAGGTGCGCGGTGTTTTCGACAATGTTCTTGTCACCGCGATGAGGCGCGCAATTTTTGCGACGGCGCGTGCGCCTGTGCGTGCACGGGCGCCGCAAGGTGCCCGCCGCCAAAAGCAGCTTTTGGCGCGGCACGTCGCGCGACTGGGGCAAATGGACGAGGACGATCGTGCCATTGCCGACCGACGACCGGATCCGAATCGAGCCGCCATGCAGATCGACGAGCGAGCGCGCGATGGCAAGACCAAGACCCGAGCCCTTCATGCCATTGTCGAGGGTTCGATCCACTTGTTCGAAGGGCCGGCCAAGCCTTGCCAGCGGCGCCGGCGGAATGCCCATTCCGGTATCTTCCACATAGATATTCAAAGCCCCTTGAACCATCCGCGCGCGGACGCTGACGCGGCCGTGATTGGGCGTGAATTTGACCGCGTTGCGCAAGAGGATCGTGAGAATCTTTTCAATCGCCTTGCGGTCGGCATTGATGTACTTGCCCGGCAAGGTTTCGGCGACGAACATTGATTTCCTTTTCGGTGGCGACCGTGGCAATCTCCGCAACCGCGGCGCCGACCGCGGCGTCGATCTCGAATTCGGCCTTCTGAATCTGGAACCGGCCGGATTCGAGGCGCGACATGTCGAGAACATCCGAGATCACGCCGAGCAGACATTCGCCGCTTTGCCTGATGTCGCTTGCAATAATCGGCATATTTCGGCGATCCCAACGGGCCGAATGTCTCTTGCTGCATCATATCGGCAAAGCCGATGATGTGGTTGAGCGGCGTGCGCAGCTCGTGGCTCATATTGGCGAGAAATTCGGATTTGGCCCGGTTCGCGGTCTCGGCCTCGGCCTTTTGCTCCAAATATTTCTCCGCGAGATCGGCGAGCTGTTGCGCCTGCAATTCCAGGGTTTGCCGCGATTTGCGCAAATCGGCGACGGTCGCCATGAGGCGGCGTTCGGAGTCCATCAATTGCTCCTCGTGGCGTTTGAGCGCGGTGATGTCGGTGCCGACCGAAACATAGCCGCCGTCCTTGGTGCGCCTTTCGTTGATTTGCAGCCAGCGGCCATCGCCAAGCCGCGCCTCGTAGGTGCGCGCCCCGGCAAGCGGCCGCTCGCCAAGCGCGATTTGAGTTTGGATCACGGGGGGCGTTCCTTTCGCCATCACCTGCGCATAAGGCGTTCCGGCGGCGACCGCGTCGCTCGCCAGATGATGGAATTTCTGGAACTTGGAATTGCACATGACGAGCCGGTTGCTCGGCGTCCCACAGAACGAAAGCTTCCGACACCGTCTCGATCGCGTCGCGAAGGCGTAGGTCGGCCGTGGCGGTGCGTTCGGCGAGCGCCTTTTGTTCGGTGATGTCGACGGCGATCCCAACGAGATGCGGGGGTTAGCCCGCCCGCTCTCGCACCAGTTCGGCCCGCGCACGCAGCCAGATCCATTCGCCGCTTGACAGTTCTGCATCCGGAAAACGTGATCAATCGAATCCGCTTGCGAAGATGGTCGAGCATCTCGGCCATCGCCGCGAGGTCGCCATCCTGCGGATGAACCAGCGCATTGATGTCGCCGAAGGACAGAAATTGGCCGGCGGGCGCCATGCCAAGGATCTCATACATCGAATCCGACCAATAGATCCGCCCGCGCGCGAGATCCCAGTCCCAGAGGCCGCAGCGTCCCCGGCCAAGCGCGGTATCGACCCGGGCCTGCATCCTCTCGCACAATTGGCAGGCCTCGCGGGCGCGCGATGCCTGCCAGAAATAGGCGAGCGCCAGGGCAATCAGCACAAGGACCGTGCAGCATGGCCAGCATGGCGGCGCGAAACGCCGCCGCTTCCCATTCGGCAAGGATCGGCGGTCATCGGCTACACAATAGCGGCTTGGCCAAACGGCGGATCGAGCGTGCGCACCACAGCCAAGGCATCCGAGCCGTCCGCGAGGTTGATGCGCATGACGCCGGCTTTTTCCGCGAAAATCGTCAACGGCTGCGCGTGCCCCAAATAATCGTAGAGTGTGGCGTTGGAGCCAGAGAGCGCGGGAGTGGCCGCGACAATAGTGCCGGCGGCATCGGTCACGGCCAGTTGCTGCCCGCGCGCTAAGGCCGCGGGAAGGCGCCGAGCCCGCCAGAGCCGCCGCCGGATCGGTCTTGGGCGAATCCTGAAGCGGCCCGTTGAGATTGCTGGTTACGACGCCAGCAGTCAATTCGATGTCGGTGAAAGCATCCGTTGAGGGCGCGATCATACGCCTCGCGCGTCATAACGACTGTGATCGCGACAAGCGCGCACGCAAACACCGCCACCATGGCGGGAACCGCGCGCCGCACCCAAATTTCGCGTTGGGCGAAATTTGTTACACCCGGTTGCGCCCCGGTACGGGCAAGTCCCCGCACTGCCTCCGGCCAAGCGGAAGCATGCGCGGAATCCGCGCGCGCCATGTAAGGCCCCCTCGAAACTGTCCGGAGCGATGTGCCGCATCTCTCCGAATCGAGCTTATCAAAGGCTCACTTTTTTGTTTTGTCCAGAGATTAATGAAAAATGAATGCAGATTTGATCATTGCGCGGAAAATGGCCGCGGCGCACCGCCGGGCAGACCGCGGTAAATGTAACGCGAGTGTGTAACTCTAGTCATGCTGCCGGGCTTTGGGGTTGAGCTGTCCCAACGTAGTGTCTCATCGGTTGGAATTTCCGCAGCGGGTGGTTGGCAGGCCTTGCGTCCGCCCAGGAACGGCAACCGGTTTGCGCCCAAACCAGTCGTTGAGCGGACGAGAGCCGCTCCCGCGAAGCGGACGTCTGCATGTTTTCGTCGAAGTCAGCGCGATGTGTGACTGCGAAACCACATGGACGGACTCTCGCGCATGGCAAGCCCCGCCCAGCGACACTTGGGCTTGCCAATCGAGCGATGTGACGGCAATCTCAGCTCAAGAAGGAGGTTCGTTGGGCATATGCTGGAGAATTCTCTTGTCGGGCGACAGGATATGGGAAACTCCAAGACCATGATCATGGCCGGTGAGATTGCCGACGAGATGGGCGACTCAGCTTTGCCTGGGCTTCGGTCGGAATTTCTCAACCGCCGGTCCTTTCTGTTCGGCTCCGCCGTCAGTCTCGGCGCGCTTGGCCTCGCCGGTTGCGCGACGTCCGACCGCATGATCCCAGCCGAGGTGGCGAAGATGTACGGGCCGGTGCCCAACGACAAATTCCCGATCCCGGCGGTCGATCTCCGTAAGGTCGATCCGAAATATTATCGCCAGACAGTGCGCTACGACACCAAAGAGGCTCCCGGCACGATTATCGTCGATCCCGGCAATTACTTTGTTTACCGCATCGAAGGCGACGGAAACGCCACCCGCTATGGCGCCAATGTCGGCCGCCCCGGGTTCTTGTGGAGCGGTGAAGCTTACGTCGGGCGAAAGGCGGAATGGGCGACCTGGACCCCGCCCAAGGAGATGATCGCGCGACGGCCCGAGGCGCGGAAATATGCCGGCGGCATGCCGGGAGGCCTGGACAATCCGCTCGGCGCCCGCACGCTCTATCTCTATAGGAACGGCGTCTACACGGTCTACACGATCTACAGCACCAGCGACCCAGAGACGATCGGGACCGGCATTACGAGCGGTTGTACCGGCCTCCTCAGTCAGGACATGATCCACCTCTATTCACGTACGCCGATCAAGACGAAAGTGGTCATGCTGGCGGCATAGCCAACGGCGCCACCCCCCGGTCCAGGCGCTGCCGGTGGGGGCAACACAAAGAACAGCGCCGTTCCTTAGATTCATAACAATTGTGCGGGGTTGCGGTCACTTGTGGTTTGTCGGCGCCACGCCACTTCGAACGTCCGCTGCCTAATTGTTCCCCTCAGAAGCGGACCGGTTGGAATCGGCCGGACGAAGCACTCATATGACAGCTTTCGATCGGAAAGCGAGCGCGGCGTGATAACCAGCTACACGGCGGGATCGGCTGAGGTAAATCGACACTGTATCTGCGGACGAAGACCCGCTCGAGCTTATCGGTTAAGTCAGCCATCAACGCGGGCGTGTCTGTGGTCGTAGGTCCCAAGCCGACTCTGCGCCAGTCTTGCCGCTCGAAGATAGGCGGATCGATCGAGAACTCGCTACTCCTCTCAGCACGGGCGTCGAGATCATAAGCGTAGATGTGCTCGATCTTGACCGCCGGGCCGCCAGCGCTGGCAAAGATCCCACCGATCCACATGATTCCCAGGATCTCGACGTAACCGATCAATTCGCCAGTAGCGGGAACGGAACGCACGACGATCTTGTGACCGAGGGGGATGTCAGGGCCGTTGAGTTCCGGGAAGACCATCTGGCAGATAGCGGAACATGCCGCCATGATCGTGCATTTCGCCGATGACCTGCTGCAGTTTTGGCAGGTCCATGAATGCCCTGCCTGTCTTCATGATCAAGAAGAGCCAGATGGCGGTGACAACTCCTCCGAACACTTGCGCTCGACCGAACCCGAGACCCATTTTCAATTCGTCATCATCGTCCAGGCCGACAGTACGTGCGAACTGCTCAGCGGCCTTGGCATCGAACTCCGGATACTGCTTTTTAACGCGCTGAAGCAGCTGCCGGATCGTCTTCATGTCGCCCGCGCCGATCTCGATCTTGCTCCCGTCGTCTGTGGCTTGCGTCTCGTAGGTCACGTCTACACGCGTCAGCGTGCCGTTCCGACTTAAGCCGCACTCTTTTCCCGTCTCGTGTAGTGACAAGTTTCGAAGGATTAGGGCCTCGATCGCGGGGAATATCCATGAGAGTTGGCCAGTCGCCGAACGCCTTGACCAGGGCATTGTCAGCGATCCGATCGAGCAACCCGTTGCAAGTCTGGCAGATAATGCCCTTCGCTTTGAGGCGCCCCCCAAGGGCACTTGGGATTATGTGCGCTTCGGAATCGTTCGCTGACGTTAAGGCGACGCCGCAACCCCTGCATAATACGGCAGGTGGCATGTTGTGTTGCTCGCCTTCGGCACGTGTATCGGTCTCCCGATTGCTCATTGTCCGCAAATATCCTGAAATGGTGCCCGGATGCAACTGTCCAGGCGGTGGCACGGTCTGCTTTTGAGAGTGTCGTCAAGCACCGGGAAAGGCGATAATGGGCGCATTCGCGCTTGCTCTGGACCGCGCCGAATATCCGCTTTCGGGACAAGCCAACCCGCCGAACAAAAACAGCCATGGGCCGGAAGCAGAATTCAAACCGGCACTGCGGGCGCCGGCTCTAAATATTTTCGGTCACGAGGACGATGGCGAAACCATCGTGGCCCTTGGCGCCGACGGTTTGGATCGCCGTGGCACAAACGCGCGGCTCGGCGGCAAGCATCTCATTGAAGTGGCGGATTCCCAAAATATCGGGATCATGGCTTGCGGCATCGATCACCCTGCCGTCGCGCACCACATTATCAACAATGATCACGACTGCCCGGCCGCGATAGTTTGCGCGCGAACCTGAAATACTCGGGGATGCTTTGCTTGTCGGCGTCGATGAAGGTGAGGTCGAAAGCACCGCCGCCCTCGGCGGCGATCTGCGGCAGCGTCTCCAGGGCGCGGCCAACTCGCAGATCCACCCTGGCCGTCAAGCCCGCCCGGGCAATATTCGCGCGCGCCACTTCGGCATACTTCGGGTTGGCCTCGATCGTGACGAGGCGGCCGTCCTTCGGGCAGCGCGCGGGCGAGCCAGATCGTACTGTAGCCGCCGAGCGTGCCGATTTCCAGAATTCTCCGCGCGCCTTGGAGGCGGGCCAAGAGGTGCAAGAGCTTCCCCTGGTTTGGCGTGACCTTGATCGGCGGAAGGCCCGCGGCGTTGCTGGCCTCGATCGCGGCGTCCAACGCCGGGTCGGCGCGGCGACCAGCATGGCCGTCGATATAATGATCTACCTGCTGTCCAAAGTGCCTCGGTCATGGATGATCCTCAAGCTCGTGGCGGCGATGGTCAGGCGAGCGAGCGTTCGGCGATGTCTCTGACATCGGGAGAAAGATCCGGCAGTGCCGGCGACGTGGCGCAGCGCCTCCTTGGCAAGAGTCCGCCGTTTGCGTTCCATCGCCCGCCAGCTCTTGAATGCCGAAAGAAGGCGCGCCGCGACCTGCGGGTTTTTGGCGTCGAGAGCAGAGCACGATGTTCGCGATGAAATCGATACCGCTGCCGTCTTCGCGTTGAACTGGGTCGGATTGATAGTGGCGAAGGAGCCGACGAGGGCGCGCATCCGGTTCGGGTTATTAAACGAGAAGGCCTTGTGTTGCATAAGGGTTTGTACCCGGTCGAGCGTGCCTCTTTCGGGGATCGCCGCCTGCAGGGCAAACCATTTGTCGATGACGAGCGGTTCATCTGCATGGGCGCGGTAGAAGGCATCGAGCGCGGTTTCGCGTTCCTCCCCAGGGATATGCGCGAGCACGCCGAGCGCAGCGATCTCGTCCGTCATATTGGTGGCGTCTTCGAGTTGACGCGTGGCGAGCCGCGCGCCTTCGATCCTATCGCCGGCGGCAAAAAGATCGAGCGCGGCATTGCGCAAAGCCCGCCGCCCGGCGGCACTTGCGTCCGGCGAATATGGGCCGTTCGGGGCGAGCCGCGCGTAGGCCGCGAGCAATAGACCCTTGAGGTCGTGTCCGATATCCTTGCGCAGAGCCTCGCGGGCGAAATGGATCGCATCTGGATCGACATTCTCGCCGATCTCGCGGGCGATGTCGGCCTCGCCCGGCAAGGTGATTACCTGCGCGGTGAACGCCGGATCGGCGCTTTTTTCGATGACGGTGGCGATCGCGGCAGCAAACTCCTTATCGTCGATATGGCGCCTCTCCGGCGCGGATGCCGTTCGACCGAGCGCAGGAGCAGGCGGGTGGCATAGGTCTGCGCCGCCTGCCAGCGATTGAAACCGTCGCTGTCATGCGAAATAAGCGCAATAAGATCGGCTTCGCTTGCCGCCGTATCGAGCCGGACCGGCGCCGAGAACCCCCTGAGACAGGGACGGCACCGGGCGGCTCGGCACGTCGCGAAAGGTGACGCGCCGCCGCGCGGTCGAAAGCTCGATCACGCCGCGCGAGAGCTCCGCCGCGCTTGCACCATCGCTGCCGCCCGTGCGCAGTTCGATGTCGCCCCGGCCGGGAACGACGAGACCGAGCGCGATCGGAATGACGAACGGCTCCTTTTTCTCCTGGCCGGGCGTGGGCTTGCAGAATTGCACGAAATCCAGAGTGAACGTTTTCGCCGTATTCGTCGTAGCATGCCGGTGGCCTCGACGAGCGGGGTGCCGGATTGTGTGTACCAGCGCGAAAATTCGGTCAAGTCGCGCCCGGAATGTTTCGGCGAAACACGACATGAAATCCTCGATCGTCGCCGCCGTTCCATCGTAACGGTCGAAATAAAGATCCATGCCCTTGCGAAAAGCATCGTCGCCGATGAGCACCTTCAGCATGCGGATGATTTCGGCGCCCTTTTCATAGATTGTGGCGGTGTAGAAATTGTTGATTTCTAAATACGTGTCTGGCCGGACATTATGCGCGAGCGGGCCTGCGTCCTCCGGAGAATTGTTGGGCGCGCAAAGTGCGCACATCGGCTATCCGGCGCACCGGGGCCGAGCGCATGTCGGCGGAAAACGCATGGTCGCGGAAAACGGTCAAGCCCTCCTTGAGGCAGAGCTGAAACCAATCGCGGCAGGTGATCCGGTTACCGGTCCAATTGTGAAAATATTCATGCGCGATCACCGCCTCGATATGGGCGTAATCGGTGTCCGTCGCGGTCGCGGGCGAAGCAAGAACATATTTGTCGTTAAAGATGTTCAGTCCCTTGTTCTCCATCGCGCCCATGTTGAAATCGGAGACCGCCACGATATTGAAAACGTCGAGATCATATTCGCGCCCATAGACCTCTTCATCCCAGGCCATCGCCCGTTTCAAGGCATCCATCGCATAGGCGGCAAAAGGTTCCTTGCCATGTTCGACATGGATGCCGAGCGCGACCTTGCGGCCGGATCGGGTCGTGAATTCATCAAAAATCGAGCCAAGATCGCCGCCGACAAGCGCGAACAAATAAGCAGGGCTTGGGAAATGGATCGTGCCAAACCGCGAAATGGCGACGGCGTTCCCTCGATTTTGTCCGCCGGCGATCTTGTTGCCATTGGAGAGCAAAAGCGGCGCCTCGGAAAGCTCCGCCTCCAGCCGCACCGTGTAAACGCTCAACACGTCGGGACGGTCGAGAAAATAGGTGATGCGGCGAAAGCCTTCCGCCTCGCACTGGGTGCAATAGGCGGAGCCGGAGCGATAGAGACCCATCAAGCAGGTGTTGGCCGTTGGATCGGTTTCGGTCTCGATTTCGAGGATGAACGAGCGGTTGGGCGGCGCGTTCAATGTGAACAGGTCCGGCGTCACACTACCGTTCCACGCCTCCGGCCGGTGCAAATCGAGGTCGCGGCCATCGAGCGCGATCCTTGTCGCGAAAAGTCCGTCGCCGTCGAGGACAAGGGCGGCATTGAGCCTGTCCCAACGGGTTAGGGTAAATGGCGAGACGGGCATTAATCCGCGTCGCCGCCGGGTGAAGCTTGACATCGAGATCGACCTTGCTCGATCAGATAATCGGGAACCCTGTAGTCTTTCAGACGAACGGGTCCGGCGGCATCGGTACGCATCAAAACCTCTCGGAAGGGGCGCGCGGGGGGATGAAAGCCGCAGATGCATAGGGGCAAGAGGGGCAGGGCGCAAAACGGGCTGTCCCATCGAGTAGTGCGTGGGGCGAAAAACCGCCCGGCCTGCCGGTCCACGAGACGGCCGGCCAACACAAGGGAAAATATAGTATGGCCGGAACTATCGAAAAGGCTTTATTCGCAATCGCCCTCTTCGGAATGATGCTCCCCCAGGCGGGATGGGCGCATGGACCGTCGCGTCAAAAAATCACCGAGACAATTGAGATCGACGCGCCCCCCGCGAAGGTTTGGGCAACGATCGCGGATTTTCACGATATGAGCTGGCTCCCCGCCGTCGCCAAGACCACGGGCGAAGGCGGCAACGAACCCGATGTCGCGAAACGCCAGCTTACCCTCGACGACGGCGCGACGATCGACGAAAGCCTCTACAAATATGACGCGGCGGAAATGAGCTATTCCTATCGCATCGACAACGTTGATGTGAAGGTGCTTGCCGGTCAACAATTATTCCTCGACCATTGCTGTCCTTCCGGCCGAGGGCGGCAAAAGCACCGTCGAATGGCGCGGCGCCTTTTATCGGGGCTATCCCAACAATGATCCGCCGCCCGAATTGAACGACGAGGCGGCGCTGAAGGCGGTGACGGCCAAGTGTATCGCGCCAGGGCCTCGAAAATTTGAAGAAAAAGGTCGAGGCGGCCAAGTGAACGGCGGGCGGGCACGCGCCAGGATTGGCCTGCATATGCGCGGCCTTTCGTGCCGCGCCTGTGCCCCGGCGCGCGCGGCCGAAGCCTTCATCACCGACCAAACCGGCGATGAGGTCAGCGTGCTCGATCTCGGATCAAAGCAGATCGTGGCGAGGATTCCGGTTTCCGGCAAGCCCGCCGGGATCGCCATGGCCCGCGACGGAAAGCACCGCCTATGTCACGAGTCACGGAAGGCAAATATGTTTCGGTGATCGACACCGCGTCGCGCAACATCAAAGCGAAGATCGCGATTCCCGATACGCCGCTTGGCATCGCCGCCGATCCGGCCGGCCGCTTTATCTATGTCGCCGGTTTCTATCAGCCGCGCCTCTATAAGATCGATCTCGAGGCCAGCGCCATCGCCGCGACCGTCGAGGTTGGCGCATCGCCGTCGGGAGTGGCCGTGACGCCCGATGGCGCGCTGATCGTGACCGCCGATCGCGACGACAATCAAATTTCGATTATTGACGCGAAAAGTTTTACCCGCAAAGGCATCGTCAAGGTCGGTGCGCATCCGTTTGGCGTTACCATCGATCCGCAGGGCCAGCGCGCCTATGCCGCGAATGTTGAGAGCAATGACATTTCCGTCGTCGATCTCGCGGGCGGAAAGCTGCTTGGCACGGTGGCGGTTGGCAAGCGGCCCTATGCGGTCGCGCTGGCGAAGGGGCGCGGCTTTTCGACCGACCAATATGGCGGAACAGTTTCGGTCTTCGATCTTGCGACACTTCAGCCGGTGAAGCGCATTTCCGCCGGAGACTACCCCGAGGGAATCGAAACCAGCGCCGATGGAAACAGTGTTTATGTCGTCAATTGGTTCTCGAACGAAGTCTGGACGATCGATGCCGGGTCGCTCAAGGTGACCGCGAAAATGCCCGCGGGCGACGGCCCCCGCGCGTTTGGAACTTTTTTGCGCGAAACGCTGTGAGTTTGCCGGGGCTGGCCATTTCGAGTTTGGTGGGCGTAGCGCCAGGAGTGGACCTAACGCACCGGTCGTTTTTGCCAGATTCGAGAATTATGCACAAAACCTAGCGCGTTGATCCAACACCGCTTTTTTTGTGCAGAAATGACGTGCAAAAGTACCCCCTTGAAATCGCCCCACGATATGTGTATCCTATCCTGAGATGATATACAAGGAAGGTGTCCCATATCCGACGAGCACACGCTTGAATTTCTTTTGGCGTTCGATGGACGCGTGCACCACCTCGAAAAGGGCTACTGGCTCAAATTCGAGATTGCCCGCGTGGAGCCGACGCCGGAGCGTCCCCACGGATTGCGCTACGCCTTCACGTTGCACGACCCCGATGGGAAGCGGCTTGTCGGCTTTGACAACGCCCACGGAGCGCCGCCGTTGGGTTCGCGCTTTCGTCCAGCCAAGGACGAGCACGATCATTGGCATCGAAGCGGCGACGATCCGGGGCGGCCTTACGCGTTCACGACCGCCGACCAATTGCTTGCGGATTTTTTCGCCGAGGCGCGGCGGGTTTTGGAAGAACGCGGCATTAGCGACGCCGTGGCGAGCGCAAGCGACCGGCAACGAAAGGAATCCGAACCATGAAGATACAGCGCATGAGCGATCTTGAACAAGAGATGCGGAAGGTGGCGCGTGGCGAAATCACCGCCCCCAATGACGCGGCTTCGCCAAGCGTGGAGTCCACGGAAGCCCTCCTTCGGTTGTTGACGCCGGACAATCGCAGCTTGCTGCGCACGATCCGCGACGCCAAGCCGCAATCGGTCGCCGAGTTGGCGCGGCTCACCAATCGCGCCGAGCCGAACTTGCTGCGCACCTTGGGCAAACTGGAAGCTTTCGGGCTTGTGGAAATGCGCACCATCGACCGGCGACGCGTCCCGACGCCGATCATCGGCATGTTGCACCTCGACATCGATCCTTACGCCATGACCGACAAGATCGAATTCAGTCCCGCGCCGTGAGCCGCCTATTGAGAGGTGACGCAATGACCAAGGAACGAAAAGGCAGCGTGAGCCAAGAGACCTTTGACGACTTCCTTGCCCATCAAGGCATATTGGAAGTGTGCGAGGATCACGCCATCAAGGAATTGATCGCCGAGCAGACTGCCGGAACGGGTACCCACGACTTGGCACGGCTCAAGGGCGAGGGGGAATGATTTACGGATATGCGCGAGTCTCGACCGACGGCCAGAGCGTTGACGCGCAAGTGAAGCAGCTTCGCGCCGCCGGAGCCGAGAAGGTCTTTCGGGAAACGGCCTCCGGCGCGAAGACCGATCGCGCTCAGTTGCGCCGCGCCCTCGACCAACTCGACAAAGGCGACGTGCTGATGGTCACGCGCCCCGACCGGCTAGCGCGATCCACGCGCGACCTTCTCAACACGCTTGCGGCGATCACTGGCAAGGGTGCGGGCTTCCGTTGGTGCGGGCTTCCGTTCGCCGAATGACACGTGGGCGGACACGGCGACTGCGCACGGGCGCTTGATGCTGACAGTGTTAGGCGAGCTGGCCGAGTTCGAACGCGAATTAATCCGCGCCCGCACCGGCGAAGGCCGCGCCGATGCAAAGGCCAATGGCGTGAAATTCGGGCGCAAGCCGAAACTCACGCCGCACCAGAAGCGCGAGGCGATCTAGCGCCGCGATAAAGACGGAGAAACCTTGCGGTCGATAGGCCGCAGCTACAATGTCAGCGCCGCGACGATTTCCCGATTATCATGTAGCACATAATTTTGTCTTGTTTGTATTGATAAAGCCAAAAAATTTGGCATATCAATAGTATTAGAGACAAAAAATAAGGTGTTTTATTATATGAACGCTCAGGAATTCAAGGCATGGCGTGAGGGCTTTAAGCTTACGCAGGAGAGCGTGGCGCAGCAGTTTCGTGTGAGCCGAACGACTGTCCAGAATTGGGAGAGCGGCGCTACGCCAATCACGCAGGTAGTCGAGATGAGCTGCGAGGCTTGGGGATTCCGGTTGAGACAGGAAGACCCAGATATTGGGCCAGTGACGTTGATCTATACCGACGGCCCGATGTTCATTAATCCGTCCAGGCCCCAGCGGCTCGCGATGATGAAGCAGGAGTCATACCCAACAAACGCGGCGGCCGTGGCTCGCGTCCAACAGCTCTGGGCTCGCGACGACTTCCATAACCCATTCATCATCGAGAAATCCGGCAAGCCGCTTTGGAATGTCGTTGAACTCGGACGGGTCGCTAATGGAAGCGATAGAGGCGCGCCGACAGTGCGCAATATGCTTAGAGCAATTGCAGAATCTGTAAGATCAACGTCCAGCAGCTTTGCGTCAAACCTTTCCAGTCCTTCGCAAAAGGAACACCGGCGGCGGCGCATTGAAGCTTTAGCGGCCGAACTCGATGGACTAGCCACGGCCACCTTCGACGACACCGCCAGTCGTCAGAACGTTGAAGCTGTGTTTTCTGAATTGCAACGCCTCGGTAAGCGTCTGCCAGATTCTCTCGTCCACAACGTGGCCCAAGCTTTTGTTGCAACCGAACATGACTAAGAGATGCTAGCGCGCAGACGCGATGCTGGAGTAAAGGACAGCGCATGGCGTGAAGCTTGGACGCAAGCCCGCCCTCACCCATCGCCAGCAGCAAGAAACGATCAAGCGCCTTAAGGCGGGCAAAGAGACGCAGGGCGAAATCGCCCGCTCCTACAATGTCAGCCGATGGACGATTTCTAGGCTTGCCCCATGGTCCTCGAAAAAGCACGAGTAGTGCGGGCAACACGCCACAAGGATTTGTGTTCATGAAAGGCCGTGTCAAGAAGGTGCCGAAATCTCACAAGAGCAGTCGCGAGAATCGCCGCTCTCTCCCTCGTATCCTCGCTACCGGCATTCCACCAGACATGGCGTCAGAACTGCAAAAATTCGATCAGGACGCCGAGCAAATGATTGTTTCGTTTGTCGAAGGAATCGAAGCACAGCCGCGGCCGCCGATCATCTATCACTACACGAACGATGTAGGCCTGAAGGGAATTGTCGAGAGCGGTAAGATTTGGATCACCGACATTTTCAGTCTCAATGATCCTTCCGAATTGAGCCACGGCTTTTCGCATGCGGTCAACATCCTGAAAAGTAAAGCGACCGACGGCCCACCCGAAAGCAAGACATTCTCTCGACTTGTTGAGGCCTTCAGTACGCACGGAGGAATCCACGCCGCCGCCCATTATTTCGTCTCTTCATTCAGTTCGAACGGCGACGATCTTGGACAATGGCGCGCCTACGCTGACAACGGGCGCGGTTACGCACTCGGGTTCGACACCGCAATCCTAGAAAACAGCTTCATCAAAGACAGCGCATCGCCGGATTGGAGCAACAGCACCTTTTCGGTCATCTTCAAAGACTCCCAACTCGCCGGCCTACACAAGTTGCTTGTTGAACGAATGTTTCACCTGATATCCATGCCGCACGGAAGGAATTTAGCGAGCGCCACCATGCACGCCTACATGGATGATCTATTGGAGCTGTTTCTGCTGCACGCTTTACGCGCCGTATTGTTTTTCAAGCACGAGGCTTATAAAAACGAACAGGAATATCGGTTTTTGCAAGTGCACAGGGCAACAACAACCCCTCCAGTTGTACAGCTCAGAACCCGTCCGTACGCCTTAGTTCGGTACAGAGAGTTTGATTGGAAAACAGCTAATGCAGCAGCGCTCAAAAACATCGTCGTCGGGCCTGCGGCCGACAACACCACAGCCACGCAATTTGCGAGAGACTGTTTGAGGGCGTTTCATCCATCCGATGCCGAGGTCGTTTATTCGATAATTCCATATCGGTCGGCATGACCTGAATGGGGTCAAGACACGAATCACCCGCAAGAGTCGACTGTGAGTACGTGTTTATGCGTATCTGCGCAGCACAATCCACTGGTGGCGCGAAGGGGTGGCTCCGTTTCAAAACGGCGTGCATTCCGAATATCACCCATACCGAAGTTTGCGCCCCGGTGCGAGGCTGTCAAGAAGCGTCTTGCACCGCGGACTTCCGCACATAAAATGCCGCCCCGAGGTTCCGGACGACCAGAGCGGCGGGGAGCACCGGCTCGGTCACCCCGACATTCCGGCTTTGCAAAGCGGCCGTCGCGAGAGCCTCCAAAACCATTAAAGCAGAGTTCAAAATATTCGCTTCGCCGGCAATCCTGGTGCACCAGGTGGCAACCTTCTGGCAACGAGCCGTACTATCGAGGCGCCGCCGCCACGCTTTTGCAATTGCACCAAAAAATCGATCAATTTTACCAGATCGAACAAGGGGCCGTTGTCCGATGCCTTGTAAGATTGTTGGCCAAAATCGTACCAAATTGTTTCACGTGAAGCATTTTGGTAAGATTGAGATCGGCGGAAGCGCGTGCCGGCTTGTGGTTTTACGCGGGTCAAATGGCAAAGGGCGCCTGCGCGCCCTTTTTGGTACAACCTGGCCTGAAAAACTTATTCCCCCGCTTCCCGTTCTTCGAGCTTCTCCTTGGCTTCGAGGTCTTCCCCCGTCACTCTGATCGACGAGGCGCATCGACAGGCGCACCTTGCCGCGGTCGTCGAAGCCGAGCAGCTTCACTTTGACCTTGTCGCCTTCCTTGACGACGTCCGAGGTTTTGGCGACCCGGCCCTTGGCGAGCTGGGAGATATGGACGAGGCCGTCCTTCGCGCCGAAGAAATTCACGAAGGCGCCGAAATCCACCACCTTCACGACCGTGCCGTCGTAGATCTGGCCGAGCTCCGGATCATTCGCGATGGACTTGATCCAATTGATCGCGGCGCGGATGGAATTGCCATCGGAGGAAGCGACCTTCACCGTGCCATCGTCCTCGATATTGATCTTGGCGCCGGTTTTTTCGACGATTTCGCGAATGACCTTGCCGCCGGTCCCGATCACTTCGCGGATCTTGTCGGTCGGAATTTTCAAGGTCTCGATGCGCGGCGCGAATTCGCCGAGCTCGGCGCGCGCGCCGGTGAGCGCCTTGGCCATTTCGCCCAGAATATGCAGCCGGCCCGCTTTCGCCTGATCCAACGCGACCCGCATGATCTCTTCGTTGATGCCGGTGATCTTGATATCCATCTGCAGCGAGGTGACACCTTCCTCGGTGCCGGCCACCTTGAAATCCATATCGCCGAGATGATCCTCGTCGCCGAGAATGTCGGAGAGGACCGCGAAACGCTCGCCTTCGAGGATCAAGCCCATCGCGATGCCAGCCGTCGGCCGCTTCAAGGGCACGCCCGCGTCCATCAAGGCGAGCGACGAGCCGCAGACCGTCGCCATCGAGGAAGAGCCGTTCGACTTGGTGATCTCGGATACGATCCGCACCGTATAGGGAAATTCCGCCGCCGTGGGCAGCATCGGACGGATGGCGCGCCAGGCAAGCTTGCCATGGCCGATTTCGCGCCGTCCGGGCGAGCCCATGCGGCCGGTCTCGCCGACCGAATAGGGCGGGAAATTATAATGCAGAAGGAAGCGCTCCTTATAGGTGCCCTCGAGACTATCGACGAATTGCTCGTCCTCGCCGGTGCCGAGCGTCGCGACGACCAGCGCCTGCGTCTCGCCGCGGGTGAACAGCGCCGAACCGTGAGTGCGCGGCAACACGCCAACTTCCGCGACAATCGGACGAACCGTCTTGACATCGCGGCCATCGATGCGAATGCCGGTGTCGAGAATGTTCCAGCGGACAACCTTGGCCTGCAGATCGTGAAAGACCTCGGCGATCGAGCTCCTTGGAAAACTCCGGCTCGGCATCGGCCGGGAAAAGCGCGGCGAAAACTTTCGCCTTCACCGCATCGACCGCGTTGTAGCGGTCCTGTTTGGCGGTGATCTTATAGGCCTCTCGCAATCCGGCTTCGGCGATCTGGCGCACCGCCGTCTCGGCTTTGCTGTTGTCGGGGATCACGAGATCGCGCGGCTGCTTGGCGGCTTTTTCGGCGAGCCGGATGATCGCCTCGATCACCGGCTGGAAATCCGGCATGGCCCGCCATGACGGCCTGGAGCATGGCCGCCTCGGAGAGTTCCTTGGCTTCGGATTCGACCATCAGCACCGCGTCGCTGGTTCCCGCGACCACGAGATCGAGCGAGGAGTGCTTCAATTCCTCCAGCATCGGATTGACCTTTAGCGCGCCATTGATGAAGCCGACCCGCGCCGCGCCGACCGGCCCCATGAAGGGAATGCCCGACAAGCGTCAGCGCCGCCGAAGCTCGCGACCATCGCCAAAATGTCGGGATCGTTCTCGAGGTCATGCGAAAGCACCGTCGCGACGACTTGCGTCTCATTGCGATAACCATCGGGAAACAGTGGCCGGATAGGCCGGTCGATCAAGCGGGAAACCAGCGTCTCCTTTTCCGACGGGCGGCCCTCCGCGCTTGAAATAGCCGCCAGGAATGCGGCCCGCGGCGAAAGCCTTTTCTTGATAATTGACCGTCAGGGGAAAGAAATCGACCCCGGGCTTGGCCGCCTTGACCGAGACGACGGTGGCAAGAACCGTGGTTTCGCCATAGGTCGCGACGACGGCGCCGTCGGCCTGGCGGGCGATCTTGCCGGTTTCGAGCACGAGCTTTCGCCCGGCCCATTCGAGTTCCTCACGATGGATTTCAAACATTCTTAGCGTCTTTCTTGGGTGACGGCGAAGCCCAAGGCCAGAGCAAGACGGCGAGAAGCTGCGAGAATTGATCAGCAGCCCTGGCGATCCTGCCATGGGCATTGGTCCTCACCAGGGTTTGGCGCGGCGGCCCAATGCCGCCAGCTTCCTAATATATAAGCCGTTAGCGGCTTTGTATTACAATCAAGCCGCTTCCGGCGGGAAGTCTCTGCGCGTAAGCTTCTTACTCGTGCGCAACGCTTGGTTGAAAGGTGCCGAGCGGTGGACAAAGGACGCATCCTTTGGCAACGGACACGCGCTAGCGCCGGATGCCAAGGCGCTCGATCAGCGCCTTGTAGCGCGGCTCGTCCTTCGCCTTGACGTAGTCGAGGAGCTGGCGGCGCTGCGACACGAGTTTGAGCAGGCCTCGGCGCGAGTGATTGTCTTTCACATGCGTCTTGAAATGCTCGGTCAGATTGACGATCCGCTCGGTCAAGATCGCAACCTGAACCTCCGGCGAGCCGGTATCGCCCGGCTTCAAGGCATAGTCTTTGACAAGCGCCTGTTTGCGCTCGGCCGTAATCGACATCGAAAACCTCTTGGAAAGACTGGAGAAAACTAAAATGCGGTCGGCCGTCCGGCCCGGCCAGGATGCCGTCCAGCGGGGTTTTGGCGGATGCCGCGCACTTTATGTGCACGGCGCGGTTATACACGAAAGGAGCTGCGTTGAAAGGGGGTACAGGCTTTTCCGGGAGCCAGGGCAGGTGGTCTTGCGTTAGCCAAAGCTCTCCCGGCAACATGACGTCGCGCATCTTATACCGGTACCGGCCGCCTTCCATGCTTCTGCGGGCGCGCGTCGCGGCAGGCACGGCGTGCGCGGCGGCCATCACGGTACCCCTGGCGGCTTCTCTCCGAATTGTACAATCAGACCAGGAGCAATTCACCTTGACGCGACCATGGTCTAGCGTCCGGGCACGGCGCCTACTTCATTTTCAAGGCCGCCATGTAAAGTTCGAGAATGGCCTCCAGTTCCTTGCGTTCGGAATGGTCCTGCTTCCGGATCTTGACGATCTCGCGCACCGCCCGCACATCGAACCCGCAGCCTTTCATTTCCGCGTAGACTTCGCGAATATCTCCGGAAAGGGCTTTCTTTTCTTCCTCCAGCCGCTCCACCCTTTCGACGAATTGCGTCAGCTCCTGCGCCGCGACACCTGTTCCGGCGACATTTGCCGTCATCTGAAACATTCCTTTGGTTGGATTCAGCCTGTAGATTTTTTCGATACGAATTGCGCAATGCCGCCGCCGCCTCGTGCCGTCAAGACGAATGGCGGAATTATCCCCGCAATCCCACCCGTGATCCCGCTCCAGCACGCCGCCTTGCTGCTCACACATGCCGTCCTGTCCGGCTTGGGAAAAACGCCTTGCAATGGAGTTCGGGGCGCGCGAGAATTGGGCGCAGAAGTCGCGCCAGCCGGTCGGCGAAGGTGGCGGCTTTTTCCTGGGTGGCGACGAGATCCTGGCGGATCTCGATGAGGAGGCCCGCAAGCCCGCGGCGCGTAACTTCCTCGTCCAGCGTATCACCCTTGAGCGCGCCATCATAGGGTTCGTTGTCGCCGACGCAAAGTCCGTCGCCGGTCAAAGCCGCGATCATGTGCTTGGCGAAACGCGGATCGCTATCCCACAAAATTCCGGCTTCCCACGGTCTTGGCCGGGCCTTCCAGGATGGCGTGAAGGTGTGGATCGAAACAATGGCCGGCGGCGGTCCCTTGTTTAGCATGGCTTCGATCGCCGTGGCGATCGCGGCGCGGTAGGGCTTCCAATAATGCCCGCGGCGATATTCGATCTCTTCGGCGTCGATTTTTGCATTTCCGGGGATCACATTGCCGTCCGAAAGCCGCATGACAAGCGTTGGATCGTCCCTGCCGCGATTGGGATCGATGAGGAGGCGCGAAAATCGCGACAAAATTGCCGGCGCGCCGAAACCGCGCGCGAGACGGCGGGCGATCCAGGCCGCGCCAATATCGTAGGCGATGTGACGGTCGAATTGTTCCTTGGCCAGGCCGAGCGTGCCATAGGCTTTTGGCAGCGCGTTGGCCGCGTGGTCGCAAAGAAAGAGGACACCCGCCGCAAGATCGCCATCGAGTTGTTCGACCGGATCGTCCGCGGCGCCCGGTGGTGGTGAAACGGGCGCGGAACAATCCACGGCAGAATTCCCCGAAAGTGAAAATAAAAACCGACGCCGTACCATGTGTCGGGCGCCGCCGCCGCGCACAGATCATAAGAGATTCGATTGATTTGACAAGGTCCAGGACGGCCGCCGGACCGGCATTTCTGAGACAAGATGACGCGGCAAGCGCGCAGCGTTCGAGACAGGAATTTTGGTGGATAAGCTGGCGCCCGCATCGAGGGGAAGCAAGTCTTGTGCTAGACGCACCGGAGCGGATGCTGTCGCGGAGGAGCACAGGTGGCTGCAAAATGGGCGGGCGGGGACTTCGCGTCAAACCAATTGCGCCTTGCCGGGCGCTTGCAGGAATTGATCACCGGGTTTTGTGTCGAAGCGATGGCCTTCACCGCCAAACCAAAGGTGGAGGAGATCGCCCATCAATGGCTTGCACGGGCAGATCTCGATCCTGACGACCCGCGTAGTGAAGGTACTATCGTACAAGCCATGATGCTGGCTTTGGAGCTCGCGACGTTTGCTCCTTCGCTGAGCGGCACTACCGCGGTTGACCGGCTGATCCGGCAGAGCAAACCCTCCAATGGTGAAGAGAAGACCGCGTTGGAGGCGCTGGGCCAAGCGAGTTTCCGGCTGTTGCGCATCTGCTCTCGCGCTCGCGATGGCGTTTTGGCGGCCGAGGATTTGGCGACCGGCAAACCATTGTCGATTTTCGATCGCGGCATCCCGGCTGCAGTCGCGGGGCTCGCACAGGCCGCACGGCTTTGTCCGCTCCCAGGCGGAATTTTCGCGGCCGTTGGTCCGTTTACGCCGCTCGACGATACGGCTCTCGCGGTCGCGATGGGATTTGTGCGGCCGGGCAAAGGATTGGCCAATCCGCCGCGCTGCGCTGCCGCTGTCTACCGGCACGTTGTGCGGCACGGGGCGCCGCAAATTCTTGGACTTAACCACTTTCCCGCAGAGGAGGACGATTCGTCGCACTTCGAACCCGAAGACGGCGAACTCGGTTCGCTCGCCCGCGCGTGGGCCAATCTGCCGGCCGATGCCGAGCTACCCTCCGCCAGTGCGAACGTGGCGAGGAATCTCACTTCCGTGGACTGCCTCATCGAGGTCCTCGCATCTTCGCACGCCGCGCGGCGCGGCGGGCAAGGCTCACTTGCCGGCGCCTATTCGCGGTTGGCGTCCATCCAAATGGAAACCATGCAACGGCGCGCCGCTGTTGGCTTTGGTGGGGATACGGCGCCGCTTGATCGCGTGGCCGAGACGATCGAGCGCGGCATTGCAGGCAATTGGCTCCCCAGCGCGGTGCGCACCTTGTTCGCGCATCTGAAAAGCCTACTTTTTGCGACCGCCGACGCTGGCGCCAAACCGGGCGACGAAAATCTTTCCCGGATCGTGCAACGCATTCGGGCGCTGCGTGCCAAGACGGTCGATCAAGGCTGCACCGAACAGGAAGCCCTGGCGTCCGCAATCAAGGTGGCGGAGCTCCTCGATCGCCATGGATTGTCGCTCAGCGAAATCGAACTTCGCCGGCAGGCTTGCGAGGGCTTTGGCATCGACACTGGGCGCCGCCGGCGTGGCGCCTTTGATGCATGCGTTCCCAGCATCGCCGCCTTTTGCGATTGCAAGGCCTGGGGCGAAACGACCCGGGAGGGCTCAATCCGCCATGTGTTTTTCGGTCTTCCGGCCGATGTCGAGGCCGCCCATTTCCTCTACGATCTCATCGGTGTGACCTTCGATTCGGAAACCGCGCGGTTCAAGGCCGGCGCCATCTATGCCGGTTTGGAAACGGGCGAGCGCCGCAACGCCGTGAATTCCTTTCAAATCGGGCTTGCGCAGGGGATCGGCGGGAAGTTGAAGGCCATGAAAGGCGAGCGCGATGCTGTTATGCGGACCGCGTCCGGACGCGATCTTGTGCCGCTGAAAGCTTCGGTCATCGATGACGAGCTCGCAAAGCTCGGATTATCGTTCCACGTGAAAAGTCAGGGCCGCAGGAAACGCGTATTGGCCGACGCCTATGCGGCCGGGCAAATCGCCGGATACCAATTCGAGGCGTGGGCGGGCATCGCGGCGGGCACCGCCGTCTGATCGCGGCGCGGGTCCCCGCCGCCGCTTTTCGATTGTCACAGGCTTGGCGAGGAGACACGCGAATTCTGGCCAAAGCGGAAGAGCCAGATGGGCATTGCGGAGTAATCTGCGGGCTTAGAAGGATGTCGAAAGATTTACGGTAATTGCGCGACCCCCGGCTACGCGCCCTAGCGAGGGGGCGGCGGTGGCCGGAGCGGACCGGCTCACCGGCGAGATCATCCTGGATACTCCGGATGGAAACGTCCGTAGCCAAGCATGAACCCAAAAAGTTGCTGACTCTTTGGGTAAGATCGTGCGATCAACTTGGCCAGGGTGACCATGCGCGATTCGCTCTGAAGCGATCATGGTCCCGGCAATGGAGAGGTGGCTGAGCGGTTGAAAGCACCGCACTCGAAATGCGGCATACTCGCAAGGGTATCGGGGGTTCGAATCCCCCCCTCTCCGCCAGAGGCACTTTTGCCATTGTTTGCAGGCGTCATTTTTGCCTTAGAAATTCAGCAAGTTGATGGTTGATACGTTTGTTTATGTTTGTAGCCGTTTGCCACAAGCCTAGCGCCCTGCTATACGTTATGCTAGGCGGCAGTGGTTCGGCGGACGAAAAACGGTGGTTAATAAAATCAATCGTTTGACGGCGCGTACCGTCGCCACTGCGACGAAGCCCGGCCGTCTTGCCGATGGCGCTAATCTATATCTCCGAATCGAAAAAGGCGGCTCTAAGCGCTGGGTCTTCTTTTACCGGTTGAAAGGCAAGCAGCGCGAGGCCGGCCTTGGCGGAGTAAATTATCTCGGCCTTGCAAAAGCACGGGAAATCGCGGCCGGAATGCGCGAATTGCTTGCGCAAGGCGTCGATCCGCTCGATGCCCGTCGAGCCGTGCGTCTTACCTCTTCCGAGCGCGTGACCTTTGGGAAGTGTGCCGATGCGTTACTTGCCTCGAAAGCGAGCGGCTGGCGCAACGCCAAGCATCGCGACCAATGGGCCATGACGCTCAAGGTCTATGGCGCGCCGCTCCGGCCGCTTGCGGCCTCCGAAGTATCGACACAAGACGTTCTCAAGGTCTTGCAACCGATTTGGACCGAAAAGCCCGAAACCGCGTCACGACTTCGCGGCCGGATCGAGGCCGTGCTCGACGCGGCGCGGACCGCCGGGCATATCGACGATCGCGCGCCGAATCCCGCGCGGTGGGCCGGCCATCTCGAAATGCTTTTGCCGCGGCCAGTGAAGCTCGCACGCGGCCATCACCGTGCCATGGCCTATCAAGACCTCCCTGCCTTCATGCAGCGGCTCGGCGACCAAGATGGCATCGCTGCGCTGGCCCTACGGTTCCTGGTCTTGACGGCGGCGCGGTCCGGTGAGGTTTTGGGCGCGGCGTGGGATGAATTCGATTTTAGGGCCAACGTTTGGACGGTTCCTGCTTTTCGGATGAAGGCAACTCGCGAGCATCGCGTGCCGCTTTCCGGTCCGGCAATCGAGATCCTTAAAAAGCTTGGCGAGATCCGGGGCGGGCCGTTCGTTTTTCCCGGCTTGAAGCGCGGGAAGCCGTTGTCAAATATGGCGCTCGAAATGCTCTTGCGCCGGATGCAGGTCGGAACCACGGTGCATGGGTTCCGGTCGAGCTTCCGCGATTGGGCCGGCGACGCGACTGCATTCCCGCGCGAGCTCGCCGAGGCGGCACTCGCACATGTCATCGGCGACAAGGCGGAGCAGGCATACCGGCGCGGTGATGCATTGGAAAAGAGGCGCAAGCTCATGGATAAATTTGCCTCTTTTATAGAGGCGAAGCTGTGAAGGAAGCGTGGGTATTTTTTGCCAAATACCTTAAAAATTGCACACGCTTAGCGGAGCCAACCAAATTCGATGTTGCATTGATCGAAGCGATCATGCTTTGGCCTGACGATGAAAATTGGCGCGGGCGCGCAGCCCTTTCGTCTTACATCGAATATGCCGGCGACGTCGCGGCTGTCTCGCCAAGGCCCATCGACCGGCTGGTACATCAGAAAATGGCGCGCCGGGCATTTCCAATTGAGGCCGTTCAAGAAGAGGTGAAAAAGGAGCGTTTTGTGCGTGGGACGATTGCCGGTAAATTCTTGCTGAAAAGCGTAATCAAGACGCTGCTCAAGGAGGACAACCAGAAACAATCCATGGCGTCCATTGCGAGGGATTGCCTTGGGCCTTTTCTCAAAGCAGGCTATCGGGTCCAGATGAAGACTTGGGATAATGAAATTTGGCCCACTTTCCGCCCGGTTGCACACTTTTGGGCAGCGTCGATCATGCTCAAGACGAAAAACACATCCACGCCGTTCCCCTGCGATTATCATCAATTTGCTGAGTTTCTCGCCGACGCGGAATTTTTCCGCGTCGAAGGAGAACGCTTGCGGACGCCGAATTCGCCGACAAAGGTCTTACGCTATGGCGAGGCTTTTACGCTTCCCGAAAACTTGAGGGTCCAACCATCCGAATTTGAAGTTTCCACAGGTTGATTCGCACGCACTTGCATCAATCGTCTTTTCCAAAACATTTAGGAAAAGACAAGCGCATTTTTGTGTGAATATTGGGTAACCGTCAGCATCCTTAAAGGCGGTTACAAAAACATGACCCCTCAAGACTTTGGGCTTACAAAGGCTCAATATTCCGTCAACGAAACACTGAACCTCCTCTCAATCGGGCGCAACTCCCTATATGCCTTGATGCATTCCGGGGAGCTCGTCCCGATTAAATTCGGGCGCAAAACCCTCTTTGCGGCGGTCGAAATCGTCAAAGTTATCGAAACCCGGCGCGGCGCGAATTTTCCAATGGCTTACAAAGCTCCGGAACACGATTCGAGCCCGCCGAGGCGCCGGGGCCGTCCGCCGAAGATCGCGGCCTTCAATCAAGGTGCTTTGTGACGAATGCCCCAAACAAACGAAAAGCCGCCCTCTGTCGAGAGGGACGGCCTTGAAAATTTGTCAAGTCTGAGTGGCAATGACGGTCAAGCAGATACTTCGCCCCACCTGGCGCTAGAATCTCCCAATTCGCGTGGCATGGCGGTGATCGCCGCGCAGATCGATGCGGCGCTCGCTTCGATGTCGATGCAGCCAGCTGAGGATGCCGCCGGACATCAAGACCGAGACAAGGCGCTTGAATCCTCGAATGAAGGAGATTTGACCGAAGATGGCCAAGCACTGCTTTTTGCCGCGCAAAACAGAGACGTCAGGTATGTGAACCCATGGTCCTGCTGGATGTGCTGGCACGCAGGTAAATGGCGCCACGAAAAGACGCTCGCCGTGTTTGACCGTATCCGCAAACAAGTTCGCGCCGCGACCGAAGACGCAAAACCAGGGCTTCGTGTGCGGTTGCGGAGGGCGCGATCAATTGCGGCGATCGAGCAATTGGCGAGATCTGACCGGCGGCTTGCGGCGACAACCGAGCAATGGGATTCTGACGATTTGGTTCTAAACACGCCGGGCGGGGTTGTGGACCTTAAAACCGGCGTCATTAGGCCGCACCAGCTTGACGATTATTGCACCAAAATCACCGCCGCTGCCCCAGAAGGAGAGTGTCCGCAGTGGATGGCGTTTCTCGATCAAATATTCGACAATGACTATGAAATTATATACTATATTCAAAATGTACTTGGATATTGCTTAACTGGATCGAATTTGTGAACATGCGCTGTTTTTTGGGTTTGGAACCGGCGGTAACGGTAAGGGAGTCTTCCTTACCACCGTCTCCAACATAATTGGTAGTTATGCCCGCACGGCGCCTATCGACACATTTCTCGCAACGCGTCAGGCGCAGCATTCAACCGATCTAGCCGGCCTCGCCGGCGCGCGGCTTGTTTCGGCTAGCGAGACGGAAGAAGGCCGCAAATGGGCCGAATCCAAAATCAAGCAACTCACCGGCGGAGATAAGGTCTCCGCGCGGTTCATGCGGCAAGATTTTTTCGACTTCACGCCCCGGTTCAAATTGATCATTACCGGCAATCACAAGCCCGGGTTTCGCGGAGTTGATGAGAGCATCAGGCGGCGGCTTCATCTCATTCCGTTTGCGGTTTCGAATTCTTGAGTGTGATCAAGACAAAAACCTCCTTGACAAGTTGCAACCCGAATGGCCGGGCATCCTCGCATGGATGATCGAAGGCGCACGCAAATGGATCGGGGAAGGGCTAGACCGGCCGATGGCAGTGCAGCAAGCAACAGACCAATATCTCGAAGCCGAAGACACGCTGGCGAGCTGGCTAGAAGAATGTTGCGAACTGCGCGGAAATTTTCGAACGTCGCGTGCCGACTTGTTCATCAGTTGGAAGGGTTGGGCCGATCGCGGCGGCGAGTTTGCGGGCACCCAAAAGCAATTTTTTGAGAAATTGGAGAACCGCGGCTTTCATCCCCGCAAAGAGCACGGAGGGGTGCGCATTTTTATTGGGCTCCGACTTAGGCCCATCGAGGGAGAGACGGAGCCTGATCTATATGGATAAGTTCAAGGTGTGGCAGGTTGCGGCAGGTGCGTATGTTTCACCTGTTCACACACGCGCGCATAAGCGCACGCGCCATACGCTTTATGCGTACGAGCCTGCCGCAACCTGCCGCGCCTTGAGCTTAGCAATCAATAGGTTTCTGGGGGGGTAGGGGGTTTGGAAAGCTGGCGACCGGTCCCATCGCAACCACATGCTTCCCAACGCGCAGAAAATTTTTTCTGGCGCAGGACCATTGATTCGGATTTGAAATGGGATTGATAGCGCTTTTTCAATAATGTAGGGAAATCAAATGGTTGAGGTACAAAAACCGGAGCGGCGAGGCGGCAAAAGGCTTGGCGCTGGCCGTAAACGCAAGCTCCATGCGCCGCGGCCATCGGATTTTGAAGGCACATTATTCGGCCGTGATCTCGCGTCTCGAATTGAGGAATGCGGGCGCCTTTTGATTGCGGCGGGACGGGCGTTGCTTGGACCATCCCGCGAATCGTCTTCCTCGCCCAGCCGGCCTTCGGCGCCAGATGATGGTCCCGATCGCGACGAGGCCTGATTTCATGCTGGGCGCCGAGGCAATCATCGAAGCACTCGAAAGGGGGGATCGTCTTGACTTGGCCTCCATCGAATTGATTGCTGCCCGACTTCTCCCGCCGCGCGAGGTGTCCTTGCGTCGCCTCGCGCGGCGGGACGCGGCGCTTATCGCTCTTGCCTCGATGTTGGCGGCTGGCGCTGCGTTTAGCTCGGCGGCGTCCATTGTCGCGCGTGCGCTGGACCGCTATGCGGCTTCACGCTGGCGATGGAACGCGGCGCTGGCTGATTGTCCTGGGCACTACCTCGGCACGCCTCGTGAGCACTGTTGGACAGCGCTGCGCGCCTGCGAAGGTAAGGTTTTGTCGGCGCGGCGCATTCGCTTTGTACTGTCGCAATGTTGGCCGCCGATCGCTATTGCGACGGCCAACATCCGTTGCCATCTTCTCGACGAAGAGAAGGAAAAATTGATGCTTGATTCGTTGCTGCCAAACAAATTTATCGATGCGATCCGCAAGTCGCCGGAAGGCATGAAAATCAGTGCGGCGGCGGCCGCTGAAATACTCGCGTGCCGCAAAGCGCTTGCGGCCGAGTTTGCCTCAATCACCGAGAGGTCCATGCTGGAATGGCCAAAGGCGGTCGCTGTTTCGGACGAAGCCGCGAAGGCCGTTCGCGCCGCGGAAAAGGTGCTAGCCGCGGCAAACGAGCGGGCTGCGCTTAGCCCTATGCGAGCGCTCGCGGATTTCGTACGAATACAGCGCCTGTCGCGCCAAACTCAATCCGATCTTGCCGTAAGCGCCTCGCCATTGCTTGCCTCTTTCGAGCGCGAAATGCTCGATGAAATTGAGCGCATCGTGAAATGCATCGAGGTCCGGGACATCATTAAAAAAAATCACGTGACCGGCAATCTTTGACCATAGATCTCGAACGTAAGCTCGATTAATGCCAGGCGGCGCGCTTGCATGGCTGCGATCGAGAGCGCTGGGATCTCAGAGTGGTTGCCGATCAATCGGAAATTCCAGCAGCGCTCGATGCTTTACGCGCCGATCTACCGAGCGATTGAAAGGGTTTGATTGTGGATCGTTTAAAAAGCGCGAAATGACCGCGCCCTTGCGCCAAACGCGGCTGCTTGAGACGGCCACGCCGGATGCAGCGAGCCGGACGGTGCGCTTTACATTCGCAACGTCTGATGTTGCGCGCGACGGCGACCGAATTTTGCCCGGCGCGTCAACTTGGAAAACTTCAAGCGCAATCCGGTGTTTCTTTGGGCGCACGATGCCGCCGCGCCGCCGATCGGCAAAGTCATCGAAATTCGAGAGATAGCCGGCAAACTCGCCGGGGAAGTTCTTTTCGCCGATACACCGTTCGCAAATCAAATTCTGAATTTGTACAGGGACGGAATGCTGAACGGTGCGTCCGTCGGGATGGTTGCCGCTCGCCTTCTCTCCCGCGAAAGAGGATGGTCGGGCGCAGGGGCGGCCTCGACTTTTCGCGCGTCGAACTGCTCGAAATTTCAGCGGCGCCGGTTCCGGTAGACGCCAACGCACTTGCCGTCAACCGCTCTTTTACGCAAGGAAAAAGACTAATGTCTGTCGTTCGTGCCTTCGCCGCGCCAAAATCTCATTCTCGTCCGTTCGTTTCATTCGGCGAACAAATGCGCGCGATTGCGATGCAGGAAAGTTCGAAAATCCAAGACAGGCGCCTGGTTCGTGTGGCCATAGGAGCCAGCGAAGAGGATCCGTCCGGAGGCGGGTTTTTGGTGGAGGAAGAATTTGCGCAAGACCTCGTAGAAAGCCTGTACAAAGAAGCCGTCGTAGCGCCTCTGTGCGACCGGCGAAGCATCGAAAAACCGGCCGACTACACGCTGCCAGCAATCACAGAAACATCGCGCGCGGATGGCTCGCGTAGCGGCGGCGCGCTCGCCTATTGGCTCGCCGAGGGCGCGACGATCCCGACGAGTTTTCCTAAATTTTCAGCGATCAAATTCAATCCAATCAAATTGGCCGCGGCGTGCATTGTGAGTTCCGAACTAGCGTCCGATGCGGAAGCCATCGAAGATCGTCTCACAGATATTTTCGCCAGCGAAATGGCATTTAAGCTCGATGCGGCGGTGCTCAATGGCACTGGCACGGGGACGCCGCTTGGCATTACCAACGGGCCCGCATTGATCACGGTCGCCAAGGAAACCGGACAAGCATCAGGCACGATCAGTGGGGTGAATATCTCGTCCATTGGTCGCGTATGGCCGCGCCATGCCGCACGCGCGCTGTGTGGCTCGCCAGTGAAGATGCGCTCGCGCAGATCGAAGGTGACTTTATTGGCGGGGGTTCTTCGAGTGGATTTTCGGGGATTTTTATTCCCGCCGGGAATCGCTGGAAACGCACGGCCTTTGCTCAAAGGCCGCCCGGTCATCGAAGTCGAGCAAGCGCCTGCGCTCGGCGCTCCTGGCGATATCCTGCTCGTCGATCTGACGCAATATGTGATCGTCTCAAAACCCTTTGTGAATGCGATAAGTGTGCACGTTCAATTTTTCAGCGATCAGGTCGTATTCCGATTTGTTTTACGCCTCGATGGAAAGCCTAAATGGGTGTCTCCCGTGACGCCATTCAATAGCACATCGACGCGCTCGCCATTTGTGGCCCTGGCCGCGCGGTAAACAAGTGGGACGTGAAAGGAGCGGCGGTGCATTGCACCTGCGACGGCGGACGAAACAAAGTTTCCTTGCTATTGGATTTAAGATTTGCGGGCCGCGCCAACCCGGCACGCAGAGCCGCGACATGCGGCGGTGCGGCGGGTGGCGGGCACCAGGGTGCTCCATCTCCTGTGTGAAAAACCCGCCGCGCAATTTTTCTCGAAAAGATCAGCGATAGAGGCGCGCGATCGTGGCTTTTGGTGCTCAGTTTAACAAGCGGCTAGCTGCGGCTGAACCGGCGACCAGCCGTGGCGCCTTCTTGCCCTTCAACGGCCTTTGCGGCCGGCGGACAAGCCGCCACGCCTTTCGGCCATCGCCGGACTGTAAAGTGATCGAACCGCGCGCCGGCGCACCGGAGCAATTCGTGAATGTGCGTCTGCGTGTGGACTACTTTCGCTATATCGACGGGCCGTGTTGGGCGCGTCTAATCCTTCCCTCTGGTTCAACGCAATTCCTGCCCTTCCCCGAAGCCGCCGCGCTTGTGGATTCCCGTTGCGCGAGCTTTCTCTCAAACACAAGGTAACAACATGATCGAAATTCATCTCGGCGGAAAAACATGGCCCATTCGCAAAATGACACTTCGAAGCTGCTGGTGCTCATGCCGCTGCTCGCACGGCTGTATCGAGAGGGTGTGGCACGCGGGCTGTTGATGATCGTTGGCAACAATATCGGATATTTCGGCCCCTACGAGCATCTCTGGCGCGGCTTCGGCGACGAACTGGTGCATTGGACCGGTTGCGCGGCCGGTCAAAACGTCATCGCCCTGGAGGCTGATGGCACGGTGAAGGGATGTCCGTCACTGGCAACCGTGGGCTTCGCCGGCGGAAACGTGCGCGAGATGACGCTTGAGGATATCTGGCACAGCAGCCCCGAGATCCATTTCGGCCGGCTGCGCTCGAGGCCTCGGCTGGCTTGTAGGGCTGCACCTGTCGGCGTTCTTAGTAGTGTGTTTGGTCTGCCATAACGAATTGGCTCGCACTCGGCCGCAAGCGGCCCGAGGGACGCCTTTCCCTCTGCTCCTTGCTCTGGGTGCCGTCCTGGGTTGGCTCTTCAATGCCTTGATCGCTCCGGTGCTGTTCCGCTGGGTGCTGGAGTACCCTCTGGTTCTGGGACTGGCTTGTCTGCTGCTGCCTGGCGAGGCCGCATCGTCAGGTGAGGAAACGGGGCGGCGAGGGCAAGCCTGGCGGTGGCGCGGTAGCCTG
>CAWKON010000023.1:0-96367 GCA_963851225.1 uncultured Alphaproteobacteria bacterium | reverse complement strand
CGCACCCCCATCTCTACCGCATGCACACGAGTCCTGGGGTTACGGCGACGCGGCTAGCGTGATTCCTTGCCGATAACAAATCGGGAGGGATTTCGACAATGACAGGTCATGGCGAACTGGGGTCGTTCGGCGATGAACGGCTCAAAAAGGGGGCGCGATTTTCTCAGCGCGCTCGTCGATAAGAAGAACTGCTGCCTGCGCAAGCTCGGAGGCTCGCGAGCCGGCGAGGTGCGGTTCGGGCGTTTTTTGTGCAACCCGAGCGTGACCAAGGAAGAAATGCCGCGCCCCGTCTTGGCATCGACCGGCGCGCGCGTCGCCGGCCGGAGCGTGCTGGTTATCCTGGACACGAGCGAACTCAATTTTTCCTCCCACGCCTTGAGCAAGCAGGGTTTTGGGACGGCCGGCAACGGCGCGGACATTGGTTTTTTCATCCATCCGCAGCTGGTCGCAGACGCGCTGACGGGCGGGATCATCGGCCTTGCCGGCGCAAGCGTCATCAATCGTCTCGAAGGCGCGGCGACGGGCCGGCGCAAGCGCAAAGCTGATGATAAAGAGTTACGCCGCTGGCTCATGGGCGCGCAAACGGCGGGCGAGGTTCTGGCGCAGGCCGCGGAGATCACGGCCGCCGCCGGCCGCGAGAGCGGCATCTACAATGAGTTCGCGTGCCGCGCGGCGAACGTGCATCTCCTGACGCGTCTCGCGCAGGCCCGCGCCCTGGCCGGCGGCGGCCGATTATTTTCCTTCGCCGCGGCGCTGCCGGAACGGATGCGTTACGCGATCGAAGTCCCGGCCAAAGGCGCGCGTCCGGCGCGCAAGGCCGTTGTTTCGCTGAGCTTTGGCAAGGCGGAGGCCGCGCGTCCAGCCAATGGGGCCGGCAAGAGCCTAGCCAAGAGCGTTACGCTCAACATCGTTGACGTGCGCGAGATCGAGCCACCTGCGGGCGAGCCACCGGTGCGCTGGCTTTTGGCGACGACGCATGCGGCCGAAAGCGTCGAGGATGCGCGGCGCATCGTGTTCTGGTAGCGCCGGCGCTGGCTGATCGAGCAGTTTTTCCGTACCCTGAAGAGCCAATGCCTGCGCATTGAGGACAGCCAGATCCTTGAGGTCGAGCCGCTCGCGAAATTGGCCGTGGCGGCGATGATCGCGGCGGCGCGCGTGTTGCAGCTTGTGCAGGCGCGCGGCGGCGTGACCGGGGGCAGATGCCCGGTGACGCTTTTGAGGAGGCCGGCGAGCCTCTACTAACCCGGGAGTTCCCCCGGCTTTGCCGGGGTGGCAGTAGCAGTTTGACGTTTCCGGAAGTCCATCATGATTCATCGCTTTTGTGAGCCGCCAAGCACACGAGAGGTCAAGTCACGATGGACGAGTTCGAAAGTTTAAGTCACACGAAATGGGAGTGCAAATATCATGTCGTGTTCATTCCGAAGCTGCGCCGAAAGGCGCTTTATGGGCAACTTCGGGAACATCTTGGAGAGGTGTTCCGCAAATTGGCGGCGCAGAAGGAAAGCCGGATCGAAGAAGGGCATTTGATGCCGGATCATGTGCACATGATGCTGTCGATCCCGCCGAAATACGCGGTTTCTCAGGTGGTCGGCTATATCAAGGGCAAGAGTGCGATCCATCTGGCCCGCGTGTATGGAGAACGGAAGCGCAATTTTGTGGGGCAGCATTTCTGGGCGAGGGGGTATTTCGTCTCGACCGTAGGCCGGGACGAAAGAGTGATCCGAGACTACATCCGAAACCAAGAGATAGAGGATCAGAAGCTGGATCAATTGAACCTTTGGCGCTGATCCGCCGCCTTTAGGTGGCGCTTGAAACCGGGGACGCGTCAGCGTCCCCTTCCTGCCGCTTTGAGCGGCTCACATCAATAAAGCCTCCGGCTCTGCCGGAGGATACTTACTTCCACTCCGGCATTTCTACCGTGAATTGCCCCCTCTTTTCGAGGGGAACAGGGAAGGCTTGCCTTGTCTCGACGTAAGGGGATGCCACACGACGCGGTTATCGGCGTCAGTGGCCGATACGAATGCCGTTAAGCGCTCCCAGCAACCCGAAAGCTTGCAGCAGCCATATCACCACAACAATGACGACCACGATATTGAGGATGCGGTTGATCTTCGCGTCCATCGGGATATAGGCGTTGACGAGCCAAAGGAGCACCCCCACCACGATTAAGGTGATAATTACATTCATGAGAGGCATGTGGATTCTCCTTGCGTTTGGCGCATCTGGCTTCCGGCCTGATCATAGCTGATTCTGGGAAACTCCACACGGGTCAGGCTGGCGATTTGATCAACGAGCATAAAAAATTGCCAAGGGCTAGGCCCCTGCCCCAACACGCCAAGGATGCCACACGGCGCGGCTCATGGGGTCAAGGCGCTGGAAGCGGCGCTTTAGTTAGGATCAGGCGGCACATGACGCGTCAGTTCCATAGCGTCGCGGAGAATTCTTACGACCTCGATCACGTCACCCTGAGAAGCTCGGTACATGATCAAATGCCGCTCACGTCGGCCTTGGCGCGCGACATGGAGGGTTCGAAGATTGGGAAGGATTTCGTCACGGGCGACGCTTCCGAGCACATCGGGGCCGTCACCGAGCGCGGCAAGCGCATCAAGAAGCGTGGCTCTGTAAAAGTCCATTTGTCGTGGGCCAAAAGTTTCTCTTGTATACTTCATAATGCGAGCGAAATCTTTCTCGGCCTCAGCACCAAGGCGAACCCGCCAGCGTGTTTGCGTCAATTGCCCTCCGCGCCGGAGACAACGTCATCGGCAAGCTTGTTGAGATGAGCGACGAGCGCGGATGTGTCGGCAAATTCTTTGAATTCTCCGCGATCCAAAGCGGAAGCTCCCAGGAATGCGGCGGCGCGGAGAGCGTCGAGCTTTACCGCCTCTTCAACTTCTCGGCTTTCAACCAGCCGCAGCCCTTCGCGCATGACTTCGCTGGCGTTTTGATAACGCCCGCTCTGCACCAAGGCTTCGATAAGGTTCTCTTGGCGCTTGGTCAGGACAACATTGCGTGTCGGCATCAGGTGATCTCCATTCACGTTCATACTAGCACGTATTGGTATAATATGCCAATACGATTGTTTAGCTTACGCGTTTGGACTATCGCCCACGTTCGGACACTTCAGTAAGTCGGCGGACGAACCGACGGTGAGGAGTTCACCGCGCCGCGCCGCCTTCATGGCTTCGACGGTTTCAGCATTGGGAACCAAAGGCTCGAAAGGCAACGCCTTGTCCTTGGCGATCCGCACCATCATCAGGCGGAAGGCGTCGGACACAGTGAGCCCAATTGAGGCCAGCACGGCGGCGGCCTCCTCTTTCACATGCTCGTCAATGCGCGCGCGGACAACGGTGTTGGTCATGGCACTATCTCCTTGGGCTACAATGTAGCACAGACGAGGAGATTTTCGAGGGGAAAGCAGGCAAGATTGTTGCGTTGTTCTGTGAAAAAGTGAAAAAGCGCAGTAATGAACATGCTCACATGTGAAAGTGTGAACAAATGAAATTGTTCGGCGTGGCGTTGACGCAAATCATTAGATGGTTCAGGATTTCACCTCTTCACAAGCTCAGGACATCACATGTTCACAATTTCACTTGTTGGACAGAAGGGTGGGACGGGTAAGACCACGACCGCTCTGGGGCTTGCCGTTGCCGCCGCTCGGGCAGGGCATGACGTGGCGGTATTCGACCTCGATCCACAAGCAACCGCCGCTAACTGGAAAGACCGGCGGGACGAGGAAAACTCGCCCGTCGTGTCTGCCCAGGCTAGCCGTTTGCGGCAGACGCTGGATGCCGCGCGCGCGGAGGGTGTTGAATATGCCTTTATTGATGCCGCAGGCCGGAATGACGACAGTGCATTGAATGCGGCGCGGCTGGCCAACCTTGTGCTTATTCCGAGCCGCCCGAACATTGTCGAAGTGGAAACCCTGCCTCAGGTGAACGATCTGTTGCGCTTGGCAGGGAATCCGCCTGCTTTCGTTCTTTTGAACGGGATTCATCCGACAGCTGGCCGCGCGAGTGTTGCCGAGGTGCGTGACGCCATTCAGAAACTTTTCGGGCTTACTGTGTGCTCTGTGCATCTGTTCCAGCGTAACGCTTACGCCGAAGCCATGACGACTGGCAAAATGCCACAAGAGCTTGATCCCGAAGGGAAGGCTGGAGACGAGCTCAAACGGCTTTTCGAGTTCGTTTGTGAATTTGTGAACACGCGAGGAAAAGATGTCGAAATTCACAGCCATTCAGCGACAGCTTGAGCAAGCCAGCGGGCGTAAGGCAACGGTTACGCCCACAACGGCACAGCCTCCGGCGGTTCCCGCGAATGCGGCCATGGCCACTACCTACAAACCGCCTAGCCGGGAAGGAAAGACCCACATTGGGGCTTACCTGCCCCCGGACTTTAAGCGCAGCCTTCGGCTTGTGCAGGCGCAAACCGGTGAGGACGTTCAGTCGCTCATTGCAAAGGCCCTTAACGACCTGTTCCGCGCGCACAACGTTCCCGTGATAGATCAAGATTGAATTGTTGAACTTGTGAACATGTGTGGTTCGGTGGAGGAGCAATGACGCGGTGAAACCGGCGGCGCCAAAGCCCCACAAATCGCCGTGAGGCAGGGGATGTCGGATTCCGCATCCCCCAGCGTCCAAGTCTGAAAACCCCGCCACGCGCCAAATCCGGCGGGCGTGAGGAGGAAAATGCGACGAGCTCGACTTGCGAACAGCAAGCGCTTGAGCCGCCATTCTTTTTTCGACAGCCCTTCGTTTGACGCGCCGCAGGCCGTCGAATTTCAGCACGGGGAGCCCTTGCGTCCCGACGGCTTCCGCCCAGCCATGGAAAGCGGCGCGGTTGACCGCCTGAGCCGCGCCCCGTGGCACGCGCTTCCGTTCACATCAATCCTTGTGCCGCCGGGTTCGATAGCCTCAAGGGGCTATCGAACCCGGTCGTCGGAAGGATGCCCTAGCGGCCGTGCAAGTGGCGGCGAGTATGCCAACACGTGGTGCGTAATTTATGCAGACCGTGTGAAAACAATTCGCAGTCGAGCAAGAGCGATCGTGAGATGGGCCGTGGCGCATTTTGCGCGTGTTGGTCGAGATAGTCGCTTGTCGTGACCGAAGCGGCGTCTCCGCCGGTTATTCCGGCTTGGAATGTACCTCGTATGACCTTCGTTTCATGCTCGAACGGCCGCCATCATGGCATCGACGCCAAGGATATTGAACGTCCGTCGCAGATTGTAGACGAGCGCCGTCAGGCTGAACTCGGCGTGGACATTGTCGAGGCCCCGCATCAGAAACGCGTCCTGATTCATCCATTGCTTGATGCTGCCGAAGGGATGCTCGACGATCTCGCGGCGGCGGTCGAGAATTTCCGGCCTCGCCCTCAGGCGCGTCGGCCATGCGATCGAGCACCGCCTCGTTTTCCAGACGCGAGACCGAGCGACGATCTGTGTTCGTGCAGCGCGACCGCAGCGCACAGGCACGGCATGCCGCTGCGATTGCCGTAATCGATCTTCGTCAAGTATCGCGCAGCTTGCCGTGGCGGTTTGGCGACAGTATCTGCCCGGCCGGACAGATGTACGCATCCTGGTCCGCATCGTATCGGAACTCGTCCTTGCGGAAAAAGCCCTCGCGCACCGACGATCCGCGTTGCGGCCTGGGAACATGGGGCGTCAGCCCCGCCTTCTCGCAGGCCTCGATGTCCTCGATTTTGAAGTAGCTGCGTGTCGGCGACGACATCGATCTTCTCGACATCGAGAATGGCGCGGGCCGGCTCGGCGGTCTGCGTCAACAGGCCCATGTCCACGACCTGATTGGTCACGGCCTGCTCGACGATCATCTTGTTCTTCGCGTCGACCGCGATCTGGATGTTGTAGCCAACGCCAACCTTCGTATGCGCCGCCATCGCGCGGCTGTCGGGATCGGTCAGCGATATCTGGTCCTCGCCGGTCCGCTCGAGTTCCGCCAGCATCGCCCCGTAGCGCCCGCGTTTCTTGGCGAGCGCCTCGATCTTTTCGGCGAGATTTTTCGTGCGCGCGCCGCCGCCCGTTCCCCCTTCCTCGACATCGCCCTCGTCGAGCCGCTCGAGATAGTCGTCCAGCCGCTCGTCGGCCGCCGGATGAATTTCTCGCAGCGAGTTGCGCGTGAAATTGCGATCCTTGTTGTTGACCGCCTTGATCCGGGTTCCGTCCACGGCCAGCAACTCGCGCCCGAAGAGGTCGAGCCGTCGGCACAACAGCACGAACTGACGGAACACGGACCGGAAGGCCGCGCGATTGTCGCGCCGGAAGTCGGCGATGGTCTTGAAGTCTGGCTTCAAGGTTCGCAACAGCCAGATCACCTCGATGTTGCGATGGCATTCGGCTTCCAGCCGCCGGCTCGACCGCACGCGGTTGAGATAGCCGTAGATGTAGAGCTTGAGCAGATCGCCCGGCGCATAGCCGGGGCGGCCCGTCGCCTTCGCCGCGACGCGGACAAACCCCGCCGCTAAAAGATCCAGTTCATCAACAAAGGCGTCAATGAACCGCACCGGATTGTCCGCGCCAATGTAGTCGTCCACCGCCTCCGGCAACAACAAGCTTTGCGATCGTTCGAATCCAGAAATGTGTGTCATGCTTTATTCTACCGCGCCAACCGCGACAGAGGAATCCGCAACGTCCGACTTTCCACACAGTCTGTATGATTTATGCACCAAAATATCAGCTTTGATTTGAGCGTCGCGCCGCCAAGAATAAATTGCTTTGTAGGAATAGGTACCGAAGAGGCAAAGGACAACTGTGCAAAGGCAGATAATGAATTCGACATAATCGAGGGAGTTCATCCGCTAAAATACGACTATCTGGACTGGGCTGTCTGCCTGATCGCCCTTGGTCGCAGTGAAAAGAGCGAACTGGTAGCAAAGAAAGCTGCAAGACATTGAGAGGAACTCCACTGACCGTCAGGGTAGACAAAGGTTGATCGCGGCATCTCATTCCCCGCAGGCTATTTTTTTTGCCAGGGACCTAAGCGCACCTTTTGAGCGATCCAGAGTGCCTCGGTTTCAGCCTTTGTGAATCGCTGATTTCGTCGCGCAAAAGGGCTCTTTTTTGCGCCGATCGTTATTTGGTATTCCGCGTTCCATAATGAAAGCGTCCCGTGATGTTACACCTGACATACCAAACGCCTTGATATAGTATTCTGGCTATAAGAGTTTTCGTCATGGCCAGGTCAATTCTCAACGCCCCTCATTTCCAAAATGAAAGAGCTGCCTTCGCTTATGTTGAGGCGAAGCTTTGGCCAAATAGCCCGATTTGTCCGCATTGCGGCAACGCAGATCGCGGCCGGATTGGGAAGTTGGAAGGCAAGACTACTCGCCTAGGCCTTCGCAAGTGCTATGAATGCGGCAAGCCCTTTACAGTCCGCATGGGGACTATTTTCGAGTCCTCGCATTTGCCTTTGCATCTTTGGCTGCAAATTATCCACCTTATGTGCGCCAGCAAGAAAGGCATATCGACTCGCCAAATTCAGCGGATGCTTTCGTGCAGCATGAAAACCGCTTGGTTCTTGAGCCATAGAATTCGCGAGGCAATGAAAGTCGGCGATCTTTCTCCGCTAGGCGGCCCCGGCCAAATTGTTGAGATCGATGAAACCGTGACTGGCAAAGTTGACGGCGCGCCAAAGAAAATCGTCGGCGGTCGCAGCGGCTTCCGCAATGTCGCATTTGCTCTTGTTGAGCGCGGTGGCTCGGTTCGCACCTTTCATGTTGGCGGCGTGACCATGGCTGAACTTGTGCCCATCATCCGCGCCAACGTGCACCCGCAGAGCACCGTTATGACCGACGAACACGCGAGCTATCAGCACCTGGGCCAAGACTTCGCACGGCATCAATCGGTTAATCACAGCCAGGACGAATATGTCCGCTATACCAACGCGGTGCAGTTTCCTAGCGGGAAGCCATTTACCGTCCATACCAATACCGTTGAGGGCTGTTTTTCGATCTTCAAGCGCGGCATGATTGGCGTTTATCACCACTGCAAAGAAAAGCACCTTCACCGCTACCTTGCGGAATTTGATTTCCGCTATTCCAATCGTGCGAAGCTCGGCATAAATGATGTGGCGCGCGCCGATCTCGCCTTGCGCGGTGTCATCGGCAAGAGGCTCACTTATCAAACGACTTGTGACTGAGAGGCCTTATGGCAAAAGCCGCCACGGGAAAGTCAAAGGCAAGCGAAAACCCAAAATCTAAGCCGATGCTGGCCGCTAAAGAGCGACATAGGCGTTTTGTCGAAATGGCGCACGAGGTTGGAGCAGACGAAAGCCCGGAGGCGTTTGACCGGGCTTTCGAGAGAATCGCGCCGCCGCGGCAATCCACATCGAAGAGCTAAGCTCGCCTCAGACCTCGTAACAGTTCGCATGCCGGTTGACTAGGGTTAAGATCTGATTAATTATGTTTTGATTCAAGAGGCTAGTCACCGCGTTGGAGGGCTAGCCGATGGACAAGCATCTTTTTTGGTTCACGGACGAGCAATGGGCGAAGATCGAGCCTTTGTTGCCGGCCAACCAACCCGGGCCGCAACGCCACGACGATCGGCGTGTTCTGAGCGGGATCATGCATGTCCTTAAGATCGGCTGCCGCTGGGTCGATTGCCCACGGGAATACGGCCCCGCGAAGACCATCTACAATCGCTTCGCTCGATGGAGCGATCGTGGCATTTGGCAGAAGATATTCGAGACGGCCGCCGCACCCTCCGAGCCACCGGGCGAGGTCGCCTTGGACAGTTCCCATATCAAGGCACACCGCTGCGCCAGCGGTGGAAAAGGGGGGCCGAGCTTCAGACCATCGGGGTCACGAAGGGTGGCAGAAACAGCAAGATACACGCTCTTGTCGACGAATATCTCAGGCCTTGGGCCTTCATCCTGACCCCTGGCAACACTGCCGATTGCGTCATGGCAGAAGACTGCGCCGGCCTGGTTGCGGGGATCAAGCAGCTGCTCGCCGACAAGGCCTATGACACCAATGCGTTTCGCACCTACCTGAAGCAGCACAACATCAAGGCCATTATTCCGAGCAAATCCAACCGCAAGAAGCAAATCCGGCACAGCAAAACTGCCTGCAAGAGACGCAATGTCATCGAGCGATGCTTCGGGAGGCTGAAAGACTTCCGCCGCATCGCCACACGATACGACAAGCTCGCAGAAATTTACTTTTCGGCGCTCTGCTTCATCGCCGCAGTCGTCTACTGGCTACCAAATAATTGAGTCCTGACCCTAGCATTGGATCCCGATGCTCCGACGCTCCCATGGGATCCCGAGGCCTATACCAAGCTGCGAGACTCGATGGGCAGCATCCCCGAAGGTGAAAGGCGGAAGGCGGCGCTGAAGCGGATCGAAACGCTCGATTGTGGCAATCCCAACAAGCAGCTGTCCTCATGCAATCCCGCCGCAAAACCGCCGCGGGAGGTTTTGGACTGGCAAGAGAAGTTTGCAGCAGTCAGGGCCGATGATGCAGTCTATGCAAGAGCGCTTGCGATAGAGATACGAAAACTCGTCTGCGAGAACGACTACGAGACGATTTATGTTTTACGTGGAGTAATGCGCCCCGGCGATGCTTTTCTTGACCGGCTTTCGATGGCCGGCCGTGAAGCTCCCGCGCTCGTGGATTTCATCATGAGCAAGGACTGCCCGGTTTCCGCGTCGCTGACCGACGAGGACAAGGCAAAGCTGCTAAAAATCAAGCAAGACTCGAAGAAAAAAATTGCGCCTCCCCCGGCTTCAAACAAAGCGAAGTAAACCAACTACCGGGCCTCGCCCGCGCCCCTTCGCGCTCCGGCTATGCGGCCCGGCCGCAATCCGCAACAAAATTATCAGCGCTCAATACGCTCGCTGCGCAAAGAACTATGCACACTCAAACCACTGAACCATTTTCTTTTGCTGCCACCGCTTATAGCACTCTTTGTGAAAATATCGCGTGCCGTAGCTGCAACGCACTTCGCCTGCCGCGAACCGTTCAAGGCACTCATGGCAGTATGAACAACGTTGTTTTCTATCATCTTTCTTGATCCGTGGCGGATCGAGCCGGAAGTGTGTCATGATCTTCACCCAAATGCCAAGCTGAATATAAGCGCTCACAATGCGACAAAAATTGCACTGAAAAACATAAGCTTCCATTCAGGAATGATAGGCCATATCTTTCTCCAACACATCCCCCATCCGAAGGAGGCCATTGGGGTTGACCCGGCGTGTCGCCCGGCAAACTGTGCCAAAGTGAGTCAATAAAACGAATATTACCAAATGGGCAACGATACGATCTTCGCCATTGCCTCGGGCGCGGGCCGCGCCATTGCTTGATGGCCTTGACCGGTACTTGTTGCTCATAAAACCTGTTCGTTGGATTTCCACTAAGTATTTGTCGAGTTGTATTACTTGCATATTACTTGTGCTTGGCGAGGTATTCTCTGGAACGACTAACCCGCGCCGTGGACGTCGGACGATATTTTGCGCGAAATCTTTTCGGGCTCTTGCGTCGGCAAATGCCGGGGGTCCGGCTTACAATATTTCACCCTAAACGTTTTTTTAAATTGATTGTAAAAACGAGAGCGGGCGATTGCCACGGGCCAAACATTTTGGCAAAGGGTTTGGCGAACCTGAAAATGTTTCACGTGAAACAATTTTAGATTAGTTCTAATTAAACCTACGAGGGAGAGGATGCCCGTCGCTTTTGACGTAATCGTGGTGGGCGGCGGCCATGCCGGGTGCGAGGCGGCGGCGGCATCCGCGCGCATTGGCGCAAGGACCGCCCTCGTCACCCTATCGTTCGCTACAGTCGGCGCAATGTCCTGCAATCCCGCTATCGGCGGCCTTGGCAAGGGCCATCTCGTGCGCGAAATCGACGCCCTAGACGGCCTCATGGGACGCGTCGCGGATAGGGCCGGAATTCAGTTTCGCGTTCTGAACCGCACGAAAGGCCCCGCAGTGCGTGGCCCTAGGGCGCAAATCGATCGTAAACTCTACCTTACAGCAATGCAGGAGGCGATTTGGGGCATTGCAAATCTCAGCGTGATCGAAGCCGAGGCAGCCGATATTCTCTTGAAAGACGGCCGCGTCGAAGGAATAGAGACCACGGGTGAAAAAATCCGCTGCGGCGCTCTGGTTCTCACCACTGGGACTTTTTTGCGTGGCGTCATCCATATCGGCACCAAGACCTTTCCGGCAGGCCGCATGGGAGAAAATCCAGCTATCCGCCTAGGCGAGAGGCTGCAAGAACTTGGCCTTGGTCTCGGGCGGCTCAAGACCGGCACCCCGCCAAGGCTCGATGCCGACTCGATCGATTGGGCGGGGCTTGAGCGCCAGAGCGGCGATGCCGAGCCCGAGCCTTTTTCGTTTCTGACCGAGGCGATCGTCACGCCCCAGGTCGATTGCTTCATCACCCACACGACCCCCGAAGGCCGTGCGATCATCGAAAAAAATCTCGGGGCCTCACCCGTCTATTCCGGCGCAATTGCCGGCCGAGGGCCACGCTATTGCCCCTCGATCGAGGACAAGGTGGTGCGGTTCAAGGAGCGCGAAGCGCATCAGATTTTCCTCGAACCTGAGGGGCTCGACGACACCACCATCTATCCAAACGGCATTTCGACCTCCCTGCCTGAGGCGGTCCAGGAACAATTCGTCCACACCGTTCCCGGTCTTGCCAAGGCCCGAATTCTGCGGCCTGGCTATGCGATCGAATATGATTACATCGACCCGCGCGCCTTACACCCGAGCCTGGAGACCAAAAAAATCCACGGGCTTTTCCTCGCCGGGCAAATCAACGGCACCACTGGCTATGAGGAGGCGGGCGCGCAAGGCCTTGTCGCGGGACTCAACGCCGCCTTGCGTGCCGGCGCCAAGGATCCTGTCGTCATCAGTCGCTCGGACGCCTATACCGGCGTCATGATCGACGATTTGGTGATGAAAGGCGTGAGCGAGCCCTACCGCATGTTCACCTCGCGTGCCGAATATCGCTTGTCGCTGCGCGCCGACAACGCCGATCAGCGGCTGACCGAGTGGGGAGCCGCTCTAGGCTGCGTTGGCGTGGAGCGGCGGCAGGCCTTTACCGCGAAGGCGGCGGCCATTTCCCGCGCGCGGGGCCTCTTGGAAAGCCTCACGCTCACCCCGAACGAGGCGGGCAAGCACGGCCTCAAGGTCAATTGCGACGGAACCCGCCGGACTGCGTTTGAGCTCCTGGCCTTGCCTGGCGTTTCGATTGGCAGCCTGCGGTCGGTCTGGCCCGAGCTCAGTGGTATCGCACCAAAAGACGCCGGGCAAATCGAAATCGATGCCAAATATGCAGTCTATCTTGATCGCCAGACGAAAGACATCGAAGCCTTCCGCCGCGACGAGGCGCTGACCATCCCCGACGATGTCGATTATGCTAGGCTGCCCGGCCTTTCCAACGAGATACGGGCGCGGCTCGACCTCATCCGGCCGCGCACCATGGGACAGGCCGGACGAATCGAAGGCATGACCCCCGCCGCCATGACTCTGCTCGCCGCAAAGCTTCGTCGCGCCGGCGCCGGACGCTGAGTTTTGCCGCGCGCCTCGGTGCGATCCGCGCACGCGCTCCTCGCGGACCTTCCGGAGGAGACGCTGCGGCGCTTGGAAATCTACGCCCATCTTCTCGAAAAATGGCAGCGCGCCGTCAATCTCGTCGGCAAAACGAGCCTGGACGATCTCTGGGTCAGGCATTTTGCCGATTCGCTTCAGGTTTCGCACGCGGTGCCCTCCGCCCGGCGTTGGCTTGATCTTGGCTCCGGCGCGGGATTTCCGGGGCTTGTGACGGCAATTAACTATGCGGATGAGCCGGGCACGCTTGTCCATCTCGTCGAGGCAAATCAACGCAAATGCGCCTTTCTGCAAACAGTTGCGCGCGAGACGGCGGCGCCCGCGATAATCCACTGCGGCAGACTCGAAAACGTGCTTCCCGGCCTCGATGAGAAAATCGAGGCGGTAAGTGCGCGGGCACTGGCGCCGCTCGACGCGCTGTTGCGCTACGCGGAAAAATTCATCGACGAAGGGGCCATTGGAGTATTTGCCAAAGGAAAACACTTTGAGGCGGAATTGACCGGTCCATTAACGGCCGGTAAATACTTAATCACGACTACGGAAAGCCAAACCTGTTCCGAAGCGCGCCTCGTGCTGGTCAGGCGAAGCGGCGAAGGTATGAAGCAGTTTGATTAAAGCAGGCTGCTCTATGTCTATGGCGCGACGACAATAATTTTCTAAGTATCAATCGTAAATATTACGCAATATTATCATTACATAAATTTATAGGCAGAATACATTATATTTATTACTCCGCATCGCTGGACGAACATGGTATTTGACAGCAGCGGCTCCCTCAACTTGTAAGGTCGTCGCGCTCGCACGCACTATGGTATTCCGGCCGATGCCAAAATTCGCATTCATCTCACGGTTGGCATTCTCGGCGAGGCGAGCTCGGTCTTATCAAGGATGCGAAGCACCGGCTTCACCGACGCGAGCTTTCGCTCGCGTGCTTGACAAGGCCGACCCGCTCGCCGAACTCGCCGCCATGAGATTAATGGCGCGTTGCGATGTCCCGCGATTTGGTGTGAGTGGACACCGATGAGTTAAGCCGCGCCGGGGGCGCAGATGGCAGACCTTTTTGTGATTGCCGAAGCGAGGGGCCGAAGAGCGCCAACGTGGTTTTCTTCCACGGCCTTGGCGGCGACGCTAGGACCACGTGGCAAGCCACCAAGAAGGATCAAGCCTCTTTCTGGCCGGCATGGCTGGGGGAGGACATCAACAGCCTGTCAGTTTACTGCGTTGGCTATGAGGCGCCCCTATCGGATCGCGATCGGGCCACGATGCATCCAACCGATCTTGCCAGCAACGTTCTCAATGGCCTTTTGGTAGACACCCGACTTGGTGACGGGGAGCTGATCCTTTTAGGTCACAGTCTCGGCGGTCTCGTCATCAAGTTGATGTTGCGAAAGGCGGACGCCGAAAAAAAATGCCGTGCCGAGGCGGCTAGTTTTATTGATCGTGTGCGAAAAGTTGCATTTCTTGCGACCCCGCACAGTGGGGCAGATTTAGCGCGGGTGGCGGACGTCTTGCGCGTGTTGGTCCGCCCTTCGGCCGCAACCATGTCTCTCGTGCGGAATGATGCCTATCTGCGCGATCTGAATGAAGGCTACAGAGATTTAGCGAGAGACCGTGACATCAATCATCTCATACTGACAGAGCGACGGCCCCTCATCATTCGCCGCAAGGTGCTCGGGGTAACCTATTTCCGCAAGAATCTCGGGGTGATTGTGAAGCCGGATAGCGGCGATCCCGGCTTGGTGACAAATCCCATTCCGATTCCTGCCGATCATATCGAAATCGCAAAACCCGCCAATCGCGACGGCGATAACATCTATAAGTTCGTTCGCGATTTCGTCTTGCGCCATGCCGAGCGGCCAGTCTCGCGCGAAGAGAAAAAGCTCGTTGAGGTCAAGGAGGACACGCAGGCGATCCGTGCGGATGTCGATCGTTTGATTGCTCTCCTCGATAAGCGCGAAATCGACAAGGCCGCCGAGGCGGGTCTTGAGCGGGAGACAATTTTTCAGCTAGCGCGGCGAGTTCAGGCCAGAGGTCATCGGGTTCAATCAAGCGGTCAAAGAATTAGAGAACGCAGTCAGCATAGCGCTCGGCGTCATCGCCAAAGGCAAGCGCGGCACTAATCAAGAGGCTTTTGTCGATGACGTATTGAAGCGCCTAGCCGAGACGACCAAAAGGGGCGATTTCGACGGCGGCGCCAAAGCCGTGGACGAGGCCCTTGCCGAACTCGACCGGCGCGACGAAGAGCACCGCGCCACTTCCCGGAGATCGCGGGAAACCCTGTTCGAAGAGGGGGTAAAACAGGATTTGCTTCGCCGCGATCCCATCGCCGTGGCACGGCGGATAGAGGCCATCGCGGGCCTGGACGCAACCGATGGAAATCCCGCCTGGTTGCCGAAATATAGGGAGCGGTTGGACGTGTTCCACGCGGAAGGGGAGGAAAAAGGAATCAATCTGTCGCTTGAGGTCGCGATTGAATTGGCACGGCGCATGGCCGCATCGGCGCGGGATGGCGATCAGCGCGGAATCGCCCTCAATTTATTCGGCACTGAGCTCGGAGTCCTCGGCGAGCGGGAGAGCGGCACGGCGCGGCTGGAAGAAGCCGTTGCCGCCTATCGCGAGGCCTTAAAGGAAATGACCCGCGAACGCGTGCCGCTCCAATGGGCGATGACCCAGATGAATCTCGGCAATGCGCTCGTGAATCTCGGCAATGCGCTCGAAACGCTTGGCGAACGGGAGAGCGGCACAGCGCGGCTGGAAGAAGCGATTGCCGCCTATCGCGAGGCGTTGCAGGAAAGAACCCGTGAAAGCGTGCCGCTCCAATGGGCGATGACCCAGATGAATCTCGGCAGCGCGCTCTTGAATCTCGGCGGGAGGGAGAGCGGCACGGCGCGGCTGGAAGAAGCGGTTGCCGCCTATCGCGAAGCCTTGCAGGAAAATACCCGCGCGTGCGTGCCCCTCGAATGGGCCAAGACCCAAATGAATCTCGGCTCTGCGCTCAAAGCACTCGGCGAGCGGGAGAGCGGCACGGCGCGGATTGAGGAGGCGGTCGTCGCCTATCGCGAAGCCTTGCAGGAAAATACCCGCGCGTGTGTGCCGATCCAATGGGCCTTTACCCAGATGAATCTCGCTTTGGTTTACCACGCCCTATTCGACAAGGACCGCGAGCCACATCATCTCGACGATGCGCTCGAAGCTGCAGATGGAGCCCTCGAAGAATTTCGCAAAGCCAAGGTCGCCTTATATATCGAGAAGGCAGAACGCCAGCGCGGAGAAATCCTGGCGACGAAAGGCAATTTGTAGTCGCCGCACGCCCCCGCCGTGCCCGCCGGTCCCAAAATTGTTCAACGCCACCCGATTGCGCGCGGGGAAACTTAAAATCAGCTATTGGGCGGCCATTTGGAATTGTTGCTATGGAAGGCACGGATTTTCCGCAACACCGGCGTATCGTAGTGGCTCGGTGTTTCCGCCTCACCGGTAACCCAGCTGAAAACGTCGCGGTCCGGCGCTTCCAGCAAGTGTTCGTAATCGTCGAGTTCGCTTTCGCAAAGCCCTGCGATTTCCGCGCCGGCGAAATGGCCGAGAATGAGATCCATCTCGCGCATACCACGATGCCAGGAGCGGAATAGAATCCGGCGCCGCCTTGTGTCCAGGGTCACGTCCAATGTCTGCAGGTTAGGCATGCTGTGTTCCCGCGCCAAAATGACCGCCGCCGGTTTCGTCGCGGCATATCCGGACCCGGCAATATTTTCGCAAACCATATTGTAGGTCCATCCGTGAGGACAAAAAAGTCTCTCGTGCTCTGATGCCACCATACCGGTTAAGGAGAGTCGCCGAGCCGGCGAATTGCAAACAATTGGCAATCAGCCTGTTACGGAAACAGATTTATTTTTTTCCTCTTTACCACTCCAGCTTTCAAGTATCGCGTACTGACCAGCGTTCAGAGTCGATTCATTTCCACCATCACCATGTCTTATCTCATCGAAGAGGGAGGACATCGCGAAACGAAGATCTGCTGGGGCATCGCCCATGATCTGAAGAAACTGTGCTTCTTGGTTTGCCAAGAATTTTCCGGCATTCTGGACAAGCTTTGAATGAGTAGAAAAGTCAGACGAGACGCTGCCGGTATAGAAAGCTGCCACGACGGCAACTGCCTTAAAAATCAAACTCTTCGTGCTTTGAATACCTCTAGTGCCGGCCTTTTGCGCAGGAAAGCCGGCCCGCTCAATGGCGGAAAGAAGTGCTCTTAATAAGTCCTTATCCTCCGTTGAAATGAGGGCCGCATTCTCCGCTCCCTCCAACACGGTGTGAGAGGGTTCGTATAAATCGCGGCGTAACAAGAATGCGCCGGTTTCGTCATCCAACGCGCAAGCAGTAGGGAATCGCCGTATCCACGGTGCAGCCGTTCGCACAAGGTCTTCGAATGCGCGCCGTTGGGTCGGATAAAATGGAGTAACATTGCCTTCGAAACGTTCCCTAAGCTCGTTATCGAACTCAAGAAATGAGGCAAACTCAATCGTCGCATCATACACAGTCGCGATCCTGCTCGGGATTGTCGCAGTATTGACATTTACGGCATCACGAAAACGCTCAATAGCATCCTCGAACCCCCTTCAACCAATTCGGTCTTCGATTCCCGCTAGGTTGGTTGCAAATGCAATAGCTTTTCGCCTGACCGTTTCGTGAAGTTGGCGCACTACTGGATCAAGAGCGGCTGTATCGTCGGTTTCCTGTCCGGTAGGATCAATAGCCAAGCGATCGCCACTCTCGGTCCATTTATTCCCGAGTGGAACCTCGGGCATATTGGCGAGTGTGTTGGCCCAAGTCCCGGGTTCCCCGATTCGCCGTTTGATCTCGGCGTTGACGGTTGCCGGACCATGGTCCCATACGGATTCCTCGATGCGCACATAGGCGAGTTCGCGCTCCTCGTCCCTGACGCGGCGAGCGAGATGGTCTTCGTACCAATCGGTCCACACCTGCCAGTCCTGGTTTGCGGCGAGGAGCGCGGCTTTCATTTCCCGCCACATGGACGCGAGAGGTTCCGTCCCTGGCGGATCCAGAGGCCACAGCGGCAAACCGGCGATGCCGGAGGCCACCGTGCCCCCTTCCACACGCGTCGCGTCGGTGGAAACAGCGGACCAAAGGGCGGCGGCGGCGGGTTTAGCGCCGAGTGCTGTGGCGAAGCCAAGCATCGCGAGACTGAAGCCTGTGCCAAACGCATCGACCGCGTCGACAGCGGCACCGGCGGCGTTTGCGGCTTCTGAGGAGGCTGTGTCACGGATTGTGACAACGGCGGCGTATTCGGCCGCGCGACTGGCAGCAGTAGCGTAGGCGGAGCGCCAGGCGTGGCCGGTGGATTGGGCGACGAGGGCGGCGGCGGCGCGGCAAGTCGTTGAGAGTTCCTGTTCACGGGCCGGATATTTGGCCGCATCCCATGAAGCCACCGTGGCACGGAAAACGGGCAAAACGAGGTCACGAATGGAGCTGTCGCGCTTTTCCAACTGCAGGATCGGCAAAACGCGTAGCGCCGCGCGCTGCGATCGCGACCGAAACCTCGCGCGGCTGCGTTCGTAACCACACCTCCAATTCATCTCTGTTGTTTATCTTGGCCAGCGGCCCCTCCCGCCAAAACCCTCGCCGCATTCAGCATGGCCGCTTGTCCAAGATTTCGGCAAGCTCGGCGAGCCGATCTGGTGACGTACAGAAGTTTGTGGCAGCGGTGAGAGGGGGTACTCGGGCGGGTTGTCAAGACTCGCCAATAAAGAGCACCCCCAATGCCACGTTGCGTGACGATCAAGAGTTTACCAGCGGCATTCGCGATGATGAAGGCCATGCAAGCGGATGGGCTTGAATGGGGCGAGGACTATCGCCCGTTCGCTCGCAAGGCTTTGGTTGAATTCATCGAGGGCCGCCTGCACGAGGCGGTTGATGCGCATCTTTTGCGCGTGGCGGAGCGAGGGGCCGCCGATCGCCGCAATGGAACCTGCCGCCGGCGCATCCTGACCGAACTCGGCGACATTGAACTGTCAGTCCCGCGCACGCGGACCTACAGTCCCGTTTCGGTGGTGCGCGCCTACGCCCGCCGGGCCGAGCATGTCGATCGCATGATCCTCGCCTGCTTCGTGCTTGGCCTCTCCACGCGCAAGGTGGCGAGCGCGCTGCTGCCGGTTCTGGGGCGGCCTGTCGCCGCCTCGACCGTCAGCCAGGTCGCGAAAAGCCTCGGCGCGGCCGTCGCGGGGTTCCATCGAAGGCTGCTTTCCAACCGCTACAAGGTGTTGATGTTCGACGGCGTCGTGCTGCCGCGCAAGACTGGCGCGGGCGCCGTCAGGCGGCCGGTCCTGGTGGCGCCTGGCATTCTGCCGGACGGCCGCAAGGAGGTGATCGACTTCAGGCTCGCCCAGCCGGAGAGCGCCGCCGAATGGCGGCTTTTCCTCGATGATCTCTATCGGCGCGGGCTCACCGGCGCGAGCCTCGAGATGATCTCGGTCGATGGCGGAGCGGGCCTCTTAGCGGCGCTGCCGGACGTGTATGGGCGCATGCCTGTCCAGCGTTGCTGGGCGCACAAAATCCGCAACCTGCTGGGCAAGGTGCGCGGCGCCGGCCAAAAGGCGGTCAAGCGCGGCCTGCACGCCGTCATGAACGCCCCCGGCATCGCCAAGGCGCGCGAAGCTGCCAGACGTTTCGCCGATCGCTGGGAGGACGCCTATCCAAAGGCCGTCAACTGCTTGCGAAACGATCTCGACGAGCTCCTGACCTGCTTTTGCTACAAGACCGAAAAGGAAAGAAAACGTGTGCGAACCACCAACGCCATCGAACGGCGCTTCCGGGAAGTGCGCCGAAGAACCCGCCCCATGGGCGTCTTCCAGGATCGGACCAGCATGGACCGCATCCTCTTCGCGGTCTTCACCCATGAAAACAAATCACAAGGCGTCAGTTCCCCTTTCCTGCTGACACAAACCTCTTGACGTTACCCGTCGGCAACGCTCAACCACATTGCGGCCTTTGTAGGCTTGGTTGTCGTGACGGAGTTTCTTTTTTCGGTTGGATTTGCCCGGAATAACCGCCCGGATGCCTTGCTCTTTGAGAAAGGTGCGGATCACATCTGTATCATAGCCTTTGTCGGCCAGCAGTTCCTTGACGCCGCGAAGAAGGCTGACGGATTCTTCCGTCATCACGCAGTCCGTTACATTGCCAGGCGTGAGAATGAAAACCCAGGGACGGCAGAATTTGTCTACTATCGCGTGGATTTTGCTGTTCTTGCTGCCTTTGGTGAGCCCGATCGCCTGAAAATCCGCCCCCCTTTTCCGCTGTTGGCGCAGCGGTGAATTTTCACATGGCTGGCATCCTAGGAGGCCTGTTCGGGAGCCTCGTCCGGTGTCGCGACGGATTCAAATATTTTTTCCCAAATGCCTCTTTCGTTCCAACGCGGGCAGGATGCGAAAATCGGAACCGTAAACTTCTTTTCAGCCCTCCGCTTCGTCGCTATCCTCGCCTACCGGATCTAGGGTTAAGATCTGATTAATTATGTTTTGATTCAAGAGGCTAGTCACCGCGTTGGAGGGCTAGCCGATGGACAAGCATCTTTTTTGGTTCACGGACGAGCAATGGGCGAAGATCGAGCCTTTGTTGCCGGCCAACCAACCCGGGCCGCAACGCCACGACGATCGGCGTGTTCTGAGCGGGATCATGCATGTCCTTAAGATCGGCTGCCGCTGGGTCGATTGCCCACGGGAATACGGCCCCGCGAAGACCATCTACAATCGCTTCGCTCGATGGAGCGATCGTGGCATTTGGCAGAAGATATTCGAGACGGCCGCCGCACCCTCCGAGCCACCGGGCGAGGTCGCCTTGGACAGTTCCCATATCAAGGCACACCGCTGCGCCAGCGGTGGAAAAGGGGGGCCGAGCTTCAGGCCATCGGGGTCACGAAGGGTGGCAGAAACAGCAAGATACACGCTCTTGTCGACGAATATCTCAGGCCTTGGGCCTTCATCCTGACCCCTGGCAACACTGCCGATTGCGTCATGGCAGAAGACTGCGCCGGCCTGGTTGCGGGGATCAAGCAGCTGCTCGCCGACAAGGCCTATGACACCAATGCGTTTCGCACCTACCTGAAGCAGCACAACATCAAGGCCATTATTCCGAGCAAATCCAACCGCAAGAAGCAAATCCGGCACAGCAAAACTGCCTGCAAGAGACGCAATGTCATCGAGCGATGCTTCGGGAGGCTGAAAGACTTCCGCCGCATCGCCACACGATACGACAAGCTCGCAGAAATTTACTTTTCGGCGCTCTGCTTCATCGCCGCAGTCGTCTACTGGCTACCAAATAATTAAGTCCTGACCCTAATTAATTGAGTCCTGCCCCTAGGGAACCGCGAAAGAATTGTTGATTCGCTCTTGCTTTGTCGTGTTTTGTCCCGGAAAAGATTCAAGCGAGGCGGCTGGCGATGAAAAACGATCACACCGAGCCTTTCACACCAGGAAAGGTGGGCGAAAATCAAAGCGGGCCCGGTGGATTCGGGCCAGATCGCTCGCTTTTGATCGTCGACGACGACAATACCTTCCTCACCCGCCTTTGCCGCAGCATGGAGGCGCGCGGCTTCACCGTGACCGCCGCTCACTCGGTCGCCGAAGGTCTCGCGGCAATCGGCGAAGGCGCTCCCGCCTTCGCGGTCATCGACATGCGGCTTGCCGATGGCAACGGGCTCGACGTGATCCGCGAATTGAAGGCGAAGCGCCCGGACGCGCGGGGCATCATCCTGACGGGCTATGGCAATATCGTTACCGCGGTGACCGCCGTGAAACTCGGGGCTTTCGATTATCTAGCCAAGCCAGCCGATGCCGACGAAATTTTTAATGCCCTCATGGCCACCCGCCACGATAAGGCCGAACTCCCGGAAAATCCGATGTCTGCCGACCGGGTGCGGTGGGAGCATATTCAAAGGATTTATGAGCTTTGCGGCCGCAATGTCTCGGAAACGGCGCGCCGTCTCAGCATGCACCGGCGCACGCTGCAGCGCATTTTGGCGAAAAAGGCGCCACGTTGAAACAGAAATGCCTTAGCTCAAATTATTGGTGGAAAGCGGTTCCTTCGGGCGTGGAATTCCATGCGAGCGGGACGCAGGCCAGTCGAGTCTTTCTTGCTTGAGCTTATCGAGGCCATTGCTTCGCGCCGCAAAATCCGTTTAATGCGCGCTTCCCGGTGTTATGCTAAAGGCCATGCAAATTGATCGTGGGCCTGCCTCGAATTTCTCTTAGGGAAATCGGCGGATTTGGAGAAGGCCCTGCGGGCCCGTGGCCCAAGCTCGGAGGCGGCCGCGATCGAGGCCTGCCGGGGCCGGTAGCTCAACGGTTAGAGCCGGCCGCTCATAACGGTCTGGTTGCAGGTTCGAATCCTGCCCGGCCCACCAAATTCACCGTCTATCGGCGTCCGGTAGCCTCCAACTACATCCACTATTCAACGGTTTTGTAGCATGATATGTCGTGCAATGGCGTCGCGAGGCGCCCAAAACGAGTTGTTTCGGAGAAGTCCTGGAACATCTGGGCCGCCATGCTAAAAGCCCACCTTATCATGTCCTCGCGCGCTGAACCTCTTGCAGACGACCGGGCCCATCCCGGCTTCGCTTCGCTTGCGGGTGCGACAAGGCACGAGCTCGCCGCGGCGCTTGCGAGGGCAGGCGTGCCGGAGCGCGAAATTCGCATGCGCGTGGCGCAGCTGTGGCATTGGATTTACCACGCCGGTGCAAATTCCTTCGATGCGATGGCCAATGTCAGCAGGGTTTTGCGTGCCGCCTTGGCCGAGCGATTTACTCTTGCTCGCCCAAAAATCATCACCGAGCAAATTTCCCGCGACGGCACTCGCAAATGGCTGCTGCGGCTCGACCCGGTGGACTCGCGCGACAAGGGCGCCGAGGTCGAATGCGTCTATATCCCGGAAAGCGATCGCGGCACGCTTTGCGTTTCGAGCCAGGTCGGCTGCACGCTAAGCTGCACGTTTTGTCATACGGGAACGCAAAGGCTTGTCCGCAATCTGACCGCGCGCGAAATCATTTGCCAAGTCTTGATCGCGCGGGAAAGGCTTGGGGATTTTCCGGGACTGACGCCGCCGGGTGACGGCCTCGTTCCGGGCGACGGTCTTCGCGCAGTGTCGAACATCGTGTTCATGGGCATGGGCGAGCCGCTCTATAATTTCGCCAATGTCCGCGACGCCGTGGCAGTGTTTGCGGATGGCGACGGGCTTGCGCTCTCAAAACGCCGGATCACGGTTTCGACGGCGGGCGTGGTACCGCGTATGGAAGAACTCGGCCGCGAGACCGGCGCAATGCTCGCGATTTCGCTTCACGCGGTGCGCGACGAGCTGCGCGACAAACTCGTGCCGCTCAACAAGAAATATCCAATCAAAGACCTCCTTGCCGCCTGCCGGACCTATCCCGGCGCTTCCAACGCGCGGCGCGTCACCTTTGAATATGTGATGCTAAAGGACATCAATGATTTGCCCGCCGACGCGCGGGAGCTAGTCCGGCTGTTGAAGGGCATCCCGGCAAAAATCAATCTCATTCCGTTTAATCCCTGGCCCGGCGCGCCTTATGAATGTTCGGATTGGGGGCGCATCAAAAAATTTTCAGACATTGTGTTCAACGCCGGCTACGCGAGTCCGGTGCGCACCCCTCGCGGGCGCGATATACTGGCTGCTTGCGGGCAGTTGAAGAGCGAGACGGAAAAGCTGCGCGCGCGGGCGCGGTTAGTGGTGGAAATGTAAATCCTGTGCCATTAGTCATTCATTAAATCCACAAGTGTGGCAGGTGCGATTTCCCACGCGCGCTCGTCGGGATTACTAAAGTCGAAGAATGTTCTATCGTCGACACGGACGCACCAACACCACCACGGATCACAACAAGTCGTCACGAGGTATATTTCGTCGGGCCTATTCAAGACAACGCGTTCGGCAGCGAGAACCGCATTGGAAATAAGTACGGCGTTAGTCAATTGAAGATCGTTGTCTTCAAGAACGAGAACTGTTCTCGCTCCACTATCGTTTTTCCAAGCTGCAAGCTTGCCGAATTTTTTCTGGCACGCACGCTGAATTCTCTGCTGTCTTGCTGCTTGTTGATTCTCACCGTCCACCAAATGACTTATCCAAAAGCGTCCGGCTTTTCCTGCTTTTCTGTGCCGATGAAGTGACACTGTGAACGGCACTCCCGGGGGGTCATATTTTTGGATGGGCGTGTGGTACCGCCCTGGAGGTGCAATTGGTAAGGCGGGAGCAATCTTACTAACCCAGTTTACAAGAGCCGCTTGAATCCGCAGAAGATTACGATCGTTCCACCCGGCTGTGGTTCCGGCAGGTATACATAATTCAAAGTCCTCGGTTTGCGGTAGAACACCGGCAAGCCTTTCCACAATTGGTCGGAAATGCCTCTGTGCTTCTGCCTGCAATCGGACGTGGCCTTCGAAGGGCTCAATGCCGGTATGCTCGATTGCAACAAGTCGATCGCCAAGCGTGCACGTCAGCTCCACCGGGGCAGGATGCCGCCGCCGTTCAGGGGATTGAAGATCTTGTCTTACGCTGCCGGTACGCGCCTCAAGATGACGAACAATAGCGTCACAACATTTGCCTTCGTTGAACGGATTGTAGCTCGTCACCCCTGAGACCCGTGCTAGACGTGCAGTGTTCGGCCGGCGGCGCTCACTGTGCGGTTGAACGTCGCAAGTGCCATGTAAGAATATCTTTGATCAAGAAAGTCTAGAGGATCTGTTATGCGCAAGGGGCATAGTCTGCCCAGGGGCGATCGTCACGTAAGAGGGCGTTGGCGATACGGGTGACCGAGTTTGTGACTCTAGACGGACGTCTCTCTAAGAAGATTGCGAATTCGAACCTGCGCGGATAGCGGATTGTGTTACCGTCCCAAACCATATCACTACCGAAAAGTACCGAACCAATAACCTCTTCGACCAAACGTTCTACGCTGGAATGTCCTCAGAAACCAAATGATAAAGAACAATCAAAGCTTTTAGTCGAGAAGGCCCGCGAGCTCGACGCTGACGGATAGCGAGCAGAGGCGGACGAATTGATGAGTCGCTTAGCACACAAAAAACCTTAGCCGCACAAGAAGCGCAATGCTGGCTCATGTTAAATCAGTCGAATTACACCTGTACTTGTCAAGTGCATAATCGCCAAATATTTTGCTGCGATCGGGGGCGAAAACCTTACGGGGCATCAGACGGTGGCCCTTCTTCGGTCATGCAAGATCGATCGATCTTTTGGTGCACTTCTCGAAGCGCGGCGGCGGCGCCTGGATGGCTAGGCCGGTTTGCGGGAAGGCATGCCCGGTGTAAGGTTCGCCTGCGTAACCGAGGCTATCGTCAATGCTCTCATTGATCGTCCGTGCGATAGTGATCATGATGGGCACGGCCGTATATTTGGGCCTTGCCGTCCTCGGCTGGGGTGGTTCTGCCGCCTTCTTCGCTCACCCGGCGCTGATCGCGCTTACGGTGCTGCTTTTCATCATGGCTGGCGCGGCGCTGTTCGCCGGCGGCAACATCAGTCCGGGGGTGCGCGAGGACCGTGGCAACCGCTGGATCATCGCGGCCCTGGGACTGCTGGGGTTGCTCGCCGCCTATCTGCCGGCCTTGACGGATCGCGAAGAGTTCTGGACCCTCGACGGCGACACCATACGCTGGCTCGGGATCGTCCTCTTTGCGGCCGGCAGCGCGCTGCGGCTCTGGCCCGTTGCCGTGCTCGGAAACCGGTTCAGCGGACTCGTCGCCATCCAGCCCGGGCACGCGCTGGTCACCAGCGGCATCTATGGCGTCATCCGCCACCCCAGCTATTTGGGATTGCTTATCGGTTCGCTGGGGTGGGTGCTCGCCTTCCGGTCGGGCGTGGGTCTCCTGCTCACGGCGTTCATGATCCCGCCGCTCGTCGCGCGCATTCGCGCGGAAGAGAGGCTGCTGCACGCCCATTTTGGCGCCGAATATGAGGCTTACCGCACCCGCACGTCGTCGCGGCTGATTCCAGGTTTCTATTAGGAGCATAGGGTTCGCCGACCCAATCGAGGGCGCCACATTACGGCGCTGCCCCACCCAAAGGGAGTCGGCAGGCCGGGCCTCGAAGAGGTCTCCGCAACGGCATACCTTCCCTGGACAGATCGCGCCGGGTCTGTTATCGGCATGTCTTCGCCGTCCGGGTGCCTCGTAGCGCCGGGGCGGCCGTGTCTTTATGCTCCCAATTAGGTTCGTCCCATCATGCGATGGCTGGCGCCTCACCGAAGGACTCCTGCGTGCAAGTTCTCGTTCGCGACAATAACGTTGATCAGGCCCTCAAGGCGCTCAAGAAAAAGATGCAGCGGGAGGGCATTTTCCGCGAGATGAAACTGCGCGGTCATTATGAAAAGCCCTCTGAAAAGCGCGCCCGTGAGAAGGCGGAGGCCGTGCGCCGGGCCCGCAAGTTGGCTCGCAAGAAATTGCAGCGTGAAGGACTTCTGCCCATGAAGCCCAAGCCCCTGGTGGGGGCGCGATGAGCGCTTACTCAATTCGACTACGCTCCACCGCCCGGCCGCTAGCTTAGCGACCGTTTGAGCCATCGGCTGTTCCTTGCGTTGCAAATGGTGAAGCGGAATAGTAGTTTCGCCCCGGGCGGCGGCGGCACCCCGTCTTTGTGTGAAGACGGGTTAGAGTGACCGGATGATGGTTTTCGCGGCCTTGGTCAAAACTCAGATTGGTCCGGCGGCGCATTGGCGGCTGCTTCTTTTGCTGGCGGCTGCCCTGTTCCTATCCGGTTGCGAAACGGCGACGAACCTCATGGGCAAACAGGGAACTGGTGTCGCCGAAGTGGCGCACCAATCGCCGCAGGAGGCCGAGGCCAATTTAGCGTCCCTGACCGACGTCATTCAGCGCAACCCGGCAAGCGCCGAAGCCTACAATACCCGCGGCGTTGCCTACGCAAGGATCGGCAAGTTTCAAGAGGCGATTGCGGATTTCGGCCAATCGATCAAGCTCGCTCCCGGCAATGCGGCTGCCCTGACCAACCGGGCGCTCGCCTATCGCCAGATCAACCGCGACGACGCGGCGCTTGCCGATTTCGACGCTGCCATCGCCGCCGATCCCAGCCACGCGCCGGCCTATCTCGGCCGCGCCAACCTTTTGCGGGTTCAAGGCAAACTCGACGACGCGCGGGCCGATCTCGACCAGGCAATCAAACTCAACCCCGAAAATGCCCAGGCCTTTCACGCCAGGGGTCTAATCTATCAGCGCGAAGGCCAGCATGCGCAGGCGATCACCGATTTCGACAATGCGATCGATCGCGATCCGTTCGCCGGAGCGCCCTACCAGGCGCGCGGGCAAAGTCTGATCGCAATCGGCAAAAGCGACAAAGCGATCGAGGATTTCAACGCCGCGCTCAATGTCGACAACAAGAATGCCGACGCCTGGGCCGGCCTTGGCTTGGCTTACGAAAGGTCAGGGAACCGCGCGAAGGCCATCGAATCCTATCAGCGCGCGCTCATGTTCGATCCGAACAGCCAGATCGCCAAGGAGGGCGTCGCACGCATCGGGCGGGGGTAGTAGCAAGTTCCTGAAGGCGTGGCGCGTTGGTCGCGGTCTGATTGGGGAATGGCAAACGGCGTTTGCGAGAATTGCCATGAGGGCTACGATTTTGAAGCGAGATGATTGCGGTGGTCCGGCTCCGCGGCTTCTAGCGCGGCAATCGCGCGGTGCCGCTCAGACCTGGCGTCTCCCCCGCCCGCCGAAGGACTCTTCATGCTCAGGCATCACTGTTCGAAATTTTTCCTTATCGCTGCTTTTGCAGCCGGTCTCGCCCAAAGCGCGGCGGCCCACCCGCATGTGTGGGTATCGGCGCGAGCGCAGGTGATTTTCGACGCAAATGGCGAGATCGAGGCCATCCGCAACACCTGGACTTTCGACGAGATGTATTCGGCTTACGTGACGGAGGGGCAGGCTAAGGACGGCCAGCTCATGACCAAGGAAGAGCTGGCGCCGCTCGCCAAGACCAATGTCGAATCTCTCGCCGAATTCGACTATTTCACTTATGCCAAGGCGGCCAACGCAAAGATCGAATTTGGAACGCCCATCGACTACTCGCTGGAAGAGCGGGAGGACAAACGCGTGGTTCTCCGGTTTACGCTCCCGTTGAAATCCCCCGCCAGCGCCGCGAAAGCCTTTTCCTTTCAAGTCTATGATCCAACCTATTTCGTGGCTTTCGAGATGGAACAGCAGGATCCGGTCAGCATGGCCCGCGCGCCTAAAGGGTGCTCAGTCAATCTGCTCGGATCGCACCCCTTGGCCGCCGAGGACACCAAAAAACTGTCGGAATCTTTTTTTAGCGGTCTTTCGCCGGGTTATGATTTCGGGATCAAACTCGCGAGCCGGATCATTGTCGCTTGTCCGTGAGGCCGTGTTGAGCTCAATTCAGGTTACTTGCGCGGCGGTTTGGCGGCGTGCGGGGCAAATCCTTGCCGCCGCCCAGCCGGTTTTGCCCGTTGCATTGCTCTTTATGGCCGTCCTGGCGTCGTCCCAATCCTTGGGGCAAGGCGTGCATCACCCCTTCGCGGTCGGCGCCAATGAGGGTAGCGCTGGCGGGGCGCACGGCGCAATGATGGGCTGGATCCTGGCGCAGGAGGCAGGCTTTTATCGGCTGTTAAGCGGGGCCATCCGTGCCGCCAAACAAAGCGGCGCTGCCCCGTGGGGACTGGCGGGTTTAAGTCTCGCTTATGGGATTTTTCACGCCGCGGGCCCTGGCCACGGCAAAATGGTGATTGCTTCCTATATGCTCGCGGATGAGCGCGCCTTGCGGCGGGGTCTCGCGATTGCCGCTGGCGCGGCGCTCCTGCAAGGCTTTAGCGCGGTCGCGATCGTCGGAATTGGCGCCGTGGTCTTCAAGGCGACGGCCAAGCACATGACGGCGGCCGCCAATACGGTCGAGATCGCGAGCTATGCCGGCATAGCAGTGCTCGGCGGCGCTTTGGTTTACGTGAAAGGCGCGGCCCTTCTTGCCGCTTTGCGCGCCGTGCCCGCCGTCGCGGGTGCGGCGGAGGGAAGGGCCCGCGCCTTTCACGCCAGCGATTGTGCCGGGAATCATGTCCACGGCCCTGGCTGCGCCCACTTCCACGCGCCCGATCCGCGCACGCTCGGAGCTGGATTTTCTTGGAAAAGCGCTCTGTTAACGATGATGGCGGCCGGATCGCGCCCCTGCTCTGGCGCAATCCTCGTTCTTGTCTTCGCCCTGGCGCAAGGGATTTTTCTTGCGGGCGTTTTTGCCGTGGCGGCGATGTCGCTTGGCACCGCGATCACCACGGCGGCCCTCGCCAGTGGCGCTGTCCTCGCCAAAAACGCGGCGGTCAAATATTCCAAGGCGGGTTCCAGACAGGCCTTAATTGCCGGACGCCTGTTCGAGGCCGGCGCCGCCCTCGCGGTCTTGGGTTTGGGGCTGGTTTTGCTGTTCGCGACGCTCGCGGGCGGCAGTACGGCCAATTGAACCCTTCCCTTTTACCGGCCGGGGCGAAGAAATTCACCGCACGGCCCTTCCCCAAGCCGGATGCCGCGGCGCAAACAAATTTCCACCGCACGACATCGCTGCCGCGCCGAAGTGCTATCGCTAGCGCAAGTCTGCTATCTTTGATTGAATTCGGATGTTAGATCACCCGTATGGACCAGATTTTCCTTTGGGTGCCGCGGCCGGTAAGACTTTGATTCGGAATTGCGGATAGGCAGAGCGTCCCGGCGAATTGGCCGAAGGTGGGGTGCGCAGGCTGAAATGCCGGAAAATATTTTCTCCATCGTTCCGCGAGCAAGGCGCCGGATATGAGCAACATGCAGTTTCAAGAGACGAAATCCAACCGGCGCGGCCGGCCCTTTGATATCGGCGCCATGCTGGCCGAAAGGGAAGCGGAACGCTATAGCCTGCACGCGCAACATCTGAACGAGATGATGGTGAACGTGGTGCAGACGCTCGGGTTCGACGTCGGTTTCCGCGCTGGCCAAGGCCAATATCTTTTCGATCGCGCCGGCAACCGCTATCTTGACCTTCTCAGCGGATGGGGCGTTTTTGGAATCGGCCGCAACCATCCGCTTGCTGCGCGAAACATTGAACAGCGTCCTTGCGAGCGATCTGCCCAATCTCGTGCAGATGGATGTGTCCGTTCTTGCCGGACTGCTCGCCGAGCGCTTGCTTGGTTTTGTTCCGTTTCTCGACAAGGTTTTCTTTACGAATTCCGGGTCCGAAGCTGTCGAGGCCGCGACTTAAATTCGCGCGCCGCGCCACGCGGCGTCCCGGCATTGTCTATTGTGATCACGCCTTTCACGGCTTGACCTATGGCGCCTTGTCGTTGAATGGCGATGGAATTTTCAGGGAGGGCTTCGGCCCGCTCCTCCCTGGCTTGCTCCGCAATTCCGTTCAACGATCTCGCCGCTTTGGAAAAAGCCTTGTCGGCGCGCGACGTCGCGGCCTTCATCGTCGAGCCGATCCAGGGCAAGGGGTCAATCTTCCGGACGATCTCTATCTTCGCGGCGCCCAGGCGCTTATGCCGCAAATATGGAACCTTATTCGTCGCCGACGAAATCCAGACCGGGATGGGCCGCACCGGACGATTTCTCGCGATCGAACATTGGGGCGTCGAGCCAGACATCGTCTTGCTCGCCAAGACGCTTTCCGGCGGCCATGTGCCGGTCGGCGCGGTGCTAACCCGCAAGTCCATTTTTGAGAAAGTGTTCAACCGCATGGACCGGGCGGTGGTGCATGGCTCGACCTTCGGGAAGAACGATCTCGCCATGGCGGCCGGCCTTGCGGCTCTCGAAGTGATCGAAGCCGAAGGGCTCGTTCAAAAGGCCGCGCAGACGGGGACCAGGCTTCTTACCGCCTTCGAGGCCATGGCGGAGCGCTACGAGCTCGTCAAAACGGTGCGCGGGAAGGGCCTCATGATCGGGGTCGAATTCGGGCCTCCCAGTTCGCTCAAGCTCAAGGCGGCCTGGACGCTGCTCGAAATCGGTCAAGCGCCGGCCTGTTTTGCCAGCTCATCACTATCCCGCTGTTTAAGGATCATAAAATCCTTGTCCAGGTCGCGGGCCATGCAAACCACACCGTAAAACTTCTTCCGGCGCTTATCATCATCGGATGCGGATTGCGCGTGGATCGAACGCAGCTTTCGACGCGGTCATCGCCGATAGCCATCGCGTGCCGGGCGCCGTTTGGTCGCTTGGCAAGACCTTGGCCGATCATGCCATGAAAGCCCGCGCAGCGAAGTAGACGCGGGCCGGATGTGGGGGCCGCTTACCCCTACCGTTTTGGAACGACGATTGGGATCACAGCGCGTGGAGCGCCGAAATTGTTTGCTCGACCTTCGGCAATTCACGATGGCAATAGCTTTCAAGCCCGGATCCGCGTCGGTTTGTGAAAAATCGCGATACAGCGTTTGAAGTTGGACCAAAGCCTCCATCAGGATGGAGATGTAGAGCGGATCGAAGTCGCGGCCCTGCGAGGCCGAGAGGCGCTGCAAATTGCTGCGTTGAGGCGGCAGCAGTTGTGGCGCGCTTAATTTGGCGGCGCTCGGCCCGGTCTTTCCCGTATAGGGAGAGCGGAGGGTAACGACGGGACCGTTCACGTTGACCCAAGCATCAAGAGAATTGGCGACCGCCGTCTGATCCTTGGCAAGCGCTTCCGCGAATTTCCGGACCTTGCCGTTGCGTGAATATGCGGTTGCGAGGCGGCTTGCGGCGGCTATGAAATTGGTGGTGGGGATTGCGCTCGCGACGAAATGCGCCGTGAGTTCCGAGGAAGATGCGGTGCCTGAGGCGGCCGGGGGCGGATTGGCAGCGTCGCTTGTCTGGGCGGCGGCCGGCGCGGCAAGCACCAAAACGGCCAGCGCTTTAGCCATCGATGCCCGTACGGATACGAAGGTGGCTCCCACGTCATTCTCCTTGGCGCCGAGAGCCCTCGGCTATGACTATTGAAGCCGGATTTTTACCGAAAGGATAGCGAAATTCATTTTCGGCGTTCGACTGGCGATCAAATTGGGGCCGCGCGTAACTTCTGCTCTAACTTTAACTTGTCCGCGTGTTTTTCTATGTGAAACAACGCGGCTACATGGGCCCAGCGTCCGATTGGGGTACGGGGACGGGTTCAGGCCCGGGACTGGTGTTCGATTTTCGCTTGAAATTTGACGCGGGTTTCTTCGTTGCCTTCGCCGGTTTCGCAACTGCCTTCGCGCGCTCCTCAAACGCCGCCTGCAAGGCGAGCGCGCGAGCCTCCGTGATCCGCAGCGCGCAGAAGCCGTGATTATCCTCGCCCAAGTAATTGCGGCAGATTACTTCGCGCTCCGATGAGAATCCCGCCTGTTCACCGGCGATTTGCTTGATGGCCTCTTTGTCCTTGCCGGCGCTCGTCAGCAACGCGCGGAACCTTACGCGCATATTCGATTCGGCACGGCCCCGCTCGCGCTCTAATTGCTTCGTCTGATCGGGACCGAAAGCGTTCCCTTTGGGCCCCCAAAGCCCGGCTGGGTCGGCACGGCAATCCGCCGCCCGGACATCGCAGGTGGGGGGCGTGCGGGTGACGAGGACAGCTCCCTCCAGTACATCAAGCGAAAAGGGGCAAGCGTCGACCGCAACGTCATAGCGGGATACGCCATTTGGCCGCCCGGCGAATTTTGTTTGGATCGGGGCGTCCGTGGCCACTTCAACCTGGCATTGTTCGCCTGGATGCGAAATTTCCTCTCCGGCGATTGTGAGCCTCGTGATCTCGAGCGCATTGCCGGACCCGCGTTGGAAGGCCATGACCCCGGCAAAACCGTCGCGCGACAGTTCCTGCCCGATAATGGTTTCTTCCGAAGGCGGCTTCAGTCCCGGTGGTTTCACTGTTTGCCCCGGCGCGGGACCCGCAGTCGAAGGCGTCGCCTGGAGGGCGCCCGGAAGCATCAATTGCGCTTGCACCAGCGCCGGGGTTAAGAGAGCTGTTAGCAGCACAACCAAAGGAAAATAGCGCAAGTGGAATCCCGCCTCGATCAAATGCCGCGGCACGATAGCACTTTCGGCGGCGGCGTGGCACATTTGCGCGTCTGGATCGTCGAAACAAGGCAAACTTACCGGATTCCCGTCTGGATTTCGGCGGAAAGGCAATGCGCTTTTTGGCGGCATCGGGGGGGAAAATTCTGGAAAGTCACCGCGTCCGTCGAACCTTCGTCTTGCACACCTCGATCGTCCTCTTATATTCGGCGTATCTTGCGCTCATGCGCTCCCATACCAATTTGAACTTAATCGGGGACCGGGCGGCAGTCCGTCCGCCCATTTGCCGGATCGCCTCGGGATCCGGTGGTCTTGCGGATCGAAAGGAAGAGCAATCATGGCTAAAGTCATCGGAATCGACCTTGGCACCACCAATTCTTGCGTAGCGATCATGGAAGGTACGGCGCCGAAGGTTATCGAAAATGCCGAGGGGGCAAGGACCACTCCCTCCATCGTTGCATTCACGGACGACGGCGAGCGTCTCGTCGGCCAGCCGGCCAAGCGGCAGGGAGTCACCAATCCCGAACGGACGTTTTTTGCGATCAAGCGGCTTATCGGCCGGACTTTCGACGACCCGATGACCAAGAAGGACATGGGCCTCGTCCCTTATAAGATTATTCGCGCCTCGAACGGCGACGCCTGGGTCGGGGCGGATGGCAAACAATATTCCCCCTCGCAGATTTCCGCCTTTATTTTGCAAAAGATGAAGGAGACCGCCGAAGCCTACCTTGGCCAGGAGGTGCACCAGGCGGTTATTACCGTTCCGGCCTATTTCAACGATGCCCAGCGGCAGGCGACCAAGGACGCCGGCAAGATCGCGGGCCTCGAAGTCTTGCGCATCATCAACGAGCCGACCGCGGCGGCGCTCGCCTATGGCCTCGATAAGAAAGGCTCGGGGGTCATCGCGGTCTACGATCTCGGCGGCGGCACATTCGACATTTCCATCCTCGAAATCGGCGATGGCGTATTCGAGGTGAAATCGACCAACGGCGACACCTTCCTGGGTGGCGAGGATTTCGATGTCCGGCTTGTCGAATATCTTGCCGACGAGTTCAAGAAGGACAATGGGATCGACCTGAAAAAGGACAAGCTCGCGCTCCAGCGCCTTAAGGAAGCGGCCGAAAAAGCCAAGATCGAATTGTCGTCCGCGACCCAAACCGAAATCAACTTGCCCTATATCACCGCCGATGCCACGGGACCGAAACATCTCACCTTGAAACTCACTAGGGCGAAGTTCGAGGCGCTTGTCGACGATCTGATCCAAAAAACCGTCGAACCGTGCCGCAAGGCCTTGAAGGACGCGGGGCTTAGCGCGGGCGAGATCAATGAAATCGTTCTCGTCGGCGGCATGACCCGGATGCCCAAGGTGCAAGACGTGGTCAAAAGCTTCTTCGGCAAAGAGCTGCACAAAGGGGTCAATCCCGACGAAGTCGTCGCGATCGGCGCGGCGGTTCAGGCCGGCGTCCTCCAGGGCGATGTGAAGGACGTGCTTTTGCTCGACGTGACGCCGCTCTCCCTCGGAATCGAGACCCTCGGCGGCGTGTTCACGCGGCTGATCGAACGGAACACGACGATTCCGACCAAGAAGAGCCAAGTATTCTCGACCGCGGAAGACAATCAAACGGCGGTTACTATCCGCGTCTTCCAGGGCGAACGCGAGATGGCGGCGGACAATAAGCTGCTTGGCCAGTTCGATCTCGTAGGAATTCCGAGCGCTCCGCGCGGCGTGCCGCAGATCGACGTCACTTTCGATATCGACGCCAACGGCATTGTCAACGTCTCAGCGAAGGACAAGGCAACCAACAAGGAGCAGCAGATCCGAATTCAGGCCTCTGGCGGCCTCAATGAAGGCGATATCGATCACATGGTTAAGGACGCAGAGTCGCACGCTTCCGAAGATAAGAGGCGCCGTGAACTCGTCGATGCCAAGAATCATGGCGAGGCGATGATTCACACCGCTCAGAAATCCCTGGAGGAATTCGGGACCAAGGTCGCCCAATCCGACAAGAGCGCGATCGAGGCCGCGATCGGCGCCTTGAAATCGGCTCTTGAAGGCGAGGATGCCGAAGCGATCAAGGCCAGGACGAATGATCTTGTGCAAGCGTCCATGAAGCTCGGCGAAGCGATGTATAAGGCCCAAGGCAGTGAGCCAGGCGCGGAGGCCGCGCATGCCGAGACAAAAGACGATGTCATCGATGCGGACTTCAAGGAAGTCGGTCCCGACGACAAGAAGAAATCGGCGTAACTAGGCCGGAGGCGCATCGGAATCGTGCCTCCTACGCGGCGGGTTGGATTATTGGCGCTTTGAGGGCGATTCGATTTGGTTCAAAGCGGGCCGGCCTCGAAGCCGTCGGTTTTGTGGGGGCGCTTTAGCGAAACCAGATTTCACTTATCCGCGATCATGCTTTAGCGTGCGGCGGGGATCTCTGTCCTTGGCGTGGGCGTTGTTCCGGCGCATCCCTTGCCTTGCCACCCGCGACTTTTATGGCGCGGATACTTGCCTAACGGGCGTGGTGCTGGCATCGAAATGCGGTTGGAATAGCGCTGGGCTAGATATATCTTTGGCGAGGGGATGAGGCGGCGCCAGGAACCAGCCAAGCGAGAGGCTCTGGCGAGGCGTATGGATTGGAATGCAAAGCACGATGATGAGCGGTGCTACTACGAAATTCTGGGCATTTCCAAAAGCTGCTCGGACAGCCGAGATGAAATCCGCTTTCCGGAAAGCGGCGATGCAATGTCATCCCGACCGCAACCCCGGCAATGCGGAAGCCGAAATTCAGTTCAAGGAACTGAATGAAGCCTATCAAGCCTTGTCCGATTCGTCAGAAACGGGCGGCTTATGATCGCTATGGTCATGCCGCCTTCGAACATGGCGGTTTCGGAACCGGAGGGCGACGGTTTCGCCGCGTCGATGGCGGATATTTTCGACGATCTCTTCGGCGATGTGATGGGAGGCGCGGCGTGGCGGCGGACGCAAGGGCCCGGCGCGCGGCTCGGATCTCCGCTACAATTTGGAAATTTCGCTCGAACAAGCCTTTCACGGCAAAACGGCATCGATCACCCTGCCAGCCTTAGTCGCTTGCGAGGCTTGCGCGGGTTCGGGCGCCAAACCTGGCGCGAAACCACGGCATTGTCCTACCTGCGGCGGACACGGGCGCGTGCGGGCGCAGCAAGGCTTTTTTGCGATCGAACGGACCTGTCCGCATTGCCATGGCGGCGGCGAAATCATCGACGACCCATGCCATATCCTGCGGCGGCTCGGGCCGGGTCACCCGCGAACGCCGCCTTTCCGTCAATATTCCGCCTGGTGTCGAGGATGGGACGCGGATCCGTCTTGGCGGCGAAGGGGAGGCCGGGGCCAAGGGCGGTCCGGCGGGCGATCTTTACATCTTCGTGTCGACGAAGCCGCATCCTTTTTTTCAGCGCGACGGCGCGGATCTGTTTTGCCGCGTTCCGGTCTCGATGGTCCAGGCAGCGCTCGGCGCGGAAGTCAGCGTTCATACGCTCGATGCCACCGAGGCCAAGGTCAGAATTCCGGAAGGCACCCAATCCGGCAAGCAATTCAAATTGAAAAACAAGGGCATGCCAGTTTTGAGATCGCGCGATACGGGTGATCTTTATATCGAGGTGACAGTAGAAACGCCGCAAAGTCTGACCAAGCGGCAACGCGAACTCCTTGCCGAATTCGAAGCGCTGTCCTCGCCAAAAACCCATCCGGAATCCGCTGGCTTTTTTGCCAGGATGAAAGACTTCTTCGAGAATTTGAGCGGGCAATGAGTCCGCGGCGCGCGCAAACCTTGCTCGTTCCCTTTATTTATGTTTTGTGACGCTTCGCCCTTTGCCGGCGGATTTGCGGGGGAAAGTATCCCCCGCGTCATAAGGGAGGATTCTTTCTGCGTAGCCAACCCGCGCGCGCGGACCGGCGCAGCTCAACAAAGCCCAACACGCCGATCGAGGAACGGCTTGCCTACGAGGCGCGCTTCTTTAGATCGTGGCTCGACAATCCAGCGGTGGCCGGCGCGGTCTCTCCATCGGGACGCTTTTTGGCGCGCATGATGGCGCGTTACGTCGATCCGCGCAAAGCCGGACCGGTTGTCGAACTGGGTCCCGGCACGGGCGCGATCACGGAGGCGCTTTTGGAGCGCGGCATCGCGCCAGGCCGGCTTTTCCTCGTGGAATTCGACCCCAACTTCTGCAAGCTCCTCAAGCAGCGATTTCCCGGCGTCCATGTCATCAAAGGGGACGCGTATCAATTGGCGCAGACCTTGGATGGGCGGCTGCGCCGGCCGGCGGCCGCAGTCGTATCAAGCCTGCCGCTTCTATTGAAACCGGAGCCGCATAGGCTCGCGCTCCTCGCGGATGCCTTCGATTGCATGCGCCCTGACGGGTGTTTCGTCCAATTCACTTATGGCCGGGATTCGCCGGTGCCCCGCGACGAAGCATTGGCGCTCGATTTTCATGTCGAACCCTCCCCGCCAGTTTGGTTAAACCTCCCGCCCGCGCGTGTCTGGATATACCGGCGCCAGGCGCAGGCAGCCAAGAACGTGGTGCAAAAGCGGCAAAACCCGGCGCAGGAATTCTTCGACAAACTTAAGCTCGGGACCGAAAAAATCCATCTCGACCTGAAGAAAGAGCTCGCCGCCGCCAAGGCCAGATTTCGAATCGAGACGCGACCTGGCCAATCCCCGCGGAAGGGAGTGTGGGCGGAGTCCCGGTTAGACAACGTACGCAAGGCGCCCAGCATCGATCATTCGCGCTGGCCGTAAATGACCGCAGCGGGCCCTACCCTGCAACAGGCGGCCGACAGGCAAGTCTAGCGCCGATCAAATTCCCTGTGTATAGGATTTAGTACGCTCTTGTAGGGGATGGCCCTTATTGACTCATGATGCGCGTGCCTCTGCGAGGCGGTGATTCGCATGTCGGGAGAATACCAAATGCATGGGACGCCGATTCCGGTAACGGCCTCCATTCGTAGCACTGCAATTGCGCGAGAGATTCCGACCAACATGGCCGAAAGGCTTATCGTAGCCCTTGACGTTCCTAGCCCGAACGACGCCAAAGAACTTATAAAGAAATTAGACGGTATCGTTTCCTTTTACAAAATAGGGTTGTGGCTTCTTTTTGCTGAAGGGACAGATAAACTAATTGATGAACTTATCAAGCAGGGGAAGAACGTCTTTCTTGACTATAAAATGTTTGACATAGGGGAAACGGTACGAAAAGGCGTTACTCGTGCAAAAGATCGGGGAATAAAATTTGTTACTGTTCATGGTGATGATGAGATTATGAAGGCGGCTGTCGAAGGAAAGGGAAACTATGACTTCTTGAAGATTTTTACAATAACTGTGTTAACTAGTATGAATGACGAAGATCTCAAAGAAATGGGCTATAGACTTACTGTCAAAGAATTGATTGAACTGCGCGTGAGAAAATCCCGTGAATGCGGGTGTGATGGAATTATTGCATCGGCGGAAGATAAGCCAAACGAAATACGTCAACTCGTCGATGACCAGGGGCTTCTAATAGCAACCCCCGGTATTCGCTCCATTGGTTACCCGGCGGACGACCATAAACGCCTTGCATCCCCTACAGAGGCAATCAGGGATGGGGCAGATTACCTGGTAATGGGCCGGCAAATTATTGAAAGCAGCGATCCTGCTTCAATGGCTCGTACCGTGATTGAGGAAATGAAGCTTGGCATGCTAGGCCAAAGCGCTTAGCCGCCGATGATAGCCGCTAACCCCTCAATGACGACCTCGACCTCGCAGACGCTGGGTGCGTCGTATGGCGGAGCGGATCGCATCGCGTGACGCAGGCGCTCGACGTGGGCCTCGACAGACTTGGGGAGCGGACTACCTCGTCGTTGGCCGGCCAGTCACGCAGGCGAAGAATCCACGCGAGGCGGCCAACGCGGTCATCGCGGAAATTGCCGCCGCCATTTCCTGAAATGAGAGTATTGAAACGCAAAACGCCGGGCGTACCTCCGGCCTGGCGCGTGGCCATGGCACGTGGAAAACCTGCGTGCCATGAGCGCATTTTTACCTAGTAGATCACGATGACGGCGCGATGACAGAGACTGACTTCGCGGGATAAATCCGCAGGCAGCTTGGCTGTTCGCGCTTTTCCTTGCGGTTGCAGTGGAATATAAACCAAGCAAGGATAGGATCGCGGGAGACCGGTCATGACTGATATGCGGCTCGTCGTTGCGGGGGCGGCCGGACGCATGGGCCGCGTTCTCGTCGAGATCATCCGGCAAACGCCGGGCGCCCATCTCGCTGGAGCGATAGAGCAGCCTGATTCCATCGCAATCGGCCAGGATGCTGGTCTGCTTTCCGGCTGCGGCCAAATGGGTGTCCCAATAAGCGGCGACGCTCTTGCAACTATCGTAGGCGCCGACGGAATCCTCGATTTCACCTCGCCCCAATCGACGGTCGCGCTTGCCGCGCTCGCCGCGCAGGCGCGTATCGTGCATGTGATCGGCACGACGGGTTTGAACGCGGACCATATTGCGAAGTTAGAGGCCGCCGCGCGCCATGCCGTCATCGTGCGCTCGGGCAACATGAGCCTGGGGGTCAATCTCCTTGCCGCTCTTGTCGAGAGGGTCGCCCGTGCGCTCGGACCAGACTACGACATCGAGATCGTGGAAATGCATCACCGCATGAAGGTCGATGCGCCGTCCGGTACCGCGCTTCTTCTTGGCGAAGCGGCAGCGAATGGGCGTGGCGTGAAACTCGAACAGCATTCAGTTCGCGCGCGCGACGGTCACACCGGCATGCGCGGGACCGGCCAAATCGGTTTTGCATCTTTGCGTGGCGGGACCGTGATCGGGGATCACAAGGTGATTTTCGCGGGGCCGGGCGAACGCGTCGAACTCGCCCATATCGCGGAAGACCGCAGCATTTTCGCTCGCGGCGCCGTGCAAGCGGCGCTCTGGGGTAGAAGCCAAAAGCCGGGCCTTTATGCAATGGCCGATGTTCTCGGGCTCGCCGGTTGAAATTTTGCCGGAATTTATGACGCTGACCAGGCTGTAGGCACAGCCCGGCCACCCCATATTTTAGGTTTGGCAGCGCTTGCAGAAAATGCCGCGCATGATTCAGAATTCTTTGCATCCGGGTTTTTCAGCGCCTTACGCCGAGGAGGATGAGGTTTTAGCCGCCGAACTCCTCGCCGGCGCGGCGCTGCCCAGCGACGCCGAGGCGCGGATTGACCGGCGCGCTCTTCGACTTATCGAGGCGGTGCGGGCGAAATCGATCCGCATTGGCGGGGTCGAAGATCTTTTGCGGGAATATTCCTTGTCGTCGGAGGAGGGTCTCGCCCTGATGGTGCTCGCCGAATCGCTTCTACGGGTGCCTGACGATTTCACAGCCGACAGACTCATCGAAGACAAGCTCGCCTCGGGCCATTGGAGCCGCCATGCCGGGGATTTGGAGGCGCTCCTCGTTGGCGCCGCCGCCTGGGCACTCGGAATCGGCGCGCGCGTCATCGGCAAGGGCAAAACGCCGGAGGGAGTAGTTGCCGCGCTGGCGCACCGGATTGGCATGGGCGCCTTGCGCCCCGCCGCGCGGCGGGCTTTGCAGCTCATGGGGTCGCATTTCGTCTTCGGTCAAACGATCGAGGACGCCTTGGAGCGCGTGAACTCGCCGAGCGGCCGGCTTCACCGCTATTCCTTCGATATGCTGGGCGAAGGCGCGCGCACTGAGGCCGATGCACAACGCTATTTTGCTTCCTACGCGCATGCGATTGAAGCCATCGGCAGGTCCGCCGGGAGCAAGCCCCTGCCGGAGCGGCCCGGCATTTCGGTCAAACTATCGGCGTTGCATCCGCGCTACGAGCCTTTGTCGCGTCCGCGTGTGCTTGCCGAACTTACGCCACGGGTCGCCGAACTCGCGCGCGCGGCCAAACGGCACGATTTGAACTTCACCATCGATGCCGAGGAAGCCAGTAGGCTTGAGCTTTCGCTCGATATTGCCGATTTGTTGTTGAGCGATCCGTCGCTCGCGGGGTGGGACGGGTTCGGTTTAGCGGTGCAGGCTTACCAGAAGCGCGCCTTGGCCGTGATCGATTATGCTGCCGCGGCGGCGCGCCGGCATGATCGCCATTTGATGCTGCGGCTCGTAAAAGGGGCTTATTGGGACACGGAGATTAAGCTCGCGCAGGAGCGGGGTCTTGCCGATTACCCGGTGTTTTCACGCAAGGCAATGACCGATCTCAATTACATCGCATGCGCCAAAAAGCTCCTCGGCATGCGCGGCATCGTCTATCCGCAATTTGCGACCCACAACGCGCTGACAATAGCGACAATCGTCGAAATCGCTGGAGATAGCGGCGGGTTCGAGTTCCAGCGCCTGCACGGGATGGGCGAAGACCTTTTCGCTGCCTTGCGGTTCGAAATTCCTGAGCTTGCGTGCCGGATCTACGCGCCGGTTGGCATTCATGAAAACCTGCTCGCCTATCTTGTACGCCGACTTCTTGAGAATGGCGCCAACTCCTCGTTCGTCGCGCGCCTCGGCGATCCGCATGTGCCAAGTTCCGAGCTTATCGTCAGGCCGCAGGCAGTCTTAGGCGACAAGAGCCGCGCCCGAGCGCCGGGCCTGCCGCTGCCCGCCAATATTCATATGCCCTTGCGCAAGACCCCTAACGGAATCGAATTCGGCGATCGCCGAGCGCTTGCCGCCCTCACCCATCGAATCGCGAATTCCGCGCGAATGCGGGAGGCGGCGCCCATCGTCTCTGGTGTGCGGCGGGAGGGAAACGCGCGTCACGCCATATCTCCGATCGATGGGTCGGCGATTGGCGTTGTGCGCGAGGCAGCGCCCGGCCTGCTGGCGGAAGCGATGCGCGATGCATGCGCAGGATTTCGCGATTGGTCGCATGTGCCGGCGGATGCGCGCGCGGCCTGTCTCGAGCGTGCCGCGGACCGCATCGAGGCGGAGGCTCCAGCAGTGCTGGGCCTGCTGCAGTTCGAGGCGGGCAAGACGTTGGATGACGCGATCGGCGAATGGCGGGAGGCAATTGATTTCTGCCGCTATTACGCCCAAGAAGCGCGCCGGTTGTTTGACGGCGCGGCTCTGCTGCCCGGGCCCACCGGGGAAGACAACCGGCTCGATTGTCATGGGCGGGGGGTGTTCGTCTGCATCAGCCCTTGGAACTTTCCCTTGTCCATCTTCCTCGGCCAGATAGCTGCGGCACTTGCCGCCGGAAACAGCGTCCTCGCCAAACCCGCCGAGCAGACCCCCTTGATCGCCGCCATGGCCATCGAGACGCTCCATCGCGCGGGCGTACCCGGCCAGGCATTGCATTTATTGCCGGGGGGTGGCGAGCTTGGCGCGAAGCTTGTCGCCTTGCCCGGAGTGGCGGGGGTGGCTTTCACCGGCTCGATGGAAACCGCCACGAAAATCAACCGCGCGCTGGCCGACAAGGACGGACCAATTCCGGTGCTGATCGCGGAAACCGGCGGGATCAACACGATGATCGCCGACGCGACCGCCTTGCCGGAGCAAGTTTGCGACGATGTCCTAGCGTCTGCGTTTCGCTCGGCCGGGCAACGCTGCTCCGCGCTCCGGCTTCTTTGCGTCCAGGAGGATGTCGCGGACAAGATGATCGCGATGGTTGCCGGAGCGGCGGGCGAACTTATGATCGGCGATCCGCGCGAACCGCAAGTCCACATCGGCCCGGTGATCGATTTCGCCACCAAGGCGAGGCTGGACGCGCATATCGCGCTGATGAAAAGCTCGGCGATTGTCCACTTCGCGGGCGTGATACCGTCGAGTGCGCCGCCCGGCGGATTTTATGTCGCTCCTCACTTTTTCGAAATTGCCGCCGTGGGCGATCTGAAGCGCGAGATTTTTGGTCCGGTTCTCCATGTGGTTCGCTACAAGGCTGCTGAACTTGATGGCTTGCTCGATGCGATCGAAGCCAGCGGGTCCGGGCTGACCTTGGGTGTGCATTCGCGCATCGATGCCACCATCGATCATGTTTTGAGCCGGCGGCTGGCGGGCAATTGCTATGTCAATCGCAACATGATCGGAGCCGTAGTCGGCACCCAGCCTTTTGGTGGATTCAATCTGTCGGGCACCGGGCCGAAAGCGGGCGGGCCGCATTACCTCAGCCGTTTTTGTCGCGAACAAACGGTCTCGATCAACACCGCGGCGGTGGGCGGCAACGCCAGCCTCATCAACACCACGCAATAGTGTGAAAGGCGCGCGGCTTTTGCCCCGGACTTGATCCGGCGACGGGTATGACGCCCATGTCATAGATATGTGCTCGCGCTTATCTCGGCGGACGGCGGCCGTAACAGGCGCAGCGTCAATGCGCGCCGCTGGCCTCTTTCGCGATTTTTTTCAACGCCGCTTTGTCGGCGTCCGTGAGGACGGCGGAGACAGGGCAGTTCGGCTTGAGGATCGCTTCGACGAGACCGGGAGCTTGCGCGCCGGTGTCGTCGATGCGGCTATTACCAAATATTGACTGAATGAGACTGAGACCGCGCACGACATAAGGGGCATCTATGTCGCCGGAGCATACGAGGCCCTTGAGTTGAGCCGCTAAAGATTTCTTATATTCGGTTTCGTCCACGCGTCCCTTTTCGAGAGCCTCTTGTTCGCTTGCCTCCGGGCCAAAAATGTCCGGGTTCAATTTCGCGATGCGTTTCAGTGCGTCTTCACGTCGTTCGCCTTCGGGCACCTCTTTCATGATCTTTGCCTTGACGGCAGCAAACTCATCCTTCTTGAGAGCACTTTCTTTCACACCATCCTCGGAGACAGCGGTCAACCGGGCATCCTCGAAGTTCGTGCGCCAAACCGCTGTGCGACCCATATTCGTGCCGACGAATGTCGATTGTTGGAAATCCGTCCCCTGAAGTTCCGCGAAGAGGAGCGACGCGCCCTGAAGCTGCGCAAAGTCGAGCGACGCGCCCCGAAGCTGCGCGCCCTCCAGATCGGCCTTGCGCAGATCCGCGCGGTCGAAAATAGCGCTTTCGAGATGCCGACCGTGCAAGACCAAAGTGTGCTTGGCCCAGTCGAGCTTCTTTTGATCGTCGATCGCCTTGGCTTCGAGCGTGTCGAAATTCGGAAGCACAAGCGTATTCGAAAAGAGGCTCGCTCGCCGCCGAGTCACGTCGTCAACTTTCCCATTGAACAAGACATCGTGGAACGAGGTCGATATAGGGATATCTTGAAACCGGTCCCTTGCCCCTAGCCAGGCTGTGACACCATTTGGTGGAATCCACTGGTTGTTGCCGGCGTGCTCATCCAGCCATTCGCCGGGAAAGGTCGCCGTCGTGAAGGCAAGGCCAATAGGAATCAAACAGGCAGTGAGACCGGCAATGTAACGGCCACTCAAGGCAAACGCCCCCGGCCAACCCTTGCCCCTGCGCTCAAGGCGCCACATCAGCTTGCTTCGGCCATTGAGGACAGCGGGCCAAAGCAACCAGAGGAGGATCACGTCCGCGAGCACTGCGAATCGCTGCACCCAGGTAACCCACTCAAGGTGATAGGGCAAAAATTGTACCTGGATCAGAAGCAGCAGAAGAACTGGGCCAATAACCAATGAGAACCAGGCGATCGCCTTTAGGATAAGCCCCAGCCCGCCCTTGCGAATGTCCCGTGGCCCGGCGAGAAATTGCACGAAAATATTGCTCGGCAATTGCCGCCGCAGACCTTCGCTCGTTTTCGGCGCATCGCCGAGCTGCGCGAGAAGCTCGGTGTCGAATACGCCCACCTTCGCGCCCAGCATGACGAAATGCACGAGCGTATAGGCATGTGAAACGATGAACAGAATCGGCGCCACCACAAAAAACGCAACGAGCGGCAGTTCGATGTTGAGAAATGGCAGTTTGACCGGGTTTTCAAGCAGAAAATCACGATGCGTAACGGCTCCCGCTGCGATGGCGATGTACAACAACACAAAAAGATAGCTCAGCCAAAATCCCGCGCTTACAGCGGCCGCGTCCTCGACACTCTTGCGAACCGCGTCGAGGTTATGCGCCTGTTTGGCGAATTGTTCGGCTGGGTCGGGAGGCGCGGCAGGCATTTCCGCCCGCGCAGCGCGGGCGCGGGAAAGCCGCCACTCGCGAAGCCGCTTTGACATTGGATGCCCTACCCTATAACTGCATCAGCGCACGTTGGACTCCGCTCCGAGCCGTCATGGCCGGGCTTGACCCGGCCATCCAAACATAATTCTTTCACGATCGGATGCCCGGCTCAAGGCCGGGCATGGCGCCGATCTGTGAAGGGCGCGCGACGCTACAGCCGCGTCCATTGTTGCAGAACCTGGACCACCGCGCCGGTGAGGCGCTCAAGATCCTCTTCGCCAATTGTAAAGGCGGGCGTCAGATAGACAATGTTGCGGAACGGCCGCACGAACACGCCCGCCTCGATAAACCGGTGTTTGAGCGCGGAAAGATCATCAATAGTATCAAGTTCGACGACGCCGATCGCGCCTTTCACCCGCACGTCGCGCACATGCGGCAGCTCGCGGGCCGGTTCGAGCCCGCGGGCGAGCGATTTGGAAATGGCCGCGACTTGGGTAATGCGCGGCTCGCTTTCAAAAAGATCGAGTGAGGCATCGGCGGCGGCACAGGCGAGCGGATTGGCCATAAATGTCGGGCCGTGCATCAGCGCATGGTTTGGCGCATCCGACAAAAACGCCTCGAACACTTTGTTCGTGGCAATCGCCGCGCCGAGCCCCATGGTGCCGCCGGTTAGCGCTTTCGACAAAGTGATAATGTCCGGGGTGACGCTCGCCGCCTCGCAGGCGAACATCGTTCCGGTGCGGCCAAACCCGGTAAAAATCTCGTCGAATATCAACAGGAGGCCATGCCGGTCTGCCGCCGCCCGCAAATGCCGCAGCACTTCCCTCTCGTGAAACAGCATGCCGCCCGCGCCTTGCACCGAGGGCTCGACGATAATGCCTGCAAGTTCTTGGGCATGACGCTCAAGAAGAGCATCGAAAGCCTGTGCGGACGGCGGATCAACGGGCAGCTCCGCGATGATTTGTTGCGGCAAGACTTTGGCAAAGAGGCCGTGCATTCCTTCCTCGGGATCGCAGACCGACATCGCCGCGAAAGTGTCGCCGTGATAGCCGCCCTTGAACGCGAGGAAGCGGCTACGCTGTGTGATGCCGGAATTGAGCCAGAACTGCACCGCCATTTTCATCGCGACCTCGACCGCGACCGAGCCGCTGTCGCAGAAAAAGACCTGGGTAAGCTTTTCCGGCAAACGGTCCGTTAGCCGCCGCGCCAGATCAAGTGCTGGCTCATGCACGAGACCGCCGAACATGATATGCGGCATAAGGCCCAGCTGCTCCGACACGGCTGCCCGGATATGCGGGTGATTATAGCCGTGGCAGGCGGTCCACCAGCTCGCGATTCCATCGATGAGTTCCCGGCCGTCGCTGAGAAAAATGCGGCTTCCTTCCGTGCGCGCGACGGGCAGCGGGACTGCCGCGGTCTGCATCTGCGTGTAGGGTAGCCAAACATGCCCAAGGCCGCGGGTAAACCAGTCCGGCGGGGTGCCGCTCATGTGCCGCCTCCAAAACCCCATGCCGCCGCGGCATCCGGGGACTACCCAAATCCCGCGCGGCCGCCTATGCTACGCGCTTACCGCCTCCGCGACCTGGACAGATCATGGCCACCCATAGCACGCCGCATTTCCATAACCAGCCGGGCGTTCCGCAAGTGCGGATTGGCGCCAAGGAATTCATGTGCGTCGGCGCATTGCCGCCGTTCGACCACCCGCATATTTTCATCGACATGGGCGATAGCAACGACGCAATCTGTCCCTATTGCTCGACGCATTATAGTTATGACGCGCGTCTCAATGGCGGGTGCGAACCGCCGGAATGCGCGTTCGAGCCAGGGTTTGATTCTGAATCCGGGGCAAAGCCGGCGATCGAGCGCGCCTGAGCTGTTACGATGACCCCGCCGCATGCGGTGATCGCCGGAGCCGGGATCGGCGGGCTTTGCACGTCCTTATGCCTCGCGCGGGAAGGCTGGCGGGTTAGCCTCTACGAAAAAGCCAAGGTTCTCGAAGCGGCCGGGGCAGGCCTCCAGCTCTCGCCGAACGCCAGCGCGATTTTGGCAAGGCTCGGCGTGATCGAGCGCCTGACGCCCTTCGCGCTTCGCCCGGCGGCCATTAAAATCCGCCGCGCGCGGGATGGCGCGACCCTCGCGCTCATGCCATTGGATGACGCGGAGCGGCGCTGGGGCGCGCCCTATCTTGTCGTCCACCGCGCCGATCTCCAGCGCGCCTTGTTCGACGCCCTCGCGTGCGAATCCAGCATCAAACTCCAAACCGGAGCCGCCGTCGCGGACTTTGCGTCCGGCGAAAGCTCCGTCGCGATTGCCATCGCGCAAGGCACAGTCCGGCTGCAGGCGGCGGCCGATTGCCTGATTGGCGCCGACGGCGTGCGCTCCTTTGTGCGGCAAAGGCTCGGCGCGGAAAACGCAAGATTTTCCGGATGGACCGCATGGCGCGCCATGGTCGATGCCGCCCGCGCACCGCCAGAGATGCGTCTCCAGGAGACAAATCTTTGGCTCGGGCGTAAGGCGCATCTCGTCCACTACCCCCTGCGCGGCGGCGCCATCGTCAATGTTGTCGCGATCGTGGACGAGGATTTTTACCCGGACGGAACGGATTTCTGGTCGAGCCCAGGCGAACCGGGGTTTCTCGAAGCGCGTTTTTCGAATTGGGCCGAACCCGCGCGGAAATTGCTTGGTGCCGCTCCCGATTGGCGGAAATGGCCGCTATTCGCGTGCAAGCCAATCGCGAGCTGGGTATCGGGGCGCGTGGCGCTGATGGGCGATGCGGCGCATCCCATGCTGCCGTTTTTGGCCCAGGGCGCGGCCCAGGCCATCGAGGACGCAGGCGCATTGGCCGAAGTATTGGCGGGCGACCGAAATATCGAGGCGAGTCTCCGCGCTTATCAGATGGCGCGGTACACGCGGGCCACGCGGGTGCAAAACGAGTTCGCGCCGGCAAGCGAAGATCTACCATCTTGCCGGTCCCACTGCGTTTCTCCGGGATGTGGCATTGCGCGCGCTGCGTCCCCAAAAAATGCTCGCCCGTTACGATTGGCTCTACGGCGCGCACCATTCCGACGGGCGAGACCGATGAGCGGCTCGCGTATCGCGTCTCGTCAAGCTTGCATACTGGCTTCGAGTTGGTCGGGTCCAGACCCAGCCCTCAGCGTCATTCCGTCCGCTTGATCCCAAGCCTTTGCAATTTGGCTTGCGGACTGGCGTAGGGCTCTTGCAGATCGACATTCCAATAGCGCAGATCCTCGAGCTTGATTTCCGCTCCCGTCACCGCGCAGAGCACGAAAGCGCCGGGGCGCAAAATGCGAAATTCGCCATTAAGATATTCGATCTCGGCTTCGCCCGCGGAGATCGGGCGGCGTTCAAAACGGTTCATTGGAGTTGGGGCTCGATTTCGGACGAACTTGCTAACATGATAACGCAATTTTGCCAAATTCGTTATCATGCACAGTGGTCCAGACCTTCTCCGCAACCGTATATCAATGAATGGCTTGGAACCCCCCGGCGGCGGGCCGCCGGGGGTTGGAAGAAACAGGCGCCTGCCTCAGGCATGGAGCAGGACTGGCCGTTCAAGGGATTCGGCTAGGACGCGGCGGCGATTGCCCCGCACTTCGCGCAGTCGTTCCAGCGTCCGCCCATCGAAGGTGAGCGTCAGCGCGATAGTATCCCGGCCTGCGATTCGAATTGGCAGACCGAGCGGCAAAGGCCGAAAATGCAACTGAACCAAACGCAACAGCGTGGTCGGCTCAATCTCGGCGATTACTTTCGAGATCCCACTCTGTAGGCCCCATTCGACCATACCGGACATGAGCGCATTGGTAATTGGGCTAACTACGCGACCTTTTTCGCGGCGTCCCCGCTCGACGCAATGGCGCGTTAATTCCCAAATATGCGGTCCCACGGGCCGCTCGCCGTCGCAGAGTTCTGGCATGAGTTCCGAGAGGAGGTGTGGACGCGTGGTCGGTAGCATTCGCTGATAGCCAAGAACCTTTTTTTCCTCGATGTAGAGCATATGCACCGCATGCTTGTCGTCGAATTGATCGGTCTCGCGCCCATCCGGCTTGGCGAGACCGGTCCAGCCCATTTCCTCGACAAACACTTGATGACGCAAGCGATAGGCTTGCTCCATCTCGTCTTGATAAAGAAAGTCGTTTTCGGGGGTTATTATGTGTATCACTGACACTCTCCAGGTTAAGGTCTGGAAGATGCCACGTGTCATTCGCTTCCCGGCATCCTCCCATGCAGTGACCTGAGAGTGCCGCATTTTGGGAGGGTGTGGGTAGTACGCGTTCGCGTACCGTCAGGCAATCAACCCCCGGCGAATTGCCTCGGCGACCGCCTGCGTCCGGTTGATAGCTCCAAGTTTCACACGCACCGACCGCATGTGCTTATCGGCGCCGTGTTCGGAAATGTTCATGACCTCGCCAATTTCCCAATCGGCCTTGCCTTCGGAAGCCCATTGCAGAGCTTCGCGCTCGCGCGCGGAAAGGCGCACTGGCTGCGTGGCTGGCGATTCCTCTTTTAGAGCGATCGCGCGCGCTATGGCATAACTCGCAATTAGGGTTAGCATCCCGCGCGTGTCGGGACCGATATCGAGATGTGCTCCCCCGAGTGACCATACGACCCGTTGTCCGTCGAGCGTAATGAGGGAGGCCGTGAACCCTTTTTTGAGACCAAATTCCGTGCCTTCGTCCATGACACGCTGTGCCATCGGATCATCCCGGACATGCGCGCCCAGTTCGTTCCAAAAAAAAGGTGTTGAGTTCGCTTTCGCCTGAGCAAAAGCCGGATCGCAAAATGCGTAACCGCGTGAAGAATAGCGTTTGAGCCAGTCTGTCGGCCACCGGTTTAGCAAGACATGACCGAGTTGGTCCCGGGGCTTCGCCCCAGCCTTCGGAATTGTACTGGCAACCACATACTCCGCCCCGAACGGCGCGACATGACGCAAGACCTGCGCCGAAACGTCGTCGAGATTGCGGGCGCGATCAAGATCCCGGATGAACGCCAGCGTATGGTCCAGCGAATTTCGAAAAGCACGCGGCGGCACAATTCCCTCGCTTAACATACCCCGGCGGGCGCCAACCCTTTAACGCATAGCGGTCCCAAATCGCGCCAGCCGGGGACTTGGGAAAGTACAATTAAGCTTGATCATAGTCGCTAACATATACCTAAATATGATGCAAGCGTGGAACCGCCGTTTCAGGGGAATAGAGTGAGGGAACAAATGCCGAATCCAATCGAAAAAAGGCGTGCGACGGTTGGGGACCTGGGATTTCCTAATGAAACAATGGCCGACAATGCCAGTATCAGGAAGCGCGACAGGTATTGTGCGGCGTCGGCGTCAGAAATTGTGGCGCCCAATGAGCTCCGAAATTGTTCACACGATTCCCCTGCAAAATTAGCCCTTTGCTGCCTGGCGGCATGCGCTCGAAAGCGGCGTCAGCCTTTGCCGCAACTCAGTAAGCGCCCGGCCCGGACGCGGCGCCATGAAGTCCCGAAAATTGCTCGTATATGGCCGGGTCGCAATGCACAAGGCCGCCGTTGGCAAAGCCGCGCCAAAACGCCTCCAAGTCGGATTTTTGGTCTGGTCGCATGACAAGATAACTTCGTCACGCCGGAGATCGTGCCATACTCAATTCCAACCCAAATTGCGGCGGCATCTTTTCATAGGCCCCACGATCACCCTACCGAGGCGAGGTTTTGGGCGAGCGTATCGCGGATAAGGGTTGTCACGCCGACATAATCGATCTTGCCGGATCCCAGCACGGGCAATTTGCCGACGACGAGGATCTCCGTGGGTATCATCAGTTCCGCCGCGCCTTTACTCTTCGCAAACGCCTGGAAGTCTGGGCGCTTGGCGCCCGCCATCTGCGTGATCAGCACCAGTTTCTCGCCCTTGCGCGGATCGGGGACGGCCGCGACCGCCGACAGTGCGCCCGGCCAAAGCTCCGCCGCGAGAGCTTCGACAGCGGCAAGCGAGACCATCTCGCCGCCGATCTTGGCGAACCGCTTCGCGCGCCCCTTGACTGTTACAAAGCCCTCGGCATCGATGGTGACGATATCGCCGGTATCGTGCCAGCCTTCTGGTGGCGGCTCGATGACCCCCGGATTGGAAGTCTTGAGATAGCCAAGCATAACGTTTGGCCCCCGCACGTGGAGACGGCCGCCTTCGAGGACGCCCGGGACCTGCTCGAGCCGTGCTTCTACTCCCGGAAGTAGCCGCCCGACCGTGCCAAAACGGTTGAACATTGGCGTGTTCAGCGCGAGCACCGGCGCGGTTTCCGTCACGCCATAGCCTTCAAACAGGCGAACTCCGAACTTCTCCATGAAAATCTTGCGCGTCGATTCCCGCACCGGCTCGGCACCGGCGAGCACGTAACGTAGCGAGCGGAAGTCATAAGCGTGCGCGGCACGGGCATACCCGGCCAGGAATGTGTCGGTTCCGAACAGGATCGTGGCGTTCACCCCATAGATCAATTCCGGGACGCTCCGGTAATGGAGCGGCGAGGGATAGAGGTAGATGCGGACGCCCGAGACGAGCGGCAGCACCAGTCCCGCCGTGAGGCCGAAGGAATGGAATACCGGGAGCACGTTGAAGACTTTGTCGGAACGCCCAAAGTCGATCCGCGCGGCGGCTTGCGCGGCGTTGGCGAGGATGTTGCGGTGGGAAAGCACGACGCCTTTCGGCAAGCCCTCGGAGCCCGACGTGAACAGGATGACCGCTGGATCGTCGGGGTTGCGAGGCACAAGGGGTTTCTTGGCCGCCAGAACCCCACGTAGCTTATCGGCGAAACCGGCGCTCTTGCGGACGTCCTCGAGATAGACAATCTTCACATGCCGCGCGAGCCGCGCAACAAGATCGTCGAGCTTGCCTTTTGTGACGAAGGCGCGCGTGGTGACAATCGTCGTGACCTCGGCCGCGGTACAGGCCGCCAGGATATTGGCGGCGCCGGCGGTAAAATTGATCATCGCGGGGAGGCGGCCGGCCGACATCAGGCCGAGGACGGCCACGGCCGCGCCATTGGCGTTGGGGAGCATCACGCCCACTGTCTTGCCTTCCGGCGCGAGAGGCTTGAGCTTGGCACCGAGGACGGCGGCCCCAATAAGCAGGCGCCTATAGCTGAGTGCGCCGGAAACGGGATCCTCCACCGCGATGCGGCCGAGCCCATGGATCTTCGCCGCCTCGACCACGGCGTCAACCACGGTGCGGCTGGTTTCGGTGGTGCGAAACACGAGATCGGACATGATGCCATAAAGTGCTGCGCCAGCGGCATGGCGGCGATGCTTGCCCTTGAGGGCCGGATCGACCGCGAGCTTGACTGGTTCAAGGACGGTCACGACGACCTTAGGGAGCCAGCGTCGCCGGACCTGGGTCTTCGACAGGCGCGAGAATGGCGTCGCCTCGAGGCCCTCGATGCGAACCGGCACGATCATCGCGTCCGATTTGTCGGCGATGAGCCCCGCCCCGTCATAGACTTTCATCAGGCTGCCGGTGACCGTGAGCCGCCCTTCGGGAAAAATGACCAGAGTCTCGCCTGCCTTCACGGCGTTGATCAGTGTGCGGGTTGCCATCGGTTTCAACGGATCGAGCGGAATGGCGCGGGTGATCTTCAGGAACGGCTTCACCCACCAGTGCTGGGCGATGCCATGATCGATGGCGAAGACCGGATCCTTGTCGAGAAGCGACAGCGCCAGCGCCGCATCAAGAAAGCTTACGTGGTTGAGCGCGATGATAGTGTTTTGTCCCGCTTTGCCGAAATTCTCCGCGCCCCTGACCTCAAGCCGGTAGAAGGCCCGGAACAGGATTGAAAGAAAGTCGCGGAAGGCGCTTGCCGGCATGGTGCGGCCGATCGCGAGCGCGGCGGCGAGGCAGGCGCCGCCGATGATGAGGAATAGACTCGCGGTGCCGAGGCCGGCCTTTTGCAGCATGGCGACGGCGAGCCCGCCCGCGACCATAAAGGCGGCGTTGAGGATGTTGACGGCTGCTACCACGCGGGCGCGCCGGTCGGCGCCCGCCCAGGCCTGCACGGCGGCGAACGATGGAACAATGAATAGACCGCTTGCGATGGCCAGGCCCGCGAGGTCGGCCGCGGTCCGCAAACCAAGACCCGAGGACAAGACGGTGCCGATGTCTGCCGCTGTCGCGGCGGGCTGCGCACCAAGAGCGGCCCAGCCGAGATCGAGCGCGAATACCCCGAGAAGAAACGCGCCGGCCACGGTAGGCAGGAGGATAATGCGCCCGCGCGCGAGCCATGACGCAAGCCCCGAACCCACGGCGATGGCAATCGAGAAGATCGCGAGGAAAGCAGTAACCACCCCCTCGTCGCCGCCGAGCCCGGTCTTCACCAAGGGCGGCAGGAGCGACAGAATGACCGCGCCGGAGAGCCAGAACCAGCTCAGTACAACGCCGCCCCACCAAAGGCGGGCATCGCTCCAGAGCTCTTTGAGGAGCGTTACGGTAGAACGGAGGATGTTCCCATCGATGGCCAACGCCGGCGCAGCACTGCCGGTGGGAGGAATCATGAGGGCCGCGCCCCAGCACAACAGCGCGAAGAGTATGATCAGCGCACTGAACGAAGCCGGGCCGCCGTTGCCTTTCGATGCTAGACCGCCAGCGATCGTGCCAAGCAAAATCGCCATGAAAGTCGCGCTTTCCACGAGCGCATTTCCGGCGGGCAATTCTTCGCGCGCGAGATGATCCGGCAGGATGCCATATTTGATCGGACCGAACAGCGCCGCGATCGCGCCGAATAGGAACAGCGCGGCGAACAAGACAGGCAGCGAGTGGAGCGCGAAGCCCGTGCAGGCGAGCGCCGTCACCCCGATCTCGGCCAGTTTGAGGCGCCGCGCCACCACCGCCTTGTCGAAGCGATCCGCGAGCTGTCCGCCGAGACCCGAGAGGAGGAAAAACGGCGCGATGAAGACGGCACCTGCCAATGTGACCAGCGACTCGGCATCACTGCCCCCGATCTTAAACAGGATCAGGAAGACGAGAGCGTTCTTCAAGAAATTGTCGTTGAAGGCCGAAAAGAACTGGCACCAGAACAGCGGCGCGAAGCGGCGGGAGGTCATCAGCGATCTGGACATGGGCGCAAGTCCTTTGACGAAGATCTTTTCTGGAAGGCACTCGGTGCTGAACACGTGACGATCGGCGGCTTATGTCCGCAATCTAAAAATCTCGGTTATTCGTTCCTCTCCAAGGGTTCCGAAAACATGTAATTTTCCGGTAGCCGCACAGGCCATCATTGCCAGACGCGTATGGGAATTGGCGATGGGGGGCTTGAACCAGTTGAATTGATCGTCAATCATAGCCAGTGGCAGAGTGCGAGCCTGATGCACGCGTCCCGCGCTGTTGATGGAACGCGGCCGCCATCCATGGCCGATGGCATTCAATCTTGTTTCGAACTGATTCGACGCGCAGACGCGGTCACTCTCGATGGTACGAATGGCATAATCGTTTTCGGTGCGTTCAATGACACAGCCTTCACCCTCACGGATACCGCCTAGAATGTAAATGGCGGGTATTGCAACTGGGATTTTGGAGAGGCGTTCCCTGGCATCCTCATAATTTTTGGCTTCCTCGAAAACCATTCTCAATAAATGTGCCGGCGGCAGACCGGCGGCTTGGAAAACGCTCTTACGATTTTTCAGCCAATCGCCACAGTAGGTCAGGCCGTGGCATTGCATCGGAGCCTGATTGAGGGAAGCCGAAAACCGTTCCGGTGCTAATCCTTGAAACATGCCGCTGACACCCGGCCAAGTGATATTATAAAAATCTCCGGCAGTGCCGCTTTGATGCGCCACAATTAAATTTTCGCCCAATTTCGGAAACATCCAATCGAGAACCCGTATCAGTGTCGGGCCATGTTCCTTGGCGTAGACGGCACTGGTGCAGAACCATTCAAAGCAAATATTGAGGGCATGGATGCCCGTCATATTCAGATGATCCGCACAGTGATCGATCTCTTCGAGATAGGGATTGCCGGATTTAAGCAGCCAATCCCGCGACACACGGTCACTCAGCGGTATTATAGGCGCGGCTTAGTAGCCCGGGACCCATGCCGATCGGTTTCCGGCTTGCCAAAATCAATTCCTTGGCTTGCTGAGGATATTCATGCACCAATCGGCGTGGTCCGCATGACCGAATATCAACAAGGGGAACGAATTGCATGCCGAGCGGTCCTTTATTCAGCACCCGAGAATGAAATATTGCGTTTAGATGTAAATTTGCACTGAGTTTCTATCCGTCAATTCTTATAAAAGTCCCGCTAACCCAACCTACATAAAATAAAAGAAAACAATATCAGCTCCTAAACAAATATAAATATAGCAATACGTACCGAAATTGTCTCAAAAAGTGTCTCTAAATATATTAATAATGTTATTGCTGCAAGAAATGTTGCGATTATAAACACTGTTGCGATTATATAAAACATTTTACATACTCCAGCTTGTACCTTTGACTGAACCAGAGGTCGTTGGGATTTCTGCTTTTAGGCGTGTAAACCTCACGGCCATGCGCCGCAGAACCGCGCGCTGGCGGGGAACGTGACAAATGTGTTGAATGGTCTGCTCATGACATTTATGAACGACGTTCACAAAAACACCTTAATTCCCTTTTGAACGTTGTCAAGAGAAAAATTGAACGTTGTTCAGATTGGTGATTAAAATGACTAACAGCGAGCAAAAACAGAAGCTTAAAGCCACCTTGATCGCCGCCGCAGAGCGAGCCGTCTCGGCGCGCGGGCTTGCCGGGCTGAAGGCCCGCGACCTCGCCGCCGAGGCTGGCTGCGCGGTCGGCGCCATTTACAATGTGGTTGCCGACCTCGACGATCTGGCACTTGCGGTGCACGCGCGCACCCTTGCCGCGCTAGAGAAAGAACTGACGGCCTCGGCGTCCAAGATTCCAGTCGAGGCGTGCGCCGAGTCCCAGCGGGCCATTGGACAGCTCATCCAAATGGCGATCGCCTATCTTGATTTCGCTGCCGCAAACAAGGCGCGCTGGCGAGCCTTGTTCGAGGGCCGCGTGCCGGAGGGCAAGCCCATGCCCGAGTGGTATAGAGCGGAGCAAACACGGCTCTTCGACTATATTGAGCAGCCGCTGCGGGATCTTCTGCCAAGCATGCCGCCCGGCCAACTCGCTATGCTCGCGAGATCGCTGTTCTCTGCCGTCCATGGGATCGTCACGCTGGGACTTGAAGAGAAACTCGGAGCCGTCTCGCTCGAAGAGCTGCGCAACCAGACGGCCTTGCTTGTGTCGGCAATTGCGAAGGGCCTGCTGGCGCCGGAAAATTAACCTCGAAACCCGCAAAACCTGCTCAGCGGGGGACAACCTGGTTGAAGCCAGTTGCAAAAGCCCGCCACCTTATGATTCCCTGGCTCGGCTGGCCAAGAATTGATTTTTGAGTTGCGTGTCGGCAGATGAGACCACCGGCTGGAAACGCGGAGGGATTTCGCGGTTGGCCGCTTACCTTTTGAGGCCATGGAATGCCGCTTTTACAGCTCGAACTCGATCGCAACGAACATCCGGTCGACATCGTCGAACGAATCGCCGCGCATAATCGCTGGTCTTTCGACCGCGACGAACAAGACGAAATCTCGATCTCGGTCACCGGCGGCTGGACCGATTACAATATCGCCTTCACCTGGCTCGCCGAGGTGGAGGCATTGCATGTTGCCTGCGCCTTCGACCTCAAAGTGCCGTGCGCGCGCCTGATGGAGCTTGCCTCGCTTGTCGCGCTCATCAATGAACAGCTTTGGATCGGCCATTTCGACATTTGGCCGAACGACGGGGTGATCATGTTCCGGCATGCCATCTTGCTCGCCGGCGGCGCCGAGCTGAACGGCCGATCAGTGCCAAACCGTTCTTGCCAGCGCGGTGCGCGCCTGCGAACGCTACTATCAGGCTTTTCAATTTGTCGTCTGGGCCGGCAAAACCGGTCCAGAGGCGCTCGGCTCGATCATGCTTGAAACCCAAGGCCGGGCCTGACATGGACCAGCGGGAAGCGGGCCGCTTCGATGCGTCCCTGCTCCTCGCCGGAGCCGGCAAGATGGGCGGCGCGATTGTTGCGGGCCTGGCTCGACCGCGGGCTACGATCCGCGCAAAATCAACGTCATCGAGCCGCACCCCTCGCCGGAACTCATCGCGACCTCGCCAGGCGCGAAGGCTTTGCGCTGGGCGCCCCGCTCGCAGCCGCCCGGAATTCTCGTGCTCGCGATCAAGCCGCAGAGTCTCGATGCGGCGGCGGCGGGGCTCGCACCCTTTGCGGGCCCGGGCACGCTGGTCATTTCGATCCTCGCCGGCAAGACGATCGCCAATATCGCGGCGAGGCTGCCGCAAGCGAAGGCAATCGTTCGGGCGATGCCCAATCTCGCCGGCCGCCGTTGGACGCGGCATGGCACGGGCTTGCCGCGAACGCGGCGGTGACGCCGCGCCAGCGCGCGGCGGCCGAGGCTCTGCTCGCCGCGGCGGGCCGGGTCGAATGGCTTGCCAGCGAGGAGCTGATCGACGCAGTCGACCGCGGTTTCGGGCTCCGGTCCGGCTTATATCTTCTATCTCGCCGAATGCCTGGCGAAGGCCGGGGCGGAGCTCGGGCCTGCCGCAGATGTCGCCGCGCGGCTCGCCCGCGCGACGGTCGAGGGCGCCGGCGAATTGTTGTTCCGGCACGCCGGAAGGCACCGCGCGAGAACTGCGCGAAAATGTGACGTCGCGCGGCGGAACGACCGCCGCCGCGCTTGACGTCCTGATGGCGCAGGACGGCCTTACGCCTCTGATCGAGCGCGCAGCGAAGGCGGCGAAGGAGCGCGCCGAGGCACTTTCAGGTTAGAAGGTTTCGTGCAGCCGGTTCTCTTAATTAAGTGCGGGTGGCGCGGCCTCACATGGGTTTTGGCCCGCGCGACATGGCGGCGACGCCGGTGCGCGACACTTCGACGAGGCCGATCGGGCGCATGAGTTCGACGAACTGATCGATCTTGTCCGCGGCGCCGGTAAGCTCGAACACGAAGCTCTCGATCGCGGCATCGATGACTCTTGCGCGGAAGGCCTCGGCGAGCCGCAAGGCCTCGTCGCGGTCTTGCCCGGTGCCCGCGACCTTGATCATCGCGAGCTCGCGCTCGACCGCATTGCCGCGCAAGGTCAGATCGGTGACCTTGTGGACCGGCACGAGCCGTTCCAGCTGATGGCCGATTTGCTCGATCGCCTCGGGCGTGCCCGGAGGTGACGATCGTGATCCGCGAAAGATGCTCCGCGTGCGCCACCTCGGCGACCGTCAGGCTCTCGATATTATAGCCGCGTCCCGGAAAAAAGCCCGACGACGCGGGCGAGAACGCCCGGCTCGTTATCGACCAGCACCGAGAGCGTGTGCACCTCGATATTGGGCTTGCCGAGGGCCGAGGAATAGGGCGAGAGGGGCGCCGCGGGAGCGTTCATGGGCGTTACACCAGACATCTTGCCGGCGGCATCGATCGCGGTTTCAATCGCCGCGTCGTGCCGGGCAGAATCATCTCATTATGCGCCTTGCCGGAGGGAATCATCGGCAGGCAATTTTCGGTTTTGTCGACGACGCAATCGAAGATCACCGTTTCGGGCGTTTCGAGCATCTCCATGATGGCTTCGTCGAGCTTGGCCGGGTCCGAGCAGCGGATGCCATGCGCGCCATAGGCCTCCGCGAGCTTGACGAAATCCGGCAGCGCCTCCGAATAGCTATGGGAATAGCGGCCGTCATGGAGGAGCTCCTGCCACTGCCGCACCATCCCCATATATTCGTTGTTGAGGATGAAGATCTTGACCGGCAGGCGAAATTGCGCGGCGGTCGAGAGCTCCTGGATGTTCATGAGGATCGAGGCCTCGCCCGCGATATCGATGACGAGCGCATCGGGATGCGCCATCTGCGCGCCGATCGCCGCCGGGAGCCCATAGCCCATGGTGCCAAGGCCGCCCGATGTCAGCCAGCGGTTCGGCGCCTCGAAATGATAGTGCTGCGCCGCCCACATCTGATGCTGGCCGACCTCGGTCGTGATGTAGGTGTCGCGCGCCTTGGTCAGTTCGTAAAGACGCTGCACCGCATATTGCGGCTTTGATCACGTCCTTCGAATTCTTGAAGGACAGCGATTTGCGCGCCCGCCATTTGTCGATCTGCGCCCACCATTTGGCAAGCGCAGCGGTGTCTGGCGCAAGCTTCCCGCGCCCGCCAAGCGTCGATGAGCTGACGCAGCACATGGGTGCAATCGCCGACGATGCCGAGATCGACTTTCACGTTCTTGTTGATCGAGGACGGATCGATGTCGATGTGGATCTTTTTCGAGCCTGGAGAGAAAGCGTCGAGCCGGCCGGTGATGCGATCGTCGAACCGGGCGCCGATCGCGATCATCAAATCGCAATCGTGCATGGCATTATTGGCTTCATACGTGCCGTGCATGCCGAGCATGCCGAGCCAATTCTTGCCCGACGCCGGGTAGGCGCCAAGCCCCATCAAGGTCGAGGTGATCGGAAACCCGGTGAGGGAGACGAGTTCGCGCAGGAGGCGCGAGGCTGCCGGGCCAGAATTGATGATGCCCCGCCGGTATAAAAGATGGGCCGCCGCGCCGCCGCCATGACGCCGACGGCCTGCTCGATCCGGTCCGGATCGCCATCGAGTTTCGGCCGGTAGGTCTTGTGCTCGATGTTGCGCGGGCCGATGTAGGCGCCAACCGCAAATTGCACGTCCTTCGGGATATCGATTACGACCGGCCCTGGACGCCCGTTTTGCGCGACGTAAAAAGCCTCGTGCAACACGCGTGGCAAATCCTCGATCTGGCGGACGAGATAATTATGCTTGGTGCAATGCCGGGTTATGCCGACGGTATCGCATTCCTGGAAGGCGTCGGAGCCGATGAGATGGGTCGGCACCTGGCCGGTAATGCAAATGACCGGGATCGAATCCATCAAAGCATCGGTCAAGCCGGTAACCGCATTGGTGGCGCCTGGACCAGAGGTCACCAAAAGCACGCCAGCCTTGCCGCTCGACCGGGCGAAGCCCTCGGCGGCATGGGCCGCTCCCTGTTCGTGGCGCACCAGCACATGCTTGATGAAATCTTGGTGAAACAGAGCGTCGTAGATCGGCAAGACGGCGCCGCCCGGATAGCCGAAAATCGTTTCGACTCCCTGGTCCCGCAACGCCCGGACGACCATTTCCGCTCCGGTCATCAAATTGGTCATCGTCCTACTCCAACGGCGCCTCTCTCGAACGATTGTTTGCGATTTCTCGCGTTCAGGCAATAAAAAAGGCCCCTGAGGGCCTCGGATGTGCGCCAGCTGAGGGAAATGCGGAGCCTATCTCCGTCCCTCCTCCGGCGCCCGCGCTACGCTAAGAATGATTTTCATGGGCCAATCCCTGCCACCTACCAATATGGCTTACATAGCCGATGCGCACCGGACGGTCAACAAGGTTTGTTTCCGGTTTCATCGGGAGGATTTAGCGAGAATCCGGGAACCGGCGGGCGGCGCTTTTTTTGTCGTCTTGAAGGGTTCGCCCGTTCCGGCCAGGGAGCGCGAAACCAGTGGCATTGACCAGATGAACATCGCCGCCGCCTCTGGTGCGCCGTAGCATCACGGCGATGGTTCAGCCTTGCTGGGGTTCATTCGAAGCAGCACGCGCAGCTTAGAAATCTGGTCATCGGACTGGTGCCGGTTAATCCGCATTCATGCGCTGAGCTTCTGCCTTAAGCGCCGGTGATACGGCTTGAACTTCCCTGGCCGAGTGTGTGTGGGTTGCACCCAGCGCGGAAGCGGCTTTGAGGCTTTCAAAGGCATCGACAATGCCCGCGATGGACGCTTGGTCCGGATCGCCCGGATTCAAATGTCTCGCTGTTTTGAAGAGAAGGCTCGCGAATGGTCATTAAGTTCGAGATCGGGTTTCGCATCGAGCAGGAGGGCAACGACGCCGCTGACATGCGCGGCCGCCATTGAAGTACCCGATAGAAACCCGTAGGCGTCACCTGGTTCAGCGACGAGCACTTCGACGCCGGGCGCCGCAACACAGGTGACAAGACATTGATTGGCGTCTTTAAAAACGCTGTCGCTACTATCCGTTGCTGTCACCGGAATGACATTCTCGTCGGCAGCCGGGTAGAGTGGCCCCGCCGACCGCCCTTCGTTACCGACGGCGCGACGAAGATTACTCCCCGGCTCGCACCGTCGGCAATTTCGCGCGACAGTGCAGGATCTCGCGGGCCCGCGAAACTCATATTGACGATGCGCGCGCCATGCAGCTCCGACCATTCTATACCGGGCAGGATGTCATATGTCGTGCCGCGCGCGGCAGCCTTTGGATCAGCGCCGCTCGAACGCTTGGACCGCGAGGATGCGTGCTTGCGGCGCAACGCCCGTAAGTTCGGCGTGGGCAGCTATGATTCCGGCAACCGCTGTGCCATGCAGGGCCGGTTCCGCCATTTACGCCGCCGGCGTCGAAATCATCTTTTACGGCGTTTAAAATCTCGGGATGGTTCCTGTCTATGCCCAGAATCAATCACGGCAACAAGTGTTTTCGCACCATTGGAAATGGCATGAGCCTCGTACAAACGCATTTTCGGAATCACATACTGGGCCTCGGCAAGCACGCCCGGGCGGTCACTTTGGAGGGTGAAGAGGAAATTTGGCTGAACTGCGGCGATCCGGGTGTCAGCTTCGAGCGAGCCGACGATCGCCGCAACGGAACGCTTACCTTCTACCCGGCCTTTGATCCGGTAACGATACATCGTCGTGCCAATGAGCATGAGGTGCTGCGGTGCGAGCAGCTGCAGCCGCTCCCGCCTCGCTACGATCATTGGCCGTTTGGGGCGAAACGTCAGGACGGAGTTCGACTAAGACTTCGCCCGGAACAAAATTATGTTCGCCTGGCTGCCGGATTGCTGCCGTTGGCGCGCGAAGGTACGGGCCTTGAGGCGATGGCTGACCCGGCGCCGCCACGATGATTTTCTTGTCGACATGCTTCTCGGTGCTCTCAACTGGGGCAAAGGCGCCGGCGCTGCTTGGATCAACTTTCTTCGCTTCTCGACCGGTGGAACGGCGTTGCCTGGATCAAGCTCTCTTCGGGCTCGGAACTGGCCGAAACCGGTGCTCGGCACTGGATGGATCAACCTTTTTGGTCGCGCTCGGCCGGCGGAGTAGCGCCGGCGCTGAATGGGTCGTTTCCGTGCATTCTGCCGCTGCTCGCCCACGCTTTCGCGATTAGAGCCATGCGAAGAATGGCATTTGCGATGCGGAAGTTCGGCCGACTTTCGCAGTATTGCTTGATTTGATCTTCGGTCGGCGTTGGTGTCGCGTGTGCCGGGCGAAGCCAAAGACCGGGCGAGAATACGATCGAGCAAACGGCCAGCGAAACAAGCCATAGCCTTGGCCTTGGGCGGGGCTGGTCTTCCCGAGGCGGTACGCTTGACATGGATTTGTTCAACACTCCCTACCGTTTCCGCGTTCTCCGGAAGGGGACGCTTCGTCCCAGTCCGATCAAATTCAACGCTCTAATTTTGAGCGAGCCGTTTCGATCAAACGAGTCATTTGACATGGTAAGTACAAAAGTCCGATTTTTGCACGCTCACGGTGATGAAGCAAGTACCCACATTCACAATCGTCAAAGTTCATTTCGTTGGCGCGGCGAACCGCACGATGGTGCTTTCGTCGCGCATCGACACAGACGATAGCATCGAGGTCTTTGGTTGTAAGTGGCTTGTCGCACACCTGTGACGCGGAAGATGCCACCGGCAATCGGCCCCTCGATGATCGATGCCTTATGGGCCTCCAGAAAGTGCACGATCTGTGCCGCCTTCGCATCGGGGACAAAGGCCATCAGGATGAATGTCGCCATCTTGCCCGCTCGCTGTCTTCGAAGCGGAGGCGGTCCGATATATCGCGCCATCTTTGCTCGGCCCAATAATACATCGTCGCGAGCAAACCAGCTTCGATCATTGCGACCAAGGCCGCGGCCAATCCCGCAAACGCCAGCGAGCTCGGCTGCCAAGCGGAAAACCGCTCAGCCAGCCAACTTCCGAGATCGAAGCGTCTGCTTTTCGGCGCTCCCGCCGGCGACATTTTCAATTTGCGCAAACAGTTTCTCGATTGCGCGCGGCGAAGGGGCGCCGAGATCTTTCGTTTACGTCAATGGTTGCCGCGCGTTCCTCGATGATGAGATCATATCGTCTTCGCAATTCGGGTATTTGCCGCTAGTGCACGCTCGACATGAAGGATTTCCTCGGGAGGAAGCGTTCCGCTTGCATACCAGGGAAGCAGGCTCTCGACAGGATCAAACTCCGCCTGATTTTCATTCGCCGTCATGGCCAGCCTCTGTCCACCCCGGCAGCTACAAGCAGCTCCGACAGGCGCTTTCGTGCATGAAACATCCGCGTCTTGACGGTGTTTTCGGGTATGCGGAGAATTTCTCCGACTTCCTTGATAGTCTTGCCGTGGTAGTAAACTAGATCTATGGCCTCGCGATGCGACGAGGAAAGAAGTTTCAAGCAATGTTGGATGATCTTGCCCTTGTCCGCTTTCTGCACAGAATTTTCAGGATCGTCGCTGGGGTCTTCGACTATGTCTTCCGTGGCTTCGCCGGGACCAGGTTCGAAATGCTGCCGCTCGCGCCGTACCGAGAGAGCCTTGAACCTCCCAATGGCGAATAGCCAAGTCGATACTGTCGAGCGCGCTTCAAATCGTCCGGCCTGTTGCCACACATCGAAGAATACATCGCTTACGATATCTTCGGCCACCGTTTCATTTTTGGTAAGCCGGAGAAGAAAACGGTAGAGTTTCACCTGGTGGCGCCCATAGAGCGCTTCGAAGGCGAGACGGTCACCCGCGGCGATTAGCTTGAGGAGATCCTCGTCCGGGAGCCTACTCATCCATCCATTCGCATGCAGCTTTTCTCAAACTCCTTTCCATAACATCGAACCGCCGAACGCAAAATCAAGCCGCGCAGGAAACGATAGATGCCGTCATGCAAGACTGGTCACCGCGTCATTGCTTTCCGTCGCGCCCTTCTTGATCTTATCGGCGTCTTATCGACGACGCCCGCGCCGGAATTCATCTGGTTCCGGGTTTCCAGGCGAACATGGTCATAGCCACGGCTGTTCGCTTTGTTGAGGGTCATATGGGGCCGCAACGTGAGAGGTGTATACTGGCAGGGTGGTCTCGACCTCCGCTTCGACCGAAGCCAAAGTAAGAATAGCAGACAGCCGCCGGGCTTCGACCGAAGCCAAAGTAAAAAGTGTCGATAGCCGTTGGCATTCCTCGGAACGCGCAGCGTTGGCAAGTTCATCAGCTATTTCATTTACATATGATGCCGAGAATTGCGTATGCGGGCCCAATTTCGTGGGGTTTGAGAGAAACCTTGCTTCCTGTCTCATTACCATTGCTCCTCAGTCTATCATTTTTTCTATCGCTTTATATTACACGCTGCTTGACCAGACGCGAAAAGCGCAGCTGCTTTCATGCCAAACTTGCGAATCTGATCCTCTCCCTGCAACGTGGGACCGTGCTTTCTAGTCCCAACCCTCATTGGTCGCGCGACCGTGGAAAAAGGTTCATCGATGGCGCTTACTTTTTCGATTTGCCACGACAATAGCTACGATTTGGCTCGCCGGGTTATGCGGATGTTGGCGGCCCAGGTATGCATGACGCGGGCCTTTCACTTTCTCAACTTTTCGGAGACCCGTGGCGAGTATAAACTCCAGCTTCGTCGGCTAAAGTAGCCGCCTTTAATAGATGTCGAGATTGAGTCTTGACGCCGCCGGCGAGATGCCATATTAATGTACGCTAAACAACTGCAATTTCGCTATTTAATGGAATTCTGTGGGTAAGGGTGAATGTAATGCATCATCATTATCGAAAAAGTATTGCGAATTGTTGGCGGTTTGACTTAAACGTAGGTTTCAAAACGGGATTTAGCTATGCGGCGAATTAAATTTGCTTTAAAGGCGGCTTTTCAGAGCTGGGCATCGCTCCGCGGTTTCGCCAAAGTTTCCATTTGCTTTCTTGTTCTCATTGCGGGCGCGGCCATCAATTCCGATGTGGTTTCAAAGAGTTTGAATCTCGACATTTTCAGGCTGGAAAAGGATAGGAAGGCCCCGGTCGATTACGGATACGGCCCGGGCGCGGGAATTGGTAGAGCGAGGCCAAACCTCGTCCTTGGTCAATCTCCTGCAATCCCCCGATCCATGCGCCCGGCCGCGAATACAGTGTCTGGAGCTGTCCCGGTTGGGGGAGCGGCGGGCGGTTTTTTTGGCCCAGCGTTTTCTTGGCCGATCATACCGATTTACATGGGGCTGCTGCCAGATGGGCGCGTCTTGAGTTACGGCACCAATGAAGATGGTACGCAAGGAGCGCAATTTATCTATGACATCTGGAATCCCAGTCTTGGAAATGGCAGCAACGCGCATACTACTCTGCCTAATACGACATCGACAGACATCTTCTGTGGCGCGGCGTCTTTGATCGGCGAAGGTCCTGCTGTCCCCCCAAGTCTGACCGGCAACATGTTGATCACCGGCGGCGATCTCACCGTCGGTGGCGTGCGAAACTTCTCGAACGATAAGGTCAATATCTTTAGCCCGGGGAATAATACGTTGGCTCCCTCGGGGACGATGACGTTTGCGCGCTGGTATCACTCCATCATCACTCTGCGCAACGGCGACAAGCTGCACCTCGGAGGGACCCTCTCGCCGGGCGTGGCGGCAATGACGCCCGAAGTCTTCCATCCGGCATCTGGCTTTACAACACTGCCGGGAATTTCAATCAGCGTCTTGCCCGAATGGTATTATCCACAAGCCTTCGTCGGTCCCGATGGCGCGGTGAGTCTTCTCGAACATAGCGGCAAAATAGACAGACTCACGACCGGCGGCGCGGGAACCATGCAGGATACGGGATCGCGCATGGCTCCGGCGGCAGTTTCTTATCCGTCAGTGATGCTCGCCCCATTTAAGGTGCTGACGGTGCGCGCCAACCGGAGGGCTCAGATCATCGATATCTCTAGCTCCCCGCCAACGGTGACCGACGTCCCAAATCTGAACTATGATCGCAATTGGGGGAACACGACACTGCTTCCCAATGGACAAATCCTCGTCACGGGCGGCTCCGCTGTCGACAACCAGCTTACCAACGTCGCCTATCAGGCGGAGATCTTTGATCCGGCTTCCCAAACTTGGACGCTCGGCGCATCCGCAGCAGTTCCCCGGCTCTATCATTCGGCGTCGCTGCTCCTTCCGGACGGTTCGGTGCTGACAGGAGGAGGTGGCGCACCAGGCCCAATAAACGAGCTCAATGCGGAAATTTATTACCCCGCCTATCTCTACAACGGCTCCGGGAACCCCGCTCCGCGCCCAACAATCCTTGCCGCGCCGAGCCGGCTATTCTTAGGCCAGAATTTCTGGATTACCGTAGGAAGCAACGATCAAATCGCCTTCGTCAACCTCATTCCATTGGGGTTCAATACCCATTCATTCAATCCGGCGCAGCGGCTGATCTCGGTGCCGTTTACTCAGAGTGGAACAACGGTCATGGGAAGTTTGGTTTCCACTCCGGAAAAAATTCCGCCAGGATATTATATGCTCTTTATATTCAACACGAATGGCGTGCCGGCTGTAGCGAAAATAATCTCCGTCCCCCAAGCGGTCCCGTAAGCCGTGTCGAAGAGGTATAGAGGAGGGCGTGTCACGCCCCTCCTGGCGGCGCCGTTGCGGCCACGCAGTCGCCTCGAGTGGGGTTCCGGCATTCGTCCGGGCCGCCGTTCTCGCAAGGCGGATCCAAGTAGGCAGCGCAGGCGCGGGCCATCGACAGCGCTTTACGTGCTTGCATCGGGGCATGCGCCGATGCAAGCCTTGACGGTGGCGGGGATATCCCGTACATAATCATTCCAGTAATACCATTGTGAATTGCCGGGCATTTGGCTTAACGTATGGATTTTAAATGGCATTTTGCTATGCAGCGAATTAAATGTGCCTTGAGGGCTATTTTTCAGAGTTGGGCATCGCTCCGCGGTTTCACCAAGATTTCTATTTGCGTTCTTGCCGTCATTGCGAGCGCGGCCATTAACTCCGATGTGATTTCAAAAAGTCTGCGCCTCGACATTTTCAGGTTGGAGAAGGACAGAAAGGCCCCGGTTGATTACGGATACGGCCCGGGCGCGGGCATTGGTCCAGCCAGGCCAAACCTCGTCCTCGGTCAAACCCCGGCCATCCCCCGTTCCCAGCGTGCCGGCCCTAAAGCAGGACCTGGGACTATCCCGGTTGGAGGAGGGGCAGGCGGCTTTTTTGGTCCCTCGTTTACTTGGCCGATCATACCGCTTCACATGGGGCTGCTGCCAGACGGGCGCGTCTTGAGTTACGGCACCAATGAAGACGGTACGCAAGGAGCGCAATTTATCTATGACATTTGGAATCCAAAACTTGGAAATGGAAGCAACGCGCATACTATCCTGCCTAATACGACGGCGACCGACATCTTCTGCAGTGCGGCGTCTTTAGTTGGGGCAGGTCTTCCCGGGATCGGGGCAGGTCTTGCCGGCAAGCTGCTGATCACCGGTGGCGATCTCACCATCAATGGAGTGCGAAATTTCTCGAACAATAAAGTCAATGTCTTTAACCCGAGGAATAATACGCTGACAGCGTCGGGGACGATGACGTATCCGCGTTGGTATCCGACCATCACCAGTTTGCCCAACGGCGACAAGCTGGTGCTCGGGGGAGAAATTTCGCCCGGCGTGGGGGAGACGGTGCCCGAGCTCTACCATCCGGCATCTGGCTGGAGGACGCTACCGGGCATTTCAGTCGGCGATGGAACTGACGTGGAATGGTGGTATCCACAAAGCTTCGTCGGTATCGATGGCGCGACGTATCTTCTTGAGCATAACGGCGTCATAGGCCGGCTCACCACTGACGGTTCAGGAACCCAGGAGAATACGGGACAGCTGTTGGGCTCGGCGGACGTTTGGTATTCTTCCGTGATGTTTGCCCCGTTCAAGGTGTTGACGGAACGCCGTAGCCAGACGGCCCAGATCGTCGATATCTCCACCTTTCCGCCAACTGTGACCAATGTCCCCAACATGAATTATGATCGCGAATGGGGGACCATGACGTTGCTTGCCGATGGAGAGGTTCTCGCCTCGGGCGGCTCTGCAGTCGCCAATGAGCTCACCGGCGTCGCATATCAGGCGGAGATCTTTGATCCGGATTCCCAAACTTGGACGCTCGTCGCATCCGCAGCAGTTCCCCGGCTCTATCATTCGGCGGCGCTGCTTCTTCCGGACGGATCGGTGCTGACGGGAGGCGGCGGGGCTCCAGGCCCAATAAACGAACTCAATGCGGAAATTTATTACCCCGCTTACCTCTACGACGGCTCTGGGAACCCTGCTCCGCGACCAACAATCGTTTCCGCGCCGGCATTGCTAAACTTGGGCCAGACCTTCTCGGCGACCGTGGGAAGCAACGATCAGATCGGAGCTGTTAGCCTCGTTCGCGTGGGGTTCGACACGCATTCGTTCAACCCGGAGCAGCGGTTAGTCCCCGTGACGTTCACTCAGAGCGGAACAACGATTACTGGGAGCGTTGACCCCTCTCCGGAAAAACTTCCTCCAGGCTATTATATGCTCTTTGTCTTCAACACGAATGGCGTGCCGGCGGTGGCAAAAATAATCTCTATCCCTCTTCCCCAAAGCGGCACGGGTCCTCTCTAAGGCACGATCATATATTCGTGCTTTAGTTGAAAAAATATCCTATTGCCGCTGCCGTAGTTTTGCCCGCTTGTGTTGCAACTCATGGCCCATCTTCCGGACCGTTTGGCTGTAAGTTCGTGCGCGGCGCAAGGGTCACAATTCGGGCTGACCTCATAAGATCAAGTTGGCACGCGGAGAGCGATATCGCCGCCAAGCCACGGCTAATTGTGATTGGCACAGCTGGATTTCGATGCCGCCGTTTTTGAACGTTCGCAATCCCCCAAGAGGGAGTTGTTGGGTGCCAACGCCTCGGTGAGCGGCTGGCAAATTCAAATCTGAAACATATTTTTTGGTTAAGTCTCCGATGCGCCCGGGCCTGCCGGATTCCCGCATCTCGTCTTAAGCGATCGGCCGGTAAACGTGAAGCGCAGCCTCATTTTCATTGCGGTGTTGATCGTGCTTGCTACTGTTGCCGGTGGCCTTGGGTATTTCCACTTCGCCGTCAAACCGGGAATGATCAAACGGTTCATCCTGCAAGCGCCTCCCCCGCCCGCTTCGGTCGCGGTTGCCGTAGCGCAAATCGAGACCTGGGCGCCGCGCCTACCCGCGATTGGGACATTCAGGGCGGTGCAAGAAATCGATATCGCGCCGCAAATCGGCGGAGCGATCGTCTCGGTTCGGGTCGACTCTGGCGAGGACGTTGAAGAGGGCGCTCCTCTTTTCGAAATCGACAATACTGTGGAGCAGGCCGATCTCAAGAATAATCTTGCGGTCCTCAAAAATGCCGAGCTGGCACTCCAACGACAGCGTCAGCTGATTCAGCGCGGTAACACGGCCGAGGCGAATTTCGATGCCGCCGAGGCCGCGCGCGATTCCGCCGCCGCCGCCGTCGAACGTGTCCGCGCCGTCATCGCCCAGAAAATGCTCACCGCGCCGTTCGCTGGGCGGGTCGGCATTCGTAAATTGGATCTCGGACAATATGTTTCACCAGGAATGAGCCTCATCACCCTCCAGCAACTCGATCCGATTTTCGTCGATTTTCCCATCCCCGAAAAATCGTTCGGTCTCCTAACACCGGGCGAGGCCATTGAAGTCGAGGTCGATGCATATCCCGGCCAGATTTTCCATGGCGTAATCAAGACTGTCGATGCGCGGATCGCCCGTGAGAGCCGCAATGTTTTGGTGCGGGGCCAGATTGACAACAATAAAAGGCAACTTTGGTCCGGCATGTTCGCCAATGTGAACGTCATCGCGGGCGCCCCCCAAAAGGTCGTGACGCTGCCTCGTACCGCGGTCACTTACTCGCTCTATGGCGAAAGCGTGTTCGTGGTGGTGCAGTTGGCGCCAGATACGGGTACGGCGCAGGCGGCGCAGGCCACCGGAGATAAGGTGATGCAAGTTGAACGCCGGGCAGTGCGCGCCGGCGAAACGCGGGAAAACCGGGTTGCCATCGTCGAAGGCGTCATGCCGGGCGAAACAATCGTGAGTGAAGGCCAACTCAAACTGCAGTCCGGGGCGCGGGTGCGCATTGATCCCACCGCGCGCCTCGAGCCGCCGACGGTGCGGCCGAAGGAATAAGCAATGTCCTTTACCGGTATTTTTATCCGGCGGCCGGTATTGGCGAGCGTCGTGAGCCTTTTGATTCTGCTCGCCGGGATTCAATCCGCCTTGAAGCTACAGGTCCGCCAATTTCCCGAACTCTCGTCGGCCACGATCACCATCACGACGGTCTATCCAGGCGCCAACGCGGACCTCATCAAGGGCTTCATCACGACGCCAATCATGCAGGCGGTAGCCAGCGCCGAAGGCATTGACACGCTGGTTTCCAATTCGCAGCAGAATACCTCGACGATAACCCTCAACCTTCTCCTCAACGCCAATGCAGACCGCGCGGTCGCCGATGTCTTGGCAAAAGTAAACCAAGTCAAATATCTTTTGCCTCGCGAGGCATTCGATCCTGTCGTCGTCAAGCAGACTGGCGATTCCACCGCCGTCCTTTATATGTCCTTCAATTCGAAGGTTCTTACCCCCTCGCAAATCACCGATTATTTGAACCGTGTGGTTCAGCCGAGACTGCAGACAATCGATGGGGTCGCCAACGCCCAGATACTCGGCGGCCAAACTTTCGCGATGCGGGTGTGGCTTAATCCGAACCGGATGGCCGCGCGCGGCGTAACGCCCTCCGACGTCTCGGCCGCCCTGGCCACCAACAATTTCACGACCGCGGCAGGCGAGATCAAGGGCGATTTCGTCCAAACCAGCATCAATGCCGAGACCTCGCTCGAATCCGCGAAGGCCTTCGGCCAACTGGTCATCGCGGCACGTGGCGACGCACTGATCAGGCTCGGTGATATAGCCGATATCGAGCTCGGCCCGGAGTCGGTCGATTCATCCTCCGCTTTCGAAGGTCTCAAGGCTGTCTTCATTGGTATTTACGCGACCCCGGCGGCAAATCCGCTCTATGTGATCGACGATGTCCGCACGGCTTTTCCGGAGCTCCAGTCGCAACTTCCCGCTGGCCTCAACGCCTCGATCGCCTATGACGCGACGAAATTCATCCGTGCCTCGATCCAAGAGGTCGAAAAGACGCTTGCCGAAGCGGCACTGATCGTCATCGTGGTGATTTTCCTTTTCCTTGGCAATCTGCGTTCGACAATAATCCCGATCGTGACCATTCCGCTTTCTCTCATCGGCGTGATGTCAATACTTTTCGCGCTTGGCTATTCGCTGAACCTCTTGACCTTACTCGCGCTCGTGCTGGCGATCGGTCTCGTCGTGGACGACGCGATCGTTGTCGTGGAAAACATCTACCGCCACATGGAAGAAGGGATGCGCGCCCGCGACGCGGCCCTGCAAGGCGCGCATGAGATCACCGCGCCCGTGATTGCGATGACGATCACGCTCGCCGCGGTCTATGCGCCAATCGGCTTTGTGTCCGGGTTGACCGGCTCGCTGTTTCGCGAATTCGCGTTCACCCTCGCGGGATCGGTCGTCGTCTCGGGTATCATAGCGCTCACTTTGTCGCCGATGATGTGTTCGCGTTTGTTGAAACCGCCCCGCGCCGAAGCGCGCGGGTTTCCTGCCTTCCTCGACCGGATGTTCGACGGACTGCGGCGGCGTTATCAGCGCCGGCTTCACAAGACTCTTGGGTTTCGCGCTCTGACCGTCCTAATTCTCGTCGGCATTTTGGTGCTCACCGGCGTGATGTTTGCCTCCACTCCGAACGAACTGGCGCCCGAGGAAGATCAGGGCATCGTGTTTGCTCTTATCAAGACACCCGAATACGCCAACCTCGACTACATGGAGAGGGCGACCGCCGAGGTGGGAGCGGCGGCCAGCGGCATCTCTGAAAGAGAGCATGTTTTCATCATCAACGGATCGAGCAGCGTGCACCAGGGTTTTGGCGGCCTCCTGTTAAAACCGTGGGGCGAGCGCAAACGCAATCAGAAGGAGATCATGAAAGATTTTCAGCTAAAGCTCGCCAAGGTCACCGGAGCCGAGATCCTGGTTTTCGGCCGGCCGTCGCTGCCTGGTTCGACCGGCGGGCCTCCAGTGCAATTCGTGATCCGGACCATCGGCGATTATCGTCAGCTCGTGAATGTAATGGCCGAGATCGAGACGGCCGCACGCGACAGCGGACTGTTTCTCTTCGCCAATAGCGACCTCAAATTCGATATGCCGCAAATCGACTTCAAGATCGATGCGGACAAGGCGAACCGTCTCGGCATCAGCATGCAGGTTATCGGCTCATCGCTTGCCACATTGCTCGGCGGAAATTACGTTAACCGTTTCGGATTGCATGGACGCAGCTACGAAGTCATTCCGCAGGCGCCGAGGGACTTCCGGCTCACCCCCGATTGGTTGACTCGCTATCAGCTGCGCACCGGTTCCGGCGCGCTGGTTTCTCTCGCGACAGTCGCGAGCCTCTCGACAAGCGTGCAGCCGAATGGATTGCCGACGTTCCAGCAATTGAACTCGGCGACGTTGCAGGGCGTGCCGTTCCCTGGGCATACGATTGGCGAGACAATCGGCTTTCTGCAACAGAAGGCAAAGGAACTTTTGCCGGAGGGTTACAGCGTCGATTACCAGGGCGAGAGCCGGCAGTTCGTCCAACAAGGCAATACGCTCATCGTCACGTTCGTCTTTGCGCTGATTGTGATCTTCCTTGTGCTCGCGGCGCAATTCGAAAGCTTCCGCGATCCTTTCATTATACTCATCGGCTTGCCGGCGTCGATGTTCGGCGCGCTTCTGCCTTTGAATCTCCTTGAAATCGTGGGCGCAGCGAGCATGAATATCTATTCGCAGATCGGGCTCGTCACGCTGATCGGTCTCATTTCCAAACACGGTATTCTGATGGTGGAATTCGCCAACAAGCTTCAGGAGCAGGAAGGTTTTGGCCGCTTTGAAGCGATCGAACATGCCGCCTCCGTGCGGTTGCGGCCCATTCTGATGACCACAGCGGCCATGGTGGCCGGAATGGTTCCCCTGATTGTCGCCGAGGGTGCCGGTGCGAAGAGCCGCTTCGCAATTGGAATCGTCATTGCAGCGGGCATGAGCATCGGTACGATTTTCACGCTGTTCGTAACGCCCGCGATCTACACGCTGATTGCGCGGGATCATGGCGGGAAGCGCGGCGAAGAGCCTTATGTCCTGAAGGAGGATGACATACCAGCGCGCCGCGCGGCCGAGTGAAATGGGGAGTCATCTCATCGGGCGGTGGCCCGGCGTTGCATTGCCGGCAATTAGTCGACGCAGGCGAGGAGACGCGACGTGGTGGAAATTTTCAATGGCCGCTACACGGCGCGCACGGATAAGCCTCTGGTGCTTTTTCTGATCGGGATCCGGCTCAACAAGCTATGGGCCGTGCATAAATGGCTGCCCGTCTTCATCGCCATGCCGCGGATGCTCGCCGAGCTTGACCGCAATCCAGAGGCTGGTCTGCTCTCGCATCGGCTGTATCATTCCGGGCGGATTTACCTGGTGCAGCAATATTGGGAGTTGTTCGACAAGCTTGTCGCCTACGCGCACGATCCTTCCGGCGAACATTTTCCGGCCTGGGCGGCATTCAACCGCTCAATCGGCAAGGACGGCACGGTGGGCATTTGGCACGAGACCTATCTCATCGAGCCCGGCAAATTTGAAACAATTTATGGCAATATGCCTCTGTTTGGCCTTGCTGGCGCGACAAACCATATCCGCGCCGAAGGCGGGCATTCTGCTGCAAAAGATCGCATGAATGGAGAATGAGGTCTGGTTATCGAGAGGTGCTGGGCGGCCGAGAGCTTAATTCGTTGACCAGATTTTAAGGGTGCAACATGAACATAAGGCCAGACACAAACGAGATCCAGCTATCTCACCATATCCTTCCTAGCGCGTCGACGATGCTCGGCGTGTGTCTTACGGGAATAGGTCTTGTCAAAGTTGCCGAGGCTCACATCGGTCCAAGCCATGTCGACGAATATCTTGCATTGAATAGTATATGTTTCTTGATAAGCTGCATCTGTTCATATTCGTCTATCAGGCGTAATAACCACGGAACATATAACAGGAACAAATTGGAGCAAGTTGCCGATATATTTTTTATCGTTGGTTTGGTGATTATGACGGTGATTTCGATTACGTTCGCTTACGAGCTTGTTTAATAGATTCCATCGCATGGGAACGTGCCCAAGTGTGGTCCCTTGGCACCGCGAGCTGCGCCGTCGTTGGCAATTCCATCGCTCTCAGGAAATGCACGCTGGGTCAGCGTTCAGGTGTTCGTCGCTATGCGCAAACCGATGAGGGCTTCCATCGGCGGGCAGTTCATGCCATGCCCTTCACGTCCTTCTTTCTGAGCAGGCATAACGAGATGACCGAGTTTTTCCGCGAAGTCGAGGAAGACGTCCGCCGCGACCGCATCATCCGGCTGTGGACCAAATACCGCTATTTGTTGTTTGCCGTGGCGGTTCTCGTCGTGGCCGGGACGGGCGCCTTGCGCGCTCTATCAACCATTACCGCGACGAGGCGGCGGAAGCAGCCAGTGCAAAGTTTGAAGCCGCCGCGCAACTGGCGCGCGACGGCAAATCCACCGAGGCCGCGGACGCTTTCGATGATTTGAGCAAAACCGCGCCAAAAGGGTATGCGAGTCCTCGCGCGTTTCGCGCGGCGGGACGAGCTCGCGGCCAGCGATCCGCAGGCGGCGATCAAGGCCTATGAGGTGATTGCGGACTGACCCAAGCTTTGATCCAGTCTTCAAGGATTTCGCCAAGCTCCGCGCCGCCATGCTGCGTGTCGACCGTGACGATCCGCTGGAATTCGAACGCAAATTCGCGCCGCTCGCTTCGCACAATTTTCCCTATCGCGACCAGATCCGCGAGCTGCTTGGCCTTGCGGCGTTGAAGCGGAACGCTTTTGACGCGGCCGGGCGCTGGCTCGATGGGATCGTCTCGGACATGCGGGCCCCGGCCGGGGTGCATATGCGCGCCGAGGCGCTGCTGGGTCTGGTGCAATCCTCTTGGTGCCAGCCGCTCCGGCGAAAAACCAGCCCCGCCGAATGCGCAAGACTGGAAATCCGCCGTCCGGAGAAACACCCGGCCAAATAACAGCCAGGAGTACGATGTTCACCGTCGCGATCATCGGCCGGCCGAACGTCGGCAAATCGACTCTGTTCAACCGGCTTGCCGGGAAAAAGCTCGCGCTCGTGGACGACCGCCCAGGAGTGACCCGCGACAGGCGCGAGGGCGAGGCGCAGCTTGGCGATCTCGTCTTCAAGATCATCGATACGGCTGGGCTAGAGGAAGGCGACAGCGCTTCCTTGCCTGGCCGGATGCGCGCGCAGACCGAAGCGGCGCTCGGCGCTCGCCGATGCGATATTTTTCGTGTTCGACTCGCGCGCGGGTTTAACGCCGGCCGATCGCGCCTTCGCCAATCTCGTTCGCCGCGCGGATAAGCCGCTGATCCTTGTTGCCAACAAGGCCGAGGGGCGTGCCGGCGCTGCGGGCGCGCTCGAAGGCTTCGATTTGGGGCTTGGCGAGCCGGTGCCGCTTTCGGCCGAACATGGCGACGGTTTCGCCGAACTCTATGCCGCTTTGCGCGAGGCGCTGCCGGAAGCAACCGCCCTGCCGGGTGAGCCGGAGGAGCCCGTCCCGCACGCGCTGTTGGGAGAGGATGAAGACGGCTCCGAGCTGGATGTCGCGAAGCCGCTGCGGATCGCGATCATTGGCCGCCCCAACGCCGGCAAATCGACGCTCCTCAACCGGATTCTAGGTCAGGACCGGCTGCTGACAGGTCCCGAACCTGGCCTTACCCGCGACACGATCGGCATCGACTTCGAGTGGCAAAACCGCCGGATCAAAATGTTCGACACGGCGGGCTTGCGCAAGCGTGCAAGGGTCACGGACGATTTGGAAAAGCTTGCTGGGGCCGATGCCCTGCGCGCCGCGAAATTCGCCGAGGTAGTGGTGTTGCTGCTCGACGCCGCGATCCCCTTCGAGAAGCAGGATCTGACCCTCGCCGATCTCGCCGAACGCGAGGGCCGCGCGCTCGTCATCGGTCTCAACAAATGGGATCTGATCGCGGCCAAGGGCGCGACGCTTGCGCAATTGCGGGCGGAGGCGGGGAGGCTTTTGCCTCAGATAAAAGGCGCGCCGGTCATGCCGGTGTCCGGCGCGACGGGGGAAGGTGTCGAGAGACTGATGCAGGCGATTTTCCACGTTCATGAAATCTGGAACAAACGGATTTCGACGGCACGGCTCAATCGCTGGCTCGGCGAGGCGCTTGACCAAACCCCGCCGCCCGCGGTCGCGGGAAGGCGCATCAAAATCCGCTACATGACGCAACTCCGCGCGCGGCCGCCTTATTTTATCCTTTTCGGAAATCAGCTCGACGCGCTGCCCGCGAGCTACGAGCGCTTTCTCGCCAATGGCCTGCGTCAAGCCTTCGATCTGCCGGGCGTCCCGATCCGCATCTCGAAAAAAACCAGCGACAATCCCTACGCGGGGAAGAAATCGCGGCAAAGGCGAGGGGATAACGGCGCGCGGCGGTTTCTGCCGCCGCGATATCGGCTGGCGGGCCGCGCGCGATCCGGTTGAATGGGACCCGATCGCGCTTGGAAGCACGGATTTATAGCGGCGAAGCGTGGCCTTGAATTTGGGCCGTCACAGAAGTTGCACCGCTGTCGCCGCCAATAGTTAGGGTCACATAGACGGAGTTTTTGGTCCCAGTCAAGCTCGCGCCCGTCGCAATCGCGTTAAACCTAAATCGCAAGGTGACCAACCGGGTAATCGTCGCCTGCAGGCTCACGCCGCCGATCACGCCCGTGAAGGTGAAAGACCCGTTCCCAGCGTCCGTGAAGGAGCCGGGCGGAATGGTGGTGGTGAATGTGCCCACCTGGAACGTGACCGGATCGGTAAGGGGATTGAATCCCCTTATTGGTGGTGCTGCTCAGGGTGAAGATGGACTGAAGATTAAAGGAATCCGTGTTGGGAGCGGCGCCGAAGCCGATTTGGAGCTGCGTGGCGCTGAAAGGCGCGGAAGGGCACCCCCGGCGGCGGCGGCACGATGCCCACGCAAATGGCGCTGTGCTCAGCGCGATCGTGGCCGCCTCCACCGTGTTAGTGGCCGTGTCGATCACCGAAACATTGTTGGAGCCCTCATTCGCGACATAGACGTGTTTCCCATCCGGGGTGACGGCGACCCCTATGGGAAAGACGCCACCGGGCGGTACAGGATGGCCGCCACCGCTGTTGGTCGCCGTGTCGATCACCGAAACGGTCCCCGGACTGTCGGCATTCGCGACATAGGCCTGTTTCCCGTCCGGGGTGATGGCGATCCATCGACGGTGCCATTGCTCACTGTCGTGACCGTGGCGACAACCGTGTTGCTAGCCGTGTGGATCACCGAAACAGTGTTGGATCGATCATACGTGACGTAGGCATGTTTCCCATCCGGGGTGATGGCGATCCAAGCGGGGTCAAAATCCGCGGTCGGCACCGGGATCGTGGCCACCACCGTGTTGGTCGCCGTGGCGATCACCGAAACAGTGCTGCCAACACCACTACCGCTATTCCCCACATAGACGTGTTTCCCATCCGGGGCGACGGCTATCGGTATGGGGTACACCCCCACCGGGATCGGTGTCCGCCATCACCGTGTTGGTGGCCGTGTCGATCACCGAGACGGTGCCTGGGTCGGCATTGGCAGAAGACACGACATAGACGTGTTTCCCATCCGGGGCGACGGCGATCAAGATGGGAACATTCCCACGGGGACCGTCGCCGCCACTGTGTTGGTTGCCGTGTCGATCACCGAGACAGTGTCGGAGACGAGATTCGCGACATAGACGTGTTTTGCGTCCGGGGTGACGGCGACCCCATGGGGGCAATCCCCGTCGTGATCGTGGCCACCAGGACGGGGGGGTCGCGCCCGTGTCGATCACCGAGACAGTGCTCATAGAATCATCCGTGACATAGGCGAAGGGCGCTGCCTCCGCCGGCCGGGCGCCGAAGGCCAACCCCATCGCCAGCACGGCAAAGAGCGGCACAAAACCCCGCGCCCATGCGGCGCGGATTGCTTTGCTAGTGTTGTTCCGCATGATGCTACCCCCAAAGGTACTTTTTGGTTTAGCCGTCATCCTCCAAATTGATTATTAGGAAGCCGCATTCGCCGCATCCCCCAATTAGGTGTGTCGGATTTGTTACGCGCATATTTCACCGGCCGCGCGGATGCGCGGATCGATAGGCTTCGAGAAGCCGCGCGCTATCCACGGCGGTGTAGATTTGGGTCGTGGAGAGCGAGGCATGGCCTAGCAGCTCCTGGATCGCGCGCAGATCGCCGCCGCGCTCCAACAGATGCGTGGCGAAGGAGTGGCGCAGCGCATGCGGCGTCGCGCCATCGGGAAGCCCGAGCGCGCCGCGCAAGCGCGCGACCGCGAGTTGGATGACACGCGGGCCAAGCGGCCCGCCTTTGGCGCCAAGGAACAGGGGTTTTTCGGGCGCGAGCGCGTAAGGGCAAAGCGCGATATAGGCTTCGATGGCCTGGCCGGCCGGCGCGATCACTGGCACGGTCCGGGTCTTTTGGCCCTTGCCAATGACCGTCAAAACGTCGCGCCCGCCAACCGGCGCCTCGGAGCGCTTGATCGCCAAGGCTTCGGAAATGCGCAGGCCCGCTCCATAGAGCAGCGCCAAAACGGCGGCATCGCGGGCGATGATCCAGTTCGGCCGGTCTTCACCGGCGCGCGCGTCCACGCTGCACCATTCGGCAGGCCGCATCGGCGCGCAATGGCTTTGGCAGGCCGCGCTGGATTTTCGGCGGATGCACCGCCGAGAAGGCCAGCACCTTGCCCTTGCCATTGCGTTCAAGATAGCGGGCGAAGGAGCGCAGGCCCGCGAGCTGGCGCAGAAGCGACCGGCTGCCCGCGCCAAGCCCCCCGCCGCGCCGCCAAAAAAGCGCGCAGATCCGCCGGCGCGAGGTTTTCGAATGTCGCAAGCGAAGGAGGTTCGCCGAAATGCGCCGCCGCGAAGTGCAAGAACTGCCGCAGATCGCGCGCGTATGAGGCCGCCGTATGCGGCGAAACGCGGCGCTCGCCGGAAAGATGAGCAAGCCAACCGCGCGCCTGCTCGGCAAGGTCAGGACCGGCGGGCAAAACATCGGGCAAGGTGCTTGCCGCCCCAGGGGCGCGGAGGATGGTCATGCTTGATCATACCACGCGCCCGTCCTAACAATTCATTGCCAAGGCGAAATTCCCTGCTCCCATCCGGCGGGCATCAACTCATGCGGTTGCGCGCCGATTTTTGGGTCTCGGCCTATCTCGGCGCTGCGCGCATGAAGGCGCCTCTGCCGTGCTGCGCCGCCGGGGCGCGGCGGAGGCTGGCGCGATTTTTGTCAAGATCGACCGGCTTGATGGTTGCGCCGCTTTGTTCGGACCGGCGCCGCAGAGCGAAGTGAAGGATGGCTAAGACCGGGTTTTCGCGAGGCTCCATCCGGACCCTTGGATCGACCCGGCCGAAGCCGAGCAAAAACTCGCCCGCGAAATCCATTTTGACCCCGATGTTTGGATCGTCGAGACGGAAGACCGGCAGGGCCGCTGTTTTCTCGATGTCGCCCCGTGATTTGGCGTGATTGACGGCGTGGGCAATTATACCACTTGCCGCGCCAGCCCGCGTCAGAGATGGGTGCTGGTTGCCGCACAAGAATGGAGGCCGACTGCTTGAAGCGCATCATGCCCGCGCGAAAATCAGCGCAAGAAAAGCGAAGCTACAATGCGCGTCGGCCCCGGCGGGATTGAACTCGTCAAGCGCGGCGCCTCGCGCTACGATTTCCAGCGATCCCTATCATATCGCGCTCTCGAACTGAGCTGGAAGGGATTTGCGCTCGCTTTCGTGGGATTGGAGTTCGGCATCAATGTCGTCTTCGCGCTCCTCTATCTCGCAAGTCGCCGGGTTGCATCGCCAACGTGCGGCCGGGCTCGTTTTCCGACGCCTTCTTTTTCAGCATCGAGACGCTGGCGACCGTCGGTTACGGCATCATGGCTCCCGCGACGTTCTATGGCCACACTGTTTCGGCGATTGAAATCGTCTGCGGCATGGCCTTCACCGCGATCATGACTGGCCTTTTGTTCGTCCGCTTTTCGAAACCGAAATCGAAAATCCTGTTCGCCGATCAGGCCGTCGTCACCAGTCACAATTGCGCGCCGACGTTGATGGTGCGCATCGCCAATGGGCGTATGACCTTGCTGACCAATGCCACGGTGCGGCTTGGGCGTGGTGTTGATTGAAATAAGCGCGGAAGGCCAAACCTTTCGCCACCTGCACGACCTTGTTCTGTCGAATCGCGAGTTTCCCTCTGTTTCCGTTGACCTGGACCTTGATGCACGAAATCGACGCAACAAGTCCGCTCGCCGGTTACGACGCCGAGCGGTTCGAGGAGGTCGACGCGCGACTGTTTCTGAGCATCGAGGCACGCGATAACGCAATCGGCGCGCTTGTTCATGATATGCGCGTTTATAGCGCCACCGATGTCTTGTTCGGAATGCACTATGGCGATGCGGTCACGGTCGACGAGCAAAAGCGGCCGGTCGCCGATCTCACCCGCTTAAGTCTGGTCGAGCCAGACAGACCGCGCCGCTCCGTGAGCCTCCGTTCACTCGGGCGCATTTTCGATCGGGTCGTAGCGCTTCACGTCGAAGCCGAAACATGTCGAACGCGCGCCGCATGTGCTCCGGCAAGGGCGCGGTAACGTCGAGCGTCCCGCCAGCGGGATGCGGCAGGATCAGGCGGCGCGCCAAAAGATGCAACTTGCGGTCGACCGCGTCCGGTATCGCTCGCAGCGGATCGTTGCGGCGCGGATCGTTGGCGGGGGTCTTGCCATATTTGGGATCGCCGATGATTGGGTGGCCGATCGCCTCGGCATGAGCGCGCAATTGATGCGTGCGCCCGGTGATGGGTTTCAGTCGAAAGCCAGGCCAGCCGTGGCGCGACTTTATCGACAATCGCGTAATAGGTCACCGAATGGCGGGCATCCTCGTCGCCATGCTGAGCAACCCGCATTTTTTCAAGTTTTTCGCGCCCCAGCTTCCTCGCGGCGGGTTGACCGGGCCTCCCACATGCCCTCGCCCTTCGCCAGATAAAGCGAGATGCGGCCTTGCGCGGGCTTTGGCACGCCTTCAACGAGTGCCCAATAGATTTTCCGCGCCTGCCGCGAGCGAAAAATTTCGCCAAGACCTGCGGCGATTTTTCGTGTCTTCGCGACAAGCAAGACGCCCGACGTATCGCGATCGAGCCTGTGCACCAGCACGCGGCCGCTCGCCACGCTCGTTTGGCATCGAGGCGAGCATCCCATCGATATGACGCACTGTTCCCGAGCCGCCCTGCACGGCAAGCCCAAAAGGCTTGTCGAGCACGAGGAGATCGCGGTCCTCGTAAAGAATCATGTCCTTGAGCGCGCGCAGCATCGGTTGGCGAAATCTCGAGGGCCGGCGCCGCCGGCGCATCGAGTTTTAAAGCGGCGGCACGCGCACGCTTTGGCCCTCCGCGAGCCGGGTCGCGGTCTTCACCCGGGCGCCATCGACGCGCACCTCGCCGGTGCGCACGATCTTGTTCAGATGCGAAAGAGAAAGCGTTGGCATGCGCCGCTTGAACCAGCGGTCGAGGCGCATTCCCTCTTCGTCCTCGCCGACCTCGAACGTTTGAACGCCCACGCGGCATCTCCTAGACAACTATTCCGAATGGCGTAACGCGTGTTACTGCCAGATACTTTTTATTTTAACACCATAATCGTCGCAAATCACAGGTGAAGCAGGCTAAGACTAGGAACAAAAACCAGCTAAAGTCTGGTCCCGCCCAAGGGCGGGTCTCAAACTAAACTAATTAACAATAAATATATAGATAACCAATAAACCAGTTATTGGGCGTTAATCTAAATGTTTAGACGTTTTCTTGAGCGCTTTTCAAATTGTGGCTGTTTATTATCGCCGCATTCCAGAACACCCATGCAAATAGCTGGACTGGAATTTTTAGGCAACCGGGACTCAGGAGATTCAATCATGCGTAATTTGTTTCGCCGCTTTGCCGACGATCAGTCCGGCGTCACGGCCATCGAATATGGTCTTATCGCCGCTTTGATCGCCGTCGTCATCATCACCGCCGTGAAATTGGTCGGCACCGACCTCACAACCACATTCAACTCTATCGCGACCGCTTTAGCCGGCTAATTTCTACGCCGTTCGTCTGGCGCCTGGATTTTGGCGGATGCCAAAACCGGCGTCAGACGGGGCTGTAACTAGGAGTTTCTATTATGTGTAACATATTTCGTCGTTTTACCGGCGATCAATCCGGCGTCACGGCCATCGAATATGGCCTTATCGCCGCTCTGATCGCCGTCGTCATCATCGTTGCCGTGCAAACGGTCGGCACCGACCTCACGGCCACATTCACCTCTATCGCCACCGCTTTGGGCGCGTAGCGTCGAGGTAAGTCAGCCCACCCCGCCGCGCAACTCGAAGGCCAGGACGCCGAACGGGGCGCGTGGCGGGACGCTGGAAACTGCCGGGAGCCTGACCCATGAAGCAATTATTCCTCCAGATGGCCGGCGATGAGTTTGGCGTCACGGCCATCGAATACGGCCTCATCGCCGCTTTGATCTCGCTCGGCATCGTCTCCGCCGCGACAACAATCGGTACAACTATTTCGGCCAATTTTTTCGGGCCTATCGCTACGGCTTTGGCTGGTTAATGGCGCCGGCTCAAAATTGGAATTTCCCCATTTGGGTTGGCGCATGTTTGGCGTCCAGACCCTCGACGTGAGGCGCCTGACAATTCGGAGTGGAACGCCGTTTCGGCGCCCACCATATCCGGCGATCTTTCGCGGTTGCCGCCAATTAATGCCCGCTTCGCATTGGTAATGACGGTTAGAAATCATGCTTGAAGCTGCGACGCTGCTGTTTTTCTCGATTCTGATGGTGTATGCGGCTATATCCGACCTGCTGACACTGACGATTTCGAATCGCATTTCGGCCGCGCTCGTCCTCCTGTTCGTTGTCATGGCGTTTGCCTGCGGCCTCCCCGCCAGGGAAATTTTGTGGCATCTCGGCTGCGGCGCGGCGGTGCTTATTTTCGCCTTCTTTTTATTTGCGCGCGGCTGGATCGGCGGTGGCGACGCAAAGCTCGCGGCGGCGACGGCAATCTGGCTGGGATTCGATCATCTCGGCGATTACGCCCTATCCGCCAGCATTCTCGGCGGTCTGCTGACCGTCTCGATCATCGGGCTTCGGAAATGGCCTTTGCCGGGAATTCTCTTGGCGCGCCAATGGGCCACCCGCCTGCATGAGCCAGGCACTGGCATCCCCTATGGCATCGCCCTCGCGAGCGCTGGCCTCCTTCTCTATCCCAAAACCGCGATCTGGCTCGCCGCCGCCGCCATCCATTAAACCTGCAAGGAGTTGCTGCGATGCCGATAGAGTGGGCGATCATCTTGGTGATCGCTGTTTCCGATGCCATCCTTCTAGCGGCAACCTCGTTTCGCCTGGAAGCCTCCCCGCAATTGAAGATCCTTGCCGACTTGATCCCCCTGGCCGTGGCTTTTGTGATTTGCCGCAGATGGCGAACGTTCCCCCGGATAACCGAAAGATTAGCCCATCTGATCGGCACCCTTTTCTCGCTGGCGCTGTTTGGCAGCGCCATGGTAATTCTGAGTTTCATCCTTACCGGTATTCTGCCCTTGCCGAGATGGGATGGGGCATTCGTAACCGCCGATCGCATGCTCGGGCTGAACTGGCTCGAGATGTATTATTGGCTCGCCCGGCACCCTGCAATCGAAGCGTTCGCGCACGCAGCATACAATAGCCTTGGCGAGGAGATGCTGATTCTGCTCATCGCCCTGGAACTGCTCGGCCACCACAAACAGGCAAGGGCATTCGTGCTCTGGTTCATGGTTTCAGCGGTTGCCACCGTAGCTATTGGGACACTCATCCCGGCCGCAGGTCCGGTTGTCTACTACCATCTTTCTGTAGCCTCCACCGCCCGTTACGTTTCCCAAATGGCCGACCTGCGTAATGGGACTTTACGCACCATCAACCCGTTAGAAAATCAAGGCCTGGTGGTCTTGCCTTCCTTCCACACCGTCCTTGCCGTGCTATGTGCCTATGCCGCATGGCCGTTGCGCATCGTCAAAATCCCATTGCTGGCTTTAAATCTGCTAATCATCTTGTCCTGTCCCGCCGAGGGAGGGCACTATTTTATCGATCTCATCGCCGGCATTATTGTGGCCGCTTTGACGATAAGCCTGCCTGGGTACATCGTTAACTGGCGATCGAGGAAATATATCCGGCACGCGGAGGCGCCCGTCTTCGCCTCGAAATGACTCGGGGCGGAACGGCTGGGAAGGGCTGGACTAGGCACCCCGTTCTGGCCCGGCGCTGCCGCGGGTGCTAAATCAGGTGCGGCGCAATTGCCGCAACGCGATATGCCTGGCACGGCCGCATGGAGCACGATTCCATCCGGATTTGCTGGGCTTTTTGCTCATTTCTGGCACAGTAAATGCTTCCAAGGTTGTGGCGCGCCAATCGCCGCGGTTCGTCGCAGGGATTCTATCGCGTCAATCTCGCGGCCCTTCGGCCGCCGATGTCATCCTGACGATTTGCTTCTATAAGGGCAAACATGCGGGAAAGGCCTTACGCCGCAAACCTTGATTTTGACCTTCGACGGCACGGAGCGGAGCGCGGGCAAATGCCAGAGCCTCGTTGTTTCGATGAAATGACCCTGGCCGACGGCGCGATCCGGCCGGTCTATGGCAAGATCGCGAGCTGGCTCGCCGCGACGCCCGCCGGGCTTCTCGCCGCCCGCCGCGCACAAGCAGAGCTGTTGTTTCGCAGGATCGGCATCACCTTCGCGGTATACGGCGAGGGGGAGAAAGACGGCGCCGAGCGGTTGATCCCCTTCGACATCATTCCCCGCATGATGCTGCGTTCGGAATGGACCCGTCTCGAAGCAGGCCTCGTGCAGCGGGTGAAAGCCCTCAACCACTTCCTGGCTGATATTTATGGCGCGCAGGAAATCGTCAAGGCGGGACGCATCCCGTCCGCTCTTGTCGCGCGCAATTCCGAATTCCGCCCGGAAATGGCGGGCGTCCGGGTGCCGCACGATATTTACATCCATATCGCCGGCATCGACGTGGTCCGCACCGGCGAGGATGATTTTTACGTGCTCGAAGACAATGTCCGCACGCCCTCGGGGGTCTCCTATATGTTGGAGAATCGCGAGGTCATGATCCGCCTCGCGCCCGATCTTTTCGCCGAGCACCGCGTCGCACCGATCGAAAATTATCCCGATGCTTTGCTCGCTACCTTACGGTCGCTGGCGCCGCCGGCGGCGGCCGGCGAACCAACAATCGTGGTGTTGACGCCGGGGCGGTTCAACTCGGCCTATTACGAACATTCCTTCCTGGCCGATAAGCTTGGCGTCGAACTCGTCGAAGGCGGCGACCTCCTCGTCGAGGACGATGTGGTCTATATGCGCACTACGGAAGGCACGAAACGAGTCGATGTCATCTACCGGCGAATCGACGACCGTTTCCTCGATCCGCGCGCGTTCAACCCGCAGTCGATCATCGGCGTCGCCGGCCTGATAGGCGCTTACCAAGCCGGCAATGTGACCCTTACCAATGCCGTCGGTACGGGCATCGCCGACGACAAGGCGATCTATACCTATGTGCCGGAGATTATCGAATTTTATCTCGGCGAAACCCCGATTTTGAATAATGTGCCGACATGGCGCTGCCGCGAGCCCGACGCTTTGCGGTACGTCCAGGAAAATCTCTCCGAACTCGTCGTCAAAGAAGTCAATGGATCGGGCGGCTACGGCATGCTCGTCGGACCGCATGCCTCAAAGGCCGAATGCGAGGTTTTTGCAGGCAAACTCGCCCGCGATCCCGATAATTTCATTGCGCAGCCAACCCTCGCGCTTTCCACAACTCCGACGTTTTTCGATGCCGGCATTGCGCCTCGCCATGTCGATTTGCGGCCCTTCGTTCTCGCTGGCGCGAATGGCATCAAGGTCGTGCCGGGCGGATTGACCAGGGTGGCCTTGAAGGAGAAATCGCTCGTCGTCAATTCGAGCCAGGGCGGCGGCACCAAGGATACCTGGATTGTCGAGGATTTGCTCTTCGACGAAAATCTCCCGTTGCAATGCCAAAATCAAAGCCAATCGACATGATTTTCATGGTTTAGAGGCAGGCAATGCTTTCCCGCACGGCGGACAATCTCTACTGGCTAGCGCGCTACGTTGAGCGCGCCGATTTTCTAGCCCGGATCATCAAAGCAACGCAACGCCTCGCCACCCTTCCCGCGGGCTATTCCGGGGCCGGCACCGAATGGGAAAGCGCGCTTGAATTGTCGGGCGCGGCGCAAGGTTTCCGCGCGACCCGCGGCGCCGCCGGGGAAGCCAGCGTCGTCGACTATTTGACATTCGCGCCGGATAATCCTTCCTCAATTTGCAATTGCATCAAATTCGCTCGGGCCAACGGGCGGGCTGTGCGCACCGCGCTCACCGCCGAAATGTGGGAAGCGATTAACGGCGCCTGGATCGAACTTGGCAGATTCGAAAAAGGCAACAATGGTTCCAGCCGCTATGACCGTGAGGCGCTGTCGCATTTCTTCGAATTCGTCCAAAAGACGTCGCTCGACTATGACGGTTGCGTCGACCGCACCATGTTGCGCAACGATTCCTATTGGTTCTCGCGCCTCGGCCTCTATATCGAGCGAGCAGATAACACCGCCCGAATCCTCGATGTGAAATATCACGTGCTCTTACCGGAAACCGAAACGGTCGGCGGCTCGCTCGATTATTTTCAGTGGACCGCGATCCTGCGCGCGGTGTCGTCGCTCACCGCCTATCATTGGGTCTATCGTGAGAGCGTGAAGCCATGGCTGATCGCCGATCTTCTGATCCTCAAGAAGGAAATGCCGCGCTCATTGATCGCCTGCTATGACAATATCGTCCACTTCCTCGACGCGATCGGCGGCGCCTATGGCCGCGCCGGCGCATCGCAAAAACAAGCGCATGAGGTGCTGGCGCGGCTCGCGAGTACAACGACCAAGGAAATTTTTAAGACCGGCCTGCATGAATTCATCACAACTTTTGTCGAGGACAACGACCGTCTGGGGCAAGCCATTAATTCCCAATATCTTTTGCATTGAATAGATTGCCAGTATTGTCGGCAAGGTGGCGGATTGTCGCCGGTCCTGCATCCCGAGGCGCATTTGGCCGCCGAAAACGCCCGTCTGCGGTGCCAGAATACGTTCGAGTTGGCACGGCGTAACCGGGTTTGGCTGGCGATTACAATTTCCTTGTCAAGTGGTCTCCACCTGGCCTCCTTCCGGCAATGGCGTCGAGTGATGGGCCGCATGGGACGCGAACGAAGCGCGTCTGGCGCGGACATAGAGAATGGCAGCGACGGTGATGTAACTGGCGGCGACCTCTGGAGAGCTGTCAAAGCCAATCTTCTCTCCATGAATCAATCCAAAGAAAGTAAGAATCGCACCTGCCAGCGCGAAGGCCGCGGCGTGCGCAAGTTTGCGTTCGATGATCAAGGCTGTGACCGATCCAAGAATCACGCCGGCGAGAATCGCGCCGCTACCGATAACGGATAGGCCGTGATACAGCACGCTCGATTTGGCGAGCTGGTCATACCCCAACGCCGCGGCATTCGTTCCGGCTGCCCCCAGCGCGTTGTCGAATTCCCGGCGCACATGTCGATGAACAATATCTCATGAGAGTCGCGCAGCACGGCGTTCCCCGCACGCGAATCATTCAACCCGTCCCGACAGGCGATAAAGCCGTCCGAAAAAATCCTCCTCAATCGCGATTTGCTCGCGACCGAGCAGAGCTCGTTTCAATCAAAACGCCTAGCCCCATCAATCCAGAGCAAAGTATTCAAACGCGAATCCCGCGTTGGGCGGCGACATTCACCTAAAATCGGTACGTAAGAGGCCGTTTCGAAACTGCTTCGCCGCGAAAAGTCAGCTTTCGGACACCTCCCAGTCAACCAAGGTTGAAGGGACGCTTCGAGCAACACACGGACATCCATTGCCTCATAAAATCGGGCCATTTGCTTCATGTGCGGTCGCCGGCTGAAATCCGAAACGGACTCTAAACAAAAATCCTAAGTGGAGTGCGTGGTGGAGCCAGGCGGAATCGAACCGCCGACCTCTTCAATGCCATTGAAGCGCTCTCCCAACTGAGCTATGACCCCGGCCTACCCGAAATTGGCGCATTCCCGCTAGGTCCGCTTGGGGTGGATCTTGCCAGCGGCGGTCCCGCTGCGAGCGGAATACGCGGCGGCTCTATAGCCTCAACCGCCATGCTTCACAAGCCAAACATCAGCGTTCCTCCTCGTCCCCGATCTCGCCATCGATGAGATCGCCGACGTCGTCGGCATCCTCCTCCTCTTCCTCGAGGAACGTATCGTCGACCGCTGCGATCTCGGTATCGTCGTCCGCTATGACCACGTCCTTGTCCTCGCCTGCATCGGCTTCCTCGAGCGGAACCAGCACGGCCACCTGCAGCGGCTTCGGCGTTCATCCTCATCGGCAACCGCGGCGCTGTTGGGCCGCGCGCGACAAGCGGCGCGGCATGAAAAACCGTCCCGCATTTCGGACAGGTAACGGGCGATTTGTTGAGATCGAAGAAACGCGCGCCGCAGTTCTGGCATTGATGCTTATTACCGAGTTCGGGTTTGGCCACGGAACCTACCTCTGGAAGGGACGAACTTTGCGGTCCGGTTAGTGGTGCAAGGCCCGGCTGTCAAATGGAAGTTGAATTGCAGGGCGGCGGTTTGATGACAGTTCCCTTCCGCCATGTTACCAGCAGGCGGAAGGCGCGGGGACCCGATTGACGAGGCTGGTTTATCAATGACTTATTCGCCGGGGAGACCTGCGTGGAGGCACTAGCGGCGGCGCTCTCCGCGCGCGCCGGCGGACCGTTGCGCGGCCGGGTGAAGCCGCCGGGCGACAAGTCGATTTCGCACCGGGCCCTGATTCTCGGCCTCCTCTGCGCCGGCGAGACCGAAATCGAGGGCCTGCTCGAAGGTGACGACGTTCTGCGCACCGCCGCCGCCTGCGCGGCGCTTGGCGCAAAGGTGGAACGGCGCGGCGAAGGTCGCTGGAGCGTCCGGGGCTGCGGGATCGGCTCGCTCCTTGCCCCGCGGGAAACCCTCGATTTCGGCAATTCGGGAACCGGCATGCGTTTGATGATGGGCGTTGCTGGCGGCCATGCGATCACCGCCGCTTTCGACGGCGATGCCTCCTTGCGAAAGCGCCCGATGCGGCGGATTCTCGATCCGCTTTGCCTGATGGGAGCCGAGGTCTTGTCGCAAGCGCCGGGCGGGCGCTGCCCGATGCCTACTCAAGGGGACGAGCGAGCCCACTCCCGATCGAATTTCTCGCCGCCGGTTGCCTCGGCGCAGATCAAATCGGCGGTGCTCCTTGCCGGTCTCAATTCGCCCGGCCGCACGACCGTGATCGAGGCCGAGGCCACCCGCGACCACACCGAAAAAATGCTCAAATATTTCGGCGCTTCCATTGCGGTCGAGCCTTTCGGAAAACACGGCCAGAAAATAAGCCTCGAAGGCCGCCCCGAATTGCGCCCGGCGCGGGTGATCGTGCCCTCGGACCCTTCCTCCGCCGCTTTCCCTCTGGTTGCCGCGTCGATCGTGCCGCGTTCCGATATCGTCATCGAGGGGATGATGATGAACCCCTTGCGCACCGGTCTCCTCGACCACCTTGCTCGAAATGGGCGCCTGCATCGACATCCTCGACCGCCGCGATGAAGGCGGCGAGGAGGTCGCGGATTTGCGCGTGCGCGCGGCCGCGCTCAAGGGTGTCGATGTGCCAGCGTGCCCGGCGCCTTCGATGATCGACGAATATCCCATTCTCGCGATTGCCGCCGCGTTTGCCTCGGGCGAGACAAGGATGCGCGGCCTTGCCGAGTTGCGGGTCAAGGAATCCGACCGCCTCGGCGCGGTGGCCGATGGCTTGCGCGAGGCGGGGTCGCTTGCCAAATCATTGATGACGATCTCATCGTCGAGGGCCGCGCCGGCGATGTCGCCGGGGGCGGCATGGTCGCGACCCATCTCGACCACCGCATCGCGATGAGCTTTCTTTGTCTTGGCCTTGGCCTCGCGCAGGCCCGATGGCGATCGACGATTCCCGCATGATCGCGACGAGCTTTCCGGGGTTTCGGGTGCTCATGGAGCAGCTGGGGGCGCGGTTCCAATGATCATCGCCATCGATGGGCCGGCCGCGTCGGGGAAAGGCACGCTCGCGCGCAATCTCGCGCGGCATTTTGGCCTGCCGCATCTCGACACCGGCCTGCTTTACCGGGCGACCGCGCGGGCTTTGATGGATGCAGGGCCGCGACCTCTCGCTCGAAAGATGCCGCGATCGCCGCCGCGCGCGGCCTGGCGCTCACCGATTTCGACGAAACCTCGCTGCGCGGCCGCGAGATGGCGGAAGCGGCCTCGGTCGTCGCCGCGATCCCCGAGGTCCGCGCGGCGCTCGTCGAACTCCAGCGCGCCTTCGCCAAGCGGCCCGGCGGCGCCGTGCTTGATGGCCGCGATATTGGCACGGTGATCTGTCCCGAGGCCTGCCCCAAAATTTTCGTCACCGCGAGCGCCGAAGCGCGCGCGACGCGCCGCGCCTTGGAGCTGCGAGCGCAGGGCGAAGCGGCCGATTACGCCGCCGTGCTCGACGAGATTATCAAGCGCGATGAGCGCGACAAAAGCCGCGCCACGGCGCCCTTGATGGCGGCCAAGGACGCCATCGTGCTCGATACGACCGCGCTCGACGCCGAGGCGGCGTTTCGGGCCGCGCTGGCGATTGTCAAGGGCTGCAGCACAAGCTGCTCCCCTCATCCTGAGGAGCGAGCGTAGTTCGCTTCTCGAAAGATGCTACGGTTTTCAGATAATCACGTTACGTGAGGAGCGCCCCTTCTCCCGCATGCGGGAGAAGGTGTCGGCGCGAAGCGGCGACGGTTGAGGGTGTGGAAGCCGCCCTCACCCGGCCCCGCTCCACAGAACAACCCTCGCCTTATAGGCCTACGGGAGTCACACATTTTTTGCCATCGTCCAGCCTCGCCTGATGGGTCACATTGGACGAGGCCGTCATACATGGTTTTTGGTCCCGGCGGCTTATAGCCGCCGCCGGCATAGCCAGACCAGCCGCCGAGGCGCCTGATGACCCAGGCGGCTCGGGCCAGGGTTCCTTTGGCGCGCGGGTTTTTCTGCTTCTGCGTCTTGCCTTCGAGCTTCGTCACAAGCGCCTCGATTAGAGGCTCGCCGGCCTCCTCAAAAGCGTCACCGGGCATCTGCCCCCGGTCACGCCGCCGCGCGCCTGCACAAGCTGCAACACGCGCGCCGCCGCGATCATCGCCGCCACGGCCAATTTCGCGAGCGGCTCGACCTCAAGGATCTGGCTGTCCTCAATGCGCAGGCATTGGCTCTTCAGGGTACGGAAAAACTGCTCGATCAGCCAGCGCCGGCGCTACCAGAACACGATGCGCCGCGCATCCTCGACGCTTTCGGCCGCATGCGTCGTCGCCAAAAGCCAGCGCACCGGTGGCTCGCCCGCAGGTGGCTCGATCTCGCGCACGTCAACGATGTTGAGCGTAACGCTCTTGGCTAGGCTCTTGCCGGCCCCATTGGCTGGACGCGCGGCCTCCGCCTTGCCAAAGCTCAGCGAAACAACGGCCTTGCGCGCCGGACGCGCGCCTTTGGCCGGGACTTCGATCGCGTAACGCATCCGTTCCGGCAGCGCCGCGGCGAAGGAAAATAATCGGCCGCCGCCGGCCAGGGCGCGGGCCTGCGCGAGACGCGTCAGGAGATGCACGTTCGCCGCGCGGCACGCGAACTCATTGTAGATGCCGCTCTCGCGGCCGGCGGCGGCCGTGATCTCCGCGGCCTGCGCCAGAACCTCGCCCGCCGTTTGCGCGCCCATGAGCCAGCGGCGTGACTCTTTATCATCAGCTTTGCGCTTGCGCCGGCCCGTCGCCGCGCCTTCGAGACGATTGATGACGCTTGCGCCGGCAAGGCCGATGATCCCGCCCGTCAGCGCGTCTGCGACCAGCTGCGGATGGATGAAAAAACCAATGTCCGCGCCGTTGCCGGCCGTCCCAAAACCCTGCTTGCTCAAGGCGTGGGAGGAAAAATTGAGTTCGCTCGTGTCCAGGATAACCAGCACGCTCCGGCCGGCGACGCGCGCGCCGGTCGATGCCAAGACGGGGCGCGGCATCGAACGCGCTCTTGCTGCGATAGTGGGTGAAGTCCGGCCCTTCCTCCAAGGCTTCCTCGTAAAGCTTTTCGACAAAGGCGCGCTCGGCGTCGTTCTTGGCTTGCCCCATGAGGTAAGAGGCCGTGCGGGCAAGGTCGGATTGCTACCATGCCGCGCGGTTGCGGCTGCGGGCGGATTTGACGGGGGCAGGGGAGGGGCGCGCGCCGTCGTCCCCCGCTTCCTTCCTTGAAAACAGGGCGGGCTAATTCGTCGAAAGTTGCGTAATAGACATAGCCTCTCCTTCGGGTTGATGGTTCAACCCGCCTCGGAAAGGAGCCAAATACCGGCACAAACACCCCCTTAGAGGAAACGCTGTTTCCTCTTGACTTCGGGCTTGATTTCAGGGAAATTCGTGATTGCTCAGATCATCGAATTCCCCGGTTCGCCGGGACACCGGCCCGCCCCAAAGGCGGGTTTTGTGTTTCTAGGGTCTGCTTCTCCCAAACAGTTGCAGGACAACGCGGCGCGCATCGTGCTAGCCTGCCTAAATTGTTGATTCGTGTCGAGTGACTTGTAGCAACGTTCGCGTTGCGCTCTACTGAGCGCATGATTCCAGAAGCAAAACGCGCGCAAATCATCAAGGCGCTCAAAGCCAATCCGAATGCAAGCGAGGTCGCCCGACAAATCGGTGGGATCAGCTCTAGGACGGTCGCGCGGTTTGCCAAAAAGGCGAACATCGAGCTTTTCGCTGGAAAATCGGTATGGGGAGACCCAAAGCTGAGGAAGAACACACCCACCACGCAGACGTGCTCTAAGCACGCGGCGCAATGACGGCGGCCGGGCAGGGCAGGGGCCAATTCAGAGACAGGATTTCATGTCGGTCGCCGCGAAATCGTCGCCCTTGAACAGCATCGGCGCATTCATCGCCTTGGCAAGCGCGTAGACCGCGCAATCGCAAAAATTGAGCCGCGCCTTGGGGTCGATGCCTTTGTCATAACGCCGGAACGCCTCTAGCGACAAAGCGGCAAGCTGCATATCGTGCGGTATGATCTCGGCTTTGATGAGGGCAAGAAAATCCTCAGGATCATAAAGCCCGTTGACGCCACGTTTGGCAATAAAGACCTGCCCGGCTTCTTGATAGGTCACGGCACTGACGAGACACCGACCAGCGGCGGCAATGGCTTCGTAAAAAGCTGTGCGTTCCGGCTCGTGGTTGAGAATGGCGATTAGCGCAGATGTATCAATGACGATCATCGAGGCAGGACGAAATCATCGTAACCGATGATTTCGTCGATCGACCTTGGATCGGCCATAGGCCGCGCCGCGCTGCGGGCAGCAATTGCCTCCATGCGAGCGATCAGCTCGTCCTTGGACAAGCCTGCGGGCGGCGGCTCGACCGAACTGCGCCACGTCAATACGTCACCGGAGCGGACAAGCGCTTCGCGCAATATCTCATCAGCCGTCCGCCCCGTGCGAGCGGCTTTAGCCTGAATAAGCGCTTCGGTTTCTTGAGACAGATCAATCATGTAAGTACTGTAGCACAAAGCGCGGCAATATGGAACGTGGCAACCCTGATGCGCCTTGAAGCCGGAAGGCCGTGGCAACAGCCGACCCGGCGGCAGTTAATTCGTGTAACATAAAGGACGTAATCATGCGTGAGATTCGTGCTAAGGGGCATGCGACATGGGTCTTGCAAATGAGCCAGAAACCGTGAAGCTCGGCCGGCATGACCACACAATTAAGATTGGCTACGGCAATTTGCCTGCGGCGGCGATATTGAGCAACTTCCATTGACTTTCCGATTCTGTGACGACAGAGTTCGACTAGATTTGCGAGTTTGACATTGCAAGCTGCTTTTTAAATCCAGACGGTGGGAGCGCGGTTCATGCCGTTCGACGTTATGGTGATCGGTAGCGGATTTGGCGGCGCTGTCGCCGCGCTGCGGTTTGCGGAGGCGGGCGCGAAAGTGCTGGTGCTGGAGCGCGGGCGCCGCTGGACCGCGGAAACGTTGCCACGCGAGCCTGGCGACCCGTGGCTGTGGAGCCATTCGAATCCCGAGCGCCATAACGGTTGGCTCGACCTACGGTTGTTCCCGCATATGGCGGTGGCGCAGGGCGCGGCAGTCGGCGGCGGCTCGCATATCTACGCCAATATTTCGACGCCGGCGCCCGCCTCCGCATTCGCCGACGGCTGGCCGGCGGAGATCACTTACGCCGACCTGGCCCCGCATTACGCCACAGTCGCCGACATGATGGAGGTCGCGCCGGTTCCCGCCAATCAATGGACCGAACGGATGAAATTGATGCGCGACGCGGCGACGGCGATCGGCGCGGCCGATCGCTTCCGCCAGGTCGATCTCGCTGTCAAATTCGACCCGGATTGGACCTATGCGCGACCGCGCGAGGAAAGCGCAAGCAAGCCGGTCGTCAACAAGCATGGCGCCGCGCAGGGCACTGCGTGCATCTCGGCCAATGCGATGTCGGTTGTCCCGTCAAGGCACGCAACACGCTCGATCTCAACTATCTCTATCGCGCCGAGACGAAGTTTGGCGTCGAGGTGCGCCCGTTGCACCTCGCGGACCGCATCTCGCCGGAGGGAACGGGTTGGCGGGTCGATTTCGTCCGGCTCGAAGGCGGCGAACGCATTCCCGGCTTCGAAACCGCTGACCAGCTCATTGTCGCTGCCGGCTCGCTCGGCTCGACCGAGCTTCTGCTGCGCAACCGCGACATCCACGCAACGCTCCCTGGACTTAGTCCGCGCCTGGGATGCGGCTGGAGCAGCAATGGAGATTTCCTGACGCCCGCCTTCTACGCCGAGCGCAAAGTCGACGCCTCTGCCGGCCCAACCATCGCCTCGATCATTGATTTTGAGGATGGCAGCATTGACCGTCGTCGGTTCTGGATTTAGGACGGTGGGGTTCCGGATCTCCTGCTCGGCATGTTCATGCGCCTTGCTGACGATCCTACCACCGGCGTCGCCACGCGGCTGATCGCCGACAAGTTCTCCGCTCTGCTGCGCAAGGACCAACCCTTGCGAAGCCTGATGCCGTGGTTCGCGCAAGGGGTCGACGCGGGCGACGGCCAGTTGACCCTCACAGAACCCGGATTGTTTTCCGTCGGCGGCGAGCTCGCTTTGAATTGGGACGTCACCAAATCGGCGCCGCTGATCGAGACGATCATCGCGCAGCACAAACGCCTCGCGGCTGCGACGGGCGGGACCGCGATCGTCCCGCCGACTTGGAGCCTGCTCAAGATGCTGGTCACGCCGCATCCGCTCGGCGGCTGCAACATGGGCGCCGATGCCGCTTCGGGCGTGGTCGATCATCGCGGCGCGGTGTTTGGTTATCAGAACCTGTTCGTGCTCGACGGCGCGATCGTGCCGCACGCCATTGGCGTCAATCCGTCGCGCACGATCGCCGCGCTTGCGGAACGCGCAAGCAAACTGATCGCCGCGTGAAGGCGAGCGCCAGGACCCGACAACGGGGAGAGACCCTATGACCGAACCGCCGCAGATGGCGCATTGGCCCGACGCCGATCTTTCGCTGTTTCAGTCAGCGATCGTGGCTGTGGAGCAAAGGCGGCCCGCAGCGTCCGGCGCGCGACCGGCGCCCGTCAATCACCAGTCCGCGATGCTGCAGGCGCTCGCTCGGGCGGCCACCGCGCCGTCGGCCGCGTCGCAGCACAGGCTCGGCCGCGGAGTCGACGCGGCTGCGGCGAGTTTGGAGCAATGCGCCAAGCTCTATCTCGACCTCGCACGCGCTCGAGCCAGCGGCGATCCGGCGAAGATCGCGGCGGCGGAGGAGGAGCTGCCGAGATACGGGTCGTGCGACGTGGCTTGGAGCCAAGCCATCGACGTCTTCTTGGAGCATGTCGCGTCGCGCAATCGCAGCGACACGCCCTATCGAGTTTGGACCGATCTGCAAGATTTCGTCCTGCCCGACCTGCGCAATCCCGCCGCCGCGCCGATCCTCAGCGATCAAGCCAAGGTGGCATTCATCAGCGACTGGGGCACCGGCGAAGCGCGCGCGCAGGCCTTGCTGACGGCGACCGCGGCGCTGCAAGCGGACATCCTCATTCACCTCGGCGACATCTACTATGCCGGGACCGCGGCGGAGAGCGACGCGTTCTACGCCAACGTGCGCGCCGTGTTTCCGACGCAGCCCGTATTCACGCTGTGTGGCAACCATGACATGTACAGCGGCGCAAAACCTTATTACGCACTGCTCGACCGCCTCGGACAGCCCGCCAGCTATTTTGCGTTGCGCAACGCGCATTGGCAGCTCGTGGCGATAGACACGGGTTATAACGACTACAACCCCTTCGCGGCAGGCAGCGCCGCGACCTGGCTGCGCGA
>CAWKON010000022.1:0-6634 GCA_963851225.1 uncultured Alphaproteobacteria bacterium | reverse complement strand
CACGGGCGTTTCGAGTGCCATGGATACCACTATCCCGGAAGGCACAAAACTTGAGATCAATGGCATTGCTTTTGTTCTGCTCGGCATAAACGTCCCAACTGCCGGGCCGGAAGCCAGTCAGTACTCTTTCGACCTCGCGTATGATACTTGGTCTACTGATGAACACGAAAATAATGGGCCGGTCGGAGGCTTATTCTTCATTGTCGTGATGGTAGAGTCGTTGTTTGGCGGTCCGAAGGAGTTGGGGTCTAAAACTATTGACTTAGTCAAAACAAATCCATCCGAGACGAGGTGGTCAGTGACTGACAATTGCAAAGCGCTATCGTTCAAATAGAGGCCGGCGGAGGTCGACCTTCTTGCATCGCCGATCCTCAAATCGTGAAAGGAACTGGGCCATGACCAAAACGCTCGTCGCTATGACACTCTCGCTGGGGGTGCTCGCCGCGCCCGCCTTCGCGGGCGAAACGACAGTGACGCTCGCGGTTCGAAATTAGTACTGCGGGGCCTGTCCGCACGTCATAAAGGAAAGCCTCGCGGCTGTTTCCGGCGTCACCAATGTCGCAGTGTCGGACAAGACCAAGACGGCGATCGTCACCTTCGACGACACGAGGGTGGACGTGAAAGCGCTCATCAAGGCAACGACCGAAGCGGGCTATCCCTCGTTCCCTTATACGGAAGGGATGCTGTGGCCATGAATGACCGCGCGCTCACCGCCGGCGCTGCCGGGGCCGTGTTGGCGGCGATTTGCTGTGCAGCCCCGCTTCTGGCCGGGGCGCTGGGTTCATTGGGTCTCACGGCGTGGCTTGCCAAAGGCACTTATGTTTTGATCCCAGTTCTGTTCATTTGCCTAGGGCTAATTGGACTGCGGTTCCGGCGCCGCCCTACGGCTGCCGCGGCTAGCGAACAGATCAGAAAATTATGAACGATTGCTGCGCGCCCAAGAAGAGCAACGGCAAGGCCTACGACCTCGCCGTGATCGGCGCGGGCTCGGCCGGTTTCTCTGCCGCCATCACGGCGGCGGAGAAAGGCGCGCGGGTGGCGCTCATTGGCGGCGGCACCATCGGCGGAACTTGCGTCAATATTGGTTGCGTGCCGTCTAAAACCCTGATCCGGGCCACGGAAACACTGCACCAGGCAAGTGGGGCTGCGCGTTTTTCAGGTATTTCCGCATCGGCGCGGATCGACGATTGGGGCGCGGTCGCGCGGCAAAAGGACGATCTCGTGGCGAGCCTCCGGCAGGCAAAATACGTCGATCTCCTACCAGCCTACAACAACATCGCCTATCTCGAAGGCAAGGCATGTCTACGGGAAGGCGGTGTGCTGATTGGCGGCGAGCCAATCGCGGCCGCCAAAATCATCATCGCGACCGGCGCGCGGCCGGCCATTCCGGAAATTTTGGGAATCGCGGGCGTGGATTATCTCACCAGCACCACCGCCTTCGAACTGACCACGCTTCCCCGCTCACTACTCGTGATTGGCGGTGGCTTTGCGGGTGCCGAACTGGCGCAAATGTTTTCCCGCGCCGGCGTCGCGGTGACGCTCGTTTTTCGCTCAACACTTTTGCCGGAAGCCGAGCCCGAAATCGGCGCGGCGCTACAAAGCTATTTTACAGGCGAAAGCATAAGCGTCGTCGCGGGCGTTTCCTATCGCGCCATCCGGGAGACAAGCGCAGGCATCGCGCTCGACATAAGCCGCGATGGATACCCTGCCGTGTTGGAGGCCGGAAGAGTTCTTGATCGCTACCGGCCGCACACCGAACACCGAAGGCCTCGGCCTCGCCGAACATGGAATTGAACTTTCCATGCGTGGCGCCATCGCGGTTGATGCATACATGCGCACGAGCCGCCCTGGTGTCTATGCGGCGGGCGACGTGACTGGGCGCGATCAATTCGTCTACATGGCCGCCTATGGGGCGAAGCTCGCCGCCAAAAACGCGCTGAACGGCGACAGTTTGCGCTACAACAGCGCCGCCATGCCCGCCGTAGTCTTTACCGATCCGCAGGTGGCGAGCGTCGGCCTCACCGAGACCGCCGCGCAGGCGGCAGGATACGAGGTGCGGGTGTCTGTGCTCGCTCTGGATCAGCTGGCCCGTGCGCTGGCCGCCAGGGATACGCGGGGTCTGATCAAACTCGTGGCGGATGGAAGAACGCGGCAGCTGCTCGGCGCCCATATCCTCGCGCCGGAAGGCGCCGACAGCATTCAGACGGCGGCGCTGGCGATCCGGCATGGACTTTCGATCGACGATCTCGCGGAGGCGATTTTTCCCTACCTCACCACCGTCGAAGGATTGAAGCTCGCGGCGCTGGCGTTCGAGAAAGACGTGACGAAGCTTTCTTGCTGCGCGGGTTAGTCGCTGTCCAGGCTTTTTCGCGGTGGCGCGAGAATCAGCCCTTGCCGGGCCACGCAGCCGTGATTATTTGCCCGATAAACGGTATTTGAGTGCCGGAGGCGGTATCCGGCTCGCGGAAACTGCCCCAAAGGGGCAAGCTACCCGCCCGCGCCGTGATGCTCGGGCGGCATGGGAGAGCGGAAATGTCCGCGGGCTGGACGCTCCATATTACTTTGAAGCCCAGTCCTTACGAGACTTGATCGAAGTGCAATTGCACTGTAGAATTGGAAAATATGATGCAAAATGGCATGGACGCTTTATGCGCCAACAATTTGGAAATGTAATAGCTATCATCTGATTGTGTTTCTTTGGTTACTGTGGCGGTATAGCCTTCTTTCAAACGATATTACACGCGATTTCAGAAGGAATGTCATTGTATGTGGCGCCTTCTTCGCAAAACAATATTTTTTGGTTCAATTGTGGACTTGGTGTTATCGTATTCGTTGTTAATTCGTGATTTTCTTGTTGAGCAATGGCTCGGCGTGGGGTTTTTATAAGCTAGGTGCCGTGCAATAAGGTGATCGTTCTGCCCGGCGCTGGCATTCGGATCGCCCGCGAAAGCGCAGTTTGCCCGGTTGGATGGAATGCCGGGGCGCCAGGCGCATTAAAGAGGCCGGCCAGATGGACGACAGACCCGAAGATTTCCTTCGCGCGGCGGACGCTCCGAAGGCGGCCGGACTAAAGCCAGTTTCCGAGAAAATCGTGGTCAAATCCGCGCTCGCAACCATGGGCACGTCGGAATATTTTAACCGGTTCGACGCCCTCGCACCGGGTAACCGCGGGCCGCGCAAGGCGATGATGGGGGATGACCCAGCCCTCCCCAAAATGCCCGCGGCGCCGACCCTTTTCGACTTCTTCAAGTTCAGGTTCGACCCCGCCGCCGCCAGCCATCTTCTGCAGAGCGCCAACCTCGCGCTAAAGGCGGGCGTTGAGGAGAAAGGCGTGCTTGCGTGCCTCTTGCATGATATCGCCATGGTAGGCCTGATCGGCGGCGACCATGGCTATTGGGGGGCGCAACTCATCGCGCCTTATGTCGGCGAGGAGATTGCTTGGGCCGTGCGCTATCACCAAGCCTTGCGGTTCTTCCCTGATCCCGCAGTAGGTTATGAGTATCCGAAAGCCTATCTTGAGATTTTTGGCGAGAACTACAAGCCAGAGCCATATATTCGCGCGGACTACGAATATGCGAGAGCCCACAAATGGTATGGGATGTCGCGCATGATTACGCTTAACGATCTTTATGCGTTCGACCCGAGTACCACGGTCGATCTGGAAGTTTTCGCGGACATCGTGGGCCGCCATTTCCGTCAGCCCAAAGAAGGCTTGGGCTTCGACAATTCCCCCGTCGCGCATATGTGGCGCGCGATGATCTGGCCCAGGAATTTTCTTTGAGGCGAGGAGCGGCCGCCGCGCACGCCGACGGGCCGGCCGGATGCCGAGCGGGCCACGCAAATTCGAACGGTCCGATATGAAGATTTTACTCCTTTACAGCGGCGGGCATGGTGGCCGGCCGCAATCGGGAGTGAAGATGACGAAGCGGTCCCCCGGACCTTCAGTCGGCTTGCCAGCCATAATTGCATTAAGGGGAGCCGCCAATGGTTTTGGGTCCAGACTCATTAGATCCGCCATACAAGAGCGGCGGCAAGGCAGACAGAGGCGAGGTAATTTCTTGCCAGCTTGTCGTAGCGGGTTGCGATGCGTCTGAAGTCCTTCAATCTGTTGAAGGCGCTTTCGATGCGCCATCGCGCCTTATAGAGGCGCTTGCTGAAGTAGAACGTCTGCTTTCTATTGCTGCGATTTGGGATCACCGGCTTGGTCCTCCGCGCGTCCAGATCGTCGCGCAACTCGGCGCTATCGTAGGCCTTATCGCCAAGCATGCGTTTTGACGGTTTCACTCCGCGGATCAGGCGCTCCGCCACCGGACAATCGTGCACCTCGCCTCCGGTCAGCAGGATGGCGAGAAGGCGTCCTTTAGCATCTGCGACTGCGTGTATCTTCGTGTTGCGCCCTCCGCGTGAGCGGCCAACAGCCTGTTTCTGTTCCCCCATTTTCCGCCCGCCGCCGATCGATGCGCCTTGATGTGCGAGGAGTCGATCATCTGCGTATCTGTGGATCGTCGGTTGCCAGCCAGTTTGCGGAACATATTTTCCCAGATGCCGCGCTCAGCCCAGGGCACGAAGCGGTTGTAGATTGTTGCCGGAGGACCATGCTCGGGCGGGCAATCGCACCAGCGGCATCCGCTCTTCAGCACATGCACGATGCCGCTGATGACGCGACGGTCATCCACCCGCTCGACGCCCCACACGTCCGTCGGCAGCTGAGGTTCAATCCGCTCCCATTGCTCATCGCTCAGCCAAAACAGACTCCGCCGCAAGACTCCAATCCCTTCCAAAAACGAGTCAGGATTGTAGTGTCACAGCGAAACAATTAATGAGTTCTGACCCTAGTCTTTCTTGGCGCCTTAGTAGTGTCGGCTGCACGCTTTCTCGAACCCATCGCAGCTCGCCCGGCACTCCGAGTCGCAGGCATAGATGCAATGCTTGCCCTCTTGCGAGCACTGATCTTTGCACGTGTTTGCTTGTTTCCGGCAATCTGCCTCGCAAGGAGTAGGGGGGTTTCCGAAGAGGCCTGCCAATCGGCCCGCGGCCCGCGAGGGCGCACCGCTCGCCGCCATGAGCACTCCAGCCATGCATGCGATCAGCATCAAATTCTTCACGGGCGATTCCGCAATTATTCTTGGTGGCCGGATTTGGCGAGGCGCTGCATCCCGATTCACGGTCCGGCCGGCGTTTTGTCTGCAAACGTGAAACGTTCAAGCCATCTAATTGCGACACTTCCGCCTCCATCCGCGTATAGCTGGCGCTTCCTAACGCATTTTTGGCGGGATAGCCGCGTCCAAAACGTTAAAAGCGGGCGGTTGTCCACGAACCCAACGTTGTGAGGTCGCAAGGGAGAGCTTAATCCCGGCAGCGGCCCGGCTCCCGGGGCATTTTCGTTGGAGAGTGGAAAATGAAGAATATCACGCTGCTCTTCGTCTGGTTCGTCATTACCCCTATTCTCGCTTCGCATGCCTTGGCGCGCGAGGGCGTAACCTTGGTCCGGGACCGCTGCGTCATACGCGTGGGTCCCTATTTGATGAACTACAACAGTTACCTGCCCGAAACGCAATTCTCTGGGCCGTTCTGTCGCGACATTCCGGCCGCCCGCCGCGCGTTGATTGTTCTCGATGTGGAGCAAAATTCGGGCGGAATGGGCTTTACCTCGGACTTTTACAATGAACTGCGCGACATGGCGATCGATTTCCGCATCCTTCGCAATGTCGGGCAAGTAGAGGCCGAAGACAACACGGAGGAAAACACGGAGGCCTATTTGTCTCCACAAAAATATCCCATGGGAACGCTCCTGTTCGAGCATGTTTTCAGCAAGACCGGCAATTTCATCGGCTTGGTCACGGCGCGGGACCACCATGGCCGGGTTTTTGTGTCACGCTTTCCCTTCAGGGTCGGACCGACATTCGGCGCTGTACCTTATGTCGCCGGCGGCCTCGTCTTAATCGCCGCCTCCGCGTTCTTACTCGCTCGCCGCAGGTTAGCGGCTGTGGTGCACCCCCAGGGCAGAGCCCTAAATTGCTAGCGGTTTCTTAAAGCGGAGGGATTCGAGTGGGGTTCGAAGGAGACCGCCATGACAGTCAGTTTTTCGGAGCAAATCAAGGAGATTCCCGATCATCGCGTTGCCGGTATGGTGACCTATCCGCTGGACGAAATCCTGCTTGCGAAGCTGGTTGGCGTCTTGTGCGGGGCCGACGATTTTGAGGCGGTCGAGCTCTTAACCCGCGAATATCTCGCCTGGCTTAAGAAGTTTTTGCCTTACAAGGCAGGCATTCCCCAGGCCCAAACCTTCCGCAAGGTTTTCCGGCTGCTGAAGCCAAAATCTCTGGAAAGATGCTTCGCGGCTTTTGTTGCATCCCTCCAAGAGATCTACCGCATGCACACGAGTCCTGGGGTTACGGCGACGCGGCTAGCGTGATTCCTTGCCGATAACAAATCGGGAGGGATTCGACAATGACAGGTCATGGCGAACTGGGGTCGTTCGGCGATGAACGGCTCAAAAAAGGGGGCGCGATTTTCTCAGCGCGCTCGTCGATAAGAAGAACTGCTGCCTGCGCAAGCTCGGAGGCTCGCGAGCCGGCGAGGTGCGGTTCGGGCGTTTTTTGTGCAACCCGAGCGTGACCAAGGAAGAAATGCC
>CAWKON010000021.1:0-12942 GCA_963851225.1 uncultured Alphaproteobacteria bacterium | reverse complement strand
TCTTGGCGCGATCGCAATGTCAGAAGGCAATATTGCTGCGCAGCCACCGGCTCAGGTGGTCAAAATCAAGATCGCCCTTGGCGTATAATCTGAGAATGAACGTCTCGGTGTTCCGCGCGTCCGCCGTCCACCGTGCGCCGTTGATAACCAGAAAAGTATAGGCTGTCGCGAAGGCCGTTCGCTTGTTGCCATCGACGAAAGGATGGTTTTGCGAGAGGCTTTCCCATAATCGGCTGCCTCCTCGATGAGGTCGGCATAGTAGCCTGTCTGGGGACGAAAAAGAGCCGCTTCGAGAAGCCCGCGGTCGCGAATACCTGAGGTGCCTCCGTACCGATCGATCTGATCTTTGTGGATCGCCAAAACTTCAATGACGGTCAAATATTCGGTCACTCGGCCAGCTTTTTATAAAGTGCGCCGAACTTTTCGTGACTGGCTTCGTAGGCTGCCATAATGCGGGCGCGCGGTCGCCCTTGCTTGCGCTTTTCGATTAAGTCGACGAGCGCCTCTTCGATGACGATTTGCAAATGGCGCCCCTCGGTCTGGGCGATCGCGCGCACCTCGGACAAAATTTCCAAATCGACTTGCGTCGCAATTTCTCACGGACGGGGGCTGCCATAATTTACCTCTTTGTGCTTTGTATCATGAAACATCATGATTTATCAAGATACGCGGATTAGTCCTCGTCCGGATACTTGCGTTGCGCGTGGCTTTGCGCTTATAAGCTCCGCTTCCCTGAACCGCCCGGCTGATAAGGGCTGCCGTGGCGGTTCATTCGCTCGTTCGGTAACGAACGGGAGCGGGATTTTTCCTGCTCAAACAATAATTTGGCGGCTGCGCTCGGCGCATATCGCCTATGGAGACGAGCAAATGCCCAAGTTGAAGACGAAGTCCGGCGCCAAGAAGCGTTTCAAGCTGACCGGCACCGGCAAGGTGGTCTATGCCCATCGCGGCAAGCGCCACGGCATGATCAAGCGCACCAACAAGCAGATCCGCAATCTGCGCGGCACCAATGTGCTGTTCAAGAGCGACGGCGACAACGTGAAGAAGTACTTCCTGCCGAACGATTAACGCTATGAGAAGTGCAGATTTGTTCCATTTCGTGATCCGGAGATGTTTCATGGCTCGCGTCAAACGCGGCGTCACCTCGCACGCCAAACATAAGAAGACCTTGAAGGCCGCCAAAGGTTTCTATGGCCGCCGCAAGAATACGATCCGCGCCGCCAAGGCCGCGGTGGATCGCTCGATGCAATATGCGACGCGCGACCGCAAAGTCCGCAAGCGCGAGTTCCGGGCGCTTTGGATTCAGCGCCTCAACGCCGCGGTGCGTGAGTTCGGCCTGACCTATTCGCGCTTCATCAACGGCCTGTCGCTTGCCGGCATCGAGATGGACCGCAAGGTCCTGTCGGAGCTTGCGATCAGCGAGCCGGTCGCGTTCAAGGCGATCGTCGAAGCGGTCAAGAAAGCGCTCCCCGCGCAGGCCTGATCGGCACGCACAAATGCCTCTAGCAATCAGCCTCCGCCGGTCCTAGATTTATTTGGCGGAGCTGCGGGGTGCGTGAGGATCAAATTCCCCGGGGCCTTATCGATCTCGACGGGAGCTGTCCCTGTCCTTGCCCGTGGGCTTGGGTACACGGCGCCCACCTACTTTGTAGGTTCCCGGGATCGAAATCCCACGGCCATCGTGGCCCCGCGCTTTTCCCTATCTCGAATTTTCCAAAGCAGACATTGACCGACGCGTCTTCCAAAGCTGCGCTGCGTGCCGAGGCTCTCGCGCGGCGGGCCCGGGTTACGGCGGCGGAGGCAAAGGCGTTTGCCGTGCATCTGGCCGAGGCTGGCGGCGCTTTCGCGACCGACCGCGGCGCGAAGATCGCCTCCGTTTTCTGGGCGATCAACGACGAGGTCGCGACGCTGCCGCTTCTCGAAGGGCTCGCGGCGCGGGGATCACAACGCGCTGCCGGTGATGCGCGGATTCCGCAAGCCGCTGGAATTCCGCGCATGGTCGCCGGGCGGACCCCTGACCGAGGCCAAATGGGGCATCATGGAGCCCGCGCCGGCGCCGGAAGTCTTCCCCGATCTCGTCTTCGTTCCGCTCGCCGCGTTTGACCGAGTAGGCAATCGCCTTGGCTATGGCGCGGGTTTTTACGACCGCACATTGGCACGGCTACGTGCGAAGCAACGGATTGCCGCCGTGGGCGTTGGCTATGCCGTGCAAGAGCTCCCGACGATCCCAGCCGAGGCGACCGACGAGCCGCTCGATTATGTGCTGACAGATCGCGAGTGGATCGTTTGCAATTCATAGCCGCCCAACGGAAGTCTTTTCATGTTCAATATCCCGCCGCGCCTGCTGCCGATTCTTCTGCTGACCTGCTCCAACATCTTCATGACTTTTGCCTGGTACGGGCATTTGAAGTTCAAGGACAAGCCGTTGTGGCTCGTCATACTGCTGAGCTGGATGATCGCATTTGTCGAATATTGCTTCGCCGTCCCCGCCAACCGCTATGGGAGTGCGGTTTATGATGGTGCGGAATTGAAGGCGATGCAGGAAGTCATCACGCTCGCCGTTTTTGCAATCTTCTCGGTGCTCTATCTCGGCCAGCGTCTGACCCTCAATCATCTGGTCGGCTTCGCCTTCATTGCACTCGGCGCGTTCTTCGTCTTCAAAGGGCCGTTCGACGGCTGGCGCTTCGGCTAATATGTTCCAGCCAGAGCAGGATTTCTGAATGCGTCTTTTTTTCATCGGCGACGTCGTCGGCCGGGCGGGCCGCCTTGCGCTGGCTGATACTTGCCCGGCCTGAGCCGCGCCTCGGCCTCGACTTCGTCGTCGTCAACGGCGAGAACGCCGCCGCCGGCTTCGGCATCACCGAGGCGATCCTCGGCGATTTTCTCGCCGCCGGCGCCGATTGCGTGACGCTCGGCAATCATTCCTTCGACCAGCGCGAGGCGCTGACCTTCATCGACGCGTAGCCCCGCCTGATCCGCCCGCTCAACTATCCGGCCGGAACGCCAGGCGCCGGCGCGACGCTCATCGAGACAGCGGCAGGCGCGCGCGTGCTCGTCGTCAATCTCCTCGGCCGCCTGTTCATGGATGCGCTCGACGATCCGTTCGCGGCCGTGGACGCGAGCTCGCTGCCTGCCCGCTCGGCGAAGCCGCGACGCCGCTATCGTCGATTTCCACGCCGAGGCTACGAGCGAGAAGCTGGCCTTGGGCGCATTTCTTCGACGGCCGCGTCTCCCTCGTCGTCGGCACCCACACCCATGTGCCGACTGCCGACCACCAGATTCTGCCGCAAGGCACCGCCTACCAGACCGACGCGGGCATGACCGGCGACTACGATTCGGTCATCGGCATGGAGAAGGAAGAGCCGCTGCGCCGATTCACTACCAAAGTGCCGGGCAATAGGCTGGAGCCGGCTGGCGGGCAGGCGACCCTCTGCGGCCTCGCTGTCGAAACAAATGCACAAGGCCACGCGATAAGGGTCGCGCCGGTGCGCATCGGCGGCCGGCTTTCGCAGGCACGCCCGGATTTTTGGGAGACGAAATGAGACATTCAGCGTATTGGCTCGTTGGCGGTCTGATCGTCACGCAGCTTTTCGGGTTCACCCGTGCCGGACAACTGGTGACGGTGCCTCCCGTGGCGGCCTTTGCAGATATGCTGCCGTCACCGCCGAAGCCCGGCAGCGATCAAGACAAAGCCGAACTTGTCGTGCTTATGGACATTCAGGCACACCGGAGCGCTGCCGACATCGCTCATGTCCAGTCCGACGCTGCGACACGCAACATTTTCCTTTTTGCGACGCTTTTCGGCGGTGGGTTCAACCCCAAGGCGTTGCCGGCGACGGCGGCGCTCTCGGGCGTGGTCGAGACCGCGGAAAAGTCCGATATCGAGCCCGTCAAATTTGTTTACGCGCGTCTGCGCCCGTTCGCAGTCGACAAGGATTTGCACCCGGTCTGCCCGGTCAAGAAGATCGACAATTCCTATCCAAGCGGCCACACGATGACCGGCTATCTCGAAGCGCTGACGCTCGCTTCGATCCTGCCCGAGAAGAAAGACGCAATCCTCGCGCGGGCGGATGATTTTGCCCATAGCCGGCTTGTCTGCGGCGTGCATCACCCGAGCGATCTTGCTGCCGGAAAGCTGCTCGCCTATGCGCTCTTTCCAATTCTCGAGCGGGACCCGCGCTTTCAGGCCGCGCGAGACGCGGCGCAGGTCGAATTGCGCAAGGCTTTAAAGCTCCAGGCCGCGGCTAAATGAGCGAAACAGGCTTCAGCGCGAATCCGCGGCTGCAATCGACGTTGCGGCTTGTCATCGCGCTGAACCTTGCTTTTTTCGTCATCGAGTTTGTTGTCGCTGAGGCGATCGGCGCCGTGTCGCTTCTGGCCGATAGTGTCGATTTCGTCGAGGACGCGGCGCTGAGCATTCTGGCGCTCACCGCCCTGCGGTTTTCTCCCCTGGTGCGGGCGCGAATCGGTTTTGCCTTGGCCGCCATTCTATTGCTGCCCGCCATCGCATTCATCGTGACGCTGATCCACAAGTTTATGGGGAGCGGGCCACAGGCGCCCAAGGCGGCCCCTTTTGCCCTGATGGGTTTTATAGCCCTGTTAGTCAACACCACCTGCGCCCTGTTATTGGCGCGGGTGCGCAACGCCGCCGGTAGCCTGACGCGGGCGGCTTTTTTGTCGGCCCGCAACGACACGTTTGCCAATATCGCCATCATGGCCGCGGCGGGTGTCACAGCGCTTTGGCCAAGCGTTTGGCCGGATATTATCGTGGGTCTCGGCATTGCGGCGCTGAACGCCGACGCGGCCGGTGATATATGGCGAGCAGCCCGGCGCGAGCACGGCGCGGCCTTGGCAGCGGACGACGACTAGGCCTCTTCCTTTATTTTCGGCCGAAGGCGGCTTATAGACCGCCGAAACGGCCGTTCGGCCGCAACGAAACCCGGATTTAGGCAGGACTTGAGGGCCGCATGGCAGGGCATAGTCAGTTCAAGAACATCATGCACAAGAAGGGCAAGCAGGACGCGATCCGCTCCAAGCTCTTCTCGAAACTCGCGCGCGAAATCACTGTCGCTGCCAAGCTTGGCCTGCCGGACCCCGCGATGAATGCCCGGCTTCGTGCGGCCGTGCTCGAGGCCCGCGCGGAAAACATGCCGAAAGACAACATCGAGCGCGCCATTAAGAAGGCTTCGCCGCCGACGCGCGAGAACTACGACGAAGTGCGCTACGAAGGCTATGCGCCGGGCGGCGTCGCCGTCATCGTCGAGGCGCTGACCGACAACCGCAACCGCACGGCCGGGGAAGTGCGCTCCTATTTCAGCAAGGCGGGCGGCTCGCTCGCGGAAACCGGCGCCGTCTCCTTCATGTTCGACCGTGTCGGTGCTGATCGAATTTCCGAAGAAGGTTGCCTCCGAAGATGCGATGCTCGAAGCCGCGATCGATGCCGGCGCCGAAGATGTCGTCACGGACCGAGAAAATCATCAGGTGACGACGACGCTTGAGGCGATGCGCGACGTTGCGCAAAGCCTTGGAGACGAAATTCGGAGAGCCGAGTAAAGTCGGCTCATCTGGAAACCGCAGAATATGATCGCAGTCGATGACGAGACAGGCGAGAAAATTCTCCGCCCATCGATTCTCTCGAAGACAATGACGATGTGCAGAACGTCTATGCAAACTTCGAGATTTCCGATGCGCTGATGGCCAAGCTCAGCGGCTAGCTTCGCGAGGAGCCGTCAGGGCTGTATCGAGCGCAGCAAAATCGACGGGCTTCGTCAGAAACGCGTCAACTCCTGCGTCAAGCGCGAGCTGCCTGGTTTCCGCGAATGCGTCAGCAGACACCGCGATGAGCCGGCCGCGCGGCGCACGGGCCACAGCCTCGAGGTGGCGAATTTCGCGCGCCAGCGTGAGGCCGTCGAGGCCGGGCATACGAAGATCGAGGATGATGGCCTCGAACGGTGTCGCGGCGAGAGCGTCTTGCACGCAGGCAAGTGCGGCCAGTCCGTCACTGACGCGCGCAAGGGTCGCGCCGCATTTTTCCAGGTGCTTCTGCAGGATCAATGCGTTGATGTCATTGTCTTCAGCAAGCAGGATTCGAGAGCCAGACAAATCCGCGGGTGTCGGACTTTCCACTGGCGGCGCGCTGTGCGGCGCATCTGCGCCAATCCGCGCCAGAAGTGAACGCAGTCGCAGTGGCTTGACGAGCCAGCCGTCGAACGCCCGCAACGTTTGCGTCTCAAAGTCTCGGCGCTGGGCCGCTGTGAACAGCACGAGTTTCTGCACGATCCCGGCCGCGTCAGCTGCGGCAGTAATTTGTGCGATCGCATCGCTGCCGAGTACACAATCGATAATGATTGTGTCAGGCAGCGTTTCGGTGAGGACCGCCTGATCGATGGCGGCAAGGCCGGATTTGAGCGTTGGCGCGCGCAAGGCTTCGGCGCCATGCTCGACCAGTTTCTCCACGAGATAAGGCGCCTCGAATGGCGAAGGCGAGACGACGAGTAGCCGTCGCTCGATCCGTGCCGGCGCGGGTGGTGCCTCCACGGCCGCGAGCGGCAATGTCAGTGCGAAAGTGGAGCCATGCGCCGATGTGGATTTGAGTTCCAGCTTGCCGCCCATGCGCTCGGCAATGCGCCGCGAGATCGATAATCCAAGGCCGGCGCCGCTGGCTTCGGGCGGCATCGTCTGCGTGAATTCTTCGAAGATGCGCTCGGCATCTTCCGGGGCGACGCCGGGGCCGGTGTCTGTGATTGCAAATTTGATGGACTCATGGGCGCGCGCTACGCGCAGGCCCAGGCCACCGTGCTCGGTGAATTTGACGGCGTTCCCAGCAAGATTGAGCAGGATCTGGCGCAAACGCGCGGCATCGCCTGCGACCGTGGCAGGGACATCGGCGCCGATGAAGCTTGCGATGTCGAGGCCTTTGGCATGGGCGCGGGGCGCCAGAATTTCGATTGCGCCTTCGACAAGCAGCGCGACATCGAATGGCGCCTCATTGAGCGTAATCTTGCCGGCCTCGAGTTTCGAGAGGTCGAGGATTTCGTTGACGAGCGCCACAAGGCTTTTGCCCGAGGTCCGGATGGCTTCGACGTAAGCGCGCTGCTCAGGCTCAAGCTCGGTTGCCGCCAGGAGATCGGCGAAGCCCATGATACCGTTGAGTGGCGTGCGGATTTCGTGGCTCATCGTCGCGAGCAGGCGCGATTTCGCTTCGCTCGCGGCCTCGGCGCGGTCGCGCGCGTCCTCGGCCTCCTTGCGCGCAAAAGCCCAGTCCGTCGTGTCGTGTTCGACAGCAGACGCTGCGGGGCTTGGCGTAGGCTCGGCCGCGGATGATAAAAAAGCTTCGCGCATACGTCATTGTAATGCGCGAAGCCTTGCGATTGTGTTGCCTCGAAAGGGCGCTTTTGCTGCGAAGCCCGACTGCAGCCGCAGCCGGCGCAGCTTGAACCGTTGGCTTAGCGGATCACGCGATCAAGTTCGATTCCGGCGGTCGAATGCAATTCTTTCGAAATCGATCGTGCTGTCGCCGTCTGGATTGGCAGCTTTGAACAAAGTAACGGCCAGAGCGACATATTCGTCCTTGCTCAGGGTTTTGTCCTTATCCGGATCGGCCGCGATGAAGTTCTTCTTGCTGACGTGATGAGCGGCTTCCTTCAGGTCGATCGTGCCGTCCTTATCCTTGTCGAGCTTGTCGAATTCCGCAGCAGCGGCGGCCTTCACCTCGTTGATGTCAAGCGTGCCGTCCTTGTCTGTATCAGCGGCGGTAAGAGCCGTGGCAGCCGAAGCTTGAGAGAGGGCCGGGATGGCCAGCGGCGCGGCAAAAAGGCTGACGGCGCCGAACAGCATTGCAATGGAACGTATGCGTTGGGACATGTCTTCGACCTCGATGAATTATTGTGCGATGCGGAATAGACGGGAATATAGAGAAAAATATCGGGGCCGATCAACCGAAAGCCAATGCCAATTGTTCCCGAGTTTCGGAGCCGGTTGAGCATTATCGCGCCGATTTTCAATTCTTTCCCAAGGGATACCGCATTGCAACAGGAGCGTTAAGCGGCGCGCAATTCCTGGCTGCCGTTGATGCGATAGGAGAGCGCCTCGGCAAGATGGGCACGGCCGACCGTCGCCGGCGCCGTCGAGATCGGCGATCGTTCGCGCGAGCTTCAGAACGCGGTGAAAGCCGCGGGCGGAAATACTGCAGCCGTTCCGACGCGTCGCGCAGCAGAGCATGCCCGCCGGATCCGGCCGCGCCACCTCTTCGATGACGTCGGCCGGGTGCGGCGGCGTTGCAGCGACATGCCGGCAAGCCCGAGAGCCGCGTAGCGCTCGCTCTGGATTCGCCGGGCGGCGGCGACGCGCGCGGCGACCTCCGCGGAGCCTTCCGCGCGGGCGGCAACAGCAGATCGGCGGCGTCGACCGCCGGCACCTCGATCATGCAGATCGATACGATCGAGCAAAGGTCCCGAAAGTCGCGCTTGATATTGCGCGACGCAGCGCGCGGCGCGGCTGCCGCTTGCAGGTGAAGCCCGGATCGAGCGCATGGCCGCAGCGGCAGGGATTCATCGCCGCGACAAGTTGAAAGCGCGCGGGATAGACGATGCGGTGATTGGCGCGGGCGATGGCGACTTCGCCGGTCTCGAGCGGCTGGCGCAGGCTGTCGAGCACCTGCGGCTGAAATTCCGGCAATTCGTCGAGGAACAGCACGCCTTGATGGGCGAGCGAAATCTCGCCCGGCCGGGCATGCGACGCCGCCGCCGACCAGCGCCGCCATCGAGGCCGAATGATGGGGCGCGCGAAACGGCCGCCGATCGGTCAGCGCGCCGCCCGCCAGATTGCCCGGCGACCGAATGGATCATCGACACTTCGAGCAATTCGCGCGGCGTGCAGCGGCGGCAGGATCGACGGCAGCCGCTGCGCCAGCATCGATTTGCCGGCGCCCGGCGGCCCGCTCATCAGCAGATTATGGCCGCCCGCCGCCGCGACTTCGAGCGCGCGCTTGGCGCTTTCCTGGCCCTTGATGTCGCGCAGGTCGGGCAGTGGCGCGCCCGCCGCCGCGCATCGCCGGGCCGGGGCGCGCCAGCACCTGCGTGCCCTTGAAATGATTGGCGAGCTGGATCAGCGAACGCGGCGCCAATATATCGAGATCGGCCGACGCCCAGGCCGCTTCGGGGCCGCAGCGCCCGGGCAGATCAGGCCGTGCCCGCGCGCATTGGCGGCGATCGCCGCCGGCAGAACGCCGGCGACCGCGGTGACCGCCCCGTCGAGCGCCAGTTCGCCGATCACCGTATAACCCTGCAGCGCGTCGGGCGGGAATGGCGCCGATCGCCGCCATCACGCCGAGCGCGATCGGCAGATCGTAATGGCTGCCCTCCTTGGGCATGTCGGCGGGCGCGAGATTGACGGTGATGCGCCTGGCCGGCAAAGCGAGGCCCGAGGCGATCAGCGCCGCGCGCACGCGCTCGCGCAATTCGGCCACCGCCTTGTCGCCGAGGCCGACGATCATGAACGCGACATTGCCGCTGGCGATCTGCACCTGCACGTCGATCGGGCGCGCCTCGACGCCCTCGAACGCCACCGTCGAAACCCGGACAACCATCGCCGCCCCCACTCAATGCATCGCTGGCGATCACGAAAAGCTAAACATATCTTCGGGATAACGGGGATATTATACTTGACGGGACCACTCACCTTTGCTAGTGTTGGCGGCATAGGAGTTTTCGCCGTGTCCAAATCTGTTTTCACCGACCCTCATCTTCAACGACGAAGCCGCCGCTTACGCGCATGTCGAGGCGCTGATTTGGGCGGATGGCCGCGTTTGCCCGCATTGCGGCGTGTTTGAGCGCTCCGAAGCCATTGAAGCGGCAAAAGCGACCGAATCGGCCTCTATAAGTGCTATGCCTGCCGCAAGCCATTTACGGTCAAAGTCGGGACAATCTTCGAGTTCAGCCATATCCCGATGCGCGACTGGCTGCACCGCGATCCATCTGATCTGCTCTTCCAAGAAAGGGCATCAGCGCGCAATCAGCTTCACCGCACTCTGGGAATTACGCTCAAAAGCGCGTGGTTCATGGGCCATCGCATCCGCGAAGCTATGCGCGATGGCTCTTTGGCCCCGATGGGCGGCGCTGGCGGAATAGTTGAGATTGACGAAACCGTGTTTGGCCGCATCGAAGGCGCGCCCAAGTCGAGCAAGAAAATGGGTGGCCGCAGCGGCTTTCGCAATGTCGCCCTTGACCCTTGTCGAGCGCGGCGGATCGGCCCGGAGTTTCCACGTCGACGGCACCACCATTGCCGAATTGAAGCCGTTCATTCACGCCAACGTTTCGCCGCGACGCTTCGATCATGACTGATCAGGCGGCTTGGTATCCTGAGATCGGCCAAGCGTTCGCCAGCCATGAAACCGTGAACCACGCGAAGGACGAATATGCACGCTAGAGGGTGAGCGCGTCATCTCGACCAACACCGTCGAAGGCTATTATTCGATCTTCAAACGCGGCATGAAAGGCATCTATCAGCATTGCAAAGAGAAGCATCTGCACCGCTATTTGACCGAATTTGATTTCCGCTATTCGAACCGTTCCGGCCTTGGCGTGAACGACACGGCGCGCGCCGATCGCGCCTTGAAAGGCGTCGTCGGCAAGCGTTTGACCTATCGAAATCCTGACAGCAAAAGCGTTTAAGCGGCGCCGTAAATCAAAACGCAAAAAGCCACAACGGAAAAAAGACCTGACGATTTTATGAATTGTCAGGTCCCGGCTTCGTCTCCGGGAGCCGGGGGTGATACAACGGGGATAAAACTTTAAAATTCCTTAACCACCCAACTAATTGTTTCTACACAGATATGGGTATTGACACAATTGAGTTTTGGAGAGGATAGGCTAATTTATGATATAAAGGGGATAAAACGATTGGGGCGCCAAAGATATGGCAGTGAACGATCCGAAGGCGCTTTTGGCCAGAGTCTTAGGGGAGACAGCCGAAACCGAATGGCTGGAATTTAAGCACAACAATTCTGATCCGGATGAGATCGGGAAATGTATTCTGCTTGCTCCAATGCGGCGATGCTGACCGGCAAGGACCGGGCATTCTTATATGGGGGATAGTAGGACCGCACAAAACGGAAAGTCGGCACGACCTTTAGAATTAGAAAATCGAAAAAAGGGAACGAGAATCTATCTAATTGGCTTTGCCGAATTCTTACTCCTTCACCGTATGATGGAATTTTTGGAATTCGATGAAGGAAACAAGCATTTTTCTATTTTGGTAGTCGAGCAAACCTACCAGCGCCCGGTTAGTTTCAATGGAACCGAATACCTTCGCATTCGGCGAAAATATAAAGAAGCTCAAAGATTTTGAAAATCATGAAAGAGCTTTGTGGCTTGCCACAGCTAGACATAAATTTGAGTCTGCAATCGCTCTTCCGCACCAAAGTGTTCAGAACGTTTTAGACAAACTAGACGTTGATACGTTGTACCGCCTGCGCAGAGAGCAAAAACCTGTAAATGTAAGCGAGATTATGCGCGCGCTTTCATCTTCCCAGTTCATCAAAGGGGATGATGAGGGAGGATACGACGTTACTAATTTAGGCGCGATATTGTTCGCGAAAGACATTGGAGATTTTCCTTCCATCACATCCAAGTCTGTTAGGGTCGTAAAGTACGCGGGAGGACAAAGAAAATCCGAAGGTGAGACGGAAGGTAGGAAGGGATACGCGGTAGGATTTTCTGGACTTATCCAATACGTGATAGCACGGATTTCAGTAGAGGAGAAATTCAAAAAGGGCATTCGGACTACGGAGCCAATCTATCCTGAAATAGCGGTACGCGAAATAATGGCCAACGCCCTGATACACCAGGATTTCACAATCGACGGAGTTGGCCCTCTAATTGAAATATACAGCGATAGGATTCAGGTTTTCAATCCCGGAAGTTCCTTGATCGCAGTGGACCGAATGATTGACGAGCGCCGTTCTCGAAATGAAAAACTGGCAGCAGCCATGAGAATGCTTGGGTTATGCGAAGAAAGAGGCGGCGGCATAGACAAGGCCCTCATTGAAATCGAAGAACACTTTTTGCTCCGCACTTATGAATGGTATTTTTCGTCGGATACGATGAAGGTAATTTTGCTAGGCCCAAGAACATTTTCGGAAATGTCGCGAGCCGACAGGGTTTGGTCCTGCTTCTGTCACTGCGTCATTCGGTACATCAAGCATGACTACATGAGCAACGCGTCTTTGAGGGAGAGGTTTTCTCTTTTCCGATGAGCAGTATCAAGCCGTCTCTAGCGTCATCGCGGATGCTAAACGCGAAAAGCGCATTTTGCCGGCTGAAAAAGATCAGGGAAACCGAAACGCCAAATACGTACCATATTGGGTAAGATGAGGGCTTAGACGTGCCAGCTAAAAAATCGGAACACGGAAGACGAGCGCGCCAAGCGCATTCAGGAAACGGCGCGCGAGCTTGAAACGAGCGACGATCCAAAGGACTTTGACCGAGCCTTTGCGCAGGTTGTCGCCAAACCGGATCAGCAGCCTAAGCCAAGTCATCCGAAAAAATGAAGCTTTAGGAGCGACCAGCTAATAGGACTCCCGCCTGACAGATTGCGGCCAAGAAGGCGAAGATAGCCCCTGCAGCGCTGTATCGGCTCTGGCGCCTTAATCGCGTTGGCTAAATCTATCAGAGGCTTTGTGTTGAGATACACATACTGCGGCCCGATGGCGCCCATTTCATCTGTAAGGCCGCCCTCGGCGATGGCGATTTCCACTTTCGTGAAATCTGAGGGCGTAGATCGCGTTGCTGAGACAAGCCAAAGGCCTCCGGCAATCAACGAAAAGGCCGCAGCAGCGTCGTTCAGGTAGGGCGTAAGTTGCGAAAGTGTCATTCCCCAATTTTGCCAGAGCACTCAAAACAGATGCAACCCATAGCGTTGGTCCCGCCAAATATAATATCCCCG
>CAWKON010000020.1:0-8842 GCA_963851225.1 uncultured Alphaproteobacteria bacterium | reverse complement strand
TCTATGGACGTCTCCCGCGCAAGGCGATCCTTTGGGGTCGGCGGCTGGAATGCACGATTTATCCGGCCTGTTGCGGGACGGTTCGCGTCCCTGGCCTTGATGGGAGTCCGCTGCTTCTGGCCTCATAACATGATCGGCCTCGAAGGCCTTGTCGTAGATCAGGCTTAGAAGTTGCGGTCCTTGCCGACGAACCATCAGTTGTCACCTCGCATCCGAAGACGGCCTTCGCCTCAGCGTCTGACTGCGCTGCGATCAAGCGGCCGCATAGTCCTCCTTACGCGTGAGCAAGGCCCAGGCGATCCTCGCCGTCTTATTGGCGAGCGCGACAATCGCCCGATTGAAGCCTCGCCTCGCCGCGAGCCCTTTTAGCCACTGGGACCGGCGATCGTCGTGCTTTGTCAATCGAAACATGACGGCGCGGGCGCCATGAATCATCTGCCGGCGGAGATAATGATTGGCGCGCCTGCCAATCCCGCCGAGCCGGGGTTTGCCGCCGGTCGTATATTGGCGAGGCACAAGGCCGATCCATGCCGCGAGTTCCCGCCCAGACCGAAAATGGTGGCCATCGTCAACCGCGGCGACGAGCGCTGTTGCGACCACCGGCCCGACGCCTGGCAGCTTCGAGAGGCGCCGGCAAGCTTCGTTCGTCCGGCAAATAGCCACGAGCTGTCGATCAAGCTTATCAAGCCGGAGATCGAGGCTGAGGAGCTCTTCGAGCATGTCGCTGAAGAGTGCCCGTGCAAGATCAGAAATTCCGCATCCGCGATGGCGTCGCGGGCCTGCGCCAGCAACCGCCATGCGCCTTGGGGTAAAATAACGCCATACTCGCCAAGAAGCCCCCGCATATGGTTGATAAGGGCTGTTCGAGAACAGACGATGTGATCACGCGCGCGATGAAGCGATTGAAGATCCTGTTGTTCGGTTGATTTGACCGGCACAAACCTCATCGTCGGGCGCATGGCGGCTTCGTAAATTCCTTCGGCATCCGCCGCGTCGTTCTTGGATCCTTTGACGAACGGCTTCACGAAGCGCGGATTGATCAGCAGAACCTGATGGCCAGCCGCAAGAAAGCGCCGGCCCCAAAAATGCGCGCTAGCGCAAGCCTCCATCGCGATCGTCTCTGGAACCAGTTCCTTGATCGTCTCGAACAGTTTGGAACGGCTCGTCTTGCGCGAGATAATCACGCCATCGCTGTCGATGCCATGGAAGTGAAACGAGCGTTTGCCAAGATCAATAGCAAGTAATTTAAGCGACATGGTTCCCTCCCTTTACCGGCCATCCACCATGGCGGAAAAGCGGGAGACGTCCATCCCATAACATGAAGACTGCGGTGGAAGCAATCTTTGTCGGCAAGGAGCGCCAGTACAACCGCCGCTTTCTGCAGATGTGCTCGCACCACCTGATCGAGCCCGTGGCCTGCACACCCGCCTCGGGATGGGAGAAGGGTCAGGTCGAAAACCAAGCCGGTAATCTGCGCGACCAAATGTTCCGGCCCATCCCGCGCGTGAAGAGCCGGGCCGAGCTGAACGCCTGGCTGGAAGATCAGTGCATCGCCTACGCCAAACGCACAAAGCATCCCGAGTTCAAGGATCGGACCGTCTGGGACGTGTTCCAGGAAGAACGCGCCAGCCTGATGAAGCTGCGCGGCCCCTTCGATGGGTTTGTCGAGAAAGCCGTGAGGGCCAGCACCACTTGCCTGATCATGGCCGATCATAATCGCTACAGCGTCGATGCGCGGGCTGCCGGCCGTATGGTGCTGGTGCGCTCCTATGCCGAGCGTATCGTGGTTCTCTTCGACGATGAGATGGTGGCCGATCATCCTCGCCAGTTCCGGCGCGACCAGATCATCTGCGATCCCTGGCATTATCTGCCGGTGCTGATGAAGAAGCCTGGCGCCTTGCGCAACGGTGCCCCGTTCAAGGACTGGGATTTGCCGCCGGCCCTCACCCAGGTCCGCATCAAGCTGAAGCAACATGCCGACGGAGACCGGCAGTTTGTCACTTATCCACGTGGGTGCACAGGTGCCTCCCACGGCCGCCATGCCAGTGCACCGGATCGCGCACGTCGGCCGTGGGTCCCTCCTATGCACTACGTGGTCAAGTCTATCCGTTCAGTAGGGGTCGGAATCGGACGCGAAAGGGGGTCGCGATTGGAAGCGAACGGACAACCGCCGGTTTCTCAACGCTCTGCTTTGGATGGCGCGCTCAGGCGGCCGATGGCGCAACTTGCCTTCCCGGCTTGGGGATTGCCATACGGTCAAGCGGCGCTATTACCGCTGGATCGCGATGGGCGTCCTGGAGGCTATGTTCGAGGCGCTGGCGCGCGAAGCCGATATGGAATGGCTGATGATCGACTTAACCATCGTGCGGGCGCATCAGCAAGCCGCCGGAGCGCGGCGGAAAAAAGGGGCCGCGTACCCAGGGCCTGGGCCGCCCCCGCGGCGGTTTGAGCACCAAAATCCATGCCGCGGGAGACGCCTTGGGCAATCCGGTCCGGCTGATTGGCGGTCCCGGACAGGACAACGATATCACCCATGCGCACGAACTCATCAACGGGTTCACTCCCACCGCCACGATCGCCGACAAGGGCTACGACGCCAATCACCTGCATGACAAGATTATCGAATGCGGCGGCGAAATCGTTATCCCGCCAAAGCGCAACCGCAAAGTCCAGCGCCATTATGACATTGATCTCTACAAAGAACGCAATCTCATCGAGCGGTTATTCAACAAGCTCAAGCAGTTCCGCCGCGTCGCAACCAGATATGACAAACTCCTCGCCAACTTCTTGGGCTTCGTCAAAATCGCCGCCATTGCCATTTGGCTCAGATAGTTAAATCGTCACTACGACCTAGTACTGGCGACTCTACCCGTCAGTCTACCAACCGTCGCTGTTCGCGGCCATTCGGACTGGGCATAGCCCTGAAGAACCGGGGGCTTAGCGATTCCGACGTGGCTGGCGAGAAGGCAACGACGTTGCCCCCAAGTTTTATCCACTCGTGAGTTCGCTTTCCATTTGTAGACGCTGGCATCGCTGACGCCGTGCCTGCGGCACAAATCTGCAACCGAGACGCCGGCCTCGTGCTCCTTCAATATCCCAACGATCTGTTCTTCTGAAAAGCGGTTGCGCTTCATGCTCGGGTCCCTTGGGCCAGATCGAACTTCAAACTGGATTAAGCAAAAGGGGCAAGGTCAGCAACGCCGAATGGCGAGCACGTTCTTCGGCGCACGACGCGGCGATCGCGGACTGTTCCCTCTTCAAATCGAATGATTGGCCAACTTCAAGTTTTCTAACAATAACAATACGTTTTATTTCAATATCTTACTTTGACTTCAGCGCGGGGAAACCAGACCATTCATTGACAAATGCATTTCGGTTTTCATATATTCTATCAGGTCGTTGACGAAGTCGTCATCAGGTGATGCCGTCTGACGATCATTAAATAGATTCGGGACGGCTACGATTTGGCGATGAGGCGTGAGAGCGAGGTTCAGAGTGACCTCTTCGTGCCATGGGCGGAGATGACGCGTTCGCCTGGGCATGTTTTCTACGATCATTTACAGAAGCTTTTGGGCGAGTCCAGCTTCGATGCCTTCGTCCTTAAGAAACTCTCGAATGAGGATCGGATAGCAAGACCGATCCGGACGCCAAAATCGCCAAATGAATGATGGCTCGACGCATCTCGCATACACTCGAGCACACGGTCGAATTCGACACGGCTCATCGTGGCGGCGCCGATCCACGCCGCGGACAAGGGCGACACGACGATGCTTGGCCCCACGCTGGAAGCGGCGAAAAGGAACCTTTCCGTGGCGACGCCGGAAGACCCCTGCGACCTCGTGGCCGATAAAGGCTACCATTTACGCGACGTGCTCAAAGAACAATACGGCGGCCCATGGAAGACGCGGATCGCTGAGTCTCGCCCAAGCAAGGGATATCTACGTTGGCATGGCGACGTTGAGGCTCGCGCCGCGGTCTATGCGAATCGCAACCGGTTGAGATCGGGCGTCGTTGTCGTCGCGTATGATACGCACATCGCGGCGCTCATCATCGCTGTTGCCGCCACTTTGTCATCGGGCTGCTATATCTTTTGTCATCGGGCTGCTATATCTATTGCAAGGAGTTTCTCATGCGCGCCCCACTGGCCCTATTTTGCTTTTTGGGCCGATCTCGACGATCCCAAACGGCTTGCGCTCATGCATTGTAGTATAGTCTGGTGCGCCAAGCCGGTTGGCGACGAAATCGGCGCAGTTTCAAGTCGAGCGACAACCGGAGCAAGCGCGTGGACTCCCCCAATCGAAGTATTTTTTCACAGAAATTGAAGGAATTCTATTGGACCGTCACTCGCGCTGTCGGGCTGGGCTTTCTCCACGATGGGAGCCGCGACAAACACCGATGTGGACTTTTGCGGCTGCTTTTTTATCCATTCTACACCATCGTTGCCCGGGTTCTCAATCACTTTGGCGTTCGTTTTCTTGATGCGCCTTTCGTGATTCTCGAACGGGTTGGGCATCTCGCGGCCGACTTCGATCTTTATCTTAAGGATCAACTCCTTTCGCACCGAAAAGTTATTCCGGTTCTCCTCTGCGCCGGGCGCACGCCCGCCAACGAAGCGCTTCTCACGCATTGGTGTCAACATATCTACGTCATTCGCAACCGCTGGATCTGCTATTTGCTTTGGCCCCTCATGTCGTTTCCCGAGCTTGTCGATTCGCTTCTGGGGTATTGTATGGTCGGGTGGCAGGCCTTTACGCAGGATGCGCCTCACGACTTTTCCCAGAGGCGCGGTGCCTCCCGCGCATATTATGTGCAGAGCCGCTGGGCGGATCGCGCACCGATCATTGGCCTGTCCGGGGCCGAGATTGCGCGAGGCGAAGCTGAACTGCGCGTGCTGGGGATTCCTGAAGGCGCTTGGTTCGTCTGCGTTCACTCGCGCGAAGGCGGCTATTCGCCCCGCGACGAGTGGCAGCACTCCTTCCGCAACGCGAATATCTCTGATTACACGGAAGCCATACGGGCGATCGTGGCGCGCGGGGGCTGGTGCGTTCGCGTTGGCGATCCGAGCATGCGGCAGCTTGGTCCAACTCCTGGCGTCATCGATTACGCCACGTCAACATCGAAAAGCGACTGGATGGATCTGTTTCTTTGCGCGCGCTGCCGTTTCTTTCTCGGCAATAGCTCCGGTCTATTCGATATTGCCGGAATCTTCGGTAAGCCGTCCGCACTGGCGAACATGACCCCTCTAGGCTGTGTTTACTCACCTTTTCCTCGCGACATTTCTATTCCCAAACTGCTGATGGACCCGCAGGGCCGGATGCTCCCCTTGCCAGATGCATTTGCTGACGAAGCCTCCGAGCTTTATCTGGCGCCGGAATTTATCGAGCGCGGTCTAAAACCCGTCGACAACACACCGCAAGAAATAGCCGAATTGGCAATAGAAATGATGGATAGGCTCGACGGAAATATCGAGGAGGGACCCGACGATGCCGATTTGCAGGCGCGCTTTCGCGCACTCATCCAGCCTCATCACTATTGTTGGCACGCGTCCGCTCGCATCGGCCGTGCGTTCCTGCGCCGCCACCGCGTTTTGCTGACGAGCGCCCGCAAGTTTGAAACCGATCGGGTCGAATGACCCAACTGACGCTTCTCCTCTTGTGAAAATATGCAGGTAACAGGTTCCAGATGAACTTGCGCCCTCAATCTATCTCGAGCGTGAGGACCCGATGGCAATTCAGCGTCCCACTTCTATACTTCCGTCATGTATCACGCTAAGTGTCCGTCCGTGAAGTAGTTGAATCGGATAAATCATTTGTGATTCGAGGGCGGCGGCCTGATTCAAGGAGGGGCCGCCGATGGGGACTTCCGAAAACCGCCCTAAATACAATCGTGACAAGCTGCGTTATCCCAGCGATCTGACGGACGATGAGTGGTCGCATGTCGAGCCCTTGATCCCTCCGGCCAAACGCGGCGGACGCAAGCGCTCCGTTAAGTCGCGGGAAATCGTGAACGGCCTCACGTATGTGCTGAGCACGGGATGCCAGTGGCGTTATGTTCCCAAAGACCTGCCGCCGAAGAGCACGCTGTTTGGTTACTTCGACCTTTGGAACTGGGATGGCACGCTGGATCGCATTCATCACGCGCTCTACGTGAAGTGTCGCGAAGACATGGATCGCGAAGCGAGCCCAACGGCTTGCGTCATCGACAGCCAGAGCGTGAAAAGCGCGGAAAAAGGGGCGCAGCATCGATCCGAGCGGCTATGACGCGGGCAAAAAGATCAAGGGCAAGAAGCGCCATATCCTCGTCGATATGTTATACCGCTTCCATAGCTGATTGAATCGAGTCTTGTTGGATCGTGTACCGGACATGGCGGTGAGTTGTCTTGGGCACTCAAGGTGTGATTCGCTCAGATCATCTGATTCGGAGGGAACAGATGATCAAATGCACCAAAGGCCAGGTCCGGCGGTTGAAAACAGCGCTGCGATGGAAAATACCGCCCGGGCAGCGTCAGCGCATCCAGATGGTGTTGCTGCGCGAGAGCGGCATGACACAGCCTTTGATTTGCCGCGGCAATGGGCGTGTCGCTGAGCACGGTGAACCGGGCGCACATGGCCTATGACCACGGCGGCGTCAAGGCGCTTAAGCCGAGACTAAACGGCGGGCGCAAGCGCGAGAACATGACGTTGGAGGAGGAAAAGGCCTTGCTGGCGCGTTTTGCCAAGGCCGCTGGAGCCGGCGAAATGTTGAACATCCACGATCTCAAGGTAGCCTACGAAAAGCCATCGGCACGAAACCAGCAAGAGCACGATCTATAATCTTCTGGCCCGGCACGGCTGGCGCAAGCTGATGCCGCGTCCGTTTCACCCCAGACGCGACATCGCAGCTCAGGACGCTTTTAAAAAGATGGCTTTCCAAATGCTGTGAGGAAAGCCAAGCGGGCTGCCGCCAGGCGAGGCCGCCGCTTGCGGATCCTGTTCACCGATGAAGCGCGTTTCGGCCGGATCAACCGGCCACGGCCTTGCTGGGCCCCGATCGGCTTCAGGCCCGAAGTCGCCTCCCAGCTCATTCGCGAATACATCTATTTGTACGGCCCGGTCTCGCCGAAGGATGGAACTTGTGTCTATCTGATCATGCCGAGATCGGATTGAAAAATGGTGCCCAGGGGCGGAATCGAACCACCGACACTGCGATTTTCAGTCGCATGCTCTACCAACTGAGCTACCTGGGCGCCGCGGAACGGCGAACTCCGGCGCAGCGGCGGTTATAGAGGAGCGGCGCTCCTATTGTCTAGAGCATGATCCCAGAAAATTGCAGACTTTCCAGACTAGATTATTCGTCAAATCAAAGAGATATGAAGACACGTCGAATTCAATTAAAAGCCATCACGGGCCGGGTCAATCAAACCGGAGGTGCGGACATTTATATTTGAGGCGGGCGCCTTTGCTTGTAAACCATCAATCAGCCTTGGCACGATTGGCTTTGATCCGGCTTTCCTTGCCTGCCCGCGAACGTGTCAATTCGCTTCCAATCGCGACCCCTTTTCGCGTCCAATTCCGACCCCTCCTGAACGGATAGACTTGACCACGTAGTGCATAGGAGGGACCCACAGCCGACGTGCGCGATCCGGTGCGCTGGCATGGCGGCCGCGGGAGGCACCTGTGCAACCCACGTGGATAAGTCGGGTGGATTCGGACAGCTTTTTCAGCCGCGGTTTTTGAACCGCCAGCTGGTATTGCCTGTCTCGATGATATCGCAATGATGGGTGAGGCGATCGAGCATGGCGGTTGTCATTTTGGCGTCGCCGAACACCCGCGGCCAATCGGCGAATGCCAGATTGGTGGTGATCAGCAGCGACGTGTTCTCATAGAGCTTGCTGATGAGGTGAAACAACAATTGCCCGCCAGACTGACTGAACGGCAGATAGCCGAGTTCGTCGATGATCGTAGCGCAGCAGCTTCTCGCACAGGCGGCCGCTGCGGCCGGCCGCCTTCTCTTGCTCGAGCAGGTTGACAAGATCGACGAGGTTGAAGAACCGTCCCCTGGCGCGAGTGCGGATGACCGTCGAGGCCACGGCGATGCAGAGATGGGTTTTGCCGGTTCCGGTGCCGCCGATGAAGATCGCATTGCGTTTGGCATCGAGGAAAGTGCCGGTGGCGAGTTCGCGAACTTGCCCTTCATCGACCGGCGTATCGGCGAAGACGAACTTGTCGAGATCTTTGAGGACCGGGAACTTGGCTCCTGCGATGCGATAACTGATCGAGCGGGCCTGACGATGGGTGCGTTCAGCCCGCATCAGGCTGGCGATGAGGGGATAGATCTTAGTTAATCTGGCTTCCTTTCGAAGGTACAGATGCCAGATTCTGCAAGAACTGAAGCGACAGCTCACGAGCCGTCCAGCGTCAAGGACGCCAAATGGTGGCTCCACAAATTTGCTGACAATACGGTTCCAGTCGTGATCGAGTCGATTATCATCGGCACCGGCGTCTACTGGATTGAGGAAGCCCGCTACAAAGACATCACGGATGGCCTTCGCACACAGATCGGCACGCAGGTCGCAACGATCCAAGGTCAGGCCGCTACAATCAAACCGGAACGTCGCAATCCCCTATGACGCCGTCCTCTACAAACAACGCCACAAGATCGAAAACATGTTCGGACGGCTCAAAGATTGGCGCCGCATCCACACAAGGTACGACTGTTGCGCCCATACCTATTTCTCGGCAATTCGCATCGCCGCAGCCGTCGTCTTCTGGCTATGATCAATAAGTCCTGAGCCTAGCACTACTTTGGCAGATTTTTAGAGAGGGGCGAGTTTTTTGGATTCCCAAAGGGGGGGTTGCGTAAT
>CAWKON010000019.1:0-19758 GCA_963851225.1 uncultured Alphaproteobacteria bacterium | reverse complement strand
TAGAGATGGGGGTGCGGGGCATCGCCAATCAAATCCGCGTCATGTTTTGCTCACGGGAAAGCTGGACTGAGCTGTTCCGCTGTCACCTAGAAAGACCGCTTCGCGCTGTTCTGGGTCGATTGAGCTCCCGTAACGGCTTTACTCTGTGTTCAGGCTGTCACGCGTGCAGAAGATCTCGATAAATGATGTTTGTCGCTTGTCTTGATTTATCAGATCCTTCTTAATTCGGCACATGGCTGCCACTGTGCGTCCGATTTAGGACAAACGTCTGATGCGGAGCGGAAGTAATACGGCGACAATTCATCAATCGATCAAATGCTGCAAACCCGCGTCCCCTGATCAAGGATGAATTTGTTGGTATCCTCGCGGGTCCGCGGCGGCTCCGGAGGGGGTTTCCGATGAAGGCGATCGAGCATCTCAAAACGCTTTGCTGCCTCGGATTGCCGCCCGAGAGCGCGATGGTTGCCGTCGTGCCGGTGTTGCACGAAATCATTCCGCATGGCTGGGTGCGCCTCGCTCTTGTTGCGCCTGATGCCACGATGACCGAGGCCTACGCCGAACACCCGGAAACCGGAGCGTTGTTCCGCGAGCGTATGTGGCGGTTCGTGGATGATCCATCGGCCCCTGCTTCTCTTTGGATTCCTTCCTTCCGCGCGATTGGGATCGGCTGGACTTTGCCGTTCCAAGGGAGGGACTGGCTGGAGAGCGGCTGGTACCGGGAAATAGAAGCGCCACTCAATTCCTGCTGGATTTTGGACGCGATGATCGGCGACGCCGGCCAGACTTTTGCTTTCGCCCACCTGATGCTGACGCGGCCACGCAGCGCCCGCCCCTTCTCGGTGGACGACGTGCAGCGTCTCGACCAGCTCCGGCCCTGGCTCGCGCATGCGTTCCGGCGATCTCCATCCACTGCTGTACGCCCGGCAGAGGATGAAGCTCCGGTAAGCGCATCAGGAGCAACGTTGCTGAGCGGTCAGTTGATCGTGACCTCTGACGCGAGGCTAGTACACCAGACCCCCGGCCTCCAATTCTTGTTCCGTATTGTCGCGGGCGAACCTGCCAATTATCTGCGGCCCATGCCCGAGCGCAACAGATTGCCCGCGCCGGTTCTGAAACTTCTCCGGGAGATCACCGCCGCCGCGAACGGCACTTTCAAAACGCCGCCTCGCATACAGATTTCAACTGCTTATGGCATTCTCACGCTTGAGGCCAAATGGCTCCTGCCGGCGGGCACCCATCCGGCGGATGCTGTCAGGGATCCAAAATCCTGTCTCATCGCGGTGACGATCGAACTCCACGAACATTTCATCGCTCATGCGGCGCGCATCCTGCGCGAACGCGGCGCGACGCCGGCCCAGACGAAAGTCGGAATTCACCTCGCTCTTGGCAAGTCGAAACCGGTGATCGCGGACGAACTCGGCCTCCAACTCTGTTCGGTCGCGGATCATTCCAAAAAGCTCTACCAAAATCTTGATGTGCACAACTCCACCGAGCTCGGCACGAAACTCTGGTCGAATCAAAAACTATACGAGGCCCGCCACGATTTGCGGCGCGCCGTATAAGTTTTTTATTACCGTTCCCACCAACGAGATTTGTTCGAGACTAGCTGCCGCACTGCTCCCATGCCATCGCCGGCAGCGGGGTCGCGTCCGATATCAACCAGTAGCAATGACGCGGCTTGACTAGGCGAGCGGCTGAATCCTTTGGTCAGTTTCGAATTGAGCAGGAATTCCCCTTGGCCAGGAAAAGCTCTAGAAGCGGGTAACGAGAATCACCCGTGGCGGGCGAAATGCGATTCATTCCGCTCAAGCCCCTGGCTTTTTTGGGACCACGATGAAATTCACCCTCTCCTGGCTCAAGGGTCACATCGACACCGATGCCCCTCTCGATCAGATCGTCGCGACGTTGACCAAAATCGGCCTCGAGGTCGCGTATGTCGACGACAAGGCTCTTGCGCTCAAGGATTTCATCATCGCCCGCGTCGTCGAGGCGAAGCCGCACCCCAATGCCAGCCGCTTGCAGGTTTGTCTCGTCGATACCGGAGGCACCACCCTTGTGCAGGTCGTCTGCGGCGCCCCCAATGCGAGGGCCGGCATGAAGTCGGTTTTTGCCGCGCCGGGGGCCCATATTCCGGGCAAGACGATCACGCTTGGCAGAGGTGTTATCCGCGGCGTCGAATTGAACGGGATGCTTTGTTCCGGCGCCGAACTTGAACTATCCGATGATCATGACGGCATTCTTGATCTGCCGGACGCCGCCCCCGTGGGCGCAGCCTATGCGCAATGGGCATTGCTCGACGACCCGCTCATCGAGATCGATCTCTTGCCCAACCGCCCCGATGCCGCAGGTATCCATGGAATTGCGCGCGACCTCGCGGCGGCGGGGCTCGGCAAGCTGAAGAGCGAGGCGGTGGCGCCGGTCGAGGGCGGATTTCCTTGTCCGGTCGCGGTTCGGCTCGATTTCGCACCCCCTGACGCGCATCTCGCACCGGCCTTCGCATTGCGCCTCGTGAAAGGCGTTCGCAATGGGCAAAGTCCCGATTGGATGCAGAGGCGGCTCAAGGCGATCGGGCTGCGGCCGATCAATGCGCTCGTCGATATCACCAATTATCTCACCTTCGACCGGGCCCGGCCGCTCCATGTCTTTGACGCGCATAAAGTCAAGGGAAACATTACCGTTCGCGGCGCAAGGCCCGGCGAGGAACTCACCGCGCTCGATGGCCGGACCTACAGGCTCGATGCGGACAATGTCGTTATCGCCGATGATTCGGGAGTCGAATCCCTCGCAGGGATTATGGGTGGCCAAGCCTCCGGCTGCGACGCAGCGACGACGGACGTGCTGATCGAATTGGCGCTTTGGGATTCCGCGAATATCGCCCGCAGTGGACGCAGGCTCGGAATTCATTCGGACGCGCGCTACCGGTTCGAGCGCGGCGTCGATCCGGCGTTTTGCCTTCCGGGGCTTGAGCTCGCAACGCGCCTGGTGGTCGAACTGTGCGGCGGGGCTGTCTCGCAAATCACCCTTGCCGGGCGGATTCCGCTCCCCAGCCGCCGCATCGTGTTCCCGTGGAGCGAGGTGAAGCGGCTAACTGGGCTCGAACTCGAGGGGCCAGAAATGGTCGGCATTCTCGAGAGCCTTGGGTTCGAGCTTGCCAATTTTGACGCCGCCGCCGGCACGGTGGCCGTGACGGTGCCGTCGTTCCGGCCCGATATCGAAGGCACGGCCGATCTCGTCGAGGAAATTGTGCGGATCGCGGGGCTCGACCGCGTTGTGTCCACGCCGCTGCTGCGTGTGTCCAAGCATGTCGCGAAGCCCGTGCTAACGCCGCTGCAAAAGCGGGCAAGGAACGCCAAGCGGGCGCTGGCCGCCAACGGCCTCGTCGAAGCGGTGACTTGGTCCTTCGTTTCGCGCCACCGCGCACTGATGTTTGGCGGCGGCGCTCCCTCTCTCGCGCTCGCCAATCCGATTGCCTCGGAGCTTTCCGATATGCGGCCGAGCCTGTTGCCAGGTCTGATCGCGGCGGCGCAACGCAACGCCGATCGCGGCCATGGCGATGTCGCACTTTTCGAGGTCGGGCAAATTTTTTTAAGTGACTGCGAGGAAGGTCAGAAGATCGCGGCCAGCGCCATTCGGCGCGGCATGGCGAAAGAAAAGGGAACCGGGAGACATTGGTCGATGGCGTCTGCCGGGGTCGATCTCTTTGATGCCAAGGCTGATGCTTTCGCACTTCTTTCGGCGCTCGGCGTGCCGTCCCGCAGCTTGCAGCTCGTTTCCGGCGGACCGGCATGGTTTCACCCAGGCCGCTCGGCGACCCTCCAATTGGGGCCAAAAAATGTCATAGGGGCGTTTGGCGAGTTCCATCCGCGCCACCTCGAGGCCATCGGCGCCGAGGGGCCGGTCGCCGGTTTCGAGTTGCTCCTCAATGACATACCAGCGCCGAAATCGCGGCCCACAAAGACCAAATCTAAGCTCGAACTTCCGGACTTCATGCCCGTGCAACGCGACTTTGCATTTTTAGTTGATCGAACCGTGAAGGCGGCCGACATCGTACAAGCGGCCACCGCGGCCAGCCGCGCGCTCGTTGCGGACGCCGGTGTTTTCGATGTCTATGAAGGCAAGGGCATCCCGGACGGCATGAAATCGGTCGCCATATCCGTCACCTTGCAACCCCGTGAAAAAACCCTGACCGAGGCCGAGATCGACGCCGCGGCCGGCCAAATCGTCGCCGAGGTCGCGAAAAAAACCGGCGCAAGCCTCAGAGGATAAGCCCTTGCGAAATATTATGACCGCCGTTTTCGTAGCCGCGCTCGTCGCGGCCTCCGCTCAATCGAAGGCCGCTCCGCGCAGCATCGACGACTGCGAAAAAATACAGGCTGCCGACGCCTACAATCAGTGCTTGGCCTTGTTCGGCCCCGTTGCGCGCCGCCACGGCGGCACTGGAGACGGCATGGCCGCCGATAGGCAGGACTCCGAGGCCGCAGCCGGAAACGTCCACGCCGAAGCACTCGCGACGGCGGATACCCGTCACGGCCGCCATTACGCAAGCAGGCACGGCTACATGCGCCACCGCTCAGCGAGACATGGAGAGACGCATCCCAGCTGGGCGAGGCGCAATTGGACGAGGCACAGCTGGGCGAAACACGGCCATTGGCACGGAACCGGCGCCGCCGGGCACCGGCATGGCAAGACAACGACCGTGGCATTCAGCGTCATGCCAACTGCCACGCGGCTGCGCTAGGCCATGATCCCAAAAAGGCACCGGCTTTTTGGAAAAGATCTCACGACAAAACAAAAACAGAAAGATAACGAGCGATTCGTCTAAAGGACCGCAGTCTAGACGTCGTCGCCATGCGCGGCCTCATTGATGTTAATGGTTTTCATATTAGAAAAGTCGATGGCAACGGGTTTTTTGTCTCGGGCGGCCATGATCTGCAATGTTTTTATCACGTGTTCGAGCCGCCGATAGACCTCCTTGTACTCCTCCGTCGTGGTAGATATAGCAAAGGGTTTGAGGCAATATTCTATGATTTCCCGGGGCCGGTCGAGTTTGTTCACCTTTTGCGCTCCTTCGTTTATTTCTCTTTGGTCCTAATATAATCGGGTAATGAAAATTAGCAAAAAGCCGCGGTTACGACCTGACCACGGCGGTCGCGCACGATTATTGCTTTACGGAAAAATGGACCTGGTTTTTTGGACCCCCACGATGTTGGAAAAAGACCGTTTCGTTGGCAAAACGGCGCCGATCATGGCGAAGACAAGACGCAGTAAGATCGAGGCGGAGGCCGTCTTGGTTTGTGAGATCGGCGCCAGTGAAAGGGCTTGGCCATGAGGCCAACGCCGCCCGGTGGCTCAAATCCTCCCGCCGAACCTTCCATCGAGCGCCGCTTGACCGAATTTTGGCCAATTCCGCCTCCCGCGGCAACACAAGACAAAACCCCTGGCGGCATGATATGGAAAGGATCTGGAGCGGCCGAGTTTGGAACTCAAAAACCGAGGCAAGCAGTCCCGCCGCGCCGGTCCCATTCACCTTGCACCATCGAGCCCTTCGTTCCGTTTAACTCGAGAATTTGTACCGCGGTTTTTGACCGGACGGGTCACACAAGATGATGATAGATTTCGCGATCAATTGATAATTCAACTTCATTTCAAACCGACCTCTGTATCATCGGTGCTGGAGCGGCAGGAATTTCAATTGCTCTCGAATTCTTAGCGAAGCCGTATGATGTCATTCTTTTAGAAAGCGGGGGTACTCGTTCGGATCCAATGACGCAGTCCCTGTACGACGGCAAGAATGTGGGTCTATCGTATGACAGGTTGGACGAGGCCCGGAGCCGGTATTTCGGGGGCAGCACCAATTGCTGGGGCGGCCATTGCCGGCCGCTCGATTCGCTGGATTTCGAAAAGCGCGAGGGAATTCCTAACAGTGGATGGCCATTCGGAAAGGAGGAATTGCATCGCTATTACGAACGCAGTCACTCGCTGTTGAAGCTTGGGCCATTTGAATACGATGAGGGCAAGTGGTCGCAACAAATGGCAAAGGACGGTTTGTTCCTCTTCCCGCTCGACCGGAGTTGCTTAACCAACGTCATCAGCCAACTCAGCCCGCCGGCCAAATTTGGAGATATTTACCAGACGCCGCTGAGCGCAGCACGCAACATCAAGGTCATGTTGTACTCGAATGCGACCGAAATCTATACCAACGACACAGCTACCGCGGTAACCGGAGTCCAGGTCAGGACGCTCAGTGGCAAAAGTTTTTCAATATCCGCAAAAATTGTTGTGTTGGCCGCCGGCGGCATCGAGAATGCGCGCCTGTTGCTGCTCTCGAACAAAACGCAAAAGGCCGGACTAGGCAATGGGCGCGATCTTGTTGGCCGCTATTTCATGGACCATCCGCGCATCCGCTCAGGCATGGTGCGCATCAACGCCCAGCAGCGTTACCGGCGGCTCTACGATGCCACAATGGTTCTCTCTCACGCGGGATATTTTTCCGGGTCAGCTCGCATTTCGGCCCATCTCGCGCCGACATCCGAGTGCCAGCGGAAGTTATTAATACCAAATTCCAGAACTTATCTCGCGGCGCGCTATACGAATGGCATGTCAAAGGCGTATTTGGCCTTACGAGCAATCTCGAGGCAGGTCAAAGGCCGCACGCGATTTGGATATCCGTTTCGGGATATGGCGCGCGCGATTCTCCGGGCGGCGCCGGCCGTCGCAGGAAATGCCCATCAAGCGATTATCGGTGTTCTCGATGTGCGTTTGAAATGCAGGCTTCGTAAAACGCGATTTCGAACTTGAGACAGTGATCGAACCCATCCCAAATTACGACAGTCGAATTACCCTCTCGCTTGCACGCGACCGGCTGGGACTTAATCAAGTCGAGGTAGACTGGCGTCTAACCGAGACGGATAGGCTGCATTTCAGCACGCTCCGGAAATTGCTTACCACGGAAATGTCCAGGCAAGGTGTGTTTCAGATCACGGGAGAACCAGTGGATTTGGCAGAAATCTGGCCAAAAAAAATCGTGGGTTGCTGGCATCACATGGGCACGACGCGGATGGACTGCGATCCGGCGAAAGGGGTGGTCGATAGCAGTTGCAGGGTGCATGGAATTTCCAATCTTTTCATTGCGGGGAGTTCGGTTTTTCCCACAGTGGGCAGCGACATGCCAACGATTACGATCGTGGCCCTGGCCTTGCGCCTTGCCGATCAGCTTGAAGCAACCTTGGCTTACGCCGGTGGGCCATGATATCGCGCTGTTGCCAGGATCGGGAGATATCTCGCTTTCCGATGACCGCCGCTCGCCGCCGCAAGCGCGTGGGACGCGGCGTCAGCGATCCGGCGGCCAAAGTGCCGGCGAACCCTTCGCCCGCGCGAAGGCATTTGCATGCAGCGCGCCGGTCGAATCATAGGTTCCCTGCGCCGTGTAGGCTTTCCCTGGCACCAGGACGCCGGTGTGCTTCCTGCGGAGAGCTTCCGAATCGTCGACCCGCGCGATGGTGCCGGCCCGCGTCCGCAGCGCGAGCCCCGTGCCGGCGGCCGGTTGAAGAACTCCGGTCACTTGATGCGGCGACTCTTGGGGAAGGCCCGCCGCCGGCCCGGCCGCGGCGGCCGCGCTCGCCGCAAACGCATGCCCGCCAAGGCCGAAAATCGTCAGCTGCTTGTTGCTCGCCACATAGACCTTTCCATTCGCCACGACCGGCACGATATTGGCGTTGGCGCCGGTAAAGGGCCATGATCCCGCCTGCGAGGAATATAGCAACGGCAGCGTGCCACCCGAAGGCGCCGCTCCGAAGGCATAAAGATTGACCGCGGCAGGGTTGGAATTGACCGGTTCTCCGGCCGCCCATATGACCGCGGTCCCGGCCATTGTGCCGTTCGACGAAACCGCCGTAAAGGTTCCGCCATCCTGGCCGCTGGCGACCGGCACCGCCGCGCCTTCCTGGACAAAGGCAACCGTGGGCGAGGTCTGAACCTTCCAGACCGTGATTTGGGCGAGGGTCGCACCGCTGGTGGTAGTGCAGCCGCTGCAGCCGCTGCTGACGACCCGCCCGGCCCCATCCGAACCGGTGAAATAGGACGGCCCGCACCAGCAAGGCCCGATGGTTTTTGTGTCGAGGACCTTGTCGGGGCCGCCCGGCGTAAACCCGCCCAGATTGCCGCGATTGAGCAAATACATATTTCCGGATTTGGCGGTGGCCACCGCCAGATCGGAAACGGACCCGGCTGGGGTGGCAGAACGAGCACGCCCCCGGCCGAAACGTCTGTATCCGCTGCGTCCAAAGAATTTTCGTTCGACGGCGTGAATATGTCGAGAAGATTTCCAAGTTGCGGGGCGAGCTTCACCACGCTTTCTTGAATATTGCGGACGCCATCATAAGTGCCCGTCCCGGAGTTTCCGGTCGAAAAAAACAAATTCCCCGTGGGGTCGGCGGCTATGCCATAGCCAGACATCCAAATGGAGGATAAGAAAAAGCCCCCCGTCGCGAGCGTGTCGGTCAGCTCGTTCGCCGGAAGCGGCGTCAGTGTGCTCGCCCGCCAACCCAAAACCCAGCCTCGCGACTGATTGGTGTTGAAATCGCAAAAACTGCCAAAGGCGGCGTAAATATTGCCGGATGAGTGGAGCCCTAATGGAATAACGCCGGACAACTCGAGCAGCGCCGGCCGCTGCCGTTGATATGCGGCGTTGAAATTATAGGTCGTGCCATCGCTCAGAGTGTGCGACGCGGCGACAGTGACTGGGGCAATTCTGTTGGTCAAATCTTTCAGATTGAGGGCAAAAAGCTGATAAGTTGGGGTCCCGCTTATCGATATGTAGGCGATGACATAGAGTGTCTTGGTCGTCATATCGATGACTGGAGTACTCTTGATTCCGGCATTCGGAGTATTAAGGCCGCATGTAAGCGGGTTTAGTACCGCAGTTCCGAGGTTTCGCTTACTGTCTGTCCGGGAACATATTGAATTTGATGAATTATTTGTGATTTAAGGGAGGCGGCCTGATTTTGAGGAGGGATCGCCGATGTGGACGGACGAGAATCGCGCACGCTATGACAGAAACCGCCTGCGTTATCCGAGCGATGTGACCGACGAAGAATGGGCGCTGATCGCGCCCGCTTATTCCGCCGGCCAGGCGCGGGGGCAACAAGCGGACCGTGAATTTGCACGAGATCGTCAACGGACTTATGTACATTCTGAGCACCGGCTGCCAATGGCGGGCGATCCCGAAGGACCTGCCGCCGCGCTCGACGCTGCATGACTACTTCGATCTGTGGAACTGGGACGGCACGCTCGATCGCATCCATCACGCGCTCTATGTCGAATGCCGCGAAAGAGCAGAGTGCGAGGCATCGCCTACCGCCGCGATCATCGACTCCCAGAGCGTGAAAAGCGCTGAAAAAGGGGGCCTTGCATCGACCCGCATGGCTATGACGCGGGCAAGAAGATCAAGGGCAAGAAGCGGCATATCCTCGTCGATACGCAGGGCCTCTTGATGCACGCCATTGTGCATGCCGCCGATGTGCAGGATCGTGACGGCGGCGTGCTTTTGATGGCGAGCCTTTTTGGCCTCTATCCGTTCCTTCTGAAGCTCTATGCCGATGGCGGCTATCAGGGCGCAGGATTTCAAGATGGACTGAAGAAAATCCTCTCGCGCGTGAACGTCGAGATCGTCAAGCGATCCGATCAGGCAAAACGCTTCGTCGTCCTGCCCAAACGCTGGATCGTCGAGCGCACCTTTGCTTGGCTCGGGCGATGCCGAAGGCTGGCCAAGGATTGGGAATGCCTCAATCGCAAAGCGCTCGCATTCGTCAAGCTCGCGTCCATCCGTCTCATGTTAAGAAAGCTATGCAATCCAATATGATCTTCCCGGACAGACTCTTAGCGAGTACGGCACCATTGGCTGAATTGATCGCGTAGACCGTATTGGCTTCGGTCGCCACATAAACGACTTCATACGTCCCCGGCGAGCCAAGCGTGAAGGAACCGGCGATAATCTGTTGACTTGGAACAACAAGGGGTTGCGCATCGACTTGATCGTCGAGCACGACCTTGGAGAGCACGCCGAATGTGCTCGGTCCGACATTTGCCGGGGTCAGGATTGTTTCACTGCGGTTCCAGCCGGTGCGCAGATTATCGTAATGGTAGGTTGCCACCACCTTGCTCAAGGCGCTGGCGGGAGCGAGAGGGACGGCGATTGCCACGAATATCGTCAAGCCTACGATCGTAAAACGTTGCATGACTTTATTCCTTATGCATGTCCTTCAAACGCAGCTCCAATACCATGGCTTTACACTAAAGTCTAATTACTCGACGCACGGTGCTAAACTGAACGTGGTCTTTGCTTGAGATGACTTCGAGTGCTCCGCCGGCGCGAAGCGGCGAGCGGTTTCGATGACGGCACTAATGTTGCTAGAAAAGCCCCAGTATTTTCAGGAAGTAAGTTATAAGCGTGTAACGCTCCCCTCGAGCTTGACTTGTTGGCAGTATTGGCTGCCGGGATGCTACAATTGGCGGGGGAGACGAACGGGAGGCCGCAGGATTTTTCTTGAGTTGTAAGCTTCCCGTGGAATGCGGCTGACCCTGCCGCCTGAAGGCGTTGAGCGAGCGCCGCAGGCACCGGATCCGATCCGCCATACGAGTTTAATCTGAGCTTCAATCCAAGCGTTTACCTGCCGTGCAAAACCCCGATTTATTTGACTATCTGAATTTAAGTATCCGGAAAAACTTGATCTCCTAGGGCTCCTTGGCGCCAAGGATTGGTTGCATGTGCGGGGGCTTCCATAACGAGGATTTGCGGTTGCCAAAATCCACTGCAACTGCCAAATTCAACCGTAACAACGTCGGCGCCTAGAGGATGCCTGCGGGAGACCCGATAGCGCTTTGGCTGCTCCCCCAACGATAAGTTTCGCCACATCAGGCCTCATAATTTTCGGATAATGAAGTGATCCAAACGTGCGCTGCTTTTGTTCCATGGGCCAGTGCCTTGAATAACAAGCGATAGACGCATCATGTCAATCTCAATAAGACTCCTTATGTTTGTAAAGTCAGCGACAAAACCAATAGCATATGCCATCGCGGCATTTATATTGGTCCGACCGTTTCTTTCAAAAAGCGCCTCTATCCGACGGTTTATTTTCACTGCGATCGGCCGAACAACAAACACTTTAGTGTACTCCAACGTTAAAACGGAACAGTTTTTGGTTCATTCGACTGACAATGGTATTGGAAAGGATGTATTTGCAACTGGAGAATACGACTTTCAAAAATTCATACAGGCCTTCGATCTGTGCAACAAGAACCTAAACGGACGAAAGAAACCAACCATCCTGATCGATGCCGGGGCTAACATCGGCACGATCTGCATACCTGCCGTAGCGCGTGGCTTCGTGCGGCGAGCGGTTGCGATCGAGCCTGCGCCTTTGAACTGCCGGCTCTTGAGAGCAAATATAGCTTTGAATGATCTCTGCAATTCCATAGTGGTGCACGAGTGTGCCCTCGGAGCGTCAACCGATGTTGAGCTTGCGCTTGAACTCCACGAGACTAATTTTGGCGATCATAGGATTCGCGTAAACACGGACGATGACATAGAACTGAAAAATAAAGTCCATGTAAAATCTGGAACACTCGACGGTTTATGTCCTGCTGTCGACTACATGGATAGCCTGCTGTGGATGGATATTCAGGGCTATGAAGGTTTCGCATTATTAGGCGGGAAGGACTTGCTCAAAACTCGTATCCCATTGATTATTGAATTCTGGCCATACGGAATCAGGCAAGCAGGTGCTTTTAGTCCCCTAAAAGCTGCCGTCGCCTACTATGATGGTTATTTTGATCTTAGCAAACCAGATAAATTTCATAAGTTAGACACACTCGACGAGTTATACAGATCTATAGGAGAAATTGAGGGGGGACCGAATACTTATACAGATATCCTCATCCTTTAATGGGAATCGGAGGTCCTGCATTTCTGCTGCGCGGCAGCAACGCCGTCGGCTATACTGATCGTGGAAATCTTGGTCGCTTCGGTGGCGGCTCGCCCCGCACTGGAGAAAGCTTCCCTTGTGTCCGTCGGCCCAATGGGTCAAAAACGGCCCCCCACCCAAGTATCGTTCTGTGGTCCCTCGCCACTTTCGCGCCGTAAAAGGAGCCCCGCGCGAAATTTTTCCGCGCAGGTGCGAAGCTCCGGCGGCCGGCACGGGCGGCCTCGCATTATAATATTATTAATCTAATTCCTCGGCCGTGCCCTTGGCCTCTTTATTCGGTGTGTCCTCGCGCGCCTTTAACGCAGCGCCGAGAATATCGCCAAGCGACGCACCGGAATCGGCCGAGCCATACTGGGCTATCGCTTCCTTCTCCTCGGCAACTTCAAGCGCCTTAATCGAAACGGAAACCTTGCGGGCGCGGCGATCGAATACGGTGACCCTTGCATCGACTTTCTCGCCGACAGCGAAGCGCTCTGCTCTTTGAGCGGCTCGGTCCCTCGCGAGTTCGGTGCGTTTGATGAAGGCGGTGAAGTCGGTTCCGACAATCTTCACGTCGAGCCCGCTTTCCTTCACTGCGAGTACCTCGCAAGTGACGACCGAGCCCTTCTTGAGGCCGGCAGCGGCCTCCTCGCCGGGCTTGGCGCCGGTCTCGCCCTGTGGCTTCGCCGCGAAAGGATCGGGGCCGAGCTGCTTAATACCGAGCGAGATGCGCTCTTTTTCGATATCGACATCGAGCACCTTGGCCTTGACGGTATCACCCTTCTTAAATTCCTCGATGATTTGTTCCCCTGGCTTGTTCCAATCGAGATCTGAGAGATGGACCATGCCGTCGACGTCCCCGTCGAGGCCGATGAAAAGACCGAATTCCGTCTTGTTCTTGACCTCGCCCTCAACCTCCGAGCCGGGCGGATACTTCGCGGCGAACGCTTGCCAAGGATTGACGAGTGTCTGCTTGAGGCCAAGCGAGATGCGACGCTTCACGGGATCGACTTCGAGAACCTGAACTTCGATCTCCTGGCTCGTCGCGACGATCTTGCCCGGATGCACGTTCTTCTTGGTCCATGACATTTCCGACACATGGATCAGGCCTTCGATCCCCGGTTCGAGCTCGACGAAGGCACCGTAGTCGGTGATGTTCGTCACCCGGCCTTGGAACCGCGCGCTAACCGGATATTTCGCCTCGATGCCTTGCCAAGGGTCCTCGAGCAATTGCTTCATGCCAAGCGAGATGCGGTGGGTTTCGTGATTGATCTTGATGATTTTTACGCGCACGGTCTGGCCGATCGCCAAAATCTCGGTCGGATGATTGACTCTCCGCCAGGCAACATCGGTCACATGCAGGAGCCCGTCGATGCCACCGAGATCGACAAAGGCGCCGTAATCGGTAATGTTCTTCACCACGCCGTCGATCACCTGGCCTTCCGCGAGATTGGCGACGATCTCATGGCGTTGTTCGGCGCGGGATTCCTCGAGCACGGTGCGGCGCGAGACTACGATATTGCCGCGACGGCGATCCATTTTCAGGATCTGAAAGGGCTGCGGCGTCTGCATCAGCGGCGTCACGTCGCGGACCGGGCGGACGTCGACTTGACTGCGCGGCAAGAATGCGACGGCGCCATCGAGATCAACGGTGAAGCCGCCCTTGACCTGGTTGAAGATGATGCCTTCCACCTTTTCTTGTTTCTCGAACGCCCGCTCAAGCTTGCCCCAGCTCTCCTCGCGCCGCGCCTTGTCACGCGAAATAACCGCCTCGCCGAGCGCGTTTTCGATCCGCTCAAGATAAACCTCGACCTCGTCGCCGACGGAGAGCTTGCCTTCGCGCCCGGGCCCTTGAAATTCCTTGAGGGCAACACGGCCTTCTGTCTTCAGACCGAGATCGATGACGGCGACATCCTTTTCGATCGCAACGACCAGACCCTTGACGACGGAGCCTTCAAAGGCCTCGTTCTGGCCATAGCTCTCGTTGAGAAGTGCCGCGAAATCCTCATGCGACGGCGCGTAGGTGTTGGTGGATACCATTTGTTCTCCTGAGTGCCCAAATACGGAGGGCGCCGGGGTTTCGGCCGGTTGTGCTTCTTGTCCGCCGGCGTTCGCCGCCATTGCGGCAAACCACCGCCAGATTAGCGGGATGCAGGCAAGAAGCAGGGTTAAGGGCTGCTATGTAGCAACAGGAAGGCTAGGCGGCAAGTGGCGGAGGCAGGTTACTTTGGCAAACAATTCCAGCCGGCGTATGGTTAATCAACAATCACGCGTGGGCTTGGTCAAGTCCGGCAGAGGCCGCCTGCATCCAAGGTAACGTTCCCGCCTTGCGGCGACCAGAAAATGCCGATAGGGAGCGGCTCTTATGAAAGATATTTTTTCCAAAATAGTGCAGGGACTCAATCCGCAGGCAACGGATCACCCTGTCCATGAGGAAACGCTTGCTTCGGCCAATGAAGAGCCCGGGATAAACCCGGGCGCAGAACAGCCCTCGCCGCCCAAAGCGGGTTCGGCCCCGGCTCAGGAACCCGCATCGCGCAAGAGCTTCGCTTTCATGGAGGCGGCGAGGGACAGCCAAAACGCGTCTCCCAGAAACCCGAACGCAACGGAAAATGCTTCCCGCCCTAATGTCGACGAGCGGCGGCCGCATCTGGACCGGGCTGGCCCGGCGCGGCTGAAAAAACCGACCCTCCTGCCGGGCTCTGGCGGCGAGCACGCCCTGCAAGCGAAATATGGCACGCAAGAGCGGGCCAATGGCTTTTACAGCCGCCAGGTCCTGAACTTTCTGTCCCCGCTGATGCGCGAATTTATCGCCCGGCAGGAGTTCTTGTTCGTGGCGACGTCCGATCGTCACGGAGAGTGTGATTGCACCCCGAAGTTCGGCGAACCAGGCTTCATCCGCGTGCTAAGCGAGAAATATCTTGCTTATCCCGAATACCGCGGCAACGGCGTCTTCGCGAACCTCGGGAATATTTCCGAGAACCCTCATATAGCCATGCTCATTCTCGATTTTTATCGGGATTCCGTCGGGCTGCATGTCAACGGCAAGGCGCGGATCATCGAGAACGAGGAATTGTCCGGATTCGGGGACAAGATACCGCAAGACATCTTGGCGGAGTTGGCAATAGAAGGGAAAGGGCGGCCGGAGCGCTGGATCATGGTAGAGGTGGAGGAAGCCTACATCCAATGCTCCAAACATGTGCCGCTGCTGCAGAAACTGGACCGCAAGATCGACTGGGGAACGGACAGCGTGGCGGCCAAGAAAGGCGACTATTTCCAGCTTCAAAATATCCCACTCTATGACCGCATCGGCGGCGACAAGGCCATGGAGGTCGCCGTCGACCTCTTTTACCGCAAGGTGCTGGGGGACGATCTTGTCAGCCAGTTCTTCGAAGGTGTCGACATAGCAGGGCTGCGGCTCAAGCAGAAATCGTTTCTCGCCATGGCATTTGGCGGCCCGTACCAGTACACGAGCCTCGATCTGCGCAAGGCGCACGGCCGGCTCGCGCAGGACATGGGGCTGAACGATCAGCATTTCGACCGGGTCGCCGGCATCCTCAAGGAAACCTTGGAGGAGCTACAGATTCCCGCCAAGGAAATCGAAGAAATATTGGTGGTGATCGAAAGCGCGCGAGACGACATTCTGAACCGCTAGAAGATCATGCCCGCACTGAACCGGTGCGGACGGGGGAGGGCCGTGGGTTGATTTCCGCAGAAACCAGAAACCTGCTGTTGGGCGGGCGCATCTATGATTGCAGGCCAGGGGAAACCGTCCTGGAGGCGCTACTGCGGCAGAAGGTGGCGGTTCCGAATGAATGCCGCCACCAAGTCTGCCTCTCCTGCATGATGCGATCTCTGGGCGGCGCGCCGCCTAGTGCGTCGCAGACAAATCTCTCGGACACTCTCAGGACCCAGGATTTCTTTCTCGCCTGCGGCTGTCGCCCCGAGTGCGACATGGAGATCGTTATCGCCTCGGAAACGGTTGCGATCATGGCGTGGGCAAAGGTCGTCGAGATCAACAGGCTGAACCCCTTCGTCTCTGAAATTGTCCTGCAGTGCGAGCCGCCTCTGCACTATCGCGGTGGTCAGTTCATGACGCTGTTCAACGACAACATGGGAAATCGGTTTCCAATCTCGTCGCCTTCGAGGGGGAGATTGGCAGGAAAGGTCGACATACAAGTCCAGCGGATCGCGGGCGGCGTCTTTTCGGAATGGGTCCACACCAGCCTCCGCGTCGGCGACGTACTCTCCTCATGCGGCGCAGCGGGAGAGTTGGTCTATGAATTCGTCAACCCAGGGCAGACTCTGCTTCTGGCAGGCTGGGAAGGGGGGCTCGGCGCACTCATCGGCGTCCTGCAGGACGCCTTCGAGAATGACCATGCCGGAACGATCTATCTGTTCCACGGCGTCGAGGACAAGGAGCACCTTTATTTCGTTGAAGAATTGCGCGAGGTGGCCGATCGTTTCAGGCATTTTCATTATGTTCCCTGCGTCCGGACAGGGGCCCCAGCCGAGGCTTGCGCAAATGGCGAAATACAGGCAAATGTCGAACAGATTTTGCCAGATTTGTCGGGCGTCAAAGTCTATCTCTGCGGTCCGCGAAACGAGGTGCATGCGTTGCAGAAGCGCGCCTATCTTGCCGGCGCGGCGATGAAGGACATACGGACCGATGTTACGAACACTTGAGACCAGGACCCGGAGATGACCGGCGGGAAAATCGACAAGACGGCGGCGCAAGGCTTTTGGGGGCAGGTGTTTTCGGCGAATCCACAAACGATCGTCACGGAGGACAATTTCGACAAGCCCATGCCCAAACCGGAGAAGCTCGGCGAGGGCGGGGACTTCCGGCTGGCGCGGTTGTTTCGGGGCGAGGGGTTCTACGGCAATCCTTCCGACAAAATGATCATCTTAAAAAACGGCGTTGAAGTCCACGAGGTCCCGATCGAGCAGTTGAACCAAGAAACCGTGATCGGACGGCATCCCGAGGCCCATATCCAGCTCGAAGCCTATAAACTTGGCCTGTTTCACATCGCCCTCCGCAAGAAGGACGACAGACTTTATGTCGAGGCGATAGACGAGGATTACGGAACGCTCCTCAATCGAAAGAGGATCAAGGCGGGGCAGCCTGTCCTGTTGCGGGACGGTTCGCTTGTCGACATACCCGGATACCAGTTGCGCTTTCACCTTGCCAGCGCACCTCTGACGGGGGAGGAAGAAGCCCTTGATGCGGAGGAACTGGCGGAAATCCCTTCCTATTTCTATAACCCGCCTCCCCCTCCCGCAAGTCCGCTGCTGACCAACCTCATCGAGGATCGCGAGAAGATCGGCATTTGGTCGGAAGGGGTCACGACCGTGCGGGTCGCGGACATCGTCGAGGAGACCCACGACGTCAAGACGTTCCGGCTGGTAGGCGAGAAACCGGTGCTGTTCTCTTATCGGCCCGGCCAGTTCGTCACCTTCCTCCTGAATATCGACGGTCAGGATGTCGAGCGCTCCTACAGCATGTCGTCGAGCCCGTCCCGTCCCCATGTCTTGGAATTGACCGTCAAGCGCGTCCCCGGCGGCATCGTATCCAACTGGCTCTGCGATCACGTGAAGCTGGGACAACGGCTAACTATAAAGGGTCCTGCGGGAAAGTTCAGCTGCTTCCATTATCCGGCCGCGAAAATGCTGTTCATCGGCGCCGGCAGCGGGATCACCCCGCTGATGGCGATGTGCCGCTGGATCGTGGACACGACTTCAGATGTCGACGTCAAACTGCTCGCCTCGTTCAAATCGCCCTCGGACATCATATTCCGCAAGGAATTGGAACTTATATCGGCGCGGCACAGCCGGTTTCAGGTAGCGGTCACACTTACCACTGGCTGGCACGGAACCGAATCTTGGACCGGGTTTCGCGGAAGGATCAACAAATCGATGGTTCACATGCTGGCGCCAGACGTCGATCAGCGGCATGTCTTCCTGTGTGGTCCGGAACCTTTCGCGGCAGAGGTGAAGAATGCTTTGCGGGAGCTCGGCTTCGATCTCGCCAAACTGCATAGTGAAAGTTTTGGCACGGGGCGGGTCGCACGGGGCGTCAAGGGCAGCGCAAAGTCATTGGTTCTGTCCGAGCCGCTCCACAAAGTTTGTTTCAAAAAGACCGGCGTGATCGCGGAAACCGATGAGACCGTAACCCTTCTCGAATTGGCGGAAGCTAACGGAATCGAGATTGACTACGCCTGCCGCACTGGGGACTGCGGCGAATGCGAAGTCAAATTCGCGGGCAAGGTCCGCGAGAAAGGGGAGTTCGAGCTCGCCGGAAAATGCAAGGAAAACGGGCTTGCCTTTGCCTGTTGCAGCGTCGCCCTTTCCGACCTCGAAGTCGATGCCTAGCTGCCATGTGTCGATAACACCCTCCCGCCGTGATCGCGAAAGAAGTGTAAGGCGCAACAAAGGAATTCCGGGCAGGAGCGGCGTGTTTCATTCGGCAAGACGATTTCTCCCTGGAACAACTTGTCAAGAAAAACGGCTAGCCTTGACTCTGGGAGACATCGGCTAGTGTGACGTCCACCGACCGCGACTGATCGCCCCGCATGACCGTCAGCGTCACCGTTTTTCCGACGCCGATTTGTTCAAAAATCCGCGCAAGATCGGTTACGTCATGGACCGGCTTCCCATTCGCGGAGGTAATAACGTCTACGACCTCGCCGCTGGTAGTCACTCCCTTGAGGCCGGCTTTCGCGGCCGGAGAGTTGGGATAAACCCGGAGGACGATGACGCCATCAATGCCAGTCTGCGCGGCGGCGGCTTGGGGGGGCACGGCGATGCCCATCCCCGGCAACGGCACATGACCTTCGCGGATAAGCTGCGCCGCAACTCGATTGACGTCATCGACCGGTATCGCGATGCCTACGCCAGCGAATTCCCCCGTACCCGATATGATCATTTCGGTGACGCCGATCAAACGGCCGGAACTGTCGAGCAAAGGACCGCCGGAATTTCCGGGGTTGAGCGGGACATCTATCTGGATCCCGCCGGCGATTTCATGCCCCCTGGCCGTCGGTATTGTCCGGCGCAGCCCGCTGATAATTCCTGAAGTTAGAAGTCTTCTCCAAACCATAGGGGTTGCCGATGGCGAAGGCAGACTGGCCGACCTGCAGGTCGGCGGAGCTGCCTAGAGCGATTGGGTGAAGCGGGGAAGGGATCCTTTCCAGTTGCAGCACGGCCAGATCGTAGTTCGGGGCGGTACCGACAACGCGAACGGAAACCGACTCTCCCGACGGAAGGTGCGCGGCAAACTGGTCGGATCCTTTAATGACATGGTAATTGGTGATCACATGCCCTGCGGCATCCCAAACGATTGCCGTGCCTGTCTGAACTTCGCTCCCTTCTTCCCCCTGCGAGAAAAGGTTGTGCGGCTTTGTCCGCGCGAAAACATACACGACTGAAGGGGAAACGGATTGAAAAAGCTTGATTGTGCTCCGCTCCGCCTCGGTGAGATCCGCGCGCGGGGTGATCGTCCGCGCCGACGTTGCGGAGAACCGCCACGCGACGACATAGGGCTCCGCGACAAAGGCGGTCGCCAACAAAAGCAACCAGATTGCTCCAATTACGAGAAATCTGTTCTTCATAGTATCGGCTCCGGGTATCGACTGCGGCCATCATCGTAAATTTGCGACGATGCGCCGACGGTGAACGCTCAAGCATACGATTTGGATGCCAGATTTCTGGACTAGTCTGAAATTTAAATCCATGCCAATGGGAGCGCCAGAAAGTTGGCCCTGAAACCAGGAAGTTTTACCCCATGCGCGTCTATTAC
>CAWKON010000018.1:0-182535 GCA_963851225.1 uncultured Alphaproteobacteria bacterium | reverse complement strand
AGGTGCGGTTCGGGCGTTTTTTGTGCAACCCGAGCGTGACCAAGGAAGAAATGCCGCGCCCCGGCTTGGCATCGACCGGCGCGCGCGTCGCCGGCCGGAGCGTGCTGGTTATCCTGGACACGAGCGAACTCAATTTTTCCTCCCACGCCTTGAGCAAGCAGGGTTTTGGGACGGCCGGCAACGGCGCGGACATTGGTTTTTTCATCCATCCGCAGCTGGTCGCAGACGCGCTGACGGGCGGGATCATCGGCCTTGCCGGCGCAAGCGTCATCAATCGTCTCGAAGGCGCGGCGACGGGCCGGCGCAAGCGCAAAGCTGATGATAAAGAGTTACGCCGCTGGCTCATGGGCGCGCAAACGGCGGGCGAGGTTCTGGCGCAGGCCGCGGAGATCACGGCCGCCGCCGGCCGCGAGAGCGGCATCTACAATGAGTTCGCGTGCCGCGCGGCGAACGTGCATCTCCTGACGCGTCTCGCGCAGGCCCGCGCCCTGGCCGGCGGCGGCCGATTATTTTCCTTCGCCGCGGCGCTGCCGGAACGGATGCGTTACGCGATCGAAGTCCCGGCCAAAGGCGCGCGTCCGGCGCGCAAGGCCGTTGTTTCGCTGAGCTTTGGCAAGGCGGAGGCCGCGCGTCAGCCAATGGGGCCGGCAAGAGCCTAGCCAAGAGCGTTACGCTGAACATCGTTGACGTGCGCGAGATCGAGCCACCTGCGGGCGAGCCACCGGTGCGCTGGCTTTTGGCGACGACGCATGCGGCCGAAAGCGTCGAGGATGCGCGGCGCATCGTGTTCTGGTAGCGCCGGCGCTGGCTGATCGAGCAGTTTTTCCGTACCCTGAAGAGCCAATGCCTGCGCATTGAGGACAGCCAGATCCTTGAGGTCGAGCCGCTCGCGAAATTGGCCGTGGCGGCGATGATCGCGGCGGCGCGCGTGTTGCAGCTTGTGCAGGCGCGCGGCGGCGTGACCGGGGGCAGATGCCCGGTGACGCTTTTGAGGAGGCCGGCGAGCCTCTAATCGAGGCGCTTGTGACGAAGCTCGAAGGCAAGACGCAGAAGCAGAAAAACCCGCGCGCCAAAGGAACCCTGGCCCGAGCCGCCTGGGTCATCAGGCGCCTCGGCGGCTGGTCTGGCTATGCCGGCGGCGGCTATAAGCCGCCGGGACCAAAAACCATGTATGACGGCCTCGTCCAATGTGACCCATCAGGCGAGGCTGGACGATGGCAAAAAATTGTGACTCCCGTAGGCAGGAGATTGTGCGCGGCGTGGTTGCGGTTGACGGAAAGACGTTGCGCGGCTCGAAGAAATCGGCGGAGGGAAGCGGGGCTTTGCATCTTCTCTCGGCCTATGCCTGCGAGGCGGGGCTTGTCATCGGGCAACGGGCTGTCGATGAGAAAAGCAATGAGATCAAGGCGATCCCTGAGCTTTTGGAGATGTTGGCGCTTAACGGCACAATTGTCTCGATTGATGCCATGGGAACGCAAAAAGCGATTGCCGCGAAAATCGCCGCGGAAGGAGGCGATTATGTCCCTGCACTCAAAAGCAGTCAAACCACGCTCCGCGACGATGTCAAAATGTTCTTCGAAGACACGGAACTGGCCAAGACTTGCGGCGTCCACAAAACGGTGAGCGCGGGACATGGACGCATCGAGGAACGGGAATGCCGCGCGGCGGACGCCAGCTGGCTCTAAGAGCGGCATCCCGGCTGGCAAAAGCTGCGCAGAATCGCCGCCATCACATCGCGGCGCATCGACAAGAAGACGGGTCAGGCAGCCATCGAAACGCGCTTCTACATGACATCCTTGGCCGCCACTCCGGCCGTTATCCTCGCCGCCACTCGGGCGCATTGGGGGATAAAGAACAATCTCCACTGGCAGCTGGACATCACGTTTGGCGAGGATCGCTGCCGGACAAGAAAAGACTTCGCGCCTCTAAGAGCTCAAACGAAAAATAAGTTGAGTGGTTTCAGTGGCTTGTGATTCTCTGTTGGTTGCGAATTGACGGAGGATCAGATGACCTGGACCGAAACCACTCAACTTATTTTTCGTTTGGGCTCTTAGACCTCGAAAGAGCAGACTGGTCGGTTTGCAGTATGCTCATGCCATGGGCGGCACTTTACTCTGAAGCAACGAGCCTCGTGGCCCGCCGGCGCGGCTAAGTCGTTTGATTGGCCGCCCGGCGGCGGGCACGGAAAGCGAACACGGCGATCCGGAATTCGGGACCACGAGAGTTCGAAAAGCGATGCGATTTGTATAAGACTGGGGTTCGCGCAAAGTCGCTGTCGATTCGAACGGAATACCATGATCGCGGAAATGATTGGGGTCGCGACACGCAAGGGCACTCTTCTGGCATTGATCCATGCCTTGGCGTGGCTCGTATTTGCCGCCGCACTCCTCGCGTTGCGGCCAGCGTTGGCGCAAGATGCACCAAAAAAACCAATCGCCACGTCTACAGCGCCGCTGCCCCCGCCACGTCCAGCCGAGATGCGCGAATCAATTGAATCGCCTCGGGCTCCGGCAATTCCCACCGCCCCAACCGACACCTCAGAGCCGCAGCCAAACCCGCCGCAGCAGTCGCCGCCGCGAATTTTGCCGCCGGCACCCCGTGCGCGGATGCACGCGTGTGGATTGGAATGGCAAAAGATGAAGGAGACGGGGGCTGCGGCGGACAAACTTTGGTTCGATTTCGCCCGGATCTGTCTGACGAAATGACCTTCCATTGCGTCCGTTGGACGCCAGCGCGGACACAAGATTCCTTTGCTCCCGCGCAGTTTGTCTCAGCAACCTGCCGTGAGCCAATCGCCGCCACAACCGTCGCGAAGATTTGGCCACGCTTGCGGAGAAACCATTAGCTCCCATCCGGCCGGATGAAACCATTTGTGAGACCAATAGAGGACAACCGGCGACGCAATAAAATCCTCGCACGCAACTAGGCGCAAGTGAGCAGCAGCCGGCCGTCTCCATTCTTCTTGTGAAGCCGTCAAACGGTCTCCGGGGGGCCCGGCGGCGGCGGGGGCGGGGGTTTGCGGGCGGCCGGTTTGCGCACCACCTTCTTGGCGGTGGCCTTCCTTGCCGTAGCCTTCCTGACCGTCTTTTTCGCCGCCGACTTCTTGACGGATCCTTTCTTGGCCGCGGCCTTTTTCACCGGCCGTTTCTTGGTCATTGCCTTGCGCGCGGTTTTTTTGACGGCGCCCTTTTTTCCTGCGGCCTTCTTCGCAGCGCTCTTCTTCGCCGCGGCTTTCCTTGCTGGCTTTTTGGTGGTTGCCTTCACCATGATCAAAGTTCCTCTGCTGTTTTTAGCCGGCTGATTCGATGTTCCGGCTAGAGGCTCGCACAGCGTACCGTTGTTAATCAGCTGTGCAAGAGGCGTTGGTTCGTAACCAACGCAAAGGAGCACGAATAACGCGCCGTTCGCGGGTCCAAAGTTGCTTTCGGGCGCGCTCATTTCGATGACGTTGCCCCTGATTGATCAGCCGCAATCATCGCGCGCGAAGCGCTGTTCGCGAGCGCATCAAGGATGCCAACAAGATGCAATCAAGCGCGCCGCGCGCGCGCGACCTAACTCTTGTCAGTTACCTACGCTGATTCAAAAACCTATGATATTTAAAGGCTCTATTCTATCACCTGATGCCTCCGAACACGCCGGCATCGAGGCATCTCACAACGGCTTCCGCAATTATTCGCGATGCTTTCGCAACGCACGATTGAGACCGGAAGAAGCGGTTTGGCAGGATCGGTTCAAGCCGCGGCAAGCAGTCTTCGCGCAAATCGCGCGGCGCTATTTAAACGCGTGGATCAGACGAAAAAAATTTTTGTTGGATGAAAAAAAATACGCCACGTAATGGCATTGCCGTCGCTCTAAACGGCGCACATCGCGCGAATCACCCGAATCAATTGGTGATTCGCGATCGCTTTTCAGAGTCCAAGTTTCGCCTTTAAAAGCTCATTGACGGTTCGCGGATTGGCTTTGCCGCCAGTGCTTTTCATGACCTGACCGGCAAACCAACCGAGCATCGAGGGCTTGCCTCGAGCCTGTGCAGCCTTGTCTGGATTCGCGGCGATGATCGCGTCGACCGAGGCCGCGATCGCGCGCGCGTCGGTGACCTGCGTCATGCCACGAGCCTCGACTATGGCGCGCGGATCGCCATCCTTGTCCTCGGCAATGATGATCGCCAGCACATCCTTGGCGATCTTGCCTGAGATCGTGCCCTCGCTAATGAGATCGACGATTCCAGCAATCTGCCCAGGCTTAATGTGCGTCTGCGCGACGGACAGGCCGGCCGAATTGGCGTAAGCCGCGACATCGCCGGTCATCCAATTGGCAACGAGCTTGGCATCGCGGATTCCGCCCCCGTGCTTGACCGCGGCTTCATAATAGTCCGCAGCGTCCTTGTCGGCGGCGAGGACGTCCGCGTCATAGGGCGGCAAACCGTAGTCCTCGATGAAACGCGCCTTTTTCGCATCGGGGAGCTCGGGCAAACCGACCGCCAGGGCATCGACATAGGCCTGGTCGAATTCGAGCGGCAAAAGATCGGGGTCGGGAAAATAGCGGTAGTCGTGCGCTTCTTCCTTGGATCGCATCGAACGGGTTTCGCCGCGCGCGGGATCGAATAACCGGGTTTCCTGATCGATCTTGCCGCCATCCTCGATAATGCCAATCTGGCGGCGCGCCTCTGCCTCGATCGCCTGACCGATGAAGCGGATCGAATTGACGTTCTTGATTTCGCAACGGGTGCCGAGGGGCTCGCCGGGGCGGCGCACCGACACATTGACGTCTGCGCGCAGCGATCCCTCTTCCATGTTCCCGTCACAAGTGCCGAGATAGCGCAGGATCGTGCGCAGCTTCGTTACATAGGCCTTGGCCTCGCCGGCGGAACGCAAATCCGGCTTCGACACGATCTCCATGAGGGCGACGCCCGACCGGTTCAGATCGACGAAAGAATTCCGCCGGCGACTGATCGTGCAGCGATTTGCCGGCGTCCTGCTCGAGATGCAATCGCTCGATCCCGACCTCGATTTGCTCGGTTGGCGAGAGATCGACGGCGACAGTGCCCTCGCCTACGATCGGACTCTTATACTGCGAGATCTGATACCCCTGCGGCAGATCGGGATAAAAATAATTCTTGCGGTCGAAGACCGAACGTAGGTTGATCTTGGCCTTGAGGCCGAGTCCGGTGCGCACCGCCTGCGCAACGCATTCCTCGTTAATGACCGGAAGCATGCCGGGCATCGCGGCATCGACAAGCGAGACATTACTGTTTGGCGCATTGCCGAACCCGGTCGAAGCGCCAGAGAAAAGCTTCGACTTCGAGGTAACTTGGGCATGGACCTCCATCCCGATCACGACCTCGAACTCGTCGGTCGCGCCTGCAATGAGTTTTCCGGATTTTTCGTGGAACTTCATCGCTTCGCCTCGCTTTGCCTCCAGCCAGCTCCATTGCTCATCATATCGGGGTGCGCCGCCGAAGCGAAGCTTCGCCGAAGAACGGTCTGCCCGGACCCGCCGCAATGTCGGCTCTAATATAATAAGGCGGGAAGGCGGTGTTCCCCTGGGCTAAGCATACCGCCACGCCGGTTTGCGCCCCAATGCGGACCTAATAGGCGCCCGGCTGGAAGAAACCACGCGGGGCACTCAGTTTGCCACCACCACAGGCGCGCGAGAGCGCCGCCACGGAACCGTGGCGGCGCTCATAGCTGCCAATTGAGTTTGGCCGGGCCTCAGGGCCGGGCCTTTCGCCTGACAGCGTTACTCAGTATTTGGCGACCACTGGCGTGGACGGCCAGGCGAATTTATAGGTCAGGCCAATTCGGCCGGTCTGCATGGTCTCTCTCGAAGAATGGTTGGGAATAGCGAAGGGAATGATGTTATTAACGGCCGACGGGAAGCCCGAAGTAGTGAAGCCTCGCGTGCCCCAATCGTAATAACGGTATTCGGCCCGCGCCGTCCAATTGCCGTAGAAATTATATTCGATGCCTCCGCCGACATCAAACCCGTAGCGGTTGACGGAGAAGAAGTCGATCACGTTAGGCGCAAGACCCGTTAATTGTATTTGGTTGCGGATGTCGGCATAGGCAAAGCCGCCAATCGCATAGACGAGCACACGGTTGAAGGCGAAGCCGATGCGGGCATCGGCCGATCCGAATTGGCGAATCGAGGTATTCAGATAATTAAGAGGGGGATCCGAGGCGTTTCCGGTAATGCCCGCGAAACTGTATTCGAGCTGCGCCCCAACGACGAGTGGGCTCGCAAACTGATAATTAAAGCCGACGTGAACGCCGCCGAAAACGCCCGAACTCCCGTAATCGGCTGAAGACGAAAATGCTGGGAATATTGGCGCGGCGGCGCCGTCGACATTGACCGAGGTCCGGCCTGCTCCGCCGCCGAGCTGCACGCCAAGTTCGAAGCCGGTCCAAGTAAAGACTGGCGGAGGCGGGGGCGGGGGAGGTACCACGCCAAGATCCGCCGCGAAGACCGTTGTTCCGGTAACTAGAACGCCAGCCGCCGCGCCGGCTAAACACCACAGGAAATCTCGCTTCATGGAATCGCTCCCCTCTATCGTTTCACCGTTAGCCGTCGTTGTCAGCATTGACTCTTACCACCAACGCAAAACCTAACAAGCGTACTGGAGCCACAATGGTCCGCTAATCGCCAAACTCGGTTGCAATTTCGTGGCGTGTTGCATTTTTGCTGCACCTCGGACAGCGGTTTTCTCATGCGACCCCCAGCGGCCTTGGAATATCGCGAGTTCCCCGGCACAACAGGGCATTGCCGGGCGTGAGACTGTCTCTCCTGAGATCCAGAAGCGCTCCCCTTGTAAGGCGCTCCTTATGATAAGAGACTATCAAGAAGCCATGAGCTGCGAATCGGCGGCGCCGGCAGGCAATTGTCGTTGGCAGTGCTTCAGGAATGTTGTTCCCGTCCGCACCGGATCGGCGAGGCCGCAAGAATTCCGGGCAGGCTACTTGACTCGTCCTTTTCGCAATGCCACTCGCTGCGCGCACGGCAACGGCGGGATAAAAATGCGGGATGGGATGTCCAAGGCTTTCGTTTTTCCAGGGCAAGGTTCGCAAGCGCCCGGCATGGGCAAGGCCTTGGCGGAGGCTTTCCCGCAGGCCCGCGCGGTTCTGGCCGAGGTCGATGAGGCCTTAGGGCAAAATTTGTCCATGCTCATGTTCGAGGGACCGCTCACAGAACTCACCTTGACCGCGAATGCGCAACCAGCCTTGCTTGCGGTGAGCCTCGCCGCCGTCCGCGTGCTCGAAGCGGAGGCCGGCCTCAATCTCGCGCGGGACGCCAGCTTTGTCGCGGGCCATTCGCTCGGCGAATATTCGGCGCTCGCCGCGGCGGGCTCTTTAGAGGTGGGAGCCGCCGCGAAACTGCTGCGCGTGCGCGGTCTCGCAATGCAAGGGGCGGTGCCGGTAGGCGCCGGTGCAATGGCGGCGCTGCTTGGGCTCGATTACGACGCGGCCCGCGCAATCGCCAAGCAAGCGGCCGAAGAGACGGGCATTGGCGCGGTCTGCGAGGTCGCCAACGACAATGGCGGTGGCCAAATTGTGGTGTCCGGGTCGTGCGCCGCGGTACATCGCGCGATCGAAGTCGCCAAAGGGTACGGCGCGCGCCGTTCAATTCTGTTGCCCGTATCGGCGCCGTTTCATTGCACCTTGATGCAACCCGCCGCCGAGGCCATGGCGGCGGCGCTTGCCACGGCCGCCATCAAGCCGCCCTGCGTTGCGCTTGTCTCGAATGTCCTGGCGGCGCCGGTAACCGAGCCGGAAGAGATCCGCAAGCTTCTTGTCGCGCAGGTGACCGGCGTGGTGCGCTGGCGCGAAAGCATCGCCTTTATGGCGAGCCGCGGAATTTCGCTTTTCGTCGAATGCGGCGCCGGACAAGTCTTGGCAGGACTTGTCAAAAGGATTACCGGCGCGGCACGCGGCGTTTCAGTTGGCATTCCGGCCGACATCGAACTTTACCGGGCCATGGTTTAAACCCTGGCGGCGGGCACCGGAGTTTTATGTTTCATGTTCGATCTTAGTGGCAAGACGGCCCTCGTCACGGGCGCGAGCGGCGGCCTCGGCGGCGCGATCGCGCGGGCCTTACATGAGCGGGGCGCAGCCGTCGCCCTTTCGGGCACCCGTTTTGATGCGCTCGCCGCGCTTGCCGCCGAACTTGTCACCAATGTCCATGTCTTGCCGTGCGATCTTGCCAGTCAAGCGGCGACAGAAGCGCTGGTTCCCGCGGCCGAAGCCGCGATGGGTGGCATCGATATCCTTGTCAACAATGCCGGCGTGACGAGGGACAATCTCTTTATGCGCATGAAGGACGAGGAATGGGACAGCGTTCTCGGGGTCAATCTGACCGCCGCCTTTCGTCTTTCCCGTGCCTGCCTCAAGGGGATGCTGCGTAGGCGTTATGGGCGCATGATCGGGATCACCTCGATCGTTGGGGTGACCGGCAATGCGGGCCAGGGCAATTATGCGGCCGCGAAAGCGGGAATGATCGGCATGTATAAGAGCCTCGCCGCCGAGGTGGCGAGCCGCAACGTGACTGTCAATTGCATCGCGCCAGGGTTTATAGAGAGTCCAATGACCGATGCCTTGAACGAGAAACAGAAGGCGGCGATCCTCTCCACGGTGCCGATGGGCCGGCTCGGAACCGGCGCCGACGTCGCCGCTGCGGTTGTTTATCTTGCAAGTCCGGGAGCCTCCTATGTCACCGGCCAGACGCTTCATGTAAATGGTGGGATAGCTATGATTTGAATAGGATATGGGGCTTTTCGCTTGTATCTTGCGGGCTCTCGCCAACCGCCTTGAAGTATGTTACCAACCGATTTAAGCGATCAGGGAGGCAATTCGCGTGTGCCCGCATCGCGCGGGTGCCTGCCATTGGCGGCGAATTGGAAACGAAAAATGACGACGAGGAACAAACAACCATGAGCGATGTTGCCGAGCGCGTGAAAAAGATTGTAGTGGAGCACCTCGGTGTCGACGCCGACAAAGTCATAGACAGCGCCAATTTCATGGAGGACCTCGGCGCCGATTCTCTCGACACGGTCGAGCTCGTCATGGCGTTCGAAGAGGAATTTGGCGTCGAGATTCCGGATGATGCCGCCGAAACCATAGTGACGGTCGGCGACGCGATCAAGTTTCTTGAGAAAGCGTCCGCTGCTTGATTGACTTCAAGCTGGCACGGCCAAGCACTTGAAGTGGCTTAGCGGGAACGGACGCTCCCAGGCGGCGGCAAAGCCAAGCAAAACTCTCAATGTTTCTGCGGCGGGCGCCGGCGCTGCGGGCCAGTCCTCCAATGGACGCCAGTGGGATGGCGGGCGGCAACGCCGACAAGAACAGCCGCAAGGTCGTTTAGATGCGCAGGGTAGTTGTCACGGGTCTCGGCATGGTTTCGCCGCTTGGCTGTGGAGTTGAGCCATGCTGGAGCCGCTTGCTGCAGGGGCATAGCGGGGCCCGCCCCATCGAAGGGTTCGACGTCTCCGATCTCCCCTGCAAGATCGCGATGCCGGTGCCACGCGGCGGTGGCAGCGACGGAAGCTTCAACCCTGACCAATGGATGGAGCCGAAAGAGCAGCGCAAAATCGATGATTTCATCCTTTATGCTGTCGCGGCGGCGGCGCAGGCACTTGCCGACGCGGGCTGGAAGCCATCCACCTATGAAGAGCAGATCACGACCGGCGTTCTAATTGGTGCCGGAATTGGCGGCCTCGGCGGCATCGCGGAAACCGCGATCGTCTTGAAGGAGAAGGGCCCGCGCCGCGTTTCGCCTTTCTTCATTCCCGGCCGTTTGATCAATCTTGCGGGGGGCTATGTCTCGATCGCGCATGGTCTCAAAGGGCCGAACCATGCCGTTGTCACCGCTTGCTCGTCGGGAACCCATGCGATTGGCGACGCGGCGCGCCTGGTTGCGTTGGAAGATGCCGAGGTCATGGTCGCTGGGGGCGCCGAATCGGCGATCAATCGCATCGGCATCGCCGGATTTGCTGCCTGCCGGGCGCTATCCACGCATTTCAACGACCGGCCGAAGCAAGCGTCGCGGCCCTACGATAAGGACCGCGACGGTTTTGTCATGGGCGAGGGTGCCGGCTGCGTCGTCCTCGAATCCTATGAACACGCCAAGGCGCGCGGCGCCAGAATTTATGCCGAACTCGTTGGTTACGGCATGTCGGGCGACGCCTACCACGTCACCGCGCCGCAGGAGAGCGGCGATGGCGCCTACCGGGCCATGGCGGCGGCGATCAAACGCGCCGGGATTTCGCCGGGCGACATCGACTATATCAATGCGCACGGGACCTCGACGCCGCTCGGCGACGAAATCGAGATTCGAGCAGTCGAGCGTATGGCTGGCAACAGCGGCCAGTCCCTTTCCATGTCCTCGACGAAATCGGCGATCGGGCATCTTCTCGGCGCGGCGGGTGCTGTCGAAGCGATCTTTTCGATTTTGGCGATCAGGGATCAAATCGTGCCACCGACGCTCAATCTCGATAATGTGTCGGTAGCAACTGAGATCGATCTCGTGCCGCACAAGGCGCGCAAGCGCGAGGTGGAGTTCGTTTTGTCGAATTCGTTCGGATTTGGGGGCACCAACGCCTGCTTGGTGTTCAAGCGTCCAGAATGACCGCGCCGGGCCAAGGCAGGGCATTGCGGCGATATTGGAAATTCCGGTTCATGAACCCGATTTCGCCATATTTTCCGGGCGGGATACGAAACGTTCGCCCGTTCGCGGTCAGTGCGTAGAGCAAACCGCTATAGCGGCAGCCGTGGGAAACGGCCCAAGGCATTCTCGCGTTTTCCCATCATCAAAGGCTTTCGTGGCGAAGTGGTGGGCTGAATTGATGGACGACAACCCTTCAAAACCGGACGGAAACGAGGCTCCGGATCGGCCGGATCAGACCCTTCGGGGCGAGTCCGATCCGGGTGGCCGGTTCGCCGGCCAAAGAGTAACGCCGCAAAGCCCCAACGAGGCATTGCAGCCTGCCGCCGCGCCACCGCCGCCACCTCCAATCCCCCCGAGCCGCAGGCGGCCCACGCTGTCCGCGTTCAGTGGATTCCTCACGTTTTTGTTGGTCGCGGCGATCGCCTCCATGTCCGGGCTCGTCTGGAGCCGCCACCGGATAGAAGAACCCGGTCCGCTCGCCGCCGACAAAATCCTCTACATCGCACCCGGCACCGAGGGTCCCGGCATTATTGCCGAACTTGATCGCGAGGGGATCATCGACAGTCCATTCATGCTCAATGTCGCGCTCTTGCTCGAAGGCAACCGTACGAAGCTCAAGGCAGGTGAATATCTCTTTAAACAGTACGCCAGTCTGCGCGACGTGATCGACACGCTGATCAGCGGCAAGCAGGTTATGCATGCCATTACAATACCCGAAGGACTGACAAGCGAGCAGATCGTCGAACGGCTCCGTAACAACGACATCCTGCTTGGCGACATCATGGACATGCCAACGGAAGGGAGCTTGCTGCCGGAAACCTACAAGGTCGCGCGGGGAGCCACCCGCGTGGATGTCATTAAGAAAATGCAGGACGCTCAAAAGCGCGCCGTCGATCAAATTTGGTCGCGCCGGGCGAGCGGCCTTCCCTTGCATTCGCCCTATGAGCTCATCACCTTGGCCTCGATCGTAGAAAAGGAAACTGGCAAGGCAGACGAGAGGCCGCGGGTCGCCAGCGTTTTCCTGAACCGTCTCAAAAACAGGATGCGGTTGCAATCCGACCCGACGATTGTTTATGGCTTGGCCGGAGGCAAAGGCTCGCTGGGCAGAGGGATCACCCGCGCCGAACTCGAAAAGCCTACTCCTTACAATACCTATTTGAACGACGGCTTGCCGCCGGGACCGATCGCCAATCCCGGCCGTGCCGCGCTCGAAGCAGCGGCAAACCCGTCGCGCACTCAAGATTTATATTTCGTCGCGGATGGCACTGGCGGCCATGTCTTTTCCGAAACGCTCGATCAGCATAGCCGCAATGTGCAACGTTGGCGCCAAATCGAAAAGGACGCGAAAGAAAAACAAGAGCAACTACCGCCTGACGAGGACAAAACAACGCCGGAAACGGCCCCGCCGGCAACTCAGCCCGGCGCCGGCCGGAAGAGCGACAACGGAGGGCCGCCGTCCGTCTACGGATCGCTGGCAGCGCCGCTCGACGCCCGGCGGAGCACGACCCCCGCATCGGCCTCGCTTTCCTATGCCCGTGCGGCGGCGGCGATTGCGAGCGCGATTCGGGTTTCACCATCCAAGACCACCGCTGCGAAAACCACCGCTAATTCAAAAATAAGTGCCTTCACTTTTGGACCGGGGCTCGACGAACTCGGCATTTCGGTGGGCGGCGTCCGCGATCCCGCCGGAGCGACACTCGACGGGCCGGTTGGTCAAGAGGATGCGGCGGATGCGGCTCGCCAGCAGAATGCCGATTTTCCTAGCCCAGCCGGCCGCCGGGCCGGCCAGGAGGCAAGAGCGGCAGGCCCTGACCTCCGTCTGGGCACCAGCGACTTACCGGAGGAATCCGGCGGGCCGAGATTGTCCGCCCCGCCGCAGCCGCAAAACGACGGACACTCCGCACATGCGCGGGCATTCGATGTCTCCGAGGGAACTCCCCTCGACCCTCTCAAGAATAAGACCTACGACCTGAATTACGCCAAGACCGTGCCCCCAATTCAATAGGCGAAGCGGGGCGGCAAGCTATGGCTTAGACAGGCCGTGGCTGCTCGGGTTCCGGTAACACCGGCGCCCGGCACAACGGCCTGCGCCGGGCGGAACTCTCGGGACGCTCCCAACGCCGCGCACGCTTCCCACCCGTCCAAGGCGTCCCCGTTATAAATGTCAATAGTTCGATCCTAAAATCAGGTTATATATCTCCAGAATTGCGTGTGCAATTTGTCGTTTGGGAAGACTCGCCGATCGCTCCACTGGGACGTCAGTTCATGCGCCGCCTTTGTCTTGTCTTACTCGCCGCCGCCGCCGCCGCCATCCTAAACCTGACCACCACGACGGTTCTAACTTCAACGAATTGGGACGCGAACACTTGCCAGCGTCCGGTTGCGGGAAGCAAGGTGACGCCGCCAACCGATTTATACAGCCGCTACGGGGTTCTGAATGTCAGGCTCGAGTATCACACGGCCATCGATGACACCGGCCGGACGTTGTTCTGCTTCAAAACACCTCTGGGGGCAGAGTCGCCTACTCTGCACGTCAACCCCGGCGATACGCTCAATATTACGCTGACGAACATGGTCCCAGCACTACCGGCAGGCGCATCGAGCCATGCGATGTCGGTCGAGTCGGACCTCGTGTGCGGATCACCCACGATGACTCAAACGTCGGTGAATATGCATTTCCACGGGACGAATACGCGACCAGTCTGCCACAGCGACGAGGTGATCCACACGCTCGTCAACTCCAGCCAGATCTTCAGATACAGCGTGACATTTCCGCGCGACGAACCGCCTGGACTGTACTGGTATCACCCGCACGTTCATGGGATCGCGGAAGCCGCGGTGCAAGGCGGCGCCACGGGCCTGATTGTGGTCGAAGGAATCGAGAACCTGCAGCCCGTGGTGGCTCGTCTACCTCAGCGTTTCCTGGTCGTTCGCGACCAACTTGTCGAGGCGCCGCTCAATGCGCAGGTAACGCCGCCGTCATGGGACTTGACGCTCAACTATGTGCCGATCTCGTACCCCCAGTTGATTCCTGCCGTGATCGAAGTCCTGCCGGGCCGCAAGGAATTTTGGCGCGTTGCGAACACCTCCGCCGATACAATCGTCGATTTGCAGCTCGCCTACGACGAGGTGGTCCAGCCGGTGGAAGTCGTCGCGCTCGATGGCGTGGCGACGGGCTCGCAGGATGGAAAGCGGCGCGGAATCCTCGTGACGAAGACCGATATTTTGCTGCCGCCGGCTGCGCGCGCGGAATTTATCGTGACGACGCCGCCAACCAGCGTCAGCAGCGCCGTATTTAAGAGCTTGGCCATCGACACCGGCCCTGTGGGCGACACCGACACTGCCCGAACGCTCGCGGTGGTGAAAACCGTTGGCCCGAATTCGCCCTCGGAATCGGCGGCGGCGGCTCTACCTACGATGCCTGAGCCGTCGGCCGTGCCCGGACGACAGCGCTTCGAAGGGATCTCCACCGCGCCGATTGCGGCAGAGCGCACGCTCTATTTTTCGGAGTTCAATTTTCTTCCCTCATCCCGGAGGAACAAAGCCGTCCAGCCAGAATCGGAGGCCACCTCGGAATTTTTCATAACAGTCGCCGGTCAGGGACCTGAATTATTCAGTCCGTCCAATCCGCCCGCGATCGTCACGACGCAAGGCAGAGTAGAGGAATGGACGATCGAGAACCATACCGAAGAGGTGCATGAGTTTCACATGCACCAGATCCATTTCCAGCTGCTCGAAATCAACCATGTCCCTGTTGCCGCGGAAGATCGGCAGTTTCTCGACACCGTTCAGGTTCCCTACTGGATCGGCCACGGGCCTTTTCCAAGCATAACGGTCGCGATGGATTTTCGTGGCGATATCATTGGGGACTTCGTCTACCACTGCCACATTCTCGGACACGAAGATAACGGCATGATGGCGATCATTCGCGTCCTGCCGCGGACAGTCCGCGCATGCGCGGGCATTCGATGTCTCCGAGGGAACTCCCCTCGACCCTCTCAAGAATAAGACCTACGACCTGAATTACGCCAAAACCGGTCCTTCAATTCAACAGTCTAAGATTGCTTCCGGAACCCTGGCCGGCGCAAGAGATCTTTCAGCAAAAGCAGCTTATGGCTCGTGTTAGCGAGCAATTCGGTTAGGGCGTCAAAAACTACGTGCCCAGACTGTCATGGTAAATTCCGGTATCGCGTCGTTCACATTGTCTATCATTCGTTGAATGAATCCTGCGCACGCGCCACTGGCCTTTATCAAGCCCGTAGAGCGAACTCGCCGCTTAGGCCGCGAGCGCCGCTGCGGGTGGCTTGAGCGCAAAACCGAGGCTTGCGGCAATCGCCGCGTGGGTCAAATGGCCGCGATGCACGTTGAGGCCGCCGCGCAGGCCGGGGTTGCTGGCAATCGCGCCGAGCCCGCCAGCGGCAAGGGCAAGGCCATACGGAAGCGCCGCATTGTTCAGCGCGTGACTCGATGTGAACGGTACCGCGCCGGGCATATTCGCCACGCAATAATGGACCACCCCGCCTTTGATGAATGTCGGGGCGGCATGCGTCGTCGCGTGCGAGCTTTCAAAACAGCCGCCCTGATCAATTGCGATATCGACAAGAACAGCGCCTTGCTTCATGCGGCTCAACATTTGCTCAGTAATGAGCTTCGGCGCGGCGGCGCCCGGGATCAGCACCGCACCGATCACTACATCGGCGGAAAAAACCGCGTCTTCGATCGCTGCCGTCGAGGCAAACCTTGTCTTGGCCCGCCCCTGGAACAATTCGTCGAGCTGGCGCAGGCGCGGGAGCGCGCGATCAAGGATCGTCACATCGGCGCCGAGACCCGCCGCCATCCGTGCCGCCTGGGTCCCGGCAACGCCGCCGCCAAGCACAACGACCCGCGCTGGCAGAACCCCGGAATGCCCCAAGCAAGATGCCGCGGCCGCCGTTCTGACGGCGCAGAGCCACGCCCGCCGCCTCGATCGCGAGCCGGCCCGCGACTTGGCTCATCGGCGCGAGAAGCGGCAGGCCTTGGCCGTCCGGCCCGACTACGGTTTCATAGGCGATGGCGGTGCAACCGGAAGCCAGCAAACCTTTTGTCTGCGTGCGATCGGCGGCAAGATGCAAAAATGCGAAAACGATCTGGTTTTCGCGCAACTTCGTCCATTCGCTCTCTTGCGGCTCTTTCACCTTTACGATCATTTCGGATTTGGCATAAATTTCGGCGGCGGTGCTCGCTATCGTGGCGCCAGCCGCCAAATAGGCCTGATCCGTGGCATTGATTCCCGCGCCCGCGCCGGTTTCGACGCTCAGCTCGTGCCCCGCAGCGGCGAATTCGCGGACCGACTCTGGCGTCAACCCGACCCGGTATTCGTGCTCCTTGATTTCCTTCGGCACGCCGATCCGCATCGGCCAAGCTCCCGATCAAAACGCCGCATAGGCCCAATCATGTCGGATGTGGTACGGTTCATCTTGGAAAACAATCCGGCGTTTGCGCGCACTTCGAAGCGGCCAGGCCAGACGCGGCGGCTGCCCGCCGCTCGTTAAGGCTGATACGTGCCGCGTTGTTCGGCGCGGTCCGGCATCCGGGCGCAAGCCGAGGACAAAGGTTTGTCACGCTCCTGTCATCAACAGGCACCGAAATTCCAGCGGCGGGTCAGGCCAAGGAGGGGATGTTGAGTTCACAAGCGGAAGGACGACGCAAGCTGACCGTTGTCAAACGCGGAACGGAGCTGAAACGCGGCATGAAAATCAATCCGGCCGCGGCGAACGATCTTGCGGCGCCAGAGGCGGGAGGGGAGGACAGGAGCGATCGTGCCGCGGTTTCGCTTGAATTCGCCGCGCAGGTCGACACGCTCCAACTGACGTCCGCTCCGGCCGCCTCGATTTCACCAACGGATGATCGCGCCGAATCCGCCGCGCCGCCGCGCGGGGTTGTGCCATCGCCGCAGCGGTTCATCAACCGCGAATTATCCTGGCTCGAATTCAACCGGCGGGTTTTGCAGGAGGCCTCGAACCGCAATCATCCCTTGCTCGAACAATTGCGGTTTCTGTCGATTTCCGCCGACAATCTCGACGAATTCTTCATGGTGCGGGTTGCCGGCCTGCGCGGCCAGATGCGCGCCGGCATTCCGACGCCATCCGAGGACGGGCTTTCGCCGCCCGAACAACTTGCTAAGATCCGCGAGCGCGTAAGCCTTCTGGCGGCCGAGCAGCAACGCCGCTGGCGCGAGTTGCGCGAGGAATTGAAAGGCGCGGGAATAACGCTCGCTCGAACCGCCGGACCTCACCAAGGCCGAAACGGATTGGCTTGCCAACATTTCCTGACCCATGTTTTTCCGGTGCTGACGCCGCTTGCCGTCGATCCGGCGCATCCATTTCCATTCATCCCCAATTTCGGCTTTACCATCGCCCTCGAATTGGTCGGGCCGAGCGACCACAAGAACCGCAAGGCGCTGATCCGCCTTCCGGCCAAGATCGAACGTTTCATCCGCCTTCCCGATGTGCGGGCGAGAAGGGCCAGCGCTTCGTCGCGCTCGAAACTGCGATCGGCATGTTCACGCAAAGCCTGTTCCCGGGTTATCACGTGCGCGGTCACGGGCTCTTCAGGGTCATTCGCGACAGCGATCTCGAGGTCGAGGAAGAGGCCGAGGATTTCGTGTTCCTGTTCGAGAGCGCGCTGAAGCGGCGCCGCCGGGGTTCGGTCATCCGGCTCGAATTCGACAGCACCATGCCCGAGGAGCTGCGCGGATTCGTCGCCGAAGAACTCGATGTCGCCGGCAGACGAAATTTTCGTCCTCGACGGGATGCTGGCCCTGAACGAACTTTCCGAAATCGTCGGCCTCGACCGGCCGGACCTGAAGTTCAAGCCTTATAATCCGCGCTTTCCCGAGCGGGTCCGCGACAATGGCGGCGATTGCTTCGTCGCGATCAAGCAAAAAGATCTCGTCGTCCACCATCCTTATGAATCCTTCGACGTCGTGGTGCAATTCCTGAATCAGGCGGCGGCCGACCCCAATGTCGTCGCGATCAAGCAGACGCTTTATCGCACCTCTTCCGACAGTCCGATTGTGCGCGCGCTGATCGAGGCGGCGGAAGCCGGCAAATCGGTGACGGCCCTCGTCGAGCTGAAAGCACGCTTCGACGAAGCCGCCAATATCCGCTGGGCGCGCGATCTCGAACGCGCCGGCGCGCAAGTGGTGTTCGGCTTTATCGAGCTAAAGACGCACGCCAAATTGTCGATGGTCGTGCGGCGCGAAGCTGGCTCCCTCATCACCTATTGCCATGTCGGCACCGGCAATTATCATCCGGTGACGGCGAAGATTTATACCGACATTTCGTTCTTTACTGCCGATCCGGTCGATCGGGCGCGATGTCTCGCGGATCTTCAATTATATCACCGGCTATGCCGAGCCCGCCGGGCTTGAACGAATGGCGGTCTCGCCGATTTCGCTCAAGCAGCGGCTTCTCGAACATATCGGGCAGGAGATCGCCTTCGCCAAAGCGGGCAAGCCCGGCGCAATCTGGGCAAAGTGCAATGCCCTCGTCGATCCCGAGATCATCGATGCCTTCTATGCGGCGAGCCACGCGGGGGTCAACATCGACCTCGTCGTGCGCGGCATCTGCTGCCTCCGGCCGGGCGTGCAGGGTCTGTCCGAAAACATCCGGGTTAAATCGATCATCGGCCGCTTCCTCGAACATGCCCGGGTCTATTGTTTCGGTGGCGGCCACGCGCTGCCGCATCCCAAGGCGCATGTCTATATTTCCTCGGCCGACTTGATGCAGCGCAATCTCGACCGGCGGGTCGAGGCGCTGCTGCCGATTCTCAACCCGACCGTGCATGAACAGGTCCTCGATCAGATCATGGTCGCCAATCTGATCGATAATCAACAGAGCTACCGGGTCTTGCCGGACGGTTCGAGCGCGCGCATAAAAGCGCCCGCGCACGAAGAGCCGTTCAACGCGCATTCCTATTTCATGACCAACCCCAGTCTGTCCGGCCGTGGAAAATCCCTCAAGCATTCGAGTCCAAAAACCCTCCTTAAACGGCTGGATGGCCGTTGAGGACTTCGATGTCCGCAAATCGCCAAGAGACCGCGCCGCCTGCCAGTGCCAAGCAGCCTCTCGCGATCATCGACATCGGGTCGAACTCGGTTCGCCTCGTCGTCTACGAATGTTTGAGCCGGTCGCCCCGCCCGATTTTCAATGAGAAATCGCTCTGCGCGCTCGGCAAGGGTGTGGCAACCACCGGCCGTCTGCCGAAAGCCGGCGTCGAAAAGGCGCTCGCGGCCCTGCGCCGCTTCCGGGTCTTGCGCGAGATCATGGGCGTGCCGGTCCTGCATGTTATAGCAACCGCTGCTGCTCGCGATGCGTCGAACGGCGCCGGATTTCTTGCCGCCGCAGGGGAGCAATCGGAGCCCCGGTGACGCTTTTGCCGGGCGGCAGGGAGGCCGAGCTTTCAGCCCTGGGAGTTATTTCCGGCATCATTCGCCCGGATGGCGTCGTGGGCGATCTCGGCGGCGGCTCGCTCGAATTGACCGACGTGAAAGGTACCCACGCGGGCAAGGGCACGAGCCTGCCGCTTGGCGGGCTTACGCTGATGGACGCCTCGAGACGCTCACCACGCGCGGCGGTCAAGATTGTCCGCGAGGCATTGGCCGGGTCGCGCATCGCCGAGCGGCTCTCGGGGCGCACTTTCTACGCGGTGGGCGGCACCTGGCGGGCACTCGCCAAGCTGCACATGGGCCAGCGCAATTATCCGCTTGCCGTGACCCACGGCTATGTCATTCCTACCCGCGACGCCGCCGATTTCGCGGGCCTCGTCGAGCGGGCGAACACGGAAACGCTGATTTCGATCGATGCCGTAAACGCGGCGCGGCGGCCGTTTCTCGCCTATGGCGCCGTCGTGCTCGAGGAGATCATTCGCCGGGCCCGGCCGCGCGAAGTCATGATTTCGGCAACCGGCGTGCGGGAGGGGCTGCTTTATGAAATGCTCGACGTCGAGCAGCGCCGGCAGGATCCCTTGCTGGCCGCGGCGGCCGAATTCAACCAGCTCTTCTCGCGCGCGCCCGGCCATGCCAGGGAGCTCTGCGCTTGGACCGACAGTTTTATTAAATCTATGCATGCCGAGGAAACCCCGGAAGAACGCCGGCTTCGCCATGCCGCCTGCCTTCTTGGCCGATGTCAACTGGCGCGCGCACCCCGACCGCCGCCAAGAGGAAAGCATGAATATCGTCGAGAACGGGGCCTTCCTCGGCGTCGATCATCCGGGCCGTTGTTTCCTCGCCCTCGCGGCGTCCTACCGCTATTTCGGGACTTGAGGCGGACGTCAGTCCGCAGATCCGCGCGCTGGTTTCGGCGCGGATGCTCGACCGGGCACGCATTCTTGCCGCCGCGACGCGCGCCGCCTTTGTCATCTCGGGCGCCATGCCGGGAGTCCTGCCCTCGACGCCGCTGGCTTGCGTCAAGACCAAATTGATCTTGACCTTGCCGCGAGGTCTCGCCGATCTCGCGAGCGAACGGCTGCAGAACCGTCTAAAACAGCTTGGGCGCCTGATTGGGCGCGAGCCGGCCTTCACCATCGCAAATTAGAATTGGGGAAATCCACCTTAATATCAAAATGGTACACGTCCTCTTTGGTGCCTAAGGACTCATAGAGCCGTATCGCGACAGCGTCCGTTCTATCGGCCTGGACGAAGATCACGTACGCATCTCTTTCTATTGCGAGGCGTTTAAGTTCGTCTATGAGCCGCGTCGCTATGCCTTTTCGGCGGTGAAACTCCAAGACCGCAAGGTCGTAGATGTATATTTCTCTCCTGTCTTGTTCGAACTTTTCGAGTACGTACGCGACCAGCCCGCCAACGACCTTTTTTTCGTCACTCATTGCAACCGAAGCAATGAAATGCGGCCTTGAAAGGAGCGTCCGCAAATACGCGTCGCATGGCACCGCGCTTTGGTACGTGTCAAACTCTTCGAACGCTTCACCGAACACCGTCAGAAGTTTCTTGAGGAGACCTGAGTTTGAAGCACCGAGCTGCATATATGAATAGTGCATAGCTTAATCCGGGAATACGAGTTGCGACGATATTACTGCGTGCATCCCCCCGCGCCGTTCTCCGGCGGCGCCTCGTCCCGCCATTCGAGCGGGACAACCTTCCCCTGCTCGACGGTCAAAGCGAGGCGCCCGTGTTTCAGTTCGAGCGCCTTGGCGCCAAACAGCTCGCGCCGCCAGCCGGTCATTGCCGCGACCTTGGCATGATCTCCGGCGGCGATCGCTTCGAGGTCTTCGACCGTGGCAATCATTTTCGCCGCGACTCCGTGGGCCTCGCTGACATGGCGCAGGAGAACGCGCAACAGCTCGACCGTCGCGCCATTGCCGCCATTGCGCCGCTCGCGCTCTATTTTTGGAAGTGTCTTGGGGTCTCGCGCGAGGCCGCGTTCGACCGCCGCCAAAATTTCGGCGCCCGCGCGCGAACGCTCCATCCCACGCGGAAAGGCGCGCAAATTGCCCAAGGCCTCGGCTGTTTTCGGCGCGGCGAGCACGAGTTCGATCAACACATCGTCCTTCAAAACTCGTGCGCGAGGCACGTCGCGCGTCTGCGCCTCGCCCTCTCGCCAGGCGGCGACCTCCATGAGCACCGCGAGATCGCGCGGTTTGCGGACCCGGTTGCGGAACCGCTCCCAGGCGTTTTCGGGGTGCTGTTCATAGGTCGACGGCGACGTTAAGAGCGCCAATTCGTCGTCGAGCCAGCTTGTCCTGCCGGTTTCCCCCAATTTGGCGCGCAGGAACCTATAAATATCGCGCAAATAGGTGACATCGGCGATCGCGTATTCGGCCTGGGCCGGCAAAAGCGGCCGCCGCGACCAATCCGTGAAGCGCGAGGATTTATCGAGCCTGACCTTCGTGATCGTTTGAACAAGATCGCCATAAGAGACCTGATCGCCGAAGCCGCAGACCATCGCGGCGACCTGGGTATCGAACAGCGGCGCGGGGATCAGTTTTGCGAAATTCCAAATAATTTCGATATCTTGCCGAGCCGCATGAAAGACTTTTATTGGCTCCTTATTGGCCATCAACTCGAAAAATGGCGAAAGATCCAGCGTCTCGGCCATCGCATCGATGGCCACGGCTTCTTCTTCCGACGCGAGCTGCACGACACAGAGACGCGGCCAAAAGGTCGTTTCCCGCAAAAATTCGGTATCGACGGCGACGAAGGGGTGGGTTGCAAGACGGCGGCAGACGGCGCTTAGGTCTTCGGTCGTGGAAATCAGGGTCATAATGGCTCGAAAATGCAAGGGGCGCCGCCGGCGACAGTCTCCCGCGCGTTGTTAAGGCCACCGGCGCGCGGCCGCAACCCCGCCTTGACAGACGGCGCCACCCATGCGGTTCTCCGGCCGCCCGGCGCCCCGCAAGGCCGCGCCTCACCCTTTTCTTTTGCTCGTGACACATTCATGCACCGTTACCGTACCCATACTTGTGGCGATCTCCGCGACACTCATGCGAATGAAACGATCCGTCTTTCTGGCTGGTGCCATCGAATCCGAGATCATGGCGGCGTGCTGTTCATCGATCTCCGCGATCATTACGGCGTTACCCAATGTGTCGCCGACCCGGATTCGAAGGCTTTCGATCAAGCCGAAAAGCTTCGTTCGGAATGGGTCGTCCGGATCGACGGCGAGGTCCGGAAACGCCCGGCGGGCACGGAAAATCTTGAAATGCCGACCGGCCTCGTCGAAGTCTATGTCACAGGCATCGAGGTTTTGGGCGCTGCCGCCGAACTGCCCATGCCCGTGTTTGGCGAGCAAAATTATCCGGAAGAATTGCGGCTGCGCTACCGCTTCCTCGATCTGCGCCGCGAGAAGCTGCATCAAAACATCATGCTGCGCGGCCAAATCATCGACTCACTTCGCGCGCGGATGAAGGCGCAAGGCTTTTTCGAGTTCCAGACCCCGATATTGACCGCTTCGAGCCCCGAGGGCGCGCGCGATTTCCTGGTACCGTCCCGCTTGCATCCCGGCAAATTCTACGCCCTGCCGCAGGCGCCGCAGCAATTCAAGCAGCTCATCATGGTGGCGGGCTTCGACCGCTATTTCCAGATTGCGCCATGTTTTCGCGACGAGGACGCGCGCGCCGACCGCAGCCCCGGCGAATTTTATCAACTCGACATTGAGATGAGTTTCGTCACGCAAGAGGATGTCTTTGCCGCTGTCGAGCCGGTGCTACGCGGTGTCTTCGAGGAGTTTGGCGGCGGCCGGCCGGTGACCCAAAAATTCCCGCTGATTCCCTATGCGGAGGCGATGCTGAAATATGGCACCGACAAGCCCGATCTTCGAAATCCGATAATCATCGCCGATGCCACCGCGGAGTTTGCCCGCGTGGACGTGACCTTCAATGCCTTCAAGAATGTCATCAAGGCGGGCGGTGTCGTGCGGGCCATTCCGGCGCCCGGTGCGGCCGCGCAGCCACGCTCCTTTTTCGATAAGCTCAACGATTGGGCGAGGGGCGAGGGCGCGGCAGGGCTTGGCTATATCATCTTCGAAGGCGAGGGCGGCAGGCTTACGGGCAGAGGCCCGATTGCCAAATTTCTGCCTGCCGAAGTGCAAGGGAAAATCGCCGAAAAAGCCTTCCTCAAATCCGGCGACGCGGTCTTTTTTGCCTGCGACCAGGAAGACAAGGCCGCCAAACTCGCTGGTGCCGCGAGGATTCGTATCGGCAGTGAGCTCGACCTTACGAAAAAGGACGTCTTCGAATTCTGCTGGATCGTCGATTTTCCGATGTACGAATGGAACGAGGACGAGAAGAAAATCGACTTTTCGCATAATCCGTTTTCGATGCCGAATTTCGACGCCGAGGCTTTCCTTGCGCTCAATCCGGCCGACAAGAAAACCATCCTCGACATCAAGGCTTTTCAATATGACATCGTCTGCAACGGCGTCGAGCTTTCCTCCGGCGCGATACGAAACCATCGCCCCGACATTATGAAGAAGGCCTTCGCGCTCGCCGGCTATGGCGAAGATACGCTGCTCGAAAAATTCGGCGGCATGTATCGCGCCTTGCAGTATGGCGCGCCGCCGCATGGCGGGATCGCGCCCGGCATCGACCGCATCGTCATGCTGCTCGCGGGCGAGGACAATCTGCGCGAAATCGTGCTTTTTCCGATGAACCAGCGCGCCGAGGATCTGCTCATGGGCGCGCCTTCCCCGGCGACTTCAAAACAACTGCGCGAGCTGCACATCCGGCTCAACCTGCCGGAAACCAAGAGCTGAAATGGCTCGTCTGGCGTGGGAAACTGGATCTGAGGAACGGAGGCGCAAATGCATGTCGTGATGCTGCTCTATCCGCGGTTGACCCAACTCGATCTCACCGGGCCTTACGAGGTGCTGGCGCGGTTCGAGGAATTGACCCTGCATCTCGTCTGGAAAAATCTTGATCCGGTCACTGATTCGGGCGGCCTGCGCCTGCTGCCTACGCGCACTTTCGCAGATTGCCCAAACGCCGGCATTCTGTTCGTTCCAGGCGGACCCGGCCAAATCTCGCTCATGGAAGACGCGGAGGTTCTCGCATTTCTCCGGCGGCAGGCGGAGGGGGCCCGCGTATGTGACCTCGGTTTGCACGGGGTCCCTTGTTCTCGCTGCCGCCGGGCTTCTCACCGGCTACCGCGCCACGTGCCACTGGCTCTCGCTCGATCAGCTCGCTTATTTCGGCGCGATGCCGGTAAGCGAGCGCGTCGTGATCGATCGCAACCGGATAACGGGCGCGGGCGTGACGTCGGGAATCGACTTTGCTCTTGACTCTGGCGGCACGCCTGTTCGGCGAGGAGCGCGCCAAACGCGCGCAGCTTGCCATGGAATATGATCCAAAACCGCCCTTCATTGGCGGAACGCCTGCAAGCGCCAGCCCGGAGCTCGCCGCCAGCCTGCGCGCGGCGAATGCGGCATTCCAGAAAGAGCGCGAGGTGGTCGCGCGCCGCGCCGCCGCCGCTTTGCAAAATAGTGCGCGTGCCGGTTAAGCCGCGCCACCAGGAGCGCTCCGCCCTTGCACCGGCGGAGTTGTTCACGCTAGAACGATGCCCGCGCGTAGGAGTGTAGCTCAATTGGTTAGAGCACCGGTCTCCAAAACCGGGGGTTGGGGGTTCGAGTCCCTCCTCTCCTGCCACTACAATCAATATTAGGATGAAATTGATTTTCAGTTTGCGCTGAATGTGCACTAGAAATGGCGCCTGTTGAGCTTTTCGGCCCGGTCTATCCGGACGAATCGTCGGCGTATTTGATGTTGGAAATCGATCGCAACAGGGTGCCGGTCGTGCGGCGCGCGAAGGATCGCACGAGCTTCGCGCGCAAGATCGAGCTGCATCTCGATATTTGGAAGGGCAAGGAGCACACCACGCAATTCGGCTTTCGGGCAATGCGGGTGCTCACCGTTACGCCGTCGCGCACGCGTCGAAACAATGGTTGAGTCAATTCATGATCACACGAACGGCAAAGGCTCTGGCCCTTTCCTCATCGTTGATCGCGAGACGCTCGGCGCGAGCAATCCCCTCGGTATCGAGTGGATGAGCGGGAAGGGGGCGTCTGCGGCTGATCAATTAATGGGTTCGGGATTTAACTTGAACGAAAGCGGAATAAGGGTAAAGTCGCATTTGCCTACCCACAGGGAACATTTCGCGCGGAAGATGATTTTCGCCTTGTTATGCTCTTGCGGTCGCGCCCATAATGGCCACCGAGGTACTACAGCGACAATAAGGCGGAGGTTCCGAACGCGAAAACAGGGAGGAAGACTATGCAGCAAAATCAACCAGTTATAATTATTACCTTCGGCGTGTGCGTCGCCGTGGTCGTCTATGTTGGCAGAATTTTTCTAGCTCTAGCTGCTGATGGCAACCTTTCAGCAACCTCCATCGCTACCACATTCAGCATTGTGCTCGCCGCTGGAATTGGCTTTGTTTTCTTTTTGAGGCACGACTTTCAAAGCCGGATCCGCAATTATCGCGTGCAATATCCTTCGTCGGTGTCCGCTAAGCCAGGCGCTAAAACTCGCCCCGTCATCGAGCTTATGTCGGCAATTGTGATCATACTTACGATCGTGGGAATAATTGTAGGCGCTTTCTTCCCAGGGAAGATTACAGGAGCGATTCTTCCTCTGGCTCTATTATTGTGGTTTGTTCTATATAAGTGGATGGTGCACAATAATTATAATTATTGAGGATGGGGGTATGTTGGATAGTTTTGGTGCTATAAGCAATGTAATAAAGGGTTCAGGTCCGTTGGCAGGACCTTTATCGGTGGTTACTGTGGGAGGTTATGTCGGCAGCCAGTGGGCCAAGGATTTCATACCTCCATTTGATGAATATGTTAGTTGGTTGTGTCTTGTCCTGATTGCGGCAGGTGTTGCCAGCGCGATTTACCACATGGCGAGTAGAGTAATGTCCGCTCGGCTCCCGCCTCCTCCACCGCCAGGTAACGCGCTTCCGATTCCTGACATTCATACATCCGCGCCCAGGCGCGCGCGCGTTCGCCGCACCAAGCAAACCGATAACCGGTGAATTGGCAATCGAGGTAAATGCGATGCGATGACCGGGCAGTCGTCGTTGGCCTGGGCCTAGGCGCGTGCGCTAATGGGGCAGGCCGAATCCGTCTTTCCCACATTGACAAGGCCTATCGGTTGTATGACGCTTAACGTTTGATTATATTAATCATTATATTATATTTACCCATGGTTGCGGAGAGGAGGCAATAATGGGTAGCTCAGATAGTTCCAAGTTTCGCCCCGTCATCGAGGTTATTTCGGTACTTGTGATAATACTTACGATCATTGGAATAATTGTAGGTATTTCCTTCCCTGGGAAGCTCGCAGGAGCGATTCTTCCTCTGGCTCTATTCTTGTGGTTTGTTCTATATAAGTGGATGGTGCACAATGAATACTGACTTGTAATGGGCGACCGGCATTGCCCTGTTTTTATTTGGATAAACCGCCGGCATCGCACCTGGCAGAGCCAACCGCACTGATCTCCATCGATGAAACGGCGGCGGACATACGAGCCCCTTGCTACCGCCCCTCCCCCGCTTCCCAAAGCGCCTCTAAGCCCACACGATAGGTTGGGTACGCGAGTTTTACGCCTAGCGCGTCTTTCAGCTTACGGTTCGACACCCTTTTGTTCTCATCATAAAAACTCCGCGCCAAGGGGGTCAACCCGGCGGTCTCGACATCCTGCTCAGGCGGCGGCGCTACTCCCATCAGCATCGCGGCGTAGGTGACGACATCTTGCGGCGGCGCCGGCGCATCGTCGCTGACATTAAAAACATCGCCCGGGCTGCTGCTGGCCGCGGTGGCGTCGATCGCGCGTGAAATATCCTCGACATGAATGCGATTAAAAACCTGGCCGCGCTTGACGATCCGCTTTGCTGCGCCCGCCTTGAGATTAAGGAGGACATTGCGGCCGGGACCATAGATTCCCGCAAGGCGCAGGATAAAAACTTTTTTGCCATTCTCCTTGCCGATGGCGGCCCAGGATTTTTCGACCTGAAGCCGCGCCAGCGAACGCTCCGAGGAAGGCGCCGGGGTTGATGTTTCATCGACCCATTCGCCGCGCGCGTCGCCATAGACGCCGATCGTCGAGAGATAGACGATTGTCTGAGGACGCCGGAGGTTCGCGATGCGGTGGCCAAACCGCGCCAGCACGGGATCGGCCGAGACTCCAGGCGGGACCGAGACGAGGATGACATCGGCTGCAGCGACCCGCGCCGCGATGGCCGCGTCCTCATGTTCGGGACCGAACATGAACATCTCGATATTTTCGCTCGCCAATTCCGCGGCTTTGGCGGGCGCGCGCACGGTGCCCGCGATTGTCTCGAACGAACTTCCCGAGCGGGCGATGAAATGACGCGCGCAATAGCCAAGCCCGAATGCGAAGAGATTCATGGCGGCCGGCCTTCTTGCACATCAATCGCTTTGGCGGCCGTTGCCGCGCTCGTCGCCACTGCCCATTCAACTTCCACCATTGCGTCGATCTCACTGGGACGAAAGCGGCGTTCGAATTTAGCCAAATCATCCGGCGAGACGAGCCGGCCGAGCGCCCACACCGCCATCGCCCGCACCAATGCCGAAGGGTTTTTCAGCTTCTCCGCGACCGGCCCGGCAAGCGCCGGATCGCCGCTGTTGCCCGCCGCGATCAAGACATTGCGGATAAACCGGTCATGACCAATTCGCTTGACCGCGCTCCCCGTAAACAGCGCCCGAAACGCGGCGTCGTCAAGGCGAAGCAAACCGGCGATTGGCGGGGCGGAAAGTTCTTCCCGCGCTTGCAGTTTGGCTTCGTGCGCCGTTGCCGCGAATTTGTTCCAGGGACACACCGCAAGGCAATCGTCGCAACCAAAAATGCGATTGCCGATCAGCGGCCGGAACTCAGCGTCGATATGGCCTTTGTGTTCGATCGTGAGATAGGAGATGCAGCGCCGGGCATCGAGCACATAGGGACGCGGAAAGGCGTTTGTCGGGCAAATGTCGAGACATGCATGGCATGTGCCGCAACGGTCCGGCTCAGGCTGGTCGGGCGCGAGCGGCAGATCGGTAAAAATGGAGCCCAAAAACAGCCATGAGCCGAGCTCGCGCGAAACCAGATTGCTGTGCTTCCCGGCCCAGCCGAGACCCGCCGCCTGCGCCAGCGGCTTTTCCATGACCGGCGCGGTATCGACGAACACTTTGGCTCCGGTTCCCTTGGCTTGCGCGATGAGCCAAGCGGCGAGCAGCTTTAGCCTTCCCTTGACAAGGTCATGATAATCGCGCCCTCGCGCATAAACGGAGATATTTCCGGCCGATTTCCGCGCAAGCGTGGCAAGCGGATCGCCCGCTTGGCCATAATTCATGCCAAGCATGATAATGCTCGCGGCCTCGGGCCAGAGCGTTCGCGGATCGGACCGCCGCGGCTGCGTTGCGGCAAGCCAATCCATGGTGCCCGCCGCGCCGGAGGCAAGCCAGGATTGCAGTCTTTTCGGCGCCTCGGGAATGGCGTCCGGATGGGTGACGCGGCAGATATCGAAGCCGAGTGCCCGCGCCTGCTCGCGCAATAGTATCTTAAAGTCCGGCCCTAGAAATCGAGATCCGCGTAGATCGGGTTCGGAGAGAAGCCTGGCAGCCGGTCCGCGAGCAGTGGGCGAAACGACGGACGCGATTTTAGCCGGGCGTACCAAAGCTTTGCCGTCTCGTTCTCTTCCCATGGCACGTCGCCCAGAAAATCCACGCAAGAGAGATGCGCCGCGGCGGCGAGATCGGCATGCGAAAGCCGGTCTCCGGCGAGCCATTTCCGGTTGCTTGCCAGGTACCCAATATAGCGCAAATGGGTGCGGATATTGACCCGCGCGGCATGCACGAGATCCATGTCGGGCCCGCCGCCGCCCTGCTCGCGCGGCATGAATCGCTTATAGACTTTTTCGGTGACGAGCCAATTCGTGACTTCATGGAAGAATTTTTGACTGAACCAATCGAATAGCCGGCGCACTTCCGCGCGGGAGCCCGGATCTTCGGGCAACAGCCGGTTCCTGCCCAAGGCGAGCCCCCGCGTCTCGTCGAAATATTCGGCGATCGGCCCAGGGCCCGAGATGACCGTCCCGGATTGCTCAACGAGAACTGGCGTTTGCCCGGCCGGATCGAGGATGAGGAAATCCCGCCTGCGCGCGAATGTTTGTTCCTCAATAAGTTCCGGCTTGATCGCATATTCGGCCAGGAGCAGCCGGGCAAACCGCGAATGCGGGCAGAGGGGATGATGATAAAGCGTGATCATTCGGCTTTATATTCGAGACGTTCGGGAGCAACCGGTACCATGACGGACACCTGCGACATGTAAAGGTTTATGCGAGCCCGAGGGACGCCGTTCTCGCCATGGAAGGAGAAAACCCAGCTTAAGGTAAAAATTTAGTAACCATCGCATTTTCGCGGATACATTCAACAGATTGTGCACCGACTGGCGCATTGCGGCCAGCGCCGTTAAAAAGAGCTGCGGAATTTGCCACGACATGCAAATAAAACCCGGGCGCGGCGAGGGCGAGATTTGGACCGGCCCTTGAGAATTTAGACGCGGTCTCATGAACCCCCCATGGGTGAGAGGCCCCTGCGGAGCGCGAATTTTTTGGATGGGGACGTACTTCTGGATAGCCCGCAACGGCATTGACGCTCGAAACTCGGTGTGCGACCACGTGTCGCCCCTTGAAGGCGCAATCGGGGGCGGTTAGCTCAGTTGGTAGAGCATCTCGTTTACACCGAGAGGGCCGGCGGTTCGAGTCCGTCACCGCCCACCATCGCTGGAATGTACGTTAAAAAGTGACTTACTTTAGCGAAAGGGAGGATGGTGAGGGGCCTCGCAATGCGGAGGCCGTGTCAGAAGCCACATGGGGCGGCATTCGAGCGTTAGTTTTTGCGCGTATCGAGGACGGGTCCTTTGGCGCGAGTTATCCTGAATCTTGTCCGGACGGGAGCATCTTCGTCGGCACCGACAGGAATACCTTATGGGACGCCATGCGTGCTGATATCCAAAACCTGGAGGACCCTCCTTGGTATAGGAACTCGCAGGTCCCCGCAACGCTGGACGCGCTCGACATCGTCGAATTTTGCTGGCGATGCGTAGGAAAGCCAGACTGATGCGACTACTACAAATACTTCGGGCATCATCATCTGATTTACGATTTGGACGCAGGCCGGTCGGAGTTTCAAGAAGCGATTAATCGGATTTTCAGGCGCAACGGTCTTGTGTATCATCTCACGTCGGACGGTTGTATCGAGCGATTTGTGTCGCCCATACTGCTTGAAGCGCTTGCCTCAGCTTTCTTCCGTACATCCGATGCGGAACTTGACCGTATGCTGGAGACGGCCCGGAGAAAATTTCTCGATCCTGACGAGTGGACGGGTCGCGAGGCGTCGGAGTCCCTCTGGGACGCATGGGAGCGTCTCAAAACTGGGGGCGTCGACTCCGACAAGAAGACGGGAGTCGCCGCGATGCTGGATGCCACGGCCGGCCCTTCGTCGGTCAGATTCCGCGAGGTGCTAGAGAATGAAGCAAAAGCGCTTACCGGAGCCGGAAACACTCTTCAAATTCGTCACTCTGAAATCAGCCAAGAACCGATTGCACGGTCCGAACAGGTCGACTACATGTTCGACCGACTATTCGCGTTCATCTACTTGAATTTGCGCCCGATAGGCCGCTGAACTGCACGGCGTTGAGATCGTCAAAACCCAGTGCTCAGTTTGTTCCTGAATGGCCACAGCGCTCGGCTGTTAGAGGTTTCTGTCGCTTACCCAAAACCTGTTTGGACCAAAATGGCCGCAATATGCTTGGGGATGGGAATACCGAGGGTTATTCACCCGGACACAGTTTTCTTGCGTTTTATCTTCGCATTTAATTGATGGCGCGGAGCCCTAGCGTGGGAAAGGGCGACGCTAGAGCGGGTCCCGTATAGGCAGAATCGGAAGGGGGATTCCCGAAAGGGCCGAATCGTGATTCACCATGTTTGCTGGAATGGAGGCCGGCATGGATGGCAAAACCCTATTCGCAGGATTTACGGGAACGCATGGTGCGGGCGGTTCTGGCTGGGCAATCCCGGCACGCGGCGGCGCGCAGCTTTGAGGTCAGCGCGAGCTGCGTGATCAAGCTCATGCAGCAAGTTGAGACAACCGGCGATTGCTGGCCGCGAAAGTTTGGTGGCCATAAGCGGCACGCGCTGGCTGCGCATGAAGACAAGGTGCGGGCGTTGGTGGCGGCGGAGCCCGGCCTGACGATCACGGAGTTGTGGAAAAAGTTGACGGCGCTCGAGATCAAAGCCGGGCGGTCTGCCGCCGGACGCTTTTTGCTGCATCTGAAATTGACCTATAAAAAAAACTCTGCACGCTGCGGAACAGGAAAGGCCCGATGTTCAGGCCGCCCGTCTCGCCTGGCGCGAGATGCAGAAAGGCCTTGATCCTAAAAAGCTTGTGTTCATCGACGAGACCTAGGCTTCGACCAACATGACGCCAAGCTCACGGGCGTTGCGAAAGGGGCCAAAGGTTGCTCGCTCACACGCCCTTCGGTCATTGGAAGACGACGACATTCGTGGCTGCGTTGCGTCACGATGGCATCACCGCGCCGTGTGTCTTCGATGGCCCGATCAACGGCGCAAAGTTCCTTGCTTATGTCGAACAGGTTCTCGTTCCGACCTTGTCGCCTGGCGACATCGTGGTGATGGACAATCTCAGTTCCCATAAAATCACCGGCGTTCGCAAAGCTATCGAGGCCGCCGGGGCGGCGCGCTGCTTTTTGCCAGCCTACAGCCCTGACCTCGATCCAATAGAACAGGTTTTCGCCAAGCTGAAAAATACGTTGCGCAAAATGGCTCGCCGAACCGTCGATGCACTGTGGAACGGCATCGGAACCGCTCTCGACGACTTCCCCCAACCGAATGCTTCAATTATTTCCGCAATGCAGGATATGGGTCCACCTAATCGGGATAGGCTCTAGATGCTTGATTGAGCTGCCCATTGTCGTACCTTTCTTGGGATGAAGAATAGGACCGTATTGATCTCCGGCATCGGTATTGCCGGTCCGACGCTCGCGTTCTGGCTGAAAGCTGGCGGGTTCCAGCCGACCTTGATCGAGCATAAGCCCCAATTGCGAACTGGCGGTTATGTCATCGACTTTTGGGGACTTGGATACGACATTGCCGAACGCATGGCGTTGACGCGGGAGATCAACAGCGTTGGTTATCGTGCGAGAGAATTGCGCATTGTGGATGGCCGCGGCCAGCGGAAGGCAAGATTTGGAACCGGTGTTTTCCGTGAACTGACAAACGGGCGCTATGTGACGCTCGGACGTAGCGATCTTTCACGTTTGCTTTTCGAGAGGATTAGCGGCACTCCAGAAGTGATGTTCGACAACGAGATCGTCGGACTAGATGAACAGGGCGACTGCGTGTGCGTGCATTTCAAACACGGACGCGATCGCCAATTCGATCTGGTAATTGGAGCTGACGGCCTATATTCTCAAGTTCGCAAACTCGTATTCGGACCGCAGGATGCATTCGAGAGACAGCTTGGCTACGCAGTCGCGGCATTTGAGGTAGAAGGTTATCGCCCGCGCGAGGAGGATGTCTATGTCATGTACGGGCAGCCCGGCCTGATGCTTGGGCGATTTGCCTTGCGTCATAATAGGACTTTGTTTCTGTTCGTGTTCGCTACCGGCAAGCAGGCCTTGCCTGATACGCTCGAAGGGCAGAAAGAAATGCTTCGGACCCGATATGGCGATGACAAGTGGGAGTGTGCGCGCATCCTCGAAGCGCTGGACGGCTGCCACGAACTCTATTTCGATCGCGTCAGCCAAATCCGCATGCCGAGTTGGTCGCGCGGCCGAACCGCGCTAGTGGGCGATGCAGCCTTCTGCGTGTCTTTGCTTGCCGGACAAGGCTCCGCGCTCGCGATGACGGCAGCCTACGTGCTTGCCGGCGAACTCACCAAGGCGGACGGCCAGTATGCGGAAGCATTTCGATGTTACGAGGGCATTTTGCGGACGTATATCGAAACGAAGCAGGCAGGCGCCCAGCGCTTCGCCGGAGCTTTTGCGCCGAAGACCCAATGGGGCCTCTGGTTCCGCAATCAGGTAATCAACGCGTTTGCAATCCCTGGGGTTGCGAGACTTGCCGTCGGCCGGGAAATCATCGACACCTTGCGCTTGCCAGAGTACCAGTGGCAACCGTCTGATGAGCCTGTGGCCGGCGGTGCTTTGCCGATGAACGATTAACGAAAGTCCAGCGCCCAGTTTCGACCACTAGCAGACCACCGCGCTTTCCCAATCCCGGCTTCTTTTCAGCCGTCCTTGGCGCCTGCTGACGCGGGTTAAAGTGCGGGATACCGTGGCGTCCCGCCCTCTCAAAAAAATGCGAATTTCTCGTCCTGCCGGAATTCTTCGAGGACCGGGGCAAATGCGTCGAACAAGGTGCGATAGCCCGTCGTGCCGCCGATTTTTTCGAAGCGCACGGCCTTGCCCGCCCGCCCAGTGGGATCGCCGGGAAAGCGCTTGAAGGTGAGCAGCCGTCCGCCCTCCTTCAATTGCGCAAACAGCGCATCGAGATTGGCCTCGACCGTGCCATTGACGAAAATCAGGTCGAACGGCGCTTCCTCGGGGGCGCCTACCGCAAGCGGGCCCAAGATGGTTTGAACCTTCGCTAAGCCGGCGGCGGAAAGATTGGACCGCAACGAATCGTAGTACGAGCGCTCAGATTCGAGTGCCACGACTCGCGCCGCGAGACCGGCGAGGAGCGCTGACGAATAACCGGTTGCAGCACCTACATCGAGTACATTGTCGGTCGATGCCACGCCCGCGCCTTGAATGAGACGCGCGAGAACGAGCGGCGGCAAGAGCGTGCGGCTTTCCCCGCCAGGCCCAACTGGCTTGAGTTGCAGGCCAATATCGGAATAGGCGAGCGGCGCCAGTTCGGGGGCAAGAAAATGTTCGCGGGGAACTTCCAGCATACGCGCTAAGAGCGGTTGGTCGGTCACGTCGAAAGTCCGGATCTGGCAATCGACCATGGTCCGGCGGCGAACTGCCGATTGAGACAAGCGATCCGCAGCGCCAGCGTCCTCGAGGATTGAGTCCTGCATGGTTTCCCAAAAGTCCTTTATCTCGCGGGACCGGCGCGGGGCCTCCGCGCGGCCGATTTATAGTTTTCCCAGCTTCCCCTGTCCACCAAAACGGCGCACATTTCCGGAGTAGGAAAAACGAGCCTTTCGGGCGACGGTTTTTTGCTCTCGCGCCGGTCCTTCAATTGCCCTCATACCGTCGCCGCGATACAACCCCTTTTCCAGTGCGGGGAGTTGATTTATGTCCGAATCACCAGTTGAACATTTCGAACATGCCGAACACGCCGGACATGCCGCCCTTCTCGGCGATCCGTTTCTCACCCAAGTATCAATCACAATTGCGATTCTTGCCGTCATCGCCGCGACCGTCGGCAGTCTCGAGACGCTCGAAACCGCGAATGCCATAGGCGGCAAGAACGCCGCGGTGCTGTTGCAGAACAAAGCAACCGACACGTGGAATTTCTATCAGGCAAAGAGCGTCAAGAAGAATCTTTACGCCATCGCCGCGGCAAACCTAGGTCCAGAGGCCGACGACTTCAAAAAACAGGCGGAGAGGTACGGCGGGGAGGAACAGGAGCTTTTCGTCAAGGGCCAGGCGCTTGAACGTCAAGCCGAAGACAAGCTGACAGATAGCGAACGGCATGAAAACCGCCATCATATTTTGACGGTTGCCGTAACGCTTCTTCATGTGGCAATCGCGATCGCGACCATCGCAATTATCGTGCGGGGCCAGCGTTGGCCGTGGTATACCGCCATCGCGCTAGGGGTCCTAGGCTCAATAGGCGCGGCCTATGCTTATTTAGTCTAGCGGCGCGGGACCGGAATAAATTCCAGCCCCGCGTTTCTACTTGCTGATCCTGAGGCGGCGTTACCCTTTCAGGCGCTTGTTGCACTCGCTCCAGTAGCCGCCACCTTTTTGGATCCATTTTAAACCGCCATTGGCATTGGTCTGCCTTGTTCGCCTTGTATTGATCGTTGCAGGTTTTCATGCGCGCCTTGCCTGGCTTTTCGTTGGCATAGGCCGGAGCGATAGCGGTGGGAAAGACGGCGGTGCTCGGCGCCGGTGTCGCGGCCATGGTAGACGCCGCCGGCTTCTTCGCAGGTTTCTTGAGCGGATTGACCGGAGGCGGCGTGACTTCCGGCGCCGCGGCGACGGGCGGCGGCGCTGGTGCGGCGGCAGGTGGCGGTGCAGGCGCTTCAACGACAGGAGCCGGCGCTGGAGCCGGGGGCGGGGGAGCTGCGGCAATTGGTGGCAGTGCTGCAGGGGGAGCTACCTCGGCCGCGGGCGGAGGTGCCGTGGCGGCGGGCGGGTTAGCCTTGGTTTCGGCCGCGCACTTGCTATAGAATTGCGGCCACGCATCGCCGTTCAATGTCCCCGCCGCCTTAGCGGCCTGGTATTTTTCACTGCAGATGTGGCGGACGTCCGGGGGCGGAGGCGCCGCCGCTGCGTCGGATGCCGCCGCAGCGTCCCTGGCTTCGGCCGTGCATTTGCTATAGAATTGCGGCCAAGTATCGCCGTTCAACGTGCCCGCCGCCTTGGCGGCCTGATATTTTTCGCTGCAGTGATGGCGCACGTCTTGGGCCGCAACTGTCCCTCGACAGCACCAATCCGAACGCGGCCGACGCCGCTGAGACACCGACAAGCAATAAGGAACGGCGAACCAACATCGATATGCTCCTTGGAAGTCTTCATCGCGAGGCGCCCGGAGCCGCTGCGGCCACGTGGCTTTTTGAAACCTCCCGCGAAATCCGCTGCAAGTCAAATATAAACAATAGGCAAGCGCTACCGGCAAAAATGCCTGGTCTTTCCGCAACCAGCCGCAAATCGCGCACGCATAACTGGCCGCACCGCCTGCGAAGCGGCCACAAACGAGGATCCAGACTTAGCCGCTCTGGCTTCGCCTCTCGCGGCGGCGACTTCCGCCGCGAAATCACTTTCCTGTCTCTCGATTCCTTCGCCGAGGGCATAGCGCACGAAGCGCTTTCACGCGAACCGGCGTCCCGACACTTTCTCCGCCTCGCTTCACGGCCTGGCCGATTGTCTTGCCCGCATGTTCGGCATGGATCGAGGGCTGGTCGAGAAGACAAACTTCCTTGAAATACGTCTTCAACCCGGACTCGACGATTTTTTCGAGCACATGCGCGGGTTTGCCCTCGTTCTTGCCGGCAAGCACCTCTTTTTCCCGCGCGATGATGGCCGGGATCGAGGCCCGCCGGATCGAGCGCGAGCGGATTTGCCGCCGCGACATGAAGAGCGATCAAGCGCCCGAGCGGCGCCAGCGCTTGCGGATCGGCCTTCGACTCAAGGGCAACGAGGACACCGATCTTGCCAAGGCCTTCGGACGACCGCATTATGGACATATTGGCCAATGAACCCTTGGCCGACATGCACGGCGGCGGCGCGCCGCAATGTCATGTTTTCGCCGATCGTGGCGATGGCGTTGGCGATCGCGTCGCCGAGCGTCCCGCCGCCGGGATAGGCAGCCGCTTTCAAAGCCTCGACATCGGTCGTGCCGGTTTCGACGGCAAGGCGGGCTATGTTTCTTGCCAGCGCCTGGAAATTCCGTGTTCCTGGCGACGAAATCCGTCTCCGAATTGATCTCGACGACGACCCCGTCGACGCCGCGGACAAAAACGGCGACGAGCCCCTCGGCGGCGATCCGGCCGGATTTCCTGGCCGCCTTGGAAAGCCCCTTCTTGCGCAGCCAATCGATCGCCGCTTCGATTTCGCCCCCGGTTTCGCCGAGGGCATTCTTGCAATCCATCATGCCGGCGCCGGTCTTCTCGCGAAGATCCTTCACCATCGCGGCGGTGACGTTCGCCATATTGCGTTTTCCTTCATTTTTTATGAAATCAATGCCGAGTGTCCGATGAACCGCCCGCATGATGGACGCAGTGATTCGGCAACACCCACGAATCACCCAATCATCCGGCTCACTCACCAGCGCTCAGCCGGCGACGAGACCACGCGCGAGATCAATCCAGCCGTCGCGTTCGATGCGGCCGGCGAGCTTCAGATCATGATCGATCTTGGCCGCGTTTTCCGGCGTCATGGCGGCGATCTGCCAATAATGATAAATCCCCGCATCATTGAGTTTCTTCACGATCTGCGGCCCGATGCCCGGCAATTTGGCGAGATCGTCGGGGGCGCCGCGCGGCGCCGTCAGGAGTTCGAAAACGCCTTCCGCCGGCTCAGGGCTGGCAACTCAGGCTCGCCTGCGCCCCGGTTTCGCCGGCGGACAGGTCTTCCTCGGCCGGCACGTTCCATTTCGCCCAAATCGACGCCGACGGAACCTTGCGCATGCGAAATGCCGTCGATCGCCGCGCGGGCGGCAAGATCGCAATAAAGGGCGATCGCCCGGCCGGCATCGTCATTGCCTGGAACCGGATAAGTGATCCCGTCCGGATCGCTATTGGTGTCGAGGATCGCCACCACCGGGATACGCAGCCGTTGCGCCTCCTTGATCGCCAATTGCTCCTTGTTCGTGTCGATGACGAAGATCAGGTCCGGGATGCCGCCGATATCCTTGATGCCGCCGAGCGCCTTTTCGAGCTTGTCGCGCTCGCGCGATATCATGAGACGCTCTTTCTTGGTCAGTCCAATGCCGCCGCCGCCGAGCTGTTCATCCAATTTGCGCAGGCGCTGGATCGAGGCCGAAATCGTCTTCCAGTTCGTCAACATGCCGCCGAGCCAGCGCGAATTGATGTAATATTGCGCCGACTGTTTCGCGGCATCGGCGATCGCGTCCTGGGCCTGCCGCTTGGTGCCGACAAAAAGCACGCGGCCGCCCCTCGCCACCGTATCGGAAATCGCCTTCAGGGCCTGATGCAGCAATGGCACCGTCTGGGCCAGATCAATGATATGGATATTGTTGCGGGCGCCGAAAATAAACGGCGCCATTTTCGGGTTCCAGCGGTGCGACTGATGCCCGAAATGAGCCCCAGATTCGAGGAGACCGCGCATCGTGAATTCAGGCAAAGCCATGGGTTTGTTTCTCCGGTTAAAGCCGCCGCGGATCGTTATGGACCTCTCCCTCCAAAAGGATGAGAGAGGCCACCGGGAGCGGCCCTTGAAGCAGGGCCGCGCGATCCGCGTGTGGAATGGAGGCGCTTATAAGGCCCGCGCCGCCTGAAGGCAAGGCTCGGCTCGCTTGGGCGGGCCGTATGATTTCAGTTTGAACTTTGTCTCTTGGGTGCCGATGGCTGCCCATACGCAAGGCTGAGAATGATGATCGCGCGCGGCTCTATAATCCGATAAATGTTTTCCACATCCGCATCCTCGTGGCGCCCCCGCTGGGCAGCCCTTCTATATTTTGATATGAGAACACGGATCTTGAGGGACGCGAGAACGGGCGATCACGCCGCATTCTGGCGGGGACTGCCAATTAGCGTTTCGATTGATGCAATTGAAAGGAGTTCCAAATGACTAAGGGCGGGCAGTTCAGGACGGTAGCGGCGGCAGCCATTGTGGCGCTCGTGTGGATGGCCAGCAATGCGTGGGCCGCGCAATGCGGCAACACTGCGGCCGGCTTCGAGGCGTGGAAAAACCAGTTCGCCCAAGAAGCGAGGGGACGGGGTATCAGCGGCTCAACGATCGCAGCTCTCATGGCGACTCATTATGCGACGGCAACTATCGGGGCTGATCGTGGCCAGCACGGCTTCCACGTGTCGCTCGATCAGTTTCTTGCTAGGCGTGGCGGCTCAGTCATCGCATCGCGCGGGCGAGCGCTCAAACAATCCAATGCGGCCCTCTTTGCGTCCATTGAGCAACGCTATGGCGTCCCGCCGGGACCGCTCATCGCCATCTGGGGAATGGAGACGGGCTTCGGGAGGGAACACGGGAATCAGAACACTTTGTCGGCAGTGGCGACCCTCGCCTATGATTGCCGCCGGTCGGCTTATTTCACTGACCAGCTTTACGCAGCTCTGACGCTGATGGATCGCGGTGTCCTCACGGCAAACACGCGCGGCTCGATGCACGGCGAGATCGGCCAAACCCAATTCTTGCCCAAGACGATCCTCGAATACGGCACCGGCGGAAGTCTCGATACCGCGGCCGGCGCACTGTCCTCGACGGCAAATTTCCTCAGGGCTCATGGCTGGAGCGCGGGCGCAGGATACCAGCCTGGCGAAGCTAATTTCGCTGCTATCCAGGCATGGAACGCCGCTCCCGTCTATCAGCAGGCCATCGCGATCGTTGGACGACAGATTGACGGAGGAGGCAGTTCTGGGAGGCGCTGAACGCGTTTCATCTGAAATTCTGCGGGGGGTTGTGCACCCTCATCTGAGCCCGGCGTGCGACCCTTTTTGTAGCGACTCCTCAACGAATCCGGCCGCGGAGCTTGATCCGCGGCTCGAGCGCTGCCGCAGGAACAGCGCGGGGCCGGCTGCAGTGTCCGGGTTGGATCACAAATGGACGGAAGCGCAAAATTCATACCGAAACATTACCTTCGTTTGAGGGACCCATGATCGTAGAGCAAGAGCTTCGGCGAATTGGTTGAATGCCATGAAACCGATGGACGTCGACGAAACCATTCTCGCGCGGCGCGCCAAAATCGTCGCTGCCTTGCGGAACATTGTCCCAGGCGAAGGCGTCATCGAGCCAAGAGACCGGCCGGCGGCCTTACGAAAGCGATGCCCTGACCGCCTACCGGGCCTTGCCCATGGTGGTCGTTCTGCCGGATACCGTCGCGCGAGGTGCGCGGGGTTGCTCTCCTATTGTCACGAAAATAATGTGAAGGTGGTTCCGCGCGGCGCCGGAACCTCGCTCTCCGGCGGCGCCCTGCCGCTCGAGGACGGCGTTCTCATGTCCATGATGAAATTCAACAAGATCAAGGAGATCGATTTCGCCAACCGGTTCGCTATCGTCGAGCCGGGCGTCACCAATCTCGCGATCACCCGCGCGGTCGAGGCGCAAGGCTTTTATTACGCGCCCGATCCCTCCTCGCAAATCGCCTGCTCGATCGGCGGCAATGTGGCGGAAAATTCGGGCGGCGTGCATTGCCTCAAATATGGCCTCACCACCAACAATGTGCTCGGCTGTCGAGATGGTGCTGATGACCGGCGAGGTCATCCGGCTCGGCGGGCGCCATCTTGACCAGGCGGGCTACGATCTCCTCGCGCTCGTCATTGGCTCGGAGGGCATGCTCGGCGTCGTGACCGAGGTCACCGTGCGCATCCTCCGCACGCCGGAATCCGCCCGCGCGTTGCTGATTGCCTTCGATTCCAGCGAAGCGGCGGGAGCCTGCGTCGCCGGCATTATCGCGGCGGGCATCATTCCGGGCGGCATGGAAATGATGGACAAGCCCGCGATCGAGGCGGCGGAGGATTTTGTCCATGTGGGCTATCCGCGCGAGGCCGAGGCGCTTTTGATTGTCGAACTCGACGGCCCGCCGGTCGAGGTCGATCATCTTGTCGATCTTGTTGAAAAAATCGCCCTGGCGCATGGCGCCACGCAATGCCGGATTTCAAACTCCGATGCCGAGCGCCTCGCCTTCTGGGCCGGACGCAAGGCGGCTTTCCCGGCGGTCGGCCGCCTGTCGCCCGATTATTTTTGCATGGACGGCACGATCCCGCGCAAGGAATTGCCAAAAGTTCTCGCTGGCATGCGGGAATTATCGGAGCGCCATGGTCTGCGCGTCGCCAATGTTTTTCACGCGGGCGACGGCAATTTGCATCCGCTGATTCTCTACGATGCCAACAAGCCCGGCGAACTTTTACGCGCCGAGGCAGTTCGGCGCGGATATCCTCCGGCTTTGCGTTGCGGTCGGCGGCGTGCTGACGGGCGAACATGGCGTCGGCGTCGAGAAACGCGACCTAATGCCGGAAATGTTCAACGACATCGATCTCGCCCAGCAAATCGCGGTCAAATGCGCCTTCGACGAGAAGCAGCTTCTCAATCCCGGAAAAGTGTTTCCCGTGCTGCATCGCTGCGCGGAGCTAGGGCATATGCATGTGCATGGGGGCGCAGCTGCCGTTTCCGGATATTCCGAGGTTTTGACCGTGTCTTGCGGCGTCAATCGCTTTTGCGATCACGCGGCTCGATCTTTCAAGCCGGTTTGTGCAATTTGCGATATTTTCCGGGGGTAAATTTCGCGGCGAGTGCTATGATTGGTCCATCTTGACGGAGTTTTTTACGCTCTTCGATACGGCGATTGGCCGTTGTGCGATCGCATGGCGCGCGCGGGGGATCGCTTGCGTGCAGCTTCCGAGGCCACCGAGCCAGAAACCCGCGCGCGCGTGCTCCGGCGTTTTCCAGGTGCGCGAGAGACGCCCCCGCCATCCGAGGTGGAGTTCGCGCGGGACCGCATCGTTGCGTATTTGCGCGGCGAGCCGGGCGATCTTGCATCCATTTTGCTCGACATGGACCTCGTGCCGCCATTTCATCGCCGAGTCTACGAGGCGGCGCGAAGCATTCCGCTGGGCGCGACGATAACGTACGGCGGCCTCGCGGAACAGATCGGCGCCGCAGGCTCGGCTCGTGCCGTTGGGCAAGCTCTCGCACGAAACCCGTTTGCGATCGTTGTGCCATGCCATCGGGTGGTCGCGGCCGGCGGCAAGATTGGAGGTTTCTCCGCGAATGGCGGCGTCGTCACGAAATCCCGGCTCCTCGCGATCGAAGGCCATGAACAAGGCGCGGCCGGGCTTTTCGGCGGGCTTTGCGTTGCCGTCCGGCCGCGCCGCTACGGGTAATGCCGCACGCCACCATCATCCGGTCAATTTGCGCCCGCGTAATTATTTGCGGGGAAGCGTGAGCGAGGTAGGCATCGATCCGGAGCATTTGCGTTTGCGTGCTTGCCTTGGCCGCGGCCCTGGCTCGCGGCGGGGTCCCCCTTAACCGCCGAACCTCGGCGATCGTGACAGGCGCATGTCAAACCGATGACTTCAATCTGACCTCAATCAATGAACTCCGCGCCCTGGCGTTCCAGGTCGCGATTTGGGACAAGAGTTATCCATGTTTATCCACAAGAACATTTGACATCTGGCCATTTGTTCCATATATGTTCTAATTTTAAGCATGGAACATTCCGTGTACATGGACGTTAGCGGGATAACGCTGGCGCGGTGATTTTGCTGCGAAAACATGCCGGTAACGCATCAAAAACATGACAGTGGCGAGGCGGGGCCATGGCAACAAGGCTGGAACCGGAAATAAAGGCCTTCGCGGCTGCACCGGCTCGTCCCCAGCGAGGCCGCGGCGCTTTGTCGAATATCAGCGGACGCTTCGAAAAGGAGAACCGTTCCCAGGAAGACGATGGCTGGGACCCGTCCGATGATTTCCCGCCATCGCGGACGCAAGTGACGCACGAGGCTGCCAAGACAATCGTCACCCGGAATGAGTTGCCCGATATTTCCTTCGACCGGTCGATCAATCCCTATCGCGGTTGCGAGCATGGCTGCGTCTATTGTTTCGCACGCCCCACCCACGCCTATCTCGGCCTGTCCCCGGGCCTCGATTTCGAGACAAAGCTGTTTGCAAAAACCAACGCGGCCAGCCTCCTCGAGCGCGAATTGGCGGCGCCGGGCTATGCCGCCAAAACCATCGCAATCGGCACTAATACCGACCCCTATCAGCCGGTCGAGCGAAAGGAGCAAGTGATGCGCAAGGTGCTCGAAGTACTGGCGCGCACCAATCATCCGGTTGCGATCGTCACCAAATCGGCGCTTGTCTTGCGCGATCTCGATCTTCTCGCTCCGATGGCAAAAAAGGGCTTGGCAAAAGTGGCATTGTCGGTGACGACACTCGATCCCGCCCTTGCCCGGAAAATGGAACCGCGCGCGGCTAGCCCTTCGCTGCGGCTCGATACGATCCGGCAGCTGGCGGAGGCAAATATCCCAACGGCGGTCATGGTCGCTCCGATTATCCCAGCGATCAACGACGTTGAGATCGAGGCGATCCTCTCCCGCGCGCAAGCCTTAGGCGCGCGCGACGCCGGTTACGTCCTGTTGCGGCTGCCGCTTGAGGTCGGCGAACTCTTTGCCGAATGGTTGCGCGCGCATTATCCAGGCAAACTCAAGCACGTGCTGTCCTTGATGCGTGCGTCGCGCGAGGGCAAACTCTACGATGCGAAGTTTGGCGCCCGCATGACCGGATCCGGCCCCTATGCATCTATAATTCGGCGCAGGTTCGAGGCGGCCGTGGCACGGCTTGGGCTTGGACGAAGCCGCGTGCCGTTACGCTGCGATTTGTTCCAGCCTCCGGCCCGCGTCGGCGAGCAATTGCAATTGTTTTGAGAGGGCATGTTGGCGTGTGTCGCATGGCGCGTTCCCTTCTTGTTCTGAGTGGCAAGCCTGGGTGAAAGGCGATATTCCGCCCTGAGCCGCGCAATGACCGCCCCGATGCGCGTAGTGGCCAGCTGGCGCTGTTCGCCGCCTGCATACCGCCGCCGCTGCTCGATCGCACGGAGTCGGGCCGCCGTCTCAACTGCTTGTTCGCAAATTATGCCGCGCACCGGCGCGGCCTCTTTGGCTTGATTTAACGGATCAGTGCCACTCGGCCTTTCTGGCCGCGCCGGTCAATTGCGCGCTGATCGAGCGGAGAGCGAGCGACCGTGCCGAGTGACCGAGACGATGAAGTGGGAATTGATGGTTTGCAAAATTCAGATGTTCATCACGCATGGGCGCAACGCTGGGCGTCGCACATGGGCGGGCACGTCCTCTCCAGAACTCCCCCGCGCGGCCTGTGGGCGCATCGAGCGGCGCGCGGCCTTATTGGATCATGAGCCCGAACATCATCACGGGCCGAAACAAATATTTATCCAAACGGGCTTGCGCCAAAACCTGCGGTTCAATTAAGCTCAAGGCTGAGATTGGAGATTTCATATTTTTCAAATTAAGGTCGGGATATGGGAGCAGTTCGTGTTTCGCGTGTGGCGGCTGCGGTTTCTAAATGTCTGTTACGTGCGCTCTTGAACATAAGTTTTATTTGTGTAGTCACCGTGCTCATTGAAGTTGTTCCATACCAAGCGCTGGCTCACAGATTATACTTTTATACCTCTCACAGAATTAGCCTTTGGCCTCAATGATGCTGGGCAGGTAGTAGGACATTATAATGAAGTCCTCGATGGTACCGTGACTGGTGTAGTTCATGGACAGCTCTACAGTGGAGGAACATACACAACGATAGATGCGCCCGGCGCTGGTACCTCTCCTCCTCCCAATTTAATTGTAGGCACTGAGCTCTTTGGCATCAACAATGTCGGCCAGATCGTCGGAACCTTTGCCGATGCGAACGGTGTGTTCCATGGGCTTCTCTATAGCGGAGGAGGCTTTACGACAATAGATGCGCCCGGCGCTGGTACTCAAGGGGCTCAGGGAACGTTTCTCTATGGTATCAACAATGCGGGCAGATCGTTGGGTGGTTTGTTGATGCGAACTGGAATGGTCATGGTCTCCTCTATCGCGGAGGAAGCTTTACGACGATAGACGCGCCGGACACATCAGGCTTAACGGTCCTTACAGGTATCAACGATGCGGGGCAGATCGTCGGATATTCCGAGAATACAAGCGCCCTTTTCAATGGCTTCCTCTTCAGCGGTGGAAGCTTCACGACAATAAACGAAGGTGGCTTGGATACCTTGGTCTTTGGCATCAACAATGCAGGGCAGATCGTAGGAGCCACCGCGAGCTACTATGACAGTTATGGTTTTCTTTATAGTGGAGGAACTTATTCAATACCGATTGAGGTTGGTGGGGCGTATCCATCGCAGCTCCATGGTATCAATAATAAAGGACAGATCATTGGTGTTGGACTTTCTGGCATCACTGCAGGTAACTTTCTGGCCACGCCCTTGGTGCCGCCCGTCGCGGTGAACGAGACCGCGAGCACCACTCCCAACACCGCAGTAAGGATCGATCTCACCGCCGGAGCGACCGGAAATCCGCGCCTCCGCCGCGCTTGTGGGCACGCCGGTCAACGGAACAGTCGCGGGCTTCCCTGGCACGCGTGTGACCTTCACGCCGACAGCGGGTTTCAGCGGCGCGGCCAGTTTTCAATTCACTCTTTCGAATATCGCTGGAACGTCCAACACGGCGACTGCCACCATTACCGTGCTGCCGCCGCCGCCGGTCGCGGTGGATGAAGCCACCTCAACGCGGCACAATACCCCGGTGACCATTAATCTTTCCGCTGGGGCGAGCGGCGGACAGTCCCACCTCCGCCGCGCTGGTCGGCACACCAACCGGCGGCACGGTCACGGGCTTCCCAGGCACGACAGTGACCTTCACACCGTCATCCAAGACCACGAGCGCGACTGACGCCCGCACGCCGGAGGCCGGAAGCGGCAAAACAGGCGGCTTCGATTTTACCCTTGCTGATGCGGGCGGCACCTCGAACACGGCGAGCGCGATCATCATCGTCGATAAGCCGACGGATCAGCATATCTGCTTCAACGGTGTTGATGTAACGGCCGATCCTTCGAAGGCTGTTGCCGCCATTGGGCAGAAAGTCAATCTTTCGGCGAGCCTTGCCGCCGTGGCCGGGCAAACGCAACCGTGCGCGACGAGCCTACCGGTACAAAAGCAAACATGGGAAATTACGGGGAATCCCATTGCCTCCTATAATCTCATTGCAGAAACCAGCGACACGGGAACGCCACCACCCTGTGCAGACCTTGTTAACCCCAAACCGGGCTGTGCCGAGGTCACTAAGCTCACCACCGCTGATTTAACTCAGCCCACAATCGCTTTCTATTGGATCAAGCCTGACAAGAGCTACGCGGTTACGTACCGCTACACCTTGCCAGACGGGGTCTCAGGGGCTGTGCTGGCCACATTTAAGGTGGTAGGGCCGTCAGCTGTGAATGTTATATCTCAACCCGGCACGGTGCAGGTCATAGATAATACGACTGGTGAATTCCCTGATTACAAGACTGGCACATTGTATTTGTCTTGCGGGAATGCCGACACAACACCTTGCGTTACCTTTACGGCGAAGTGGTCAGGCCCAGCCGGATACACTGGAGATATCCAGTGGGTTCAAATTCTTCTTAGTTTGCAAGTCACAACTAATTTAGGCCCATGCGGCCTAAAGGAGATTTTTGGGTTGGATAACGCTTATCCATATAACGCTGGTTTTCCTAACGAAAATCCTGAAGTTGATTCGCCAGGTGTTCCCCTGAAAAATAAGTATTCATGGATGTCAAAAGTGTTCTCAGCGCGCATGTATCTTGAATGGATTCCGCAACTTCCAAACTCGATCCCTGTTCCTCTTGGCTACACGCAATAGTCGTGGAGTGGACGAGCGAAACAAGGGTCGACTGGAACCTGGAAGTTGCAATCCGCGCCCGTTCCTCCTACGATATTGCCTTTCCGGGCACTAAGCATTTACCCTCAATGGTCACAGCCATATGCCAACTCGCCGCCAATTTGTCCGTAAATGGCTCCTCCTGGATAAGAAGCAATGAACTGGTTTCTCGTTTTCACATGTATTGCTTGCAGCTTCTTCTGTCTTGTTGGGCAGGGACATGCGCAGCAGACACCATTCACGGTAACGCTGACCCCTCCAAGTCAAACTGTGCATGTAGGAAACAATGTTGTTGTTAACATTTCCATAGAAAACACATCCAAGAAAAGCTTGAATTTTGTTACGGATCCAAACAACAGCGAGATAAGTAATATTGTTTATGTTTGGCTTCAAAATGGAGTGCCCGCCAAGAGGACACCTTACGGACGGGCAATCTATGAACCAGACTATGCTAAAGCCCATACTGAGCTTCTGTCCGAAGGTTCTCCTCGCGGGCATATGATACCGCCGGGCGGCCACATGGATGATGCCGTCACGTTGAACAAGAGTTACGATCTGAACTCATCCGGCACTTACTTGGTTAAGGTGACGCGCCGATGGCCATTAGCGCTCGGAAATGGGACAGTCCAATCCAATCAGGTCACGGTCACGGTGTCCAAGTAGCTGTTGCGCTGGCGTTGTTCCCTCGATGATGCCGAAGGCCCGCCTTGGAATTCGCTTATGCCCCGCCGCAATGTCACGCCGTTTCCGGCCCTCGCATTATTCGATCGTGATCCTTGGCGCGGCGCGGGCACGGCCTTTTTCGAGCGCCGCCTTGACCTTCGCGGCGGCGGCGCGATAGACCTTGGCGTGTTCGCCATCGGGATCGACGGCCGTGACGGGGCGCCCAGAGTCGGAGTGTTCGCGGATGCCGCTATCAAGCGGCACTTCGCCGAGAAACGGCACCCCGAATTTTTCGGCCTCGTGACGCGCGCCGCCATGCGCGAAAATATCCGAACGGCCGCCGCAATGCGGGCAAATAAAATAGCTCATGTTTTCGACGATGCCCAACACCGGCACCGCGACCTTGCGGAACATGGCGATGCCGCGGCGCGCGTCGATGAGCGCGAGATCCTGGGGAGTGGACACGATCACCGCGCCGGCGAGCGGCACGTTTTGCGCCAGGCTCAGCTGGGCGTCGCCGGTGCCGGGCGGCATATCGACAACCAGGCAATCGAGCTCGCCCCATAAGACGTCGCGCAGCAATTGCTGGATCGCCGACACCACCATCGGCCCACGCCAAATCATCGCTTCTTCTTCATCGACTAGGAAGCCGATGGACATCGCCTTGACGCCGTATGCGACGAGTGGCCGGATGGAACGGCCTTCGGACTCGGGCTTTCCCTTGAGGCCGAGAAGGCGCGGAATTGAGGGACCGTATATATCGGCATCGAGGACGCCCACCCGCCAGCCGAGCGAAGCAAGCCCCAGCGCAAGGTTGACGCAGGTCGTGGACTTTCCGACGCCTCCCTTGCCCGAGGCAACCGCAATGATGTTGGAAATCCCGGGAATGGCAATGCCGCGCGGCGCCGCGCGGTTTCGGCGGCGCCTGCTTTTCAGAGGTTAGGCTGACCAACGCATTGGCGACGCCCGATAATTTCTTGACCGCGGCCTCGGCGGCGGCGCGCATTGGCTCGAGCGCCGCCGATTGGCGCGGGTCGACGGCGATCGACAAATAAACCTTTCCGTCCTTGACCGAGAGACCGGAGAGCGCGCCCGACCGCGGCAGCGGCGTTTTGCCGTCGGGACCCGGAACCGATTGCAGCGCGGCGAGAATGTCTTGATCGCTGACCATTCCGGGGCACGCTCCATTTGCCGTATCACCGGAATGCAATATAGGCCTCCCGCGGAGTCCATTCAATCGATCGTTCGCCGTCGTGTTTCCAGAACATGCTCTGCGCCAGCCTGTCTTGACTTAATTCGTTCATGGAGAACTGTGATCATGATGGAATGGCAGCATGCGGAGGAGGACGGTGTCTTTAGCGGCAAAATGGTGTTTAAGCGCGGCCGCGACATGCAGCCCAATTGCTGCGATCAGAAGCTTTGATACGGCTTCATGAATGAATTTCGACCGCGCTTCCAGCAGCGCATTCGGGCCGGTTAGATTGGGCACGACGAAGCCGCCGGGAAGGTGCGCTGGAAGCGGCAGCGGCGACGCAGAGACCATTATCCAGCCCGATGCGATCATCGCCGCGATGAGGACATAAAAGCCGAGGTGCAGAGCAAGCGCGAGCCGACGTTCCCACGGACTTGTCCCTACTATGGGTGCCGGCGGGGGATTTGCGATGCGCAATAGGGTGCGCGCCAGCATCACTGCCAAGACAAAGAAGCCGGTCGACTTATGCAGCTGGTAGGCTTCGAATTTTGCGCCGGCGCCGAGAGTGCCGTGCACCATGGTTAGACCAAGACCGAGCATCGCAAAAATAAGTGCCGCGGCGCTCCAGTGCAGGGTCTTGGCCACGCTGCCCCAGCTCTCGCGCGTGTTGCGCAGCGTCATGGCTCGGCGAAAGCTTCCGTGGTAACGGTCAGATGAATCGCCTCGCTGATCAGTGGATAACCCGTGTTCATGCCGAAATCCAGACGATTGATTATGCCGGTCGCCGTGAAGCCGGCGCGCTGCTTGCTCCCCGCAAGTTTACGGGCGACCTCCACGTCCATGCTGATCGGCCTTGTCACGCCGAGCAGGGTCAGTTCGCCCGTCACTGTCGCATGCTGCTCGTCGCGTTTTTCGACGCTTGTCGAAATAAAGCGCATGTCCGGAAAATTCGCGACGTTGAGAAAGGCCTCACTGCGCAAATAATCATCCAGGGCCGCGGAGTTTGCGTCCACCGATTTTGCCGCGACTGTAAAGTCCACCCGGCTCCGGGATGGCCTATCAAAGTCGATCTCGATGCGGCCCTCGAATGATTTGAACTCGCCCGCGGTTCTAGGCCAGCCTATCGCATCGACCCAAAAACCCACATGTGTTTGCGATGGGTCGATTTTCCAGGACGATTTAGCCTGCGCGGCGGCCGTCGCGGCGATAAGCGCCAGCGTCAGCAACGCACGTGTAAACCCCGAACCTTTGCGCATGGCCTGGCAACTCCCGAAGCGCGGAAGGAAAAGTCCCCGGCGGTTTGTAAGAACGCGTTTTGGCTGGGTCAACTCGCGACCTTGCGGTCCGGGCGAATGTCTTGCCTGCCGCTTGCCTGATAGCCAGGTCCGCGCCTATCCCTCGAAAAGCTGGACAGAAACTTGCCATATTTTCGTAACCCGGGACCGTTTATAAGTGCCCAACCCTCCAACCAACAATACCTCGATCGCTTCAACCAAACGGGGTTTTTCCGGTGAAACGCAAGGAGCATGTGATTGTCCTCAAGCGTTCGCAAAGGCCGCGTGGATTAGCCTGGCTATTGGCGCCCAGTTTCGCGGCCTGTATGATATTGAACCTCATTTGGCCTCTTGGCTGCGTCGCCGCGGAGGCTTCCCGAGGCGCATGGCGATCCGTTAGGATAGCGAGCGAAGGCGCGCGCCCCCCTTACAACTATCTGGACCACAACAAACTTGCCGGCTTCGAGATCGACCTTGCGCGCGATCTATGCGCCCGCATGAAGGTATCCTGCAGCTTCATCGCCCAGGATTGGGATGGGCTTATTCCCGGCCTTCTCGAACAACGCTACGATGCTATCATGGCGGCGATGGAAATTACCCCCGAAGCAAACCAAAAAATCGCGTTCACCAAACCATACATCCGCATGCCTTCCGCTTTCGTGACCCTAAAGCAGCTAGCTTCTCTGGATACAAGTCCGGCAGGCCTCGCTGGCAAAACGATTGGCGTCGAGCAGGGCAGCACAAACGAGGCCTTTCTCGAAGATGTCTACAAACAATCAGACATCCGCCTCTACGCAACGCTTGAAGAAGCCATTCTCGATCTTGCCGAAGGCCGGCTCGACACAGTCATCGGCAATAAGGACGCTCTCGCCGATTACATGAAAACGCACAAGGAAGCATTGTGCTGCGTCCTTGCCGCGGATGTGCCGCGCGATCCGGCCTATTTTGGCGATGGGATCGGCATCGGTCTCCGCAAGGAGGACAAAGCACTGAAAGCCATGTTCGAGAAGGCCCTGGACTCTTGCGTGGCGGACGGCACATTTGCCAGGATCACTGCGAAATATTTCGACTTTAAGATCGATTAGCCGCGATCCTGCCCAATTGGCAATCGCGCGGAAAGGAGCATATGGCAAGAGTCGCGTTCCTCGGCCTCGGCGTCATGGGCTATCCCATGGCCGGGCACCTCGAGGCGAAGGGCCATGACGTCACTGTTTATAATCGCACGGCGCGCGAGCAGAAAAATGGGTCGAGCAATTTGGCGGCCGCTGCGCTGCAGCCCCGAGCGAAGCCGCGAAGGGCCAGGAATTTGTTTTTGCCTGTGTCGGAAACGACGACGATCTACGCGCTGTGACGATTGGCGCGGAGGGCGCCTTTGCGAGCCTAGAAAAACCGGCGGTCTTCGTCGATCATACCACCGCCTCGGCGACCATCGCGCGCGAGCTCAATGCGATTGCGAAAGCACGAGGATTTGGCTTCCTCGATGCCCCTATATCCGGCGGCCAGGCCGGCGCCGAGACCGGCGCCCTCAGCGTCATGTGCGGCGGCGCGCCGGAAGACTACGCGAGGGCCGAAGGCGATCATCTACTCCTACGCCAAGGCCTGCCGGTTGATGGGACCTTCGGGCGCGGGCCAGCTCACTAAAATGGTCAATCAGATCTGTATCGCCGGGCTCGTTCAAGGCTCTGGCCGAAGGCCTCCATTTCGCAAAGCGCGCGGGACTCGATCCAGATAAAGCGATCGAAATCATCGGCAAGGGCGCGGCGCAATCCTGGCAAATGGACAACCGCCACAAATCCATGAGCGCCGGTAAATTCGACTTCGGTTTCGCGGTGAATTGGATGCGCAAGGATCTCGCGCTTTGCTTGGAGGAAGCGCGCCGCAATGGCGCAATCCTTCCCGTCGCGGCCTTGGTCGATCAATTCTACGCCGAGCTTCAAACGATGGGCGGCGCGCGCTGGGATACATCGAGTCTCATCGCGCGCCTGGAGCGGTCCTAAGTGGCCGATATTTGGCGCCCAAGCGTACCAAATCGTTGCACAGAAACCTCTTGGCATGAGAGCCGCGAGGCGCACAATTACGTAGTGTCTCAGTTTAAACGTACGCCTGGACTAAGTCCTATATAACGGTCCGTCGCACGCCAAAACGCCGGCAACGCATCCAAGGCCGCGGGAGCCATTTTGCGCGCGGTAACACTGCTCATGTTCGCACTGCTCATGTTCGCAAGGACTCATTCATGACACCTGAGCTCAAGTAACATGTACGCTTATTCATGAACTGCATAATAGCCTGGCGTCTCCGTGAAATCATGCAAATATCACGCAAATAGAAGAGCAGGTTCGATTTCTAGAGAACGCGTTCTTTCGCCTGCTTGCCATTAAGCTAGAAGTAAAGCTAAACTGCTCAGGCGATTTAGAAAAATGGCGGATCATGACAAAAAAATTAAGCGAGGAAGATCGCGCTCTATTGCTGGACGAATTCGAGCGCTTGAGCCAGGAGCATCGCGACCTCGATGCCGCGATCGACGCATTGCTCCATCTTGGTGGCGGCGACCAGCTGCAAATCCAGAGGCTCAAGAAACGAAAACTCGCGTTGCGCGATCGTCTGGCATTTCTCGAAGATCAGCTTACGCCCGACATCATCGCCTAATCGCACAGACGTAATTCCGCGAAATGCTTCGCGCAATTGACAAGGCCGCAAAATTCGCCGCAGCTGGCGAAAACCCAAGGGTGCCATCACGCCCGGAAAAGGAGCGGCCACGCCGCACGCCAGATAATCCTAGGGGCCATCTACCTATGGTCCAAGGCCCGGACACACGCGCCGCTTGAGCAAAAGCTGCGCCAGTTCTATGCTGCAGATCCAATCGCGTTCAATTTGACCATTAAAAATGACAATCGCCAGCATGACGGGCTTTGCCCGGGCCACCGGGGACGCTGGGCCGTGGCGCATTGCCTGGGAGCTTAAATCCGTCAATGCCAAGGGTTTTGATGCAAGGCTGCGCCTGGCGCCTCCGTTTGACGCGATCGAGCCGGATGCGCGCGCAAAACTTTCGCGAATGCTTAGCCGGGGAACAATCCATGCGACCCTTGCCGCGCAGCGCGACACAGCGACCCCCGTTGTTCGCATCAATCAGGATTTGCTGCGAGAGCTTGCCACGGCCCTCGCCCGGATTCCACTGCCGGAGAGGATCGCGCCCGCTACTCTCGACGGTCTGCTTGCCTTGCGGGGTGTCGTTGAAATTATCGACGCGGCCGACGACGAAGCAGCGATTTTACGTGCGCGGGCGAGGGCACTCGATTTGCTCGACGAGGCGCTCGATGCTCTGGTGGCCATGCGGCAAAGCGAGGGCGCCGCGCTTGCCAAAGTGCTTTCGGCGCGGCTCGAAAAGATCGCCGCGCTGACGCAAGCGGCCGATGCCTGCCCGGCCCGAAAGTCCGAGGCGATCCAGGCACGCCTCGCGCAATCGCTCGCCGTGCTTGCTGGGAACACGGCTTTCGATCAGAATCGTTTGCACCAGGAAGCTCTCATGTTGGCGGCCAAGGCCGATATCAGGGAAGAATTGGACCGGCTCGCTGCACATACCGCCGCGGCCCGCGATTTGCTGGCAAAGGGCGGCGCGGCCGGCCGCAGGCTCGACTTCCTGGCCCAGGAATTTTCCCGCGAAGCCAATACGCTGTGCGCCAAGTCGAATGATGCGAGCCTGACGGGACTCGGCCTCGAATTGCGCCTCGAGATCGAGCAATTCCGCGAACAGATCCAGAATATCGAGTAAACAACCGACATGCCGCTCGAAGACCATTATGCGAAACCGAAGCTGGGCCGCGCGTGGCTTGATGCTGATCCTCTCTTCCCCATCGGGCGCGGGCAAGACGACCTTGACGAGGATGCTGCTCCAGACCAAGGAGCTCGATCTGACGCTGTCGATCTCGGTGACCACGCGGGCGCGGCGTTCGAGCGAAGTCGACGGCATTCATTATACATTTATTGGCAACAAGCAGTTTGATGCCATGCGCGAGGGCGGCGATCTGCTCGAATGGGCGGAGGTGCACGGCAATTTTTACGGCACTCCGCGAGAACCTGCTGAACAGGTTCTGCGGCAAGGGCGCGACGTTCTTTTCGACATCGACTATCAAGGCGCGCGCCAGGTCAAGGAAAAGTCTGGCGGAGATGCCGTCACGATCTTTATCCTGCCGCCGTCGATGCAGGAATTGCGCGCCCGCCTCGACCGCCGCGCCGAGGATCGGCCGGACATAATCGACAAGCGGTTGAAAGAAGCGCGCAACGAAATCCGCCGCTGGACGGACTATGATTACGTGCTTGTCAACGACGATCTGCAAAGCACGTTCGCCGGCCTTCGTGCCATCCTTTCAGCCGAACACCGCCGCACCGTGCGGGCAAGGCTGGAGATCGCCGGTTTGGTCGAAAGGCTGCTTGGCGAGACATGATGGGATGCGCTGGCGACAGGCAGCACCGGAGCAGAAATACTTGCGGCGGAATTCAATTTCTCTTGCGCCGGCGCCTTCCGCGATAAAAATCGCCCGGTCGAATCGAAATCCATCGCAAGGTCAAAGTTCATGCTTGCAATCCCCGGAAAAGCCTGTGGCGAATGCAGCTTTTGCTGCAAGGTTCTCGAGATCGCCGAATTGGCAAAACCGGCCGGCAAATTGTGCGAACATTGTCTTAACGCCGGTTCCGGCGGCTGCGGCGATCTATGCGGAACGGCCGCAAGTTTGCCGCGATTACGAATGCTTGTGGAAGGGCGACCGGGACATGAGCCCGCGGCTGCGTCCGGATCGCACCGGCACGATCTTGATGGAAGATCCCGATTCCGATGAATATCGCGCCGTCTGCGATCCAGAAAAACCATTTGCTTGGCTAACGCCGCTTGTCTTCAAACATCTTGTCGCGATGGCGAAAGGCGGGCGGATTGTGGTCGCCAAGGCGGGATTGAAATCCTGGCGCATTCGTGCCAATGGGCAATGGGGACCTTGCGTTTAAACTTCGCCAGACCTTAGATTCACGTAGGAAGGCCACGGGGAAGGCGGCAAACCGCAGTTTGCCACGGTACCTGCGCGCCGCATCTTGCCTACGCGCCAAATCCTTGTATAAACCGACCAATAAAGTCAGCTTTGCGGCTCTTTCCGCGAGCGGACAGGAGCTCGCTTCGCGGGCAGGCTTAAAGGTTCCGCTTTCCTGGTGTTTCCGCCTTGGTTTGCCGGTTCAGGCCTCGCACAGGCTTGAAGGGCTCGGCGCCGGAGCATCGCGAGGAGTTGGAGGAAAGGCAGCAGAATGGCTCTTTACGAGCATATCTATTTGGCGCGTCAAGACATTTCCGCTCAACAGGCGGACGCGCTAACGGAGCGTTTCAAGGCGGTCATCGAGTCATTCGGCGGCACGGTCGAAAAGGTGGAATATTGGGGGGTGAAGTCCCTCGCCTATAAGATCAAGAAGAATCGTAAGGCGCATTTCTCGCTTCTAAACATCGATGCGCCACCGGCAGCCCTCGCTGAAATGGAGCGGCAGATGGGCATTAACGAGGACGTCATCCGCTTTATGACGGTTCAGGTCGAAGCTTTGGAACAAGGCCCATCGGCAATGATGCGCAAACGCGACGATGACGACCGCGGCGACCGCCATGATCGCGGCGACCGCGGGCGGGGCGGGCCACGCTTTGAACGCGGCGAAAGAGCCCCTAGGCGTCCGCGCGATGAGACCGTGGCAAGCGAGGAGGCGAGCTTCTGATGACAACTACCGCTGCGCCGCGCAGGCCTTTCTTTCGCCGCCGCAAAACCTGCCCGTTTTGCGGCCCGAACGCGGCCAAGATCGATTACAAGGACACACGTCTCCTTTCGCGCTACATTTCCGAGCGCGGCAAGATCGTCCCGTCGCGAATCACTGCCGTTTCGGCCAAAAAGCAGCGCGAGCTGGCGAAGGCGGTCAAACGCGCCCGCTTTCTCGGTCTTTTGCCATACGTTATCCGCTAATTTCGTGCGCGCGGGAGGGCTCCGCGCGCACGTTTAAAAACCGCGAGCGACCATTAACAGGGGCGATGACTGGCCGCGCGGCGAGACTGCCCGGTTTATAGGGGGCGCAGGGAGACTTCTCTCCTTTGGCCCCTAACCGCCTTTCGAGCGGGACGACAGGTCTGGATGAAAAAGCGCCTCCTAAAACATGGGCCGGCCGTTGCCTTTGGGATCGGGGCGGGAATCGCCGCCGCCCTCCTATTTAGTCTCGCGGCCCGTGCGACCTTTGTCGCGGCCGCTCTTGCCAATTTGGCGCCGCTCCCGATCATGATTGCGACGCTGGGATACGGGGCTTTCGCCGGTGCCGCGGCGGTTGCCTCGGCCACGCTCACAATTGCCGGACTGTTTAATGCCCAGCAGAAATTTGGAAGTCTCGACACCGCCGCGCTTGGGGGTCTGATTTTTGCGTTCTCCCTTGGCTTGCCGGCTTTTTGGCTAAGCCTCCTCGCGGTGTTAAGCCGGCCGAAGGGAAGTCCGAATTGGGTCGTAACAAGCCGGGTAGGCAGCTTTTTTGCCCGTGAATATGTTTCGCTTGAGCGCATTCTTTCCTATGCCGCCTCCATCTGCGCCACCATCGGGGTCGTGATCGCAATTTATGTCAGCTCCCTCTATGGCGGTTTCGACATGGCGCTCGAAAAGTTAAGCGCAGACATTACCCCTTTCATCGAACGGCTGACCAGCTCCAATGTGCACCTTCCAAATGACTTCGATGCGCGTCATTTGGCGCGCGCCACGGTTTTGGCGGCGGCGCCAGCGGTGGCGGGTTCCAGCCTTGTCATGCTGATGCTCAATCTTTGGCTTGCGGGACGGGTGGCGCAGCTTTCGGCCCAACTCCCACGCCCTTGGCCCGACATTGCGGGGCAATTGCGGCTGCCGCAGATCTACCTTTTGGTTTTCGGCGCATGCGCGCTGGTGGGTCCAAATCTTGGCGGACTCCCCGGCCACATTGTCGTCATTGTCGCCGCCACGCTCGGCGTTGCCTTCGCTCTCGACGGGCTCGCGACTGCGCATTATCTGTCACGCGGATCGAGTTTGCGGATTCCTCTCCTCATTCTTATCTATCTTGGCCTTTTCGTCCCCGTGACATGGTTCATCTTTCTGCTTCTCTTGGTCTTGACAGGTGTTATCGAGACAGCTTTCTCTCTCCGGGACCGCAAGGACAAGACCGCCTCGCGCAAACCTTGATGCAAACTTAAGGACCGCAATAATGGAAGTTATTTTGCTCGAACGCATCGCTAAGCTCGGTCAAATGGGAGAGACCGTTCGCGTGAAGGATGGCTATGCCCGCAATTTCCTGCTGCCCGGCGGCAAGGCCATGCGCGCGACCGAAACCAATAAGAGCCGGTTCGAAAGGCAGCGCGTCCAGCTCGAAACGCGCAATCTCGAATCGCGCAACGAGGCGGCCAGCGTCGCAGAAAAACTTACCGGGCAAATTTTCGGCATCATCCGCCAGGCTGGCGAAACGGGTCATCTCTACGGCTCGGTTTTGCCGCGCGACATCGCCGAGGCGATTACCGCTGGCGGCTTCAATGCCAACCGCAATCAGATCGTCCTGAAAGCGCCGATCAAATCGCTTGGATTGCACGATGTCCCGGTGCATTTGCATCCGGAAATCGAAGCGCGGATTACCGTCAATGTCGCTCGCTCCGCCGCGGAAGCCGAACGGCAGGCTAAGGGGGAAGCGATCCATGCCGTCGAGGAGACGACCATGGACGATCTCGGTCTCGAAGTCGGCGCCGCGCTCGCCGATGCGGGTGGCAGCCTTGGCGACCGGTAGCGGAATTTTGTGCTATAGCTAGGCAATGCCGCTTCCAACCCTGCAAAGGTTAGCAAAACCGGCGCCGCCGATGTCGCATTGAGTTTGGCCTGGGCGAAGGGCGCGGGGGAGTCCGCCGGATCGCCAGCTCGCCGTCAAGGCGCCTCCGTTGGTGCCGGAATATCGCCCGCGGCCGCTATCGCGTCCAGCAATGCTCTCCAGCGAATTCGATGAATTCCTTGAGGTTGGCATGCTCGCGCTCGCGCGACCACAGGAGCCCGATCGCTCTCGATATGCCCAAGTCCAACACGGGACTTGGCTCACGGCCGATAGCTCGAAATGGGCGGGAACAAGTGCCAAACCTATCCCGGCCGCGACGAGAGCAAGCGCCCTGTCATCTTGGTCGGTTTGATACACGACACGCGTCTTGATGCCGCGAGCGACTAGCACGTTGGTTACGTCTTGGTAAAAATCGCACCTCGTCCGCACGATGACAGGTTCGCCGTCAAGATCAGCGAGCTTCACACTTTGCCGCTGCGCGAAGCGATGGTCTTTTGGAACAGCCAACAAGTAAGGCTCTTCAAAAAGAACCCGCCTCGCGAAATTCAGGCCGTTGCCGTCGACAATTGTGAGCACCGTGTCGAGCTCCTGTTCGGCCAAGAACTCGACCAATTGCTCGCAGCTGCCATCGACCACCTCAATCGCCACATGGACGCTGGCGCGCCGGAAAGAGCTTAGCAGCTTGGAGACGCACCCGCTGGAGAGCGACTGTAGTACGCCTATCCTGAGGCAATTCGGGGTGGCGATCGCTTTAAGTTCGGCTTTCACCGCATTGCAGCTTTGAAGAATATTCTTGCCAGCTTCGAGTAAGCGCGCCCCGGCGGCGGTCGGCACTACCGGGGAGCGCCGCCGGTCGAGCAATTTGACGTCGAGTTCCGCTTCAAGCTTCGCGATGCTGGCCGAGATCGCCGGCTGCGATATCGCGACACGTTGCGCGCCTTTCGTGAAACCGCCGGTCTCGGCGACCGCGATAAAATGTCTGATCTGATAGAGTTCCATGGGCAATGAGTATCTATTCGCGCCCTTTTTAAATCAATCGTTATCTGCTCCTCGCATAATCAATATCTATCGAGCTCACCCGGATTAGGGCTCGGCCGCGATCGGACAAGTCGCTTTGCAAACGGACGGACCAACAACTTAACCCCCTCGGCTGCGGGGGGGGTGCTGCAAAAACCGGCCGTTCGAGATAGATCCGCACCCTCTCACGCCGGCTTTGTCGGGGCGTCGAGCTTCTGCTTCCCGCCCAAGCGCCAAACCAAGTACACCGCGGCGCCGAGCGCCACGACCATCGAGGCATAGATCCCGATGCTTTTACCAAACCCCTTGCCTACCGAAAACGGGAACTGCGACACATAGGTTTGGCCGTGCTCGTTTTTCACCGTCACGATGCCGATGAATTTGCCGGTCTCGGGAAAGGTGTGCTCGAAGGTCAGCGTGCCTGTCGGGTATTTCTTCGGCAGCACATGGGTAATGGTCACGGGATCGAGAACTTGCGGGCTCGACAGCTCCGCGTCGGTCAGAACCGGGAGTCCATTCATCGTTGTATGGTTCCCCTCGTCCTTGATGATGCGGATTTCCGTCAACATGTCGCGGAGCTCGGTATTTTGCATATCGAGCGCGACAACTGTTTGCCCGGTGCTCGGGATATCGTCGCAAAATTCGTCGCGGGAATTTTGTGGCTGGTATCCGGTAAAGAACATGATGTCCGGGCCAATCCGCAACACGCATCTGTTGTCCTGCATGCCCACCCCGCCATGCGCATGCGCGGCGGAGGCATACAGAACCATGGCCATGAGCCACGCGGCAAATCCTCTTATCATCATTGTCCTTGCGCTCCCATAATATTTCCCCCGCCGGAGCGTCAGCGCCAGCGGGGGAAGGCCTACGCTTATTTAATCCTCAACACACGAAGGCGTGTTACCTTATTCCGCCGGCTCGAGACCGAGCAGTTCCTCGTGGCCGTGCGCAAGCTCGACGACGCGGCCAATCAATTGCAGCGTCACGCCGAACACCGCAAGCGAGAACCAGCCGAAGAAGACGAACATCCAGTGCAGCGGTTCGACGAAGAGTTCTTCCATGAACCAGAAGGTGTGGCCCCATTCATTGAGGCCGACGTTCGGGAAGATCATGAACGGCCCGACGAACAGCAGAACATAGGCAATCGACCAGCCCTTGCAGGCATAGGTCGGAAGCCGCGTCCTCGCATACATGAAGCCGCCCACGCCAATCACGATATACATCGGGTAGCTCATGTAGAACTCGATGATATGGCTTGGCGTGAAGTCGGTGTCGCGGATCACCGTCATATGCCAGGTGCCGTCCTGCTCCGTGAAGTAGCTGGCACCCCAGTAAATCGCGATACCGTACAGCATGATCCATTGGATCAGGTTGAAGACGCGGCGCATTTCCTCGCGCGGAGCGACATTCGCGACGTCGGTGTCGCGGGTCTTCCACATCCAGCCGACCAAGGCGAGGAAGGAGATCAATTCGACCGGCTCCTCGATGTAGAGGATGGTCATCCAGTAGGTGGTGAATTCGGGAGCGAACGAATCGAGCCCCGCGAATTGGCCGAAGACTTGCTCGTAGATACGAACGCCAACATAGAAGGTGTTGATCGCGATCGCCCCGAGAATCATCGGGGCTCGCGTTGAGAAGGGGCGCCTCGGCGGCGGCCGCAGCCTCGCCGGTGCGTGCAGTTCCTGTTACTAAGCTCATGTCACTTGCCTCTTTAAGCTCGATCATTGCTTGCCGGTAGCGAACATGCAAATTGACTCATGCTCGTCCAGCTTGCAGGGTCCCACAACGCTACGCGCTGCAAGGGAGCCGGGGAAATCATTTTTTGTTGTCCGCGCATATAAAATACTTATTCGCCGAGGGGCGCTCCTTAGTTATTGTGCTTTTCGCGAGCGCAAATCTTCGTGAACGCTAAGCAGCCGGCTGGTTCCAACTCAACGATGGGTTGCTGGTTCACGGAATTGTGAATTCAAGGCTGCGCGAATTGCTTAGAAGAGCGCTAGCCGGGCAATTTGGAAGCCAGAACGTCGGCCTTTTGGATCGCGGGCGGCTGGGACAGCAAGTCTCCGGCTTTCGCCATCAACGCGGCGGCCACTTTCCCGGCCAAATGCGCTTGCCGCCCGGCTTCATCGGGAAAAGCGTCGAAAATGGCGAAGGTTGAGGGTCCGAGACGAACGCCGAACCAGGCAATCGTCGCCGGTTCGGCCTCGACCAATGCCGCCCCCGCGCAAGAACTCGGCGACCGCCTCTTCTTTTCCGGGCTTCGCTTCAAGCGGAACATAAAGAGCGACAGTGACTTGCTGAGGGTTTCCGCCGCCTGTCTGAGCTAAGAGCTGAGAGGCGGATGAAACCGTCGCAGCGGTTCCCAACGCGGCAAGGAATTCACGACGCTCCATGGTTTCCTCCTTTCGAAGTTGACGCCGATTGAGGAATTTCTGTCTCGAATTCAGCGTTCGACCGACGATCCCGAGATCGCCGCTGATTTTAGCCGCATCCTGCGTCCGTTCAACTCTCCTGGCAAGGGAGAGCCGGCACGCCGGGAAGCGGAGCCGTCGACGCAACGGTAAACGGCAACTGAAAATTCATGCCGGAATCTGCCTTCGCGCTCATCCGGAAATCTTGGAAAAATCGGCGATTAGATGCACTGCGCGGCGCAATCCGCTGAGAACGCGCAGCCGGTTCAATCGCAGAACGGGGTCCGGGGCGTTCACCATCACTTTGTCGAAAAATGAGTCGACCGGTCCCCTGAGTGCGGCCAAGTCGCGTATGGCACCTTCGTAATCGCTTTCAAAGTACTCTTCAAAGAGATAACCGATAGCCCGAATTTTTTTGAGCGTTTCCCTGAGCTTTTCGTGTGTTTCTTTGAGCGCTTCAGCCAACGCTCGCTCCTCGGGTTCTACGAGGAGGTGCTTCTCATAGTCTTTAGCGAAGGAATCGGCTTCCTCGGGGCTCGATTTCCGCTCTTCGGCGCGGAGAATATTGGCAGCGCGGCGATAGCCGGCAAGCAAATTCTTGCCGTCTTCCGTATCGAGAAAACGGCCGAAGCGCCGCGACGCGGGATACGATCAAAAGGAGATCGTCTTGGCCCGGCAGCGCAAACACCGCGTCGATAAGATCATATCTCGCGCCGCGCTCGCGCAAATAGACTTTTAGCCGCTCGCTGAAAAAGCTCATGAGCTCGCCGAACAGCAATTTTGGCTCGCTCTCCTTCGCGTAGGCGGCCTGTTCGAAAGCCTTGTCGAAAAGCCAGCTCAGCCGAATACGCAGTTTGTTTTCGAGGACCAGCGCGACGATGCCAAGCGCGGCGCGGCGCAAGGCATAGGGATCCTTACTGCCGGTCGGCTTTTCGCCGATGGCGAAGAAGCCCATGAGCAGGTCGATCTTGTCGGCGAGCGCGACGCTGATCGCGACCGGCGAGGCAGGCACGCGATCGCTTGGGCCTTGCGGCTTGTAGTGATCCTCGATCGCCTCGGCGACGCTTGGCAACCTCGCCCTGCGCGAGAGCGTAGTAGCGTCCCATCACGCCCTGCAATTCGGGAAATTCACCGACCATCTCCGATGTCAGATCGGCCTTGGCAAGACTCGCCGCCCGCGCGGAAAGATCACTATCCGCACCAATCCTACGGCGCAATTTCGCGGGCGAGATCCTACCAGTCTTTTGACACGCTCGCGCCTTGAGTTCCAAGCTTCTCATGAAAGATGATGTGATCGAGCTTTGCCAATCTGTCTTCAAGTTTGACCTTGAGGTCGGTCTCCCAGAAAAACTTGGCGTCGGAAAGCCGCGCCTGGACGACGCGCCCGTTGCCAGCGGCGATCGCCGCGCCGCCATCCGTCGCCTCGATGTTCGCCACGAGCACGAATTTGTTGCTGAGGCGTCCGCTCGCTTGATCCTTCAACACGAAGCATTTCTGGTTGGCGCGGATCGTTGTCCGGATAACTTCCGGCGGGATGTTCGAGAAAAGCGGCATCGAATTCGCCGGTCAGCACCACCGGCCATTCGACGAGCCCCGCGACTTCGTGCAGGAGCGCGTCATCCTCGACGAGTTCGAGCCCTTGCGCCAAGGCGAGGTCGCGCGCGTCATGAAGGATGATGTCGCGCCGCCTTGCGGGGTCGAGCACGACTTTGGCTTTTTCCAGTGCCGGCCAAATAATCGTCGAAGCGGCGCACTTTGATTTTGCCGGGCGCCATGAACCGGTGGCCGAAGGTGAAATTGCCGGCGGTGACGCCATCGACGGCGAAAGGCACCACTTCGGTCTCTTCGGTCTCCGGGCCGAATGTGGCGAGGATCGCGTGAAGCGGGCGCACCCAGCGCAAGGCGTCCGGCCCGCGCGGAGGCCGCGCCCCAGCGCATCGATTTCGGCCACGGAAAGCTTTTTATCACGGCAGGCAAGACCTCGGCCAAGACCTCGAGCGTCTCCCTGCCTTTTTGCTCGATGATGGCGACATAGAATTCGCCTTTCTTTGGAATCCCTTTGGATTTTGGCTTCCGCGAGCGATGCGAGACCCGCGCTTTTCAAAAAGCCTTGCACGGCGGCATCGGGCGCGCCGACCCGCGGCCCGCGCTTTTCCTCGCGTGTATCGGGCTGGCGGGCCGGCAGACCTGCTATGTGCAAGGCGAGCCGCCGGGGCGTGGCGAAGCTCGCGGCGCCCTCATGGGAAAGGCCGCGCGCCTGCAAGGCTTCGGTAACAAGCCGGCGGAGATCTTCCGCCGCCTGCGCTTGCATGCGGGCGGGAATTTCCTCGGAAAAAAGTTCAAGCAAAAGGTCGGGCATCGTGGCGTTTCACTATGGCGCTTCGCTCGGCGGCGTGGGGTCCGGCAACAGCTCGCCTTGTATAGTCGGAGCTTGCCCAAGAGGAAATTCCTGCTCCGCGAAAACGGGCATGGCTTCCACGGTTTTCGCCGCGGCGGAACCACGGAGCCGGACAGACGTTTGTTGAACCTAACAGGAGGTGGTGCGGAGCCTCAAGGGAGGTGCTGCAGAACCTCAAAGAACCTCAAAGGAGGTGTGTCATGGATTCGATAAGGATTTCGTTGGTGTCGGGTGCCGCCTTGCTCGCGCTTGCGGGAACTGCTTCGGCTGGTCCCTTGAGTGTGGCGAGCTCCCAGGTTGTATCGCCGCCAATTCAGGTCGAACAGGCCCACTATTACTACCGGCATCATTATAGGCACCATGGCTGGTACCATCACGGATATCATCACTACGGCTGGCGCTACCACAGATATGGTTGGAACCCTGCTGCGGCGGCTGCGGGCGCTGCCGTTGGCTTGGCTACGGTTCCGTTCGCACTGGCAACGGGCGGCTGGCCCTATTACTATGGGTATGGCTATCCCTACTATTACTACTAATTCGTGCTCGCCGGGCTATTGCTCCTCGCGTAGTGACCCGGCCGGCCGAATGCCAGCCGGGTCATATGCACGCGCCCCGTGTGACTCCACAAACGAATTTCTGGCCGCTTGCTAAAATTAATTCCCCATGGCATCCGCGCTTTCTAACGCCCCGCCGCCTTGGTCTTCAGCCACGCCGCGCCGCACGCCTTGGCGAGATCGCGCACACTTAAAATATTGCTTTGCCGCTCGGTGACCGAAATCACCCCGCGCGCGTCGAGGAGATTGAAAATATGCGACGCCTTGATGCATTGATCATAGGCTGGCAGCGGAGCATATGGCGTTCGCCCTCTTCCCCGCGCTCGAGGAGGGTGCGGCATGCGTCTTCCGCATCCTTGAAATGCCGGAACAAAGTCTCGACATTCGCGGCTTCGAAATTATAGCGTGAATATTCCTCCTCCGCCTGTTTGAAGACATCGCCATAAGTAACTTTTCCAGATCCTTCGCGGCCGTTAAAATTCAAGTCATAGACATTGTCGACGCCTTGCACATACATGGCAAGCCGCTCCAGACCATAGGTCAGTTCGCCCGAGACCGGCGCGCATTCAATTCCCGCGACCTGCTGAAAATAGGTGAATTGCGAGACCTCCATGCCATCGCACCAGCATTCCCAGCCAAGCCCCCAGGCACCGAGCGTCGGGCTTTCCCAATCGTCCTCGACGAAACGAATATCGTGGAGATGCGAGATCGACGCCAATCGCTTCGAGCGAAGCCAAATAAAGCGCCTGGAGATCTTGTGGCGAAGGTTTCAGGATGACCTGGAACTGATAGAAATGCTGCAACCGGTTCGGATTTTCACCGTAACGCCCGTCCTTGGGGCGGCGCGAGGGCTGCACATAGGCGGCCTTCCAGGGGCGCGGGCCGAGCGCCCGCAGCGCCGTCGCCGGATGAAACGTTCCGGCACCCATTTCGAGGTCATAGGGCTGGAGGATGATGCAGCCATGCCCGGCCCAGAAGATTTGCAGGGTTAAAATGAGGTCCTGGAAGGAGCGTTCGGGACCGGGCAAGCCGGAAGCTCTTTCCTTTGCCGCGCCTGCGATCATGATTTGGCCTGTTCCGTGAGCAGAGTTTTCGATTGGCGCCATTGATTGCGCGCCCCGTGCCGCGACCGCGGCGAAGCGAACTGGCGGAGAGGCCAACCCGTATAATATCGTGCGCGATATTTCCATCCTTGGATCTGGGCAACGGCCAGGTGGCGCCTATATTGTCAAGGCTAACCCGCGCTGGGTTTTTGGCATCCATGGATAGAATAAATTGCCGCACATAGGAGGACGCGCCGGCGGGCGGTGATTTACCGATTGAACGACGATCGTCCCGAACCGAAGGAGGGAAAAATGAAGCTTTTGAGAATAGCGGCCGTTGCGGCCTTGACTGCCTACGGCGGGATATTCGCCGGTGCCGGGAACGCAGCGCCGGCAGCGGGCCTATTTGCCGGGGCGCCAACTGTGCGGACCCTGGCCACGCCAGCCCCCGAAGCCTCCGTCGAAAAGGCTTATTATTGGCACCGCCGCCATTATTGGCACCACCGTCATTATTGGTATCGCCACCATTATTGGCACCGCCGCCATTATTACAGGCATTACTATTGGAGGCCGTATTACCATCGCCACTATTATCACTATTGGCGTCCGTATTATTGGTAATTCGCGAAGGCGAAAAAATAATATTCATAAGTACAGCGAGAGAAAAGCCGCCACGATAAGTCCGGCCTTTCTCTCGATAAGCTATGTCGTTACCGATTTAAAGCTGCGTCCTTATTGATCGAATGATTCCATTTGATCAGGACGGGCGTTAGAACCAAATGACAGCTTGACCACGAAGCTCATATAAAGCATGTTCAATAAGCTGTTTGCAGTGTTGTAAGTGAACAACTAATTTACATCATGTTGTGTGGCCGCGCGGCGATGCCGCCGGATACAAAAGCAAATGGCTATGCAACCTTCCGTCCTCGCGACTTCTAGGGAGAAAACAAAATGCGGGTCCCAGCCAAATTCGGAATTGCCGCGGCGGCAATTCTGGCCTCAACCCTCGGCTTTGCAACCCTGACCCGGGCGGCGCCTCTTGCCGGCACGGCCATCGTGGTCCAGAGCGCCCAAATGACTTCCGGGATTGATGGCCTGATCCAAAAGGCTCATCATACGGGTAAGATGAAGATGGATTATCACCATCACCATCACCATCATCACCACCATCACCATCACCATCACCACGAGGCGATGTAGGCGTTGCACGGCTTGCTTTGAAGGACATCGAGCGTCTTCGTGCGAACGAAGGCACTCTTTGCAGCAATTAACGCAACACCGGCGCGGTTCACCATTCGATCGTTGCCATGCCCTTGTGGATGGCGTCGGCTGCTTCGGTGAAACCCTCTCCATCGTGAAGCACGAGTGGCGGCGCGATGGAGAGGGGCGCGCGGCTGCCTTTTTTCCCGCGCACGAGAATGCGCTTTGCCTTGGTCTCGCGCCGCGGATAAACCGGCAAGACCGCGATACCGCCGGCGCGCCCTGCCAGAGTTTGCAGGATCACAGGCAAGGCGTCTGGAGGATGGATCAGAATAAATAATCCGCCTGGCGCAACCAAAGCCAGCGACGCCACGATCCAGGCGGCAAGAGTGCCCTCGGCCGGCATCGCATGCGCGCGCCGCTCTTCGAGGGTCCGGCGAAAGCCGCGCCCGGCTAGGGTCGAGAAAAGGCGGATTGGTAATGACGAGACCGGCGCTCTCATCCTGTCAAGCCCGCACCGCGCCGGTTCGCTCTCGACAAAAGATCGGCTTCAACGACGTGGCCCCGTCCCGCGAGCCTATTTTGCAGAAGATTCGCGCGGGCCAATCCAGCGATGAAGGGGTCGTTCTCCAATAGGCTTATCCGCGCGCCGGGGCGCGTCACCGCCAGGGCCAAACCGGCGGCGCCGACGCCGGCGCCAACGTCGATGGCAAGGCCGCAAAAATCGGCCGGAGCCGCCGCCGCCAGAAGCACGGCGTCGGTGCCGCAACGGTGGCCAACGGCTGGCTGACGAAGCACGAGCCGGCCACCGAGAAACGCATCGGCGATGACCGGGACCGAGCGATCGTCAGCTGCTTCAGCCATTGCGCAATTCCGCGCCGAGCCCCGCATCCGCCAATGCCCTCCGCGCGCGCGCCGCGGCATCGGCCGCGACCAGCACCCGGCGCGGCAAGAAAGACAAAGATCCTTCGAGCGCGCTCATATGCCGATCGGCGACGAAAACCGCGAGGCCGATGTCCGCGAGAATTGCTTCAACCCGCGAAATCAGCACAAGGTCGTTGGTGCGTAGAAGTTCGATCAATCCAGCCTCCAATAAAATCGCGACGCTGCCAAATCCGCCATACGGAACACCATCCGCATTGGTGTAACGATTTAGGGTCTTTTATCAGCCCCGCGCGGCACTTGCTTTGCCATATGTTCCGTGCTGAGCATAAAAGCAAACGAGGGTTTGCCCGTCAGTCCTTTGCGCAGGAAAACCGGTCCGGCGAGACCGGTTGGATGGCGCGCCTAGTTGCGAATTGCCAAGCCTCGCCCTAATAGGAGCGCTAAGCCGCTCCTAACTGAGTGCCGCCAATAGCCGGAGAATGCAATCTTGGGCGTTGTCATCCCCCTCGAAGAAAAAATCCAAGAACCCGGCATCGAGCGGGCTGCTCGCCTTGGTCGAGCAGCGATATGGAACGTGTCAATCAAACGATTCTCTCCCGCGCGGCCTCCGATGTTTCGATGATCCCCGAAGTCGCCAACCATTTGATTTCGTCGGGCGGCAAGCGGCTGCGTCCGATGCTGACCTTGGCAACCGCCGGACTTTGCGGCTATGCCGGCGCGGGACATATCAAGCTCGCTGCCGCGGTGGAATTCATGCACACCGCGACTCTCCTCCACGACGACGTCGTGGACGACAGCGACATGCGCCGGGGCAAGCTCGCGGCGCGGATGCTATGGGGCAATGAGGCGAGCGTTCTCGTCGGCGACTTCCTCTTAGGTCAAGCTTTCAAAATGATGGTCGAGGTGGGCTCGCTCCCTTGCCTCGATACGCTCTCGTCGGCGGCCGCCGTCATCGCCGAAGGCGAAGTCATGCAGCTTTCCTCCGCCAAGGATACCGCGACGAGCGAGGACGATTATCTCGCGGTCATACGGGCCAAGACGGCCGCCTTGTTTGGCGCCGCTTCGGAAGTTGGCGCCCTGCTCGGACGGCGGCCGAAGCCCGAGATCGCGGCATGCCGCGGCTACGGCCTGAATTTCGGCATCGCATTCCAGCTCATCGACGACGCGCTCGATTACGGCGGAACATCAGCCAAACTCGGCAAGAACACCGGCGACGATTTCCGGGAAGGGAAGATAACCCTGCCGGTCGTTCTGTCGTTCCGGCGCGGTTCGCAAAACGAACGGGAGTTCTGGCGCCGCACCCTGGAGCAAGGCCAAATCGCCGAGGGCGACCTCGAGATCGCGATCGCGACCATGCACAAGCACCGCGCGCTCGCGGATACCATCGAGCGGGCCCGCCACTATGGCGCCATGGCGCGCGACGCCTTGGAGCTGTTTCCTGCCTCGGTGTGGAAGTTCGCTTTGAGCGACGTGATCGATTTCTGCGTCAACCGGGCCTATTGACAGTCCCGCTGCGCCGGTTCGCCGATGGTGAGCCGGTCCTTCCTTGCAAGGTGGCCTTGGACGAGATCGCGCCCCTCGATCCGCCCCATTCTGGCACGCTTCCTCCCCGCCCCCGGTAACCTGTTCTCAAGCTTACCCCGTAATAAACATTGCGGGCAGGCGGCATGCGCCGACGCCTGCGGTGAGGGTGAGACGCGCATGGGGAATTCGCGGACCGGTTGGGCGGCGGGCGCCATTGCGCCATGGTGCCTCGGCGTTGCGCTTGCCGTTTCGATAAGCGCGGATGCCGGCCAGGAGGCCGTGGCAGGTGCGTCCATTGCGCCTATGTATTTGCTTTCTCCAGCGCCACCCGCCGTATTGATCCCGCCACAACCGGCGCCGCTTGGCCTCGATTTTGACAGGTTCCCGGACGAGGCGCGAAAGATCTGGCGAGAGGCGAGTCTGTCGATCGGAGACGGCGAAGAATTCAAGCTTCTGCCCGATGAGATCGAACCGCGCGCCGACTTGAAACGCAATGCCCGGCGATTTCCAGAAGTCGACCGCAGCAATAAGGGAGATCCCTTGGCCGGTCTACGGCCGGCATTCGACACGAGGCTTCTCGATTCCCATCGCTTCGTCAGCTTACGCGCCGAGGATCTGATTTTTCATCGTGATGAAACTCAACCGGCGGGCGTCTTCGCGCTTACGGACGGCAGAGCATCTGGCCCCGTCAGCGGCTTCGAGCCATGGCCCGATGGCGACAGTCCGGTAACGGCGCATTCTAGCGCCGGGGCGTCGCCGGGACGAAACGGGTCCGCGATGACGATGCGGCCAGCCGCAATTGACGCGCGGCTGATGCAGGGAGCGACGCCCGCAATCCGCCGCGCGATCACGCTCGGATCGGCGACGCCCGCCCAGGCGGATTCGGCACCGGTCGAGGTCGTAGCGCTCTCCGAGGTGCGCCCAGACGCTCGGCATCGGCGAAATTCCGGCGTCGGCGGCGAAGCCAAATTACGCAGCGCTCATTGATCAGGACAAACAGGCGCGTGAAAATCGCTGCCTTGCGGAAGCCATCTATTTCGAAGCCCGCGGCGAATCCGAGGACGGTCAGGCGGCGGTGGCACAGGTCGTCTTGAACCGCGTCTCAAGCGGGCTTTATCCCGCGACGATCTGCGGTGTTGTCTACCAAAACCGGTGGCATTACAACGCTTGCCAATTCTCTTTTGCGTGCACCGGCAAATCCCTGCGCATCGGCGAACCCGATGCTTGGCAGCAGGCGGTCCGCATCGCCCGCGAAGTGACGAACGGCAAGATTTATGTGTCCGATATCGGCAGTTCGACCCATTTTCATGCCAATTATATCCGGCCGCACTGGGCAAGAAGACTTGAAAAAATGGACGTTATTGGGCATCATGTTTTCTATAAGCTAAGGCCTGGGCAGAGCTGATTGGTCGCAGTGTCGCGCCAGCCTCTCCGAATGGCCGCCCCGATTGATTTGGGTTTGCCTCCGGCGCCGGAATTTAAATTCTTACCGCGAAACCAGGTGCAAATTAGCCGGGGCAGCGCAAAATGGCCATGTTCGTGGCGAGTCATCGCCTGATCGCGCCAAGGCGGCCGAACTATCGCCTCTTGCACGGAAAGAAGCTAAATGCCGATTGAGTTGAAGTTTGCCGAGAAAAATCAAGGCCGGCGATACCGTCGCCGCGCCTTGCGCGGGTTAGCGTTGCTGTTGGCTCTGGCGTTGGGTTTTCCGGCCGCGCAAGCGAGCGCACACGCGCGGGCGCGGGAAAATTTGGCCATCGCGGCCCCTTTTGAGGTCGGCGAAAGCCCGTCTGGCAATTATCTTGCGGCGCTGGTCGCGGGCTAAGAGCACGATACCGTGGCCGCGGCGACTTTCTTTCGTGAAGCGCTGCGGTCCGATCCGCGCAATCCGAATTTGATCGAGCGCGCCTTTGTCGCCGCGGTCTCGAACGGCAATATGCAAGATGCCTTCATCCTCGCCGGCCGTGTGCTCGCGCGTGATCCTAACAATAGTCTGGCGCGCCTCGCCCTTGGCGTCAAGGCAATCAAGGCAAACCAGTTCGCCGCCGCGCGCGCCTATTTTGCGAAGGGCGGCGGTGGCCAGCAACGCGACAATACCGCGACGCTGCTCACCGCTTGGACTTATGCGGGCAGCCGCGATGAGCGCCACGCGCTCGACCTCGTCGCCAAGCTCCGCGGCGAAAATTTCGGTGTTTTCCGGGATTATCATGCCGCCCTCATCGCCGATACCGCCCATGATTCGCGCGAAGCCTTGAAGCGCTATCAAGGCTGCCTATGCCGCCGACAAAAACACTCTGCGCCTTGTCGATGCCTATGCCCGTTTCATGGCCCGCCGCGGCGACCGCGACGAAGCGCTGCGGACCTATGAGGCCTTCGACCAAATTCTTCCCAACCATCCCATTGTCGCAGCGGCGCTCGCCGACATCAAGGCGGGCAAACCGCTTGATCCGCTGGTCAAGGATGCCAGGAAGGCGCCGCCGAAGTGCTTTATGGCCTTGGCGCCGCCGGCGGCCAGCAAGGCGATGAACTCGCCGCCATGATCTATCTGCGGCTCGCGCTCTATCTCACCCCGCAAAATAGCCTCGCCATCATCACCTTGGGCGACATCTACGAGCGCATCAAACAGAACGAGCAGGCCATCGACGTATATGACATGGTGCGCGAAGACGATCCCTTGCGCACCACGGCCGATATCCAGACCGGCCAGATACTCGAAGCCTTGGGCCGGCCCGACGAAGCCGCGAAATATCTCAAGCAGATCGTCGACGAAAATCCAAAAAACGAGGACGCCCTGTCGGCGCTTGGCAATCTGCAACGCGCACACAAGCATTATGCGGAGGCGATCGAGACCTATTCGCGCGCCTTGGCGGAGACAGGCAAGCCCGAAAAAGCCGATTGGCCAATTTATTATTTCCGGGGGATTTCCTATGAGCGCGAGAAGAAATGGCCGGAGGCGGAAGCCGACCTCTTGCAGGCGCTTGCCCTTGTATCCCGATCAGCCCATGGTCCTCAACTATCTTGGCTACAGCTGGGTCGATCAGAACATGAACCTCGACGAAGCCTTCACCATGCTGCGCCGCGCGGTCGAATTGCGGCCGACCGACGGTTATATCGTCGATAGTCTTGGCTGGGCGAATTACAAACTCGGCCGCAATGACGAGGCCGTGAAGCAACTCGAACGCGCGATCGATCTCAAACCCTCCGATCCGGTGATCAATGATCATCTCGGCGATGCCTATTGGCGGGTGGGGCGCAAACTCGAAGCGCATTTCCAGTGGAATCACGCGCGCGACCTCGATCCCGAGCCGGAGGACAAGGTCAAAATCTTGCAACAAGATCGATCATGGTCTCGACGACGAGCCGCATCCAGCCGCGGCCGAGGCCGAACCGAAGAAAAACGGGGGCTGATCCTAAAGGCGGGCGGGGGAGCCTCAAGCGGCATGGCATTGATGCGGAGAGCCTGAACGCGCCCGCGGATCTTTTTCTCATGGCTTCGACCGCGGCTGTCCTGCCCCAACCCCTCACCGAACGCGCGCCCGCGAAAGTCAATCTGACTCTGCATGTCGCTGGCCGCCGCGCCGATGGCTGTCATGCGCTCGAAAGTCTTGTCGCTTTGTCGCGCGGCGGCGACACGCTCGCCTTGAACGAAGGCGAACCCTCTCGCTCTCCGTCGAGGGTCAGGCCGGCTGCCGCCTTGGGCAGCGTCGAAGACAATCTCGTGTTGCGCGCGGCGCGTCATTTCGCGCAAACTTATCCCAGCGCCCGGCTCGGCTCGTTTCATCTTGTCAAACGCTTGCCCGTGGCGGCGGGGCTCGGCGGCGGATCGTCGGATGCGGCGGCGGCGCTGCGTCTGCTCGCCCGCGCCAATGCGGTCTGCGCTCGACGACCCGCTGCTCTTCGAAGCCGCGCGGGCAACCGGCGCCGATGTCCCGGTTTGTCTCATGGGCCGCGCGCGGATGATGCGGGGCGTGGGCGATGAGCTTGGCCCGCCCCTTGCGCTGCCGCCGCTCATCGGCCTGCTCGTCAATCCGGGCCAGCCGGTCGAGACGAAAGACGTTTTCGCGCTGATGAAGATCGCGCCTGGCGCCGCGACCGGCTTCGGCGGACACCCGGAGATTTCTTCGAACATGCCAGCCGACGCATTGATCGCGGCCCTGCGAAAAGGCCGCAACGACATGGAGGGCGCGGCGTGCCTGCTCGCTCCGGTCATCGGCGATGTGCTAGCTGTTCTCGCTGCCGCGCCGGGTTGCCGCCTCGCCCGCATGTCGGGGTCCGGCGCGACTTGTTTTGCGCTCTTCAAGGATTGCCGGTCCGCCGCGCGGGCCAAGAAAGCGATTTTGCGCGCGCATCCGTTGTGGTGGGCGAAGATTTGTGTTTTGGGTTGACGCCCGCGCCTCCGTTTTGCGACGGTGGCTCATCGGTTTGGGGCGCGAGCCCTTCTACGCGCGGTTCTCCATGAGTTATGGATGTCATTCTACAAGGAGAAGTAACCAATGACGATCGAACTTTATGTCTTTCCGCCGAGCCCGCGCTGTTTCAAACCGATGGCAATTGCCAATTATCTCGGCCTTGATTGGGCGCAGCGAATCATCGATCTGACCAAGGGCGATCAGAAGACGCCGCAATTCGCGGCGCTCAATCCCAATATGCGGGTGCCCACGCTGAAGGATGGCGATTATATACTGTGGGAATCAAATGCAATTTGCCAATATTTGGCATTGCAGCGGCCGGAAAGCGGGCTGATGCCCAAGGATGATCTCGGCCGGATCGACGTAGCGCGCTGGCAGTTTTGGGACCTCGCGCATTGGGGGCCATGCTGTGTGCCGCTCATCGGCGAGTACGTTATAAAACCCCATGTGATGAAGACCGGAGAGCCGGATATGGCCGCGGTTGCCAAGGGCACCGAGCTGTTCCACAGCGCGGCGAAGATTCTCGATGGCCAGCTCAAAGGCAAGCAATTCATCACGGGAAACACGCTCACGGTTGCGGATTTCTCGCTTGGTGCCATGCTGAACTATGCCGGGATGGCGCATTTCCCGCTAGAGCCTTATGCCGAGATCAGGCGCTGGTTTGCCGCGCTGAGCGCGTTGCCGGCGTGGCAGAAAACCGTGGCGCAGACCGCGCTACCGGCCGCTATCCCGGCCTAACTCTTTGGCGATACCGCGATGTGCTATCCGTGCTTGCCGCGGCGCCCGGCTTCCGCCTAGCCCGCATGTCGGGGTCCGGCGTGACCTGTTTTGCTCTCTTCAAGGATTGCAGGTCTGCCGCGCGTGCCAAAAAAGCGATTCTCCGCGCGCATCCATCCTGGTGGGCGAAGACGCGCGTGTTGAATTGAGGCAAGGGGCTTGGAGCCTGATTGCTTCGAGTGGAAGCAATTATGGTCCTTAAGTGCGGCCAATTTGAATTTCTGCGATAGGTGGCAAGGGATCTTTCGCTTGGCTGTCTCGACACAGAACTTGCGCCATTAACGGAAATTGTCATGGTGTGAGTGGTCTGGCATCGGGTTTGATAGGACCCGCACCGAAAAGTGCAAGAATCCGATTTTGGAGTGGCACGACGATGTCTTGCACTCTTTCCCAGGCAATCGTGTTGTATTGACGCACATCGAAATGCAATTTGTCCAAGTGTTCACGTTGACAGGTAAAAATTACATTTCGACCAAGTCCGTGTGCGAACCCAGCCTCGTAGTAAACACCTCCTCGGTGTTCCGTGAAATCCGCTACAACAAATGCCGAGCGCCGAATTTCGGCTATGATTTGATCGTCTATTTTTCCGCTGTGTTCCTTGCGGTCGATGCGAAAAGGCTCGTAGCCCGATTCGGTGATAGCCTTGCTGAAACCGATTTCGTAAGCTTGCTTCATTGATTCGTCGAACCACATTGCCACGAATGCTTGTGAGCTAGTCGTGCGCTGGGCAACCGTCTCATCATAAAGAATGTGCGCTTTCGCTTGCAATAGATGGTCCTGCCCGACGGACGCCGGTACGAAGGCACCGCACTCGACAAGGTAATTTGCGAGTGAAACTCCATCCTCGGCGGCGAAAGACCAACTTGCCACACGAAGCGCGGGATCTGTGGCTTTAATCATCCCGCTGAGCTTATTGTCTACCAGATGGATGGCCCTACCAAGATATAATTCAAGACGCTTTTTTGCCTTAGGCCGGGGATAAGATTTGATAAATTCTATGGTTTCTTCTTCAATCCTTGGAGTAATTCCCAATTGGTTTTGTTCGTAAACCCAGGATGCAAGATCGAAAGCAACGGCGGTGTCTTCACTTTGAAGGACCATGTGTGCTTGATGGGAGATGCGAAAGCTGCCGCAGTTCCTGCAATCCACATCGTACGCCAAGGTGAGCGGTTGTGGCCAAGTTGCAGATTGATCCTTGCAGAGGAAGCAGACCTCCATGGAAATCCCCGACCAGTATGAGAGTACCGGCGTGCCTAAAGGCCCGCCATCCATCGCCGCGTCACGCTAATATTAATCGTTATTCGATGGGGCCTCGTAAACTCCAAGCGCGCGGGTAATTCTTTCAAAATCGGCGTCTTCTCTTTCCATCCTGCGATCGTCTCTGCAAAATTTGGTCTCGCCCTCGCGTTTAAAGACCCGCACTTGGAGGCGTTTACCTTCCGCGTATTCTTCCGCGTAGTCGTTGAGCATGCCGGGGTAAAGCTCGCCTCTTTTTTTCATGCCTCCCATAGCCGCTTTGTAGATATGCGTACCGCACAATTCATCCTTGGCCGCAACCCATCCAAGAACGCGCGCATCCGATGCGTGGTCGGAATTAATTTCAGGCGTGCTATTGAGTTTATGACAAAAAGCTTGTTTGCCCTTTTCCGCCAAGGACGCTTTAGCGCCTTCCTTGCCCTGAACGATATCCGTTTTTAGCGCCATGAAGTCTTTCAACTTCGCGCCTCTGTTCACAAATTTTGCCATTTCCAATGTGGCAAACCGCGCTTCGCATGCGGCGTCGGAAACGATCAAGTAACCAAAAAAATAGGCGTTGTCTTTCGTAATCACTTCCGCTTTTGCGGCGGTAGCGGCGAAAATGGCGGTTGCGACAGCGATCTTTTTCACGAGGTCTGCCACCCCCGGCCGCCAAGAATCGCGCTTAAACGTTAACGCTCTTCTTGCGTCGCAGCCGGATGAGGACGTCCACCTTGACGATTTCATAACCCTCCGGTGGCAAGACGTCGCCCGCAAATTTCATTCCTTCGAGAGGAATATCCGCGATTTCGCCGGTATCCTCATACAAGAAATGGCTATGATCGCTGGTATTCGTATCGAAAACTGTTTTCGTGCCGTCGATGGCCAATCCGCGCACGATGCCGACTTCGGCGAAAAGGTTAAGCACATTATAAACTGTCGCCAGCGAAGCGGGCATTTTCAAAGCGTTGGCCTCTGCCGCCAAGGTATCGGCGGTCACATGCCTATTGCCTTTGCTGAAGAGAAGTCTCGCAAGACCTAGCCGCTGACGGGTAGCCCTCAGACCATATCTCTCCAGAAGCGATCTATGCGGATATTTGCTAGGCGGCGCGTCCGCCGCAAAACTACTTTGTGAAAATTCCGCCATGCTACAAACGTCCCATAACGCTGCCCTTGGCGCCGCGCACCGCGCGGAATGGGGGCAACCCGGCTCGCGGCCAAACATTTGGCCAATCGCCCAATTTGACAATATTACATCGCCTTGCGAAATTATTCAATGCCATGATTTGGCGCTTCCTAAATTGGCCGTTGGCGGCGATGGCTTGACGCCGGCGGCAGTCCGTTTCATGCATGAGTAACACTGGCCTCGATCGATGGCGATTTGGATCTGGACCGTTCCACTTGGAGGATGCGTCAAGAATGACGCCGGCAGCAGACAATTCCGGGAGCATAACCTCGCAAGATGCGGCAAGATTACGCGCGTCGCCGCGGCTTTTCGAAAACGCACTGCTTGACAAATTGTCGCGCGTCCATTGGTCGACGCCGTTGTTTGTTTACTTGCCTTTGGTTTGCGTCCTCGCGGCTTTGAGCCTGAAGGCTTACGATGCCGGCCCCGTCCTTGGCGCCACGGCACTTGGTTATTTTATTTGGACCCTCATCGAATATTTCGGCCACCGCTTCTTGTTCCATTACGAATTTCCAGGCCGTTTCGGCGCCAAAATTCATTTCCTTATCCACGGCGTCCATCATGTACATCCCAACGATCCGCTGCGCCTCGTCATGCCGGTGTTGCTTAGCACACCGATCATGCTGATTGCTTATTCTGTGGTGCGGCTTCTGTTCGGACTGCCCTTCGGGTATCCGGTGCTGATGGGTTTTATCGTCGGCTATCTCGCCTACGACATGGTGCATTACTATGTGCATCATGGCGAGCCCAGGACCCGTTTAGGCTTGATGTTGCGGCGTCTCCACATGTTGCATCATTTCCGCGATTCGACGCGCGGCTTCGGGGTCAGCGTGCCATGGTGGGACTATGTTTTTATGACCGCGCATGTACCCAAGGAGCGCGGCGGGGCCGTCACCTGAACGTGGAAACGGCGGGGGGGACCGGGTAGAGAATCCGAGCGGAGCTCCAAATCGCCTCGGGGCGAATGCCAGCCAATTTTGAATGGCCCAACCGGGAAGTGGCCTCGACCGGATTAAGGTGGCTTTCCGTTGAACCGCTCTCACTGTCCTTGGTTTTATTTTTTTGGGATCACCTCTAACGGATCGTAATGCCCGTTTCGGCGCCCAATCGCCGCATAAGCGCGGGCGTGAGTTCGCCGCGCACGGGAAGTCCGTGGTCGCGCTCGTAGTGTTCGATCGCCTGCCGCGTAGCGAGCCCCGCCACGCCGTCTGGGTTCAGAACAAAACCCAATTTGACGAGCGCGCGCTGCGCCGCCAGCACCGGTTTGCTACGGGCGGCCGGCGCGGCTGCCTCCTTGGCAGGCCGGGCGGGCGGCGCCTCCAGCAATTGTGAAATCTCGTCGTGCGGCGGAGGCGAAGTTACGCCGGGCTCTCGCTGATGCCCCGCGGGAGGGACCTCTAGCGGTGTCCTTTCGATCGGCTTGTCTTGCAACTGGACAGACGCAAGGGCGGGCTGAGGCCGCGATGCGGGAACGGCGACCAGTCCGGCGATCGTTGGCTCTTTTGAGGGGGAAACCGGGGCGCCGCGTGAAAAAAGCGGCGCGGGATGGCGGGTTCGTTGCCAAAGGAGCGCATTGACGAGGATTGCGACGGCCGTCGCGACGAAAAATCCGGTGGCGAGAATGCTCAAATAGCGCCGTCGCCGCTGGCGTGAGCCGCGCCTTCTTGCGGTAGGCAGCTTTTCCCGCAGACGTTTCAGCTTCGAAGCCGGTTCGGTCACAACAAAATCATGATCGGCGGCGGACAGGACTTCAGGCAATTTTCTTCACCGTCATTTGCTCGTAAAATTCGTGCTGGCCGGCGCCGGGTACGTGCGCGATCGTCTCTATCTCGGCCCGGATTCCAACCTTGGCAGCCAAACTGCGGCCATCGAGCGGCAGACAGACACGGACGCAGGTTCCTTTACCCAGTTCGCTCGCAACCATGATCGTGCCCCCCAGCAGGCCGACCAGGCCGCGTACGATCGAGAGGCCAAGACCAATTCCTTCATCTTGGCGATCCGGCAAGATCTTGACCTGAAAAAACGGATCGCCGAGGCGGGCGAGGTCGGCTGCGGCGATTCCGATGCCGGTATCGGCCACCAGCATCAGAAGCATATTGGCATCGGATCGCGCACTGATCGTCACACTTCCATCAGGGGGTGTGAACTTGACCGCATTAGAAAGCAGGTTCACGAGAATTTGGGTGCATACGCGCCTGTCGCCGGTGACCTCTTCGAGATTTGGCGGATAGTCGCGCAGAAGCTCGACCCCTTTGTTCTTGGCATGAAGTTTCACCATGTCGCAACAATGATCGATCAACGGCGCCACGGCGAAGGGCTCGATCTCAATCGCCAAGGAACCGGATTGGATTTTCGACAAGTCCATAATCGAATTGACGACGTCGAGAAGATGCCGTCCCGACTGGTGAATGATTCTCGCGTATTCGCGTTGTGTCTCGGGATCGGGAGGGGCCAATCGCGGATCGCTGAGCAACTCCGAGAAACCGGCAATCGCATTGAGCGGCGTGCGTAATTCATGGCCCGCTTGGGCGAGAAAATAATCCTTGGTGAGGTTTGCTTCCTCGGCGGCGGCGCGGGCGTCTTCGAGCGCCGCCTCGCGAAGCTTGGCCTCCGTAACATCGCGAATGATGGCAACGACATCGCCGTCCTGGCTCCCTCCTTGGGCCGCGCAGTGATCCCCGCCACGGCGCGCCCGCATTTCGAGCCAAAGGAAAACTGGCTCGGCGTAGTCGCCGCGATCGACCCGCGCGGTACCGCGCCAACGCAAGGTCGCGCCGGCCGTCACGGAGCCCGCGCTTGTGTCCGCGATGGTCTTCAGAAAAGCGGGTCGGTCGGCGACTTGGACACGTTCGAAAAAGCCGCGGCCGGTCAATGCGCTTGGCGGCAAGCCGAACAAGACCTCGCAATTCGAACTGACCGATGACACCGAGCCAGACCGGTCGCAATTGAGGACGAGGCAACCCTGGTCTCGGCCAAACTATCGTTGCGGAAGCTTTGGATTCGGTTCGCATCGTGGCAGGTGCCAACGATCATGGCCGTCGTCCAATCCGCGAGCCAATCTAAAACCTGGCGCAGGAGCAAACTTTCCCAGCGGGTACGCTCGAGAGGAATTGCCCGGGTGGCGGGAAGGACCAATTTTGTGGTCCGGCCTTCGAGCCTCAGCAAAAAACCCAAAACACAGCTCCGCTTCGCACCGCTTAGGGCTGGTCCCAAAAAGTTCACAGCCTTTTCCGGTCAGGACCTGTCCCAACTGTTTGCTAGCGAGCGACCTCTTTCGACCCCATGATCCATGCGATCGGGGCGCCCTCCAGAATCCGGCCACGGATTTTACGGCGCCGAAAGCGTGCCAGACGCTTGTTAAGCAATTCCTCTTAAGTTTTAGGAAGCCAGCCACACGCGGCTTTAACTGCTGGAAAATGTGTCCTATGGTATAGAAGGCGTTGCTAAGCGGTGTGGGATGATAAGCAAAAGGTAAAGAAATCCAGCTGGAGTTGACGCGTAATGCGTGGCCCGAACTCGAGTAAGCGGTGCTTAACCTTGATTCGGGTTGTCCCACTAAGGGTTCACTAATGCTGTTCCTGACTTCGCTGCATATTCTGGCTTTCGATCGTATTTGCCTCGATCTCTTGGCCAAGTGATCCTCTTGTACCGGTTGTGACGAAGGCTAGCGCCGCGCGCCAGGTGCGAGATATCCTGAGCCAGACGCTAAGTATAGCGCAAGCAGGGGGCGGAAAGGCCTGTTTGCGCGCACCTGTCGCTTGTCTAGAGGGGGCGGCCCATTTACGCCGCATGGCTGCGGGATGGAACTCGGGCGGCAACAAGGCGCCCCCGCCAACTTCTATGGTTGTTGATGTGCCGGCCGCCGCTAATTAAGTGTAATAGGGCGAACCCCTCGACGGAAACCTTGCGCGGGCCGGGACAAGTGCTTGAAATCACCCCAAGGGTCCGGCACGACGTTTTCGCGAAGTTATGCGCATCGCGCTAGCAGGGAGTGTGACTTACCATGCCGGGCCTGCGGACCGCCACGAAGCTCGACGAGATCATCGAAAATTTCAATTACCTCGACGAGTGGGAGGACCGCTATCGCTATTTGATCGAACTCGGCCGCAGTCTCGAACCGTTGGACGATGCCGCACACAACGATAGAAATAAAGTGCGTGGATGCGCCAGCCAGGTATGGCTGGAGACCCGCGTCGCGGCGGATCATTCAGGGCGCCCCGTTCTCCATTTAAAGGGAGACAGCGACGCTCATATTGTACGCGGGCTGGTGGCTCTTTTGCTGGCACTATATTCCGGCGAGACGGCAACGCGGATTCTTGCTATCGATGCCCATGGCCTGTTCGAGAGCCTCGGCCTTTCGGCGCATTTGACGCAGCAGCGCTCAAATGGCCTGCGCTCGATGGTCGAGCGAATCAAGAGTGACGCGCGCGCCGTCGCCGTCTAACCCCATGGCACAAAGTGAGATATATAGTTGTGCTCGCGAATTTTCGCGATTCTCATCGGAAACGCCGAAGTTTTGGATAGGGCATCGTGTGGGTGGCGCTGACCACAAGCCGGGCACCGCCTCGCCATGTCCAGAAAAGCTATACTTTGATCGGCGTGCGCTCTTGTGGGGTAGTCTACGGAACGCGCGGTCCGCGACCCAATATGCAGGCGCGAATCGCCACCAACGGCTCCAACCATTAAGTCCACGCCCGCCGCCTGTTCGCCCAAAGCCGGCCTCGCCATGGCAAAGCGTCCCGCGGAAGAGAACGCCTGCCGGCTAGGCGGAGCCGAGTCCTGTTCGCTTACTTTTTGCGCCTGCGCTGCTGGCCAAGGCCCATTTGTTTGGCAAGATTTGAACGCGCCTTGGCGTAATCTGGCGCAACCATCGGATAATCGGGCGCGAGCCCCCATTTTTCGCGGTATTCGTCCGGAGACAAATTGTATTGAGTCCGCAGATGCCGCTTCAAAGACTTGAATTTCCGGCCATCTTCCAGGCACACGAGGAATTCTCGCGTGACCGATTTCTTGGCAGGCACCGCTGGCTTTGGCGTTTCGGCCGTCATGGCCATTGTGCCCGAGGTGACCCGCAGCAATGCCGAATGCACGTCGCCGATCAAGGACGGCAGATCGCTCGCCGGCACTGAATTATTGCTGACGTATGCGGAAACGATGTCCGCCGCTAGTTCGATAAAACTGTTAGAACTTGAGGATTCACTCATGGCGCTCGTTATCCCGAGGAGAAGGTGTCGCCGGCAGTATATGGGTAAAATACCGATAACCTATCATATACCCACGGCGAAAAGACCGGCCGGACAAAGCTCATTTAAGCGATTTTTGCGAATCGACTTTCAAGAACTTTTGGCCTTTCTAAAGCCAACGCTTGGTTTCCGCAAGTAGCAATGCATACACTTTATTGCATTGAATCAAAAAAAGCGTTGAAAGATGCGGACCGCGCGCGAATAACGCACCCTAAAGGCCGTAGCCCTTCCTGAACTATGCCGGGAGCGGCGCGGTACCCTTGGCGCCAGTAAGAAAGTACGATGGATGCGCAAGCTTAATTGGTCGGCTTCCCGCCCCAGGACGCCGCCAGCCGTCGAAAAACGCCGCAAGGAAACGAACCAGCATGGGGTTACGCTGTGCGACGATTATGGGTGGCTGAAGGCCCCGAACTGGCAAGAAGTTTTGCGCAACCCCACCGCTTTGCCTCGCGAAATTCGTGCCTTGCTTGATGCCGAGAACGACTACGCGCGGCCATGCTCGCGCCGCTCGCCGGGTTACGCGCCGCACTTTTCAAGGAGATGCGCGGGCGGATCAAGGAAGACGATTCCGAGGTTCCCCGCCAAGACGGCCCGTGGCTCTATTATGCCCGCCACGAGCAAGGGCGGCCAGCACCCGATCTTTTGCCGTGTCAAACGGTCCGGCGGACCCGAGGAGGTTTTTCTCGACGGAGACGCGCAAGGACGCGGCAAGAGCTTTTTTGACGTGGGCGCGGCCTGCCACTCCCCGGATCATGCCAAGCTAGCCTGGAGCGCCGACGAGACGGGTTCGGAACTCTATTCCATCCGGATCCGCGACTTGAACTCCGGCCGGGCGGGCGGGATAGGCCGCCCAAGGGAAAGCCCGGAGGTAATCGCCGATACCGGCGGCAGCCTTGTATGGATGGCGGATTTCGCTTGGCTTTTATTATGTGCGGACCGATGAAAATCACCGCCCGGCCGAAGTTTTCCGGCACCGGATCGGCAGCGATCCCTCGGCCGATGTCCTCGTCTTCGCGGAGCACGATCCTGGCTTATTCATTCATATCAGGCGCAGCCAATCGGGGCGCTTCGCGATCATAAGCGTCGATGATCATGATTCGTCCGAATTCCATCTGCTCGATCTTGCCGATGCCAACGCAACACCCCACCTTGTCGAGCCTCGCGCGCCGGGTCTGCGCTATGATGTCGAACATCACGGCGACCGGCTTTTCATCCGGACCAACGCCGACGGAGCCGAAGATTTTAAAATCGTGAGTGCGCCCTTGGCGAACCCCGGACGGGCGTTCTGGATCGACGAAGTCCCGCACCGGCGGGGGTGCATGATCATCAATATCGCGGTTTATCCTGAATATCTCGTGCGCATCGAGCGCGAAGCAGGCAGCCCGCGCATCATAATAAGGCATCTTGCAAGCGGCGACGAACATGCGATCGCTTTTCACGAAGAAGCCTATTCGCTTGGCCTCGAAGAGCGTCTCGAATATGAGACGGAAACGCTCAGGTTTACCTATTCGTCGATGACGACGCCTTGGGAAACCTATGACTACAATCTCGCCACCCGCGAGCGGACCTTGCGCAAACGTCAGATCATTCCCTCGGGACACGAACCTTCGCACTATATGACGCGGCGGCTATTCGCGGATGCCTCAGACGGCGAACTAATTCCAATCTCGCTCCTTTACAGGACCGGTACGCGGCTCGATGGATCCGCCCCTTTGGCTCTTTACGGCTATGGCGCTTACGGCTCGCATGTGCCTGCTTCGTTTTCGGCTGATCGCCTCAGCCTCGCCGATCGCGGCTTTGTCTATGCGATCGCCCATGTGCGTGGCGGCACCGATAAGGGCTGGCACTGGTACACCGATGGGAAACTTGGCAAAAAACCAAACACCTTCACCGATTTCGTCTGCGTGGCGAAACATCTTATTGCCACCGGCTATACTGGCGCGGCTCGGATCGTGGCCCAGGGCGGCAGCGCGGGCGGAATGCTTATCGGCGCCGTCATCAATCTCGCGCCGGAATTGTTCGCGGGCATCATTGCGGACGTGCCCTTTGTCGATGTCTTGAATACGATGCTCGATGCGAGCCTGCCGTTAACGCCGCCCGAATGGCTCGAATGGGGCAATCCGGCCGCCGACCCGGCCGCCTTCGCGGTCATGCGTTCCTATTCCCCCTATGATAATGTCGAAGCCAAACCTTACCCTCCGGTGCTGGCCCTTGGAGGCCTGACCGATCCGCGTGTCACCTATTGGGAGCCTCTGAAATGGGTGACAAAGCTGCGCGCCATGACGACGGGCACGGGTCCAATCCTCCTAAAGACCAACATGGGCGCGGGACATGGCGGGCTACCTGGACGCTTCGATCATCTGGAAGAGGTGGCATTACAATATGCCTTCGCCCTGGCCTGTGTCGAAGGCGGATTTCGAGACCGCCACTTGAACGGCCATGCCGACATTAAACTTACTTTTGAGATTCCAAGAACGACTTGAGTTCCGCCATGGATTTAAAATGAAATACCCCGCGTTCCGATCGCGCTTCGATGGATCCGCCGGCATACATAACGTAAGTGGTTCCTTCGGTTTCGAAGCGGCCAACGATGGTGAGCCCTGCCTCGCCAGCCGCAAGAGCGACCTGGGCCGAACGTTGGAGCGGATCCTCTGAGGGCGGGGTCTCGGATTTAAACGGCGGCGCGAGATCGAGGCTTGCCGGTTCGATCGCGCCCTCTTTCCGCGCATCCAGCGTTGGGTCCCGCTCAACGAGATGGTCCTCGCCGAAGATCGCATCAATTGAAGCCGCCTCAGCCGACCAAGCCTCCCGCGGTCCAGATTCCGTCACGGGCTCGCCGGGACCGGGGCGCGTTTCCTGAAGCTCTGTCTCGATTGGCGGCTCTATTGCTTTTTCGCCGTCGAACAGTCCTGGTTGGCGCTCCGCATCCGATGCAGATTCCGCGGGCGCCTCTGTGGCGGAAGCGGGCCGCGTTTGCCCTTCGTCTTCGGACGTTGCGGCTGCTGCCTCGCCTGGTATGGCGATGCCCGGCTCATAGGGCGGCTCCATTGTGGCGCTGGAAACTCCTGGAGCGGCGCGCGAAATGATGGGGTGTCTTGGCGGTGCAAAATCAGGCTCAATCGTTCCCCTTGCGGAGGGCGACGCGCCACGCGGCTTCAAGACGCTTCGTGCCGCAGCGAGATTGGGACGCGTTTGCCGCTGCGGCCAGCTTCGCAAGCTGGCGGCGGGCGGCATGACTGCCGTAGGCGTCCCCACTTCGGACACCATCGAAGCCTCGGGGTTGAACGCAAGGCCTGGTTCCGGGCGCAACTCGCCCGCATCATTTTCGGCTGCTCCCCGGGGCATCGGTGTCAAACCCTTGCCGCTTTTGAGAAGAGTATGCAGGCCAGAAAGTTTGTGCAAAATAAACCCGAGCGCAATTGTCACGATCCCGCCGGACAGTACCGATGCACCGGCGATGACACTGGCCCAGCCACGCTCGACCTGAATGATTCCAAAGCCCGCATAGATCGCAAAGGCACCGCAGAGCGAGAGAAGAGCTCCTAGTGCAAGAACCAAATAGCTCATTTTTTTCACCTTCGGTCCTAGAACCGAACCGGCTGCCCACGAAATCGCCCAGATGCCTCGATTCCGGTTCGCGGTCACGCGTGTCACCCTGTCCCGGCTGATCCGCGGCACGGCTAACCGCTTGCCGAGCCAGACCGGGCCGTCTACTGATAAGGCTGCGTGGCCGCAACGCAAAAGCCTCGCCTGGCGGCCAAAACCAAGGAGTTTCCCATGCCATTTACCCTGCCCGATCTACCCTATCCCTACGAGGCACTGCATCCCTACCTTTCCAAGGAGACGCTAGAATTTCATCACGACAAGCATCACGCTGCCTATGTAACGAACGCCAATAATCTTTTGAAGGACAGCGGTCTCGAAGGCAAGTCCTTAGAAGAAATCGTCAAGGAAACCTACGGCAAAAACGTGCCGCTGTTCAATAATGCAGCGCAGCATTATAACCATTCGGAATATTGGAAATCGATCAAGCCGAATGGCGGCGGAAAAGTTCCCGGCGCACTCGAAAAAGCACTCATCGAGGCTTTTGGATCGATCGAAAAGGTCAAGCAGGAGTTGGTCCAAGCCGGCACGACGCAGTTCGGTTCCGGCTGGGCGTGGCTTGCGGTTAAGGATGGCAAAATTTCCGTCGCGAAGACGGGAAATGCCGACAATCCGCTGCTCCAGGGGGCAACGCCGATTTTGACGGTCGACGTCTGGGAGCACACCTATTACATCGATTACCGGAATCGCAGGCCCGATTACCTCAAGGCGTTTGTCGACAATCTCGTGAACTGGGACTATGTCGCGGAACGCTTTGAAGCGGCCATCAAATAGCCGGCACGGGCCTTTTATCCACATGAGCTTTCCAAAAAATGTCATCGAAGCGATCGGGACAACCCCTCTCATCAAACTGCGCCATGCGTCGAAACTGACCGGCTGCACGATTCTGGGCAAGGCGGAGTTCATGAACCCCGGCGGATCGGTGAAGGACCGCGCGGCGCTCGCCATCGTCAACGACGCGCGCGCGGCGGGAACCTTGCAGCCCGGCGGATTGATCGTCGAAGGCACGGCGGGCAATACCGGTATCGGTCTCGCGCTCGTCGCCAATGCCTTGGGCTACAAGACCGTGATCGTCATTCCCGACACCCAGAGCCAGGAGAAGAAGGATCTGCTGCGGCTGCAAGGCGCCGAACTGATCGAGGTTCCGGCGGTCGCCTATTCCGATCCCAATAATTACGTGAAACTCTCCGGCCGCCTCGCCCTGCGGCTTGCCAAGGAATATCCGGCGGGCGCCGTCTGGGCCAATCAGTTCGACAATACCGCCAATCGGCAAGGCCATTTCGAGACGACTGGGCCAGAAATTTGGGATCAGACGGAAGGCAAGGTCGAAGGTTTCACTTGCTCGGTCGGAACCGGCGGAACGCTGGCCGGCGTCGCCCTGGCACTGAAGGCCAAGAACCCCAAATATCAAGATCGCGATTGCCGATCCGATGGGGGCCGCGCTTTATTCCTATTACAGAAGTGGCGAATTAAAATCCTCCGGCTCCTCGATTACCGAAGGAATTGGCCAAAGCCGGATCACCGCCAATCTTAAGGATGCGCCGATCGATCTCGCCTATCAGATCTCCGATGAGGAAGCCTTGCCCATACTGTTCGATCTTGCCGAACATGAAGGCCTGCTGCTCGGCGGGTCGTCAGGCATCAATGTCGCGGGCGCGATCCGTCTCGCCAAGGATCTCGGGCCGGGCCACACGATTGTGACCATCCTCGCCGATTCCGGTGAGCGCTACCAATCGAAACTCTTCAACCCAAAATTCCTGCGCTCGAAAAATCTGCCGGTACCGGGCTGGATGGAACGCAAGCCGTCGATCGTGCCGGATTTCGTTTGAATCAGGCCGTGGCCTTGCCGGCGGCCATTGCTTCTGGCACCTCGACCAGACGGCCGGTCCTCACATCAAAGTAATAACCGTAAACCGGAATATGGCCAGGCACCAGCGGGTGCGAGCGGATGCGTTTGACGTCGTCCACCACGCTTCCGGCAAGGTCCTTGAACGCCAGCCATTTCACGTAATGGCCGTGAACGCTGCCAGGGCCGCGCCCATGATCGTGCCAGCCTTTTTCGTCTATCGCCGCGGTTTCCAGGCTCTGTTCGAGGAGCCCGCTCATAATCTCGTCGTCGAAGAGAAGCATGCCGCAATCGGAATGATGCACGACAAACCATTCTTGAGTGCCAAGCAGCTTATAGGAAATCACCAGCGAGCGGATCGCATCGTCGCTGGCGCGCCCGCCTGCGTTGCGGATCACATGCGCATCGCCCTCCGAAAGCCCCGCATATTTCGCCGGATCGAGGCGCGCGTCCATGCAGGTGAGGATGGCGAATTGCCGCGCCGGCGGTAGCGCCAATTGCGATTTGGCGCCGAAACTTGCGGCGTAGATCTCGTTGGCCTTCAGAACTTCGGACAAAACCGGCATGTGTTTCCTCCCATTGAGCTGCGCGCTGACGCGCGCTAAATTGATCTTTGCTGCACTGGCTTTAGAGCGTTCGCCGCCCGCGTCATAGCCCGGATCGAGACACTCACGCTCTTTTGATCCGCCGTGAAGCAGAGTTCCGGCGGGTTGCGTAACGCCGAACACACTCATCTTCGACGAAAATGGTCATGAGTATGGAAAACGGAAATGATTCAGTTATGCTTTGCTGAGTGCGGAACTGGAAGCCGCACCTGGCATGAAGCGCCAGGTGAAGTGCGAGGCACGCGCATGACAGCAAATTCTCAAGAGTATTTCTTCGTCTCGACCGCGTGGCTTGCAGAACATTTGGGCGCGCCCGATGTCGCGATCATCGACGGCACGTTTTTTCTGCCTGACGAAAACCGCAGATGCCAAGGCGGAATATCTCGACGGGCATATCCCCGGCGCGGTCTTCTTCGACATCGATGCGATCGCCGATCATGCGACGAATTTGCCGCATATGCTGCCATGCCCTGCCGCCTTTGCCGAGGCGATGGAAAAGCTCGGCCTCGGCGACGAAATGCGGTTCGTCGTCTACGACTCCTCCAACTTGCAAGGGGGCGCCCGCGTCTGGTGGACCTTGCGTGTGTTCGGCGCGCGGGACGTAAAAATCCTTGCTGGCGGTTTGCCCCGATGGCGGGCCGAGAAGCGCCCCCTCGAACAAGGTCCTGTGCGGCGCATGCCCCGGCCCTTCTCCGTGAAATTCGATAGCGCCGCCGTTGCCGGCGCCGAGCAGTGTGCAACAGGCAAGCGCAACGGGTTCGCCGCAGATTCTCGATGCGCGCGCCGCCGCGCGGTTCGCAGGCACGGCGGCCGAGCCGCGTCCTGGATTGCGCTCGGGCCATATTCCCGGCAGCTTCAATTTGCCGTGGCGCGAGGTGGTCCAATCAGGCGAAATTATACCGGCGAGCGAAATTAAAACCCTCATGGCAAAGGCTGGGGTGGATGTTGAACGCCCAGTGATCACCACCTGCGGCTCTGGCGTGACCGCCGCGATTTTTTGCTTGCGCTGGCGAGCATCGGCAAGAGCGACGTTGCGCTTTATGACGGCTCCTGGGCCGAATGGGGCGCGCGGCCGATCTACCAGTCGCGCGCAACAAATGTTAGCCTCCATCCCTTCGCAAAGAAAAGCCCGCGGCTGCTAACAGTAAAATTGCTCGCCACAGCAAAAAGACTTGACGCGGCATAAGGTTGCGCTAGCATGCAAAAGTGCACGAATGACTTGAAACTTTGAGCTATTTCCAAGCGTTCGGTGCCTAAGTGGAGCATCCGGTGGCCGCCGGATGTGGTTCGATCCAACGCGGCACGCGCTAGCGTTTTTCTCCAGGATCGAGACCTATAGCCCTGAGGGGCTTCCACGCTTCCCCCTCCCTGCTTGGGGGGCTACTCATCCCGTATTTCCGAAGCCGGCCCGGTCTTCAGCAGTGTACCGGCGGGCGGGGCTACGCACGGACAAGGGATGCAACCGTCTCGAGACATTAGGAGTGACACACATGTGTGACTATTCGCTTGAAATGTATGCCTCCCGGCCTGCACGCGAGTCCGAGAAATATGTGACCACCCGCTTTCCCTCGGGAAGCATTGGCCTCGCCTCGCCTGGCGATTGCACGACGGCAGTCTGTGTACAATATGATACGCACCTCAAGCTCGAAGGAATATCGAGCGATCTCCAAACGCGCCTAGGCGTCAAGGATGAGGAACAAGTCATCTTCGCGAGGCTCGAACACGGCGCCTATCGCGATGGAATCAAATTCGGCAACGGCAAGGAAATCTCCCTCCAGCTTCTCGGCTCCGGCGTGAGTGCGGCATTGGTTGCAACGGTGGAAAAGCCGCGAGGCAACCGCGAGCGGCAGGCCGTTTTCGAAACAGTGGAATAATCGTTCTCAATAGAAACACGACAGGATCCACCGCTTGGTATCACCACGCGATGGATCCTTTTGTCCGCCCAAGCAACCGTTGCGTCCAACACCGCCTGTCGGAAAGAACGGCCTTCCCATCGGCCTTCCCAATGTAATCCCCATCCCGGATTATGTCCGACGATGCGGATTACAGCGAGACTCACGAACACCGAGATTTGCTAGGAAGACTGCCTCGCAGGGAACGCGGTTTGCCCGTCGCAAGGATGGGTATGCGGGCGGTATTTTCCCGTTTCGCCGCCGCGCCGCCCGAATTCCTGGCCCGTAATTTGCTTACGAACTGGTGTCGCCACGCGAGTGCCATTCTGGCATGCCCGGGGCGGTCCCCGGTTAGTTTTCCTTGGCAGTCCCGCTTGGCAGGTGCTATGAGCCGGTTAAAGTGCCGCTTGTACGTTCCTGTCCAGTTCACTGGGACAACACAAAAAAGTTCAAAAAACTGCCAATGAAGAAAATCGAGGCGATTATCAAGCCTTTCAAGCTCGATGAAGTGAAAGAGGCGCTGCACGAAGCAGGCGTCGCCGGCATCACCGTCACGGAAGTGAAAGGCTTCGGCCGACAGAAGGGCCACACCGAACTCTATCGCGGCGCGGAATATATCGTCGATTTCCTGCCCAAGGTTAAAATCGAAGTCATCGTTTCCGACGCCACTCGCCGACGCTCGCCGCCGATGCGATCCGCAAAGCGGCGCAAACGGGCCGGATCGGAGACGGAAAAATATTCATCTCGGACATTGAGGACGCGATCCGCATCCGCACCGGAGAAACCGGAACGGACGCCATTTGATCCCAGGTTGCCGCGAAATCCGGCAATTACGATGCCCCGCTCCCCGACCAATATGCCGAATTCAACGATAGAGAGGGTAAGACATGAAGACCGCCAAGGATGTGCTCAAGTACATCAAGGACCATGACGTTAAATACGCCGATTTCCGCTTCACCGATCCGCGCGGCAAATGGCAGCATGTCACCTTCGACATCACGCTGATCGAAGAGGAAACTCTTCTGACGAAGGGTCAAATGTTCGACGGCTCGTCGATCGCCGGCTGGAAGGCGATCAATGAATCCGACATGAACTCTGATGCCGGATCCCGCAACCGCGACCCTGGATCCCTTCTTCGCCGCGCCCACCCTGGTCGATCGTCTGCGATGTTCTGGAGCCCACGACCGGCGAGCCCTACAACCGCGATCCGCGCAGCATCGCCAAGAAGGCCGAGGCCTATGTCAAGTCGGTCGGCATCGGCGACGCCGTCTATTTCGGCCCCGAGGCCGAGTTTTTCGTGTTCGACGACGTCCGCTTCAGCGCCGACCCTTATAATACGGGCTTCGTCCTCGATTTGTCCGAATTGCCGTCGAATTCCGACACTGCCTATGAAGGCGGCAATCTCGGCCACCGGATCCGCACCAAGGGCGGCTATTTTCCGGTGCCGCCGCAGGATTCGGCGCAGGACATGCGCGGCGAAATGCTCGCCGCCATGGCGCAGATGGGCGCGAAGGTCGAAAAGCACCACCATGAGGTGGCTTCCGCGCAGCATGAACTCGGCCTGAAGTTCGGGCCGCTGACGACGATGGCCGACCACCTTCAGATCTATAAATATTGCATCCATCAGGTCGCGCAAAGCTACGGCAAGACGGCGACCTTCATGCCGAAGCCGGTGTTCGGCGACAATGGCTCGGGAATGCATGTGCATCAATCGATCTGGAAAGGCGGCAAGCCGGTGTTCGCCGGCAACAAATATGCGGATTTGAGCCAGGAATGCCTTTATTATATTGGCGGAATCATCAAGCACGCCCGCACGCTGAACGCCTTCACCAACCCTTCGACGAATTCCTACAAGCGCCTCGTGCCAGGCTATGAAGCGCCGGTTCTGCTTGCCTATTCGGCGCGCAACCGCTCGGCTTCCTGCCGCATCCCGTACACGTCCAATCCCAAGGCGAAGCGCGTCGAGGTGCGGTTCCCCGATCCGATGGCCAACCCCTATCTCGCCTTCTCGGCGATGCTGATGGCGGGTCTCGACGGGATCATGAACAAGATCGATCCGGGCCAGGCGATGGACAAGGATCTCTACGATCTGCCGCCGAAGGAACTGAAGAAAATCCCGACCGTCTGCGGCTCGCTGCGCGAAGCGCTCGCCAACCTCGACAAGGATCGCGCCTTCCTCAAGGCCGGCGGCGTTTTCGACGATGATTTCATCGACAGCTATATCGAATTGAAAATGGGCGAGGTGATGCGCTTCGAAATGACCCCGCATCCGGTCGAATTCGACATGTATTATTCGTGTTGATTTTGTCCCGAACGAGCTGATCGAGGGCGGCCTAGGGCCGCCCTTTTTCTCGGCCTCCTAGTAGTCAAAATTAGTCGGATGATACCCGTGCGACGGCTCGATTGCTCGTAGGATTGGCGATATAGCCTTCACGCCATGTGCCATCGAGAATGAATGGTGGAGCCCCGACCGCCTGATACCTATGCGCGGCGCTTGCTGAGATCCCGAGACCTCCTAAGCCGGCGACGAGTGCCTGGAGCTGATCATGAGTTGGCATGGGGCCGTCAGCAGCGACGAGACCGGCTCCGACGAGAGAACTCAAGGTGCCTGTGAATGTCCGTGTCACATGTCTTTTTCTTGGCAGGGAGGCACGGCAGCCCCAAGGAGCGCCATGCCGCCAGGGGAAACGATTCGATAACTGTGGGCTGACCCGGACGCCGCGAAGCTGGGTCAAATCGTTGCCAGCCACGCGCCTGAAAGGCATCAAAGACCTGAATAGAGAACTCGATGAAGGGGAAGTAATTCGCAGGTATGACGTTACCAGGTAGACCGGTCTTGCCCGGGGTATTAAGGACGCGTTCGCAAATACGGGAGTGCGCAACACCGTTCAATGGGTTCTTCCACCCCTGCGGGCCATCCAGAAGAACGAGCGACGCATCTACCTTCTTGCACACGTCAATGACGAAATCGGCAACGTGCTCGGGCGTAGGTGCTTCCGGGCTGTCATGTGCGAAGAGCACAAGCTCGTACCTGGTACCTGATGGCCCATCGTCGAGCACCACCATACCGAAATCACGATAGCTGCGATGCGCCAAGTCAACTGAAACAACTGTCATCGTGGGACCTCTGCCACTGAACGGCCGAGCCCGGCTTCCGTCAATGCGAGCGCCCGCCTGAATGTGCGATCGTTTGGGTACGATCCATCTGCTTTTACCACTAGCCTCTATCCCATGGAACCGGCCCCCGGCAGGGCGGCGCTGGCGTTCAAGCCTAGCTGGCGGCGGAGCGTCCGCCTATGTGGCCATCGGCTTGATCGACTGGCCGGGCGGATTTGCCGCCGCGATATCGGCTGGCGGGAATTAAAACGCGATTGGAAACGCGCATGAAACTTTTTGGCCCGGGCCCCCGTAAAGATCAGCATACCGGACATGAATCCGGTGATCTTGAAAGGAACCCGTCATGACCTTCAATCATAAGACGCTTGCCGCCTCGGTCTTCCTGGGCGGTGCGCTCCTCTCTGGCGTTGCCTCGGCTGAAATGACCAAGATGGTCGGCGGCGCGGCCATGTATCCAAGCAAGAACATCATTCAGAACGCGGTGAACTCCAAGGATAACACAACCCTGGTCACGGCGGTGAAAGCGGCCGGATCTGGTCGATACCCTGGAAGGCGCTGGACCCTTTACGGTCTTCGCGCCGACCAATGAGGCTTTCGCGCAGCTTCCTCCTGGCACGGTCGATAGCTTGCTAAAGCCCGAGAACAAGGGTCAGCTCGCGAAGGTCCTGACCTATCACGTCGTGCCGGGGCATCTCACCACCGCCGATTTGAAAAACGCCGTGAAGGATGGCGGCGGAGAGGCAACCTTAAAGACGGTTGAAGGCGAGCCGCTGACGGTCACGGAAAAGGGCAAGGTGTTCGACATCACCGATTCAAAAGGCCACACCGCGCGCATCACCATCGCCGATGTTCTGCAATCGAATGGCGTGATCCATGTCATCAACAAGGTTTTGATGCCTTGATGCGTTGGATGATTAGGAGTTGCCGAACTTTAACAAGCGGCCACGGGCTTGCGCCCGTGGCCCTAATTCAAGGATGCGAACACCGTCTGCGTGTCACCGAAACGGCGCGCTTCAAGCGCAACAAAACCGTCCGGCAAATCCACGTCCGCGCCCGTGCTCTCCTCGATGACAACGAGCGCATCCTTGTCGAGCCAGCACCTCCCGCAAGGCTTTCAACGCGGGCGCGGCCAGGCCCCTCCATAAGGCGGATCGAGGAACACAAGACTGTAACTCTCTTGCTCCGGCACCGGACCGAGCTTGCGCGCGTCGCGGCGGAGGACGCGGGCCGCGCCCGCAAGGCCGAGCGACGCGATATTGGCGCGGATCAGCGCGCAGGCGTCCGCGCTCTGCTCCACGAACAAGGCAAAATGGGCGCCGCGCGACAATGCCTCGATCCCCATGGCACCGGTCCCCGCGAAGAGATCGATGACCCGGGCGCCTTCAGCCTTGTTGCCATAGGAATGCGCGAGAATGTTGAAAAGTGTTTCCCGCAACCGGTCCGCGGTCGGCCTTACCGCGTTCGAACCCGGCCCCCGTAACACCCGGCCTTTCAAGCTGCCCCCGACAATACGCATGAACGCTCACGATGGGCCGCGCGGGCGCCGGGGTTTTTGGCCTCCGCGGCGTTGGTTTCATGCCGCCGGGCCGCGCCCCGCGCTTTCAAAACTATTGCCGTTCCGGCACCTTGCCGCTTTGCCCTTGGCTCATCCCGTGGCGGGCGTTTCTGGCCTTCCGTCCCTGTTTCGCCGTCCGCCTTCGTCCGCGTCCTTCCGGAATGGTTGCGCCAGACGTGGCGCCCGCCCAGCATTGGCATAGGGAGTACCGGGAGCCGAGGGTTTTTGTGCCCGGGGGGCTTTTGCCAGCGCTCCTCCTCGCTTTTTCGAAACGCGCCCTCCGTCGTGCGGTCCTTTGTTGTTTTGGAGCTTGCCGCTGGCCCTCCGGCGCGGTGCGCGGCGTTCGCGCGAAAGACTTGCCTTTGCCCAGCCGCTTCGCTGGGGCTTTTCGCGGTCCGTTGGCTTTCGCTTGTCCTCGCGTTTGATTTGCCTCGACGTATACCGTGCGCCCGGCGCGATCGGCGGTCTCGCGGCGCTCGACTCTTTTGCGCGGGCCTTGGCCGGCGCGTCTTCTTCGGCGCGCAATGCGGAAATATATTTGCGGGGGCGGGGCGCGGGTTTATCTTTACCTGAACTCTTGTTTCGACGGTCCGATCGGATTGTTTCCGCTGGCGGGCTGCGGCGCGCGTGGCCTTCGTGTCCTGTGCTTCGCGGCTTGCCGCGATCTTTCGTCGAGGCCTTGTCTGTTCGAGGCTCGCGGACTTTGCCCAAACCACGATGGCTAACAATTTCTGCCGCTTTCAACCGCTTCCGTTTGCATTTTAAGCGGGCTTGAAAAATCGGCGCCGGCGTCTTTTGCGAGCACCGGTCCAAGCTGATCGGCAAGCACCCGCGTTGGCACCTCTTCGACCGCGCCCTCATTGATCTCGCCGAGCTGGAACGGTCCGAAGGAAAGCCTGATCAAGCGGTTGACTTGAAGACCCAATGTGTTCGAGCACGCGTTTGATCTCGCGATTCTTGCCTTCGCGTAACGTCATCGTGAGCCAGCTATTGGCGCCTTGCACGCGATCAAGCGATGCCCCGATGCCAGCATATTTCACGCCCTCGACCGTCACGCCATCTCGCAGCCCGTCAAGGACAGTCTGGTTGGTTTTGCCTTTCACGCGAACGCGGTAGCGCCGGACCCATCCGGTCGCAGGCAGTTCGAGAACCCGGGCGAGCCCGCCGTCATTGGTGAGCAACAACAGTCCTTCGCTATTGATGTCGAGCCGGCCGACGCTGACGACGCGCGGACCTTCTGGCCAATGCTCGCGAAGATAATCAAAAATCGTCGGCCGCCCTTCGGGTCGCGTCCGTCGTGACAAGACCGCGCGGCTTATGGAACAAGAACAGCCGCGTGCGAGTACGATGGATGAGCGGCGCGCCGTCGATGGTGATCGTGTCGTTTCGCCGGACGTTGACCGCGGGGTTTGTGAGCGGCATGCCGTTCAAGGCAACGCGTCCCTCGCCGATCCAAGTTTCCGCTTCACGCCGGGAGCAGAGCCCAGCCCGCGCAATGACCTTGGCGATGCGTTCTCCGGTTTCATGGCTATTGCGCGGCGCGGCCTCGCGGCTTAGGCGCGGTGGGCGATCATTGGCCGCATAGGCGAAATCTTTCTTGGCAGAGGTTTGGCCTCGCGGCTTCTTCTGGGAATTCGGGCCGCGCCCGCGCGCCAACAGGAAACTGCCCCGCATCATGGCGGTGAGGATGCTCTTTCCCTTTATGTTCGCGCATAAAGCCTTGATAGCAGACTTTTGGCTAGAATGGGAACAACGCGCTCGATCCTCGCGACCCCGTTTTTTGACCATGATCGCTTCGGCGAAGATCACACATCGTCACTATCCATTTGTTATCGCGCATGATCCCATCCAAAAAGTCTTCAACTTCCTGGAGGCGATCCACAAACCACATGTTTCGGCAAGCAATTGCTGCCTTGAAATGCAAATGTGCGTCATTTATCGTTTTAGGCGTTCGGCGGCCTGCCTCCCGCGGACCGGCCAGGGGGAGGAGGGCTTTGGTCCGGTTGTCAATCGCGAAATATTATCGTCCTTGTCAGTCTCAGCGGGTCGTGCCGGCGGGCGGCAAGGGTCGTATGTTTGGCGAAAATCGGCGCAGCCTTCAAAGGCCTCGCTTTTCTTCGCGTCGATCCGCAATGCTCTGTCGCCTTGCCTCGAGTGACTCATCATGAATTTAAACTTTTCCGAAAGGCTATTAGAGGGCGAAAAACAGTTTCAATTACTGGCCGATTTCGTACCGCAGTTGATGTGGTTAGCGAACCCTGACGGCTGGATCTACTGGTATAACAAGAGTTGTTACGATTACTCCGGGACAACAGCCGAACAGATAGCGGGCTGGGGCTGGCAAGTCGCGATTGATCCGGTTGCGCTGCCTGCGGTCATGGAACGCTGGACGCGCGCCATCGCGAACGGTCGAGCCATTCGAAATGGTGTTTCCGATCAAGGCGGCCGATGGAAGCTTCCATCCCTTCCTGTCGCGTGTTCAACCGCTTAAAGACGATAAAAGCAGAGTGCTTCGTGGTTTGGCGCGCTCACGGACATCTCCGAACAAAAGCGTGTGGAAGAGCGCCTTCAACTCCTTCTCAATGAACTCAATCACCGGGTGAAGAATACCCTTTCCACTGTCTCGGCGATTGCAAACCTATCGTTGCGGGAATTGCCGCGGGAACATGTCGAGACATTCCATGACCGGCTTGTGGCGCTAGCGCGCGCGCACGATTTGCTCACGAGGAGTAATTGGGAGGCCACGGACCTGCGAGAGATCGTCCGCCAATCGCTCGCTCCTCTACGCGCGATGTGGCCGGATGACCGGCTTGCAATCGAGGGACCCGACGTGCTCATTTCGGCCGACCGGGCTGCCTCGTGGTCGATGGCGCTCCATGAGCTTTGCACAAATGCGCTCAAACATGGCGCTTTCAAAACCGAAGCGGGAAAGTCAATATCGAATGGAACGCGCCTGAGCAAGGACGCCTGCGCTTTCGCTGGAGCGAGGATGGAGGCCCGCCCGTTACCGCACCCAGGCACCGCGGCTTCGGTTCACGTCTCATCGAAAGCTTGGGGCGTGAGTTGGCGGGCAGCACAAACATCGAGTTCAAGCCTGGCGGGCTGATTTGCACGATCGATGCCACGGTTGATACACCTCCGGGCGCCTGATGGCAGGCCGCTCATGATCCGCTTGCCGCAATGTGCGGCACGGCCTAGCGTGCTTCGATGGGAGGGCGCCGACTTGAACAATCATGCTGCCGTACGGCCCGAGGAAAATGATCCGATGTCTTGCGCGTTTATTGAAGCGCGCGCCGCTTTGGAACGCGGCGAGGTGCCGGCCGGCGCCGTGATCGTCCGCGACGGCGCGATAATTTCGCGGGCGGGCAATCAGACCTTGGCCGACAAGGATCCAACCGCGCATGCGGAGATTCTGGCGATTCGCCGGGCATGCCATGCCGAAGCGTCCGAACGGCTCTTCGGCTGCGATCTTTACGTAACGCTGGAGCCTTGCGCCATGTGCGCGGCGGCGATTTCCTTCGCCCGGCTGCGACGCCTCTATTTTGCCGCGCCGGACCCAAAGGGCGGCGCGATCGAGCACGGCCCGCGTTTTTTCGCGCAACAAACCTGCCACCATGCGCCGGAAATCTACGGCGGCATCCGAGCCAGCGAAGCCGCCGGAATGTTGACCTCTTTTTTCATGGCGCGCCGGTGAATGTTTTATGGAGGGCGCGCGTGCTCCCTCGGCAATCGATCGCCACTCTCTTTGTGCCCGCGCAAGCATGAGGAACTACCGCTATGAAGCGGATTATTATAGCCGTATGCCTGCTGCACGCCGCCACATCTGCTTACGCTGGCAGCCTCAAGGACGCGAAGTGGAATGCGCTGATTGCCGAAGCGGTCAAGCACGGCGGGGTTGAGACGATTTCCGGCAATACCGGTTCCTATGTCTTCTCTAGGCCGGACGGAATGAGCATGACTCTCACACGCAGCCTTGACAACAAGATCAGGCTTATTTGCATCGGTTACATGAACAAAAACATCAATGTGTGCATCAATTGGGACACTGAAAAGATGATCTACAGCACGCGCGCGAGCGAAACCGCGCCTTGGGTTACGAGCAGCACCCCGCCTGCCGCGACAGCACAGGATCGGGACGGGAGTTATCTGTCGCGGCTCTTCGGTACTGGCGGCGGCGTGCAAAACTCCGCGCGCTGGTTGTGGGACCATCTATTTGCCACCTATGGCGGCGGGCGGTCTCGATAACCGCCTGCGAGCTGGGCGAAAGCCAGCACCATTCTTTCTTGCGCCAAATGCGAAAGCACGCGAAAATTTATTGATCCGATATGTATTTGCGTAATTTTCTTCGCGGCGCGGAGTCCGAGTGACGCATCGAGGGCGTGGCAAGCAACAATGCCTGCCCGCGCACTTGTCCGCCGCGAGGCAAGTCTCGGACGAAGCGAGGGAGCCAGCAACGCCGAATGACGCATGTTGCAACGCTTATTTGCGATCCGGCGTTTCCGGTTTTGACCGAAGATATGCTCCGGCGGGCAGCCGAAGCCTTGAGACGGCCGGGGCCACCGCGATGGCTCGATCCCTCAATTGCCGCCGACATTGCTTTCGACCCCGGACGCGCTCCCAGCGCGAGAGCCGTCGCGAATAGCGTGCGTTCCGCTCTCGACAGCTCCGCCGTCGATGTTATCGTACAAAGGGCGAAGGGGCGACGTAAGAGGCTCTTGCTGGCCGACATGGATTCGACCATGATCGGCCAAGAGTGTATCGACGAACTCGCCGCCGAAATGCGGTAAGCGGGCGCAAGTCGCCGCGATCACCGAACGCGCCATGCGCGGCGAAATGGCGTTCGAACCGGCATTGCGTGAGCGTGTGGCTCTTCTCAAGGGCCTTGGCCGCGCCGTCGTATTGGATGTGATCACCAACAAAATTACCTTGACGCCGGGCGGGCATGTGCTTGTTCAAACCATGCGGGCCAATGGAGCGCATACCGTGCTTGTATCTGGCGGATTTTCGATCTTTACGTCGGTCATCGCTGAAAAGACCGGCTTTCACGAACATCAGGCAAACGAGCTTCTTTTCGGCGAAGATGGTCGGCTGAGCGGTGTTGTCGCGGAACCCGTACTCGGCAAGGACGCCAAGCTCGCGGCACTAACGCAATTGCGCGAAATCCACGGTCTTTCCGCCGAGGAAACTCTCGCGGTTGGCGACGGCGCCAACGACCTCGCGATGCTCGAAGCCGCGGGGCTCGGCGTTGCCTTTCACGCCAAACCCAAGGTCGCTGCTGCTGCCCATGCGCGAATCGATCATGGCGATCTGACTGCCCTGCTTTATGCGCAGGGTTTTAGGCGCGAGGATTTTGTGACCGGAGCGCCGAAACTAGCGCGCGAGGCACCGGTGGCAATAATGAAACCGCCACCGCCATAAAGGTGCGAAGTCATGCGCAGCGTCGATTTGAATTGCGATTGCGGCGAAGGGTTCGGCGCCTACCGGATTGGCGACGACGCCGCCATGCTCGATATTGTCACGAGCGTCAATGTCGCCTGCGGCTTTCATGCCGGCGATCCGGAGATCATGGCGCAAATTTTCGAGCGCCGCGAAGGCCAGGGGTATCGCGATTGGCGCTCACCCGGGTTTTCCCGATCTCTGGGGATTCGGCCGCCGCACACTGCCGTTCACGGCGGCAGAAATCGAGCGGCTCGTCGCTTATCAGATCGGCGCCGCGCAGGCGCTCTGCACCTATGCGGGGGCAAGGCTTGGCTATGTGAAGGCTCATGGCGCCTTGAGCAATATCGCGATGGAGATTGAAACGATCGCCCAGGCCATTGCGCGCGCGGTGAAAGTGGTCGGCCTCGATCTCTGCTGCTCTTGCCCCCGCCGGAACGAAATTGGAGACGGCGGGCCTTGCACAAGGACTTGCCGTCGCCCGCGAAATCTATGCCGACCGCGCCTATACGGACGCTGGCCTCGCTTGTCGAAAGGTCGCGCCCCGGCGCCGTGCTGCACGACGCGGAAGAAGCCGCCGCGCGCGTCCTCGCGATGGTTTCGGAAGGCGCCATCATAACGCAATCTCCGGCAAGCGCTTGGTTGCCGGCATCGATAGCATCTGCGTGCATGGCGATAGCCCGAACGCGGTCGCCATGGCGAAGGCTGTGCGCGCGCGCCTCGAGCGAGCCGGGATCGCGCTCGCGCCTTTCGCAGCCGTCTGAATAGGCTCCACATGTTGCACGAATGACCACGCTATCTGCCGGCTGGAGAATCGGCGCTCGTCGTTGAATTCGGCAATGCGATTGATCCGAAAATCCACGATCGCGTCCTGGCGCTCGATGCCGCCCTCCAACAAGCGAATTTGGAGGGCGTGATCGAGACCGTGCCGACCTATCGCTCGCTGATGATTCATTTCGATCCGCGCCGCGTCTGAGCGACGAGGCTCTCATCGATGCGCTCGCAAGGCTCGATATCCGCGCCGATGCCCCGCCGCGAACGCCGGCGGCAACGCTGGCATATCCCCGCCTGCTATGACCCGCCGCATGACGAGGACATCGCCGAGGTCGCGGAATTTCTTGGGTTTGTCTCGCTGCGCGCAAATCATCGACCTGCATCTTGGCGCGCGCTACCATGTCTATATGTATGGTTTTGCGCCGGGGTTTACTTTTCTTGGCGGCCTGCCAGGCAGAACTCAAAATCCCGCGCCGCGCCGCGCCGCGCGCCGCCAGTGCCGCCCGGAGTCGCTGCTGATCGCGGGCGGCCAGGCGCTTGTCGCCGGCTGCGCCATGCCGACCGGCTGGTATGCGATCGGCCGCACGCCGGTCAAGATGTTCGATCCCCGGCGCGAGCCGATTTTTCTCGCCGGCATAGGCGACGAGATTTGTTTCGAGCGGATCGATGGCGATCGCCTTCGATGCGTTTAGCGCACGCCGCCGAGGCGGGAGAGTGTGCGCACGCCACGAATTTCCTCGACGAGCCCTGACATGCGGGGTGGCCTTCGCGTGCTGCGCGCCGGTCCGGGCGCGACCATTCAAGACGGCGGGCGCTTTGGCTTTCTGCGCTATGGCGTGACCCCGGCGGGACCGATGGACTGGACGGCGTTCCGCACCGCCAATTCTCGCCCTCGGCAATGATGACCGCGCGGCGGCATCGAAATCTCGGCTGGCGGCCTTGAAGTCGTCTGCGAAGGCGCGCCGCTTTGGGCTGCCTTCGCGGGCGGGGCTTTTGTCTGGCGGCGCGGGGGCGCGGTGCTGCCGCAGGCGGCGCGAGCTGCTCTTGGAGCCCGGCAAGACGCTTACGGCGCGGGCTGGCGATTTTGGCGCTTTCACTTATCTCGCGGTGGAAGGCGGCTTCGATGCGCCCGTTGTTCTGGGCAGCCGGGCGACCCATATGCGCTCAGGGATCGGCGGAATTGAAGGGCGGATGCTGCGGGCGGGCGATCGTGTTGCCCGCCGCCTTCCGGCCCGAGGAGCCGGAGGGCGCAAGCTTTCGAGGCCATGATCGATGCGCCATGGCTTGCCCGCGATCCTCGAGCCTGTTCCGCGTCGTGCTTGGCCCGCAAGATGATTATTTTGCACCGGAAACTCTGAGCGAATTTTTCGCGGGGAGTTCACGCTAACACCTGCGGCCGACCGCATGGCCTACCGCTTCAAAGGGCCGGAGATCGCCCATGCGCGGGGCTACGACATCGTGTCGGATGGCGTCGCGCTGGGTGCGATCCAAATCCCCGGCGACAAGCAGCCGCTTGTCCTGATGGCCGATCGCCAGCCGACCGGCGGCTATCCGAAACTTGGCCATGTGGCGCGCGCCGACATCGGCAGGCTCGCGCAAATGCGTCCGGGCGAGACGCTGCCGCTTTCGGGCGGTGAGCGTGGCCGAGGCGCGGGCGGCGCTCCTGCGCGCGCGAGGACGAGATTGCGACGGCGCGCCAGCGCCTGCGTCCGCTGCGCCGGGAGCTCACCTCCGAAAGACTGTTCGAGGCCAATCTGATCGGCGGTGTCGTCGATCCGCTTGCAGGCGAGCAGACCGGGGGAGAATTTTAAGAGGGCAAGTTTGTTTGCCGCAGCGCCTGCGCGACATCCACGGGTGAGTTGCCGCGGCCCGGACGGACACAAGTGACGAGGCTTAGAGAAAGACCGGATCCGCCTGCTGGCGCGGTCGGAGTGATCATGACGATGGATTCGGGTATTTTGAGAAAGGCCGCCGCTAGGGTTCTCTCAACTCCAGCGGGAGATCATCAAATCCAATTGAGCCAATGCCTTGAGGATGTAATTTCCGTACGGCAACCGTCCAATAAATTCCTCGGTGCGCTTGGGGTCCAAACCCCACGCAAATAGCAGTGCCGCTAACACTAGAAGCGGCAAGGCGATCCAAACGGACGTGAGTGCGGCAAGTACCGCCGCTCCTGCCGCAATTCCCAGCGTAATTGTTTGTTTCCTGGTAGCCATTGGAAAAGCCTAGCATGCCTCCCGGTTTCGTCCAAACTCCAATACTGTCTCGCGGGGCATTTATTTTGCCGCTGTGACATTGGTGCAACAATGCGGGCGGGCCTCAGGACGCGCAAGGTGGAATGCAGCCGCGCCCATCGAAAGGACGCCATCGAGGCTGGCGCGGCAGGGCCAGATGCAAATCTCTGCGCTAGACACAGCATTAGGTTTGACCTCCAGCCTTGGGGTGGCTAACAGCAAAGCGCGCCGCGGGCGGCCGCGCGCGTTTTAACCGCGCGGATGCGGCATGGCTGTCTATACCGAAGTCAACGAGGCGGATCTTGCCGACTTTCTTGGCGAATATGACCTTGGTCATGTGCTGGCCCTGAAAGGAATTGCCGAAGGGGTTGAGAATTCCAATTATTTTTTGCACACCGAATTCTGGCTATTTCATTCTCACCCTCTATGAAAAGCGGGTCGATCCAAACGACCTGCCGTTTTTCCTTGGCCTCATGGAGCATTTGGCTGGTCATGGCCTAAATTGCCCGCAGCCGGTGAGAAACAAAGAGGGCGGTACGCTCGGCAGGATCGCGGGCCGCCCGGCGGCGATCGTGACTTTTCTCGAAGGCATGTCGCGCAGAACCCCGACTGTCCGCTGCTGCGCTGCGGTGGGCGAGGCGCTCGGCAAATTGCACCTGGCGGGTGCCAGCTTTGCCTCATATCGCCCCAATGCTATGGGCCTCGAAGCATGGCCGGCTCTGTTCGGCGAGGCGCGCGCACGCGCCGATGAATTGCGGCCGGGCCTTGCCGCGGAATTGGCCAAGGAGCTGGCCTATCTCGGTGAACACTGGCCGCGCCATTTGCCGCGCGGCATCATCCATGCCGATCTTTTTCCCGACAATGTCTTGTTCGTTGGCGATAAAATTTCCGGGCTCATCGATTTCTACTTCGCCTGCACAGATCAACTTGCTTACGATGCCGCGATTTGTCTCAATGCCTGGTGTTTCGAGCCGGACGGATCGTTCAACATTACCAAGGGTTTGGCCTTCTTCAACTCCTATGAGAGCGTTCGCCGGTTAACCGAAGCGGAAGTCGAGGCGTTCGTCGTCCTGGCGCGGGGGGCCGCATTGCGCTTCACCCTGACCCGCCTCGTTGATTGGTTGAATGTCCCTGCAGCTGCCTTGGTGCATCCCAAGGACCCGCTCGAATATGCCGGCAAGTTGTATTTTCACCAGCAAACCGGCAGCACCCGCGAACTCGGTTTGCTGCGATGAACGGCGAGGTTTCGATATGGACCGATGGCGCTTGTTCAGGCAATCCGGGTCCCGGGGGCTGGGGCGTTATTCTGCGCTTCAACGGACTTGAAAAAGAGCTTTTTGGCGGCGAGACCGCGACCACCAACAATCGCATGGAACTGACCGCCGCGATCGCGGCCCTGGAGGCGCTGAAGCGGCCGTGCACGGTTCATCTCCATACGGATTCGAATTATCTCAAGGGCGGCATCACGACTTGGATCGCTGTGTGGAAACGCAATGGCTGGCGCACCGCCGCTAAAACACCGGTCAAGAATGCTGAGCTATGGCAAAGGCTCGAGGCCGCCGCCGCGCCGCACACGGTCGACTGGCGCTGGGTGAAGGGCCACGGTGAGGACACCATGAACGCGCGTGCTGATGCGCTCGCCCGCAAAGGAATGGCAGGGTTCAAATAAAAAGAATGTTTCCTGGCGGTACGTCGACGTAACCAAACTTGCAGCGACAAGGACTTTCAACCGTGATCCATTCGATTAGCCCGTTTATTGCGATTGGTGTGCTCACCTCGACCGCAGTCACCGATGCAGCCTATGTCTTCTTCAATGCTGCCGTAACCGGCAGACGCCGGGTCTGGGCCGCAAACTGGAGCGCCATCTGGTATCTCTTGTCCGCTTTCGCGGTCATCAGCTATACGGAGAACGCTATCTATGTCCTATTCGCGGCTACAGGTTCGTGGATCGGCGCGTTCGGCTCGGTGACATGGCTGCGGCGCGGAACCGCCGGAGACGGGAAAGAGCGCCATTGCCCGCCGTGAATGCGTGGGAGGCACTTAAAAGCCGGTCAAAAGCTCGCGCAGATCGATCTCCACGCGTCGCGCTCCGTCAATCGCCTTGCCAAATATTGCCCCGCAAGGGAATCACACTTGTGGTACGGCGCCAAGGTTGAAGGACAGGGAAAGAGATTTGATCCGGATACGCCGGTGTACGCCTCAGCGCATCGAAGGCGCCACCAAAACTGTCTGGAGGCCCTTTGTCAGCGGCCTTGCGGGGTCTCCTACTTTGAACCGGCGTCGAGCACCGCAATCCGGACCATGTTGGTCGCGCCAGGCGTGCCAAATGGAACGCCTGCAACGATAATGATGCGATCTTGCGCCTTTGCAAATCCTTCGCGTCCGGCCAATTCGCAGGCGCGTTTCGTCATGTCGTCGACGTCATGCGCGTCCTTGGTGACGACGGCATGGACGCCCCAAACGAGAGTCAGACGGCAGGCCGTCTCTCGGTTTGGCGTAAGCGCCAGAACCGGCGCCTCAGGCCTCTCCCGCGCGATACGGAATGCGCTCGCGCCGGAAGACGTCCAGGCGACAATTGCTTTAAGATCCAGCGTTTCGGCGAAATACCGCGCGGCGACCGCGATCGCGATCGCATCGGCATTCGTCGCTTCGGGAGGAGCGCGTTGCGCATTGATGATGGTACGATAATAAGCGTCGCGCTCGACCTCCTCGGCGATCTTGTTCATGGTCGCGACCGCTTCCACGGGATATGAACCGACGGCACTTTCGGCGGAAAGCATGACGGCGTCGGCGCCTTCGAAGACTGCGGTCGCGACATCCGAGACCTCGGCGCGTGTCGGGACGGGCGCGCTTGATCATGGATTCGAGCATCTGCGTCGCGACAACGACAGGCTTGCCGAACAGGCGCGCCATGCGATTAATCCGCTTTTGCAAACCTGGGACTTTTTCGAGCGGCATTTCAACGCCGAGGTCGCCGCGCGCGACCATAAGGCGTCGGACACCTCCACGATCTCATCGAGCCGCGCGATGGCCTGCGGTTTCTCCAACTTCGACATCACCAGCGCGCGGCCCGAGGTCAGCTTCTTGACCTCGGCAACATCGTCCGGCCGCTGCACGAAGGAGACGGCAACCCAATCCACGCCGGCGTCAAGCCCGGCCGCGAGGTCGGCCCGGTCCTTTTCGGTGATCGAGGAAACTGGAATTTCGGTATCCGGTAAGACTCGACACCCTTGCGGTCCGAAATCTCTCCCGCGACATCGACGATCGCAACGGCACGTGTGCCGTCTGTCTCGGCGACATGCAGCCGCACTTGCCATCATTGATGAGGATAGCGTGGCCAGGCTTCAAGGCAACGCAAAATTTCGGGATGCGGAAGCCACACGCGGTTTTGATCCCCAGGCTGCGGGATTCGAATCGAAAACGAATTTGGTGCCCTTGACGAGTTTGGCCGCCCGGTCCTTGAATGTGCCAATGCGCAGTTTTGGGCCTTGAAGATCGATGAAGAATGCCGATCGGGCGGCCGCATTCCTCCTGGAGCGCCCTGATCATTTCGACCTGCCTGCGCATCTGATCATGCGTGGTGTGGCTCATGTTGATGCGAAAAAGATCGGCGCCAGCATGAAACAACGCCGCGACCATTGCGGGATTTGCGGAAGCCGGCCCAAGGTCGCGATGATCTTGCACCGGCGCAGCCGCCGCATCTCTAGCCTCGCCTAGGGAGATGATTTAGGGATTTTGCGGACCTTGTGTCGAATCGGTCAGTTGAACGGTCCAGTTCTTAGCTTCCTTGCCCGTATCGACTTCGAAAAAGCCGGTGCGTCGAAACCGCGTACGAAGCAATCTTCCCGCCCAATGATCCGGAATTCACGGTCGCGGGTGCACATAAAAGCCTTGCCTTTCCATTCGCCGCCATGCTCGTCCATAGCATAGACATAATAGTACTCGGCCGCGAGCGCCCCACGCACCAACGTTTCGCAACCGCTTGGTTTCAAATTCCACCAGCCCTCGCTGACCCATGTCTCTCCATCGGTGTAGGCAAGCGAAACGCTTACCCGGCTGGCGGAATTGTTGCAAAGACGAAAATCCGCGCGCACCGGAGCAGCCGAACCGGCCAAAATGGAGATCGCCATCGCGGCAGCAAGAATCGCTCGTATCATCGACGTCAAGACCGCTGCCGTTGTCGAAATTTGGGTTTGGGCCGCCCGGCCCAAGGCAATTGGGGAAAGAGCGCGGCTCCGCGTGTCCGTCTCCCTAAAGCATGATCCTTGCCAGGGGAAGGCGATTTCGCGATGGCAACTAGCGAAAGACGAAAGACTGCGCGGCGGCGGGGCGAGCGTTCCGGATACTTGTTTTTACGGTTGATCGGCGCCGGCGAATAAGGCATAGGTCGGAGCTTCGTTTCCAACCGGCACCGAGCGGCCGGTTGTTTTTTGGGAACCTCCTATGAAAGTCCGCAACTCATTGAAATCCCTCCGCGCGCGCCACCGCGCCAACCAGCTGGTGCGGCGCAAGGGCAGAGTCTACATCATCAACAGGACGCAAAAGCGTTATAAGGCGCGGCAGGGCTGACGCAGAAATTGCCCAGCGTACCCCGGCTTTTCCAGGTTGAAGCTTATGCGCGCATGTTTCCTCTTTGCCGCAAGCTTGACTACCGTACTAGCGTCTGGCGACCTTGCCCGGGCCCAAGCTCGTGCCGGCGGCTACGGCGATCCGGATAGCCAGGCGGGACCGTCAGGCGCGCTGGCGCAGGCACAAGGGGCGGCACCAAAACCCGGGGTTCCAGAGGCCGGGCAGCTCAAGCAAGCCTTAGCACCGAAGCCGGCGCCAGAGGCTGTGCGCAAGCAAGTGCTCAATGGGCTATTTGACCATCTGCGCAACGCCCGTGACGCTGGGGACGCGCAGCGGATCGCTGCTTCCATCGCACGCGTCTGGCTCGAATCGGATTCGGACACAGAAAATTTGCTTATGCAACGGGCAATGGTTTCCACTCAGGCGGGGCAATATCCGCTGGCGCTTTCGCTTTTCGATAAGCTTGTCGCGTTGGAGCCGGGCTGGGCCGAGGCCTGGAATCAGCGCGCAACGACAAGGTTTCTCGCTGGCGACGCGGATGGCGCGATGGCGGACATCAACCGGGCCATCAAACTGGAACCGCGCCATTTTGGCGCGCTCGTAGGCATGGGCATGATCTTGCAAGGGGAAGGTCTCGACAAGAGCGCCTTGGAGATTTTCAACAAGGCACTCGCAATTTATCCGCTTGCACCGGAAATTCAAAAACTCGTTGAAAAGCTCACGCTCGAAGTCGAAGGACAGGATATTTAGCCTGTGATCTCGGGAAACCACGGTGTTTTCGGTCAAGAACCTTTTTCGAAAGCCGCGCCCTCACCGTGAGGAGGCCGCGAAGCAGCCTTCCCCTTCGAGGCGAAGGAAACTGGCAATGTGCCGCGCGATGGAAAGGCCGCTTTCATTCCACGCCGTCCATGCAAGAGCGGCACGGCGATCTGGCGGTGGATCACCAGTGATGAAGGGCGTGGCACGATAAAAGGGAACAAGAAGCGGATTCGGGGAGAAATGCGCGTGCGATTGTCCGAGGCACTGAGCGAATGTTTACCGATTTTTTCTGAGACGTCTTGCTTTGTTTCAACCCGCGGAGTCATCCGACATCTCGCGCAGGTGCGCGTCGAGGCGCTTCGTTTCCAACGCCCGCGCGCGCTCCGTGACCTCGCGCTCAGCCCGCGCGCGCCCGAATTCTGCCCGTTTGGCGGCGGCGTCTTTTGCTCCGGCAATTCGTGCACGCTGCTTGCGGGCACGGCGCAGATTGACGACTTCTCCCATCAGCTTTTCTTGCGAAAGGTGTCGATCGAGACGACTTTGGCTTTGTCTTGATGCGGCGCCGCCTCTGCGGCCTCGGCGTTCAGCGCGTCGCTTGTTTTCTTGGTTTGCTTTGCCGGCTTGGCTTCCGGCAAACGTGGGGCCTCGGCCAAAGGCTCCAAATCGCGCCGGGGCGCCGTATGCGGCGGCAATAATTCGGGTTCTTCGGCGTCTGCCGCCGCGTCCTCAACCGCGAATCGCAACTCGAATCCAACCGATGGATCGGCAAAACGCGTCACCGCATCGAACGGGATGAGAATCATTTCCGGGATATTTTGAAACGAGAGACCGACCTCGAAAGCCTCTCCAGTCACGCTCAAATCCCAGAATTGATGCTGCAACACAACTGTCAGTTCGTCCGGATAGAGCTTGCGCGTCCGGGCCGAAAGCCGCACGCCGCGCGCATGGGTACGGAAAGAGATGTAAAAGTGGTGGTCTCCCGGAATGCCATCACGCGCCACATCGGAAAGAACTTTCCGCACGGCCCCGCGCAAGGCGTCCTGGACCAGGAGATCGTACCGGATCAGGTCAACGGCCATTCCACCCGCCCGCACAATGCGATTTTGGACGAAATTCCCAGCGCGAAAATTTTAACGCCGCACTCTACCTGCGAAAGTGGAGGCTTCTGTTGCCAGGTGCCTCCGGACCCCGCCTTGAAGTGCTACCTCCAAGGGCTTGATTTCGGTACTATTACCGCGTTACGCGGCAACAGCCACCGGAGCATAGTTGTCATTCGCAACTACAAGTTTGGCCCGATGACGGCGGAACCATGCCGGGCAAAAGACTGTCCCTTACACTCCCCGTCGAACCTATTTCGCCCCCGCCGGAACCCGCCTCTGCAGCGCCGATTGCGCCTTTGGGAACGGGTTTTGGTGGAGGCGCCGGGTACCGCCCCCGGGTCCGAAGAGCTTATTTCGACACCGTTTATCGCCATAGCCGCGCAAGGCGGCGCACCAAATATAAGCGTTGTCGCGCAATTTTCAAAGGAGAAAACCATTTCGTGCGCCGCTGGCAGGCTCCAGTGTGTACATTTCCAAAGCCGGGAAAAGACGTTTAAAACTTCGCGTATGCAAACCTATCTCGATCTTCTCACCAAAATCCTGCGCGATGGCGAGATCAAGGCCGACCGCACCGGGACCGGGACCCGCTCGATTTTCGGGCATCAGATGCGGTTTGACTTGCATCAAGGCTTTCCCCTCGTCACCACCAAGAAGCTGCATTGGAAATCCATCGTCCACGAGCTTTTGTGGTTTTTGCGCGGCGACACCAATGTCGCTTATCTGAAGGAGCATGGCGTCGGAATCTGGGACGAATGGGCGGACGAGAACGGCGATCTCGGACCTATCTATGGCAAGCAATGGCGTGCCTGGCAGGCCCCGGACGGACGGATCATCGACCAAATTTCCTCGGTCGTGGAAGAAATCAAGCGCAATCCTTTTTCCCGCCGTTTGATTGTTTCGGCCTGGAACCCCGCCGATCTGCCACAGATGGCACTCGCACCCTGCCATTGCTTGTTTCAATTTTATGTCGCCGAGGGAGCGGATGGCCGGAAAAGACTCTCATGCCAACTCTACCAGCGTTCGGCGGACGTGTTTTTGGGGGTGCCCTTCAACATCGCAAGCTACGCGCTTCTAACCGCGATGGTCGCGCATGTCGCGGGCCTCGACGTTGGCGATTTCGTGCACGCATTTGGCGATGCGCATCTTTATGAAAATCATCTCGAACAGGCACGCCTCCAACTCGGCCGAACACCCCGCGCGTTGCCGCGGTTGAAGCTCAACCCGAACGTGAATTCGATTTCCGATTTCCGCTTCGAGGACATCGCGATCGAGGCCTATGATCCTTATCCAGCGATCGCGGCACCCATCGCCGTATAGGCGCTCCGGGCATCGTGCCCGAGCATGAGGCGAAGATTTTGCAGCGCCGCGCCGGACGCTCCCTTGCCGAGATTGTCGAGCTTGGCGACCAAAATTGTGTGGCCCCTGGCATCGTTGGCAAAAACCCGCAGTTCGAGATCGTCCCTGCCATTGAGAGAGCTTGGCTCGATTTTGTCAGAAGCATCAGTGGGCATGACTTTGACGAAAGCGCTATTCGCGTAATGCGCTTTGAGCGCTGCCTCGAGATCGGCGCCCTTCGGCTTTAGCGGCAGATCATCCAGAAAAAGCGGCACGCAAACCAGCATACCCTGCGCGAAGTTGCCGACCGAAGGCGCAAAAATAGGGCGGCGCGCAAGGCGGGCGTAACGCACAATTTCCGGCACGTGCTTATGTTCGAGGCCAAGCGCATAGGCTTCGAGGGGAGGCGCGGCGCCGCGCTCGTAATCGGCGATCATCGTTTTGCCGCCGCCCGAATAACCGGAGACCGCATTGATCGAAACCGGAAAATCGGCAGGCAAAAGGCCTGCATCCACGAGCGGGCGCAACAACGCGATCGCGCCCGTCGCATAGCAGCCCGGATTGGCGACGAGCCGCGCATTTTTTATCGCTTCGGCCTGGCCGGGCTCAAGTTCGGGAAAGCCGTAGGTCCAGCCCTTCGCCATCCGATGCGCGGTCGAGGCGTCGAGAATGCGCGGGCCTTCTGCTCCCAACGCCAACGCGATCGCGACGGTTTCCCGCGCGGCATTATCTGGAAGGCAAAGCACGACGATGTCCGCCTCGCGCATCAGCGCTTTCTTGGCGCCGGGATCCTTGCGCTGCTTGGGAGGCGGGCTAAGGAGTTCAATTCCGGGGAGAGAATTGAGGCGCGCGCGAATGCCAAGCCCGGTTGTCCCGGCTTCGCCATCGATGAAAATTCTCACGCTCATATCACGCCTTTGGCAAGCTAATGGATGCTAGATCAATAACATTTCGAGTTCGGTCGCTCGTCATCTCGAGGCCGAGTTACGGCGCCGCAGTCAGCAGCTTGCCGTCCTGCCTCGTTCAATCCGCGGCTTGCGGCCGCGATGGCGGGCATAGACTTTAGTGAACTCGGCTCCGAGCAGGAATATCTGAGCCGAATAGTAGATCCATAGCAGCGCCACAATCAGCGCGCCCGCGGCTCCGTAGCTGGAGGAAACGGCGCTGCTCCCAATGTAAAGTCCAATCAGGAACTTGCCGATACTGAACAGGAAGGCGGAAATGACGGCGCCGGCTAATACGTCCCGCCACTCCAGATCCTTTTCGGGCAGCACTTTGTAGATTGTCGCAAACAGGACAGAAACCAGGGCGAATGAGACCAGGAAATGCACGGCTTGCAGAATGACGTGACCAAACGGCAGTTCGGCGTTCACGTACTCGCTCAATGCGGATAGACCCGCGGTAATCACCAGCGACACCAGAAGCAGGAACCCAAGCGCCACCACGAGAGCAAAGCTGGCGGCGCGAGAGCGAAGCACGCGGGAGACGGCGCTGCCTTTTAGGTCCGCCTTCCAGATGGCGTTCAAGGCCGACCGCATTTCGCCTAGCACGCCCGAGGCCGTTACCAGAAGCGTGATGACTCCCAGGGCGCTCGCAAAGATACTGGAGGACTTCCCGGAGGCGTTCCTGATGACGCTTTGTAGCAGCTCCGCGCTCTGCTGTCCCATGAGCCCGCTGAGCTGACTGGCGATTGCCCCGCGGGCGGCGTCCTGGCCGAAGACGAGGCCCGCAATGGCAACAACGATGAGCAGAAGCGGGCCGATCGAAGTAACGGCATAGAAGGCGATGGCCGCTCCTCGGCTCAGCGCGTCGTCGGCGATAAACGAGTTGACGCTTTCCTTGCCTAGCTCCCACGCCTTTCCGAACATGGCATCCTCGCGTTGCGGGGAATTGAAACGGACACTCCCCTCGGAGTTCGTTGGCGCGCTAAACGAAGTCGGATCGTACGAAGGTGCTGACGGTCATCCATAGATATAGCAATCAGCGGCGAAAAAAATTCCATGTTGTCATGATTTGCGGTCGAACTGGAATTGGCGATCTCCCGCGGGACGAGGCGACCTAAGCATACGGCGAGGTCATTGTCTGGCCGGATAGCCGTTGTTGCGGCTTTGCCAACCTCCATTCTGCGTAGCGTATTCCAGTGAGAAGACAGCAAATCCCAGAACGACATGGCCGCCGCATCCGCCTCGTTCGACGAACTCAGGAGGTGGCCAGATCTATCCGCCGCGTGAACTTTTCGTGCGGACGTTCAATTGCATTCGACGTCCGGGTCGATTTCAAATCGCCAGGCTATAACTTAGCGCTTCGAGAATTGGAAGCTCCGGCGGGCTTTCTTCTTGCCGTATTTCTTGCGCTCGACGACGCGCGGGTCGCGGGTCAAAAAACCTTCCTTCTTGAGAACGGCGCGCAGATCCGGCTCGTAATTTACAAGCGCCTTGGCAAGCCCGTGGCGGACGGCGCCGGCCTGGCCGGAGAGGCCACCGCCTGCCACGCTGACCGTCAAATCATATTGGCCGCTGCGCTTGGCGACGCCAAGCGGCTGCTGCAGGATCATCCTGAGCACGGGACGCGCGAAATAGGAATCGAGCGGCTTCCCATTCACCTGGGCTTTGCCGGGGCCGGGCTTGATCCAGACCCGCGCAACCGCGTCCTTGCGTTTGCCGGTGGCATAGGCGCGTCCTTGCGCATCGAGCTTTTGCACATAGCGCGGAGCCGCCTCGGGAGCAGGCGCCGCGGCAGCCTGTAAATCCTGAAGCGAAGATAAAGTTTCGGGCATGATCAGACGAGCCTCGCGTTCTTGCGGTTGAGGCTCGCGACATCGAGCGTTACCGGCTGTTGTGCGGCATGAGGATGTTCCGCTCCCTTGTAAACGCGCAAATTGCCAAACTGCTTGCGGCCTAGCGGACCGCGCGGGAGCATCCGTTCCACTGCCTTTTCGATGATGCGTTCGGGGAAGCGGCCCTCCAGAATGAATTTGGCCGAACGTTCCTTGATGCCGCCCGGATAGCCGGTAAAGTGATGATAAATCTTTTGCTCGCGCTTGCGGCCGGTCAACACCACTTTTTCGGCATTGATGACAATGATGTTATCGCCATCGTCAAGTGCGGCGTGAACGCCGGCTTGTGCTTGCCGCGCAGCCGCAAGGCGATCAGCGTGGCAAGCCGTCCGGCTACAAGCCCCTTGGCGTCGATCAACACCCATTTCTTTTCGATGTCCGCCGCCTTGGCGGAATAAGTCTTGCCAAACATTTGGGATTCCAAAGCAAATATGCGCAAGTTTTCCCGCAATGGCAGGGCTTGCGTATTTGTTGGCGCTCCTTTTATGCAGCTATTCCCTTCGGGTCAAGGCGAACGTGAGCCGCGCTCTCCGTGTATGGAACCGGAGCCAAGGACAAGGCTTATGACCAACGAGGCTTACTCCGACAGTTTTTTGCGCGATATTCTCTCGACCGTAAGAACCATCGCTGTCGTTGGGGCGTCCGATAAGGACACGCGGCCTTCCTACCGCGTTTTCGGCTTTCTGCTCGCGCGCGGCTACCATGTGATCGGCATCAATCCAGGCCTTGCGGGCAGGAGCGTTCACGGCACGGCGTTTTTTAAGACGTTGGCGGAAGTACCCGGGCGGGTCGACATGGTGGACATTTTCCGCAATTCGGCAGCGGCCGGGGGCGTCGTCGACGAAGCGCTCGCGCTCGAGCCAAAACCGAAGGTCATTTGGATGCAGCTCGGCGTCCGCGACGATGCGGCGGCGGCACGGGCGCGGGCGCTCGGCGTCAAAGTTGTGATGAACCGCTGCCCAAAAATCGAATATCAGCGCGCTTGGCAATCGGGAGCACCTAGCGCGCTGCCACGGCTACCGCGCTTGCGAAAGCGCCTGCGCGTGGGCCACCGCCATCCCCAAAACGATCATGGCGAATGCCTGATGCAAAATCCCGGCCCAAAGCGGAACCACTAAAACAAGGGTTGCGATGCCGATTGATGCTTGCATGGCGACGAGCCCTGCAACCGCCCATGCGCGCCGGACCGCCCGGCTTCCCGCCACGACCCGTGATGCGTAAAGTGCCTGCGCCAGAGCAAGCGCCAAAAGCGCATAGGCAATCATCCGATGCTGGAACTGGACCAGCAAAATATTGTCGAGGAAATTCCGCCAGAGTGGCGAGAGAAGAGTCAATTTATCGAGAGGCGGCCAAAAATATCCGTCGATCAGCGGCCACGTATTAAAGGCGCGCCCGGCGCGCAAGCCAGCGACGAAGCCGCCGAGTCCGATTTGCAACAGGACGAGCAAAACCACGCCTGCCGCAAACCATCGCAGCCCCGGCAATTTCCGTTCTTGGATTTCGGAAGCTCGCGTCCTTGAGCGAAGCGGCGAGCCAAACCAGCGCGGCGAAACTCAGCGAGGCCAACAGCAGATGAATTGCCAGCCGCTCCTGGGCGACTTCGACGCGCTCCGATAGCCCCGACTTGACCATCCACCAGCCAACAAAACCCTGCAAGGCGCCGAGCGCCAGAACAGCCGAGAAGTTTTGGCTTGAACCCGGAAGGCAGCAACCCCCTTCGCCCAGAAAAAGATCAGCGGCACGGCCATGGCGGCGCCAATCAGACGGCCCAAAAGACGATGACCCCATTCAAAGAAAAAAATGAATTTGAAGCCGCGTAAATCCATGTCCGGGAAGAGCTCGCGCATATTGCGGAATTTTCTTATAATTCTCGAATTCCGCCTGCCATTGGGCGGGGCTCAGCGGCGGAATTATTCCGGTCAGGGGCTTCCATTCGGTGATAGAGAGGCCGGATTCGGTGAGCCTCGTCGCGCCGCCGACGATCACCATCAAAAAAACGAGGCCGGCGAGGCTCCAAAGCCAAATCGCGACCGCGCGGTAGTGCTTTGGTTGCTTTGCGTCTTTTGCCGCGCGCAAGACAGTTGGATTGGCCGGTGGTTCGCCCATGCGGGGTTCCTCGAATGCAAAATGGAAAGGCCGTGCGCTGATATGAAAGACAGCTGTCAGGCAGGGTTGCCCGGCTCAAGATCACCGCAGGATCCCGTGCGAGGATAGAAAGTCGCACCAAGGGTGTAAACTGGCGGCAGATCGATACCCGGCAGCGTGGCGCGGCCGCTTGCCAATTGGCCAGGACGCAAATGCGTATGAGGGCCGTCGGGCGTTAGTCCGCCGGGCGGCGGAATGGGAGTGTAAATTTCCGCGCGCCCTAATGGCGACTGAACGACCCTTGCCGGGCTGTGCTTTGCGATCAAAGCTCCGGCGGATTGCAAGACCTCCGGGAGCGGCAGGCCCGACGCTTGGTTCAGCGTGTCCAGCAGGTCCGTTGTGGACACCCGAACACAGAATCGGAGTTCCACTCGCCCCAGGCCCAGATCAAACCACGCATCGTTCCGGCATTCGGGCTGGATGGCGCCTTCATCGCGGCCAAGCGGCGTGAGCGTTGTTGCAAGGGGTAAAGTCACCCTCGGCTTCAATTCGACGAGGAAAATGGCCCGATAGCTGGAGCTTGTGTGATCGGTGCGCAGCCGCAATGCTCTCACCCGTTCGCCAATTGTCAATTGCAGCGCGCCATGTTCGGAGATCGCGGTAATCGTTTCGCCAGTTACGGAAACGCGGCATGGTTCGTCCGCACGGCGCATGAATTCGGCGGTTGCGCCGTAGCATCCAAGAGCCCATGTTCCGGACCTCTGGTCCAGGGTTTCGGCGACGAACCCGGCAATCTTGTCTTGCGGCCAGGGCAGGCGGGTAATGGAAATGCCCAGCGCCGCGACGCGCTCAGGCAGTACCGCCCAGATCGCGCTGCGGCGCTCGTCGTCAGCCGAAGCCCATTCAGCGACCTCATCGCTCGTGCGGCCGCATCCAAGGCACCAGCCCAAGGTGCCGTCCATCGTGCAGATACCGGTGCAGGGGCTTGGAATGGGAACGGTTTTTGTCTGAATGTTCATTCGATATACAAATGGTTGCGTCCAAAATAACTCGCTTCGCCGCAGGCAAGGCGAAAGCTATAAACTCTAGCCCTGCTGATGTCCATGCTCGGCCTGCCGCAACCGGCAAATGGAGGCAAAATGCGTCGGCGCACGCGCACACTCATCGGCACGAGCGTCACAATTGCATTTGTGCCGGCCTATGCGCTCGTGGCCACGGCTCTGGCGCAAGCCCGCCCGGTGCTAGAGGCGGCCGGGTTGATTCGCGCCCTGTGCTACGCGGCCCTTGGCGTGGCCTGGATATTGCCCCTCATGCCGCTGATCCGATGGATGGAAAAACCCGATTCCGGTGCGTGACTCCGTCTGAGCGTTTCGCCGTCAAGCCGCATCCAGCCCGAGGATTCGCGCCGGCTCAACTGGCAGGCCAATAAGCAGGACCTCGCGCGCGCCGCTTTCGATCAACCGCGCCTCGGCTTCGACCACTGCGCTGCCGCGCGGCTCTCCTTGCGCCGCCAGCAGGACGACATCGGTGTTCGCGGCGAGGGCTTCGGCAATGCCGTTCCGGTCGAGTGGCGGCGCGATCGTAACAACGAAATCATAAATTCCTGTTAAGGCATCTATCACATTTGCGAATTCGCAAAGGTCCAATTCGCCGTGTTGGCCAACCGGCAGAAGGTGAAGCCGCGAGGCGGCATCGCGCCGAATTACTTCGTCGAATGAGGCCGTTCCCGCAAGAAGATCGCCGAGCGCGGGTTCGGCAGCTGAGAGACCGCCGTGCTGCGCGCCACCGTTGGAGAACCTAAAATCCAATGGATAGGATTCATCGGGGCCGATGACAATGGAACGTCCTGTGCGCGCAAGACTGCGGGCGAGATCGAGCATCATGCAAGACGCCCCGCCAGTAGCCTGGAGGCTCGTCACGACGATGCGAATGCCTCGCGGGCCACGCCCGTGCATCGACAAGATTCGCGTCACGATCTTCGTCGTGGCTTGCTCGTCACCCCAGTCGCCGGTTTCCCCCTGTAAGGCCGGTGGGGGGTCCAATTTTAATTTTAGTCGGGGCGTTGACTCCGCCACATCCTTGAAGCGGGCGAAAACGCGAACCTGCCCAAGCGCGCGTGGATGTTCGAGTGGCGCCGTCGCGCGAAGAGGTCCGCGCGGCTGCACCATCGCCACAAACGCGCCGAATGCCATCACAAGCATCGCGGTACCTGACAAAACCATCAAGGCTTGCCTTGGGTAAACCGGATGTTTTGGCGTGATGGCGCGCGAAACGATGCGTGCGTCCGCGGTGGGAGGTAAACCCGCGGCAAGCTTGGCGCTGGCCCGCATTTCGAGATAGAGGTCGGCGATAATATTGGCGGCGTTCGCGGCAAGTTCAGGGTCGCCGGACTGAAATACGATCGTGACGAGATTTCCCCCGCCCGGCGTTCTAACTTGCAACCGGTCCTGATAGGCTTCGAGGACCCGGTCGTGCGGGCTTTTTCGCGCCGGATCGCGCATGATGCCGAGAAAAATTAGGGCGCGGACACCGGGTCCGAGGCCGCGCGTTACCGGATCGAATTCCGGATTATCCTCGAGCCCAAGATCCTCGATCGCCCGGCGGCCGAGATCGCGCGACGCTATGAGCTGCGCCTGGCTAGCGGCGGCGCTGGCGTCCATAAGTGCAAGGTTTGCCCTCAGGCCGATCAAGCCCGCGTGCCGGGGACCTATTCGAATTTGTGCCTCGGCGCTAAAGCGCGGCGGTTGTAGGGCAAGCACGGCGCCAGTGAGAACGAGAGCGGCGAGCGGCATCCCGATCAACCACCGTTTCCAGGCTGCAACCGCTTCGAAAACCAAGCCAAGATCCGCCTCGCGAGCCCGCGTTGTACGCAGCGCGTCCCACTCCCGCCAGCCCATAAGCCGCCTCCACGATCCAAACGGCGCGATAAGACGCCGTTATGGTTTAAGCGAAGTTAACTTTTGGATTTGCGCACGGCCATTCGCGAGACAATCCTGGAGTGGATGTCATTACGACGGCTTTCGCCCTGCCGTCAAAAGCGTCGCGCGGAGAATATTTTGCACCGCATTGCGATCGTCATCGGTCCGACCCTGCCGGGCACGGTCGTGATTGGCGCGCTCGATTGTTTCGGCGACGGCAGCATCGCTGGTCTAAATGCGTCTACGCCACGCTACCGCGAATTTTAGGATCCGATCTTGGTTCTGACTGTCTGATAAACGGATTCCGTCGTCTTCGCCGCTTGCTCCAGCAGCGCATTGACCTCGGCGAGTTGCTTTTCGGCGAAATCGCGATCCTTGATCGCCTTGGCGTTGATGAACACATTTAATGCCGCACTGCGCAGCCCCGCATTGGCCGCGAGCACCGCGACCCCGGCGTCGCTGATGACATTGAGATTGCCTTTTTCAGCGACAGTGGCGGACAGATGGATGACCTCGAAACAGGCTTTGACAGCGCACAAGGGTGCCTGCGTCGCTTCCTTCAAGGCGGCTTGAATCGCCAATGTACGCTTGGCTTTTTCTTCGTCTGAGCCGCGCGGCAGTCCATAGGCGCCCATCACCGCATTAAACGCCACCACATCTTCTTCGATTGCCCGCGTGAGCTCGGCGCGCAGAGCCTCCGCCTTAACGTTCACCATCTTGAGGTCTTCAGAGAACGCTTCGTAGTTCTTTTTGCCTATCGTGAGATTGGCCACCATGGAGACGAGCGCCGCGCCGATGGCGCCACACACCGCCGCCGCACCGCCTCCGCCGGGCGTCGGACGTTCGCTTGCAAGATCATCGAGGAAGGCCTTGAGTAACGTATCTTGGGTCATGGTTGCCGCGGTCCTCACGAATCACGCCAGCGCTTTGGCTTGCGCATAGATGTTCTCGGCATCCAGCACCAGATCGGAGCTTTCGAATAGCTGACCGACGCAGGCGCGATGCAATTTCAGTTTCAAACCGCCGAGCCCGAGTGCGCCGGTCACGATTTTACCGTGACGCTCTTTCACTTTGTCGATTGCATCGACGCCGCCGATGCCGAGTGGCGGCTGCGCGTTGCAGTCGGCAATGAGTTCGATCGCCGGGTCATTTTGCCAGTCTTTTTCATCGAGCAACTGGACACCGATGGTGCCTGTGGCGAACACAATTTGCGTGCCCTTGATCGCCGCAGCGCGGGCTTCATGGTCGCTGGCCTCGATGGTCGCCGGCGCAAAGCCGAAACGATCGTTGATAGCCTTGGCCGCGGCATCCGCACGCCTTTTTGAGCGCGAGGCGATCGCGACCTCGGCGCCTTCGATATGCAGCATCGCCGCGGCACGCATGCCGACCGGTCCCGTGCCGGCCAGGATGACCGCTTTCTTGCCTTTGAGCGGCTTAGCTTTGGCGAGCAGCGCGACGCCGGCGGCCGCCGTGGTGTTGGAGCCATTGCTGTCCAACATCACGGACACCCGGAAATTTGCAAAATAGCGCGTCTTGACCGCCTCGAACAACGCCTCGCCCGCGCTCATGCTGCCGCCGCCGACGAAGATCGCGGTATATTGCTTTTCCTTGGGGCCACGCGTGTAGATTGCTCCATCGACCAGCGCAGCGACGCTTTCCGGCGTCACGCCGCCATAGCCGATGACGTGATCGGCGCCGCCGTCATAGCCTACGACCGTGTCAAAAACGCTCGGCACTGGATCGGTGTCCAAAAGGAACAGAAGCTTCTTTGTCATGACGGTCTCGATGAGTTGAAAACGTTCCGCGCGGCGAAGGCAGGTAGTCGCGACATTACGCGATGGACCCGTCAGCGGCCAATTTGTCAGAGTTCGGCTGCCCTGCCAAGCCTGCGCCGCCCGCGGTCACCGGAGGCCAGGGCACGGTCGATGGCAGTCAGACCGGCACCGAGGCCAACAAATAGGGCAAGTAAGAGGACTGCGTTTCCCCAGGCGCGGGCAACACCAAGCTGCGAAGCGTCGATGAAAGGATAAAGATAAATTCCATAGGCCGCGCCGCGTAACATGCTATAGAAGAAATATAGGATCGGGTAAACAGCCCACCAGGCCGGATCTGTCCATCGCAAGTGGCCCTTGGGGAGAAACAGAAGCCAATATAAAGGGTACAAAAATGGAATTACATCGTGCATAATATAATCAGCTAAAAGCTGTACTCCATGCGGATGCCATAATTTCCGTAGTAATACTTCATATACTCCACAGATAACGATAATATAAACAACAAGTGCCCCAGCAATACTTTGCCTAGTCAAGAACTGCTCTGTTTGCGGGCGTACGCAAGTAATCGTGAGCATGATGGCGATAAGGAGATTGGTCTCGGTCGTGAAATAGCTGAAATAATTGATAAGAGTAGCTGGGATCGGCTTATCGTTGACGAGCGCCCAATGAATGTTGACGTAGAGCTGTAAGCTCAAGGCGATCCATCCCAGGCCCGCGATTACCGCCGCGCAACGGCGCCGCCGGTATAGCGGGTCAGGCACATTGCCAGGCAATTTCGCTTCGCCAGCACCTTGCATTTTACCATCCTCCACCAGTCTGAATCGGGTAATATTGTCACATATGGCCGGTTCTAGGGATTTTGCAAAACCGCGCAATGGAGCGAAGACCTTTGACTTAGCCCGGCTCCGGCGGCAAGGTGGGATGCCTTCACGATACGCCGAAAAGGCCAGCCCGGGCGGACTCAGGCGACGATTGAATCATTTAGCGGTAAGAGGTTGACGAAAATCCGTCAGAGAAGGATGCCCAACGCCTTCGCAAGCGAGCGGGCAGGGCGGCCCAAAATCAGCGGCGAACCAATGACCGGACCGGACGAAATCGAATTTCCGCCGAAATTTCCGGCTTGGCGCCGGATTGTCGTCAAGCTTTCCGGCGAAGCCTTGATGGGCGGTCAAAGCCATGGCCTTGACCAAGGCACTCTGGCGCGGATCGCGGCAGATCTGAAGGAGGTTGCGGCGCGCGGCGTCGAGGTCGCGGTGGTCGTGGGCGGCGGCAATTTTTTTCGCGGCATTGAAGGCGCGGACAAAGGCATCGAGCGGGCCCGCGCCGATTCGATCGGCATGCTCGCGACGGTGATGAACGCGCTCGCCCTGGAATATGCGATCGAGAAGCAAGGCCAGGCGGCGCGAACCTTGTCGGCTTTGCCAATGCCCGCGCTTTGCGAGGCATATTCGCGGCAGGCGGCACTGCATCATCTTGGCAAGGGCCGGATCGTGGTTCTCGCCGGCGGCACCGGCAATCCCTTCTTTACAACGGATACCGGTGCGGCTTTGCGCGGCGCCGAGCTTTCCTGCGATCTTATCGTGAAGGCGACGCAGGTTGATGGGGTCTATTCGGCGGACCCCAAGCGCGATCCGGCTGCTATTCGCTACGACCGCTTGACTCATGGTGAAGCCATCGCCCGCAATCTCGCGGTCATGGACACCGCCGCGTTCGCGCTTGCGCGCGAGAATGGAATTCCCATAATCGTCTTCTCGATAGGGCAGCCCGGCGCGATCCTCGCCGCTCTCGAGGGCCGCGGCAAAGCTACTCTGGTTTCCCCTTCATAGGGCGCCGTGCATGGCCAATGGACGCGGCGGGCGAAAACACCTTAGGGTTCCGAAATGAGCGCTGAATTCGATATTTCAGACCTTAGCCGGCGCATGCAAGGTGCGGTTGCGGCATTGAAGCACGAATTGGGAGGTCTGCGCACTGGCCGTGCTTCGGCAAGCCTCGTCGAACCCGTGCATGTAGAAGCCTATGGGCAAATGATGTCGCTCAATCAGCTAGCGACAATCAGCGTGCCGGAGCCACGAATGCTATCGGTGCACGTCTGGGACAAGGCGTTGGCAGGCGCTGTCGACAAGGCCATCCGCAACGCCAATTTGGGACTCTCTCCGTCCGTTGAAGGTCAGGTCTTGCGGATCCGTATTCCGGAACTTAACGAGCAGCGGCGCAAGGAAATGGCAAAGGTCGCGCACAAATATGCCGAAGAGGCGCGCATCGCGGTCCGCCATGTCCGCCGCGATGGGCTCGACATGCTCAAAAAACTGCTCAAGGATAAATCTATCGGCGAGGACGACGAGAAACGCCACGAGAGCGAGGTCCAGAAACTTACGGATCAATTCGTCGGCGACATCGACTCCGCGCTGAGCGCGAAAGAAACCGAAATCATGCAAGTTTGAGCCGCCCTAATCTGTTATAAGCCGTTCGCCGAACCTGCGAGGGGGCCGTGTTTTTGGTTTGCGGGCCGCCAACGGCTTCGGGGCTGACTAGGTGGCCAGTGGCGGGAAGGTCTTTTTTATTGCGTCGCTGCATGGCAGAGGGGCCGTCTTGCCCAGGATGAAGGACGCCAAGCGAGGATGCCGTCGGCAGCTGGCGGCCAGGATATGACTCCAGGACATGACGATGTCATCAATGGTTACAGATGAGCTGGCGCGTCCTGCGCGGCAGCGCCTGACCGGCGCGCCCGTGCATGTGGGCGTGATCATGGATGGCAACGGACGCTGGGCGGCGCGGCGCGGCCTGCCGAGGATCGAGGGGCACCGGCGCGGCCTAGAAGCGCTTCGCGAAACCGTTCGCGCAGCAATCAGTTTTGGACTCGACTATCTAACAGTTTACAGCTTTTCCATGGAAAACTGGAACCGGCCCGTCGAGGAGGTTGCCGACCTCATGGGCCTGCTTAAGCGCTTCATCCACAATGATCTCAATGACTTGAACGAGTTTGGGGTCAGGGTCAAGGTGATTGGCGCCCGCGTCAATTTAAACGCCGATATCCGCGCTTTGCTGGCGGAGGCGGAGGACCTGACAAAGGCCAATTCCCGTCTTACTTTGATCGTTGCCTTTAACTATGGAAGCAGACAGGAGATCGCTGCCGCGGCACGGGCCTTGGCTGAACTGGTGGCGGCGGGCCTCATCAAGGCGTCCGAAATTGACGAGACGCTGCTCGCCCGCTATCTTGACACTGCGGGTGTTCCCGATCCCGACCTCATCATCCGCACGTCTGGCGAACAGCGGCTGTCAAATTTTTTGATGTGGCAAGCGGCCTATTCTGAATTCGTTTTCCTGCCCATGCACTGGCCGGACTTCGACCGGCAGGCGTTTTCGGCGGCCTTGGCGGAATTCTCGGCGCGCGAACGACGTTTCGGCGGGGTGACGGGGCAATTCCGGAATAGCAAGATGCTGGCTGGCGCGGCGAAAACGTGATTTATGCCGACCCGCCTCCCGAGCTGCTTGCCATGCTGAACGATGCCGATGCGCCGGGCAAACAGGCTCCGGCGCCCAATTTTTTCGGGCGCCGCCGCCTGGCCGATCTCGGCCCGCGCGTGCTCTCGGCGATTGTCTTAATGGCAGTGGCGCTTGTCTCGGTCTGGCAGGGCGGACTGGTTTTCGATTTGATCTGGCTCGGCGCGACCTTGGCGGTAGGCTCCGAATGGCAAAATCTGATCGCGGCAGCAAACCCTCGCCTTCGGTTTCTCCTGGTTGCCGTTAGCCTTGTGCTTAGTGCGTATTTTGCTGGCAAGGCTTGGTTTGGCACCGCCTGCGCGATCCTTGGCGGCTGCGGGTTTGCCCTTGCTCTGGCCGCCGGCTCAGGGCAGAGGATTTGGGCTTTTGGCGGGATCGTTTACGCGGGTTTGCTGCTCATTTCCGCAATCGCGCTGCATGGCTCGGCGGACTACGGGGCAAGATCGATCGTCTGGCTTTTCGCGATCGTATGGGGCACCGATGTTTTCGCCTATTTTGGCGGCCGGCTGATCGGCGGCGCGAAACTATGGCCGAGAATTTCGCCTTCGAAAACTTGGTCAGGGACACTTATCGGCGTATTCGCGGGGGCATTTCTCGGCGCCGTGATTGGCGCGCATGGACTTGGCGGTCCGGCGCGGGCCCTGCCCCTTTTCCTGCTCGGGCTTGCGACAGCTGCCGTCTCGCAAGGTGGCGACATCCTCGAATCCTGGATCAAACGGCGTTTCGGAGTGAAAATTTGAGCCGCCTGATCCCGGGCCATGGCGGGTTCATGGATCGGCTCGACGGATTTATCGCCGCTGCAGCTTTCGCCGCCTTTTTTGGCGCCGCGAGGAGACTTCCTTCGATTGCGGCCGGACTGTTCTATTGGCTTTAAGGTAATCCGCATTATTCGGATGCCAGGTGGTATGGTTTGGCTCGCGACATTTTCTTGGCGCGTTTTGGCGTAAATTCGAGCCTCGCTGCGCCTGAACATACGCTTTGATTTATTGGTGGAGGCGGCATGGAGGGCAGGGAGAAAGTTATGCGGTTGCGGCCAAGACCAGTGGCGGACCGTGACGTCCGCAGCGTCGTCATCCTCGGCGCGACCGGATCGATCGGCAAATCGACCGCCGAGATCATTGCCGGCGCGGGCGGCGCTTTCCGGGTCGAGGCGGTTGCCGGCGGGCGGGATCCGCAAGCGTTGGCCCGGCTCGCCCAAGAACTCGGCGCGAAATTTGCCGCCCTCGCCGACCCTTGGCTACGCCAATTAAAAGAAGCCCTGGCGGGCACCGGGATAGTGCCCGCGGCCGGAGAGGACGCGGTCGTCGAAGCGGCTCTGCATCCCTCCGACATCGTCGTGGGAGCAATCGCCGGAACCGCGGGGGTCAAGCCGACTTTCGCGGCGCTTTCCGCCGGGCGCACCGTCGCGCTCGCCAATAAGGAATGTCTGGTCTGCGCCGGGGCCCCCTTCATGCGCCAAGCCGCGGCTTCGGGCACGCAGGCTGCTTCCCGTCGACAGCGAACATAACGCGATTTTTCAGGCCATGGGCGACGCAAGCCTCGATACAATCGAGATGATCACGCTGACCGCTTCGGGCGGGCCGTTCCGGACATGGACCAGGAGGCCATCGCCAAGGCTACGCCAGAACAGGCACTGAACCATCCGAATTGGTCGATGGGGCCGAAAATCACCGTGGACTCCGCCGGGCTCATGAACAAGGGCCTGGAAGTGATCGAGGCGCATTATCTTTTCGGTATCGAGGCGGCGCGGCTCGACGTTATCGTGCATGCGCAGTCGGTGGTGCATGGTCTCGTCGCCTTCACCGACGGCTCGGTCACGGCCGGACTTGCCGCGCCCGACATGAAGGTCCCGATCGCACATTGTCTCTCTTATCCGAAACGAAGCGCGACCGCGGCGCGGCGGCTCGATTTGGCGAGCCATCGGCAAGCTAACCTTCGAGCGCCCGGATTTCGACCGCTTTCCTGCCTTGCGCGTCGCCCTTGACGCCTTGCGCACCGGCCGCGGCCTCCCAACTGTCTTGAATGCCGCCAATGAAATCGCGGTCGAGGCTTTCTTGAACGGGCGGATTGCATTTCACGAGATCGCCCAAATGGTGGAGCAAGCTTGCAATTCGGCGCTCGCCGACGGGGTTGCCCGTGAGCCGGAATCGGTCGCCGACGCTCTCGCCATGGACCGTGCTGTGCGCGAACGATCGCGTTTCGTGCTTGTTGGGTAAGCGGCCTCGCGTGCTCGGATGCGGTGAGCATGGATCATCACGCTGCGGGGAACCGGCCTTTGGCTGCAAAGGACCGCTAATGCTGCTCTTAAATTGCTTCCCCCGTCTGTTTCAAATTGTTTTTTTGAACATGGACAAATAATTAGGAATGAGATGCTGTGAATTTGTCCGTGGCACATTAAGTGCCTCAATGGCACACTAAATGCTATTGTAAAAAATGCTATTGTAATAAATGCCATGTTGGGTAGCAGATAGCGGAAACGATGCCTGTTTCGAATTTTCGCTTTTGCACTGCAAGGAGCAGAAATTTTGGTAATCCAATTGGGCATTGCTCGCGGCTGTTCGTCTCGGCAAAGTTTTGGCTTGGCCGGGAAATATGAATTGATGGCATAGTCGTGGTTTGGCTCAAGGTAATGGCGCAAGGCCGTGCTCGTTTCGCGAGCGATTATCTTGAAATCAGGTTCGGCGATGCCGCAGCCGGCGCGACGTAAAGATCCGCTTCTCTGGATCTTTACGGGCTCTCAGTAGTTTGGCTGCCGGATGATAGCATCGCGAGAATCGGGAAATATTGGAGTTTATCCCGATATGCTTATTGAGATCGGCTAGGAGCTCAAATGTCAATCCTCACAACACTTTGGCCGTCGGCCGGGTATATAATGTTGGGTTTCCTTTTTGTCCTGAGCCTCGTGATTTTCTTTCACGAGCTTGGCCATTTCCTGGTCGGCCGTTGGTGTGGAGTTAAGGTCGACACCTTCTCGTTTGGCTTCGGGCCGGAACTTTTCGGCTTTAACGACCGTCATGGAACACACTGGCAGGTCGCGGCTTTCCCGCTTGGCGGCTATGTCAGATTCCACGGCGACGCCAATAGCGCCTCGATGGCGGATGAAGCCGCCATCGCGGCCATGCCTCCGAGCGAGCAGGCAGTTAGTTTTCTTGCTCAGAAAGTTTGGAAGCGGGCGGCGATCGTCGCCGCGGGTCCGCTCGCCAATTTCCTCCTGGCGATTGTCATTTTCACCGGGATCTTTTACGTGAATGGGCGCGCCATCCTGCTTGCGACGGTGGACGGCATTGCCACCGGAAGTGCCGCCGAGGCGGCCGGGTTTCAGCTCGGCGATCTGATTGTCTCAATCAACGGGACCAAGGTCGATAGCTTCGAGGATATGCAGCGTATCGTGCAGTCTGCCAGCGATACGGAATTGGTTTTCGGCATCGATCGCGGCGGCAAATTGATAGAACTTGCCGCGACGCCGCGTCGGCGCGACGTGGTGACCCCTTTCGGTACCACGCGAGTGGGCGTCCTTGGAGTCCAATCCAAGAGCAAGCCGGAAAATTGGCATGTCCAGACCTACGGTTTTGCGGCCTCGGTGAAGCTCGCTGGGTCGGAGACCTGGTATGTCGTGGCGCGCACCGGCAGCTATCTCAAGGGCCTGCTGGCCGGGCAGGAATCCGCCGATCAACTCTCGGGACCGATCCGGATCGCCGAGATGTCCGGGGCGATGGCTAAGATCGGCTTTGCGGCATTGCTCAACCTTGCCGCAATTCTGTCGATTTCGGTCGGAATGCTGAACCTCTTCCCGATACCTCTCCTCGATGGCGGTCATCTCCTCTATTACACGGTGGAGGCGGTTCGCGGTAAAGCCATGAACGACAAGCTGCAACAGTTTGGCTTCAAGGTCGGCCTCATGTTGGTGACAAGCTTGATGGTTTTCGCCACCTACAACGATGTTGTTCGCCTGACCCGCCAATGGATGCATTGGGGATAATCCGAGCGGGCGGACTGAGTTCCTTCTAATATGGTTTTATCCTAATGGAAGCATGGGGTTAACCTTGTTTCTTAAGGATTTGCTTACCGCGATCCGTGTCTTGCCTGCCACGCTCCCGCAAAATCGCTACAATTCGACGAAACTTGCTTTGCGGGGGATGCCAAACCTTGTAAACCACGCCTTGTAAAAACCACGCTTGGCGGCTAGCGGGAGGAAACTTTGCCCGTTCCATTACAACTAGTTGTATCATCCGGCTAGGGCCGTGATGAAGTAGTGCCTGGGATGGAGTAAGCGTTCGTGGATGTGGGGACCGGTCTTATAATGTCGTTAATGGGTCAATCTCAACGCCGGTTCGCCGCTGTAATCCTCGCCCTGGCTTGGCTCTGCGCCGGGAGTGTCGCCGCTGTCGCGGATAACGTCCTGGTCCAAGGCAACAAGCGTGTCGACAGCGAAACAATTGCCGCATATTTCAGCGGCTCGGATCAGGCTTCGGTCAACAAGGGGGTCAAGGATCTCTATGCCACCGGATTGTTTTCCTCCGTCACGGTGAGCCGGGCCGGGGGCCAAGTCGTCATTCACGTAACCGAGAACAATGTCATCAACCGCGTCGCATTCGAGGGTAACAGCAAGGTCAAGACCGAGGTTCTGACCGCTGAAGTCAATTCGAAATCGCGCGGGCCTTATAGCCAGGCCATGGTCGATGCGGATATCGAGCGCATAAAGGACGTTTACCGGCGTTCCGGCCGCGCGGCGGCCACGGTCACCGCCCGGACCGTCGACCTGCCAAATGGACGGCTTGATGTCGTATTCACCATCGACGAAGGCGAAAAGACCGGCGTCAAGGCGATCGAATTCGTCGGCAATCAGGCCTATTCCTCCGGCAAGCTGCGCGATCTCATGCAGACGACGGAGATGAATTACCTCTCGTTCTTCAAGACGTCGGATGTCTACGATCCCGACAGGATCGCCTCAGACCTCGAACTCATCCGGCGGTTCTATCTCAAGAACGGATATGCCGATTTTCACGTCGTGGGCTCGGACGCCCAATTCGATCCGGCGCAAGGCGGCTATATTGTCACGATCACGGTCGAGGAGGGGGTGCAATATACCGTCGCTGCGGTCAACGTGGAATCGCATTTGCCGGACCTCGACGGAGAGGCACTGCGTCCCCTGGTGCGGCTTTCCGCCGGAGAAATCTATAATGGTGATATGGTCGAAAAGACCGTCACCGCACTGACCAAAGAGGTTGGCAAGCACGGCTACCCGTTCACGCAGGTGCATCCGCGCGGCGACCGCGATCCGGCGACGCATACCGTGACCATCGCCTTCGTCCTCGACGAGGGACCGCGTGTTTACATCGAACGTATTGTCGTGCGCGGCAACACCAGAACGCGGGACTACGTGATCCGCCGCGAATTCGAAATCGGCGAAGGTGACGCCTACAATCGTGTCCTCATCGACCGGGCGGAGAGAAGGCTCAATAATCTCGGCTTCTTTAAGAAGGTGAAGATTACCAATGAACCGGGTTCGACTCCAGACCGGGTGATTGTGGTGGTCGATGTAGAAGATCAGCCGACCGGCTCTCTGTCGCTATCTGGAGGTTATTCGACCTCGCAAGGTTTCATTGCCGAGGCCGCGGTGACCGAAACCAATTTTATGGGCCGCGGCCAATTTGTGCGCTTGTCGGTTTCTGAGGGACAGTACAGCCGGGGCGTCGAGTTCAACTTCACCGAGCCTTATTTCCTCGACAACCGGATCGCGGCGGGCTTCGATATTTATGCGAAGAAAAGCGACGCCTTTCAATTTTCTTTCTACAATGACTTCACGACGGGTGCGACGCTGCGCCTTGGCTTGCCGGTGACCGAGGAGATTACATTTTCTCCTCGATACTCGATTAGCCGCAATGACATATCAATTCCTAACTCGTCTGGGCAACCCTTCAACGATTGTACCAGCCCGATTTGGGGAATTACGCCGGGTTTTGGCACTGGCTACCCGCCAAGTTACTTTAATAACTGCTTGACGAACGGCGAGGCCTCCTTGGCGCTCAAGGAAGCACAGGGCCCATTCGTGACTTCGATGTTCGGCTACACCCTTGGTTATAATTCGCTAGACAACAACAGAAATCCGACAGGCGGCTTATTCGCCGAATTGCGGCAAGACATAGCTGGCGCGGGCGGCGATGAGCGTTTCGTGCGCACCACCGGCGACCTCCGTTATTATCACGAGTTATATGATCAGATCGTCGGGCTCGTGCATCTGCAAGGCGGCGATCTGGCGGCTCTTGGCGGGAATCAATTCCGCATCGTGGACAATTTCAATCTCGGGCCGACCCTGGTGCGCGGATTTGCTCCGTTTGGCATCGGTCCGCGCGACATAGGGTCCGGCGACCCTCAGGGCAACCCGCTTGGCGGCACCAAATATTTTGGCGGCAGTCTTGAAGTGCAGTTCCCGCTCTACGGCCTGCCAAGAGATCTCGGCCTTAAAGGAGCGCTCTTCACCGACGCCGGCACATTGTTTGGATTTACCGGACGCACCAATTTCAGTCCGAACGGCGTGTGCACCCCAAGCGACGTCTCTCCACTCTTCACGCAAAGTAATTGCATCACCGTCGGTGGTAATTCTTCGTTGATCCGGACCTCCGCCGGTGCTTCAATCATCTGGTCGTCCCCGTTGGGGCCAATCCGCTTCGACTTCGCCAAGGTTATCACCAAGAGCCAATTCGATCAGACTCAGTTCTTCCGCTTCACCGGGGGCACCACCTTCTGAGAATGCTTCGGCTGGGGCCGATCTACGTGGCGCGCCTGGCATGGCAAATGTTCCATAATGGGACGTGGTGGGGCTCGCATGAGCGAACCAGTGTTTTTTTCCGCGCGCCGCCCAAACATCGCTTGCCGATATCGTTGCCTGTACCGGCGCGGCGGTTCTTGACGGCGCCGATCTGTCCGCCATCGTAAGCGGAGTGGCACCCCTCGGCGAGGCGGAGCCGGGCGAGCTCACCTTTCTCGATTCTCCGGAAAGCGCCGGGCTTCTGGAGATGAGCCGCGCCACCGCTTGCTTCGTAACTTCAGGCGACGCGACGCGCGTGCCAAAATCAACCATGGCGCTGGTGATGGACGCGCCCGCTCGCGGCTTCGCGCTCGCCCTGCGGCGGCTGTTTCCACAGGCAATCGGGCCAAACTCCTTGGTTGGCACGGCGGGGATCAATCCAGGCGCTTCGATTCATCCCGAGGCACGTCTCGAACAACACGTGATCGTCGATCCGGGGGTGGTCATTGGCCCCTACGCGGAAATCGGTTCCGGTTCGATTGTCGGCGCGAACAGCGTCATCGGTTCGAATGTCTGCATAGGCCGCGATTGCAGAATTGGGCCACAGGCAACGATTTCCCATGCGCTGATCGGTGATAGGGTTATCTTGCATCCGGGGGTGCGCATCGGTCAGCCAAGTGTCGATTTCGGCCATTCTGGCGCCCCGGCCCTTCATGGGCTTTCCTGGACGCCATGGATTAGCAGGGTCATTGTTCAGGACGGCGCCGAGATCGGCGCCAATTCGACTATCGATCGCGGCGTGGTGGGCGACACGGTTATCGGGGAGGAAACGAGGATCGGCAATCTCGCGCGCATAGCGGCAAACGTCACGATTGGACGCTGTTGCACTATTTTGGCGCAGCTGGAGATTCCGGCTGGTGCGCAGCTCGAAGACTGCTTTGCCGCCCCCCGCGCTTTCGGGAGGCCTTGCGATGGAGCGTCAGCCCCATAAGACATAGTCTTGCACGCTGCCTCAGGCCACCCCTTGCCTCGGCGTCGGTTCACCCGGATTTGAAATTCCGGCGCGGAGCGTTCGCGCGAAGTTCGGCGAGTGCCGTCTCGCCGGCGACCGCCTTGGATCCTATCGTCACCAAGGGTCTCGCCGTGCCGGGCATATAGACATCGACGCGCGACCCGAAGCGGATCAGGCCGAACCGGTCGCCAGCGCCGATGACCTCGCCTTGGCGCACAGTACAGACAATGCGCCGGGCGACCAGTCCGGCGATCTGCACCACGCCGAAATGGCCGCCGCCGCCTTCGATGACGAGGCCATTGCGCTCGTTGTTCTCGCTTGCCTTGTCGAGATCGGCATTAACGAAAAGGCCTGGCCGATAGGCGATCTTCGTCACCCGGCCGGCAACTGGCGCGCGATTTACATGGCAGTCGAACACCGACATGAAAATCGAAACCCGCTGCATCGGCTCTGGCCCAAGGCCAAGTTCCGGCGGCGGCGCGAAATAGCCAACCGCGGAGACGACGCCGTCGGCGGGCGAAATCACCAGAGCCTCGTCTAGGGGCGTGAGGCGGACCGGGTCACGGAAGAAATAGGCGCACCAGGCTGTCGCGATCGCGCCAATCCAGAACAAAGAGCCAAATAACGAGCCAAGGACAACGGTGGCGAGGGCAAAGCCCGCGATAAAAATATAGCCCTCCGGATGGATGGGCGCGAGCTGCCTGCGGATGGAACCGATCATCGACATGGGGACAATCCTACCTCGCCGGTTTGTAGCCCGGCGTCCGGCCATTTCAAAGAGGCTGCCGGCAACCTTTTCGTCCCCCGCTCAACTATTTTTGCCCGACCCCCAGATGACACGCTCATTTGCCGCGCCGTTGGGAAGGCCGGGCGCCCCAGCCTCGGCGCGATCTTGCCAAAGCACGCCGATGGCCGTAATCACCATTTCGACGTCTGTTCATCGGCTGGACGAAGGCTGAGAGCTCCAGCCCGGCCAGGAACTTGAGGCGATCATGGGTAAGGAGGGTCGTATGGGTATGTTCGACGGAATACTCGGCGGCGTCATCGGCGCCGGTGCCACGACGCTACTCAACAGCTACATCGAAAAGCAAGGCGGCTTGCAAAACGTCGTCGCCCAATTCGAGAAGAATGGCCTCGGCAATACCGTGAAGTCATGGATTTCGCAGGGACAAAATCTGCCGGTCACGGCGGATCAGATTCATCAGGCGCTCGGCTCTGACATGGTGAAGAGTTCTGGCCGCCAAGATGGGCCTTCCCGCCGACAAAATCGCCGAATTGCTGGCGCAGCATCTGCCGCAGGCCATCGACAAGGTGACCCCAGACGGCAAGCTCCCGTCATAACGCCTGACGGTATTTGTCCCGCTCGCGTGCTCATACGCACGCCGCCGTTAACGCTTGTAATATTCCACGCATCGTCATCGCGGGACGGATCGGCAAGATTGAGGGAAATCGTCTGGTGCGCAACGGCGATGGCCGGGGCTAAGCGCGGGCTTACTGCCAAGGGCAAGGGGTTTTCCGTGCCGCTCGGCGAAGGGTGCCCGCGAGTCCTATCCTCCGCTCATGCGCGCGCGCAAATTTTCGCTAATCTTGTCGAGGAAACCTGTCGTCGAGAGCCAATGCTGGTCGGCACCGGCAAGGAGGGCAAGGTCCTTGGTCATGTAGCCCGCCTCCACCGTGGCGACACATGTCGCTTCAAGAGCCGGTGCGAATTTTGCCAGTTCGGCATTGCCGTCAAGCTTGGCACGGTGCGACAATGCCCGCGTCCAGGCAAAAATCGAGGCGATCGAATTGGTTGACGTCTCCATGCCTTTTTGATGTTCACGATAATGCCGGGTCACCGTGCCATGCGCAGCCTCGGCTTCAACCGTTTTGCCATCCGGAATGATCAGCACCGAAGTCATGAGCCCGAGCGATCCGAAGCCTTGCGCGACGATGTCGGACTGGACATCGCCGTCATAGTTCTTGCAGGCCCAGACATAGCCGCCGGACCATTTGAGCGAAGAGGCAACCATGTCGTCGATAAGGCGATGTTCGTAAGTCAGTCCGGCCTCGCCGAATGCGTCCTTGAATTCGGTTTCGTATACTTGCTGGAATATATCCTTAAAGCGCCCATCGTAGGATTTCAAAATCGTGTTTTTCGTCGATAAAAAGACGGGATATCCGCGCATGAGCCCGAAATTCATCGAAGCGCGGGCAAAATCACCGATCGACTTGTCGAGGTTATACATCGAAAGGGAAACGCCCGGACCTGGATAATCGTACACTTTTCGTTCGATGATCGTACCATCCTCGCCCTCGAATTTGATGACGAGGCGGCCTTTGCCGGGTACCTTGAAATCAGTCGCGCTATATTGGTCGCCGAATGCGTGACGGCCGATGACGATCGGCCGGGTCCAGCCAGGCACGAGGCGCGGGATATTTTGGCAAATAATAGGCTCCCGGAAAATCACGCCGCCGAGAATATTGCGGATGGTGCCGTTCGGCGATTTCCACATTTGCTTAAGCTTGAACTCTTCGACCCGGGCTTCGTCCGGAGTGATGGTGGCGCATTTGACGCCGGCCCCGTATTTCTTGATGGCATTGGCGGCTTCCACCGTTACCTGATCGTTCGTCGCGTCACGGTTTTCAATTGAGAGATCGTAATATTCGAGTTTGATGTCGAGGTAAGGATGAATGAGCTTATCGCGTATGTAATGCCACATAATCCGCGTCATTTCGTCGCCGTCGAGTTCGACAACGGGATTTTCAACCCTGATCTTCTGCATCGTTGCTGCCCTTGGTTATCGCGGAATTGGCGGGACTGAACGGTCTGGCTTGGCCTTCGCGCATGGGCACGGCCTTCGTGGCAAGGCTCACGGCGCGAGCTTGATCGTCGAGCCCCGCGGGACTTGACGGACAAGGGAACTTAATAATACCGGTTTTACAGGAAGTCGCCGCGGCTGGCCAACCGCTCTCATTTTGGCTCGTCGGCACGCAGCAATTGGGCTACGGCCGGATCGGCATCCGCCACAAGAGATTCGAATATAGGCCGGTTTTGCGGCCAGGCATTGTGATAGGCGGTCATAATCGCCTGGTGAAATTCCGGTCCGCGATCCAGCATTGCGCGAATATCGCCTTTGATGAACGCCTGGAGGTCCTTATCCGCGAGCGCGCTCGAGGTAGCTGCGCGTTCGAGGCGCCAGGGGGCGAGGACCAGGTCACCCGGCGCGGTGAAATACGACATTTCAAGAAGAGTGCCAATGCGGTTCTCTCCTTCTGTCGAAATTGCCGGAAGCCTAGCCAAAAAAAGCCATGCCGCGCCGTTGACTGGGGCGAGCGCCAGGGCCGTCTCCGCGTTGGCCTTGGCCCGCGCGAGCTGGCCGGAACTGGTCCAGTCGTGGATTGCCAGGCGATCAGTCCCCATGAAGCGCGCGCCGGTGAATGCGGCTTCGGCCCAAAGATCACCCCTAATCACGCCGGTTTCCGCGGCAAGAACCGCGCGGGCCCGCCCTGCCGCGGCGGCCTCAATGCCACTGCGATCGAAAGCTAGACCCACGAGCTTTGGCCGCAGCACCTCCGGTAACAGCATCCAAAGGCCAAATAATCCGAGAACAATGCCAAACACTAGGAGCGCCAAGCGCAGCTTTCGGGGCGCCGGTAAGACCATGAGCTCAAGCTTTCGAATGAGAGACCGGAATTGCGGGCGGAAGGGGTACGATGTCAACGCCTCTGCTTCGTGCAGCTAAAAAACGAATTGCGACCGGGATCGCCAATGACAGTTTAGAACATGATCCGATTCCGCCAAACCGCAAATATCCTTAAGAGTCCTCTCTGATTGGGGTCGTCAGAGTCTAAGCTGCTCCTGCTCTTACCTTCGCGATCGGTGGCTTTTCGTTCTCGTAGGTTACTCGCTTCTCTTCGCGGCTGGCGCGAAGGCCGCCGCATGATTGGGTCAGGAAAGCAAAACGTCTCAATCTGTTTCACGGCCTTGCCGGCTTACGCCCCCAGGTTCAGGACTTTAAACGAGATCGCCTTGCCCATCGTCCCTACGGGAACGACGCGTTCCGCTCGCGCGGATTCGAATTCCAGTTGGTTCACTCTCCCTTTTATAAGGTTGCGGCGAGCATCCTTGAGGCGCCGGCGGCAGCGGCCTTCTCACTCCCGAACCGGAACTCGACGCCGTCGACCCACATCCGATGGAGGATGGCCGCAAGCTTGCGGGCGACCGCGATCCGGGCTCTCGCCATGCCGCGACGCTTGGCAATCGTCATGCCCCAGGCGCGCAAGCTGGACCATTTTTTGCTGCAAACCAGAAGCGAATGCGCCGCCTCATAAAGAGCCGTGCGCGCCAGCTCGCCGCCGCTCCGGCTGACCCGGCCCTGGACGTCAGTTTCACTGGATTGATACCGTCGCGGAGTTAAACCCAGGTGAGCGCCGGCATCCCTGGATTTGCGGAACCGCTCCGGCTGACCGATCGTCGCTCGAAAGGCCAGAGCCGTCAGGGGACCGGCGCCCGGAGCGCTCATCAATCGGCGGCAGATAGGCTCATTCCGCACGACGTCGAGAATTTGTTTGGTCAGTCTTGCGAACTCTCGCAGCATCACGCCGGGAATTTCGAGCAGAGGTTCGATCATGCGCACCACAGCATCCACGCCCCCGATAAGCTCGCGGGCGCGGCCGATAAAATCTTTTCGCGCCGGTGTTCCAAGTTTCAAGCCGGTTTCGCGCAAGATCGCCCGAACCACGTTCTCAATCGACCGCATCTCGTTGAGAACGGTTCGGCGCGCGATCAGGAGCGAACGCCAGGAACGACAGGCCGATGTCTTTACATGCACCGCGCGGAACCATCCGGTTCTCATAATTTGTGCGATAGCACGCGCATCGTTGCGGCCGGTCTTGTCCGGCATGGCGCCTATAGCCGCCTTGGCTCGTCGCGACTCGATGCAGATCACTGGCCACCCGGCGGCTTTCAACTCGCCATGCAGCCACGCCGTCAATGAACAAGCCTCCAACCCTAAACGCTCAAGTGGCAGGCCGAGGGCCGAGAAGACAGCGTCGAGCGCTTCCGGTTCGCTCGCGGTACGCGTCTCCTTGAGGATTTGCCCAGTTTCGTCGACTACGCAAATTGCGGTCTCTTCCAATGAAACGTCCAGTCCGGCAAAATACTTCATGGCTGTTCCTTCCTGATGCTCGTGGCGATTCGACACCGGCCACGTTCTCACATCTCGATAGGAGCAGCCGCCTTCATCGTCCCTCGGCCAAGACCCCAATCACCCCATCTGACTCATGATTAAATTAAGTTTTGCTGAGGTAAGCCTCGCGAGGCGTCGGGAGAGCTGCCTGATGGAGGCGATGAGGAGCCACGCCTCGGATGATGCGATGGGGCCTCCCAGTCCTTGGCGAGTTTGCGGCAGCGATTAATCCAGGAAAGGGTTCGCTCGACAACCCATCGTCTTGCGACGAGGACGAATTATTTCGCGCCATCCGGACGTTTGACGATTTCGATTGCAGGGCCTTTCAGTTTTGCCAGCGCGGTTTCGAGCTTCTCGCCTGCATAGCCGCTATCGGCGAAGATATGCGTGACGGCCGGGAAGCTTTCGCAGGCGAAGCCGATGACACTGGGCGCGCCATCCCTGTCCTGAATGCTCGCTTCGTGCACGATCGCTGCCAGCATATGGCCCTACGTGTCCGTCACGATGTGGCGCTTGCGGCCCTTGATTGTCTCTGTCGGGGTTCAAACTCTCGCCTTCAGGCGAAGTGAAGGGTAGATGAAGTCGCATTATGCGACGATATCGGCTTGGTAGCCACGCGAAGTACGATTTGAAGGTTCATCTCGTCTGGGTCCCGAAGTACCGGAAAAAGGTGCTGACAGGACCTGTGGCGGTGCGTGTTCGCGATTTACTGAGGCAAATCGCGATGGAAAACGATCTGCAGATCATCTCCGGGAAGGTCGCAACAGATCATGTGCATATGTTCATCAGCTATCGCGCTCACCAGAATATCAGCCAAATCGTGCAATGGCTGAAAGGAACAAGTTCGCGCCTCCTGTTTCAGGAGTTCCCGCATCTCAAGAAACAATACTGGGGTCAGCATCTATGGGCGCGGGGCTATTTTGCAGTTACCTCGGGCAACATTACCGATGAAATGATCAACGACTACATCAATGACCAGGAAGGCGAACCGGTGCAGGACGACAGTCGATTTCAAATCGACCCCTCTTGAACCCCTCGCCTTATAGGCGAGGGTTGTTCAGTTTCTTGCCGGCGTCATAGCCGCGCGGACCGCCCGCTTCCGTGGTCTTGACGCTTTGGCTGTCGATGATGGCCGCCGTAGGCTCCTGCGCGCGGCCGCAGAACCCGCGCGAAGCGCAAACCAAGGCTTCGTTGAGGAGATCGAGCGCGCCGTTGTCGCGAAGCCGGTAAAAATAATGCTGCACGGTCGTAAAGGGAGGAAAGTCCTTTGGCAGCATCGCCCATTAACAGCCTGTCGCGGCGATATACTGGATGGCATTCCAGACCTCTCGCAGATCCGTCTTCCGTGGACGTCCTACGCGTGATGGACCTGGCAGGAAAGGCTCGACGATGGCCCATTCCGCATCTGTGCAATCGCTTGCATACCGCGCCTGAGAGCGGGCATAGTGTTGTCGAGTGGTCTCGGTCCAGGCCACCTGATCCTCCGTCGATTTGCAACCAACAGAGAATCACAAGTCACTGAAACCAATCAACTTATTTTTCGTCTGGGATCTAAGGCGCACGAACAACAATGTCCCTTTTTCTCCCGGCCGATCCTGCCGAGGTGGCGGAATGTATCACTGAGGCAGCAGCTAGGCGCAGGCCGGTTTCGGTTACCGGTCTCGGATCGAAGGCGGCACTTGGCAGGCCAGTGGAAAACGCGGACCGCCTCGATCTCTCCCGCCTCGACGGCGTTACTTTTTATGAGTTCGGCGAACTCGTATTCTCGGCGCTTGCCGGAACGCCCATCGAGACCATCGAGACGATGCTCGCCCAAAATGCGCAGGAGCTGGCCTTCGAGCCGATGTCCTTTGCAGCGCTTTATGGCACTGGAAGTGGAACGATCGGAGGTGCAATCATGGCCAATCTCTCTGGTCCGCGCCGCATCAAGGCGGGCGCAGCGCGGGATTTTGTCTTGGGCGTCCAGGCCGTGTCCGGCCGCGGTGAGGCTTTTAGGGCCGGTGGCCGGGTCGTGAAAAACGTCACCGGGTATGATCTGTCGCGCGGCCTCGCCGGGTCCTTCGGAACCCTAGCCGTGGCAACCGAGGTGACCTTAAAAATACTTCCGCGCGGGGAAACTTTGGCGACACTGATACTTGCCGGCCTCGATCCGTCGTCGGCCGTAACGGCGCTTTGCGCCGCCATGGGCGCGCCGGCGGATATATCGGGCGCCGCGCATCTGCCGCCTTACGCGGCAAAGACACAAGGGTACTCGACCTCGATCACGGCATTGCGCGTCGAGGGTTTTTTGCCCTCCGTGAATGGGCGTCTCAACCGGCTCGAAGCGATGTTGAAAGATTTAGCGCCAATAACCCGGCTGGACGCGCCTGCTTCCCAATCGCTCTGGCGCGCCATTCGTGATGTCGCGCCTCTCGCCTGCCCGTGCGAAAAAATCATTTGGAGAATATCCGTGGCGCCAACCGCCGGACCAAAAGCCGCCGCGACGGTTGCCCATTCGCATAACGCTGAAGCTTTGTTCGATTGGTCGGGCGGCTTGGTCTGGCTTGCAATCGACCCCTGTCCCGGCGCGGCGGCGGACGTCGTTCGCAAGGCGGTCGCGGAAAATGGCGGCGGGCACGCGACCTTAATCCGCGCACCCGCCGAAACCCGCGGAAGAATCCCGGTGTTCGAACCGCAGCCGCAAGAGCTCGCCGCACTGTCACGGCGGCTGAAATATGCGTTCGATCCTTATGCGATTTTGGAGCCGTGCCGCATGTGGGCGGAATTTTGAGATGCAGACGAATTTTTCTTCCTCGCAGCTCAAAAATCCGGCGACTGCAGAGGCAGAGAAAATTCTCCGTACCTGCGTTCATTGCGGCTTCTGCAACCCGACCTGCCCAACCTTTTTGCTACTTGGCGACGAACGCGATTCTCCGCGCGGACGCATCTATCTTATCAAGGACATGCTCGAACAAAACCGAGCCGCCGATGCGGTGACCGTCAAGCACATTGACCGCTGTCTTTCCTGCCTCGCTTGCATGACGGCTTGCCCATCGGGGGTGAACTACATGCATCTTGTCGATGGGGCGAGAAGCCATATCGAAAAGACTTATCGAAGACCGCTCGCGGATCGGCTCTTCCGGGCTCTTCTCGGTGCCATTCTCCCTTACCCGAACCGTTTCCGGGTTGCGATTGCCGCCGCGCCCTTAGCCAGACCCTTCAGTCGTCTTTATCCGCGGCTTGGCCGCACGGGGCGGCGCCTTGCCGCGATGCTGCGCCTCGTCCCTAGCCGCGCGCAATCCGCCTGTATGCATCCGGGGGCGATCTCCTCGGCCGTAGCGCCGGTTGCTCGCGTTGCCCTTCATGGGGGCTGCGTGCAGCAGGTGTTGCGGTCAGACATCAATATCGCCACGATTCGCTTGCTAAATAGGTTCGGAATTGAAACCGTGCTTGCCAAAAGCGAAGCCTGCTGCGGCGCGCTACTTCACCATTTGGGCAAGGAAGCGGGCGCGCTTTCCCAGGCGCGGCAGAATGTCGATGTTTGGAGCGCGGAAATCGAGAGGCATGGACTCGATGCGATTTTGGTCACAGCATCAGGCTGTGGCACGATGGTCAAGGACTACGGATTTCTGCTTCGCAACGATCCCGCATATGCGGCAAGAGCAGCGTGCATTTCCGCGCTCGCCAAGGATGTGACGGAATTTTTGGATACGCTCGATCTGCCGAAGCCGTCGAAACCGTCCGGCCTAACGGTCGCCTATCATTCAGCCTGCTCAATGCAACATGGCCAAAAGATCGACGCCTTGCCAAGGCAACTCTTGACGCAAGCAGGCTTTAGGGTCTGCGACATTCCCGAAGGGTATTTGTGCTGCGGCTCTGCAGGAACCTATAATATCTTGGAGCCGGAGATTGCCTTGAAGCTGCGCGACCGCAAGATCACGAATATCGTGCGGACCTCGGCCGCTCTCGTCGCTACCGGGAACATCGGTTGCATCGCGCAGATCGCGAGCGGCACATCGATCCCGGTGCTCCATACGATCGAACTTCTCGACTTCGCCCATGGCGGGCCAATGCCGGCTGGTCTCGCGAACATTGCGTAATGAACATTATTTCCGTAAAATTCTTGGATACTGGAGGTCAGCACCTTTATCAAAAATTGAATTCCTCAAAGCCTCCGAAACTCTGCTGGAAGACGGCGATCTCCAAGCGCCTTCCCCAGCCCTAGCTAACTGGGCGGGGATAGCTTTGCGGGTAACAAGCTCCCAATTTTTTACCGATAACTCTGATCTTGGCACCATCAATGTACCGTCGCGATTCCGGTTGGAATTTGCTTTTGGCGTGATCTCCATCAGCGCGCCAACGCCGATTTGCTTTTTGGAACAACGTGGAGATGACGCCACCTTCAATTTCCACCACTTTCGCGACGGTACTCTTGATTCCTAGGTCAACGTTATCGGTTTATGGTTCCTCCACTAGAGGTTTTATACGTAGATGTGCCCATTAGCGGGTTATATGGATCGCAAAGCGGAGTTCCGTTGGATTGAATTATGTGTTAATGTCAGTAAGTGAACAGGACGATTGAGTACCGTTTTTCGCTTCGGTAACATTCGTGAGGGTAATGACGGAACACACTCCTGAATTGCAACCATTAGCTGAAAAGAGGTTCCCGTGGATTGTGCTATTTTGAATAGTGATTGTCCGCCATTAGCTGCTTGAACTGTATGATTCCATATATCACTTCCTTGAATATTCATGACGGAAAGCGGTCCAAAGGCATCTGACTCTCCAAGCTGTAACGTGGAGTTGGTTACATTAACATTGCCGGCGACAACTCCAATCTCGTTTATAGCGGAGTTAGAAATTTGGGCATTGACGGGAACCGCACCGCTGCCAATGTAGATCTGCCAGGCAAGCGGACCGAGGTTTACATTATTAAGCGTTAACTGCGGCTGACTGCTCCACGGAAACGTGAAGGAAAACGGCGTGCTGGCTCCTACGATCCCTAGTGGAAGCTGGTTCAGCGTCACGAGACCAGTGGGGGATGTGGCTGGATCTAAATCAAGTGAAACTATGAGTTCCTTTTGTGAAATGTTGGCTCCGGCAATGGTCCAATTGGAGTCGGCATGGGACTCAATTGAGAGACCTGGTTGGGCATTTGTCACCGTGACATTCCATCCGACGTTTAATCCCGTGGAACTACCAGCAGACCAAGTATAATTCGTTGATGTATTGGGAAGGGTAAGGGTTCCGGAGGTGCCGGAAGCTAAACCTAGGTGGACGCTCATGCTGGTTTGAGTCCCTGTTATGCTTACAGAATTTTGCCCGTTTAGGTATATCTCAGTAGGAACTGCTCGAATTGCGTACCGGTGAAGCTTGAACTATCGCCCAATTCGGCTAGCAGCCAGTTATTATTTTGTATTCAAAGTAGAATTTACGAACTGTAAATTTGCGTTTCCATTAGCATTGTAAGTTCGACGTCAGGTTGTTTGCTCCCGAAGCGTTTGTAGTTACGTTTCCATTGAGCATGGATATATTGGAATTGTCGGCCGCATTGATACTCCACTGAAGATTGTACTGGTTGGCCAGAGCAAGTGTGCCACCATTGACGCTCAGCGCCCCAGAGCCGGACAAATTGATATTGCCCACCACGGTCAGCACGATATTTTGTCCGATGTTTAGCAGTGAGGCATTGGTTCCAGTCCCTCCGATGACTAAATTACCGTTTACCGTACAACTTTGTTGCAAATCATTCATTGACCCATCTGTTAAAGTTAAACCGCTAAACCCGCCACTGGGGCACTGCAGTGCTGTAAGTGGCGTTGCAGACACTGTAATAGCTACGTCGACGGGGCCGCCGTTCCACCTGTGCCGGTGCAGGAGATGGAGTAGGTTTGTGAGGCAGTCGGAGAGACGGTCGCACTACCGGATGTCCCTCCTGCGGTGAAGCCGGTGCCCGTGCATGATGTGGCGTTGGTGCTGCTCCACGTGAGAGTTGAGGAGCCGCCGGAGGTTATTGAGGTTGGGTTTGCAGTAAGGGTGACGGTGGGGATGGGATTGACCCCGGCTTGGTAGTCTTGGATGCTCCACCCGCTTGGGCCAATGTCATAGTTGACTATTCCACCAGACGAAATTGTTGGCGGTGACGGGACCGCCGGCGACGGTGCCAGAGGAACCGGCAGGTACGTCAGCGACAACTGTTCCTGAGGTTGAAGCTGTTGCATAGACGACGAGATTGGCAGTGGTTATGACACGTTCGCCGATTGTAAATGCTGGGGGGGTGAGAGGGACGGTAATAGTGATGCTCAACGAATTATTCGACTTTTGGCTCTCTTTAATACGGTTGAGAGGGTCGGCAAACGCCATAACGGTGTGGGTTCCCGCCGTAGCGAGCCATGTCGAAGATCCTCCTTTTGCACCGCTACCGGGAGCCTGGTTTGCGGTGAGAGTGACAGATGCTCCTGGTGCGAGTGACATTATGTTATTGTCCGAGGCGCTTACCGGATTTCCGTCAACCCAGAAGTAGACGTCGATGCTGACGCCGCTTGGTGTGGCGGCTATTCCTTGATTGTAGACTGTAGCACTGAAGGTGACTGCTTGGCCGCTTGATGGATTTGCGGGACTCATCGAGATGTTGGTGACAATGAGATCGGGTAGGATAAGGTGGCGGCGCAGACACTGTAATAGTTACCGACGAGCTCCCTGTTCCTCCGGCGCCGGTGCAGGAGATGGAGTAGGATTGTGAGGCAGTCGGAGAAACGGTCGCAGTACCGGATGTCCCTCCTGCGGTGAAGCCGGTGCCCGTACACGATGTGGCGTTGGTGCTGCTCCATGTGAGAGTTGAGGAGCCGCCGGAGGTTATTGAGGTTGGGCTTGCAGTAAGGGTGACGGTTGGGGCGGCACTCACTTCGGCTAAGTAGTCTTGGATTGTCCACCCATCTGCACCAATATCAAAATTGATATTCCACCAGACGGCACCGTTAACGATGGTGGGACCGCCGACAACGGTACCGAGGGTACCGACATGTTCCTGACCAAGAATTGTTCCCGAGGTCGAGGCTGTTGCATAGACGTTGAGATTTTTTGTGACTGTGACACGGTCGCCGATTACAAAAGCGGGAGGTGCGGCGGCAACCGAAATAGTGATGCTCAACGAATTATTCGCCTTAGTGCTCTCAGTAATGCGGTTGAGAGGATCAACCACTGCTAGCACGGTGTGGCTTCCTACACTAGCGAGCCATGTCGAAGATCCTTGACTGCCTCCAGGACCCAAGTTTGCGGTGAGATTGACTGATGCTCCTTGCGCTAGTGAAATAAAGTTATTGTCCGAGGTGCTCACAGGTTGTCCGTCGACGAAGAAGTTCACGCCGATGCTGACACCGCTCGGGGTGGCAGCTGTTCCTTGATTCATGACTGTCGCAGTGAAGGTGACGGCTTGTCCGCTCATTGGATTTGCAGGACTTCATCGAGATGTTGGTGATAATGAGATCGGGCAAGATTGGCCCTGCGGCGGCGGGGCCGGTAATAAGGCCGGCGGCGAGCAGAGCCGCGGCAATGGATAGAAAAGCGATTTTGATCACGGTGTGCCTCGTGTTCAGCCGTTACGCGGCAACGCGGAAAAGCATTGCCCGGGCTCGTCAATGCGTGGCGTGCTCTTGCTGATGCCGAGCACTGGAATTCTCATATCAAGATTTGTATCAACCAATAATGGATGTACAATTATCAAAATATCATAATATTTACTCAAAATCAACAAATTTGGAGGTTGGGACGAGCTCGTTTCGATGAACGGACAAAACTTCGCGCCGCAGCTAGGACCGGGCCGCGGGGAAGGAACCGCTGCATTTTGTTTCGGCTTATGCCAGCACACGCCGGCTCGTGCGGGATCAAAACGTGGGTCGAGCGCAACGCCTACGAGCTTTGTTCTTTAAAGGCTCACCCAAGGCAGCGGAGTGAAAGCACTCTGGTTTCGAACACCGCCGTTGCCACCAACGCCAAAATCGCAAAGACGCTCGAGAACACCGGCGCCGGCTGTCTGCTGGCGGTCAAGGCCAGCCAGCCAAGCTTACGCGCCGGGACGCCAGCTCTTTCGCCGCCGCCTGCATTGACAGTTTCGTTGAACACGGCAAGGACCACGACCGCATCTAAGAGCAGACCGTCAGCATCATAAAGGAAGTCTATTGGCTCGACCGGATCGGCGTTTTCGAGTTTTCGCGGCTACTTTCGGCTGCCCGGCGCCGCCTGCGTCAAACGGTTTAGGTGGCGCACCGAAATGTCCGGCGGTTGCCGCTTCGCGACACGCTTCTACAACTTCCGGGCCGCGCGCGGACATGCGGGCGTTGAGAACCGGCTGCACTTTGTGCTGAACGCTGTCCTCAAGGCAAGAAGCACCGCAAAATCACCGGACGGTACCCGAACTAACTTTCCGGACTCCTCAACTCCACCCCCGCGTTACACCAGATTCGTTGCCCTCGGACCGAGGTGAAACTGACGTTTCCGCACAATGGCTGGCAGGAAAGCGAAGCGACGCCTGTTATTGACAGACGCCGTCATCGCGATAGAAATAACGGCGGCGCCAAGGAAAGCAATTTCCATCGTAGGATTAATCTCCATCTATGAAACTCCTTTCACGCAATACTCATGCCAGATTCTGAAATTCCCTTTTTCTATGGCCTGTTAACACAAAAGAAAGATTAGCGGCTCCAACGCTTCTCCCCGTGCAGCGCGGCAACGTGAAAATCGACAACGGCTTGCTCTATATCGCCGAGAACGGCTGCAAGGGGCGCCGCGTGCCGAAGGAATTCGGCAATTGGCTCACCATTTACATGAGGATTAGCCGGTGGGCGGACATAGGCGTGCTCGAAGGAATTTTTGGAAGTGCTACGGCGGCAGCGCCTGATCACCATTTGCATCGAATGCTTCGGGCTCGAAAGCACGAACGTCAAAGTGCATCCGGATGCCAAGGGCGCTCTCAAAAAAGAGGGCCCTAGGCAATCGGCAAGTCCGAAGGCGGATGGAAAACCAAAATTCACATGGGCGCCGCGGATGATCAAACGGCGGTGACGTTCAGCCTATCCCCTGGCCAAGCCAGCGACGGCGTCGAGGGGCGCACGCTTCTGGAAGATTGGGAAGACAACAAAAGCCCGAAGCCTTGCCAGCCAACTTGCCCCTGGCCATCGACAAGGCTTACAAGGGCAATGAAACGGGCGCTTGCGCCAAAGAAATGGGTTTCACGCCCGTCGTGCCTTCTAAGCACAATCGCAAGGAGCCGCGGGAATATGACAAGCAACTCTACAAGCGGCGCAACGAAGTCGATCGACTGTTTCGCAAGCTCACAGGATTCAGGCGCATTTTCACCCGCTTCAAAAGGCTCGACGTCATGTTCATAGCCTTCCTCCATCTCGCGCTCGCCTACCTCACGTTGTAGTGTAAACATCCCCTGGCTTATTAGGGTCTGGGCTCAATTGAGCCAATAGCAGAGCGCGGTGACGAGGCACAGGCCGGCGAGAAAGTTCCGAGCGGTTTTGTCGTAGCGGGTGGCGATGGCCCGGAAGTCTTTCAACCGGCAAAAGGTTCTCTCGATGACGTTGCGCAGGCGATAAAGTTCGGCGTCGAACGGGAAGAGGGTCTTGCGGTTGATTTTGTTGGGAATGACCGGCGTCGTGCCGCGTGTTTGCAGGAACAGGCGCAAATGATCCGCGTCGTAGCCTTTGTCGCCGATCAACCGTTCGCTTGGCGCTGTCGCCGCGAGCAAGGCCGCGGCGCCCTTGATGTCGGCGACGTGTCCGCCGGTCAGCAGGAAGGCGTGCGGACGGCCTTCTTCGTCGACGAGCGCATGGATTTTTGTCGTGCGCCCGCCGCGCGAGCGGCCAATGGCTTGATTTTGCGCCCCCTTTTTCTGGCGCCGCTCGCCGAGCGATGCGCCTTGACCGCCGAACTGTCGATCATCGTGAGCGCTGGGGGATCGCCGCCGGCAACCAGCGCCGCGAAGATCCGTTGCCAAAGACCGCGTCGGCTCCAGCGGTTGTATCTGTTGAAGGCCGTCGTATACGGCCCATATTCGTCGGGAAGCGCACGCCAACGGCAGCCCTCGCGCAACCGATGGATGATCCCGCTGATGACGCGGCGATCGTCCTTGCGTTCAGGTCCGGTGTGGACCATCGGGAGATGCGGCTCGATCGCCGCCCATTGCTCATCGCTGAGCCAGAAATTGTCCGCCACGAATCAAGCCCTCCTGACGAGCTTGAATCATGACGCGAGGTTCAATTCAATTGGGTACGGACCCTAGCAATCGACAGCCATGTCTCCTTCCACCTTTTGACGTTAAATCGATTAGCAAGGATTTGAACTTGGACTGCTTAATCTTCGCGGGCCGGCATGCTCGCGATCACAACACGCTCGCTCAAACCCGGCGCGGTGAAGCCAAACACACGGCCATAGAAATCGAGTTCCAGCTCGAGCGCGCGGCGCAGGGTTTCGGCCTTGCGAAACCCGTGGCCTTCGCCCGCGAAAGAATAATAGGCGACAGGCAAGCTCCGCGCGGTCATCGCCGCGACCATGGTCTCCGCTTGATTGGGCGGAACCGTCCTATCGTCTTCGCCTTGAAAAAAGATCACGGGGCAGGCGAGCCGGTCGATATGGTTGATTGGCGAGCGCTCGTCATAGAGCGCTCGCGCTTGCGGCAGGGGTCCGATCAGCCGGTCGAGATAGCGGGACTCGAATTTGTGGGTGTCCTTTGCGAGCAGCATGAGGTCGCCGACGCCGTAAAAGCTCGCCCCCGCCTTGAACAGTTTCAGGGACGTCAGCGCGGCAAGCGTGGTGAAGCCCCCAGCACTGCCGCCGCGTATGACAAGGCGGGCGGCATCAACAAGCCCGCGTTCGACAAGATGGTTCGCGGCGGCGGCGCAATCCTCGACATCGACGAGGCCCCATTGACCGTAGAGTTTCTCGCGATAGGCGCGGCCGTAGCCGGTCGAGCCGCCGTAATTGACATCGACAACGCCAAAGCCGCGACTGGTCCACCATTGGGTGTTCAATGAAAAACTGTTGGTCGTCATGCTAGTTGGCCCGCCATGGGACAAGACGACAAGCGGCGGCAGTTCTCCGGAGGGGCCTTCGTAGTCGCGATTTTTAGGCGGATACCAAAAGGCATGTCCGGTGCCGCCACGGGCAGGGAATGCAATCGCCTCGCCTGGCGAAACGGTTTCTTCAGGGAGCACTGCGGGGGCCGCGCGGCGAATGACGAGCGGGGTGCCGCTCGCCACTTTTGGTCTTACATTGACCGAGGGCGGCGCGGCCGGAGGGGTCGGGATGTACGCCAATCCATCGCCGAGCGGGCACGGACAGTCCTGCACCTGGCCGATGTCAAGTGGCGTGATCGTGCCGTTTGCGATCGACACGGCGGTCCTGATCCCGTCGCGGACGATCGCGGCGACGATCCGTCCATCGGTGAGAAAATCGTAGTAACGCTGGCGGAAAACCCAATGCGGACCGCCGATCTCGGCTTCGACTGGAGCCACGGATTCTATCGCCCTACTGCGCACCACATAGAGGTTCCACCAGCCGGTCCGATCGGAGCAAAAATAGAGTGTTCCGTTGGCCGACCACTCCGGCTGCACGATTGCTTCCGGGGTTTCGCCCGCCACCAGACGCTGCGCTTCCAGCTCGCCTTTGTCCGTCACATCGGACACGAAAAGCCTAGTCTTGTCCCACGGCAAGTCTGGGTGATCCCAGGTAATCCACGCTAGCCGTTCGCCACCGGAGGAAAGCCGCGGCGAGCTCAGGAAATCCGGACCTTCGACCAAGATTGTCTCGGCCTCGCCCGGATCGATCGGCAAGGCGACGATCGCAGCCTTTGGATCAGAGGGCGGGCGCGAGCGATGATCTTCCCGCACGGCAAGCACGCGGCGGCGCGCAGGATCGAATTCGAAATCGGCGTAGCGGCAGCCTTCTGGCGTTTCGATCCGGCGCGGCGCGGCGCCAGCCACAATGAGCCAGACGCTCCCGTCGGTGCGCTCGCTGAATATGACAACACCAGCCTCCGCCCGATAGGCGCCACCGCCATATTCATGTACGCGGCTGCCGACATAGACGGGCGGCGGCGTGAGGTCTTCGATCACGCCATTCGCGCGGCGGCGGCATAAAACCGTGCGGCCATTCTCGCTTGGCCGGGCTTCGAGCCAGTAGAGATTTTCGCCGTCGACCGTGAGTGCGCTCAGCCCGACTGCCGCCTCGGTCATGAGTTCGACCGTAACCGGCGAGACCCAGGCGCCATAGGGCGCAATTGCTTTAGTCATCAGGCGTCCGACCCGCGCAGCGAAAATTGAATTGGCCGTTTATAGCCAAATTTGATACTTCCGCAGTTACCACGGGAAATCTCTGTACGCCATTCGCCTTTTCGGAGCGCGAATTGGCGCGATTTGGCACGGCGCTGCATGGTCAAGGTTCAAACGGGAGTGAGCTTGCTCGGCCGGGGCGCGGAAGCGCCGCTCTCGCCTGACGAGGCGACGCTCGACCGCGTTCCAAATCCGCATCAGTGCGAAAATTATATCGCCCGCTTGACCGCGCCGGAATTCACGACGCTCTGCCCCATCACCGGCCAGCCCGACTTCGCGCTGCTCGTGATCGACTATCTTCCAGGCAACTGGCTCGTCGAATCGAAATCCCTAAAACTCTATCTGACTTCGTTTCGCAATCATGGCGCGTTCCATGAGGACTGCACGCTCAAGATCGGCAAGGATCTTGCCGCGTGCCTGGAGCCGCGCTGGCTGCGGATCGGCGGCTATTGGTATCCGCGTGGAGGAATTCCGATCGATGTGTTTTGGTCCACTGGCGAGCTGCCCGCCGGCATTTGGGTGCCTGATCAAGGGGTCCCGCCTTATCGCGGACGGGGGTAAAGACACTAGCTAAAACTTTGCATAACGTACTTCCGCACACAATTTTCGCTGCGACGATTTGACATCTTCACGGCGCTACTGATATCCGGCGTCAACCAGCCGGTCCAAAAATAGAACGTTAATTCCCGAGCTGGGGGGAGGGATTGACAATGGAGATTCTAGACAAGATCAAAAGCATATTTAACAAGCTGCTGGCTGGCGAATCGCCAGCCAGCCCAGAACCACCGCCCGTCAAGGACAGAAAACCCGCCGAAGTTAGTCAGCCCGTCCAAGCGAGGGAGCCCGTAAAAGCGAGTGAGCCCGCTGAAGTTATTAGCGAAACCGCTCACTACAAAATCAATAGGATGCTCGTCGGCGAATCGCTCGTCGGCGACGGGAACGAAATCGCGCACATCGACTTCATCATCGGACCGGCTGGAAGCCCGGCGGAAACCGCATTCGCAAAATCCCTGACCAATAATAAGGATGGTTTCACCACGCTCCTTGCGGTGGTTGCACCAAATTTGCTCGCCAAACCCGCAACAGTCCTTTTCAACAAAGTGACGATCAAGAACGCGAAGCAAGCGGTTCAGATGTTCGGTCCTGCTCAACACGCCGTCGCCAAGGCTGTCGCCGACAGCGTCGCGGAGGGGATCATTCCTATCGAGGAAGCCGATAATCTTTATGCCTGCGTCGGCGTTTTCATCCATTGGGATGCCGAGGACGACAAAAAGATCCAGGACTTCAACTATCGGGCGACGAAAGAGGCGATCGCGCGCGCCGTGAACGGCGATCCAGCGGCCGAACATGTCATTGCGCAGAGCAATCTCGTGAAACACCCCTTTGCGCCAGACTGAGCAGCCGTAAAGACGCTGGGTTCGGCGGCTATTTTTTCCTCGCGGCGGCAGTTCGGTCGACGTGCTCTGGCCGACCGTCGAGCTGTCAGCGCGCGTCAGGTTGCCCGATCAAGGCGTGCTGCCCTACCGCTGAGGGGATAGGAGAATGCTGGCTTGCCGTGCCCTTCTCATCCAAGGCCCAAATATTTCCGCAGCGTTTGCACGACGCGGCGCATCAGGTACGGGTCAATGCGGCCAATGGGTTCCGCAATCCGGACGTCAATTGTGGCAAGTTTGCACGGCCGGATCACGGAGGGCGCCGGCAGTCCAGCCTTGTGATAGGATTGGCCAAGTTGGACATCGCCGCGCCATTCGCGGTTTTCCGCGCTCGTAATCATGGCGACCCTAAGCAGGCTGTTCCCTTCGCCAATACCGCCTTCGGAGATGACGAGCGCCGGCCGGTTTTGCCGGACCGGCCGGTCCGTATAAGGAAAAGGCACGCGAATGACGTCACCCTGCCTAAAGCTTTGCATAGGCTTTCCGGTCGGCCTCGCTGTCACATTCATCGAACGTTACGAAGGGATTATCGGCCGGGCTGGCACTCGCCTTGGTAAGAATGACAAGGTTTTCCCGGATCTCATAGGCGATCTCGTCCCCTTCCTTGAGATGAAGAGCGGCACGAACCGGCTGCGGTATCGTGGTCTGCGCCTTGGATGTCAGCTTGCTTGTGATCATGGCGATCCTTGAAAGGAGTTTCCTTACTGTAAAAAAACTCATGGATATTTTCAAGCGCTGACACGAGCAGGGCTTACTCAGGACCGGCGGTTATTGGTATCCGTGCGGCGGGATTCCCGTCGATATGTTCTGGTCAATGGGATGTGCCCGATCAAAACGTGCCGCCCTATCGGGGAAGGGGATAGGAGGTCTCGAAATGGGACGCAATCCGAACCTGATCGCCCGCCAAATGAGCGAAGCGATCAAGCGCAGTTACTCCAAGGGCATGAGTACATTGTCACAAACTACAATACAGCTTCGGCCAGATCTTGACGGATGACATGACGTTCAACAAGGGAAGAGCTTGCGATGCCGTAATTCGTGTTCTGGAGGCGCGCTACGGTGAACCGCGCGAAGGCGTTCCTTCCCCCGAACAAGACAGACACGCGGCCCCAATCGAACTCACCTTTCGCATTGGCAAACGCCTTTTTGCATTTCAACACACGGGCATTGAGCCGGTTGCAGGCCATGTTCAGTTACAGGCGGGGGCCAAAAGACTCTGTCAGCCCATCAAGGCCATGCTTGCAGGCAAATTGCCGCCGACGGAAATTTTCGAACTGAGAATCCCCGTAAAGGCTTTGCAAGGCTTGCAAACAAAAGACTTTCAGCACGTGCAGCGGTCTTTAGCCGGACGGGTTGAGGCGACCGCGCCGACACGGCCGCTCGTTCCCTATAGCCAATATATCGTGCCGATTTATCATGTTCAGGCGTCCGGCATGCCGTTCGAGGTATCATTGCATTGATAGAAAACAGCCGTTCCGCCAGACAGCTTTTAAAATTCATGTACGGTTGCTATCACCGAACTTCAATATGTCCGCACCAGTTCGATCCTATGTTCTTGCGGCGTGCGGCTCACCTGCCACGAAGCTACAAAAATTGGTGAGCAATGAATCTCTTTGCCGAATTCCAAGAGCTGATCGCCTCAATCCTGCGCCGGATCGCCGCGAGCGGGCGTTTGCCGGCAGACCTCGATTTGAAGCGCTTTGTGGTCGAGCCGCCGCGCGACCCGGCGCATGGCGATCTCTCCAGCAATGCGGCTATGGTCTATGCGAAAGAGGCGCGCTCGCATTTCGCCAATCCGCGCCAGCTCGCCGTCGAAATTGCCGCCGCGCTGGCTGACAATTCAGACGTCGCCGAAGCCGAGGTGGCGGGGCCGGGATTTCATCAACATTCGCCTGAAGCCGGCGGTATTTGCCCGCGTGTTGCGCGCGGCTCTCGAACAGGGACCGTGCTTCGGCCGGCCGGCCTTGGATGCCACGAGAAAACTGAAAATAAATGTCGAATATGTCTCGGCGAACCCGACCGGTCCCATGCATGTCGGGCATGGGCGCGGCGCGGTCTTTGGCGATGCGCTCGCCAATCTACTTGACTTCGCCGGTCACGAGGTCACCCGCGAATTTTATATCAATGACGCCGGCGCCCAGGTCGATGTTCTGGCCCGTTCCGCCTATCTGCGCTACCGCGAGGCGCTGGGCGAAAAAATCAGCGAAATCCCCGAAGGTCTTTATCCCGGCGATTATTTGAAAACCATCGGTGCGGCGCTCACCGAAAAATATGGCCATAAATTGCTAGGGCGGCCCGGAAAGCGAATGGCTTGAGGAAGTTCGCGGCGCCGCGATCGAGGCGATGATGGCGATGATCCGCGCCGATCTCGCTGCCTGAATATCGAACACGAAGTTTTTTTCTCGGAGCGCTCGCTTAACCCGTGGCGGCGAAGGCGATTTGGTCGCCGCAGCGATCACGGCATCTGCGCCAGCGCGGTCTCGTCTATGAAGGGCGGCTTGCCGCCGCCGAAAGGGCAGCCGGCCGAAGATTGGGAGGATCGCGAGCAAACCCTGTTCAAGTCGACGGCATTCGGCGATGACGTCGACCGGCCGCTCATGAAATCGGACGGCTCCTACACCTATTTTGCGTCCGATATCGCCTATCACAAAACCAAGATCGACCGTGGCTATGCGCTTTTAATCGACGTTTGGGGCGCCGATCATGGCGGTTATGTGAAGCGCATGCGCGCCGCCGTCGAGGCTCTCTCGGAAGGCCGCACCAGCCTCGATGTCAAGCTCTGCCAATTGGTGCACTTGATGCGCAATGGCGAGCCCGTGAAAATGTCGAAACGGTCCGGGGACTTCGTAACCTTGCGCGAGGTCGTCGATGAAGTGGGCATGGACGCGGTTCGCTTCATGATGCTTTTTCGCAAGAACGACGCGGCCTTGGAGTTCGACTTGAGCAAAGTGATCGAGCAATCCAAGGATAATCCGGTCTTTTACGTCCAATATGCCCATGCAAGAGCAAAATCTGTATTGCGTCAAGCACTTGCAACGATTTCTGGAATTGATATATCAAGTTCCGGGCTCTGGCTGCGGCGAATTTTGGGCTTGCTGGAAGACGAAGGGGAAATCGCGCTGATCAAGCTGCTTTCGCACAATTTCCCCGGATTGTCGAAGCGGCGGCTGCTCAGCCATGAGCCGCACCGGATCGCTTTTTATTTGCATGATTTGGCGGCGAGTTTGCACGCTCATTGGACGCGCGGCAAAGATCGGCCACAATTACGTTTTCTTAATGAAGAGCGGACAGATTTAACAGTCGCCAGGCTGGCTTTGGTAACGGCTTTGGCGATGGTTCTCGCGTCCGGGCTTGGAATTTTGGGGGTGAGCGCCCCCGAGGAGATGCGATAGAATCTGCCTCCGTGCCGCCAATTTGTGTGGCCAATGGCCGCCAAGGGATGAATGTTCGTCACCTCGCGGTCGCGGCGGCCGGATAAACGGCGGCAGCGCGCGAATGTGGAAAGACACGAAGATAGGGACAGCCAAGCGGTGATAACGCACCTGTTAAGTTGTGCAACGCGAACGGCGGCCGCGGGAAGGATCGCGCGAAAACCGGCCCTGTGATGCATTTTGTCGGAGCTCTGCATGAACCGGTTCATAGCTGCTGGATCATGAGTTTGGATGGCGTAAACACTGCCCAGCGTGGGATGCGCGATTGCAATGATATGGATCGGCGGATTTGTCCGCCACGAAGTCGCGACAGGAGGGTGAGTAAGATGAGCGAGCCAATTGTAAAGACGGCGGCCGATGATTGATCTGGAAGAGTTTGAAAGGCGGTTGCGCAACCGCTCGCCGCGAACACCAAGGGAAGACGATCCACTTGCGGAACTCGCCCGCAGTTTCGGCGGCGAGAAGTCGATCCTTATAAGACTGTTTTTGAGCCGCCGAGCCGGCGTCCGTCCGGATCTTGGCGGAGCGAGCGCGGATCGCGGCGAGGGCAAGACGCAAGGGGTGCGGCAGCCCCTCATCGGCGGAGATTTCGCCGCGATCGAGGCTGGCTGCTTGGCACCGCCGGACATGCAATGAGAGAACCTCTCCGATATCCGATGAGATGGAGAATTATCCGCGCACAGGATGGCACAAGAGCACTGGTCGCTATGCGACATGCGGAGGGTTCCCGCAGAGCCCGAGTCCGGCCTATGAGGAAGTCAGGTCGCGGCGCCCGCTCTATGTCATGGCGGCCATGATCGTCGCTGGACTTGCCGGCATCGGGGCCAGTTTTGCCTTCAAGGGCGCGGTATCCAACCCAGACGAGATCGCAACGATCAAAGCGGCCGACGGGCCAGCCAAGATACATCCCGAAACCGCGGCAAGCACCGAAATTCCGGATCGTGACGCCTCCGTCCTTGGCGGAACGCCGCAACAGCCGCCGGTCGCCGCCGTGAACAATGTCGAACAGCCCGCCGATTTGTCCGCGCAAGCAGATGTGCCAGAGCCGCAGGCTCCGCCCGTACACGGCTGCTCTTGCGAGCGGGGCGGCAAGCGTTCCCGTGCCGCCGCCGCCGCCGGCGCAGGCTCAAGCTCCAGCCGCAAGCGCAGCATGCCGAACCCAGCACGATCGCCGCCTTGATCGAACCGAAAAAGGTCAAAACCGTTTCGGTCCGGCCGGATGGCACGCTCCTGCCGAACGACACCCGACGCCCACGTTGCGGCCCCGCGGCTCCGTTCCCGCGGCGCGCCCCTCGGCGCGTCTCCCGGCAAGGCCGGCAACGCCAAAATCGGCGGCGCGCGTGGCGACGACACCGAAGCCAGCCGCGCTCGCTGCGAACGGCAATCCGCAGCCGCGAACCTTGATTGCCGCCAAGGACCAGGCCGCCCCAGCCGCCGAACCGCGCCGCAGGCGACATCCAAGTGGTTACTCGGTGCAGCTCGCGGCGCCGGGAACCGAACAAGAGGCGCGTGAAGCGCAGGTCCGGCTCATGAAGAAATTTGGCACGGAACTGGCGGGCTTCCATCCCTCGATCCATAAAGCCGGGGTCGGCGGCAAGCCCGTCTATCGTGTCCGGGTCGCGGTTTTCCATCACGGGACGAAGCCACCGCTTTGTGCCAGAAACTTCAAACTGGCGGAGGCAATTGTTTCGTCGCCAAGAACTGACCGCCCACTGGGGCACTTCAGCCTGGCAGCGTAGAATGCGGCGGTTCGCGCGTGAAGCTCGCGCGAACCGCTGTCCCTGGGGCGCCAGCCTGCGAATCCGCGGTGGGACTTGCGGCAGCGGTTAGCGACCGCCAGCTTCGGGTGCGGCAAGCTGCGGACGGGGAGTGCCATTTGTTGGATTTGCCTTTTGATCAAAATCCGGCGAAGGGGCCAGGGAAGACGGCTCCTTCGTGGTCGATGTCGAGGGTTTTGAAGGTCCGCTCGATCTCTTGCTCGACCTCGCGCGCCGGCAGAAAGTGGATTTGAGCCAAGATTTCCGTTCTGGCGCTTGTCGAGCAATATCTCGAATTTATCGCGGCCGCGCGCCGCCTGCGTCTCGAACTTGCGGCGGATTATCTCGTCATGGCGGCTTGGCTCGCCTATTTGAAGTCGCGTCTTTTGCTTCCGCAAGCCGCAAAGGGCGAGGAGCCGGAAGGCGTGGAACTTGCCGAAGCGTTGCAACTCCGGCTGCGCCGCCTCGATGCGATCCGCGCCGCCGCCGAAGCGCTCGTGAACCGGCCGCGTCTTGGGCGCGATATGTTCTTGCGAGGCTCGCCCGAGCCGCTTCTCACCGGCGGCGAGCCGCGATGGCGCGCAAGCCTTTATGAGTTGCTGTCCGCCTATGCCCACCGGCGTCAGAAACAGGCGCTCACCCGGGTGACCGTGAAGCAGCGGTTCGTCTGGTCGCTTGCGCACGCGCGCGGCGAGCTCGAAAAACTCGCCGGGCGGGCGCTCGATTGGACGGTGCTCGACGCTTATCTCATGCGGCATTTTGCACGACGCCCGAAGTGCGCCGCACGGTTAGGGCTTCGACGCTTTCCGCCTCGCTTGAAATGGCCCGGGAGGGCGTGATCTCGATCCGTCAGGACGCGCCTTTCGCGCCGCTATGGATCAAGCGCAAGGCATCGCCGCCGGCCAGAAGTTTTTCCGCATGTGGTTCGCGGCTGAGCCGGTAGCGAGCGGGGCGGACGAAAAGGATCTGGCTTTGGCTGAAATAGCGCAACTCTTTGCTCAAATCGATCGAAGTCAACAGCCGTCGCGCGAGGATGGTTTGGCCGAGGCCATGCGAATCGCCGAGGCGCTGCTCTTCGCCGCGGCCGAACCGCTCGGACCGAGAAGGACATCGAGAAGCGCATGCCGCGCGGCGTCGCGGCTGGCGCAGTCCTCGAAGCGCTGAAGACCGACTATGCTTCGCGCGGCGTCAATCTCGTGCGCGCCGGCGGGAAATGGATGTTCCGGACAGCGGCCGATCTCGCCTGGCTGCTCGCCACGGGGGGCGAGGAAGCCAAACGGCTCTCGCGCGCGGCGCTCGAAACGCTGGCGATCGTTGCCTATCATCAGCCTGTAACGCGCGCCGAGATCGAGGATATTCGCGGCGTCGCCATTTCCAAGGGAACGCTTGATCTTCTGCTCGAAACCGGATGGGTCCGGCTGCGCGGCCGCAGGCGCGTGCCCGGGCGTCCGATCACCTATGGGACGACAGAGGCGTTTCTCATCCACTTCGGTCTTGAGGCGATCGGCGACCTTCCTGGTCTTGAGGAACTGAAGGGCGCGGGGCTTTTCGACGGCCGTCTGCCGCGGGGTTTTGGTATTCCGCAGCCTCGTGACGGGGCGGAGCTTGCCGAGGACGAGGATCCGCTCGAGGAGGAAGCGAGCCTCGATTTTGCCACGGGAGCTCCCGCGGGTGACCCGGAAAAACCGGCGTGGAGTGAGGATCCTATACCCGCGAACGAAGCTTTGCCGGCGCCCGAGGATTGCGACTCTTAAATGACGCTGTAGCGAAGAATCCCCGCCGAAAATCTAGGGCTTGACTTTCTACGCTCTTTATTGCCGGCAAGAACGGCGTACTGCCTTCTTGTTTTTACGGTTATGAAAGCCTAGGTTTTCGACAAGGCGGGGGGCGTTGCGGTTGCCTCACATTTGGATACGGAGAATTTCGCCATGGGCGGTCTGTCGATCTGGCATTGGCTCATCGTCGGGGCCGTCGTGTTGATTGTGTTTCGGCGGCAAGGGCAAAATTTCCGACATCATGGGGGATGTCGCCAAAGGCATCAAATCGTTCAAGAAGGGGCTGGCGGAAGATGACGAAAAGCCGGAGCTGCAACGCCCCAGCGAACCGCCGATGCGCACCATCGACCATCAAACCGCCGCCGACCCGGCCAAGATTCCAGATACGCGCAAGCTCGGTTGAGCGCTCCGGCGGCGGCCGTGGTGCGGTCCGCTGAACCGCGCGAGGGCCGCGGGTTTCAAGGTCGCGGACGTTTACGATCATCGCTGGCGAGCCTTCGAGTGACGGTTCCCCATGTTTGATTTTGATGCTGGCAAGCTCATCATCATCGGGATCGTGGCGCTGATCGTCATCGGGCCGAAGGAACTTCCGCGTGTCATGCGCCAAGTTGGCCAAGCGGCCGCCAAGATGCGGCGCATGGCGGCCGAGTTTCGCGGCCAGTTCATGGACGCCATGCGCGAAGCCGACATCGATGATTTCAAGGCGGATGCGGTCAAGCTGGCCGAGAGCGCGAAAATCGCCGTGGGCGTTGATCGTCTTGCCGACATCAAGGCGGGAATAACCAGCGCGTTGGACGCGGCGGACAAGCCGCGCCGCGCTTCCTGTCGCGGATACACCGGCGATCGCGGCGCCGCCGCCGCATAACACGAATTCGAATGCCTTGCCGCGCCTTGCCCGAAGCGCCAGAGGGAGGACGGCGAGACTTTGCCGGAGCGGGATCGCGCCGGTTCCGCGAACCAGCGACCGGACCATGCGCCATCGGCAAGCCGCCGCTGCCACACGACGCCGAGATGCGGGCGCTTGCCGATGCGCTCGAGGCCGAGATGGGGGAGCCGCGCCGCCGCACGGAGCAAACGGCGCGAAGACACAAGATAAGGTCTGACTGGCCCGGGCGCCCCGGTTCGGCTACAGCGAACGTCACCCATGCCGCCAGAGCGAGCCACCCATGACCGACGCCGATATCGAGGCGACGAAAGCGCCCTTGATGGATCATTTGATCGAGCTGCGCGCGCGGCTCATCAAGGCGCTCGCCGCCTTCGTGGTGATGTTCGTCATCTGTTTCTATTTCGCCAAGGACATCTACAATATTTTGGTGGTGCCTTTCGAACATGCCGCCGGCCCGGACGCGCGGCTGATCTATACGGCGCCGCAGGAATATTTTTTCACCCAAATCAGGGTCGCGCATTTTTTCCGCGGCGTTTCTCTCCTGTCCGGTGGTGTTCGCGCCAGCTTTACGCCTTTGTCGCGCCGGGCCTCTACAGGCACGAACGCAAGGCCTTCGCGCCCTATCTTTTCGCCACGCCGGTGTTTTTCGCGGCGGGCGCGCTGCTCGTCTATTTCGTCGTGATGCCGAATTTGCTGCGATTTTTTATCGGCATGCAGCAGGCCAAGGAGCCGGGGCGGCGCGCAGATCGAGCTTTTGCCGCGCGTCAGCGAATATCTTGTCGCTGATCATGACCTTGATCTTCGCCTTCGGCATCACGTTCCAATTGCCGGTCGTTCTGACGCTTCTCGGGCGCATCGGGATCGTGACGTCGGATTTTTTGCGCAAGCAGCGGCGCTATGCGATCGTGCTGGTTTTTATCGTCGCCGCGATCCTGACGCCGCCCGACATATTTTCCATGCTGGCGCTTGCCGTGCCGGCGCTGGGCCTCTACGAGCTGTCGATCTTCTCGGTCCGCATGATCGAAAAGCGCCGCGAGCAAAACGGCAAGCCGGGCCAGTCGTCCGGCGACTTGAGAGCTTTATGTACGATATCAAATGGATTTGCGAGAATGCCGAGGTTTTTGACCAGGGGCGCAAAGGCGCGAGCTCGAACGCCGCTCGCCGAAGATCTTCTCGCGCTTGATGACAAGCGCCGCGCGGCGATCGCCAAATCGCAAGCCGCGCAGGAACGCCGCAACGCGGCATCGAAGGAAATCGGCGCCGCGATGAAGGCGGGCGATGCCGCGCGCTGCCGAGGCATTGAAGGTTGAGGTCGGCGGAATTGAAGACGTCGCTTGCGGAGTTATGAGGCCGAAGAGCGCGAGGCGACCGCGGCGCTCGACAAGGCGCTCGCCGAAATCCCCAATACGCCGCTCGACGAAGTGCCTGATGGCCGCGACGAAAACGACAATGTCGAGCTGCGCCGCGTTGGCGAGCCGCCGCATTTGAGTTTCGAGCCGAAAGAACATTTCGAGATTGGCGAGGCGCTGGGCCTCATGGATTTCGAGACCGCGACGAAAATTTCCGGCGCGCGTTTTGTTGTGAACAAGGGCGCGCTGGCGCGGCTGGAGCGCGCGCTTGGCCAATTCATGCTCGATCTGCATACGGGCGAGCATGGCTACACGGAAGTGAACCCGCCGATCCTCGTGCGCGACGAGGCCATGTTTGGCACGGCGCAACTGCCGAAGTTTCTGGAGGATCAATTTCTGCGCAACGCGGAATGAGACGATCAGAGTAAACAATGCTGTCGAACCGTGCAATGAGCATTGATCGAGACAGCGTCTATTCACAATGAGCTTTTGGTGGGTTGGATGCTCGTGACTTTACAAGAAAAATTCTGGCTCATCCCCACCGCCGAAGTGCCGCTGACCAATCTCGTCCGCGAAAAAATCCTCGACGAAAAGGAGCTGCCGCTGCGCTTCACCGCCTGCACGCCCTGCTTTCGCGCCGAAGCGGGCGCCGCTGGCAAGGACACGCGCGGCATGATCCGCCAGCATCAATTCACCAAAGTCGAACTCGTCTCGATCACCACGCCCGAAACGTCGCTCGCCGAGCATGACCGCATGCTCTCATGCGCCGAGGAAGTCTTGAAGCGGCTCAAACTTCCCTATCGCGTCGTTACGCTCTGCACCGGCGACATGGGGTTTGCCTCGCAAAAGACCTATGACATCGAGGTCTGGCTGCCGGGACAAAACCGCTATCGCGAAATCTCTTCCGTGTCCGTCTGCGGCGATTTTCAGGCGCGCCGGATGAACGCGCGCTACCGTGCAGGCGATAGGCAAGCCCCGCTTTGTCCACACGCTCAATGGCTCGGGCGTCGCGGTCGGCCGCGCGCTTGTCGCGGTGCTCGGAAAATTATCAAAACGAAGACGGTTCCGTCACCGTGCCGGAGGCATTGCGCGCCTATATGGGCGGCATCGAAAAATCAGGAAAGCGTGAGGCCCGCGCGCATGCGCATTCTGATCACCAATGACGACGGCATCCACGCGCATGGCCTCGCCTTGCTGGAGCGCATCGCCAAAACTCTGTCGGACGATATTTTTGTCGTCGCGCCCGAATATGACCAATCGGGCGTCGCCCATTCGCTGACGATCAACGATCCGCTGCGGCTGCGCAAAATTTCGGAGCGGCATTTCGCGGTGAAGGGCACGCCGACCGATTGCGTCATCATGGGCGTGCGGCGGCTGCTTGAAGGCGCGCCGCCCGATCTCGTCCTTTGCGGCGTAAACAACGGCCAGAATGTCGCTGACGACTTAACCTATTCGGGCACTGTCGCGGGCGCGATGGAAGCGGCGAGCCTTGGCCTGCCGTCGATTGCGCTGTCCCAAGCCTATGGCCCGGTTGGGCATGACGAAGCTTTTTGGGACTGCGCCGAGACCCATGCGCCCGCGTCTTATCGGCCAAATCCTCGCCGGGGGCATCCCCCCAAACATCGTGATCAATGTGAATTTTCCGGCTTGTCCGCCGGACGCGGTCGCGGGGGTCGCAGTCTGCCGCCCAAGGCCGGCGCGACGCGCAAACCGGCAACGTCGAGGAACGGGCGGACGGGCGGGGCATTCCTTATTATTGGATTTCATTCGCGCGCGGACAATTCGACGCCGGTCCATGGCACCGACCTTGCAGCCCTGGCGCAAAACAACATTTCGGTGACGCCGCTCAAGCTCGATTTGACCGATGAGGCGACGCGCGCGCGCCTTGCGCTTGTCTTGCGCTAGCCATGGCAGACCTTCCGATGCTTCTCGACCAGCCGCCGCTCAGATCCGAGGAACAAGCGATCGAGGCGCAAAACAAGGCGGCGTTTCTGATGGACCTCCGCGCGCGCGGCATCCAGGATCTCGATCTTTTGCGTGCGCTCGAAATCGTGCCGCGCGAGATTTTCGTGCCGCACCGTTTTGCCGATCTGGCGCGCCGCGCAATCGCGCTGCCCCTGCGGTGTGGCCAGACCCTTCCGGAGCCCTGGCTCACCGCCCGGATGATCGAAGCGCTGGCGCCATTGCCGTGTCATCGCGTGCTCGAAATCGGAACCGGATCGGGCTATGCGACGGCGCTTGCTTGCCCGGCTGGCGCGAGAAGTGGTCTCCATCGAACGATTTAAAGCCTCGCGATCGAGGCCGAGGCGCGGCTCGCGAGGCTCGGTATCGCCAATGCCGGGGTCGTCTTTGGCGATGGCCTGGCGATCTCGCCAGGGATTGGCCCTTTCGACCGGATCATCGTCCAGGGTCTGCTTGCCGAGATTCCTGAAAATCTCATCGCGGTGCTTGGCGCGGGATGGCCTGCTCGTCGCGGCGCGGCCGGACCCGGAAACCATGCGCCAGCACATCGCGCGGATCGCGCGCAACGAGGCTGGCAGGCCTCGACGAGACCCCGGTTTGCGCCGTCCCGGCTGCAGGCGCTTTTGCCGGGCGAGGCGCGGGCGCTTTGAGGGAAACTCGGTGCTGGTTGCGAATAAATCGTAATTTTGTCCATTTTTTCGGTGAATATTTGTTCATCTTAAACCGTCCCTTAACTTAGTCGGCACTTAATGGCCGTTAGACACTTCGTCCGTGGGTTGCGTCATGACTGATTTTGTTTGTGTTTCCAGAGCGCGTTTCGCGTTTCGCCTCGCCCTGACCGGCGTTGCCGCCGGCTTGCTTGCCGGTTGCGCCAATTCCGAGCGCCTGAGCGATCCCTGGTCCAATCCTTTCCAGAGTTCGGCGAATGTCGCGGAGCCGAGGCGCCGGCGGCCGCGCCTTCGATGCCGCGTGTCTCCGGTGCAATCGCGCCCGCTTAGCGCGCCATCCGCCAGCGCCAGTCCGCCGCCGCAGCCAAATCCACCGGTCGCCGCCGTCCCGCCGCCGCGTGGCGGCAAAGCGCCGCGGGCTGGTCCGCGCAAGGCGGATCGCCGGTTGTCGTGGCGCAAGGCGAAAACTGCCGCAAATTCTCGCCAACTCGCTATGGAATCCCGGTCGACGCGCTTGTCCGGACCAATGGTCTTTCCTCGGCCGTCGCAAGTCCAGCCCGGCAGCCACATCGTTATTCCGGTGTATAATGCGGCCTTGGCTGCTTCGAGCGGCGCTCGCGTGGCGGCCATTCCGCGCCGGCAAAGCCAGCACCGGCGAAAGTTGCGGGTGCGCGCCCTCGCACTTTGGCCAGCCAGGCTGAAAGCCTGAAATCCAGCAAAGCCCACACGCCCGCAACCAAGACCGCCGCCGGACGGCCGCGAAACCAGCCAAAAGCTCGAACTCCGCAACGAACGCACGCAAAAAAAAGAGGCGGCACAAGCGCACCAACTCGGCCCGTAACCACAAAACAAGAAACGGTGCAACCGCGAAAGTCGAGACAGCGCGCGACGCCAAGGGACGCATGATTCGCCGGCTGCCCCCGAGCCGACGAAAACACGCGCATCGGTCACCGGAGGCAGCCAATCCGGAATTCCGCTGGCCCGCGCGCGGGACGCATCATCCAAGCGCTTCAAACCGGGCGGCAATGACGGGATCAATATCGCGGTTCCGGAAGGAACCTCCGTAAAAGCGGCGGAAAGCGGCGTCGTCGCCTATGCCGGGAACGAGCTTGAAGGGCTACGGCAATTTGATCTTGATCCGGCATCCCAATGGCTTTGTTTCTGCCTATGCGAATACGGGCGATATCGAAGTCAAGCGCGGCGAGACGGTCAAGCGCGGCCAAACGATCGCCAATATCCGGGCAAAGCGGAAATGTCGCCTCGCCGCAGCTTCATTTCGAATTGCGCAAGGGCACGACGCCGGTCGATCCGACACAATATCTTGCTGGGAGCTTAGGGCCTGATCCCGGAAGCTGTAGATTGGCGTCAAGGGCTCCTCAAACGCCTGCCGCGAAGGCGAGATAATAGCGCGATTTCGCTAAGCTGCTGTGCGGCGCCCGCGACATCCCCGGATCTGGCCGCCGATGTGTTTTCTGGCGAGCGGCACGATGGCATAGGCCGCGCCTGTTGCCACGGCAATGCCACTATCGGGCGAACCGGTGCCGCTCCTGCCACGACCGGAGCGAGGGCAAAAATATATGGCGAGGCAAGCAGCGACGGCGAGCGCCGCGGGCTCCGGCTTTCCCGCGGCGAAGCCGGCTCCGTTTTCCCGCGCGGGCGGAAGCGCGGCTAAGGGCATGAGCCAAGCCGCGCGGGACAAGGCCGCCGCTCCAATTAACACGGCACAGGCGAGGCCCAGGCTTTCGTCCACGATGAGCGTAAGGCTTACCGCCCGCAAATAGAGGCTAAGCACGAGCGCCACGGCGCCAAACGTGCCTATCCTGCTGTCGGCCATGATTTCGAGCTTGCGCTCGCGTGTCGCGCCGCCAAAGAAACCGTCGGCGCAATCGGCAAGCCCATCTTCGTGCATTGCGCCGCTGACGAGCGCCAAAGCGCATATCGCGAGCGGCGCCGCGAGGGGCGGCGGGAATCCCAATAGGGAGGCCGCGGCAAGCACGATCGCGGCCATGGCTCCAACGAGGCCGCCCGCCACGGGCAGCATGCGGACCGCGCGGGAGAAATTGGTAAGGGCGTGTTTGCCGGGCGATGCCGCCGAGGGAAGAGGCAGCCGCGAAAAAAACCGTAGGCAAAGCAAAAATCGGCGAGAAGCGACGAGCGGAGGCGCATCGCTTCTCTTCCGTGATTGCGCGGGTTTTGTCGAGAGTTACGGTAAGCGCCTCGGTGAACGTCCGATCCTCCGAGACTCGAACTAAGGACTGGTTTCTCAGTTCACCGATGCAGGCACATGCTCAAGCTCACAGACCCAGCCTCGATAGAGGCTGCCGGGCGCGCCTTTTATTCCGCTATAGCAGTAGACACGGCGCTCAACGCTTGCCCCGGTCAAACCGGCCATGTGGACCGCGGGCACGATCTCGCGGGAATCAAACGCGGGCAAGGGGCCGGCCGTGGCAAAACCGAGAACTGTTGTTGCGATAACAATCCCGATGGCGACGAAGGAAATTTGGCTTTTCATGATGCCGGTCTCCATTCCGTTTTGATAACGTTAACTTTTCCTCCCCAGCTTGCGCTAGTTCCTTACATAGGAAATTTTATGCTGCATTGCAATATCGCACATGCAGCAAAAGGCGAGACGGTTTGCCGCATGCTACTTATCGGCGTCAGCCGGCGGCATTAAGAAGATACCCTTGTCTCTCCCTTCAGGCCGCGATGCCCGCCGCAAAACTGCCGTTTGATTCGATCCGCGCTCTTATTGCGCTCCATGCCCGGGGCCTCGGAGGCGTCCCGGCAGGCAGTCCGCGCGCGCCAGGCCGAGTCTGACCAAACCGCTTGGGTCGCTCGGCCGGCTCGAGGAAATCGCCGAGTTCCTTGCCGCTTGGCAGGGCGAAGCCCGTGCCGTCGATCGACCGGCCTCTCGTCGCGGTTTTCGCCGGCAATCATGGCGTCGTGGAAAAAGGCGTGTCGGCCTATCCGGCCTCGGTCACGCGCGCCATGGTGGACAATTTCACTGCCGGAGGCGCCGCGATCAACCAGATTTGCGCGGCCTATGGGCTTGGCTTGAAGGTTTTCGATTTGGCGCTCGATATTCCGGCGAAGGACATCACCAAGGCCCCGGCCCTGGAGGAAAAGGAGGCCGCCGCGACCTTCGCTTTTGGGATGGAAGCCATCGCCGGCGGGATCGATCTTTTGTGCCTCGGCGAAATGGGCATCGGCAATACGACGATCGCGGCCGCCATCTACCATGCGCTTTACGGCGGCGCGGCGGCCGATTGGGTCGGCCGGGGCACCGGACTCGATGATCTTGGCTTGGCGCGAAAAATCGCGGCCGTGGAAGCGGCCGTCGCGCACCACAAGGAACATCTCGCCGATCCGCTTGAGGTGATGCGCCGCCTTGGCGGCCGCGAGATCGCGGCGATCGCTGGCGCGATCCTGGCGGCGCGCATGGAACGCATTCCGGTGGTCCTCGATGGCTATGTGGTCTGCGCCGCCGCCGCCATCCTCCATGCGCTGGATCCAGCACGCGCTCGACCATTGCATCGCGGGCCATGTCTCGGCGGAAGGCGCCCATCAAGGAGGTGCTGCGGCGGCTTGGCAAGAAGCCGTTGCTCGATCTTGGCTTACGGCTCGGCGAAGGCTCCGGCGCCGCCTTGGCTTTCGGGATCATCAAGGCGGCGATGGCTTGCCACACCGGCATGGCGACCTTTGAGGAAGCCAAGGTCGCGGGCAGGGTCGAGGATTGAAACGGTGCGCGGGGCAAATGCCGTGGCTGGATCATTTGGATGTTCTTGGTGGAGGCGACTCCGGTTTGGCGGTCCAATCGTATCAAAATGTTTCACGTGAAGCATTTTGGTACGATTGAGGCCGGAAACCATACAAGCACGGATACCCTGTGCGGGAGTGAGGCTTGTGGGATTGCGCGGAAAATTGGTCTTTTTGGCGTGGCCGGTCGAAGCGCAAGCGCAACTGGAGGAGCCAAGGCAAAGCCACATAAGCAACGGGGCGAAGGCAAGGCACGGTAGGCTGGTTTTGACCACAAGAGACCTTCTGACGGGCAAGTGCCGACAGCGGCCTTGCGCCCATACCAGGCATACGGAGTTCCAAGGATGCCCCCAGAAGTGGAGATTTGCCGTGGCTAGGTTACCGGATCCCCGGCGGGCTTCCTGAGTTAAACCACCGCTTACGTGTATTTCCGGAAATCCGGGGACACCGCTGTTCCGAATTCGATGTGTTTGAGAATACGCCCGACCTCTCGCGCCGCCTTGATCGGCGCGGGAAGCTTTTGATCGAACTGCGTTGTGTTCCAGTTCACCTTCGTCAGCGCGAGCACATCCTTCGCCAGAGTGAGGATTGTGCTGTCGGAGTTCTCATGTGGCACCAGCAGCAAAGGCCGCGGAACGCGCAGGCCTGGGATATGTTCCGTAGAAGGACGCTTCCGCGCGTGTAGAGCAGCCCTTTCCGTTCAGGTCGATGAACGTGCCGCGAAGAACGGGATAGTTCCCGTCCCGGAAATACCGCGATCGGCGAGCTTTCCTGCACCCAGAGAAGATCGGCCATTTCGATGCCGAACTTTTTGAGAGCCGCGTCGATGCCCTCCGCCTCTTCAGGCCGGAACTGCGAGGTCTTCAGGACGACCACGCGCGCTGGCACATGCCGATGGTGCGCTTTGTACGCCGTGATCGATTGCGCAACCAACTCCTCCGCGTCATGCGCGGTGAGATACGGATGGCGCCCCTTGGTTTCCGTCTGCGCGCGGGCTCCGCGCAGAATGAGTCCCCTGCCTCTTTCATCGAACATCTGCGCGGTGCTGGTCCACAACTGTTGCCCACCGAGATCACGATAGAAGCCGATCCCCAGAAAGCTCGTCCGGTACTCGGCCTGATCGGGCAGGAGACGCCAAGGCACCTTCCCGGCTTTGTAGAAGAGGGCGTTGAGCAGATTCCAGGCGCGCGTGGCCTTGACCTGCGTCTGACGATTGCTCTCGCGCTTTACTTTTCTCGGAATTTTCGCGGCATCATCCCACGTGTCAGGCCAGACAATCTGCGTCGGAACATCGAAGTGCAACGTCTTGGCCTTGAGGAGGTCACGGAAGTTCAGCGTGTCGTCGCCGTCATCATCATCTTCCGCACCTTCGATCTGCCCCTTCGCTCTTGGCGTTCACGAGTTTTTCGATTAGCGGAACCGGAAGGGCCAGGACGATCACGTCTGGCTTAGCGCTGCTTTCTGCAAGCGCCGACAGTTGGGAAGCGATCAGTTCGACAGCATGACGGACCGCCTGGTCGTGACGGCCAATCTCCGTGATCTCGTTGACCTGCCGCCGCGAAAGCGTTGCCGTCGCCCCGTCCGGCACCTCGAATTTGCAGCGGAAGGGATTTTGATTGCCCAGGCCCGGGAAGTCCGGGTTGAGATTGATAAGCTGCTTGTTCTCGCTTTCGATGCCGCGTGCGGTCTCAGCCAGAAATTCGGTGAACCCTCCGACAGTGTCTTCCGTGCCGATGACGCCAACGCGCACAACGTCGCCGGATCGCGGTTGAAGCGGGCCATACTCGCGCAAGCCCTTGCCGGGGATCGCAATGCTGGCCGCCGTCGCCAAATTCCAGCATCGGCTCGTCGAAGACATGCGATTTGAAGATCATGCCGGACTCCCTTCTTCGAAGAGGTCGCGGGATTCCATTTCCTTCGCTCGCGGATCAGTGCGGGTCCACGAGGATTCCGGCACCGCCTGCGAAAGCTGAATAAGCGGCAGAGTCTCGAAGCCCAGGATTGGCACCGGCTTGTCCGTATCGAACAACCCAGCCTCGGGCTTGCCACTCTCGACAAGCAGATGCTGCCACATCATCACCTGGCCGCGAACGGCAGCATTCCGTTCGAGACGCTTCTTGCCTGCTAGAAGCGCCTCCGGGAAGCGGTGTGGCTGAAATCCGTCCTTCGTGAAATAGAAGGTCGGATCAACGATGAGGAACCACTCATCGGCAAGTCGCTCGAACCGGAAGCTGGCCGCATGGTGGCGCACGTAGCCCTGACCTTTTGGATTCTTTTTGTTCGCATACGCGCTCACCACCTTGGCGGAGGTTTCGTTGACGTTGGCGATGTACCGGTAGCTGCGCGATTTGTTGATCTCCGTCGCGCGGAAATGAAATAAGCCGCTCTTTGCGCAAGTACGAGAGCTGCACTGAAGTCTGCCGCTCGACCGTCCTGCGCAACAGGTCGATCATGTCGTTGGTATCGTCGAGATCGTCGTTAAAGGCGAATAGCTTCGTGTCGACGGCATCGACCTGATCGAGGTCGATGATCGCGTGCGTGGCGTAGTCTCTTGGATCGAAGAACGAGACAAAGCGCCGTTTGCGGATGACCCAATCGAACCGGGTGTTATCGTGCTTCACCAGTTCAGGGATGGCGTCGCGTCCGCTCCCGAAAGGCGACGAGGCGAGAGAAGATTTCGTCGGGAAGCTTGATGCGAAGGAGGTTGATGATCGCTTCTTCGCCCTGGTTGAGAGGCGGGAGATAGACGCCCGGTGTGCGGCGATCGATCGTGAGCGCGCCGATGCGATCAGCGCAGCGCGCGATCGAACACGTCGGCGTCCTTGTCGAACTTCAGGCGGCGCTCTTCACCTTTGACGCAGTTGGTTACATCCTTCCAGTAAGCTGAGCCGTCCAATTGACGCCATACGACGATGATCACCGGGATATTGGAACCGCACCAGTATTTGAGATCGTCCGGCTTGAGGACGTATTCGAAGCTGTGCTGAGACTCGCGGATGTATTGCCCGCGTTCCGTCGCCTTGACCTGAACGCCGAGCAGCTTGCCAAGCGGCGTGCCGCTCCTGGGATCGCGCAGCTCAATGATCCCGTCCGTCCCGGCCTCCAACCGGCCACGCGTGTCGTAGATGAACTGCATTTCGAGGACCAGTTTCTTGATAGCGGTCTCGCCGAGCTCGCCTAAGATTTGGCTGTCAGTGATTCTCTTGGTCATCACTCAATTATAGGAGGTTTCTGTTTTCCCACAAAAATTTGTTCTCGTTATGTTTGGCAAGCTGGATTTTCTCGTTTAGACCATATCATTAGTGCCTAACGCTATAGATCGAGCTGTCGTCAAAGTAGAGGTGCCGAGACGGTTATCGCCATCCCGCGTCTATCTCGCTCGCGACTCGTAAGCCCCGGACAGGGCGCGAGCGTCTAGAGGCGGACAAATGCCTTTCAGTCGACACCCAAAGAAAGTCGGCTTGCGCTTTCCGATAGACTAGAAGCCGCCTGTCCGCTTTCGGCCAAAATCTGGTCTTACAACGCCTTTGGCAGGAACAGCTGCTTGTCGTGCAATGCGGGCCTTAAACCGACCTCCACCGGAGGTTTGGCCAGTGTCCCGGATCGAGGCCCGTTGCGCACGGATATCCACAAAGCGTTGGCTTCATAGCGCGCGTTGGTCCTTCAACCGGCAGCCCGGTCTTCGGATGCGTCCGGCGAGGTGACGCGCTCGCGCCGCACGCCAAGACCCATGAGGCGGGCGGGCAGCCGCCGCAGGACCGGGAAATATTTGAAGAGCTGCACAGTCCATGGCGGTACCGCTTTGCCCGTGCCGCCCAGAACGCGCGAAATCACATTCTTTTGGATAAGGACCTGCACGCCCTGGATGACTTTGGTTGGCCATTCGCGCCGCTTTTGCACTTGTGCCAGAAGCCGGTCGCTCAGCGGTCCCTTGCCGGACAACGGCAGCGCCAAGATATTCGCCGCGGCGATCGCGTCTTGAATCGCGAGATTGATGCCGACGCCGCCGACCGGCGACATCGCATGCGCGGCGTCGCCGATGCACAGGAGGCCGGGTTTGTGCCAAAGCGGCAGCCGGTCGACCGCGACGGTGAGGAGCTTGACGTCATCAAAACTCTCGAGCTCGCCAACGCGATCGGCGAGGAACGAAGCCAATGCCGCGATTTTTCCCTGCAATGCGCCAATGCCTTGCGCCTTGAGGCGGTCCGCCGATCCCTTGGCGATCACATAGGCGCATTGCCAATAGTCGCCGCGATTGAACACAGCCAGAATTTGGCCCACGTCAATCCGGCCGAGAAGCGAGCCGGCATCGGTGGTCTGGCGCGAGAGCTTGAACCAAAGCACATCCATCGGCGCGCCTATGTCGAGCGGCACGAATCCGGCTTTCCGCCGCACTAGGGAATGGCGTCCGTCGGCGCCAATCGTCAGATCCGCGCGGATCGTCAATTGACCATCCTTGGATTTCACAGTAACGCCCGCCACTGTTCCTTCCTCTTCGATGAGGCCATCCGCTTCGGCGGACATCAACAGCCGGAAGCAAGGGTAACGCTTGGCTTTTTCGGCAAGAAAATCCAAAAAATCCCATTGCGGGATCATAGCCACAAACTTCGCATGCACAGGCAGATGCGAGAAATCGGCCATTGGAATCGTGACGTCGCCGATTTTCGCTTCGGCTCGCTCTATCTTCTGATGTGGCAGCTTCAAAAAATCCTCCAAGAGGCCGAGCTCGTACATTGCTTCGAGCGTCGAGGGATGGACGGTGTCGCCGCGGAAATCGCGCAGGAAATCCTTGTGTTTTTCGATGACGACGGTATCCACGCCCGCGCGGGCGAGCAGAAGGCCCAGCATCATCCCGGCCGGACCGCCGCCCACGATGCAGCAGCGGCAGGAGATCATTTTCCTTGTCTCGTCCATCGGACACCTTCCACGCAATATAGGATCTACAGCAACTCAAAGGGCAAGATTAGGGACGAAAACCTGTCCGCGCGGAGACCTCGCGCGAGACGCGGCCCAGCTCGGCGCTGACCGCAATGGCAACGAAAAGATTGTGCTCCGAGCCCCGCAAACCAACTCCTATTCCACAACTATTTTGTAGCTTTCCCCTGGGTGCAAGGGCTCACCGCGGTCGAGCTCGTTGATGAGGAGGAAAGTTTCGAGCGCGTGATCCGGAATTGCCATTTGCGCGGCAAGCGTCTCTGCGTTTTGCCCCGCCTTGGCAACAGTGATCGCGAGGTGCAACGGCCGCACGGCTTTGATCTCGTCCGCGGAGACGCGATGAAAGGAATTGATCGACGCCTGGAAGCGTTGCTTGGCCTCGTCCGTCAGCGCCCGCGTCGCGAAAATCAGCCGGTACACGCGATCTTGTTCGAACCGGATCACCGCGAGACGGAATTCCCAGTCGCCGGCGCTTGCGGTGGCGGTTGCCGCCGGCATGGCATTGACTTCGGCCGTTTCGATCGAACTGTCGATCAGTCCATCAATCCATCCGGAGGCCATATAGGCCGCAAGCGGCGTCGCCGAAGGCACGTTGACGCTGTCGAGGCGCAAGGCTTCGGCACCGCCGGCCTTGACTCCGAGAAGGGCCTGGGAGGCGTTTTCGAGAACAAACCCTTCGGGAGCAAGAAACGCAAAACCGAGCCGCCCGTGCAGGAATTTGCGGCCGCGGATCGCCCCTTCGGCGGGATCGTCGCCGAATGTCATGCCATCGATCGCGGCAAGATATGAGGCCCGGCCGGCAGCGCCGATGCCAGGGGCGCCGATCTGGCGCGCCGCGTTGATCGCCTGCGCGACCCGCTCCGGGGTGGAGGGATGCGTCGCCAAGAGATCCGGCGTGCCGGCGCTCGCCCCGTGACCCATGAGTGAATTGCGCAGCGCCGCCGAGCGGCCAAGGGCATTTAGAAAACGGACGGCGCCATAGGGGTCGAAGCCCGCCTTCGCGGCAACCCTGATGCCGATCTGATCGGCTTCGAGTTCTTGGCTCCGGGAGAAACTCGCGATCGTGCGTTGCGCCAGGGCCTCAACCTCCTGGCTCTTCTGCTTGCTCTGAATCACGCTCGCGGCCTGGCTGATCACTGCGGCACGTTTTTCCTCTTCCTCGCGCTGCAGGGCGTGTTTGGCGGTGATGTGGGCGATCTCATGCGCCATTACGGCGGCGACTTCCGAGGCATCGTTGGCGAGCGCCAAGAGGCCCCGCGTCACATAGAGCTCGCCGGGCGGCAGCGCGAAGGCGTTCGCGATCGGCGAATTGAGGATCGTTACCTTGTAGGGTTCGCTGGCGCGTTCGTCCGCATTGGCGAGCTTGACCAGAATTTCGTTGAGGTAGGCTTCGGCGGCTGGATATTTGTATTCGCCGTCGAACAAGGCGATCATCCGCCGGTGTTCCGCGAGTGCTTTCGTGCTGGCGGCAGGCGCCTTGGGCGGCGGCACTGGCACCGCCGCGTTGAACGGCGTGCTGTCATGCGGTTCCATCGAGGCGCAGCCGGAAAGAACGAGCGCAACGGCCCACGCCGCCACCAGCCGCGCGCCGGACCCTGGCCGGGATTTGTCGTTGGTTTGCGAACCGGCGATTTTGGCGGAGAGTCCCATTCCCGGCGGCCTTATCGCGGGACCGGAGAGCCGGCCGCGCTAGCATCGTGCGGTTGCCCGGCCACCTCCACCTCGTCCGGGTCCGAAAGCTCGATTTGCGGTCCAAAGCGGGTATCGAGCAGGCCTCGGACGCAAACGGTTTGGCCGGTCATGCCTGCCAGACTTGCATAAGCCGCCTCGAAATTTTTGCTGTTGCGTGGCAGGACTGTGACCGAAAAATCCCAGCCCTGGCGTGGCCCGAAGTAGAGCGTTATCCGCGGCCTCCGGCTGGTAACCCCAGTAATCCGGCCTTCGACAATGACGGTCGAGCCGGCCTTTTCCACAAAAGACAGGCGGTCGGCCGCATTGATGACGGCATAGTACGGATCGGCCCAGAGGCCAAGCCCGGAAGCCCGTGCCCCGGACTCCGCGGCGAGAAGGGCGCTCCGGCACGGACGCGCCGCCGCGCTTGCTTCATAGCGCGCGAGGCCGGCATCTATGAGCGCCTCGCCGACTGGCAAGCGCGCCTGTCCCGGGCCATTTGGTGACTGCGTTGCAACGGCGAAGACAAAGGCAACCACGCGCCCCCATCGATCCGGGCCGGATTCGCGCGGGAGAAACCGTATTTCTTGTCCGACCAGCCATTGAGCGAGCTCATCGTGCGCGCGAATGCCGAGATCGGGATTGCCCGGCGTCGGGCGCGGCGGATCGATGCCAGCGATTTTGAGCAGGATTCCGTTTTCGAGAGTCAATTCGAGCCGCTCGCCGACCGCGGCGACCCGGCCGCTGGTGCCGCCCTCTCGCGGGCAAAGCCCATCCGCTGCCCGCAGGCCGCTCGCCGGCACAAGGGCAAGCACGGGCACGGAGAGTAAAATGGCGAGGCCCAGGCCCGCCTTGGCACGAATGCGGCGTGGCGCGGCGAAGCAGCGCCAAGGCCCGTGCCCAAGCGCGCCAACCGTTCGCCATAGTCTTTCGCCTCTTGTGCTCAGTACCGGACTCTTCTTCGATCGCGGATACATAGGATAGATTTTAACTGATTTCCGGCCGATGAACGATGAAGATGAATAAAGCAAAGTTGCGCGGGAGCGCCCTGCCTCGGCGTCCTGAACTCGATCCGAGTTCTCGATGGCTAGCGGGAACTTTACAGGTCTTTTGCGGAATGGCAAACCAGGCGCGCCCCTGGAGCGGGCTCATTGCTTTGCCGGGCTGGCAGCCTGCAATCCGGAGCACAAGCATAAATGAGCAAACGGGTTGCAAAAGGTTCTGTGCCGGCCTCTAATCGACCAAAAACGCTATACAAAACAATGGAGCAAAAGTATTATTTCCGACAACAGCTTATTATATACACAACATTACTATCATAGCATGCGCTATATCATGACAGAAATTTGCAAGTTATTAAGTTTTTATATACCTATTCGTAACCAATACGCCATTATGAAGCATGCCGTCGGGCCGTGGCCGAAGGAGCAGAAAGGGGAATCGACCAAATCCTACGATATTGGCTGCAAAACCTACCCTATTAGGTAGGTGCTCACTACCTATTCAGGCTGCAGTTAACCCCCCCCGCTGGTATATTGTCCCTTCCCATTGGCCGCTTTAAACCAGGACCTGGAGATAGACCGGTTTTTTGGCGCCGTTGGTCCTTTTGGCGCTGAGCCAGACTAGTCTGGCGGCCCATGTCTTCACGCCAAAACCTGGTCTTAATCCTCAACAGCAAAGAGGCAAGTGACATGAGCTTAGTAACAGGAACTGCACGCACCGGCGAGGCTGCGGCCGCCGCCGAGGCGCCCCTTCTCAACGCGGAGCCGATGATTCTCGGGGCGATCGCGATCAACACCTTCTATGTTGGTGTTCGTATCTACGAGCAAGTCTTCGGCCAATTCGCGGGGCTCGATTCGTTCGCTCCCGAATTCACCACCTACTGGATGACCATCCTCTACATCGAGGAGCCGGTCGAATTGATCTCCTTCCTCGCCTTGGTCGGCTGGATGTGGAAGACCCGCGACACCGACGTCGCGAATGTCGCTCCGCGCGAGGAAATGCGCCGTGTCTTCAACCTGATCCAATGGATCATGCTGTACGGTATCGCGATTTACTGGGGCGCCAGCTACTTCACGGAGCAGGACGGCACCTGGCATATGACGGTGATCCGCGACACCGACTTCACGCCTAGCCATATCATCGAGTTCTATATGAGCTACCCGATGTATATCGTCATCGGCGTGGGCGGCTTCATGTATGCCAGCACCCGGCTTCCGACCTACGCCTCCAAGGGCTGGTCGATTGCCTATGTTCTCCTGTTCGTCGGCCCGTTCATGATTTTCCCGAACGTTGGGCTCAATGAATGGGGCCACACCTTCTGGTTCATGGAGGAACTCTTCGTTGCACCGCTGCACTGGATGTTCGTCTTCTTTGGCTGGTTCTCGCTTGCGGTCTTCGGTGTCGCGCTGCAGTTCCTCGGCCGTGTCGTCGAGCTTGCCAAGGGCTATGAGGACTGGTCGGTCTCGAACCGGCTGAATAAACTAACGCGCTCGTGTTGAGGACCCCTGGGTCTGACCGCGAAGCGTTCAGCCCACTAATTGGCCGGCCGCACTCCTGGATGTAAACTTTACTCCGTGGGGCGGCCGTGCCAGGGCTGGCAGTAATTTTGTTATGCCAACTGAAATTTACTCCGGCTTATCCGGCGATTGGGTCCGGAGGAGTAACTGGGAGGATAGTATGCTACGAGATAAATCAATTAAGACCGGGGCGGCCCCGCGACCGAATCGATCTCGGCATCGCCGGGAATCGAAGGCGGCGCTGGTCGAATCCGCCGTTTCGCGGCCCCCAGCGGCGGGAGCGCGTGTCAGGTTCGCCGTTCAATTCCCGCGCCGAAGCGGCGACGCCGTCAAGACAGCCGACCTTCTGATTCTGACGTTCCTGTTCCTGATCATGATCGGCGGCTTTCATGTGCACGCCATGCTGACCATGGGCGACTGGGACTTCTGGGTCGACTGGAAAGACCGGCGCATGTGGCCGACCGTTCTGCCGATCATGTTGGTTACTTTTCCAGCGGCCGCCCAGTATTTCTTCTGGGTGCACTTCCGGCTGCCATTTGGCGCGACGTTCCTTTGTGTCGCCCTTCTCTTCGGCGAATGGCTTGACCGCTACATCAGCTTCTGGGGCTGGACCTACTACCCGATCAACCTCTTGTCTGGCCGACCTCGCTGGTCCCGCAGGCGATGTTCCTCGACATCGTCCTGCTGCTCAGCAGGAGCTTCATAGTTACCGCGATCGTCGGCTCGATGGGCTTCTCACTGCTCCTCTACCCGAACAATTGGGTAATCCTTGCGCAATACCATGCGCCGACCGAGCAATATGGCACACTGATGTCCTTGGCCGACGTCATCGGCTTCCATAACGTTCGTACCTCGATGCCCGAATACATCAGAATTATCGAACGCGGCACGATGCGTACTTTCGGTAAGGACGTCGTGGGCGTCGCGGCGTTCTTCTCCGGGTTCGTCTCGATTATCGTGTATTTCGTCTGGTGGTATGTGGGGATGATGTTCTCCACCACGAAATACATGAAGACCATCTAACCCGCCGCTGCAAAGTCCCGAGAGGAACTCGAAGAGCGCATTTTAGCAATGCAAGAGGCACGGCGATGCCGTGTGGGAGAGTAACCAATGACAACAACAATGTTAAGATCACTGGGGCGCCAAGCGGGGAGGCTTTGGGCCCTGGTATTGGCCGCCGGGCTCGCGGTGACGTTGGCGGGCATCGGCCCCGCTGACGCCCACGGCGAGAAATCGCAGGCGGCGTTTCTCCGGATGCGGACGCTCAATTGGTATGACCTGAAATGGTCGAAGACCAACGTCACCGTCAACGAAGAGTATGAGATCACCGGCAAGCTTCATATCATGAATGCTTGGCCGGCAGCCATTGAGGCGCCGAATCAATGCTTCCTCAATACCGGGCAGCCGGGAGCCATGGCCGCCCGGTTGGGCGTGTGGGTCGGCGGCCAGTTCACGCCGCGCTCGATGAAGCTTGAAATCGGCAAGACCTACGCGTTCAGAGTGCTTCTCAAAGCGCGTCGGCCTGGCCATTGGCACACCCACGTTCAATTGAGCGTCAAGACCGGCGGCCCGATTCCTGGCCCAGGTGCATATATCGACATCAAGGGCAATTTCGCCGACTATAAAGACGAAGTGAAATTGCTGAATGGGGCTACGGTCGATATCGAAGACTATGGACAGGGCAAGATCTATCTGTGGCATCTCCTCTGGATCATCGTCGGCGGTTGGTGGATCCTCTATTGGTTCGGCAAGCGCGGCTTCATCGGCCGGTTTGCGTGGGTTGCTTCCGGAAAGGCGGAAGAGATTATTACGCCTCAGGAACGCATTGTGGGCGCGATTACGCTTGCCGCGGTTCTGCTCACGGTCATCATCTTCTATGCGATCACGGTGAGCAATAATCCAAACACCATCCCGTTGCAGGCGGGCGACTTCCATAACATTCAGGCTCTCGACAACGAAGTCGACTCGGGGCCCATCACAATCAAATATGTGAATGGGACCTATAAGGTGCCTGGACGCGAGTTGGTGGCCAATTTCAAAATCACCAACAATGGTAAGGAGCCGCTGCGGATCGGTGAATTTGGCACCGCGGGCCTTCGCTTCCTGAATCCGGACGTCTACACAAGCAAAGTGGAATATCCGGACTATCTGCTGGCGGACCGTGGCTTGTCGCTGAGCGACAATTCCCCGATCGCGCCCGGCGAGACCAGGGACGTCGCGGTGACCATTCAGGACGCGCGCTGGGATACGGAACGGCTTTCGGGTCTAGCTTATGACGTCGATAGCTCGTTCGCCGGTGTTCTGTTCTTCTTCACGCCGAGTGGCGCTCGCTACCCGATGGAAGTTAGCGGCTCGGTGATCCCGACCTTCATGCCTGTCTGAGATGTTGTCTCGGGTAGGTTGTAAAAGGTCACCATGAAATAAGGACTTTCCCCCGCTGGCGCTGACGCTCCGGCGGGGGAAATATTATGGGAGCGCAAGGACAATGATGATAAGAGGATTTGCCGCGTGGCTCATGGCCATGGTTCTGTATGCCTCCGCCGCGCATGCGCATGGCGGGGTAGGCATGCAGGACAATAGATGCGTGTTGCGGATTGGCCCGGACATCATGTTCTTTACCGGTATACCAGCCGCAAAATTCCCGGGAGGAGTTTTGCGACGATATCCCGAGCACCGGGCAAATGGTTGTCGCGCTCGATATGCAAAATACCGAGCTCCGCGACATGCTGACGGAAATCCGCATCATCAAGGACGAGGGAAACCATACAACGATGAATGGGTCTCCCGGTCCTGACCGACGCGGAGCTGTCGAGCCCGGAAGTTCTCGACCCTGTGACCATTACCCATGTGCTGCCGAAGAAATACCCGACAGGCACGCTGACCTTCGAGCACACCTTTCCCGAGACCGGCAAATTCATCGGCATCGTGACGGTGAAAAACGAGCACGGCCAAATCTATGTGTCGCAGTTCCCGTTTTCGGTAGGCAAGGGGTTTGGCAAAAGCATCGGGATCTATGCCTCGATGGTCGTGGCGCTCGGCGCCGCGGTTTACTTGGTTTGGCGCTTGGGCGGGAAGCAAAAGCCTGCTGCCCCGAATAAGGCTGGGTAAGACGGGCAGAAATTTTACGGGGGCCGATTGTCCCGCTAATTTGCCGCTAGCGCGCCTCTTGGCCTTAGTATTTGGCCCTTGGCCCGGAACAGGTGCGTGTTGCCAGGGTTGGTTTCTGGCTTAAGCTGAGTTTCCGGCTTTTTGTTATAATCCGCGCTGCGTCCTAGTTCGCGAGAATATTCGCCGTGTTGGCGTAAAGAAGTAACTTGCCACGAGCATTCGGTCCTCATCATGAAGTTTGCCCTGCCTTCCCCAGTCCAAAAGATCCTAGGAATATTGAACTTTAAGCTCGGTCCGGAGGTTTTCCCAAAATCCCAATTTTTGTTGGCCGTGAGTTTCTTCGCTTTTGTGGCTGCGGTATACTTGTTTCAAGCTAGTTTCTATTCCGCAGGCAGGGCGGCTGCAAGCGGTATCGGAGGGGCCGTCGTATTAGCTGCAGTTGCAATGCTGTGCGCTCGGATTTTCGGTTACAGCGAACGGCTGATGCAGACTCTTACCGCCCTCGCCTTGGGTGGCGCCGTGGTGATATTTGTCCGGGCGGCTTTAGGCTTTATTATAACCATTTGGGCGGTAACTCTTACGGAGTTGCCAGATAATAATATCCAGCAATTGACGGCATTTGTGCTGTTTCCTCTTTATGTGTGGAACATCTTTGTATATGCGTTTTTGTTCCGGAGATCTTTCCGCGCTGACGTGATCGTTTCATTTGCTATTTCGATTGCGCTAGTTTTTAGCGTATACTTTTCGGTGCCAATAGCGTTTAAATCCTTGTAATGGCAGCTCATTTGGCTGGGAAGCCAATGTTCATTGCGGGTTGCCGTTGTGATGCACCTGCCGTCGCTGGCGCGCAAGGGCCGTTCGAGGACTGAATGACCGTCAGCAAGATCGCCTATCAAGGCGAGCCGGGTGCCAACTCCCATATCGCGTGCAATAACGTTTACCCTACATGGGAAACCTTGCCCTGTGCGACTTTTGAGGACGCGCTCGGGGCCATCGCGGGCGGCGGTGCGGCGCTCGGCATGATTCCGATCGAGAATTCGATCGCGGGGCGGGTCGCCGACATCCATCACCTACTGCCTGGCTCCGGACTTTACATTGTCGCGGAGTATTTTTTGCCGGTTCATTTTCAATTGCTCGGCATTAAGGGGGCGCGGCTGGGGGAAGTGAAATCGGTCTACAGCCATGTTCACGCGCTTGGCCAATGCCGCAGAATTGTCCGCGCGCATGGCCTTGCCGCGCATGTAACCGGAGATACGGCTGGTGCCGCGAGGGAAGTCGCGGAATGGTGTGACCCGGGCCGCGCTGCGATCGCCACGCGCTTAGCGGCCGACATCCATGGTCTCGATGTGCTTGCCGCCGACATCGAGGACGAACCGCATAACACGACGCGCTTCGTCGTGCTTGCGAAAAGCCCGGAATGGGTAGAGCTTGGCCACGGTACAGTCGTCACGAGCTTTGTGTTCCGGGTCCGCAACGTGCCGGCGGCGCTCTACAAGGCGCTTGGCGGTTTCGCCACCAATGGCGTCAATATGACCAAGCTCGAAAGTTACATGGTGGGCGGAGAGTTCACGGCAACCCAATTTTTAGCTGACGTCGAGGCCCATCCAGAGGAGCCAGCGTTGGCGCGCGCGTTGGAAGAGCTGGCGTTCTTTTGCAAAGAATTGAAAATCCTTGGTGTCTATCCGGCGCATCCGTTCCGGATCGAAAGTCAAATGCGGGAGCGGCGGGGTCCGTGAGCAAGCGTAAAATTCGCAATTGATTGCAGTGAAGTGTTTGGAAACATGCCGCCGTGATAAGCACGCAAAAGGAAACCATCAATTTGCGGCGCATGGCAAGGGACGAAGCCTACGAGTTTGTGCGAGGCTCCTATGGACACGGATAGCAACGCGATCCCATCCAAAGGGCATCACTCTTTTCTGGAAGTACTTTTAGCCTTCCTTCGGCTCGGAATCACAAGCTTCGGTGGGCCAATCGCACATCTTGGCTACTTCCGCGCCGAAATCGTCGAGCGCCGCAAGTGGCTCGACGAAGCAGCCTACACCGATATTATCGCGCTTTGCCAATTCCTGCCAGGCCCGGCAAGCAGTCAGGTCGGCATTATTCTCGGCATGGTGCGCGCCGGTCTGCCGGGCGGATTTGCGGCGTGGCTCGGCTTCACAATTCCTTCGGCGCTCGCTTTGATCGCCTTCGCTTATGGCGTCGGCAGTCTCGGGGACCTATCGCAGGTCACATGGCTGCACGGCCTCAAGATCGTCGCCGTCGCCGTCGTTGCACAGGCGGTTTGGCGCATGGCGCAAAGCCTCTGCCCTGACCGAGAAAGGGTGTCTCTAGCCATCGCGGCGACGCTGCTCACCTTGGCAATTCCTTCGGCAACCGGCCAGATCGGAGCCATTGTGGCTGGCGGCATCATTGGCTGGCGGTTTCTTCCCGGCATGAATAACTCCGAAGCCGCGCCGCTCGCCATTCCTGTTGGTCGCAAGACGGCGATTATTTCCATCATAGTGTTTGCCACTTTACTTTTCGGGTTGCCCTTGCTCGCGTCGGCGACATCCGATCACATACTCGCGCTTATCAGCAGCTTCTATCGCTCCGGCTCGCTCGTTTTCGGCGGCGGGCATGTGGTCCTGCCGTTGCTGCAACAAGCCGTCGTGCCGCGGGGCTGGATCGGCAACGATGCGTTCCTCGCTGGTTACGGCGCGACGCAGGCGGTTCCCGGCCCGCTCTTCACTTTCGCTGCTTATCTGGGAGCGGCGATGAAGTCCGCGCCGAATGGTTGGATTGGGGGACTTATTTGCCTCGCGGCAATTTACCTGCCGTCCTTCCTCCTACTCCTCGGCGCGCTGCCATTTTGGGACGCCCTCCGTCATCGCACGGCGGTGCAGTCGGCGCTCAAGGGTATCAATGCAACCGTGGTCGGTATTTTGCTTGGAGCGCTTTACACGCCGGTCTGGACAGGCGCGATTTTCTCCCCGGCGGATTTCGGGCTGGGGATTGTTGCCTTTTTGCTTTTGGTGTTTTGGCGAACGCCGCCTTGGTTGGTGGTTATCCTCGGCGCGCTCGGCGCTACTACACTTTCGGCGGTCGCATAAAGCCAATCTGTTAAATCGTGCGTCTCCCGAAAAGCTTGATGGGCTGAGCGCGGTGATGGCCTCCCACAAATCGTCGATCGCGTGTGCGGCTGTGGCGCGCAGCAGCGCCTTTGCATCGGCGCAAACCCACAAACCGGCGCGCGTTTCCGGCGGTTTGGATCGTACCAAAATGCTTCACGTGAAACGTTTTGGTACGATCGGAGCTAAAAACCTTACAAGGCATCAGACAGTGGCCCCTTCTTCGATCATGTAAGATCGATCAATTTTTTAGTGCAATTCGAGGAGGGCGGCACCTGCGCCTCGAGGGCTTAGCCGGTTTGCGGGAAGTCATCCCGATGTAAGGTTCGCCTGCGTAACCGAGGCTGTCACCCGGGATGCCCGAACCGCCACCGCTTGGGCTTGTCTATCACCAGCAATACCCTGGCCGTGAACGGTGAAATATTTTCGAAGCGGAATTATGCAACAAGAAAGCCCTGCAGTGACATCGTCAAATTTTGGTGCACAAAGCCCGTTATGGAACGAAAAAATAAGGGCCGCCCGTCGGGCGGCCCTGGCTCTGTGTAGGTCGACCCCTTTCAGTATTTTGGCCGGCGGCGGATCGCGAGGTGGTCCTCAAAACACACGATTTCGTCGATCATGCCGTCCGGTTCCGTTACTTCCACGGCATTAGGATTGCGAACCGCAAAGGTTCGATCAAAGTCCGGATCAGCCACCGAATGACCGTATTGCTGCTCTAGATCATCCAGCGAAAGGCTGGCCGTTCCAGTCCTCAAAACCTCGGCGAGATGACGATATTTCGCGATGATGTCTGGTGAGTATGAGGTCTCCACGTCGTCATCTAGCAAAGTCTTTGGCACGTTGAACATGGCAGAGAAGTCAGTATATCTACTAACAAACTCAACTCGTTTTTTGCCAAACGCGTATTCACCGACGAAAAAGCTCTGCCTCACATTTGAGTTCTTCTGAATGTAGAATCTAACGCAGTCGAGCCGCAGTTTTACATTGTACGCGTTTGCGAGTTGCTTGAGAGCTCGAAATGCCGTCAGGTGATATGCGATCTGAGGTGGAACGCTCGCTGGCGCACGACTAGGAGGATAGTCGAATAGCACAAAGTTGGCGCGCGCAACCCCGTTCTGGCCATAACGATTGAGCCAGGGGATCAACCGTCCGCAGTCGGGGACAAGCTTGATTGTTCCATCCGAGCGCAATTCGCTCGCGATGTCGAATCGGCATTGCCCGCCGACGATATTATACGTGCTTCCGGGCGCTTGATTCCCCAAACTTCCCGAGTGTTTTTGCGCGAGTGCCATTCGTTGGAGTGATGGCCAATGAACTCGTGAATCAAGCGATCAGTTTGATCGTGGAGGTGCTCTAAGCTCTCCCTGATCTCCCTGCTATCCTGCTTCCGATCTTGCTCCATGCGTTCTTCGATCCGAGCAAGTTTGGCCTGGATTGCCGCCGTCTTAGCGGCTTGCTCACGGTCATGGCCGGAAGCCCGTAACCCTTCCCGCATTTGGCTGATGGCGCTCAGCGCCACTAGCGCATAAATCGAGACGCCTGCGAGCGTGATTTCGCCTATGGTGTCGCCAGCGGCAACGGAGGCGACGATCTGCCGGAACAAATTGAACCCGCCAGACATGGCCATGTATACGACAACCACTGGCAGCAAAGCGAGTTGAGCGAGCTCGA
>CAWKON010000017.1:0-8639 GCA_963851225.1 uncultured Alphaproteobacteria bacterium | reverse complement strand
TTTCAAGCCGCAATACTATCTTGGCTTGGTTCGCCAAGCAACCGCGTAAGCATTGCGATCGCTTCCAGACCATGGCGCTCGACCTATTCGATCGTGATCTTCGGCGCGGCGCGGGCAGGGCCTTTTTCGAGGCTTGCTTTCACCTGGCCGGCAATGGCCCGGTAGATTTTGGCGTATTCGCCATTAGGACCGGCCGCAGCGGCCGGACGCCCCGCATCGGACTGTTCGCGAATCGCCATATCGAGCGGCACTTCGCCGAGGAAAGGCACGCCGAATTTGGCGGCCTCGGCGCGGGCGCCGCCATGCGCGAAAATATCCGTGCGGCCGCCGCAATGAGGGCAAAGGAAATAGCTCATGTTTTCGACGATGCCCAGCACCGGCACCTCGACCTTGCGGAACATGGCGATGCCGCGCCGCGCGTCGATCAGGGCAAGGTCCTGCGGCGTCGAGACGATGACGGCCCCGGCGAGCGGCACGTTTTGCGCCAAGCTCAGTTGCGCGTCGCCGGTGCCGGGAGGCATGTCGACGACCAAGCAATCAAGCTCGCCCCAGGCGACATCGCGCAGCAATTGCTGGATCGCCGATACCACCATTGGCCCGCGCCAGATCATCGCCTCTTCTTCATTGACGAGGAAGCCGATCGACATGGCCTTGAGGCCATAAGCGATGAGCGGCTTCAGCAAGCGGCCATCGGTTTCAGGTTTTCCCTTGAGGCCGAGAAGGCGCGGAACCGACGGCCCGTAAATATCCGCGTCGAGGATGCCGGTACGCCAGCCAAGCGCTAAAAGACCGAGCGCGAGATTGACACTCGTCGTCGATTTGCCGACACCTCCCTTGCCCGAGGCGACGGCGATGATGTTGGAAATCCCCGGAATGGCGAGGCCGCGCGGCGGCGCGGCCCTCGGCGGGGCTGGCTTCGGCGGCGGCCTGTTTTTCAGAGGTCAGGCTGACGAACGCATTGGCGACACCGGCCAATTTCTTGACGGCGGCCTCGGCCGCGGCGCGCATCGGCTCGAGCGCCGCCGATTGGCGGGGATCGATCGCGATCGACAGATAGACCCTGCCATCCTTTATCGAAAGACCCGCGAGCGCGCCCGACCGTGGCAATGGTGTCTTGCCATCGGGGCCCGGAACCGATTGAAGCGCGGTAAGTAACATCTTGATCGCTGACCATTCCGAGGTGGCTCCACGAGGCCGTAGACGCGGTTTATAGGGGCCTGCCGCGAACGGTTCAAGCCAAGGCGCGCCCCAGCCCGCATACCCTATTTGTGTAAACCGGAATTGATCATATATAGGCGCCCGCCGTCACAAAACGAGCGGATGGGAAGAAACCACGGAGAAGGTCATTGTCTTGCGGAAAACGCCGCCTGCGGACCTCCTCCGCGCCTGGGGCGCAGTGTTTGGCGCTCTTCTTGCCATCGAGCTGCTGGCTATTGAGCTGTTTTCTATTGAGCTTCGGATGGCCGCTTCACGGCGCCGCCGTGGAAAGCTCGAGGAGCGGCTGGCAAGCGGTCCGGATAGCAAGCGAAGGCGCGCGGCCGCCCTACAACTATTTAGACCACAACAAACTCGCCGGGTTCGAAATCGACCTTGCGCGCGATTTATGCGCCCGCATGAAGGTTTCCTGCAGCTTCGTCGCGCAGGATTGGGACGGGCTAATCCCTGGTCTTCTCGCGCATCATTACGATGCGATCATGGCGGCGATGGAAATCACCGACGAAGCCCGCCAAAAAATCGCCTTCACCAAGCCCTATATCCGCATGCCGTCCGCTTTCATGACCTTGAAGCAGCACGCCACGCTGGATACGAGTCCGGCGGGCCTCGTTGGCAAGACCATTGGCGTCGAGTCGGGCGGAACCCATCAGGCCTACGTCGAGGATGTTTACAAACAATCGGAAATCCGTACCTACGCGACGCTCGAGGAAGCCATTCTCGATCTCGCCGAAGGCCAGCTTGACGCGGTCATCGGCGACAAGGACGCTCTCGCCGATTACATGAAAAGGCGCAAGGAAGCACGATGCTGCGTCCTTGCCGCGGACGTGCCGCACGATCCGGCCTATTTCGGCGACGGTATCGGCATCGGCATCCGGATGGAAGACAAGACGCTCAAGGCCATGTTCGAGAAAGCCCTGGACGCTTGCATGGCGGATGGCACATTCGCCAAGATTAGAGCCAAATATTTCGACTTCAATATCAATTAGCCGGGAAATGCCTTGAAGGGTGCCGCGCTGAAAAGAGCCCATGAAAATGGGCGGCGCGCGGCGGGAGTCATCGAGCCCCTGTTCGACAAGCGCGCCGCGAAAGCGCACGAAGGCGGTGCGCTCGGGCGTCGCCTCGTCGCGGGAAAAACCGCAGAAGCGGCGGAAGCTCGCCCGGTCCGAGAGCGCCTCGGCCAGGATCACATCGGAAAGATCGTACCAGACCGCCAGCAGTAACGCCTTGAACATCGCCAGAGGAGGCCAGGCCTTCTCGCCCTTGGCGGCCGGATAGAGCGGCGCCAGAACCCGGTCCGGATTTGACCAATCGATCAAAACGGCAAGCTCATCGAGGCTGTTTTGCCGCTCGGCCCCGGCGCTAAACCGGAACACTTCTTGCCCGATCCTCCGATGCGCCATGAGACCCTCCAAAGCAGGATGGGCCAAATGGAATCATGCATGGGAAGCCACCGCAAGAGCCCCCATGGCATTTGCGCACAGGTCTCGTTTCACGTGTACGCCGAGCGGCTGTAAGACAGGTGGGATAGAGCGGAAAACCTGTATTTTTGGCGGCCGTAGGCCAGTCAAGACCGGTCCCGGCAGCCAGCGCGTTCCATCGAAGCGATAAGCGGGCAGGCATGATTGATCCGGTTCAAACGCGTGAGGGGAAGCTGATTGATCCCGGTCAAGGAATTAATGTTTCAAGGCCAACCGACCGGTGAGCTTTTGAGCTTTGCGTAATTACGCGCGGCCTTCTAATAAACAAAAAATAAGGATAGTTCTGAGGGACGAGTGAGAAAAGAACATGTTTTTTCGAGAGCCAGAGCGGCGGTCAAAAGCGATAAAGATGCAAGCTGAAGAGCTACGGGCTAACCGCCTTGTAGAAGGAGGTGGGAGCCGTCAGTCAGAGGAAGCGCGACGGGCGGTTGTATATTGCGAGAAGTGCATAGCCGAATATGAATGGTAGTTTAACTGGAACGAAGCCAGGTGGATGTGTTGGCAGAAGGTGACAATTATATTTGGTGTAATTGCTACCCTTGCCGGAGTGATCACCATCCCCGCCAACTGGATGACATGGGCACCTAGCGGCTGGGAAAGTTTATCTTGGCTTCGTGGTGTGCCCGCCGCAATTGCTACGATAGCAGCAAGCTACCTCGCTAGTTTCAATTATCGCGAGGATGCTGTGCGGCATGAATTAACAGCGAACGCTTTGAAGAATGAATTGGCCAAATACCTAGGTCGTAGTGACAATTTAACTATCTGAGCCAAATGGCAATTGCGGCGATTTTGACGAAGCCCATGAAGTTTGCGAGGAGTTTGTCATATCTGGTTGCGACGCGGCGGAACTGCTTGAGCTTGTTGAACAACCGCTCGATGAGATTGCGCTCTTTGTAGAGGTCAATGTCATATTGGCGCTGGACTTTGCGGTTGCGCTTTGGCGGGATAACGATTTCGCCGCCGCATTCGATAATCTTGTCATGCAGGTGATTGGCGTCGTAGCCCTTGTCGGCGATCGTGGCGGCGGGAGTGAACCCGTTGATGAGTTCGTGCGCACGGGTGATATCGTTTTCCTGTCCGGGACCGCCGATCAGCCTGACCGGATTGCCCAAGGCGTCTCCCGCGGCATGGATTTTGGTGCTCAGGCCGCCGCGGGAGCGGCCAAGGCCTTGGGCATGCGGACCCCTTTTTTCCGGCGCGCCCCGGCGGCTTGCTGATGCGCCCGCACGATGGTTGAGTTGATCATCAGCCATTCCATATCAGCTTCCCGGGCTAGCGCCTCGAACATAGCCTCCAGGACGCCCATCGCGATCCAGCGATAGTAGCGCCGCTTGACCGTATGGCAATCCCCAAGCCGCGCAGGCAAGTCGCGCCATCGGCCGCCCGAGCGCGCCATCCAAAGCAGAGCGTTGAGAAACCGGCGGTTGTCCGTTCGCGGACCTCGCTTGCCCTTGCGGCCGCCTGGAACCAGCGACTTGAGACGTTCCCATTGATCCTCGCGAAGCTCATCGCAATCCATGACTGATCTCCAAAAATCAGCCTTGATGATGTGGACGCCCCCGCCCAGGGCCGGCGGCTATAATGCCGATCGGCCACCCGCAGCGAGACGAGGAGCGCTACAATGACCATCAGAACGATTGGACTGGACTTGGCGAAAAGCGTGTTTCAGGCGCATGGCGTCGACGAGAGGGGCGCCGCGACGCTGACGAAGCGGTTACATCGCAAACAGATGCTGCCTTTCTTCTCGAAGCTGCCGCCGTGCCTGATCGGGATGGAGGCGTGCGGAACAGCCCATTACTGGGCTCGCACGCTTGCTGCCATGGGTCACGAGGTACGCCTTATTCCGCCCTCTTACGTGAAGGCCTACGTCAAGCGGGGCAAGAGCGATGCGTTGGATGCCGAAGCAATTTGCGAAGCCGTGCAACGCCCGACAATGCGGTTTGTGCCGGTAAAGACCGTCGAGCAGCAGAGCATTCTCATGGCCCATCGCGCCCGGTCGCTGCTCGTTCGTCAGCGCACCATGCTCGCCAATGCGTTGCGGGCGCATCTGGCGGAACTCGGTCTCGTGACCAATCCCGGCATCGCCAATCTGGCGAAGCTGGCGCAGCAGGCTCTGTCCGACAAGGATGCCTTGCCATCCTACGCCCGCACCACGTTGGAAATTCTGGTTCGGCAGATCATGACGCTTTCCGAGGAGATCACGGCGTTGGATCGTAAGCTCCTCGCGTGGCATGCCGAAAGTGAGGCCAGTCAAAGGCTCACCGCGATCCCCGGCCTCGGCATAATCACAGCCACAGCCATGGCCGCCACCGTCACCGATCCCGAGCAGTTCCGGTCGGGCAGACAATTTGCCGCCTGGCTCGGCCTAACGCCGCAACAGCATTCCACCGGAGGCAAGACGCAACTCGGAGGCATCTCCAAGCAAGGAGACCGGTACCTGCGCCGGCTGCTCGTTGTTGGCGCCACAGCAGTCATTCGCCATACGAAAGACAAGCCAACGCCCATGGCCAATTGGATCAGGAAGCTCTTGGAGAAGAAGCCGTTCAGGATCGTCTCGGTCGCGCTCGCCAACAAACTGGCGCGTATCGCGTGGGTCGTCCTGACGCGAAAGGAAGCTTACCGGCCCTACCAACTGGCCGCCTGAGGGGGGCCTAGGAAAACCAAATTGGCAATGGCAGCCGATGATGTGTAACGATCGGGCCAATGGTGAGGCCAACCCGTCTGATTCAATGCGCTCTAGCAGCGCGCCAGCTTGATCAGGGACCTCATCGGCGGATTTCCATCAGGGCCAGCGGCAAAAATCTACGCCGCACAAACAGGCCGGACATATGAAAGCAACCGATCACGCATTCCGACAAAAACGCCTTGCCAAAGGGGGCGTCCACATATGAATTCAAAATTCTCCGGCTCCCTTACGGGAATTCCCTAAATCTTAAATTGTCACTACGGCCTAGTGCGTGCTCACCCCTATAATAAAATCGACGACGAGGCACATGATACGAACGTATTTATGAATAACGTTTGTGGTATCAGAGATCTGAACTGCGCAATTGGAGCGCTGTCGTAAAAGGACAGCGCTTAGATGGCGAATTTGCGGACAAGGCCTGTGCAAATCATGGCGGCAACAGTGGGAATTGATCGAGGGGCTGCTTAGAAACCGGACAAATCCCGCAAAATCATAGGGCTTTTCTCTCTTAGCATGGGCGCTACGCTCTGCCTTGACTCTGGTGCCCAGCCCTATGCATCGCGCCTTTGACGGGCGGGACCGGTATCGGAAAGCATGCTATTTTTTAAGCGCCGCAAATGCACGCGTTTTCCTGCGGGAAACGAATTTTTGCGCACTGGGAGGGTAGATGAACGCGGTTCGTGACATCGCTGTTTTCGTCGGCAGCCTTCGCAAGGATTTCGATCAATCGGAAACTGGCTCATGCGCTGGCGGAGCTCGCGCCTTCTTCGTCTGAGATTGGAGATCATCGAGATTGGCCAGCTTCCTTTGTACAATCAAGATTTCGAAGATAATCCGCCGCTGGCCTATACGGAATTCCGGGCACGGGTGAAGCGCGGCGGACGGGGTTTTGTTTGTCACGCCCGAATACAACCGGTCAGTGCCCGGTGTTTTGAAGAACGCCTTCGACGTTGCGTCGCGACCTTATGGCCACAGCGCCTGGAACGGCAAACCCGGCGCCGTGATGAGCGCCTCGCCGAGCGCTATCGGCGGCTTTGGGGCGAACCATCATTTGCGTCAGTCGCTGGTGTTCCTGAACGTGCCCGCGATGCAGCAGCCGGAGGCCTATATCGGCGGCGCGGACAAGCTCTTTGATGCTAGCGGCAAACTCGCCAACGATGGGACACGCAAGTTTCTGCAACAGTTCATCGAGGCCTTCGCGAACTGGATCGCCGTCAATGCCAAGCCATAGGCTATCGGCCTTGTCCCCCTTCTTGCTCGCCGCAATCTGCGTTGGCCTCTTCGGCACCGCCGCGTGGGCGGCGTTGAAGCCGGAGACGCCGCCCCCGATTTCACCGTCGAGGCGGCGCTAGGCGGCGAGGCTTTCACGTTCTCGCTCGCCGACGCCCTGAAAAAGGGCCCGGTGGTTTTGTATTTCTATCCGAAATCCTTCACCAGCGTCTGCACGGTTGAGGCGCATGAATTTGCCGAAAACATCGAGAATTTCGCGGCGGCCGGGGCGAGCGTCATCGGCCTTTCGGGTGACAATATCGATGTGCAGCGCGATTTTTCGAGCAAGGAATGCCGCGACAAATTCCCGGTCGGCGCCGACCCTAGCTTTTCGGTCATCAAGGCCTATGACGCGGCTTCACCATTCCGGGCTTGTGGGCCCCGCCTTTCGCCAACCGCATTTCCTATGTGATTTCGCCGGACGGAAAGATTTTTTACGCCACTCCAATTCCGGCGCGGAGAAACACATTGAGAATACGCTGGCCGTCGTCAAGAAATGGCGCGAGGAGCATAAACCCTGAGCGTCCGGGTCTCGCACGACCGTTTGCGTCCATCTTTTCTGAAACTGCTGGTTGGTCAAGCTCGGTGCGCCTGCCTGCGGGAGAGACCTGTGGTCGAGGCTGGTTTCGGGAGGTTTTTTGCTTTGTTGCAAGGCTTGGGGGCGTTCATTGCGTTGCCGCGAGCGGGCAGCGGGTCAGTTTGAATTTTGGCTTGTGACTGAGCCTGTCTCAAAAGCTTACATAGAACCTAAGCCCTTACCCTGAGGAGGGCTTAAGAGCCCGTCTCGCGGCATATCCTTCGAGACGGCCTTTCAGGCCTCCTCAGGATGAGGGCGAGGCTTTTGAAGAGGTCCACTTGAAGGGGAGAAAGCCACCGCGGATGTCCTGCCGATAATGCGCTTTGTTTTGCATCTGATTTCTGCACGGAGAAACCACGGCATTTTCAACCCGGGTGACTATCGAGAAAATTTTTGATTTTTGCACAGTTATGCAAAAAACCGCGCTTGGTGGTGACATCGTGCGCAGCTTTTGCATAATGCGCGCCACGCTCAAGGAGCACATTATGTTTACGTCTTGGAAGAAAGTGAGGGCCGTTGCTGCAACGAAACTGGCCATTCAGAACCTGCTTCTAGCATTTGAATATCGTCCCTTCTCTCAATCTGAACCTATATCCGAAAAGCTTTGGACAGACGAATTTTTTGTGGTGTATTTTACAACATCACGCGTGCTTGGGCTCACACCCACCTCGGGCGAACTCCCGATCCGCAGGAACTATCGGACATTTTGGTCGGAGCGATAGAACAAGCAACTGGATCGCCCCAGTTGGCCAAAGCAGCGGTCAAAACGACTAGTAAGGCTGTGCGCGCCGCACGATCGGGAGACGATTTTACCAATGGAGCGGACGTAGGCCTAAAGTTCATCGGCCTTTTTCTGGGAGGCCACGCATTTGACAATGAAGAAGACGTCAAAAATGCTAGACACGCAAGCACATTTGCCCCAGGTGAAGAAACCGATGCCAAAGTTTCTGGATATATGCCTCTATGTTTATAAGGCCAGAATACATGCGCCGGTTCGTTGGCGACGCTGATTTATAGCGTCGTCTCTCGGCCACTTCCTAATCACCTCGATCATCCCACATGTAAGCAGCACGCCTGCCGCAGAAGTCTTGAAATTTGCACAGTCAGGAGGGCAGCTTCCACCCCCAGACAACGTTCGTAGGTGTGCTATCAAGAGACCCATGTTTGATCATGACCTAATTAAAGTACACGTTCGAGAGCTACCCTTGGACGTGACCTAATTTTGATGGATGAGAAGTGGATGAAAGCCTATGAAACGGCTCCGCTCCGCCAATTCAACGGCAGGGATTACGAGCCTGTCGGATACATCTCCACGCTGCTACCCGGTCTATAAGCGACGCCGCCATCGAGCTGTCTTGTATTCCAATATTCATACCGACATCATGAGCTATGCTCGCCGACGTTGGCCTTATTG
>CAWKON010000016.1:0-53217 GCA_963851225.1 uncultured Alphaproteobacteria bacterium | reverse complement strand
TAGGGTCGGGACTCAATTATTTGGTAGCCAGTAGACGACTGCGGCGACGAAGCAGAGCGCCGAAAAGTAAATTTCTGCGAGCTTGTCGTATCGTGTGGCGATGCGGCGGAAGTCTTTCAGCCTCCCGAAGCATCGCTCGATGACATTGCGTCTCTTGCAGGCAGTTTTGCTGTGCCGGATTTGCTTCTTGCGGTTGGATTTGCTCGGAATAATGGCCTTGATGTTGTGCTGCTTCAGGTAGGTGCGAAACGCATTGGTGTCATAGGCCTTGTCGGCGAGCAGCTGCTTGATCCCCGCAACCAGGCCGGCGCAGTCTTCTGCCATGACGCAATCGGCAGTGTTGCCAGGGGTCAGGATGAAGGCCCAAGGCCTGAGATATTCGTCGACAAGAGCGTGTATCTTGCTGTTTCTGCCACCCTTCGTGACCCCGATGGCCTGAAGCTCGGCCCCCCTTTTCCACCGCTGGCGCAGCGGTGTGCCTTGATATGGGAACTGTCCAAGGCGACCTCGCCCGGTGGCTCGGAGGGTGCGGCGGCCGTCTCGAATATCTTCTGCCAAATGCCACGATCGCTCCATCGAGCGAAGCGATTGTAGATGGTCTTCGCGGGGCCGTATTCCCGTGGGCAATCGACCCAGCGGCAGCCGATCTTAAGGACATGCATGATCCCGCTCAGAACACGCCGATCGTCGTGGCGTTGCGGCCCGGGTTGGTTGGCCGGCAACAAAGGCTCGATCTTCGCCCATTGCTCGTCCGTGAACCAAAAAAGATGCTTGTCCATCGGCTAGCCCTCCAACGCGGTGACTAGCCTCTTAAATCAAAACATAATTAATCAGGTCTTAACCCTAGCGAGCGATCATCAGTACGCAAGGCGGGTTTCCACGTCACATCTTTAAGCAGGACAGCTCCAAGCTTCTCCGAGTCCAATGTTCCCCAGTTTGTGCGCCACAGAAAGGTATGTGAAAGGTCGGCCGCGTTGGCAGCCACATGGGAGCGACGCGCCCTGAAGCTCTGCCCCTTCGAGCGATGCGCCCTGAAGCTACGCTTTCCTGAGCGACGCGCCCTGAAGCTCTGTTCCTTTGAGCAACGCGCCCTGAAGCTCTGCTCCTTCGAGCGACGCGCCTTGAAGCTCTGCCCCGACGAGCGACGCATCCTGAAGCTGCGCACCATCGAGCGACGCTCTCTGCAGCTGTGCATCTTTGAGTGACGCGCCCTGAAGCTGCGCGTCATCGAGCGACGCGCCCTGAAGCTCTGTCCCTTGGAGCGACGCGCCCTGAAGCTCTCCCCTTTGAGCGACGCGTCCTGAAGCTGCGCCTCATCGAGCGACGCCCCCCGAAGCTGTGCCTCATCGAGAGACGCGCCCCGCAGTTTCACCTGACCAAGCCACGCACCTTCAAGATTGGCGCCCTCCAAATTCACTTTGCCGACTTTAGCGCCATAGAAAACTGCGCCTTCGAGTTGCCGACTGTGAAGGTCGAATATGTGATCCTTCCATTCAAGCTTTTTAGGATCATCGACCTTGAGCGCCTCGTAAATGTCGAAATGCTGCAAACGCAGTGTGTTAGACGGCCAGTTTCCTGTGATGATGCCCGTCCCTGGATCGACCACTCCAAAAACCAGTTTGTTCGCAACTTCCGGTTCAATCGCCGCAATGTAGAAGAGTGGGAACGCTCGCCACTCGGTAGGAAAGGTTGCGAGTAGGATGGAGAACGAGAGGACCGCGACGCTCGCGACCCCGGCGAAGCTAAGGCCAAAGCCTCGGACAATCCTGGCAAGGACAGGCGCGCGCCCAGTTCTTTCCTCGTTCAAACCGGCCAGGATCGGCGGCCGCAGCAGCCACAAGAGCACAATGTCGAGAAAGAGCGCGGCGCGCTGCGCATTGTGATCCTTACATCGTGAAAAGGCAGGAACTAAATCTGCAACAAAAGCAGCAGCAGAATTGGGAAGACGATGAGCGTCATAAGGGCGATGACTTTGAGCATCGCGCCAAAAATACCGCGGCGGAGTTCGGGCGGCCCGGCGAGGATTTGCACAAAGATATTGCTCGGCAGTAGGCGCCGCAGCTTGTCGCGAATGTCCTTTTGAGCGCCGTCCGGCGCAGCGCCGCTCTTTTGGGTATCTGTCCCGCCATCGGGAAACTGGCGCCGCAACTCATTGTGGAAACGCGAGGCCTTTTTGCCGAGCATAATAAAATGCATCAGCGCATAGGCGTGGATGATGAGGACGATAAAGGGCGCCAAGGCAAAAAAGGCGAGGAGCGGCAGTTCGACATTGAGGAAGGGCAGTTTGACGGGCCGTTCCAGCAAGAGATCTTCATGGGTGACGGCGCCCGCCGCGATCGCGATATAGAAGAGAACGAAGAGATAGGAGAGCCAGAGCCCGCCGCTGACGGAGGCGGCGTCCTCGACCGATTTTTTGATCTCCTCGAGATCGTCGGCCTTGGCGGCCAATGGGGGGAAGGGGCGTTGCCACCGGCTCGCCCGGCGTTAGGGCCTGGGGCGGGGCTTCAATGGTGCCGTCGGGTTTTTGCTCGTCAGGGGCCATTTGGCTGGAGTTTCCAGTGGCGGGCGATTTACTTACTCACGCTCACTTCCCAATACAAAACCGGGCGAAAATCTCGCCCAGAATATCCTCGACGTCGACTGCGCCGGTTAGTCTTTGCAGGGAAACCATTGCCACACGCAAGTCTTCCGCCAGCAATTCCGCCGGGGCGCCGGGATCGTCAATTACCCGCTCCAGCGCGCACGCGGCCGTCTCAAAAGCTTTTCGGTGGCGTTCGCGCGCGATCAGGCCCGCATGGCCGTCACTCACCGCTTCGCGTGCGAAATCTTCCAGTTTTTTGAGCAGGCAATCGAGATTTTCGCCGCTCTCCGCACTGATGTAATGCCCGTCAAAGCCTGCCCCTAATGCTTGCACAAAACCAATGCCTTCACACTGAGGAGCCCGAAGGGCTGTCTCGTCCTTCGATAAACTCAGGATAAGGGGCGAGGGCGCCTCGATGGCCGCCATCCTTCGAGACGCCCACTTCGTGGGCTCCTCATCCTTCGAGACGGCCTTGCAGGCCTCCTCAGGATGAGGGCGAGGCGTTTGAGCCAGGCCCATCGCAATACTTTGCCGTTCGGCAGGGGGCAAAAGATCGCACTTGGTAAAAACCCGCCAGACCTCGGTGCCTTGAACGCCGGGGGGCACCGGGGCGCACGCCTCTGAGAGCCACAAAACCAGATCGGCCCCCTCGGCTTTATCTCTCGCGCGAGAAATGCCGATTTCTTCGACTGCGTCAAAACTTTCCCGTAACCCCGCCGTGTCGATCAAAGTGACGGGGCAGCCCCCAAGATCTAAATGTACTTCAATTATATCACGCGTCGTGCCCGCAAAGGGGGAGACGATTGCCACGTCGCGGCGTGCGAGCGCATTGAGCAGGGTGGATTTTCCCGCATTGGGCGGCCCGGCGATCACAATGATCGCGCCCTCGCGCAGCCGCTCCCCCGCGCGCCCGGCGGCAAGCTCGGATTTCAACCCGGCAAGAACGGGGGCGAGAATTTCGCCTACCTGTCGTCCGGCCGATCCCGGCACGCCCTCTTCCTCCGGGAAATCGATTTCGGCTTCGAGGAGCGCCGCCGCCTCCAGGAGAGTACCCCGCCAGATCGCGGCCTGGCGTCCAAGCACGCCCTCGCTCTGGCGTAACGCAGCGCGGCGCTGCCATTCGGTTTCCGCGTCAATGAGATCGGCGAGACCTTCAACCTCCGTTAGATCCATCTTGCCGTTTAATAATGCGCGGCGGGTGAATTCTCCTGGTTCGGCTGGGCGCGCGCCAGTGAAGACACCGAGGGCCTTGATCATTGCGGCGGCGACGGCGCGGCCGCCGTGACAAAAAAATTCGGCATAGTCCTCGCCCGTATAGGTCTTTGGCGCGGGGAAGAAAATCACAAGCCCCTTGTCCATGGCTTCGCCGCTTGTGGGATTGCGAAAGGTAGACAGCATGGCCTTCCGGGGTTCGGGCGGTTTCCCCGCAATACGCTCGACGATATGCCGCGTTCCCGGTCCCGACACCCGCAGAACGGCAATCGCCGCGCGCCCCGCGCCAGTGGCTATGGCGAAAATCGTATCATGATCCATAAATTTTATTGTATCATTTTGGGACGAGACCCCGCGAACCTGACCTCAGCCCGGCACTTGCTGAGCGGGCACAAGCATGGCCATCCAGTTTAAGTTCGAACCAATCGAGCAACTCTCAAATGCGATTTTGCCCCGTTGCCGTTCCTGGTATCCTGTTGAGTACACACGAATGACCCAAGACCATCCAGCCCCGTCGCTCTGCAATACCCCGGCCGTTTCCGATGCGCCGGGCCGCGGACTTCTGTCCCACTTCAGCGGGTATTCCGCGGCGTTGCCAACGCTCTACCAGCTTGACGCGCAGCCGATTGAGCAAATTTCACCTTTGGTTCAAAGGCAGATGTTGCATGGCGCACAGTCCACTTTTGTCAAGTGGATCGCAAAAAAGGGAGGAATTTTCCGGCTGCATCACCATCACAACGAGCAGATTACTTGGATCGTCGAGGGGAGTTGCGATGTGTATTCCCAGGGCAAAAAATTCGCAATGAAGGCTGGCACGATTCTCGTCATTCCGCCGAATGTGCCGCATGAATTTATCTGCACCGAAGACATGATCGACATCGATTTTTTTGCGCCGCAACGGCAGGACTGGATCAATGGCGCGGCGCCTGCTGCCGCGGGGCCTCAGTAGAGAGGCATTCACATTCCCACAAGGGCAAAGTTCGCACTTTGCTTTCCTTGAACACGAAATGAGAGAGCGTACGGGCGAAGGGTCGGTTGCCAGTCACTTTGTTTCTTCGATGTTGGCGGATGGCCGGATTTTTGCTCAGCATTTTGCTTGATCGTCACCAACTTCGCCAAGCCATCGCCGGTCATTGCCGGAACGACGCGGTGCGGCCGCCCTGAACATGGAATTTGGCATAGTCCTTGCCCGTATAGGTTTTTGACGCGGGAAAAAAATCACAAATCCCTTGTCGATGGTTTCGCCAGTAACGGGGCCGCGGAAGGTTTTAAGCGCAGCCGCGCGGGGTTTTGGGAGTTTTCCGGTAACGCTCTCGACTATTGTCCGCGCGGCCGGCCCCGATATGCGCAGGACCGCGATTGCGGCTCGGCCCCGCCGGAGGCGATGGCAAAAATCGTATCATTTTCTATTGGCGCAAGATTGTTTTTGCTGGACTATAATCAGACAGTATTGCAATTTGTCGCACAGAACAGTTCAGAATAATCCACACGAAATTGTCTTGTAAACACTCGCCGTTGGTCCTCAAATTTGGAAACAGACTCTCATGACTGAAATACTCCAACAGGATACTTTTACGCAACCAGCAAATTGGCACGAATTAGACCAAGAACCCTTGGTCATTCATCAGCGCCTTCTAACCAATAGCGCTCTCATAATATTGGTACATGGACTTGGTGGAAGTCGCTATGGAGAGAACTCGACGTGGGGACTCTTTCCCAGAATTCCTTTATGAGGACTTTCCAAAGTTCGACGTCGGTCTATATGGCTACAACACTCTGTTTAAATCTCACCATGACCTGACAAAAGAAGCCGAGGTGTTTGAGGGACTCATTCGCGACTCGGCTTACGAAACAATTATTCTTATCGGACACAGCGAGGGTGGCTTGCTCTGTTTGGCCACCATTTGCGATCTTATCAATTCATGCCAGGAAAAAGTACTGTCCCGCGTTGGCGGATTAATCCTGATGGCGACGCCCCAAGCTGGCTCGCAGAGGGTGCCGGCGCTCCTTGCTCGGTTTTCTTATGACCTTACTGCCCTCGACCCACGGGGCGACCTTGTACTGGAGATACACCGAACCTTGCAAAACCACCTAACAATTGTTTTCAACGAAGAGCGCCAACGACCTGGGGACACAGTCATCCCCACGTGGGCAGTATTAGGTGTTGACGACCATTGGGTAACTGACCTAAGTGCCAGACTAGATTTGCCTGATTCACGCATAAAGAACGTCCATGGTTCGCATACCAGCATTGTTAAGCCGCAAAATAAGCATGATGACGCTTATGGGTACGTCCACGACCGCATCGAGGACGTGTGGCGCCGAAGGCGGCGCAGCAGTAACGACCCGCTCGGCGTCCATACGATCGTGACGGAGAACATTGGCCTACGATTCCGCCAAGGTGCAAACGATTTACCTATCTATCCTCTTGCCGACGCGGAGCAAGCATTTCCAGATCGCGGTGAGGCATTCGGAGTAATAGAAATGCGGCGTGAACCATTTGAGATCTTTCTCGATAGGCGGACTTGGCAAACCCCCAATGATGACTATCCAGCGCTGCAGATTACGGTTTCTGACAATTCTTATCTGTTTAAGTTGGCCAATTTCCACAACCCATCCGAGGACGTCAAAAATGACACGGAAGTGGACATTTGGCTCAAGAGCATGCCATTTTTTTGGTCCGCAACAGGATTGGCCGATGCGAACACTGGATCAGGACAACTATTCGCGGTTACGGACATGAGCGCCACGCCTTTCGGCCATAACTACATTATTGGCCGCCGCTTCAATCAGCCGGAGGCTAACTTTTTGGGAATTTATGTTTCCAGTATTACCGACGAGAAGGGCCGAAATTTGCTCAAGACCGCAGCCAACATATACATGGTTTTCCATTTACATAATGAATTAGAAGAAGGCCCACCTTATACGCGAATTGATCCTTCGAACGTCGACTTAGTCAGGATTAATTTAGTTGACTAATATATGCTTGCTGGTCGAGTAGCAATGCGGGCGATGCAACAACTTTATCTCGGGTACGAGGCCAGGACCGCGAGATTTAGGTAATGGTGGACAAACCCCAGAAGCCCGTGAAAGCTAAAGCTTCCAAACCCGGCCGCAAATACAAGTAGAACTACATGAAACAGGGATCGCGAATCTATTTTTATAAAGCTATATATGGAGGCCGCGAAAAACAAAACGCTAAAACACAAAGGGATCGTTGAATAGGCCAGCGCCTCTTCTTTGGAAATAGGTATAACTTTCCAAGGATCGACGAGGAAAAGGAAAAAAATATGGCACAAAAAGCTAAAGACAGTAAGCGCGGAACTTATGACGAGCGCTCTCTCGGGAGTGCGCGGAACGAGAAGGAAAATACTGCCGCTTCCTGGCTTGGCCATCGGACTTTCCTCGGCTTAACGAGGCCAGCGGGCCTCGCGCCCAATTGATACGCCCCTTATAAAGCCTCGAGGGTTGGATAGGAAAGAGGGCTGTAGCTGGAAAGCCGGGTATTGGCCCGTGTATTCCCAAATCGAGCTCCCGCGCTTTCGCTGGTGTCTGCCGTGACACCAGCGAAAGCGGACGCCGCGAGCAGGACCGGCACGCGCCCGCTGGTCCCACTCGTCATTGGACCTTCGCTATTCCCAGCTGCCGGGACTGGGTTCTAGGAAGCGCCCGATTTTATATTGTCTTGCCGGGAAAGGACGCCTCGTTATGATCTCCCTTGATTGTCGCTTCGATCTTATCGGCCGCGCCCGAGCCCAAGGCCGCCGGACGGGATTTGGGGCGCCACGCCAAAATGCGAGCCACCGGACGTTCGACCGTCTTCCTTGCCGTTGCGATGGGGCGCCGCCTTGCAGGGACAACCGGCGCACAGTTTTCCGCTTCAATCGAAGCTAAAGCAAAAAGTTCAGATAAACGGCCACACCCCGCATATGCCGCGAGCTCGGCAAGTTCATCTGCCATATGCTTTACATATACCGTGATATATTGGGTATTCGGGTCCAACTTCATAGTTTTTGACGTCTCCCCGGTGTTTTTTGAGTAACTGCCTATATTTACCTTCTTTACTCGACGACGCAGGCTCGTATTCTTCGGTCGCTGAACAAAATTCCGGCTGGCGAGCGCCTGGCGGCATCCCACCGGAATAAACTATTCCGTTCGCGGAAGACTTCCTCTTAGAACCCAATGCGCGAATTATGTGAATTTCATTATCGTCACGAATTAGTTATAGTATGATCGCGGGGGTCCGGCCGCATGTCCCAAATTGTATATGACATATCGCGTTTGGTAGATGATAAAATACCTGGCCTCAACATAGCGAGATTGAGCGATCATGCCTCAACTAGATGCATCCCGGCTCTCCTCCCTCATCGATCTCGCTTACGAGGCTGCGGCGCGGCCCGAACTCTGGCGCGGCCTGCTGGCGCAAATTGCGGACGTTGCTGGCGCCCCGGGGGCGCTATTGCTCGGGGCGCCGACCTCAGGGTCCATACCTATCGGTTCGGAATTGATGGACGAAACCGTGGAGGTTGGCGTGCGCACCGGCTGGCTGACGGAAAAATGCTTGCCCTTGGCACGTGCGCTGAACGAATTCGACCAAGGCCATGACATCGTGATGGAGCGGATGGTCTTTTCGCCCTGGGAAATCGATCATCATCGCTTCACTATCGAATACACTATTCCTCTTAAAATCAACGTCGGCGCCGCGATAAGACTGGCCGGCCATGGCCGAAATAGCCTTGTTTTGGACCTGCCCGGCGACCTTGGGTCGGAGCCCCTCTCTGACCATAAGGCCACAACAATGCTCGCCCTGCTGCCTCACCTCCGCCGGGCCGGACAATTGACCGTGCGTGTCATGACCAGCTACCAGGAAGGGTTGCTCGACGCGCTCGCCGCGTTCGAGTGCGGCGCCCTCCTTCTTGATAGGAGAGGACGGGTCGTGCGCATGAACGCCAAGGCCGAGGCTATGATGGGCGTCGGAATTGCCGTGCGTGGCGGAACCTTGACGGCCACAGGCCGGGAGTGTGATGGGGCTCTTCAAAATTTGATTGGCTCGGTGATTGCGCGTGGCCCGCTGCGTGAAGCCGAGCCGGTTGGGGGGGTCGCTCTCGCCCGGCCAGGCGCAGCGCCCCTTCTTGTCCACGGTGCGCCCGTGGCAAGATCGGCGGCCGATCTGTTCCAGCAAGCGCGCGCCATCTTGACGATCGACGACCCGGACGCGCGACAAGCCCCGCACGCGCAGATCCTGCGTCAGGTTTTTGGCCTCACCGGAGCGGAGGCGGCGATCGCAATAGCCCTTGCCAATGGCAGCGATATCGAGGAAATCGCCCGGATGCGCGGGGTGAGCGTCGGCACACTCCGCAATCAGGTCAAAACTGTCTTCGCGAAGACAGATACCAGCCGTCAGGCCGAACTTGTCGCCAAGCTGATGCGCTATGCCAAAGCCGCCTGATCAACGGGCGAAACCTTTCATCCGCGGGTCATTGCTTCCCCGCTGCGGCATCGGTGGCGAGCTGCATCTTGACGATCTTGTCGGGATCGGTCACCGCGCCATTGTCTTGCTTACTGCCCTTCTTGATCTTATCGACGACGTCCATGGCCGAAATCATCTAGCGGGCTTTGTCCGTTTTTCGGCGAACGAGCTCGGATGTTAGTTCCCTTTATTTGACCGTAGGCTGGGGTCGGTATTCAACGGGAAGGCTGGTCTCCGCTTCGATCGAAGCCAATTCGAGGAGGGCGGACAATCGACAGCATCCCGCGGATCTCGCAAGGTCGGCGAGTTCATGCGCCATTTCCCTTACATACGCTACCGTGAAATGCGTATTCGTGTCTGCCTTCGCGGGATATGAATGCAAGGCTGCGTCTTGGTTCATTGTCATCTTTTTTTCTTGGGCTGCTTTTTCGCTGTGTCCTGAAAGCAAGTTTTTGCTGTTCGCCCTTTGTTAGATCCGTCTTATCCGTTCGGCACAGCACCTGGACGACCGGACCTGTGCAGTGCCGCGATCCCCATTTGGCGCCGCTAATCGGCGGTACTGGCTCTCTAAGAGTTGTCAAGTCGCAATCTTTTCTCGCGCTTCGGGCTTATGCGAAGCTGCCTTCCTTTTTTTGAATAATATTGTATTTCGTTAGTTCGAATGATAAAAATTCTTTTATCACATTCAATAGCTCTCCACATCCCCCATACCGAATAAACCAAATGGGTCTCAGCTTTCTGGATTTCTGCTGCGGCAAGGTGCGGGTTCCCTCTCCCCGGTCGGCCCGCCATGAGTGAATGGAACGAGACTCTCGCGTGCAATGTCGTCGAAGCATTTCATGCGGCAACCGTATGGCCGGACCTTTGGCCATGCGCGCTTCAAAAATTAAGCAATCTCTTCGGCGCGGAGGGGTGCCTGTTAGCTGGTGGCCCGGCGTCGTCCTTTACGCCGATCTGTTCGCCTTCACTGGAAAATTTCCTCGCTCAAGCCGTGCGCCAAGGATGGCCCGAAAAGGATATCCACATCGAAAAATCCCTGTTGGCCTTCCAAATGGGAAACGACATCGTGACGGAGTCCTTGATCTGTTCCGCGTGGGAGCTCGATCATCACCGGTCCGCAGTGGAGTTCTTCAGGCGCGTTGGGGGCTGGTGGTATGCAGAGATAGTTTTAGCGGGAGAGGGACCTTCCAGCATCATCTTAAAACTGCAACGTCTCGGCGAATCTGGGCCGTTCTCGGAGTTGCTCATCGAGAACCTGCGTCGCCTGCGACCAGCACTTCAGCAAGCGGGCAACTTCGCGTTGCGACTAGCGGCAGCACACCACGATGGGTTATTGGCTGCCTTCGGCACCTTCGATTACGGGGTGGTTCTCATTGACCAAAAGGGGCGTGTCCTACGCGTGAATACCAAGGCGGAAGTCTTGATGAGCGGAGCGTTGACAGTCCAGAACGGTATTTTGCGAGCGAGCGCCAGCCAAAGCGATGCCGTGTTGCAGAAATTGATACGTTCAGTGCTTGCTCAAGGGAGCATTACCGCTCCTCACACTTGGGGCGCCCTCACCATTGCACTCCCGGAGACATCGCCTCTACTTGTTTATTCGGCGCCGCTCTTTGCCTCGGCCGCCGACCGGTTCCGGCAAGCGCGAGCCGCCTTGATGGTTGTTGCCCCAAACGCCTATCGAACATCGCTGGTGTCGGACTTGCGCCAGATCTTCGGCCTGACAAGTTCGGAAGCGGCGATCGCGGTAGAACTCTCGCTCGGCCGCGACATCGATGAGACGGCCGCAATGCGCCAGGTCAGCTCCGGCACACTCCGCGCGCAATTGAAATCGATCTTCCTCAAGACGGGGACGCGCCGCCAGTCCGAACTCGTGGCCTTGGTCCTTCGCTATTCCCGGCTGCCGATACCGGGTGAGCCCCGTCCTATTTCCTGCTCCCAGCCGCGTCGGAGGCGAGCTGCATCTTAACGATTTTGTCGGGATTGTTCACCGCACCATTGTCTTCCTTGGCGCCCTTTTTGATTTTGTCGACGACGTCCATGCCTGAAATCACCTGGCCGACAACGGTATATTTGTTGTTCAGGAACGCCGCACCGGCAAAGCAGATAAAGAACTGCGAATTGGCGGAATCCGGATCTTGCGAGCGCGCCATGCCAACCGTGCCGCGCGCAAATGGCTCGGCGGAAAATTCCGCGCGAATATCGGGCAGATCCGATTTACCTGCGCCGGTGCCGGTCGGGTCGCCGGTCTGCGCCATGAACCCGTCGATAACCCGATGGAAGACGATGCCGTCGTAGAAGCCGCGTTTCGTTAAGGCCTCGATTTGCGCCACGTGCTTCGGCGCGAGGTCGGGCCGAAGCTGAATCGTGATACGCCCATCCTTGGTGTCGAGATAAAGCGTGTGCTGGAGGTCTTGGGCCGGCGCGGCATTGAGCAGGTTCGAAACCGTGGCGAGGGCCAGGCAAAGACCAAAAGTTATGCGGTGAAATGTCATACGCGTTCCTTCCTCCTCTGGAAACTGACGGCGGTTTTTTCCGGCGCCTGCCGTTTGGCTGCGAGCGCAAGTGCGACCGCATCGGGCGTGAAAATCGGCACGTTGCCGCCTAGGCCAGCGATCTGGCGCATCAATGTCGTACTAATATGACGAACCGCGGGCAAAGCGCCAAAATACACCGTTTTGATCTCCGGCGCTAAAGTCCGTGCCGCCGCGAAGACCGCGCATCATCAGATTCGCTCCGGCGGCACGCGCAAACCATTAGCCTCTTTTACTCTTTTTGACGTGCGAACACGTGCGCAAAACGCAAATTCAACAGAGCCATTCGCCCTCGCCTGCGTGCCGTCTACAATCCGCAACGAATCTCAGGAACTGCGAACTGGCCCACTAGGTATCCCGCCTCTTGAAGAGCATGCCGCAAGCTCACGCCGGCGGGCGCCGCTTGGCGAGCGCAAGTGCGACCGCCTCGGGCACGAATGCCGACACGTCGCCGCCGAACCCGGCAATCTGGCGCACCAACGTCGCGCTGATGTGACGAACCGCCGGCGAAGCCGCGAGAAACACCGTTTTGATCTCCGGCGCCATGGCCGCGTTCATCGCTGCCATCCGCATCTCGGCGTCAAGGTCCGTGCCGTCGCGAAGCCCGCGCAGCATCAGACTGGCCCCGGCGGCACGCGCGGCCTCGACCGCAAGACCGGAAAAGGTGCACACCGAAAGTTTGCACGCACGGGCATTGACAAGACCGGCGCAAACTTTTTCGATCAGGCTCGCGCGCTCCCGGGCGACGAACAGGGGAGTCTTGCCGGGATGCACGCCGATCGCGACGACGAGCTCGTCGCACAAAACACCGGCGCTTTCGATGACATCGACGTGGCCGTTGGTCAAAGGATCGAAGGAGCCGGCATAGAGGGCGACGCTGACCATGGTCTCTGCCTATAGCGCGCGATCTGGTTTGGCGGATTCAATTCACGCCGAGTTTTTTTTGCAAGGAGGAGGAAGATGTCGTGTACTGGAACGTCAGCCGCTTGCCGGGATAGACGTAGTGATAGATTTTTTGCGCCGCCAGCGCGCCTTCGTGAAAACCGCACAAAATGAGTTTCAGCTTGCCCGGATAATGATTGATATCACCGATCGCGAAAATGCCGGGGACATTGGTCTCGAAGGTTCCTGGATCGACCGGAACGAGGTTCTCGTGCAGGTTCAAACCCCAATTGGCAACCGGACCGAGTTTCATCGTGAGTCCGAAAAACGGGATGAGCCTTTGGCATGGGATATCGTGCGATTCGCCGCCCGCGTCCTTGAGGGTCACGCCGGAGAGCTCGCCCTCTTTGCCTGTAAGCGAGGCAATCTGGCCAAGGCGCAAGTCCATCCGCCCGGCGGCGACAAGCTCCCGCATGGCCTTGACGGAATGCGGCGCGGCGCGAAAATCGTCGCGGCGGTGAATCAAGGTTAAATGCTTCGCAACTGGCTGAAGAGCGAGCGTCCAATCGAGCGCCGAATCGCCGCCGCCGGCAATCACCACATGTTTGCCGCGAAAATCCTCGATTTTGCGCACCGCGTAAAAGACCGACGTGCCCTCATAGGCCTCGATCCCCTCAATCGGCGGCTTCTTTGGCTGGAACGAACCGCCGCCGGCCGCCACGATGACGGCCGTGCACTCAAAACTTTGCCCGCCGCTCGTGCGGATGCGGAACATTGGCTCCTCGGCGTTCCCCAAAACCTCCAGCGACTCAACCATCTCGCCAAAATGGAAGGTCGGGTGAAATGGCTCGATTTGCTGCAGCAAGGCATCGACGAGCCCCTGCCCGGACACTTTTGAAAAGCCCGGAATGTCGTAGATCGGCTTTTCTGGATAAAGCTCGGCGCATTGGCCGCCGGGCTTCGGCAAAATGTCAATGAGATGCGCGCCGATGTCGAGTAGGCCAAGCTCGAACACGGCGAACAGGCCGGCCGGCCCGGCGCCAACAATGACCACGCCGGTCTTTATGCTTTCCTTCATTCCTTGCTCCGGAATCATCTCGAAAAAAACGATTTCGTGGCGCCGCTCGCGCCGGATCGGCCTTCCTGTTAGCAGCCGGGAGCCGAATCGGCTCGCGCGATACCGCGCTCTGGCGAAAACGCTCCTAGCCCTGCCGGTCCGGGGTGGTGACGACGAGCCCGTCGAGCTCCGGCGTGACCTTGATCTGACAACTCAGCCGCGAGTTGGGCTGAACCTTATAAGCAAAATCCAGCATGTCTTCTTCCTGGTCGGACGCCTTGCCGGTGAGGCTTACCCATTTTTCGCCGACGTAGACATGGCACGTCGCGCAGGCACAGCCGCCGCCGCATTCGGCGGTGATCTCGGGGATCGCGTGGCGGATGGCATTTTCCATGACCGTGGCACCTTCTTGCGCCTCGATGGTCCGAGCTTCGCCAAGGGAGTCGATATAGGTAATTTTGATCATGGATCCTGCATATTCGTTCGCCGCGCGACAAACGAAGGCTCTTGTTCGTGGGGGGAAGCCTAAGTCTATAATTATGGGTGATTATATAATCAAGTGCCCGCGCGAGGAGCTGAGGCGCCCGGAAGAAATTTCGGCACGAGGGGTGTTCTGCGGGCAAGAGCCATAAATTTGGGCTGGGATTGCCCGGCCCATTTCGAGGCCCGGCGACAGGAAACGGGCAAGCCCGTCCCGCCCAGTGTTTAGGGCCCGGGGCGAAGCGTCATCGACGCGACGCCAGCGGAGAGAGAAAGGCCGGTCTGCGCTTGAATTGATAAGGGCTGCAGCGTGAATCGAGCGGCCAGAGCCGCCGACGAGCGCGTTCGCGCCAAATCCGGCCCCGATGGTCGCCGACGCGCCGACGCCGGCATAGTCGCCGGCGAGCGCGCCTTGCTCGGGTCCTGCGGATGGCGCAAAAACGTCCCAAGCCAACACGCCCTGATCGGTTACGCCAATAGCGAGGCCAAATTTGCGAATCGTTCCGACATAGGGCTCACTCTGTCCGCTCGCCGAGGTGAAAACGCAACTCATGTCTTTGCTCGACGTGATGATGAGACCGAGGCCTCCAGAGACCTCGCAGCGCAATGCGCCGACATTCACGCCTTGCTGCGCAACCGCGGATTGTGCGCTCGTGATCAAAACGGCGGCAGATGCCGCGCAGAGGATGGCACGAATGTTCATAGATTTTCCCTTTTGTTGCGGGCTGAGTGCCATTTGACCAACGAGCCCAGCAGCCTAAACCACCAAATGGACTGGGATGCGCGATGTCAAGTGCGGCGTTTTTTTGAAACGGCCGGAGAATCGATAAAAAAATATTATTCTAGCCTTTCAAACTGCAGAGGATTGGCGCACATCAAAACCGCGAATTTTTTCGTCTCGCGTTTTCGGACAATTTCATGACGGCGCGGGCCTCGTTAGAGCAGTACGCCGCCAGCGCGTGGCGCAGCCGGAGTAGAACAATAATGGTAACGTTCTCATACATGCAATGGCCCATCCGGTGCGCGATTGCGTTTCTTGCTTTGAGTGCATTCTCTCTTTGCGCGTTCGCCGCCGATGCGGCGAAAGGCGAGATCATTGTCAAGCGCTGGTGCGCCGCCTGCCATCTGGTTTCGCCCGATCAGACGCAAGCCAATTCCGATGCGCCGAGTTTTGCCGCGGTTGCGCACAAAATAAAGTCCTCGAAAGTGCTCACGGCCTTCCTCTCGGATCCGCATCCCAAAATGCCGGACATGAGCCTCACGCGCAGCGAGATCGCGGACATCGTCGCCTATATCGGGACGCTCGACCGGCTGAGGCAAAATGATGCCGGTTTAGGGCGCAACGCGGATCAGATTCGAACGGGCTCGCGACTTGCCTTAATGCCTCCGTCAGGAGCTTTGGGTCAGGCCGGAGACGGCGGCGATCAGGATCGCACCGAGTAGCCAGCCGATGATGCCTATCGCGGAAAAGAAAAAACTCTGCCAGCCGGTCAAGCGTTTGCGCTCGGGATCGTTGAAAAACTCGGTGAATTCCTTGTTGATCTCGATCACGGGCAAGAGCCGGGAAAGGCTTGCACCGAAGCACCAGATAAATCCATGTTTCTCGTCACGCACCCCTTTCACAGACTCCTTCAAATAGAGAGCCCCGAATACCGTGATGACGACCACCCAATTGAGAGCCCGGAAGGTATACGTGCCGATTCCAAAGCCCACGACCCATTGAAGGAATCCGGACCAAATGTAAGCTAATCCGCTTTCGGTCTCGCGTTCCCGCACACGTCCAAGGTAGCGGATCTCATTGGCGGCTTCGTGGTCGCCCGCGCTTGTCAATGCGGCGGCGAGCTCCGCGTAGGGAGCGGGGCCGTATTTGGGATCGCGCCTCGCCCAATTGTCCCACCACTCCATTCCCCGCGCCCGCATTTCCGATCCAGTGTCTCCTCCATATCCACCGAGATGTGCGAAGGCGAACCCGTCGAGATGGAGCTGCCCCTGAGCTGGCCAGGTATCCTTCGCATCCATCAGATTGCCAGCGTGCGCATTGTGTAGGTTCAGGGTTCCAGGTTCCCCATTCTTTCTTGTCCAGACGGCGGACTTGTAGGCCCCTCCGAGCCGTAAGTCCTCGGCAACCGAGGCGCCTGAGAGATCGAGACCGGCCAGAGTGGCACCGCGCAGATCCAGATTGCTGCCGACATGCGCGAAGAACATGTCGATCGGTAGCGCGCAGTGGGCATCGCGCATGAACAGATCGCCTCCTGCCTGCAAGGATTCCGCATACAGCGGACCCTCGAAGCTGGCGCCGACCATGGAGATCTGTCCGGTGATCTTTGCGCCGTTCAGATCACGTCCTTGAAGCTGGCGAATTGCATGAGCAGCATGCCATCGACCTGCAGGGAGTTGGCGATGAGCTTGCCGTCGAAGCTGGCGCCGACCATGGAGATCTGTCCAGTGATCTTTGCGCCGCGCAGAAGCACGTCCTTGAAGCTGGCGAATTGCATGAGCAGCATGCCATCGACCTGCAAGGAGTTGGCGATGAATTCGCCGTCGAAGCTGGCGCCACTCATGTTGATTTGTCCCGTAATCTTCGCGCCGCGCAGATTCACTTCCTTGAAGCCGGCCTTGTTCCGGCCGTCGGAATACATAAGCAGATCGCCGCCGACCTGCAGGGCTTCGGCGTTGAGATCGCCGTCGAAACTGGCGCCGGTCATGTCGATCAGTTCCGAGATCTTCGCACTGCGCAGAACCACATCCTTGAAACTGGCCTTGTCCTCGCCTTCAGATCGCATGAGCAACAAGCCACCGACCTGCATGGAGTTGGCGTAGAGCGTGCCGTCGAACCTGGCCCCGACCATGGCTACTTCTCCAGTGATCTTCGCGCCGCCGAGTTTCACGTCCTTGAAGCTGGCCCTGTTCTTGCCTATGGACTGCATGTTCAGAGTGCCCCCGACCTGCAGAGCGTCGGCGTTCAGCGAACCGTCGAAACTGTCGCCGGTCAAGTTGACGTCGCCATCGATTTTAGCGCCGCTCAGTCTCACCTCCCTCTCGAAAGTTGTGCCATTGCGCAGGAACAGATTGCTCTCCGAATGCAGACTATCGGCACTAAGGGCGCCGCTCATAAGCGAGCCATCGAGTACGATCAAACTGTCTGTCCGCGCGAGGGTTAGGTAGATCGCTCCTTCGATCCGGCTACCCCCGATCCTGATTTCTCGGATGAGCTTCGCGTTTTCAAGATCGACATCCCCCGCAACTCGGGCGCCGGTGATCCGGATTCCCGCGATCGGCACCGCGTCCCGCCACGGCGCTCGCGTCAGAAGGTCTTCCAGAAAGCGGGCCGGGAGCTTGCGGCAGTTGTCCCGCCAGTTCGCATCCGCCTCTTTCTTGGGGTCGAGTGGGGGCGTGTGGCAGCGATCATTGAAGTCGGCCACCTCGCCATGCCTGATTTGGGACCAAGCCCAGCCCTCAGCAGTCTTGATGTCGTCGTAGGGTCCACGCGCCAGCGCTAGGTCGAGCGATCCAAGCCAAATCGCCAGCACACCCAAAAACGCCAGCGGGCGAGGCGGTAAGGTAAGAAGCAGGTTGCACGCCGGCATGATTGCTCGCCCCAATGAAGTGCGGCCAAATTATAAGCCCACGCCCGGTCATGGAACAAATGTGCGAGCCGGCCGGGCGCGGCAACGGTCTTCAGCATTAGCGACTCATGATATAATTCGTGCTGGGCACAAATACGTCACTCCGCGACAAGGATGCCTCATGCCGCACACAAAATTTTGGGCCGAGATGACCTGGACCGATTTTCAGGCGCGCGATATGGCGCACGCCATTGCCGTCCTGCCGGTGGCCGCGACCGAGCAGCATGGCCCGCATCTACCGCTCGGCACCGATACTTTCATTATGGAAGGCACAATCGCAAAAGTCGTGGAGCGCCTGCCCGATGAACTTCCCGTCTTGTTTCTGCCGGTACAAAATTGCGGGCTATCAATCGAGCACACGGATTTTCCCGGCACCCTCAGCATCCCGGCCGAAATCCTTATAGCAGCCTGGACAAAACTAGGCGAATGCGTGCATCGCACCGGCTGCCGCAAGCTGGTTCTTTTGAACGCGCATGGCGGCAATTCAGCGATCCTCGACATTATCGCGCATGAACTTCGAGCAAAGCTCGGCATGCTGGTTGTCGTCGCCTCCTGGCATCGCTTTGGCGCGCCGGACGGACTTTTTTCCGCGCAGGAGCAAGCGCATGGCATTCATGCGGGAGACATCGAGACATCGCTGATGCTAAATTTTAGGCCGGACCTCGTGCGCGGCGAAGCAGCGGCGGATTTCGTCTCCAAGAGTGTTGCGATGGAACGCGAGTTCACTTGGCTGCGCGTTGGCCGCCCAACCGGCTTTGGCTGGATGAGCCAGGATCTCTCCGCCTCCGGCGCCATGGGCAATGCGGCGGCGGCCACGGCGCGAAAGAGGCGAAGCCTGCGCGGACCACGCCGCCACGGCCTTCATCGAATTGCTGCGAGACATGGATCGCTTCGATCTTACAAGATTTAAGGCGGGGCCGCTGTCATGAATGCGGCACCTAGAGCGCTTTTTGATTCAGTCGGAATCAATAAGCGCTCTATGTTTTTGTTTTATCGCATTTTCTTGACGCGAACCGGTGTCCACTTCGCTCGAAAATGCTCTAGTCGGCGCGCCACGGAAAGGTCCAGGTCTCGGTGAGCGCCCGCGTGCCAGTCCGCAAAAAGGCGCGCAAATCGGCGGATTGGCCGGGGTCGAGCTGCACGTCGATGACCGCGCGAAACCCTTTAGTATGGGCATTCGGCACGATGAAGGAGCGCGTGATCTTGCCCTGACTCGTCGAAGGAACGACCTCGACCAATTGCGGATCGGCGGCGTAATAGGCGAGATCGCCGTCGGTGAAATCGATGATGAACCGGCGCGAACCAGGCACCGGCGGATCGCTCGAGCCAAGTGCCGAGGCCGTTGTCTGATAGGTGTTCAGCACGCGCCCATTTGGCGAAAGCTGGGCCGCATCGAGACTGGCGGCGATACGGTAGGCGTAGCTGAAAGCCTTTCCTGGTTCCGGCGCATTCGCAGGCACGAACGAGGCGACGATATTGTCATTGGTCTCGTGTCCGGTCGGAAGTTCGACGAGTTCGACCCGGCCTTCGCCCCAGCTCTCCCGCGGCTCGACGAAATAGCCTGGCCGCATCTCATAGGTGAGATCGAGATCTTGATAATGGTCAAAATCGCGGTCCCGTTGCAACAGGCCAAAGCCGCGGAGGTCACGTGTCGAGGAAAGCGGAGACCGCCGGCTCTGCCGGGTTGCGCAAGGGGCGCCAGATCCATTCGCCGGTTCCCGAATGAATCAGGAGTCCATCCGAATCATGCAACTCGGGGCGAAAGTCGTCGTTGAAACGATGATCGTCCTCGCCGATGAAGAACATCGAGGTTAATGGCGCGAGCCCAAACTTGACATTCGGCTTACGCGGGAAAAGCACCACCGAGATTTCGATCGCGGTCTCGATTCCAGGATAGAGATCGAACCGGTAGGCGCCGGTCGTCGAAGGGCTGTCGAGCAAGGCGTAGACCGTTGCCTGACTGGCGCCTGGCTCCGGCGTCTCGATCCAAAATTCGCGAAAAAAAGGAAATTCCTCATTGCCCGTGCCTGCCTCGACCGCGAGCGCGCGCGCCGACATGCCGTAACGCTGCCCGCGGCCGAGAAAGCGAAAGTAACTCGCGCCGAGAAAGGCGATAATTTCATCGAAGATCGCCGGGCTATTCAAGGGATAATGCAGACGAAAACCCGCAAAGCCGAGATTAACCGGCAAGGGCTTGTCGATCTTGGTACGGCCGTAGTCGAAAAGATTGGAGGAATAGGGAATGGGCGCCGGAATGCCGTCGCGAATCGTGTTGACGGTTACCGGACGCCGGTAGAGATGTCCCAGGTGGAACAATTGCAGCCGGAACTGGCTCTGATTGCCGCTAAGAAACGCCTTGTCCGGGCGAAACCTGATGTCGCGCCAGGCATCGAAGTCAAGTTTGTTCAGCGCTTCGGGAAGCACCGGCGCGGCGGCATCGAAATCCGCCGTGGCCAGGTCGCGGGCGCGGCGCACGACATCGTCGAAATCGAATTTCGGCGATGTCTGCGGCTTACCAGGCTGGGCCGGCGCGGACCTAAAAGTTAACGGCAGAGCGCCCGAAAGAACGAGATATTTGACGAGAGTGCGGCGATTAAAATAGGTCATGGGCTTTAGGTGAATTTAAGGACCGGATTGAAGCGAGCATGGCGGGACATCACAGCGCGCCCTTTATCGCTCGGCATCAAGTTTGGCGAGCGGGCCAGTCCTGTCAAGAATGCGAAGCAGCGGCTTCGCCGGCGCGAGCGATCTACGGGCCTTGATCCGCGGATGCGTCCTTGCCAGGATCGAACCCGGCTCGCCGAACGCGCCGTGAGATAGCGGGCGAAATCGGACCATGACCGATGGATTAAATCCAGACTTTTGCACTTTAGGACAAGGAGCAGCGTGTACCGTCAATTTGGCGGGGGAGCGTGATTGACGGGGTACTTATTTTTTCGGTCAACGGCAAGCGGAAGGCTTCGCTTTTTCCGGAATCCGGAAAAGAATTAAGCGTCCAATCATTTTGCTTGTCAAAGCCTTCAAATCGACCTATTTATGCACTCCCCCTCGCAGAAACTAACATATTTTGGCGCTGCTCACGCGCGTCGCTACACAGCGTTAGCACCAGTCATTGCAGGACCTGGGTGCCCCAATCGCCCCCCTTTTCGCGCCGCAGATCCGCGCCGCCCTTCCAAGGACTTCATCCTAATGCAGGAAATCAAACTGCAGGACTTGAAGCTCAAGTCGCCGACCGAACTGCTCGCCTTCGCGGAGAAACATGAAGTCGAGAACGCTTCGATCATGCGCAAGCAAGAGCTGATGTTTGCGATTCTCAAGCAATTGGCGAGCCGCGACATCGAGATCGTCGGCGAAGGCGTCATCGAGGTCTTGCAGGATGGCTTCGGCTTCCTGCGGTCTTCCGACGCCAATTATCTTGCCGGCCCCGACGACATTTATGTATCGCCGTCCCAAATTCGCCGGTTCGGCTTGCGCACGGGCGATACGGTGGAAGGCATGATCCGCGGTCCCAAGGACGGCGAGCGGTATTTCGCGCTGCTCAAGGTCAATACGATCAATTTCGAGGACCCGGAAAAAATCCGGCACAAGGTTCATTTCGACAATTTGACGCCGCTTTACCCCGACCAGCGGCTGAAACTCGAGGTTGAGGGATCCACCAAGAAGGATTTGTCGGCGCGTGTCATCGATGTCGTGGCGCCGATTGGCAAGGGCCAGCGCGCCTTGATCGTGTCGCCGCCGCGCACCGGCAAGACGGTGCTTTTGCAAAATATCGCGCAATCGGTCACTGCGAATCACCCGGAATGCTATCTGATCGTGCTGTTGATCGACGAGCGGCCGGAAGAAGTCACCGACATGCAACGATCGGTCAGCGGCGAGGTGGTGTCCTCGACGTTCGACGAACCCGCTGTGCGGCATGTCCAAGTCGCCGAAATGGTCATCGAGAAGGCCAAGCGTCTCGTCGAACATGGCCGCGACGTGGTGATTTTCCTCGATTCGATTACGAGGCTTGGCCGCGCCTATAACACGGTTGTGCCATCGTCGGGCAAGGTTCTGACCGGCGGCGTCGACGCCAACGCCCTGCAGCGTCCCAAGCAATTCTTTGGTGCCGCGCGCAATATCGAGGAGGGCGGCTCGCTCACGATCATCGCGACCGCGCTGATCGATACCGGCTCGCGCATGGACGAAGTGATCTTTGAGGAATTCAAGGGCACCGGCAATTCGGAAATCATTCTCGACCGCAAGGTCGCCGACAAAAGGACTTACCCGGCGATCGATATCACCCGCTCCGGCACCCGCAAGGAAGAATTGCTGGTGTCGCCAGACATCTTGAAGAAAATGTATGTGTTGCGGCGGATTCTCAGTCCGATGGGCACGATCGATGCGATCGAATTCCTGCTCGGCAAATTGCGGGAAACACCGAAGGGCAACGCAGCGTTCTTCGAATCCATGAACACCTGATCAGACTCCTCCGCACGCCAAGGAATTCGTGTTCGCGGGCGTTCCAGCAAGTGATTTGTCGTGTAGGCGGCGCTCCCATGCGAGCACCTGACCAACGATAGTTGGGCAAATCAACCCGCCAAACGCTTTTGATAAAACTGCCAAGCCGAACGAACGATGGTGTCGATGTCAAAATCTTGAGTGACAAACTCCAACAATTCCCTTGCGCGGTTGGGGTTGGCAAGCAAGATTGGAGGATCGCCTGCGCGTCGTCCCACCATTTTGACCGGCGCTTTCTTGCCGGTAATGCGCTCTACCGCAGCCAGGATTTCCTTGACCGATGTACCTCTTCCCGAGCCAAGGTTGAGCGAGCAACTCTCTCCGCCGGCGCGCAGGTAATCCAAGGCTGCGATATGGCCGCGCGCCAGATCGGCTACGTGGACGTAGTCGCGTAAGCAGGTACCGTCGGGCGTATCGTAGTCACCGCCATAAAGTTCAAGATAAGGGATTTCACCGGCTGCCGCCATTAGCGCGCGTGGAATTAGATGTGTTTCGGGGCTGTGTTCTTCACCGATTTCGCAGTCCAAGTCGGCCCCGCAAGCGTTGAAATATCGCAAGGCAACATAACGAAGATTGTAGGCCGTACCATAATCATGAAGCGCTTGTTCCATGATAAGCTTAGTCCATCCATACGGATTTGTTGGTCTTTGAAGCGTTTTTTCATCAATTAGAGTTGAGCCCGCATTACCATAAGTAGCAGCGGTGCTTGAGAATACTATTAAATTGATCCTTGCTTGTCGCATCGCATCCAGAAGCGATAATGTACCAACTATATTATTTTCGTAGTATTTTGCAGGATCGCAGACGGACTCCCCGACGTACGTATAAGCGGCGAAATGTATAATTGCGTCAGGACCATATTCGTTTATAACCTTAACCAGCTTCGACGAATTTTCGAGATCCCCTTCGATCAACGGTCCCCATTTGACTGCGTGGGCATGGCCGTAGACGAGGTTGTCATAGACAACCGGCAGCATCCCCTTGGCCGCCAACAGCTTGCAGACATGGCTACCTATATAACCTGCGCCGCCTGTTACAAGAACCGTCATGCCGTTACCCGGACTCGAAATCGTTTCACGACTCTAGCGCATCTTGGTGCAAAACCACTTTCATACCACATTAAAAATACGTGTGGTCTTGGGGTCTGATCCTGCCGCCGCATCATCCGGGCTGCCCTTCCCCCGGTTTAGGGGACACTGGATTAAGCGGCTTGGTGTTCTGCCTGTTCGGGGGTGACACACCAGATGGCGGAGGGATGCCGCTGACGATTGTAATATCCTTCGATGTAGGCGAACAAGCCGTGCCAAGCGGCATTCCGGGTTGTGTCACAAGCCTGGTACACGGTTTCAGTTTTCACAGTGCTGAAGCAGCTTCCATCGGTGCCTTGTCCCGGCATTTTTGCGGTTGAGCGGCTGGTGTTGGCTGTATTCGAAGATGATCATCACCAAAAGATTCGGCCCTGCAATGCTGCACGGCAGCACATGATAAGGCGCTGGCGCCTGCGAGGTCCCTTCGCAGGCGCGGAAAACTCCTCGAACATATTGGACGGACTGCCATTGCCGTGACGCGCGCCGCAAACTGGCGCGGTTTTGTTGCGTTGCAGTGCAAGTGCATCAGTTTGAAGCCGGGCGCTCCGGTACCGGTGAAGCTCGTGGAATTATGCACTTGACAAGTTGCGCTTGATTGGCCTCTTCCTAGCCAGATGAGAGCGCTGCTTCTTGTGTTGCCCTTTGTCCTATTGACCGCTTGCGGACAGGAGGATCCCGTGAAGCGCTGCCAAAAGGAATTTGGTTCACAAGGCCAAACTGTCGTCGATAAGTGCGTGCGCTGGGCTGTCGCGCCGCCGTCAGGTGCGCCTGAAAAAGATCAACCTCGGGATTGACGGCAACGCGCGGAAACGGGACCAAGCGTCCAGTCCGGTTGCTGGCGTGCCTGCCTGGGTTTCGGGAGTGACCCTTGGCTCCTGACGCATAGTTGAGCCGCGCGGCGGACCTAATCGCGTTCTGCCGCGCCAAGGGGCTCACCGTGGCAACCGCCGAGTCATGCACGGGGTGGCCTCTGGGCAGCCATGATCACCGCCATACCTCGGTCATCCGAGGTTTTCGAACGCGGCTTCGTCACCTGCTCCAATACCCCAAAATCGAATGTGCCGGGGTCTCGCCCCGGATACTGTTTGGCATTTCTGAGTGGCGACTTTGCTGGCGGAAACTTCCGCCACCGCCATGCTAGCGATGGCGGGGCGATCCGCGAAACTCCGCATCGAACATCCGTATCACGCCAGAGCCGAAAGCGCGCGTTGCGCTCTTTTCGTCATCGAAACGTATGCGTGGCTGAACGCTGATGACGGTACCACTATCGGCACCCCTGATCAGGGGGTGCGTGCGCCAAAACATTGCATCAAACTCTGCGAAAGCGATCAAGAGGCCAATTGATTGGCCCAGTCACAGAGCCGAAGCAAGGGAGCGTACGCCATGAATAGAAGCGCTATTTCCATACCTTCGCCGTTGAAGACACTGAGATTTCTGGTCGCAGGGCTCGCACTCGTCTGTTTCCTCGACGGCCTGCCATGGCAGGCGTGGGCACAAACCGCCAACAGCGATGATGTTGCTCAATCGCGGGCGTGGGCGCCGCCCGCTATCGAACACGCGCAGAAGATGCGCCTTTTCAGAGATGCCGACCGCGGGTCACAGCCGACGCCACCCATTATTCCGCGGTTTGAGACCGACGACGACCCCAGCGGCCGGATCGCCACCCTCCAGCCGGGCGGTCCCACTTTTACGGCATTAAATCCTTTCTTCCAGAATTTGGGGACCAACGGGCGTACTTGCTTTACTTGTCATCAGCCACAAACTGGGTGGAGCGTCAGCGCGGCCGACGTTCAGGCCCGATTCAGGGCCAGCCTTGGCACCGATCCGATCTTCCGGCTGGTCGACGGCGCCACTTGTCCATCCGACGACGTTTCTACACCCGCAGCGAAGCGCGAGGCCTATAAACTGGTGATTGACAAAGGTCTGATCCGGATTGGCCTGGCGCTTCCGACGCCAGACAAGTTGCAGTTCGAAGTGACCAGCGTGGCCGATCCGTACAACTGCACAACGAATCCAACAACGGGGCTGACGAGCAAAACGACTGGGATATTGTCCGTTTACAGGAGGCCGCTCCCCTCCACCAATCTCGGATTCCTATCGGCGATCATGTGGGACGGACGCGAGCCAAGCCTTGAAATGCAATCCGTCGACGCGACCCTCGGCCATGCGCAAGCCAACAGCGCTCCAACCATAGACCAGCAAAACCAGATCGTAGCTTTCGAGAAAGGAATTTTCACCGCGCAAGACTTCGATAAGGAGGCCCACCATCTGGATGCCCGTCCCGCGACGGGTGGTCCCCTCGCACTCTCGCAGCAGCTCGCGAAATTCTTCCTTGGCGTGAATGATCCGTTTGGAATGAATCCCACTGGCGCGCCGTTCGACTCGCATATCTTCGACCTCTACAAGTATTGGCAAAGCCTCCGTGGGAACGGCGACGAAACGCAAGACCGCAAGTCCGTCGCGCGCGGCGAAGAGGTATTCAACACCATACCGATCAAGATCACGGGGGTAGCTGGGATAAACGATGCGTTGGGTGTGCCGACCTTCAATGGATTTTGCGGCACCTGCCACGATACGCCCAACGCCGGCGATCATTCAGTAAAGGCGCCCTTGGACATCGGCATTGCCGACGCCGGAGCCAAGAGTCCTCCGGCGCTCGACATTGCCGGATTGCCGGTTTTCACCCTCACGTGCAAACAAGGTCCGCTCGCCGGACAGGTTTTTGTTGTCACCGATCCGGGCCGCGCATTGATTTCCGGAAACTGCGCCGACATCGGCAAACTCAAGGGACCCATTCTGCGGGGACTCGCCGCACGTGCTCCTTATTTCCACAACGGCTCGGCGGCCACCCTGCTTGACGCCGTAAATTTTTATGACCAGCAATTCAAAATTGGCTTAACAGATCAACAGAGGGAGGACCTGGTCAACTTCCTAAAGACACTCTAAGTCTAGCGGCATGACCTCAAACTCAGCTGGTTTACGCGAACTTTGGCTAACGTGATTTCCTGCGGCTCTGCAATGTTCTCTAACGCATGCTTGAGCCGCGCGGCGGACCTCATCGCATCCTGCCGCACCAAGGGGCTCACCGTGGCAACCGCCGAATCATGCACGGGGGGTCTTTTAGCGGCGATGATAACCGCCATACCTGGGTCATCCGAGGTTTTCGAGCGCGGCTTCGTCACCTACTCCAATGCCGCGAAAATCGAATGTCTCGGGGTCTCGCCGCGGGTATTGGAAGAATTTGGCGCGGTCAGCAGGGAGGCGGCACTGGCCATGGCTGAAGGCGCGCTGGCTTATTCCTCCGCGGACTTGACGCTGTCGATCACCGGTATCGCGGGTCCTGGCGGGGGTTCGCCAGAAAAGCCTGTCGGCCTGGTGCATTTTGGCTTCGCCCGCAGAGGCGGCGCCACCGCCGACGTCGAAAAACGGTTCGGCGACCTTGGCCGCGACGGCGTGCGTTCGGCGGCGATCGCGGTGGCGATCGAGTTGTTTCTCGAAGCGGCCGGTTGAACCGCCATAAGCGAAGTATTGCCGAGCCGCTCTCATCAGCCACGCTCCGGCCTCCAAGTGTCATGGTTAGAACGGAAGCAGATTGCGGACAAAAATGCGGAACAACATTCTAAGTTTGATATCTTTTTTGTCGCCCATCATGAGATCAACAAGATTTCCCATCAAAAATTTGTCCTTCCGGCAGGCATTAATAACCATGTTGCACCATCGTGAGATCTCGACTTTCTCTTTTATTTTCCAGTTCAAATCGAAATGGCTTTTGAATTGGCTGCGGAATTGGTTCTCGTATCCTATTAGTGCAGTGGCAATGGCATATAAATCCGGCCTATCCAGCGCCCGGGCCAGAGTCCGGCCCAGGAGTTCACCCGCAAACATTCCGTAAAATATGCCCTCGCCGGTCAGCGGGTTAATCATTGACCCCGCGTCCCCTACGAGGGCTGCCTGTTCCTCCGGATGTGCGAGCCGGGGCAGTTCAGACCCGTATGGCAAAATGTGTGCGAGGTACGACGTTTCATCGTACTCGATATGAGCACCGGACATGTTTTGGTAGTGCCGCAGTATCTCTCTGAGATGGCGTTTCTTTCTCTTGTAGCGATCGAGATCAATGCCGACGCCGATATTCGCTCTTGTCGTGTCGATCGGGAACAGCCATCCGTAGGCCGGGAGGAGTTCTTGTAGAAAGTCGATCTGGAGAGCGTCAAAGTTTGAGCTTGTGGACTTTGCATAAATCCGCACCGCGGTGCCAGTATGACGGTCGGAATTATTTGGAACTTTGAGGATGCGGCGCACTCTTGAGCGAGCACCGTCCGCGCCGATGAGCACGTCGGCCGTGAGTGTCGTCTGTTCGCCTGTCGTGCTGTCCTTCAGCGAGAGAATCCATCGCCCGTCCTCAAAATTCGCATGGTCGAGCTGTTTGCCCGTATAGTCGGCCGCCCCGCGATCGAGCGCGCTTTGCGCGAGGTAGTTGTCGAAGACGTAACGAGGGATCGTGTAACCGTCGGGTATTTCCCCGCCTATGCGCGGGAGGGGTCCTTTGGCTTGAACGCCGGATGGTCCGGACACGGAGAGGTAATGAATTCGGGTATGAGCCTTTAGCCTGTCTCCAAGACCCAGTTTCTTCAATATTTGCACGGCGCCAGGACCGATGCCATCGCCGCATGCCTTGTCACGCGGGAAGCGCGCCTTATCGATCAGCGCGACATTTTTGGCGCCGTTCATTAGCAAGGAGATTGCGAAGCTTGCACCAGCGGGACCCGATCCCGCCACCGCGACCGGGAAATGATGTGGCCTCATCAGACTATTCTTACGTCAACGCGTCGATCAATTCAAAGGCCTAGTTCGGAGTACGGACGGTGATGCTTTTTCTTAAGTGCGGTATGGTGAATCGCCACAAATGAAAAAATTTCGACGGTGCTCTAACTTCAGGGGACCTTTCCATAGACAACGTCGGCGCGGTCTTCGAAAGCCTCGGCCATTTTATGAAAAGCCGTGTCGAACATTCGGCCCATGATAAGCCCTAGCGCACGGCTCTTGAATTCATAGGCGATGCGGAAATCGACGAGGCAGGCCTTGCCTTCGTCGCAATCGTGAAAGCTCCAGCGGTTTTCAAGGTGTTTGAACGGTCCGTCGACATATTCGACGAGAATCTTTCGCGCCGTGCGCTCGCAAGTAACCCGGCTTGTAAAGGTTTCGCGGATTGCCTTGTAGCCGACTTCCATATCGGCAATGAGCGTTAGTATCCCTTCCTTTTCATTACGCCGGCGGATCCGCAAAGCGCGGCAAAGCGGAACGAATCGCGGATAGGATTCAATATCGGCGACCAGCTCGAACATATCGGCGGCGCCATGACGTACGCGGTGGCTGGTATGGAACGAAGGCATCTCACAGCATGGGATTTGGATAAAGCCGCGTGGCGTGGTGAAAAGCTGCTTCTGTTGGAGCCGGAATTGCTCTAGCTGCTCAATGGTGCTCCGGCAAGGCCATCTGCCGCGCTTTCAGCCTGGCGAAATCCTCGCCAGCGTGATGCGATGACCGGGTCAAGGGCGATGCCGAGACCAACAGAAATCCCTTGGCGAGCGCGATCTCGGCGTAAGAAGCAAATTCGTCTGGGGGCACAAAGCGCACGACCTCATGATGTTTCCTTGTCGGCTGTAGATATTGGCCTATCGTGAGGAAATCGACGTCCGCGGTACGCAAATCATCCATCAGTTGCAGCACTTCATGGCGCTCTTCGCCGAGCCCCAGCATCATTCCGGATTTGGTGAAGATTCCGGGGCTGATTTCCTTGACCCGTTGCAAAAGCCTGATCGAATGGAAATAGCGCGCGCCGGGCCGGACCGTGAGGTAATTTGACGCGACAGTCTCGAGATTATGATTGAAGACGTCGGGCTGGGCTGCGACGACGGTCTCAAGCGCGCCCTGTTTGCGTAAAAAATCGGGGGTCAAGACCTCGATCGTGGTGGTTGGGCTTGCCGCGCGGATTGCCGCGACCACTTTCGCGAAATGCCCTGCCCCGCCATCTTCGAGATCGTCGCGATCGACGGAAGTGATCACCGCATGGGTGAGCCCGAGTTTTTTGACCGCCTCGCCGATTCGGACGGGCTCGGACGGATCAAGCGCGCCGGGCAGTCCCGTCTTGACGTTGCAGAAGGCGCAAGCCCGCGTGCACACGTCGCCCAGGATCATGAAGGTTGCGTGTTTTTTCTCCCAGCACTCGCCGATGTTGGGGCACCCCGCCTCCTCGCAGACGGTGACGAGGCCGTGTTCCTTGACGATTGCCCGCGTCGCGGCCCATTGCGGCGAGCCCGGCGCCTTGACTCTGATCCATTCGGGCTTGCGCGCCACGGGCTGATCGGGGCGATGCGCCTTTTCGGGATGGCGGAGGTTTGCAGTATCGGGCTGTTTGCAGTCAAACAGATTAGAATTTAATGCCATGCGCCGCCCCAATCGGTCACCACCTCGTATCAGAACTAGAAGATAAGGCGTTGAAGGCCGATTTTCATCCTATTTCCTCATGCGATCTGCTCTGCTTGCATTCACAAAACGAAAGCCACTTATCTTAACTGCTTTCCTATTCATGTGAGGGCCAGGCCATGCCTTACGCTAGCAATGAAGACCTTCCGCCATCCGTTCGCAACCATTTGCCGCAGCATGCGCAAGACATTTTTAGGGCAACCTTTAACAGTGCTTACCAAGACCATCACGATGATCCACGACAGGAGGAAATCGCCTTTCGCGTCGCTTGGGCAGCCGTTAAAAAGAGCTATCATAAGGTTGGTGATAATTGGCTGCCGCGTGAATAGCGTTTCCCCGCTTCACATATGGATCACGCTTCCGTATGCATCTAGCACGCTCTCGTGCATCGTTTCCGACAGCGTCGGGTGCGGGAAAATAGCATTTATAATTTCCGCCTCGGTTGTCTCGCAGTTCATGGCTATGACAAAGCCTTGGACCAGTTCTGTGACTTCGGCTCCAACCATATGCGCGCCAAGAAGTTTTCCAGATTTGGCGTCAAAAATGGTTTTTACGAGTCCCTCGGGTTCGCCAAGCGCGATCGCCTTGCCATTGCCGATGAAGGGAAAGCGGCCAATCCTGACTTCAAATCCCAACTCCTTGGCTTTTGCCTCGGTGAGGCCAACGGAAGCCACCTGCGGATTGCAGTAGGTGCAGCCAGGAATCATCGTCTTCTCAATTGGACACGGATCGAGACCCTTGATCGCCTCGACGCAGAGGACCCCTTCATGTTCGGCCTTATGGGCGAGCATGGGCGGGCCAGCGACGTCGCCGATGGCATAAACCTTCGGCACATTGGTGCGCCCCATTCCATCCGCAACAATAATTCCCCCCTCGATCTTCACGCCGAGCGTCTCAAGCCCAAGATTCTCGACATTTCCGGTAACGCCGACCGCGGAAATCATGCGCTCGGCTTCCAAGGCCCGCGCCGCGCCGGGGCTGTCTTCGATGGTGGCCACAACTCCATTTAGTTTTTTCTCGACCCTTGTCACTTTGGTGGAGGTCAAGAATCTCGATGCCTTGCTTTTCAAAGCGCTTGCGGGCGTGCGCGGCGATCTCCGCATCCTCGGCAGGAAGAATTTGCGGCAATATCTCGACGACAGTCACTTGCGTGCCCATGCTGCGATAGAACGAAGCGAATTCGACTCCGATCGCGCCTGAACCCATGACGATAAGGGATTTGGGAAATTTTTCGGGCACCATGGCCTCGAAATAGGTCCAGATAAGTTTTCCGTCCGGCTCGATGCCCGGTATAACGCGCGGCCTCGCACCGGTCGCGACAATGATATGTTTTGCCGCATAGGCGCCGGCGCCCAAAACACTTTTGGGGATCGGGTTCGGCGGTTGCATCGCCGGCTTTTTCGATGTGGCGACAACAACCTCGCCGGGTCTCGCGATCGTTGCCTCGCCCCAGATGACGTCTACCTTGTTCTTTTTGAGCAGAAAGCCGACGCCATTGTTCAATTGCGCCGAAACCGCGCGCGATCTTTTCACCACGGCGGCCGGGTCAAAGCCGATCTTGCCGTCAACCTTGAGACCATAATCCTTTGCGTGCTTGAGATATTGAAAAATTTCCGCCGAGCGCAACAGGGCCTTGGTGGGAATGCAACCCCAGTTAAGGCAAACGCCGCCCAGATGCTCGCGCTCGACAACGGCGGTCTTGAAGCCGAGCTGCGCGGCACGGATCGCCGCGACATAGCCGCCCGGCCCGCCGCCGATAATGAGGATGTCGTAGGGCTCAGCCATGTTTGCCTGACACCCCTCGTGGGGAGGGGTTAGGGGTGGGGTCACACCAGCATCCCTGCCGGTTTCTCGATCAAATCCTTGAACGCGGCGAGAAGTTTTGCGCCGAGAGCGCCGTCGACCGCGCGATGATCGCAAGACAGCGTCACACTCATGATTGTGGCAACGGCGGGCGCGCCGTCCTTCACGATGACGCGGCTCTCCGCTGCGCCAACCGCGAGAATCGTTGCTTGCGGCGGGTTGATGATGGCGGAAAAATTTTTTATTCCGAACATGCCGAGGTTGGAGACCGCCGAGGAGCCCCCTTGATATTCTTCTGGCATCAACTTGCGGGCACGGGCACGGGCGGAAAAATCCTGCATTTCGCTCGAAATCGCCGACAAGCGTTTGGTCTCGGCGGCGCGGACAATCGGCGTAATCAGGCCGCCAGGGATCGCCACCGCGACGCCGATGTCGGCGTACTTGTGTTTCAACATGGCGCTTTCGGTCCAGGTCACATTGGCGTCTGGGACGCGGATGAGCGCCAAGGCCAGCGCCTTTACGATAAAATCATTGACCGAGATTTTGTAAGCAGGCTTGCCCTCTTTATCGAGGAGCGCGGCAGCATTGATCGACTTGCGCAGGGCCATTAGAGCGTCGAGGTTGCAGTCGGCGGTCAGATAAAAATGCGGAATTGCCCTGCTTGCTTCAACGAGCCGGCGCGCGATGGTCTTGCGCATCGAATCATGTGGAATTTCCTCGAAGGAATCGGCCGCGAAATTTTTTCTGACGAGTTCGTCAGATGGCGCTTTGGTATCTTGCGCTGGAGCCGCGGCCGGAGCGCGTGCGAGCGCCGACTTCACATCGCGCTCGATGATGCGGCCATGCGGACCCGTGCCGCTCGTCAAAGCAAGATCAAGCCCCGAGTCCTTGGCGATACGGCGCGCCAAAGGCGAGGCGAAAATGCGTGTGTCACCTTTGAGTATGTCAACAGGCATGCAAGGCTCCCGTCGATTTGGGGCTCAACGGTAGAGCACCGCTTTTGCCGCCGCGACTATTTCTCCTGCGCTCGGCAGAGCGAGCTTTTCGAGGTTTGCGGCATAAGGCATCGGTACATCCTTGCAGCAGATCCGCACCACCGGCGCGTCGAGATAGTCGAACGCGCCTTCCATGAGTTCTTGCGATGATCTCGGCTCCAACGCCGCCCTGTGGCCAGCCTTCTTCGACGGTGACGCAGCGGCCGGTTTTCTTCACCGATTGGACAATCGATTCACTGTCCATCGGGCGGATCGTACGCAGATCAATGACTTCGGCACTCACCCCTTCGTGCTCCAATTCCTCCGCCGCCTTCAGCGCATGGACCATGCCCATTCCGAAGGACACAATGGTGACATCCTTGCCTTCGCGGGCGATCCGTGCCTTGCCGATGGGAATAAGCAAATCGCCGTGCGCGGGCACCTCGAATTTGTGCCCATAAAGGATTTCGTTTTCGAGAAAAATCACCGGGTTCGGATCGCGGATGGCGCTCTTCAAGAGGCCCTTGGCGTCGGCCGCCGAAAAAGGCATGACAACCTTGAGCCCCGGAATATGCGAATACCAAGCGGCGTAATCCTGGCTGTGCTGCGCGGCGACGCGCGCAGCGGCACCATTGGGTCCGCGAAACACGATCGGACAGTCCATTTGCCCGCCCGACATATAGCGCGTCTTGGCGGCGGAATTGATGATCTGGTCCATCGCCTGCATCGCGAAGTTGAAGGTCATGAATTCGACGATCGGGCGCAAGCCTGCAAAGGCCGCGCCAATGCCTAGCCCGGCAAAACCATGTTCGGTGATCGGCGTATCGACCACCCGGCGGGGGCCGAATTCCTGCAACAGCCCTTGCGTGATTTTATAGGCGCCCTCGTATTCGGCGACTTCTTCGCCGATGATGAAAACGCTGTCGTCGCGGCGCATCTCCTCGGCCATGGCGTCGCGCAAAGCCTCGCGGACGGTAAGTGTGACCATCGCCGTGCCGCGGGGAATTTCCGGGCCAGTTTCCTTCGCGTCCGGTGGGGCCACTTGCGCAGGCAGCGCTGGCTTGGTGCCGGTTCCAAAAGCCTGCGCTTCCGTCGCGCCTTCACCCTGACGAGGTCCCGCAGGGGCCGTCTCGAAGGGCGAGGGCGCCGCGTGAGCCTCACGGCCCATCCTTCGAGGCGCAGGCGTCGCCTGCTCAAGATGAGAGGGAACCGCCGCTCCGGCGTCCTCGCCTTCCGCCGCGATCACTGCGATCGGCGTATTGACCGCGACATTGTCGGTACCATCCGGCACGAGGATTTTCGCAAGGGTGCCGTCGTCGATCGCCTCGACCTCCATGGTCGCCTTGTCGGTTTCGATCTCGGCGAGGACATCGCCCGAGCGCACCGTGTCACCTTCTTTTTTTAGCCATTTCGTGAGCTTGCCCTGTTCCATCGTCGGCGAAAGCGCGGGCATGAGAATGTTCGTCGCCATCTGGTGTCCTTAACTGGTCTTGCCCGATACTATCTCTGCCAATCATCCCAAAACATCGGTCCATAACTCAGCCGCGTCCGGCTCGGGTTCGCGTGTGGCGAATTCGGCGGCCTCGGCAATGATCGTGCGGACCTCCGCATCTATCTTCTTGAGATCGTCTTCGGCTACCTGCTCGGCTGCCAATAAGCGGGCGCGGACCTGTTCGATCGGATCGCGCTCCTCGCGCATTTTTTGCACCTCGTCCTTCGAACGGTATTTCGCCGGGTCGGACATCGAGTGGCCGCGATAGCGGTAGGTCTGCATTTCGAGGATCATTGGGCCATTGCCAGTCCGGCACCATTCGGCGGCGCGCGCTGCGGCAGACCTCACCGCGCGCACATCCATGCCATCGACCTGTTCGCCCGGAATGTTGAAGGATTGGCCGCGTTTGGAAAAATCGGTCAGCGCCGAAGACCTCGTGACGGAGGTGCCCATCGCGTAACGGTTGTTTTCGATAATATAGACGACCGGCAGTTTCCAGAGTTCCGCCATGTTGAAACTCTCGTAAACTTGACCCTGGTTCGCCGCGCCGTCGCCGAAATAAGTGAAGCAAATGTTGCCATTGCCGCGATAATTGTTGGCGAACGCCAGCCCGCTGCCGATCGGCACCTGCGCCCCCACGATTCCATGGCCCCCGTAGAAATGGTTTGCCCTCGAAAACATGTGCATGGAGCCGCTTTTTCCATGCGCAGCGCCGCTCTTGCGCCCGGTCAATTCCGCCATCACAGCCTTGGGACCCATGCCGCACGCGAGCATATGGCCGTGATCGCGGTATCCGGTGATCGTCTGATCGCCTTCCGCCGCAGCCATCATGACTCCGGTGACGACCGCCTCTTGACCAATGTAGAGATGGCAAAACCCGCCGATGAGACCCATGCCATACATCTGCCCGGCTTTTTCCTCGAACCGGCGGATGAGGAGCATGGAGCGGAAGGCGGCGAGCTCCTCTTCCTTGCTAAAGGTAATGCCGTTCGCGGGCACGTTTTGCGCATTCCGTTTCACGGTTTTACGAGGAAGACGAGAGGATTTGGCTGCCATGTAAAACCAATTCGCAAAACCGGATATGAAAGGATTTTAAAATAGCGCAGCTGCACGGGGAAAGCGAGCCCTTGGCCATGTTTCACGGCCGGAGCTGCGCTAGCCAATCATGTTCCAGACCCGCGTGAATTTAAAAACTCTCGAGGGCATATCGGCGGCAATGCTCAAGATAAGCCCCCTCATGGCTAACCAGAAGATCGACGGTACTTCGCCATAGCCACGAGGGTGCATCGAGCGATTTCGACCGGTTTTTCAGCAGGTCTGCCTTCCAAAGCTTACGCGTTGCCGTGTCCATCTGGCGGGCATGAGCGCGGCCAACAACGGTAGCCAAAAATCGCGCCGCCCGCATGGCTTCGTCCGGGGTAAGTTGTTCAAGCTCTATCTTGAGATCTTGCGGCAATAATTCTCGTACAAAGACCGATTTATTTAAAAATTGTACTGCTTGCATTCTTTGTCCCAGAAACGGCGCCAGATGACGTGCCCCCTCGACGACGCGCTCCGCATTGTCTTCGGGCATGCTTAAATCTGGGTATCGAGGGGCCGCGGCAGCAACAGCCTCCTTAATGTCCACCAAACAGAAATCTTTTGTCTTCGAACCGTTCGGGCCAACATTGAGCAGCACGGCATAGCGAAGCCTGCCAAGCGAGCTACAACCCTTGACCCAATACGCAGCGTCAACAAGATCCACCTGCGCGTTGTTTTCGCGCGAGCGCAGTTGGGTAACGAGCAGGCGCATCGACTCAGCCGCAAAGAGCGCTTCAATGGCGTCCTGCTCTTTGTCTGAAATGGGCCAAAATCGCTTTCCAAGCGGAATGTCCGGATTGGTGTTTTCGATGCGCTCCTTGGCGAGATGGCGCCATGACCGCCGTATCGCCTGCCGCATCACAAGCCGCACTGATTCGGGCGGGGCCTCGATATCACCGACAGGATCGAGCGTTTCACCGAAAGCTTGTTCGTAGCCATCCATAATTTGTTCGAGCATTTTTGCCGTGGTAACGCCTGGCAAATCCGAACCCCGCGCAGCTGATGCCAACGACAGCGCCAATCGAATGAGATCATGCGCCGGATTGCCGACGATGGATTGGTCGAGGTCGCGAATCTGAACTTCGACACGGCCCTTGGCATCCGCGATGGGACCAAGATTACCGGTATGGCAATCGCCGCAAATCCATATGGGAGGGCCTTCTGGCAGCGAACCCGTCTTTAACGATTCAAGCCATTCATAGAATTTGCTTGTATTGCCGCGCACATAGGCGTGCGAGGAGCGCGCCATTTTTAAATTGCGCGTTCGCGCTAGAATTTTCTGCCGTTCGTCAGGATTAGGGAACGAAATCTGTTTAGCTTGCATTGCTCTTGCGTACTTTCAATTTCAATAAGGACTAGAAGAATAGGCCGCCAAGGCATTTTAAGGGATCATGTCTAGGGGTTATATCACGCGAGCCACCATGTCCCGAAACCGAGGCTAGCAAGAGTTCAATGGAAGGCCGATCCGCCAATAGGCGAGAAAAGAGATCGTCACTCCTGCTTGCTTTGCCCGTTCGGCAACGATGAGGTTGGCGACCGAACCTATCAAGGTCAGGTTTCCGGCGAAGGTGGAACTCATCGCTACGATCCGCCAAGCTCGGCCAGGGTCCGGCGCGTTCATGACGAATGGCTTCAAGATCAAAACCGCCGGCACGTTGCTCACGAGGTTTGAGAGGAGAGCCGTCACGCCAGACAAAATCCAGGCATTTTCCAAATGAAGCCAGGCCACCGACGCCGTGAGGTTTGCTGTCAAAAGCACCTTTTCCGCGCCGGCAACGACGATAAAAAGCCCCGCGAACATTAACAAAAGCCCGCCGTCAATTCCGGCATAGATTTTTCGTGGCTTGACAGCGCGCGAAAGAAGAAGCAGCGAACCGCCGATCAGCGCTGCTTCGGAGATCGGAATCCCTGCAAAGAAACTGACGATGACACCCACCGTCACGAGTATCCCCTTGACGAGCTGCCATGGATACCAGCGCGGGCGTGGTCCCTTCGCGTCCAGAGCGAAAGCGGTCGAGAATTCCTCGCGATAAAACAGGATAATGAGGCCCGCCGTCAGCGCGAGGGCGACTGCCGCCGCCGGAGCGAGCTTGGCCGCGAAGTCCGCGTAGGGAAGGTGCGACGCCACGCCGATGATCATGTTTTGCGGATTGCCAGTGAAGGTCGCGGCGCTGCCCGCGTTCGAGGCCATGGCGACCGCCAGGAGATACGGCACAGGGTTGCGGCGCAAGGCGCGGGTGACGTCGATGACAAGAGGCGCCATCACGAGACAAATCGCGTCATTGACGAGAAAAGCGGAGAAAAACCCGGTGACGATTACGATCGCTGCCAAAAGCACGGGAGCGGAATGGGCGCGGCGCAGGGCAAAACGGGCGGCGAGTTCGAAAAAACCTGAAACACGCAATTGGCTAACGATGATCATCATGCCGAGAAGAAGTGCGATGGCATCGAGATCGATGGATTTCAGCGCTTCGTCGAGGCTTAAGGTCCCAAGGCCGATCATCAGGCTCGCGCCGACGAGCGCTATGCCAGCGCGATCAATCCGCAAACCGGGCGCGCGGCCGAGCGCCACGCCCGCATAAGTCAAAACAAAGACAACAATCGTGGCGTCCACCCCGAGTGAAGCGGTGCTCATGGGGCTATCGCTCATTTCGTAATCTCACGCGGCGTAACCGTATCGAGGCCCCGCGTTTCCGGCATGCCGAAGAAATAAATCAGAAATCCTGAAGCCGCTATGCCAGCCAAAACGAGAAAGGCGGCGGAAAAGCCTGCGTGAACGACGACGAGCCCCGCCAAAGTCGTGCTAAGCGCCGCGCCAATGCCTTGCGCGGTAATCACGGCGCCTTGTGCTAGATTGAAATGGCCGGTGCCGCGCGTCAAATCCGCGACAATGAGAGGAAAAAGCGCCCCATAAAGCCCCGCGCCGACGCCATCGAGACTTTGGACCGCGAACAACCAAAAGCGACCATCCGATAAGGGGTAGAGAAAACCGCGCAGCGACAGGATGGCCAATCCGGCGAGAAATAGAGGTTTTCGGCCCCAAATATCGGCCTTGTGGCCGACGAGCATGGCCATCGGCACCATGACGATTTGCGCCGCGACGATACAGCCCGACATAAGAGCCGTCCCCTGATTCTCGTCCTGCAAAGCCAGTTTTTGGCCAACAAGGGGCAGCATGGCAGCGTTGGCGAGATGGAAAATCACACAGCAAAGGCAGAAGATCAAAAGGCCTCTGCTTCTTATGAGTACGCTGATACCTGAGGGTGTATCGCGCGACCCAGATGGACCGTCTTTAAGACCACGGGCGCGATCGTAGTCTATTGCTTCGGATTTAATCGTCATAACGCTCACGATCGATAACAGCGCCATGACGGCGATAAGATAAAAGACAATGATCGGCCCATACTTCCAGGCGCCAAATCCAGCAATTGCCGCCGCAGCCGCGTTGCCAGCATGATTGAAGGACTCGTTGCGGCCAATGCGACGCGTAAACGCCCGCGGCCCCATGATTCCTAAGGTGATTGCGGCGATCGCCGGCCCGAAAAAAGCTGCTGCCGTGTCGGCCGCCGCTTGCGATCCGGCCACGAAAACAAAGGACAACGTGAAGGGAAGGAGGATCGAAGCGCCGGTCACGACAAAGGCGGCTGCGATAATGATCGCCCGTTTTGAATGGCTAATGTCAGTCAGCGCGCCCGCCGGAGTCTGCGCGACAAGGCCCGAGAGGGTGGCAATCGTCATCACGAAGCCGATTTGATCCTCCGCCCAGTGCCGCTCAGTCAACAGATAAATCGCGAGATAGGGTCCAAGCCCCTGGCGAACATCGGCCAGAAAGAAATTCAAGGCATCCAGCGAACGTTCGTGGCGCATCGATCATTCCGTGAGACAAAAGCGTCAATCGCTTAAAGTCTCGCGATGCACCGTAAGTTCCCGGATCAGCTACTTGAGCGAGACTCGGCCATCCGACGCAAGGCTTTCAAGGCAAGCCTGGGCCCGCTTGCGCGGTTTAGTTTTGCGTTCGCGGCAGGAATACGACAAGATCGGTCCGGTTCACCCGGCCTAGCAGCGCGCGCGCTTCTTCCTCGAGGAGGTCGCGGTCGATCGCACGGCCAGTCAGCAATGCGATCCGGTGGTTCCACAGGGCGTGCTCCGATTTGAGGCCATCTAACTCGCCCCGCAATTCCGCGATCTTATGTTCGTATTCATCCTTGGTTTTAAGACCGCGCTCGCCGTTCACCGCATGCCAGACGAAATAGCCGCCAATTGCGGCGGACACGCAATATAGCGCCAACGGATAGAGTGTCGCACGCACGCGCCTGTAGATGACCATGCCGCAAGGCTAACAAATCCTGGTAAGCGTTCCGTTAACTCGAGCTTGCTGCATCCAATAGTCCAGATCATTCCCCTCGGGCAGGCAGCTGCCCTCAAACCGGAATGCCTTGGGCTTTCGCGTATTTGCGCAATTTGTCGCGCAAGGAATGGCCCCCCCGAGCCTCCTCCATCAGGGTCGCGACAAAATCTTCCGCCTCGCCAAGATCGGTCGCGAGCACCATGGCTTTGACAGGTCCAATCGACGCGGCCGCCATCGACAAGCCGCGGTAGCCCAAGGCAAGCAAGACCATGGCTTCGAGCGGCTTGCCGCCTAGCTCGCCGCAAAGGGTCAACGGCGTTGCGGCCGCGCGGGCCTTGTCGGCAATGAGCTTCAAGACGTGCAGGACCGGCCCCGACAGGGGATCGAATCGCGTGGCGACGCGCTTGTTATCGCGGTCGGTGGCATAAAGATATTGCAGGAGATCGTTCGAACCGACCGAAAGGAAATCGACGCGTGCGCAGATTTCGTCGAGCTGCCAAAGTAGCGAGGGCACCTCGATCATCACGCCAAGTTTGAGATCGGAGGGGGGCGCCCGGTCATGCTGCCGCAGATGAACGAGTTCATCCTCGACAAAAGATTTCGCTTTTTCGAATTCCTCAAGCGTGGCGATCATCGGAAACATGATGCGCATTTCGCGTCCGGAGCCGGCCCGCAGCAACCCGCGCAATTGCGAACGCAACAGGCCTGGCCGGTCGAGCCCGATGCGGATGGCCCGCCATCCAAGCGCCGGGTTCTCTTCCTCGACCTTCGTCATGTAAGGCAAAACCTTGTCGGAGCCGATATCGAGCGTGCGGAAAGTAATCTGCTTGCCATTCGCACATTCGAGGGCGGTCCGGTAAAAAACCTCCTGCTCGCTCATCCTCGGCAATCGCGACGCCAGCATGAACTGGAACTCGGTCCGGAAGAGCCCGACCGACACAGCCCCGGTCTCCGCGACGTGCTGAAGATCGACCAGCATTCCAGCATTCATATGCAGATCGATTGCAACGCCATCCTTGGTCACGGCCGGTACATCGCGCAATTTCGCATATTGCGCCTGTTTTCGCGCGCGCAGCCGCGCCTTTTCGGCATAGGAATGTTCCACGTCGGCCGGCGGGCGCAGATGAACTTCGCCGGAGACTCCATCGACGATTATTGCATCGCCGGGTTCAACCAAATCGACAACATTGGCGATGTTGCCGACAGCCGCGATACCGAGCGCGCGGGCAACGATCGCGACATGACTCAGAGCGCCGGATTCGTCGAGAACTAGGCCGCGAATCTTGGCGCGTTCGTATTCGAGCAGCGCCGCAGGTCCCATGGCGCGCGCGACAATGACTGAATTATGCGGCAATTCCCTGTGCGCGCCGACGAAACCCTGACCAGTCAACTGCCGCAGCAAGCGGTTCGCGAGATCGTCTAGATCATGCAGTCGCTCGCGGATGTAGGGCTCGGTTTGGCGTTGCAATTTGGCGCGTGCGACGTTTTGGACACGTTCGACCGCGGCCTCGGCGGTGAGCCCGGTCAGCACAGCCTCGCGCAGCCGACGCAGCCAGCCGCGGTCATGTGCGAATAGCCGAAATGTTTCAAGAACATCGCGATGTTCTCCGGGACCCATGTTGCCGCTTTCGATCAGCTGATCGAGCGACTCGCGCATCGCGTTGACTGCGGTCTCGAGCCGCTCCATCTCCGCCTTGACATCTTCGGCGACGAGCTGTTTGACGACGATGCGTGGCTCATGCAGGACAACGCGTCCAAGCCCGACACCGTCGGCGACCGGGGTCCCCTTCAAGGCGAGCGGCCGGCGGGGGGCAATATCCCGGCCTGGCGCGGCCAGCGACTGCAGTTCGCCCGAGGCGATCATTTCGGCGAGCAGCATGGCCGTAGTCTCGAGTGCCTCGACCTCCTCTTCTGGATAGGTGCGGCGTGCCTTGTTCTGGACGACCAGCACGCCGAGCGTATTGCCCCCGCGCAAGATCGGCACGCCGAGGAAAGACGAATAGATTTCCTCGCCGGTTTCAGGCCGGTACATGAACGCCGGGTGCGATTGCGCGTCGGCAAGCGCGAGCGCCTCGGCGGTCTCGGCAATGCGACCGACGAGACCTTCGCCCGTGCGTAGCGTGGTCAGATGAACGGCTTCCCGATTTAAGCCTTCCGTCGCATAAAGCTCGAGCCTGCCATCGGCGCGCAGCACATAGACCGAGCAGACTTCCGCGACCATGTTCGCGGCAATATGAACGACGATCTTGTCGAGCCGGGCCTGCGGGCTGACCGGCTCCGCCATGACCTTGCGAAGGCGGCGCAGCAGCAGACGGGGGCCGCCAAGCGTGCCAAACATCGGCGTATCCTGTTCAGACCTCGGGTTTTTACCAATCCGCACCGGGACGCCGCACCGGCCAACGGCCAAGCCCGCGCATCCGGCAACGGTTCCACCGGTTCTAAGGTTCCAGCGGCCGGCTCCACATCCCGGACGGGCAAACGCCTTGGCCGAACCGGGCGCAAGAGCACGGTCCGCGATACCGGATCGTGCTCCAACCTATTTAGTTTTACATGATCTTCATCGCGGATCATGGTCGAAGGCTAATTGATGTTTCCTGGAAGCATGAGAAAGCTCCATACTTTCGAGTGAACCAATTTTGCCGGGGCGAACCGGTCTCGCCGCCGCGGGCGAAAATGCTTGAGTAGGCGACCCCGCTCCCCGATTTTGGCCTATAGCCGGCTCAGTCTAGCAAACTCCGGACCACGACAGTAACCAAATCCATGAGACAAGAAAAAGACCGCCGCTTTTGATTAAGCTTTGTCCAAGCCATAGAGAGTATGCAACGTTCTTACCGCCAATTCCGTATAAGCCGCTTCGATCAGAACCGAAAACTTGATTTCAGAGGTCGTGATCGCCCTAATATTGATGCCTTTTTCCGCCAGCGCCTTGAATGCGCGCGCGGCCACGCCGGCGTGGCTGCGCATGCCGACGCCGATCGCCGAAATTTTCACGACATCACTTGCGCCCTGCAGACTGGAAAAGCCGATCCGCGGCTGCGCTTGAAATAAGATTGTCTTGGTCCGGGCGAAATCGGCGGCGGAAACCGTAAACGTGATATCGGTAACGCCCGAATCCTCGGACGCTACCTGAACGATCATGTCCACGTTGATATTGGATTCGGCGAGCGGCATGAATATCGCGGCGGCGATTCCTGGGCGGTCAGCGACGCGGCGCAACGTAATCTGCGCCTCGTCCCGCGAGAAAGCGATGCCGGTGACCACTTGGCTTTCCACGATATCCTCCTCGCCGCAAATCAACGTGCCCTGATTTAAGCCGTCCGGATCGTCAAACGACGACCTGACGAAAGTCTTGACCTTGTGCACCATGGCAAGCTCGACCGAGCGCACCTGAAGTACCTTTGCCCCGAGCGAGGCCATTTCCAGCATTTCCTCGAAGGCAATGCGATCGAGCCGCTTGGCTTTCGGCACGATCCGAGGATCGGTGGTATAGACTCCGTCGACGTCGGTATAAATGTCGCAGCGGACGGCCCCGATCGCCGCGGCGACCGCCACTGCCGTTGTATCGGAGCCGCCCCGCCCAAGCGTCGCGATGCTGCCGCTCTCCTTGTGAAGGCCCTGGAAACCGGCAATCACAGCCACTTCCCGCCGGGCGGCAAATCCATCGAGAATTGCCGCGGACCCAATATGTTCAATCCTGGCCGAGCCATGCTCGTTCGAAGTCAGAATCGGAATTTGCCAGCCTTGCCACGAACGCGCGGCAATTCCCTGTTCTTGCAAAATTATGGCGAGAAGACCGGCGGTCACCTGTTCGCCGGAGGCGACAACGGCGTCGTATTCGCGACGATCGCAAACCGTTGCTGCCTCCTCGCACCAGCCCACGAGTTCGTTGGTCTTGCCTGCCATGGCGGAGACCACAACCGCAATGTCATGACCTTCGCCCCGCTCGCGCGCAATGTGCCTTGCAATATTGCGAATGCGCTCTATGTTCGCGACCGACGTGCCGCCAAATTTCATTACTAGTCGGGCCATCGGATCGGAAACGCTTCTCCCGGTGCGGGTTTTTCGGTTGGGAAATCAACGGACCCAGTCCGTCGCCGCGCATACATGCAAATGGCGGCACCTCAAGTCAATGGGAATTCGGCCGTGCCAAGCCGGGAAAAGCATCCCCGCGATGCGACAATCGATCCGGAGGCGGTCGACCGGTTTGACCGGCTCGGCGCGCAATGGTGGGATCCGGACGGCCCCATGCGCGCGCTGCATAAGTTCAATCCGGTCCGTGTCGCCTATTTGCGTGACCTTTTGTGCAGGCACTTTCCGCGCGATGGTAAGCCGCGCGATTGGCGTTCGCCGGAACCGCTCCAGGGCCTGACGGTCCTCGATATAGGATGCGGCGCGGGCATCCTCTCCGAACCCCTGGCGCGGCTTGGCGCCCGCATGACCGCGATTGATCCCGCACGGCGCAACATCGAGGCCGCCAAGGACCATGCCGGGAAAACAAACCTTTCCATCGATTACCGCTGCCTCACGGCCGGGGACCTTGCGGCCGGGGGCGCGAACTTCGATGTTGTGCTGGCGATGGAAGTTGTCGAGCACGTGCGCGATATTGGCCGCTTCCTCATTGAAGCCGCCGCGATGCTGCGGCCGGGAGGCATGTTTGCCGCCGCCACGCTCAACCGGACCTTGAAAAGCTTCGCATTGGCAATCGTGGGCGCCGAATATGTCCTGCGCTGGGTGCCGCGGGGGACCCACAATTGGAATCAATTCGTCGTGCCGCGCGAACTTGCCAGGGCCTTGCGCGGCGCTGGCCTGCGCATTGAGGAGGAGACAGGCGTCGTCTATGATCCCCTGACCGGCAAATGGCGGCTCTCGCACGACATGAACGTCAACTACATCATCGCCGCCAGCCGTCCAGAATGACGCCAGAGTTAATTTGGAAATCAGTCCTCGAGTGTATTGTCCATGATTGGTACCGCGCACCGCCGCCCAATTTGTGCGGTTCGCCCGAAGGGCGAGCAACGCCTGCGATAAAATGCCAGTTACTTCTCCCAATGCAGCCCTGACGCCAATGTTGTCAACCCTCAAAAAACCCTTTTCAATTGGATGTGCTAAATGGATACCTGCGGAAACGCACTATCCCACCCGCCCGCCGGTGAGAAAGGTTTTACAAACGCGCGCCAGTCACCCGGCTGACGCACGGCGCGGCACCTGCACGTTCGATGCGCGATAGGTCGCGCGCGGTCATACTCCGTGCAAGTGCGACGGGTACAACTGCCGGGAATATGGTTCAGAGGTAAAGAGCGTTCGATGGCGCCGGCATTCGATCCTGCGTTCCGCAATGACGCGTTCAATCTGATCATGGCCGTCCTCCTGGGCGGCGCGATCGGCTTCGAGCGGCAGTGGCGCCAACGCCTCGCAGGATTGCGGACCAACACACTGGTCTCCCTCGGCGCCGCGATTTTCGTTGTGTTTGAGGGCCAATTCACTGATACGAGTCCAACTCGGGTCGCCGCGCAGGTCGTCACTGGCATAGGCTTTCTCGGCGCCGGGGTGATTTGGAAGGAAGGCGTCAACGTGCGCGGCCTGAACACGGCCGCGACGCTGTGGTGTTCCTGCGCAGTCGGACTGCTCGCCGGGACCGGCCATTGGAGCCGCGCCATCCTCGCCGCCGGGCTCGTCGCTGGCGTCAACCTTGTGCTGCGGCCGTTGGTGAGATTGATCAATCGCCAGCCGCTCGAAACCGCCGAAATCGAGACGTCCTATATCGTGACCGTCACCTGCCTGGAAACTGAGGAGGCGCAAATCCGTGCGCTTATGGTGCAAGGTTTTGGAATCAGCGATCTGCACTTGCGCGAGCTCGAAAGCACCAATATCGAAGGCACCGGCCGGGTAGCTGTCAATGCCGCGCTTACCTCGGAAAAGCGGCGCGAGATCGCGCTCGAATATATCGTCGGGCGCCTGAGCATCGAGCCCAGCGTCACGGCGGCGCGCTGGCGGACGGTGAATACGATCGTCTGACGCCCGCGACCGCAACATAGCAATAAGCGGCCGGCTTGGAGCGGACGTTGCGCCTTTGTAAGCGAACGCCCCGCTCGCTCCTGATGCCGCGCGCCGCCTCATCGTCTTGCGCCGCCACAACAAATTAAGCCATTTGATCGGGACGCGCGCCCAAACGGCGTTCTAGCCGGTCGCCCCGCCATCCTGCATGACCCGCAGCGCCTACCTGGCGCCGCGGGCTTTTGGCGAACGCCTCCCCCGTATTAGTAGCAAGCATAAGGGTGCCAGTAGCACCACCGGCGGCCCCGCCAGCCCCAACCGCGATGCCAGCCGTAGCGGTGCCAGCCATATCCGCGGTGCCAGCCGTAGCGGTGCCAGCCCCAACCGCGGTGCCAGCCATATCCGCGGTGCCAGCCGTAGCGGTGCCAGCCCCAACCGCGGTGCCAGCCGTAGCGGCGGCCGCGCCACCAAATTTGCTCGACCTTGGCAGCATCCGTGCCGTCCGTGACAATCGCGGCCGTCGCCTGCTCCGTGACTGCGCTGGGCTTGGGAAGCGTCATCGCGCCGGCGGCGACGATTGCCCCGCCAAGGAGCAGTGCGCCCCCCGCAAGACTCAAAGCATAGATACGATATGCACATTTCAGCATGTCAATTGTCCTTTTCTAGGTCTTCCAACTCAAAAAGAGTATGGCAGACGCCATGAATGCGCGCTGAACGGCGAATAAATTCGAGGCAATATCGGCACGCGCACGCCGCTCCGCCGGTTGCTCCCCCATCACCTATGATCCAGCACAGTGAACCAACACCTGGATAATGAAATCCTCGTGTCGATCCGGCCGCAAGCGAGCGTTGACGGGAGCGGCTCAAACTGGTCTACGTCGACGCGCCCTGCCGCGCGCCAGTCGTGAGCCATTCGAGACCACATCATGAGATGAATTTGCTGACGCCTTTCGCCAACGCCTGGCACTATCGGGAGTTGATCAGGGCGGTGGTGCGGCGTGAATTGGCGGTCCGTTTTCGCGGCACGATCCTCGGCTGGCTGTGGGCGATTTTCGGGCCCCTCGTCATGCTCACCGCCTATACGGTGATATTTTCCCATGCGGTCGGCGTTCCGGCGTCGGCCAGGGGCGGTGGCACTTCGGCAGTTACGCTTTGTCAATCTTTACGGGGTTGATTGTCTTCAATCTGTTTAGCGAACTCGCCTACCGTTCGCCGGGGCTTTTGCACGAACATGCGGGCGTCATCAAAAAGTCCATTTTTCCGAGCGAAACCTTGGCCTGGACGGCGACGATCCGCGCCGCCGTCTATGCCGCGATAAGCTTGGGTGTTCTCCTCGTTTTCGAGCTGGCGACTGACGTTCCGGCTGCCGCCGGCGAGCTTTGCTGCTTGCCATTGGTCGTCGTGCCGTTCTTTTTATTGTCTGCTTGGAATCTGCTGGTTTCTCATGGCGCTTGGATCGTTTACCCGTGATGTCGCGCATCTCATGATCTCGATTGTGCCGGTCTTCATGTTCGCGACGCCGATCTTTTATTCGATTGACGACGTGCCGCCCAATCTGCGCATCTATTTGCATCTCAATCCGATCGGGAATTACGTCGAGATGATCCGCGACCTTCTCTTGTTCAACCGGTTCCCAGGTCTCTTTCTCTATGGCGGGACGGTTTTCGGTCTCGCTCCTCATTTTCTTCTTCGCATATCGCTTCTTCATGCAATACAAGGCCGTGTTCGTCGATGTCATCTGAACTTGTCATCAGCTGCGATCGCGTCGGCAAGGCGTTCCAGCTCTATATGCGGCGCAATGATCAGCTCAAACAGGCGATCTTCGGGCATTGGAAGCAGTTCTACCATCAGCATTGGGTGCTTGCGGGACATCAGCTTCAAGGTTCGCCGCGGCGAAAGGATCGGCATCATCGGCCGCAATGGCGCCGGGAAAACGACTCTCTTGCAGATCATCTGCGGCATCACCTTGCCGACGCATCGGCAGTGTGCAAGTCAATGGGCGTGTGGCGCCGATTCTCGCGCTCGGCGCGGGTTTCGACCATGAGCTGACGGGCCGGGAAAATGCCTTGATCGGCGGCGCCATTCTTGGCATGCGGCGCGCCACCGTCGAGGCGAGGCTTCCCGCGATCGCCGCCTTCGCCGAGATTGGCGATTTCTTTTATCAGCCGGTTAAACTCTATTCGAGCGGCATGGCGGCGCGGCTAGCTTTTGCCGTTTGCGCGCATGCCGACGCCGATATATTGATCGTGGACGAAGCGCTCTCGGTCGGCGACGAAGGCTTTCTGGCGCAAAATGCGATGCTTTCATCAAGGATTTCGCGGAGCACGGCACGATCCTTGTCGTCTCGCACGATCTCAAAACCCTTGAGAGCATTTGCGACCGGGTCATCTGGATCGAGGACGGCGCGGTGCAGGGCATCGGTGCCGCCAAGGACGTCATCGCGCTTATCGCGAGGCGATCGACGGCAAGCCGGAGGCAGCACCGGCACTCGCGGCAAGTTTATGACCGCTCCGTTGCCGTTTCAGCGAACTGCCGGCGCGGCTTGTTCCTTGAGCCAGCGGAAAATTGGCGTTTTGCCGCTGCGATCAAGATGATCGCGGCGGCAAATTCGGCGGCAATCGCGAGACCGACGAACCAAACGAGACGCGGATCCTGACGCACCAGCGTTTCGGCGCAAACGAGGATTGCGACATGGATCTAGCCGGGATCGCGAGCACGGTTGCTGTTGTCGCCGCCGAGACGCCGCCGCTCGCGGACGGAGGCATTTAAGACAAGCCCTATGGCGAGAAGCGCATGGGTCACGGCGAGGAAAGGTATGCCGAACCGCTTGGCCGCCTCGCTCATCCATTCTGCGTAAATTGGCGCGGGAATCTGGCGCCGCTGACGGCCGCTCGCGGAAGAATTCGAGAAATGGCATTTCGAAAACACCTCGCCAACTGCGCTTGCGGCAGACCGCCAGAGCCTTGCATGCTGATCGGCATTGCATATTCGTCGAAATGCGCTGTTCTAATCGAGGAGCCATCCGCGGGAATCGTCTCGATCGAACCGTTGCTCATGATCAATACGACACCATTGCTCGTTGCGGCGGAACTCCGCTTCGGCGGCCGTGATGATCTGCTCCTCGTTCTTTTCAGCGGAATATTCGATGGATGAACATGCCCGAGACGACATCGGCGGAACGCCAGCGGCGGAAATAGAGCGTCCGCGCGCCATTGTCGAAAGTGTAGAATTGCGCCGGCTCGAGCATCCGGTGATTGAGCGAATTGCGAATCACATAAATCACGTCATGCATCTCGCCGACATGGGCCGGCGCGAAAATCGAAGAGATCCAATAGCCTGCCGCCGACCGCGACAATGGCGACGAAGCAGCCGGAAGAGGTGATCGCCCAGACCGAAAGGCGCAGGGAATAAAGAGCCGCGATCATGCCATCGGCGGACATCCGCGCGAATTCGAGAGCAACAGCCACGCCAACCGCCATTGGCAAGGCAATGTAGAGAACTGTCGGCAGAGTGCCGAAGAAGGGCGGGCATAAGCAGCCCGCCACGGATGGCGGCGGGCGGCAGATATTGAAAAAGCGGTGTCATGACGACCGGAACGCAAAGTCCCGCTGCGATGAATAGCAGGCAGTCGCGATTCGTTTTGAAAGATAGAAGAATAGAAGGCGGGGCATTGGACAATCCCTATCGCGCCTGCACAAATCTTAAAACCCTGCCCACCGGCAGTCAAGCGATAAATTCAAGCCATGCCGTGTCCATCCGTTGCCGCGAGCTTCATCCGCCCGCGGCTTGGTTCGCGAATTGGCGCCAAGCCGCATCGAAAACGCGGCGGCGGGAAGACTTACCGCGCCAGCCCAATGGGCGAAATAGATTTTATCGCCAAAGACGTCACGGGGTCCCTCGGCGTCGAATGTCACCCCATCGGCCTTGTAGAAACTCTCGCCGGAAGCGCCAGGAATGCAGTCGCGCAAGAGGTTATCTTCAAGCCCCATCCGGTGGGCGACGAAATTGGTCACCGGCTGGGCAAACAGCATGCCGCGCTGACGCACGGCATGAAAGATCGCTTCGTCCTTGTCGATCACGTCATGGAAATCCTTCAAGCTCAAGAATCTCCTTCGAGGCGACGAAGAAGCCATCGTTGAAGAGCATCACGTCACGAAGAAAATCATAGTGTTCGCGCTTTTTATTGTAGACATAGTCCTTCGTCGGCGCGGCCACGATGAAATCGCTCTTGCCAGCTTCAAGCCGGCCGAACATCTCGCGAAAATCGCGAAACAGGATGATATCGACATCGAGATAGATGACTTCGTCGAGCGGCAGCGCGAGGGCAAGAAATTTCCGCAGCCGCCGGCGATAGCCCTGGAAACATCGGGTAAAGCCGCTTGGCCAGGGCATCGAGGTCGGCGCTGTCCGGTTCGACGAAATGGACGCCGTAAATTCCGGCGGCCCGGCGGGTCAAAGCGACATTGTCATCGTAAGGGATGAGATAGAGAGGCGTCGCCGCGTTGGTCGCGAGATAGCTCTCGAGAAATGGCAGAAGCCAATTGATGATTTTGTCATTGGCGATGATCGCCATGCCATAGTTTTTAGACGGAGGCGAGGAATTTTCCATCTCGCTCTTGAATTCGACTTGTCATTGAGGCCGATCGCCTGCGGTTTGTGGCAGGTGGGCGCCGTGATCCGTCTGTGTTGACGGTGTAGCCGTTTCATGACGAAACGCGGCTCAAGCGAGTAGAGACCGCTTCGCTCTTCCTGTAGCTTGAGGAAGGCGGCGGATCAAGCCGTAGCTTTGCCGGGCGGATATGGCCGCGAAGATGCGATGAACGAACGAGCGCAGACGCAAAGATGCCGCTGGCTTCGCGATCGCAAAGGACGCAGGCTCAATGCCTGACGGCGCCGCGGAGCCCAGCCGTGCCGGCCTGATCCGCCACTGACGGGAAAAACCGTGGCGATCGTGCATCCGGCATGGCATTCCTGCGGCAGCCACCAAGTTTTCGTCTCACAGGCGCGGGCCTATCGCAGCCTCGGCGCGAATGTCATCAGTCGTCGCGATTGCCGATGCGCCTGGCTGCTGTCGATGGATCGCGCGCTTCCAACGCCTATCTGGCCGCGACGGGCGACCTCGAAGCCGATTCCCGTCATCTTCACCGGCATGCCGCTTCGAAAAATCTTCAACGGCGGTTTTCTTCGTGCGGCCAAGCAATGGATGCATGGCAATGATGCCGCGATTGCGGAGTCGAGATCGCAAGGCTTGCGACCATCCCGGCCGCGCTCGCATCCGCGCCCCGAATTGATCTCATCCATTGCAATCATTTTTTCTGCATGCCGCCAGCGGTGCCCTGCGCGAGAGGCACGATTGTCCGGTCGTTCTCGACACACATGATCTGCAAGCGCGCCAATATGCCCTGCGCAATCGCGCGGGCTGGGCCTTGCCGCCGGCGGCGCGCTACGAAGACATGCTCGCGATCGAACTCGATGCCATGCGGGCGGCCGACATTTTGGTGCATCTCAACGACGAAGAGGCAGCCACTTTCAGAAAGCTCGTTCCAGAGGGGCGGCACGCGCTGCTCTATCCGGCCGTGACCTCAGTGCCAGCAGGGAGTGGCGGCGGCGATCCCATTATTGTCGCTAGTGCTCAATACCGCCAATCTCCTCAGCACTGTCTGGTTTTTGAAAGAGGTTTTGCCGCTGGCGCCTTGTATCCCGGTCAGGATCCTTGGCAATATCGACCAGGAAATTCGGCGGCGTGCGCCCAGTATGTTCAAGGCGCATGCTGGGCTCTTCCGGGGAAGAGTTGGAGCCGAAGAGCTCCATGACGCGTATCGCAACGCCTCGGCCATTCTGCTGCCAGCCACGGCAGGACACGGGATCTCGATCAAGACCATTGAAGCGCTATCTTGCGGGGCACCGCTGATTGCGGCGCCGCTCGCCTTTCGCGGCCTCGGCATCGATGCAGCAAATCTTCCAAATGTAACGATCGCGGAAGACGCCGCCGGTTTCGCGGCGGCTCTGCGCCGCGCCTATGCCGACCGCCATCTGCCCGCTACAAGCCGCGAGCTGGCGCCCACACGCCGGATTTATCAACAGCGGTTTGTGTTCGACGCTTACCGCAAATCGCTGTGGGCGCTCGCGGAGCGGCTCTTGGAGACTTGAACGGGGATATTTCACGGCAAACTTGCTGCCTCCCATTCCACCACGAAATGCGTGGGAAATTGGGTGGGGGGATCGCCGGTGTTGATTTGGCCGTCTTCGCCGGGCGCTCGGCGCAGGCCAGGCTTTTTGAAAAGTGGTCTCAGGATCGCCGGCAGCACGGCGCGGTTGATGGCGGCACCAAAGCATCCGTGCATGCCATATCCCCACAGAATGTACTCGCCCCAAGGTCTGTCCGCGCGAAACGATTCCGGCGCCTCGATTTTCATCGGATCGAACATCGCGGAGAGATTTGCGGCCAGCACCATGGTGTCCTTGGGGATTTTGCGGGCGCGAAAATGTCCCGCCGCGATCTTGGTGTCGCGCGCGGCGCGCCGGAAGATGAATGGATTGATGGGATTGAAGCGGAGCGCCTCGAAGACATGCGCGGCGAACACCGCGTCATCGCCATCATGTGCGGCCTGTTCCGCCGCGGCAAACGCCGCGGGCCGGTCGAGCAACTGGTCGAGCGCTTGCACGGCTGCCCTGGAGATCGTCGGGATCGCGCCGATCACGAGCCCGATGAGATTGTTGCGGATCCCGAGATCGTCCATGCCGGGCAACCCAGCCTCCTGCATGACGAGGCAGCGTCCGAGCACGTCGTCCTTCTTTTCGCCGGAGGCCTTGCGCTTGGCGATCGCCTCGTCGATGGCGGACCGGCAGAGGGCTGCAGCGGCGAGCGCGTCGCTGTCGAGCTTGGGGTCGCCCGCGATGCCCGTGAAAAGATACCGGAACATGAGCGTCGCCCATTCGATAAGTTCACTGGTGGGCGCGCCGGTGACGCCGAAATAATCGGTGACGATCGCTGCTGGCACGAGCTTGCTAAGCTCTGGCGGCACATCGATACGGCCTGCCTTTTCGGCGACGAGCTTGTCGGCCAAATGCCGGGCCAGCGGCTCGACGGTCGCGGCAACGTCGTCGCGCCGCACCGCGAGACGCATATTGGAGAGATCGCGCGCATAAAGCGCCGTGTCCTGCATTCCAAGAAAGAAATTTTTCCCGTCGGTGATCTTCCGCATCCTGGGTTCGTAAACGACCTCGAAATCGGCGTTTCGATCAAGCACTTCGATCACATCGTCGTAGCGGGTGACGAGCGCCGCGCCGCTATTTTGATAGACGTCTGGGTTGAATAATTTGCGTGAGAAACGGAGCGGGATACGGAGATTGGGCACCAACGTGCGAAGCAGCTGGAAACCGAGCCTAAAGAAGCGCGGGTCCTGGGCCGCCGCCTTCGCCTTTTCCTTCAGGTTTGGGCCCTTGGCCTTGAAGATCGCCGCCGGAATCTGATACGAGGCGACGAGCCCGTCGCGAATCATGCATAGGCGCACGCAAAGAATCGTGACGAAATTCGGCGCTCGCATCGCTCATTCCTTCCCGTCGTCTTTACGTGGGGTCGACCACCCCCATGCCGATCATCCGCAAGGCGGTCATGC
>CAWKON010000015.1:5000-78649 GCA_963851225.1 uncultured Alphaproteobacteria bacterium | reverse complement strand
TTGTCCGGTTTTGGTAGCACATCAAATGTCCGCTTCTTCTGCTTTTGTTCTCCTGTGGGAGTGTGGGCAAGCCGGAGGCTTGTCCACCATGTCCACAGGCTCGCGCCGCCGAGCGGATTTAAGCGGCGCTTTTTCGTGTGGCTGCCATGAGCGGCTCCTTTCTCGTCGTAGCGGCCGATGCAGCGGGGCCGTGAAAAAGGGCGTGCGAGCCGTCAGGATAGACGTGCACCTTGACCCGCGCCTTGACGAAATGCGGCCGCATCGGGCTTTCCGGGATTTGCAGCTTCAGCGGTGCGGTAGGACACGCAATTGTCGTTGCCGACCTGGCGCTCCTCCTGAACGCAGAGGATCTCGTCGAGGTCGACGCCCGGAATCGGCGTGAAGGCCGAGCCCTCGCCGGCCGGGGGAACCGCGAAACGGGCGTTGTGGGCCGGCAGATAGACTTCGCGGATGAAGGCGTTGGCCGCCTCGACGTCGGTTATCCCGGCGAGCCCCAGCTCCTTGACCAGCCGGTCCTGCAAGCGTCTGGAACGCCCGCTCCGAGCGGCCCCTGGCCTGCGGCGAATAGGCCCCGATATGCTCGACCCCGAGTTGCTCAAGCGCCCGCCCGACCTGGGTCGGACGCGCCGCGGTCGATCTCGCCGGCTTTCGGCGTGTGGAAGTAATGCGCGCCCCGATCCGTGTAGAGGCTCATCGGCAGGCCGTGCTCCGAAAACACCTCGTTGCAGCGCCCGGAAGGTCGAGGCCGTGCCCTCCTCCTCGATCAGAAAGGCCGAATAGATCGCGCCCGTCGCGTCGTCCATCGTCACGATCAGATCGAGGCGCCGGCTGGCCCTCGAGCCATTCGTGGCGCGAGCCGTCCTGATGCAGCATCATGCCCGGCATCGGCCGCCGCTCGCGCTTCCTCCGATGCGCCCCGCTTGCGCGGCGCCTTCCAACAACGCCCTTCCATTGCAGATGCAGTCTTCAGCCAGGTGTAGCCCCACGCCGAAGCCGTGGTCCTCGACCAGATGCTCGTGGAAATGCTTGACCGTGAAGCCCTGGTAGCGCTCGCGATAAAGCCGCTCCACCTCCTGCCGCCCGGTCGACCGGAACCCGCTTGCCCGACGCCTTGCCGAGCCGGCGGTCCAAAAGCCCCGCTTCGCCGTCCTCCTCGTATCGTGCGCGCCACCGCCGGAACGTCCGCTCGCTCAACCCCCAGCAACTCCGCCGCCTCCTTCTGATTGAGCTCCGCCGCCTCGTAGCGGCGCAGAATATTCAAAAACCTGCTCATGCGCACACCCTGAAGGGCTTCCGTCCGGCGCATCCCAACCCTCCCAAAAGGGCCGAACTTACCGGACAGATCGTGCGCTACCTAAACCGGACATATCGTGTGCTACCGACATGCCCTGGGCGCGGCCTTGCGAGTCCTGGACATTAACGTTATAACCTTCACGGTTTTCGGTGGTATACGGAATCACTATGAGCGTTGCCCACCAGCACAAAGTGGGAAGTGCTGCTACGCCGGCGTTTTCATTGCTGCGCCTCTCCGCGCTCGCGCGATGCGGCGGCGCCATGATTGTGATCGCGGGCCTTTGGGCGATGGTGTTGTGGGCCCTGGCTTGACCGGTCTTTGCACGGACCTTGGGATCGTTCCTTGATGGATATTGCGATCCGATTCCGCGATCTCACGCTTGGCTACGATCGCCATCCCGCGGTGCATCACCTCGATGGCGAGGTGGAGAGCGGCGCGCTGCTCGCGGTTTGCGGCCCCAACGGCGCTGGCAAATCGACCTTGCTCAAGGGCATTGCTGGAACGCTTGCGCCGTTTGCGGGCTCGATCGCCCTGCCCCGCTTGAAATCCCGCGACATAGCCTACCTGCCGCAAGCGTCCGGCATCGACAAAAGCTTCCCAATTGACGTATTCGATGTCGTCGCCATGGGACTGTGGAAACGTTGCGGCTTGTTCGGCGGGATTTCCCGGAGCGAGACTGCGAAAATCCGCGCCGCGATCGCGGCGGTGGGGCTCGAGGGATTCGAGGCGCGCCCAGTCGCGACGCTTTCCGGCGGTCAACTGCAGCGGATGCTATTCGCCCGGCTCCTCGTACAAGATGCCGCAATTATCCTGCTCGACGAGCCTTTTACCGCGATCGACTCCAAAACCGTCGCCGATCTCATTTCCGTCGTGTCGGCGTGGCATGCCGACCATCGCACCGTGCTCGCAGTATTGCACGATCTCGATCTCGTGCGGGAGCATTTCCCGCAAACCCTCTTGCTCGCGCGGGAAGTAATCGCCAAGGGAAAAACCGGTGCTGTCCTTACCCCGGAAAATCTTTCCAAAGCGCGATCCATGATCGAGGCGTTCGACCGGCAAGCGCAGGCCTGCGCGCGGGCGGCTTGAACGGTCTTGCCGCGATGGGTTCCACTTAAACTCGGGAACGCGTTCATGCAGCTGCATGACCTCTTAATCGCGCCTTTCGCCGATTTCGCGTTCATGCGCCGCGCGCTTGCCGGTTCCATCGCGCTCGCCATCGCCGGGCCGCCGCTCGGCGTGTTTTTAATTTTGCGCCGCATGGCGCTCACCGGCGACGCCATGGCTCACGCGATTTTACCCGGAGCGGCGCTCGGCTATCTCGCCGCGGGCCTGTCGCTTGGGCCAATGACGATCGGCGGCTTGGCGGCCGGGCTTATCATCGCGGCCGGCTCGGGCGTCGTTGCCCGCACGACGGTTTTGCGCGAGGATGCTTCGCTCGCGGCATTCTATCTGATCTCGCTCGCGCTCGGTGTCACCATTGTCTCCTTGCGCGGCTCGAACATCGATCTTTTGCACGTGCTCTTTGGCAGCGTGCTGGCGCTTGATGACGCGACCCTGATCCTGCTCGCCGCGATCGCAAGCGTGACGCTCGTCGCGCTCGCCGCTCTCTACCGGCCCCTGGTGATCGAGACGGTCGATGCCTCGTTCCTCGCCTCGGTCAGCAAAAGCGGCGGCCCCGTGCAGATTATCTTTCTGGCGCTGGTTGTCTTGAACCTTGTCGGCGGATTTCAGGCGCTCGGCACGCTTCTCGCGGTCGGCATGATGATGCTGCCCGCGGCTTCGGCAAGGCTGATCACCGCCGATATGACCGCGATGATCGGTATTGCCGCGGCGCAAGGAATGCTCGCCGGATATGCCGGGCTCGTCATCTCCTTTCACGCAGGCCTGCCATCCGGTCCGCTGATCATTCTTATGGCGGGCCTCCTGTATCTGCTGGCGCTTGTGTTCGGTCCGGCCGGGGGCCTCCTGCGCCGGTTTAAACCGGGGCAGCACTTGGAAGGCTGACCCTCTCGGCGCACGGAGCTTACAATGGCATATCGAGGTTACGTTATAACTTATATCATTTGTTGCCCTGACCCTCGCTCGCGGGTTGCCCGTCCACGCGCAAACCCCGGCCAAACTTCCGGTTGTCGCGACCTTCTCGATTCTCGCCGATTTCGTCCGCAACGTCGGCGGCGAGCGGATCAGCGTCGCCAGGCTCGTTGGTCCCGATGGCGACACCCATGTCTACCAGCCAAAGCCGGACGACGCGAAGGAACTCGGCGCGGCGCGGCTCATTGTGGTTAATGGCCTCGGCCTCGAAGGCTGGATTGATCGTCTGATCAAGGCGTCAGGTGCCAAGGCGCCAGTGATTGTTGCAACGAAGGGCATAAATCCTCAACAAATGAACGAGGAGGGGCGCATCGGGTTGGACCCCCATGCCTGGCAATCGATCGCCAATGCCAAAATCTATGTCGTCAACATCCGCGATGGACTGATTGCCGCCGATCCGGCGGGAGAAGCTGCCTATCGCGCCAATGCCGATAATTATCTCGGCAAACTCGATGCCCTTGAAGCTGACGTCAAGCGGGAAATCGCCAAAATTCCGCCCGAGCGGCGGCAAATTATTACGACGCATGATGCCTTCGGCTATTTCGGCACGGCCTATGGTTTCCGTTTTATCGCACCAGAAGGCATTTCGACTGAGACCGAGGCGAGCGCGCGCGATGTCGCCAAGATCATTCGCCAGATCAAGGCCCAAAAAATCCCAGCGGTGTTTCTCGAAAATGTGACCGACCCAAGGCTCGTGCGAAGCATCGCCGTCGAATCCGGCGCGAGGATTGGTGGGACGCTCTATTCCGATGCGCTTTCGCCTTCAGACGGGCCGGCATCGACTTACATCGATATGATGCGCAACAACGTCAGGGAGCTCGCTGCCGCGCTGGCGAAATAGCGGGCGGCCTTGACGCGTGGGTGCAACTCTAAGACAAGCTTGTCGGGTAGACCCATGGCTTGCAGCATTTGCCGTGCTTGACCATGCTTGACCACCGAGCGGCGCCGTGACCGGACGGCCCGCTGTTGGAGTTTCACATGGCTGAAAAAATCCCCGTCACCGTGCTCACCGGCTATCTCGGCGCCGGCAAGACGACGCTTTTAAACCGCATTCTTTCCGAGGACCATGGTCGGAAATTCGCGGTCATCGTCAATGAATTCGGCGAAATCGGCATCGACAACGATCTCGTCGTTGGCGCCGACGAGGAAGTGTTCGAAATGAACAACGGCTGCATCTGCTGCACGGTGCGCGGCGATCTCATTCGCATCGTTGAAGGTTTGCTGAAGCGCAGGGGCAAGTTCGACGCGATCCTTGTCGAGACGACAGGTCTTGCCGATCCCGCGCCCGTGGCGCAGACCTTTTTTGTTGACGCCGATGTGCGCGATGCCGCCAGGCTCGATGCGGTCGTCACCGTCGCCGACGCCAAATGGCTCATGCGAACGGCTCGAGGACGCGCCGGAAGCCAAGAACCAGATTGCCTTCGCCGATGTGATCATCCTCAACAAGACCGATCTCGTCGGCGCGGATGAACTTCGCGAAGTGGAGGCGCGTATTCGCGCGATAAACCCCTATGCAACTCTGCACAATACCGTGAATTGCGCGGTGGCTCTCGAAGCGGTGCTCGGCCGCAACGCCTTCGACTTGCAGCGCATCCTCGAAATTGAGCCGGAATTTCTCGACGGCGAGGACCTGCATGAGCATCACCATGGGCACGGTGATCACGAGGCCCACACGCTAAAACATTATCATGACGAAGACATGCAATCGGTGTCTCTATCTTTTGAGGGAGATGTCGATCCGGAAAAATTCATGCCCTGGCTGCAAAACTATGTGCAAAAGGAGGGCGCGTCGATCTTGCGCGCGAAAGGCATAGTCGCGTTCAAGAACGAGCCGAGGCGTTTCGTCTTCCAAGGGGTGCATATGCTTCTCGACGGCGATCTCCAGCGCGAATGGAAGCTGCAGGAAAATCGCGTGAGCAAACTCGTTTTCATCGGCCGCAATTTGAAAAAAGACGAGATTACTCAAGGCTTCTTGAGCTGCGCGGCGTGACGTTTGAAGCGATGCCACGGCCTGCAAGCACAAAAGAATAAGATTATGGCCGCCACCTCGCTAACCGCCCATGTCACACCGCTCGATGCCGGCGCGCCGGTCGCCGCAGCGGGTTTTCTTGGACAAGTTCCAGCACTTGCACTCGAAGACGGCACTGTATTGCTCGCCGCGCCCGGGGCCAAACAGCGCATCGCGGCGCATCCCGGTGCTGCCATTCTTGTTGCCGTCGCGGCGGGGGACAAATTCATCACCGGCGGCGATGATGGCCGTGTTGTCGCGATCTCGGCCGATGGCGGCGTTCAAGAAATCGCGGACGAAAAAGGCAAGTGGATCGACGCGCTCGCCGCGCGGGATGATGGCGCAATTGCGTGGTCAAGCGGTAAGAATGTCCGCTCGCGCGATCCCGCCGGCGGGATAAAAACCTTTTCTGCGCCGTCGAGCGTACGCGGGCTAACCTTTATGCCGAAAGGTTTCCGGATCGCGATCGCCCATTACGATGGTGCGGCCTTATGGTTTCCGAACGCCGCCGCGCCGCCGGACCTCTTCAATTGGAAGGGCTCGCATCTTTCTATAACGGCGTCTCCGGACGGGCGTTTTCTCGTGACGTCCATGCAAGAAAACGCGCTGCATGCCTGGCGCACCGCCGACAAGAAAGACATGCGCATGAGCGGCTATCCGGCGAAAACGCGCGTGCTGTCCTGGTCATTCGATGGCCATTGGCTGGCGACGTCGGGTGCGGATGCCGCGATTATTTGGCCGTTCAAGGACAAGGACGGGCCGATCAACAAGGCCCCGCTCGAATGCGGGGTAAGAAGCGCCAAAGTCACTTGCGTCGCGTTTCACCCGAAATCGCTTGTCGTGGCGCAGGGTTATGAGGATGGGTTTTTGCTGCTTTGCCGGATCCCCGATGGCGCCGAGATTCTTGTGCGCGCCGCGCCGGCGGATTGGCAGGCGATCAGCGCGCTTGCCTGGGACCGTGCCGGCGGCCAGCTATTGTTCGGTACGGCGGATGGCACGGCAGGCCTCCTCGCCATGCCGGGGTGAGTTTCCGTGGATGGATGCCCGTGTTTGCGAGCTCGTGCGCTATCGCTGGCAATACGTTAGGCAGGAGGACACCTTGGGCGGACCGACGGCGCTTCAGCTCATTGTCCCTGCGGCGGAAACCGGCCGACAAATCCCCGCGTCGCCTTGACCCAATCCCGCGCGCGTTGCTCTGGATCGGCGTTCCGGGAAATGTCAGTGACGACCGCCGCGCTGTCCGCTCCGGCTTGCAACACTCCGGCGGCCCGCTCCAGCGTGATCCCGCCGATGCAGACGAGGGGTATGCTGCCGATTTTCTTCTTCCATTCCGTTGATGCGCGGCAAGCCCTGCGGCGCGAAGGCCATGGCTTTCAGGATCGTCGGATAGACCGGCCCAAGCGCGATATAATCCGGTTCTGTTTCGAGCGCCCGCGAAAGCTCGGCCTCGTCATGGGTGGAGACGCCAAATCTGCATCCCGGCGCGGCGGATCGCGCCAAAGATCCGCGGCGTCGAGATCGCCCTGGCCGAGATGAACGAAATCGCAGCCCGCACCGATCGCTTGCCGCCAATAATCATTGACAACGAGTTGCGCGCCATGGCGTTCGCAAAGCGCCTTTGATTTTTCGATTTCGGCGCGGACTTGTGCAGTCCGGCTTATTCTTGATCCGCAATTGCACGAGTTTTACGCCGCACGGCAAAAGCCGCGCGATCCACGCCGCGCTGTCGACGATCAAATAGAAAGGGTCAAGCACGCGCAAGATCGCTGAACGCGCGCCCGATCACCGGGGTCGAGGGTGCCGCCATGTCTCGCGCTTGCATCAGATCGGCAGCGATACCCGATCCGGCCGGCCTCGACCGCGAGCGCAAAGGCGCGGGCCATTTTTACCGGATCGCCGGCCTTGGCGATCGCCGTATTCGTGAGCACCGCGTCAAAGCCCATTTCCATCGCCGCCGCCGCATGGGAGGGCGCGCCGATTCCAGCATCGATGATGAGCGGCACATCGGGGAAATGCGCGCGCAGCGATTTTAGCGCATAGGGATTGTTGAGACCGCGTCCCGATCCGATGGGCGATCCCCAAGGCATCAGAACCTCGCAGCCCGCGGCAAGAAGCTTTTCCGCCGCCGACAAGATCCTCGGTGGTATAAGGAAAAACCTGAAACCCTTCGCGGGTGAGAATTGACGCCGCCTCGACAAGGCTCGAAGACATCGGGCTGCAGAGTGTCTTCCTCGCCGATGACTTCGAGCTTGATCCACGGCGGTGTCGAAAACTTCGCGCGCCATTTGCGCGGTGGTCACGGCTTCCTTCACGCTCAGGCACCCGGCGGTATTGGGCATAACCCGGACGCCAAGGTCGCGGATCAGCGCCCAGAACCGTTCGCCAGCGCGGCCGCCTCCGGATTCGCGCCTGAGCGATACCGTCACGATCTCGGCCTTGGCCTCCACGATGGCGCGGGAAAGTATCGCGGGCGAGGGATATTGCGCGGTTCCGGCCAGCAGCCGCGAGGAGAATTCGACGCCATAGAGGTTGAGACGGTCGCCGTCCGTATCATCCTCCATGTCAGCCTCCTTGGCGCGGCGCGAGAATTTCGACCGCGTCGCCCTCCTTCAATGGCGTTTCGCCGCGATCGCGCCTGCGGATGAAATTCTGATTGAGCGCGGTCGCGATGGCGGCGTCCTCGTATTCGAGTTCGCGCAGCAGCGCGGCGAGCGTTGCCGCGGCGACGTCAAGCGCTTTGCCGTTCACATGGATTTGCATCCATGACCTCCGGAAAATAAGCCTCTTCGAGCACGGCTTGCACGGCCCGCCGGGCGAGCGCGGGGGCCAGCAAAAAGCCATGCCGGTAAAGGCCGTTGACATAAAGCTTGCGGCCATCGCGGCGGATTTTTGGCAGATTGCCGGGAAATGCTGGCCGCATGCCAGCGCCCGTCTCGACGATTTCCGCCTCGGCGAAAGCCGGATGCACGCAATAGGCGGCGCCAAGCAATTCGAGCATGGCGCGCGCGGTGATCCGGCCAGGCTCTTCGTTTTCGATCATCGTCGCGCCGATCATGAAGCGCCCGCCGCCGCGCGGCACGATATAGACGGGATGGCGCGGATGCAGGAGCCGCACCGGCCGGGTCAGCGCGATCTCGCGGGTGCAAGACACCAACATTTCGCCCTTGACGCCGCGCAAATCGGGAAGTACGTCTTGCGCCGCAAGGCCGCGGCAATCGATCGTCCAATCGGCGTCCCGGCACTTGCCCCGCTCCACGCCAAAGCGCAGCGTGACATTGCCGAAACCGGCGAGCCGCGCAGCAAGCAGCCGCCATCGCCGCGCGCGGATCGAGATGCGCTTCGGACGGAAAAAACAAGGCCTCGTCAAAACGCCCGCCGAGATCGGGTTCGAGCGCCGCGATCCGCGCCGCGTCTATAGATTCGATATCCGGCGGCGCGGCGGGCAAAACGGGTAAGCTCCGGCCGGTCGCGGGCGGGCGCGACCACGAGCGTACCCGTGCTGTCCGCGACAGGCACTCTCTTCAGTCCAGAATTTCAGCGATTCGAGGCCGAGATCAAGAATGAGCTTTTCCGTGCTCTCGGCCTCGCACCAGGGCGCCAGCATGCCCCCCGCGAAATAGGAACAGCCAAGTCCCGGACCCTCGCGCCTATCGATCACTTCGACGTGCAACCCGCGCGGGCGAACTCGAAAGTGACGGTCAAGCCAGCGACTGCCGGCGCCCATGATGCGAATGCGCATGACTTTACCCTTTGGCCATGCTTGCGCAGCGCCCAAGCGAAAGCGGCGCGAACGGGCAGGTTTTTGGAGGGAAAACATCACGCTGACCATCCCTACGCCAGTACGAGCTGGATCAGGTTCAAAGGGTCGCCGGGCCGCTTTCAAAGCGCCGCCGGCCTCTCAGCCCCCTGCCGGGGATCCCCTAGGTTCTTGGTCTTTTAACTAATCCTCAGGACGGCTTGCGTCAAGGCGCTCAGATGTTGGTATGGAGCTGCAGGCCTGGGCTTCCCTTGCGTTTTGATCCCGGCTATGGAAGCGCAACGCGCACTTCCTTTGACCGGAACCGACATGAAAGCCGTTCACGTCCTCAATGGGCCGAATCTTAACCTCCTCGGCATACGGGAACCAGAAACCTATGGCCTTGCGACTCTCGCGGACATCGAGGCTCGTCTTTCCGCGCGTTGCAAGCCGCGGGGACTCGTCTTGCACTTCCGCCAATCGAACCACGAGGGCGACCTTGTGACCTGGGTGCAGGAAGCTGGCCGCGCCGGCGAGCCGGTGATCTTGAATGCGGGAGCCTATTCGCATACCTCGATCGCGCTTCACGACGCGATCAAGTCGGCGAAGACAGAAGTCATCGAGGTGCATCTTTCGAATATTCACGCGAGGGAGAATTTTCGCCACCGGTCCCTCATCTCTCCCGGTCGCGCGTGGGCGTGATTTTGGGGTTTGGCGCCTTGTCTTATGATCTCGCGCTTGAAGCTTTGCTCGCTGCCGGCCGGAGCCGCCAGCTTAACCTAACGATCAAAAAGATTCCTGTCCGGTTCCCGGCAAAGACATATCAAGGGCAACAGTGAAAACGAGAGTAAATAAAGATGAAATATCCGGAATCAAAACCGGACGTAAGCCCGGCCTGCGGCCGCAATCGACACGGAATTGGTCGAGACCCTGGCGGCAGCTCGTAACCCGTCTTGGGCTTTCCGAGATTGAAGTTGCGAACGGCGATTTCAAAATCCGCGTCGCGCGGCAGCTTTCCGCCGCCATCATCCAGCCGGCCGTGGCCCCGCCGCAGGCCGCTCGCGGCGAGCGGGCGCCGCGGCGGCGTTCCAGCCGATGGTCCGGGCACGGTAAAGTCGCCGATGGTCGGAACCGCTTATTTGCGTTCCTCGCCGGATGCCGCCGCCGTTTGTCGAGATCGGCACGCAAGTCAAGGCCGGCGACAAGGTTCTTCTCGTCGAGGCGATGAAAACCTTCAACGAGATCCTGGCCCCGCGGGCCGGCACGGTGACGGGCATTTTGGTCGAGGATGGCCAGCCGGTCGAATATGGCCAGCCGCTGCTTATCATCGAATAAAGCCTGGTCGCCGGTGGATTGATATGTTCGACAAAATTCTGATCGCCAATCGTGGCGAAATCGCCTTGACGGATTTTGCGCGCCGCCAAGGAACTTGGCATCGCGACCGTGGCGGTTCATTCGACGGCTGACGCCGATGCGATGCATGTGAAGCTCGCCGATGAATTGGTGTGCATCGGGCCGCCGCCTGCCCGCGATTCCTATCTGAACATTCCAGCGCTTCTTGCGGCCTGCGAAATCACCGGCGCCGAAGCCTTGCATCCGGGCTATGGGTTTCTTGCGGAGAATGCGCGGTTCGCGGAGATTCTCAAGGATCATCACATCACTTTCGTGGGGCCGAAACCGGAGCATATCAGGCTCATGGGCGATAAGATCGAGGCCAAATCGACGGCAATCCGGCTTGGTATTCCCTGCGTGCCTGGCTCGCCCGGCGCGGTCACCGGCGATAAGGAGGCGGCGGTCATCGCCCGGGCGCTGGGTTTTCCGGTTCTTGTAAAGGCGGCGGCGGGCGGCGGCGGACGCGGCATGAAAGTCGCGCGCACGGCGCATGATCTTCCCGCCGCGATCGAAACGGCGCGGGCCGAGGCCAAGGCCGCTTTCGGCGATGATTCGGTCTATCTCGAAAAATTTCTTGAAAAGCCGCGCCATATCGAAGTCCAGATTCTGGGCGACGGAAACGGCAAGGCCATTCATCTCGGCGAACGCGATTGCTCGTTGCAGCGCCGGCATCAGAAGGTTTGGGAGGAAAGCCCTTCTCCCGCACTCAATGCCCCGCAGCGCCTGGAAATCGGCGAAATCTGCGCGGCCGCGATGCGGCGAACTCGGTTATGCCGGAGCGGGAACCATCGAGTTCCTCTACGAAGACGGCAAATTTTACTTCATCGAAATGAACACAAGGATTCAAGTCGAGCATCCGGTCACCGAAATGATCACTGGCGTCGATCTCGTCCATGAGCAGATCAGGATCGCGGCGGGCTCCCCTTTATCGCTGACCCAGGAAGAAGTCGTCTTTCATGGGCATGCGATTGAATGCCGGATCAATGCCGAGCATTCCGCGACGTTCCGGCCCTCGCCCGGGAAGATCGCCTATTACCATCCGCCGGGCGGCCTTGGCGTCCGTGTCGATAGCGCGGTCTATGCCGGTTACTACGATTCCGCCAAACTATGATTCGCTAGTCGGTAAGCTGATCGTTCATGGGCGCAACCGCAATGAGGCCCTGATGCGGCTCCGCCGCTCGCTCGATGAATTTATTGTCGACGGCATTGATACGACAATCCCCTTGTTCCAAACCCTGGTTCGCAACGCCGACATCCAAAATGGGCTCTATGACATCCATTGGCTGGAGCGGTTTCTTGCACTGGGCGGAATGGACGAGGACACCTTGTGAGGGTTGCCAGATGACCACGGAAGCACGAGCATGATCCCGAAGGCGTGGTTCGACGACAAATCGACGCGCCAACGGATGCTGAGCACGGTTCGGGAGTTTCTGCGTGGCACGGAGCGCATCGTGTCGGTCGTGCTTTACACGGTCGCCGTCTGGCACCTTCCCGAGCACGAAATGATTCTGATGCGGCACCGGTTTCTTGAAATAGACAACCCAAAGCACCGCTTTGACAGGAGTTGGGCACTGTTCCGGGACTACCAGGTGCCCGAGGAGCGGGTCGGCGTGCCGCCGAAGTGGAATCGCATTTTGTGCAAGGGCCTCCTTACGCGGGACAAGTGAGCACAAAAGTCACCGTCTAGCCGATCGGACTCGACCAAACGCGCTTCCCGAGGCGATTAGCAGCAAAGCGACGTTGGCTATCATCACAGCCAAAGACGAACCTGTGGGCTTGCTGGGAGACCTGATTGTTCACCGCTTCGGCAAGCTCATTCGGGTTCATCTCGCGAAAGAATTGGAATGTTTCCTCGTTCTTCGTCGCGATAAATAGACGGCGCGGAGAGATCGGAAGAACGATGTGCGCGTCCGGCTGGATTAGTCCATTGGACATGATGACAGGACGGTCAGAAGTGAGCAGCGGATATTTGCCGGTGTTGACCGTTGCCTTCTGCCATTTGAATGACGCCAGCATGCGAACGACGCGCTTGCTCCTGACCAACTCAGGCAAGACGCGGACTGCAGGGACTTCAATGGGGTTTTTGATGAATGCCGCTTTGAAGTCGTCGAAGTTATCTGGATCGCCTGGGCCTCGGATGTTGGGATAGTCGTCGCGAACGCGCTCGAGAATTTCACCCGGGTCCAAAGTTATCAGCTTCTCTTTGATACGGACCAAATGCTCTGGGTTTCGGACGATCAGCGAATACAAAATTGACACCACCCGAGAGCCTCAGGTAACTCCAGCTTTCCCGGCGGTTCGCCGTCTACCATCATTCTCTGCAGCGCTCTTGCAGCCCAATTGTCGATAGACGACATGAGCTTCGTTTCAATGATATATTTCTCGCCGGGCCGGGCTCCAGGTAGCTTGTATAGGCCGGGCACGCAGCCAGTCCCGGCGGGGAACGTCGGCCGCGCAACGACACCTTTGTACCGTCGGCAATACTCGATGAGCTGCCGACTTGCAAGGTCAGTCCACTGCTCCAAATAGAAAATCGGAATGTAGTGGTGGTTCGGCTCCTTGGACATTCTGGCTGTATATCAGAGTCGCACAATTCCTAACCGTTTACCCAGCCTGCCAGGGAGATGACAAGAGAGGACAATTGAGCAGCACGGTTCCTTTTAGTGGTTGCGCGACAAATTGGAGCGGGTGAAGGGAATCGAACCCTCGTATTCAGCTTGGAAGGCTGCTGCTCTACCATTGAGCTACACCCGCAATTTCAATAAGTTAGTCTGTTTTCCGTCGCCTATTTTGCTCGTCTTTTGCTCGCCATTGTTTGGTGCCGCAGTGTAGCGATATGAGGCGTCTGGGGCAACCTGCTTCGGGAATTTCAGCGGCGCAATAGAAAAGGGCACCCCACTTCTGAGCTGCCCTTTCCATTTAGGGTCCGTACCCAATTGAATTGAACCTCGCGTCATGATTTAAGCTCGTCAGGAGGGCTTGATTCGTGGCGGACAATTTCTGGCTCAGCGATGAGCAATGGGCGGCGATCGAGCCGCATCTCCCGATGGTCCACACCGGACCTGAACGCAAGGACGATCGCCGCGTCATCGGCGGGATCATCCATCGGTTGCGCGAGGGCTGCCGTTGGCGTGCGCTTCCCGACGAATATGGGCCGTATACGACGGCCTTCAACAGATACAACCGCTGGAGCCGACGCGGTCTTTGGCAACGGATCTTCGCGGCGCTGGTTGCCGGCGGCGATCCCCCAGCGCTCACGATGATCGACAGTTCGGCGGTCAAGGCGCATCGCTCGGCGAGCGGCGCCAGAAAAAGGGGCGCAAAATCAAGCCATTGGCCGCTCGCGCGGCGGGCGCACGACAAAAATCCATGCGCTCGTCGACGAAGAAGGCCGTCCGCACGCCTTCCTGCTGACCGGCGGACACGTCGCCGACATCAAGGGCGCCGCGGCCTTGCTCGCGGCGACAGCGCCAAGCGAACGGTTGATCGGCGACAAAGGCTACGACGCGGATCATTTGCGCCTGTTCCTGCAAACACGCGGCACGACGCCGGTCATTCCCAACAAAATCAACCGCAAGACCCTCTTCCCGTTCGACGCCGAACTTTATCGCCTGCGCAACGTCATCGAGAGAACCTTTTGCCGGTTGAAAGACTTCCGGGCCATCGCCACCCGCTACGACAAAACCGCTCGGAACTTTCTCGCCGGCCTGTGCCTCGTCACCGCGCTCTGCTATTGGCTCAATTGAGCCCAGACCCTAGAACAGCCGTCCGAATAAGATCATCATCATAACCAGCTCCGGGAGCAGAACGCACCCGAGGCCGAGACGATAGACCCTACCGCAAGTCTGCCCACCTAATTAGGGAATAAAATGGGGAGCTTTAACGCGGCCCATTTGTCGTAGCTGTGCAGTCAGAGCGGCAACGTGTTCTGCACCGGCCTCTTCTCCCAACACTCCTGGCACCTCGACGAGGCATTCCGGTGGCTCCTTTCTATTCAGAGCGCCCGATCGCGCGGCATCCGCTTCCCGCCGCCTCGTGGTGTACAATTGCCGAGGGAACTCACCCGCATTATCCGGCGCTTCGATCATCGAAACGCCGGTTGTGTGGAGGAGTTCATGGACGATGAACAAGAACCCGGCCGTCAGGCCGAAACACCGGCGCAACCAGCGAACCTCGTGACGATGATGGAGCGCCCGCGCAATCGGCGGACGACTTTTGCTCTCGCGAGCTGGACGGCCGAACGGCGTGCGAAGGGCTGGTACATTCGCAAGACCGATCACGGCGCGGACTGGCGCGTCCCCTACAGCACCATCGCCAGTGTCTCGCTTATGATCGCGCGCGAACTCGGCAAGGAACTTGCCAAGCGCGAAAGCCTCGCCGCGCGTGATTGATGCGACGCCTCTCCGGGCTTTGCGCTCGGGGAGGTTTTTTTCTCGGCCGCGTTCGCGCGCTGACCCATCATGCGGTAGAATTCACGCGCGACTGTGCAAACTCCGCGCGTTCACATTGATTTCCGCTCGTCCTCGTACTTCGGCCCGCCGATCCGGCGAGTCGATTGCGTGGAGGAGCACATGCCGACAACCAGTTCCGCAACGCGCCAGCGTATCCGTGAACTCAACGACGCGCTGCGCACGAGTTTCGATCCAAAGCTCGGAAAGATTGTTTTGACGAGCGGCGTCGATTCCTTGCCCTCGGACGTGCGGGCAATGGTTATCCGCAAGGTGGCGACGTTCGTCGCCTTCACCGGCGACAACGACCCGTACGGCGAGCACGACTTCGGCAATTTTGAAGTTGCCGGTCAAAAGTTCTTTTTCAAGATCGACTACTACGACCCGGATCTTGAATTCGGCTCGGAAGACCCGGCCGATCCGCAGAAGACAACCGCGTGCTCACCGTCATGTTCGCGTCAGAGTACTGACGATCGATGAGACTGCCCCGCAGAAAATGCGGGGCAATTTTTTGGGTGTCAAGCGGGAGAGGAAAGAAGAGCAGGCGGATTAAGATAGAGCCGCCCCTTGGAGCGGCTCTGCAGTTTTTGGCGCGTCAATAGGGTCAACGCCGATGCGCAGCGGGCGCGCTGCGGCCCGCGTTGTTTTGCTTTGGCCGGCTTGATGGCGCGGGCGCCTCTGCTTCGTCGCCGTCGGCGATCTCGCGGCAGACGATCTTGCCGTCGAGCGGGAAGGCTTGAAGCATGATGTTCAACCCCTTGCCGTCCTTGTGTGCAAACACAAGACCGATATTGAGCCAGAAGTCGTCCTGGCCTTCGCGCCGGATCACCGAATAGGCGCGGTGCGTCGGCTGTCTCGATTCGCTTTTCTCCGCCATGGAAATCTCCTTTCGAGCGGGTTGCGATGTCCTGCGTGGGCAGGCGCCAAGGGACGCATGGCCTAGCGCCTGCCAGCGCGGATCGCAGCTCGGGAAGTGGCGGAGACTACCGACACCATACGTGCCCGGGGCCGTTCGTCAAATGGCAGCTTGACGCGCAGCACGCCCGAGCGCGTATCACGGTGCTTGCTCGGTCAACCACGCAAGCGCGGGGTGCTCCGCTGCGTTGCGCCCCTGCGGGTGACTTTCGCTTGCGCGCCGTGATCCACCGAAGGCGTCGGGACGGGGAACGTCATTGAAGGTTACTCCACGCCTGCGGCGCGTCGAACAGGGAACGGGACGAAGACGTTGAATTGGCGCTGGGTTCCATACTGGTCTTTATTCCCGTCACCCCGCCGCTGCACCGAAATGAACGAGCGGAGGAGGCAAGAGGTTCGATGCTAATTACTGTAATGTTTTTTGTAGAGCGCCCGGCCGATGACTTTGTTCACTGGCTTCGGTGTGTCTACGTTGGGAACGTACCCGGCACAGAAGCAGTCCCGGTCTTTGCAGTTCCCTCGCAGCCGCCCTACTTTCCAATGATGATGTGAGCCGGAGTGCGGGCAGTTCTTGCAGAGCGGCATGGTCATACGCCAATTGTTTTTAGCCATTCGGTAAATGTGCCGTCAAAATACTTCAGCGGCACAATGTCTTCCCGATACTTGAAACATGGCCAGCAAACCACGAGGCCAGATTCTTTCGCTTCGCCACAACCGCGGCAGATTGATTCTGCGCGAACGTGTTCTTCAAGGTCTTTCATAGCGTGATTGCTAATTGCTAATTTGGCAGGCGCTTTTTGCGCTTGGCGGGGCACCTGTCGTTTATGTGTTGTGGGCATGTGGGGAAAGTGAGCGCGCGTCGCGGCGTAATCTCACATTCGCCGTTTCTGCATTTCCCCCAACTGCCCGCAACCGATGTCAAAGATCGGGATGCTTGATGGGCGGCGTGTTTTATTCTGGTTCGCGCCAGAGCCGGAGACTTCAATCCGTTCCGCTTTATGGAACCGCCCGCCTTGCATCTGCGTGCATTGTTACATGCCGCAGAAAACCTGCAAGCAGGTTATCCACATTTAGCTGTTCGGCGTTGATTTGGGCTTCTTGTCAAGCCGCGCGTGGAGGCGTTCTGGAACCAAGTGAAGCGGTCAATCAACGGGACGTACCATTGGGTTTCTCCTGAATGCCTCCAGCGGTACGTTGACGAGTATTCTTTCCGCTACTCTTTGCGCGCTTCTCCGGTGCCGATTTTCGAGAAGTTGATGGCGAGGATATAGCGCGGTGCAGGAGGCGATAAAAATCCTCTTTCTCCGCGACACCCATGGCTGAACCGGTTTTGCTCCCGCGCTTCGCATTTTTCATGCTGTCTGTTTAGTGCCCATTTCGCAGCAATTTTAACTTGCTTGCAGGTTTATGTCGAGGCGGGCACGCGAGCGGTTTCAAAGAACTACTTGCCGTGGGGGGAGACTTCTCCAAGCCGCGGTCTGCCACCCATGCGGCCGATTTCGCTGAGTCGCTCTTTTGAAAGTTTCTTTGCGCGCGCTTTGCCGCCCATGCGTGCGAATTCCGTGATGGTGAGTTTCTTCATGCAGCCACTGTACCATACTTGCAAGCAGGCTATGTCCACAGGTGCTTTCTGCGTCGACAACGTGCGATGCCGCTTCTCTTAAGTCCGTTCCTCAAATCAATTGAACGGCGCGGCCGTTTCCATCGCTCCATGTATGAGTAAGAGGGTCGCTTGCGCGTAGCTCATCGCGGGTCGCAAAAAGGAACAGGGAAGCGCCAATGCTGTGCGGAACGTGAAGATGCCGCAATGCTTCTTTCATAGAATGAGTGCGGCGATGATCGGTCGTGATTGTAAGTACACGGAACGTTTTCCAGCCAAAGTGCCGTTCGTGCAGCTTTGCCGCGTGGGCGGTAAGGTAGGCGCGCATTTTCCGCGCGAAGCTTGTCTGCCGGATATCGCTGCGGACGACGGGCATGGTGCCGCGATCGATCTCGACCATGAAGCACCGGCGGGAGCCATCGGGCAGCATGAGGCCGAAGACAAGATCGGCAACAAGTCCGATGTCATGGAGAGCGCCCTGGTGAGAGATCTGCACGCGGAGCGCAAAAGGATCGCGTGCGCTGAACGTCTGATCGGGGAAGGTGGCGACCATCTCGCCCGGATGTATAAGGCGTAGGTCTCCACGATGGCGGACGGCATATTGGAGCGCGATATAAAAATCGACGATCTCAAGTTGATGCTCGATGAAGGGGCGGCCCGCTTCGCGGTTTTTGCGGCTCCACTCGACATTGGCGAAATCAATTCCGTCACGCTCGATCAGGAGGCGGGCGCCGCGGTCGGCAAGGGCGTAAGCGATCGGTGCGGAGCCCGCGGTCGGATAATAGTCGAGCTGCGCCCGCGGCCGGTCGATGTAGCCGGCGTGAAAGAGCCGGGAGAGCCGGTCGTTGGTGCGGTCGAGCGAGCGGCCGACAAGGGCGGCGATGTGGGTCGATCGCAGAAACCGATGCCGCGCCAAGTGGCGCACGATCTCCACGTCGTCGTCGGTAAGGCGGAAGGCCGGCGGCTCCGGCGCACGGCGGAACCGTGGCCGTCGCGCCGGTGCGGCGATGGCGGCAATATCCATGCCCTCATTATACCTGCCCGCCGGAGCGGCCGGCCGGTAGGGGTGCGGTGGATGGGGGAAAGCTCCACGCTGAGGCACAGTGCCTCAGGTTGAATTTCTGCTTTGCGCCAGCCTGCGAAAAGCTCGCCACGAACATATGTTTTCCGCAATGCCTGGGATAGCTGACAGAAGTGAGCAGTGCCAGGAACTTACGTTCAGCGCTACGAAGAGACATGGCGCCCATTTCACGGCGGGATCTGCTTGCCATTATGAACCGGTCCTTTGGGGCGATTACTTTATTCAAACTCTCCGAGACGGCTTAGCCGTCGTCACCTGTTACTGTTTGGTGTGGTGACGGCAGTTGAACAGTGGCTTACATTCGTCGCACCGGCCCACATGAAGCCCGATCTTGAATCGAAGGTGCGTTTCGTCCTATCCTAAAAAATCAGCTTCGTTATCACGTTGACGAATCCCTGGTTCAGAGAGCTGTAAGAGGCGCCGCGCTTGCCGGCGAGGACAACGATGACCGCGAGAATTATTGATTTTGCAGTAGCAAAGGACGAACTGACGCGGATAAATGCGACCTTGAAGTCGCCAATTCTGCTCGTGGGAGGAATGGCTGTCCAGCAGTATCGTGTGACGCGGTCCTCAAAGGATCTCGATCTAGTCTGGGATCATGAACTCGGAACGGCTACCTTGGATCAGTTATATCCGAGCGAAGAATGGGAAGTATGCGAGGAGAATGACGATGAATTTCGACCTTCTTATCGGATACGCCATCGCACCTGCGATCTCGGCGAGATCGCGATCGGGCCCAAGATCACTCAACGAGAACCTTACAAGTATATTGATTGGGCGGCGCTCCTCCCTGAAGCGCGGCCGTTCCGGTACAAGAAGACCGAGTTACGGAACATTCTTGTTCCAAGCGCAACAGGCTTGGCATATACGAAATTGCTTTCTTTCATCGACCGAAGGGCAAAGCGACCTGATAAGGGACGCCAAGATCTAAAGGATTTTGTGGACCTCTCCAACGATCACCACTTCGCGCCCATATTGTTTCTCGCCCTAATCCAGAAAGGGGCGGCAGCAGAATACGTTCGCACAAATCTCCGGCTGAATGATGCTGCGGAGATCGATCTCTTCGGGAAGTCGAGCATAGCTGCGCTTCAGAATGTATTCGGAGTTGCCCACGCGCCGCCGCCGGTCCCGCCGTCGGACGCAGGCGCCGGAGGACCGGCTCGCCATGAGATGTCAGCTATTGTGAAGGAAATCGCCACTATAGCGCTCAAGCATCACGGCAAGCGGCCTCTGGAGACAACCGCGCAGTCGGTTCTAATCGTAGTCGACGTCCAGAAAGACTTCTTCGAAGGTGGCGCGCTCGCGGCCGCCGACACCGTTTCGGTGATAGCACCGCTGAACGAACTTATCCGGCGTGCTGATTCAGCTGGCGTGGAGATCGTGCTTACTCGCGACTGGCATCCTCCAGATCACAGTTCCTTCAAAGATTGGGGTGTCCACTGTGTGGCTGAAACAGATGGAGCCTCTTTCCACCCGGGACTTCATATCCCTCCGCGCGCGATCGTGATCGATATTGGTACAGCAAATGACATGGACGGCTACTCGCCCTTCGTCGACCCTAAATTTCGACTCGCTTCTGGCCAGCGACCGAATGAAGACCATTTATGTTGTCGGTATCGCACTGGAGTTTTGCGTGTTAGCTACCTGCAGGGACGCGATATGGTATGGGAAGACGGTCATAGCCGTCGAGCCCTACATCCGCGCTGCTTCTCCTTCGGTCGCGGATCGCGAACACGCCTGGCAGCTAATCACTTCGCTGGGCGTGATTAGGGCTCAGAACGCGGGCGCGCCGCTGACGCAACTCGTCAGCAACTAGACCGAATTGCGTTGTTACGCGGTGTGCCTCTCGGTTCCGCTCCTCCCCCGATCGCATATGCTGTGGCCACTTTGCATCGACCAGCATATCTTCTTCTTGGCGAGTTCCGGCCCGTCGATGGGCATCAAACCGAATCCGCTGAACGTCCGGTTTGGGATGAGCAGAGATTTAAACTGATGTGGTGGATGGCCCCCTCACGGTATCTACGTGCCAAGTTGAGAGTCACCATCAATGGGAGCCATCCACACATGAGACACTACCCACGCGGACTGATGGGCCGGGGCGTGTCGCGAACGGTCGCGGCGGGTCGAGGCATGCCCAGCCCAAGCGCGGCAGGCCGGCACTGGATGCATAACGCGACGCCCGAGGAGGACTATCGGACGCGAGCGAAGCGAGTGTCCGATAGCCCGGACGAGGGTGTTCGTTATGTGGCCGGTGGGACGTAGCGGGAAACGACCCAGACGCGAAGTCGGCCTGCGGTACTCCGCGGGCCGGGCGCAGCGCGGCTGCAGTCGTTTCCCTCCTTCGATAGTTAAGGGGCGGTGCGGTGCGGGCGGCCAGCAGGCCGCCCGCAGTGTTAGGCACGGACTCGAACGAGGGACCGCCCGGCCAGCAGGACGGCGGTCCCGAGGCACGAGTCTCCAACGATCAATCATGGCGCCTCGCGCACGCGAACCAGGCCAGCCCATACTGGAATGAACAAAACAAACCAACAACGTATTCAGTCGCGGCCGGAATTTGCAAGGTGCGACCACAGAAGCGATTGAAATGCTGGGAGAAATTGCCCGGTGCCTGTGGTTACTGGGTGTGGATACAGTAATCACACCCGTTTCCACAGGAGTATCCATACGCGTAGCCACACCCGAAGGGGGATTACGGAGCCCCGAGAAACCGGTTGATGCGCGCCTCGACTTCGGCCCGCGGCCGGCCGAAACGCAGGCGGCTGGTGTCGATCAGACGATGCGCGTCTGGCCGGCGCGGCTGCGGAGCGTCATAGAGGTCGAGGCGGATCGGGGATGTGGGCGCGCCGTCGCGCAACAGCCGCGCCCAGGCGGTGAAGTTGGGGAGGTCGAGCAACGCGTCGGCGCCGCCCAAGCCGATCTGCTCGGCGAGGATCGGCGCGTCGGCGGCGCCGGTGCGGCACGCGATGATCGAGCCGACGTTGCCGAATACGGCGGCGCGCAAGCGGTCGGGTATCTGATCGAGGTACTGATGGGCGATGGTCAGCGTCAGTCCGTACTTGCTGGCTTCCGACAGAATGAGCGCGAAGCTCTCGGTGGCGAACGATTGGAACTCGTCGGCGTAAAGATGAAATGTGCGGCGATCGGCGGCCGGCATGTCAGCGCGGGAGAGCGCGGCCTGCGCGATCGCGGTCGTGAGCAGCGCGCCCAAGCAGATGCGCGGTGCTCTCGCCGAGCGCACCTTTCGAGAGATTGCAGATGACGATCGCGCCCTCGTCCATCAGACGGCGCAAGGTGATCGAGCTGGTCGGCTGCGCCAGCATGTTGCGCAGGCTCGGCACCATCAGTGCCTTGCCGATCTTGTTCTGGATCGGAGAGATCGCTTCGGTGCGGAAGCTGGCGCTGTAGCCGGCATATTCGTTGAGCCAGAACGCGCGCACCACCGGATCGGTGACGTGGCGTCGATCAGCGGCTCGCGAAACGCTCGTCGATCAGACAGGCGGGGGAGCATCAGCAGCGTGCGCGCCGGGCACGTCGAGCAACGCGCGCACGGCATTGGTGAGGATGTAGTCGAGACGCGGACCCCAGCTATCCGGCCAGACATGGCGGAAGGCCGCGACCACGCCGTCGGCGACGATCGGGCCTCAGTTCGTCGGGAACGTCCGATAGGGGATTGAAGCCGATCGGCCGATCGCGGTCGGCCGGGTCGATGATAGACGAGATCGTTGCTGCGGTGCTTCGGCACCTGACTGAGCGCCGCGATCGGCCAGGTCGCCGTGCGGATCGAGCAAGCGCGAGCCCCTCGCCGGCCGCGAGGTCTTGCGCGATCAAATTGAGGAGCAGCGTGCTTTTACCGGTGCCGGTCTGTCCGACGATGTAGAGATGCCGGCGGCGCTCCTCGGGATCGAGCATGACAGAACCGCCCAACGTGTGGGCGCCGATGCAGAGCTGCTGGTCTGATGTCGTCATAGCCGGAACGGAGCCGGTGTGCCGTGCGCACCTCAGTTGGGAATTGGCGCGGGCAGCACCCGTTCCACGGGGTGCGCCGGGGCTACATGGCGTCGCGTCGTTGTGCGTAATGACTTGACTGCCGAACCCCCCGCTCACTGCCGGCTCGTTTCCGGCCACGATCCTTTCGAGATGGTGGCCTCTTCGATTGTACCGCCTGCATCGCGACGTCGGAGCCAGACGGTGGGGAGGGAACAGGGACTCCGATCCCGGGTCATTTCCCTTGGTGAGACGATGAGCGACATTTCCCCCGGAGCCGCACGCGATCGCGCATGCGCGCCCGGCCGCGGCGGTCAAGGCCGGCCGCTGGCCGCCCGCGCAGCGGGTCGCCTTGAGGGGCGCGGGAAAGGGCGCGCGAGAATTGAGATTTCAAATCGTGCCGTTTCATTAGGTGCGACTGATCATCAGCTACGTCGCGATTGCGGCTGCTGTTGGATGTAAACCGGATGTGTTAAGCTCGCTGTGAGTTTTTCACCGCATGACACAAGGCAGACCTCGCCAGTCGCCCTATTGAGGTGGAGCGCGAGCTAGGTCTCCGATTCAGATGGGTCCGACAGCATACCATCGAGAGCGGCGTTGACCTCGGCCTCAGACATCGCGCGAAGCCTTTCTCTTTCCTCGACGTTCAGCGAAGCGGAAACGCTTTCGATCTGCCGTACGATCCGGTCGACCTCATGGGTTGAGCATTTGTTTTTCGCTAGCGTTTCACATCGGCGAAGGCAAAGGGCCATGGCATATGGCGCACCGGCCGCCGCGAACGCCGAGCTGAGTATAGGGAGGAACTCTCTCTCTCTGAACGAATTGCCAAGAGACCGAAACGCGCGAAGCGCGATCCTAAGTCGGCGCAAGGCTTCGTCGAACTCGCGCTCTTCCAGCGCTATGGCTCCCAATACCGCGTGTGCGTGCGCTTCGCCCTCGTCGTTCGAGCCGTCCGATAGGGCAAGGTCGGCGATCAACGCTTCCTTGGCGTTCGGCAGATCATTCATTCCGAAATAGGCGATGCCGAGATTGCCCAACGCATAGCTTTGCGCACGACGGTCCCCTACCTGAATGGCGAGTTCGCGCGCCTGCGAGGCCACAGAGATAGCCTCACCGTGATCGCCGGCGTCGATTAGGGCAAGGCAAAGATTGCCCAATATAATAGCACGCCATTTGTCGTCCGCGCCTCCGAGACCGTCTTTGAGCGACGCGATCGCTTCTTCGCTCCGACCGAGATTTCTCAGCGCGATGCCGTTCATATTCGCCGCGATCGCTCGAAACGACCTGATGTCAGAATTGACCGTCTCCTCGATACCTGTCGGCGCGTTTGCGAGCGCCTGGTAGGCGTCCAATATCTGTGGGTGCGCTCCCCATTTGACCAAGCCGCGTCGGAAGGCCTCGTTGCACGCGATCTGTGCGGCGGCGAGCCATTCATGAGCGGCGCAAGCGTGTTTCATCGCGGCGATTAGGCTGCCGACATCGTTTGGGAAGCGCCACTCGGTCTTGGGCTTTCTGGGCAGCCGATACAGATACTCGTAAGCCGAGCGATGCGCTCGCAACAGGTCGGGAGCCTTTTCCGCGAGTTCGCGCAACGCTTTCTCCTGGATCATGGGATGGAGAGCGTACGCGCCAAATTGCTGACCGTCGTCCAGGAGATTGCGCCTCAGCAGGGCGTGGATGACGACGTCGTACACTTCCTGCGGCGACAGTTCTGGCATTTGTGCGACGATGGCCGGAGCGCGCAGCGGGACGAGGGTCGCGTCGTAAACGGCGATCCTTCGCAGGGCCTGGCGTTCTTGAAGACCCAGTCTGGCGAACACTTCGGACAGTAATTGATCCAGATCCGACGTCAGCGCCCAAGTGTGTTCGCTCAGGAACACCTCGACGGCGCCGTCGAACGCGGGATCGTCCAACACGATCGGCGCCACGAGTTCCAAAGCTTTAGGGTTGCCCGCATATCGGGTAGCGAGCGTCGCTAAGATTTCGTCCGGGGCGTCGAGCCCGAGAGTCCTTAGCAGGGCGATCGCCGCGCTTACATCCAAGCCAGTCACCTTTTGCGGGACGCACCAAGGCAGGTGGAGCTCAGCGAGTTTCTCACGACTAAGGATGACCACGACGCTTCCATCGGAGCGTTGCGAGAGCGACCTGAAGAGCTCTCGGTATTCGGGATAGCGCTTGGCGAAATATCCCGCGCGGGGCGAGTTGCCGGCCTCCAACACCGACTCCGTGTCATCGAAGACGACGAGGCATCTCCTTTCCGCGAGACGATGCAGGAGTGCGTCTATTTTCTCGGCGCGTTGCGAGAGCACTCCGAGCTCGTCATCTTGTCCGTTGGCCGTGCCGACGAGGAGCTTGTCGATCGTCGCGTCGAGCAGCGGCGCACTCCCTGTCGAAGGGTCCGGACGAAGGGAAAGCCACACCACGAATTCGAACGACCGAAGTTCGACAATTCCCCTGCACACGGCGCTCACCAGGCGTGTCTTGCCCACACCCGGACCGCCGAAGACCTGTACGGCCCCGCCATCGCTCGCTCGGGATCGAGAAAGGAGCAAGCGTTCGAGAGCGGAGGTTTCCCCCATTCGACCAACCCAATTGCTGATCGCCGGCAGCGGATAGGGCACGAAGACATCGAGTGCCGACTCTGAAGGTGCCGCTCTCGCTTCGAGATAGGACGCCACGATCGCGCTAGTCTTGACGAGAGCATCGTTCAGCTCTTGCTGCACTTCCGAACCGGACTTCGCCGCTACGCTGCTTAGGTCGAACATGGCATCCCGCGTGCGCGCATCTGACGTGGTACGCAAATAGTCGGTGAGGAAGTGTATAGAAGAGAACGAGGTTCGCCGGCTGGCCGAATGCAGATCGTTGTGAAGATTCAGCTCTCTCGCAATATATCCTGCCTCGTTATCGATGGTCGCGGGCCGAAGGCTACGATATTGCTCGCTCTGCTCTATGGTTTCGCTCATCACGGAGGGCACAGTCAGATGCACGCCAGAACCCAAGCCGGACACTAACTCAGGAAACTCCAACCTAAGGCGAGACGGTACATGCCAACGCTTCCAATCTTCGCGGCGTCCGCTTCGCTGCTCTAGAACGTAGTATATGTCGGGGTTCACGACCTGATGCACGTAGTCTTCGCCGATCAATGTGCCGGCTTTTGACACGTAAACGATGTCGGTGGCTCCAGCGCGCGCGAGGCTTGAGCAGATGAGGCCGGCCGCTGATCCCCAGTACGTATGATAGACGCCGACCAAAACTGCTCTGACGCTGGTTCGCCCTTTCTCGACGACAAAGATCTCGCCGAACGAGCCGGCGTCGATCGGGGTTACCGCGCCTTTGGAATATCCGTGCTCGCATAGTAGGCGGCCTATCTCGTCCACATAGCCCAACAATGCAAGATCGCCCGCGCGCACTACCTGGGACGCCGCACGGCGCAATCCGGACCAGTCCTCGAGGCGTCGATCGCAATTGTCGTAATGAATGGCGAGCGGTACGCCGTCGTAGGTGATCGAACTATCGTCGCAGACGCTTTGGACGAAGGCAGCGGCAAGTTCGGATACTTGCTGGACATATTCGCGCGATGGGAAAGCGACGATCCAAAGTTTCTCGGCACCGTCATGCGCACGCACTCGCAAGACGAGGGGCCGATGGACATTATACCTCTTGAACCGACGCGGATTGCGAACGGCGGACGCGACCACGCGAAGCGAAAGGTCCTGCAACACACTTTCCAGATGCTCAGAATAGATACCGTGCACTTCGATCGGAATTCTGTCCGTAATGGTCTGCCGGAGCAGACCCGCCTGCTGGTCGGAAAACTTGGTGTCTACAACGTAACGCCGCAACGAATCCGACGGCATTGTGTGTGCACCCAGATAAGAGGTCGCGTAGCTCGTAGTTTCGATCTTCTGAGAGTAATATTGCAGGCAGTCTGGTGACATGGGTGGCTTCCGGTCACTCCCCCACCAAGTGGAGGATCGTGTCGATCAGCCGAAAGACTTGTAGGTCGGCTTCGATCGGCGACGACGACGGACGCGCCCCGATCAACGCTTGGCGGAAAGCTTCTATCTCGCTCTGATATCCCAATCCATCTCGATCGCTGGGAGATCTGGGAGCTGGAATCCGGTTTTGCCGGATTCCAGTTCCGTCCAGGTCCGTGACGTCGAGAATGTTGGGTTTGGTCGAACTCAGCACGACTCGGCGCCCGGAAAAAGTGAGAAGGGCATATTCAGTCGTCAGTGTCGGCGTGTGATTGCCGATCTCAAGATTTGCGGTCACGCCTCTCGATCCACGAAATCCGACCTGGAGCGAGAAACGTCTGTCGTTCAGCGCCTGGTATCGTGCGCCGACGTCGCTCGGTTCGCCCGCTACATGAATGGCCATTTCTAGTGCGTGGACTCCGACGGCGAACAGAAAGGATTCCAGGACGGACCGGTAATTCCAATACGGAACGGTCGGCTTGTTCGTCAGGTACCTGATCGATATGGCCCGACGTTCGCCGCTCGCGTCGGCTGTGGCGAGGAACTTTTCAAATGAAGGCGCATGGCGAAAATTGTAGCCTACGAAGCTGGGCGTGCGCGGGTGGGCCCTCGCCACGCCAACGAGTTCGTTTAGTCCATCCAGCGACGGCGCCGACGGCTTTTCCAGGAAAACCGGCAAATCGCGATCGAGACAAGCTAACGCCACATCGAGATGAAATGTCGGCGACGCGGCGACGAAGACCACCTCGATACCATTGAGGGCGATAGCTTCACGCCAATTCGAGGCGCGATAGTCGAAACCAAACGCGCGTTGGAGCCGTATTGCTTTCGTTTCGTCGCGCGAGACGACACAACTCAACCGATACCCGCGGTTGAGCAATAGGCAGGGTAAAAGATGTTCTTCGGCATGTACGGAGACACCGAGAAACGCGACGCGAATTGGCTCCGTTTCGAACACGCTCTTTCCGATTTCCGAACGTCTCCCGCCAACCAAGTGTATAACGTCTCCGCGAGCGGTTGTATATCGTCAGCGGCGCGAGCGGATCGATCCGTTGATAGCCGATAATTAAATGCGCGCGTGAATGCAGCGCGATGCGAAAGTCGATAAGCGGGATGCTCAGGGTCGAGCTAAGCCGTCCGGATAGAGCTGCAGCCAATGCCGCTTGTGGCGCATCTCGTCAGTTGTTGCGGCGCACCAGTTCGGCGGCGATCGGCGGCAAAGCAGACTTCTCTTGGGCATCGCCCGCCGACACCGTCGGCACGTTGACGCACGCGGGCGCGAAAGAATGCCGAGATGAGGACAGGGGGTACAGAGGGGAGCGCTGCGCACTTAGAGCAGCGCGATGAAGTCGGCCACAGTCAGGCCGGCCTGACTGATGATACCGCGAAGCGTTCCGCGCTTGAGGTCAGTGCCACTGTGCACCGGAACGGTAACCTTGCGGTCGGGATTGCTCGAATGGATAAGGCGGCAGTGGCTCCCTGAAGTTCGCGATGCGGCAAAACCTGCGCGCTCAAGGGCGCGGATGACCTCTTTGGCTTTGAGGGATGGGAGCCGCTGGTTCATGCGGCTAGGGTGACGGTGACCTCGCGGATACGCGGGGGTTCGCCGGCCGGAACAGGTTCGCCTCGCGCGGCGCAATCTTCAAGCACCAAGCGGATCGCATCTTCAGCCATGGCCAATGCCTCGCGCTCGTCTTGCCCGTAGGTGACAATCTCGGGAAGCGAGGGAACGCGCACGGTAAAACCGCCTTCTTCTTCAGGCTCAAGTACGACTGCGAAGGTGCGCGTGTGATCCACGGCTACAAGCCTTTTCATACTGGAATGATTGCCCTCAATGGTACGGGATATTCGAGTTCTGTCAATGAAGGCCATCTACTCGATGGTTACCTATGCGGCAACGATCGTGACCCGGATGGGCCGAGACCCATGCCTCCAGGTTAGCGGGGCTCGGCCGCGCGGCGAACTTTGCCACGTGAATGAGAGTGGCCGGGCCAGCAGCCGGGTGCTGCAAAAACCGTGGCTTGATATTTTGCAAAATCGCATCCGTACAAATCCGAAAGCAATCCATTCTGTTTGCTTTGCATTGCTGTTGACGTTTGAAATACAACAGAACGATGATCACTCGCGATCACGTCGGGAAATGTAGAGTGTGCGACGTAGCAAAAATGGCTCGGTTGAGCCATCGCCTGCTGAGGCGTTTGACAAGATTGTCGAAATAGTGCGCGATTGCTGCGCGTCGATGAGCACGAATCTCAATTGGAAATATTTAGGAATTGGATCGAACCAAATTCGCCGCTGCCGAACGTTTGGAAAGCTGCGATCACCACAGAACAAGAACGGAAAAAGTCAAGACGGCAAGTTTCTGTGAATGGTTCACTCGCGCCTACAATCGAGCGCATTTGCCAGCCGTATTGTTGGGAACGCTTGCTTGACCGAGCGAAGCTCGTCTTAGGGTCGCGCGCGTCGGCGCTGCTGCCCGTCAGGAATTGTTGATACGTTAGAGAAAAGGTCACTTTATTGATGGGCTCCCCGCCCGACCTCGGGACTTTCCCGAACGGCTCTCACCAGAGAGCCGGAGGGCGAGGCTGCCCCAGCGGCCGAAGTCGGTGCGAAGCCCCAGCGCAGCGCCGAAAAGACACGAGGTCGGGCGGGTAGCCCGACGCGCGCGACCCGGCATAGCCCGTCAAACCAACACATTTTGACCGCGAGCCCCGCCTTACCCTAAAGGCGGGGCGTAACATGGGGTGTGTCTCCCCTCACGTGGCAACCGATCTTTTTCTTCATTGAGAATTTCACACACAAGAGTTCGGCCACAAAGCCGAAACCCTGTGTAGAATTATATTTGAATTTATCAGGGAAAACCGGCGAACCTCCGAAAGCCGATTGTTTGAGCCGTTTTTTGGCGTTTTAGGAGCCGATTATTTCGGTCAAAGCCCACACCTTGTTCGGTCAGAACCCACACCTGTTTCGGTCAAAGCCCACATGCGAAACTACCGCTGAAATTGGCGTGGTTGAGCCGTTTTAGGTCAAAACCCGCCCTCTATGTGTGGGCGGCGCCGGTCTTCCAGTCTTCGAACGCCGTGAGCTGCCCGCCATGGCGCTCAATCGTGAACCGCACCTTACCGAACTCGAACATGGTCTGCCGGAGGAAACCGGTGAATTTGGCGGCATGGGCGCGGGCCTGGGACTCGATGGCTTCCCGCTCAGCGTCCGGGAGGCTTGCGAAGATGCCGGCCGCCTGGGAGCGTCTGAAGCCGTCGTAGGCTTGCTGCTCGGCATCCCGCTGCGCCTTTTCCATGCGGGCGGCCTCTCGCACCTTCCCGGCCGCCTGGTGCTTTTTGCGAGCCAGATAGGGGGCGAGATATTGTTTGGTGCCGCCGAGGGTTTGCATGTCGAAATTGGTCTTACGGGCCTCGACGAGCGCATAGTCCAGGAAGGCCGGGATCTCCTCGAATTGCATGGTGGCCAGGAGCTGCTTAGCGGTGTCCACATCCCTGGTGGGGACAAAAGCGATGGTTGTGGCCGGGTGGCCGGTGCGCTTCTCGATAAAGAGATAGGCGACCTTGAGCGGCTCTTCGATTTGCTGCCGGTCGTCGCTCGGCTTCCCGTGGAACTCGCGCCGGTGCCGCTGGCGGTAGAACCGGTCGTAGTCTTGGAAGAAGGTCGCGCCGGGGCGAAATGCGATGATGAACCCGCCCCGGCTGCGGGCCTGGTCAATGGCATAGGACGCGAGAAAACCGACTGCGACAAGCTGGTCGAGATGATACCCAAGTTGCTCCCCGGCGATCTTGGACCTGTGCTTGAGGATTGTCAGTCCGCCGAGCCATTCGGTGCAGATGTCGCCATAGCGCTTTTGGAACGACAGGCCCCTGCCGCGGCCCCCGTCATGGAGGTTGGCGAAGTGGAAAAACAACCGGATGTAGAGCGCTTGGCCGATCGTGCCGAGACCCGCCATCAGCCCATGATTGAGGCACGTGAAATGTTCGTCCTGGAGTGACGCGATGATCGGTACGGCGAGGGTGATCGTGCAGGCCTCGATCGGATCGCTGGCGAACTCCCGCCGCTCAAGCAGAATTTCAGGAAAGATGTTGAACGAGTGCTCGATGTAGCGGCCATCACTTCTCTTGAAATGCGCCGTGATGAAGGTGTAGTGGATTTCATGCAGCGCCCGCGCAAGGTGCTCGCTGTCGCGGCCTCCCCATTCCTTGCGTCCGATGAGACGGCCGATTTCGCGCCGCGTGAAGGAAATTTCTTTTCTGATCGGGCGGCCATAGTCGGAATGTTTCTTGAGAAGCGCGATAAAAATTTTGTGTGCGAGCTGACCGGGTTGCCCGAGCTTTGGATCGGGACGAATGACAATTGTCTTCTCCCTGCCACCCGATCCCAATTCCAATTGATCCGTGCGCGTCGCCGCACGTTTGGGGTCATGACAAAATAGAGCACCGGCAACGCGGAGCAGAGTATTCTCCATGTAGAGTTTTTCGGTCTGCTGTGCTTGCTTCGTGGTGTCCGGTTTTCGTTGTTGTTGGGTCTCCATATCTTGTTGAGTGAATTATAGATCATAGACAGGAGATTCCATGACCAGGCCTGTGGAGAGCCACGCAATCTTTCCCTAGATGCTCAAACAATTAATTTGCCCGATGCTCGGGTGGGTCGCGCCGCTCCCCTGTTCCCAGCAAGGGTGCCAGCATCGTCTGCAATCCCCTGATCAAGAAGTTTGTTTCCTTGTCGCGCTCCAAGAGCGCGGCGATTTGCGTATCTTTCACGCCGATCTGATCGCGCAGAAAAACGTTCTCACTTTCGAGCCGCGCGACATACTGCGACACACCGCGCTCGGGCGGGCTTTGTCGCTCTTGAATTTCCGGTGCGTCACTGCCGCTGCCGGCCGCGCCCGAGCGCGGTGTGTCGTCCACCATTCTCGTCTGAACTTCTGAGGCGACATGGTGCGACATGTCGTGCACGGACGCACCATGTCGGACTTCGTCGGTGATCCCATGAAGTTGAGCAAGCTGCGTGATGGCGCGCTTGATGGACTCCGGATCGACGAAATAGGCGAGTCCACTCACGGTCTCTTCCTTGATGCAATCGAGACGACCGGCGGTGCAATAGCGCTGGAGCGATCGAATGTTGCGGGGAAGCCCCGCCTCGGTAAAACGCAAAGCGGTCTCGTCAAGCGAAAGGGTATAGCGTGTCGCGCCCGGCCGCGGTGTGTCGCTCGTATCGTGTCGGACTTCGCCGGGCATTGTCCCCAGTGTAACACCGGCAAGCGAACATTGCGGTGGGATATCCCCATCGGACTGGCGGGCTACCGAACGCAAGGTGCAAACCTAAGCGGGGATGATATAGTTGTACGAATTGGGACGGAAGAATTCAGCTATGATGATACAGCAAAGCGAAGCCTTCTCCCGCGTACTGATCGACAAGGCGATCGAATTCAGCGGATGGGATTTGCTTGATTCCGGGCAGGTCGTTTTCGAAACGCACACCGGCAATGGCCGCGCGGACTACTTGCTCAAGGACAAGTTCGGGCGCGTCTTTTGCGTGCTCGAAGCAAAGCGCGAAGACCTCGATCCATACGATGCAAAAGAGCAAGCGCGGGGGTATGCTGAGAATCTCAAGGCTCCCTTCGTTATCCTCTCGAACGGGCGCGAGCACTGGTTTTGGAATTACGAGCGAGCAGATCAGCGGGATGCTTATCGTATCGAACGGCTCCCGTCACGGGATGATCTCGAACGCGTCCGGTTAAAAAATCTCCAGCCACCACGACCCCTGCAAAGCGAAGTGGTGCGGCCGGACTATATGCGCCGCCTCAAGTATGATCTGACGCTGCGCCGGAATCAGATCGCAGCCGTGGATGAAATCGCTAGGACATTCGATGGAGAGGGCCGGCGCAAGTTCCTTCTCGAAATGGCGACCGGCACGGGCAAGACGATTCTCTGTGCCGCTTTAATTCGCCGCTTCCTGCAAACCCGCAATGCAGAGCGGGTGCTTTTCATCGTCGACCGAATCGAATTGGCGAAGCAGACGATGGAGGAATTCTCTGTCGTCTTGCCAGAGTTCAAGCCTGTCATCTTCAAGACCGCACGCCGGACGGGGGAGCTGCTCGGCTCGTCGGTGGTGGTGGCGACGATCCAATCGCTCATGGTCGATCGCCGATACCGAGAAGAATTCACGCCGTTCTATTTCGATCTCGTCGTCAACGACGAGGCGCACCGATCGATCTACGGAGACGCAAGGGAGGTGGTGCAGTTCTTCCAGGCGACGCGTGTCGGCCTCACAGCGACACCGAAAGCATATCTGAAGAATGTGAATATAGAGGAGTTGGAAGCTCAGAACCCAAAGGGACTCGAAGCGCGCCAGCTTCGCGACACCTATCATTATTTTGGATGCAAGCCGGGCTTTCCGACATATCGTTACGACATGATCGACGCCGTCAAAGACCCGGAAGGACCGTTCCTCTGCCTACCAAAGATTTTCGACATGCGTTCGGATATCACGACCAAAGCACTCGCCGAATTCGGCTGGGCCGTGGTCATCAACGAACAGGAAGAGAATTTCAAAATCCAGGACTTGGAGCGGAAGGTATTCACCCCGGCGCGCAATCGCCTGATGTGCGAGACCTTTCTGAAAGAAGCGCAAAAAGACCCGAGCGGCCAGCTCGGGCGGTCGATCATCTTCGCCGTCAACCAGAACCACGCAACAGCGCTCACAAAGATATTCAATGAGCTCCAACCACAATCGGCCGTAACGATCACGTCGCGCATCAAAGACGCGTCGACGATCGCCAAAGATTTTCGCGATGGTAAGAGGACAGAGCGGATCGCGGTCTCGGTCGATATGCTTTCAACCGGCTACAACTGCCGGGATGTACTCAATATCGGACTAATGCGGCCGATCTTTTCGCCGACGGAATATATCCAGATAAAAGGTCGCGGCACCCGGATGTTCACCTTCAAGATCGGCAATACGGAATACGAGAAGAAGAATTTCTTCCTGCTCGATTTCTGCGCGGTGGCGGAATATTTCGAGGAGAAATACGACTACTCGGTGCCGCTGAAAGTGCCCCGCGAAAAGACAGTCGCCGCGGAGAGCACCGCGGCCGGCGGCGGTGAACGCGGTGAAGCAGGGGCAGAAGGCGCGGGCGAAGGCCAGTCCACGCAGCGAGGGCCACGCGAGATTCCAATTTGGGAGGGAACCGATGTTCTCGCAAGCCGCGAGGTTATCGAAGTGGGCGTCGAGGGCGAAAAGGTCGACGTGATGACTTTCCGGGGCTCTTTCGAACAAGACGTGCGGAAATTCGCCGAACAAGATGCCGACATGCGAGCGGCGATTGCCGACGAGGATGACGACGTGGTCGAGACGTTGATGAACGAGCGTTTCTACCACCGGCCCACCATGTACTATTCGCCCGACAAACTGATTCGCTCCTACGGCGTCCCGGCTCCGACGCCTGCCTTCGTCTACAACGCCGTCGGCAAGAAGCCGTTGCCAACAAAGGATGCAATCGTTGGCGATACGGTTGATTCAATCGCGGCGCAATTCAACCTGCGGTATAGCGAACAAAAGTGGCTCGATGCGACAACTCAACTCGTCGCCGATGATCCGCAAGCACTGGAGCGCTTCATGTCAGGTGATGTGACGCTGTTCAACTCCAGCCAGTTCAACAAGCTGGGCGGCGTTCAGGCGCTTGCGCAATTTGAAAAGCGAGATGATGTCTTCGAATCACTGCGGCAATCGATGCTGGTGCGGCAGTCCCTCCTCACTGTCTAAAGTATGATCACAATGCCTGTATCGAACGGAAACGGATCGAATTTCTTCTCTTCTGGCCTGCGCCAGAAGGTCGATCAATTGATGGACATTCTTTGGGCAGGCGGCGTCAACAATCCGATGGACTCCATCGAACAGATTTCTTACCTGCTCTTCCTGCGCTTGCTCTCGGAAAAAGATGAAACGCTCGCCACGCTGGATAAAAAATACACGCGTCTCTTTTCCGGCAAATGGGCGCGCTTCGCGTGGGAAAATTTCGTCACGTTAACGGGCGACGAGTTGTTCGACGCCATCCGCAGCGCGATCGAAAGTCTGCATGAGCTGCCGAATTTGAGCGACACCGGCAAGCTGCTCTTCAGCCGCGCAACGCTCAAAATCTACGATCGCGCGACACTGCGCGCCGTCGTCCAGGGCGTCCACAATCTCGATCTCACTCCGCACGCGGGTCATGACTTCAAGGGTGATATGTACGAATATCTCCTCTCGAAGCTCTCGGCTTCCGGCACCAACGGCCAATTCCGCACGCCGCGCCACATAATCGATATGTTGGTGGCGCTGGTCGATCCGCAGCCGGGGCAACGCATCTGCGATCCGGCTTGCGGCACAGCTGGCTTCCTAATTTCGGCGCTGACACATATTCTCAAAGGCCACACTAGGCCGGCCGATCTGAAGCGAGGAATTGTCGATGGATCACAGTTCAAGCCGGCGCAATGGAAATTCCTCGAAGAACAGGCATTCACTGGCTACGACAATGACGCCAATATGGTGAAGATTGCTATTCTCAATCTCTATCTGCATCAGCTCGAACGGGCGCATATCGAGATGCGCAATGTGCTGACGACAGGATATGGTGGCGTGTATCCGGGTAAGCGTTATGACGTGATCCTCGCCAATCCTCCATTCTCCGGCCGCGTGCAAGAGGAAAGCCTCCTCTCCGACTTGAACTACAAGCTGAACACGCGAGCGACGGAGCTCCTGTTCCTCAAATGGTTCATCGATCATCTGATGCCTGGCGGATATGGCGGCGTCATCGTACCGAATGGTGTTCTCTTCGGCTCCAATAACGCCGCCACGTCGTTGCGTGAAATGCTTTTGACCGAATGTGATTTGCAAGCCGTCATCAGCCTACCGAGCGGCGTCTTCAAACCCTATTCTGGTGTTGGTACGGCGGTGCTGATCTTTGAAAAAGGATTGCCGACTACAAGCGTCTGGTTTTATGATCTGACCGCCGATGGCTTCAGTCTCGACGACAAACGAACGCCGATCGAGGACAACGACATTCCCGACATCTTGGCCAAGTGGCCAGGACGTGAGGAAGGGCCGAACAGCTACCGCGTACCAATTGAGAAGATAAAGGAACACGATTGGAGCCTCGCCGCTGGCCGCTACAGGCCGACGGTGGCCAAAGCCGTGGACCACGACTTGCCAACAGAAATTCTTAGGGAGGTAATCAAGCTCGAACACGAAATCACTCGACGCGGTAGCGCACTGCTCAAGCAACTCAAGAGTGGGCTATGAAGCACTGGCCAGTCAAGCCGTTGGGTGAAGTCACAACCTGCCTCGACAGTCAGCGCATTCCTGTCAAAGAAGATGACCGGCAGAAGCGATTTGGTCAGGTACCTTATTACGGTGCAAATGGGCAAGTTGGATGGATTGACAAAGCGCTTTTCAATGAGCCGTTACTGCTCGTCGCGGAGGATGGTGGGTATTTTGACCAACCAGAGCGAAGCGTCGCATATACAATTCATGGGCCATCTTGGGTCAACAATCACGCGCACATTCTGCGACCCGACAAGAATCAGGTTCTGCTTGATTTTCTTGGCTATTATTTCCGGCATTTCGATTTTCTGCCGTATATTACTGGCACGACAAGAGCGAAGTTGACGCAACGTGACTTGATGCGGGTGGAAGTTCCCGTGCCACCGTTGGCGGTGCAAGAACGCTTCGTAAAGCTACTGGACGAAGCGGACGAGTTGCGGAAGCTGCGCGCACAAGCCGACTGGCGCACCGCCAGATTAATTCCCTCTCTCCTCCACCAAATGTTTGGCGACCCAATGGCGAATCCAAACAAGTGGCCAAAGACCACACTCGGGGAAGCCTGCCAAAAGTTAACCGATGGAACTCATTTTTCGCCGCCGCCAGCTGAAACGGGAATCCCTTATATCACGGCGAAACATCTCCGCGAATATGGTTTGGATTTTGACCGTGACCCTACTTATGTCTCACCAGAACATCACCGAGAAATTTACGCTCGCTGCGACCCGAAACGCGGTGATGTCCTTTACATTAAGGACGGTGTGACAACGGGCCTAGCCGCGATCAATCGCTACAAGTTTGAATTCAGTATGCTTTCCAGTCTTGCACTCATGCGACCTGACCCCACAAAATGTGAAGGTGAGTTTCTTTGCGCATGGTTGAATGACGCCGCTGTGAAAGCCTCCTTGCTTGGTCAAATGTCTGGTGCGGCGATTCGTCGATTGACCCTCGTGAAGTTGAAGAAAGCTCCGATTTTGTTACCCCCACTTACGCTGCAAAAGGAGTTCGCCCGGCGGGCGATGGAAGTCAGATCGATGCAGACCGAGCAAGCCACCAGCCGCACCGGCTTGGATGCCCTTTTTCAATCAATGCTGCACCGCGCCTTCAGTGGGGACCTATAATATGAGTGTGAAAGCCGCAAAGCCGGGGAAAGATGGCGATGCAAATATTTGGGGCATACATGGTGGACGCACGGGCGACGCAGATACACTTTTTCTAAAAAAAACATTTATAGCATTAGGTTGGGCAAAAATCGGAAACCTTGCTGCACTTACGCCTGATCGCGACGCATTCAAAGAACGAGTGGCAGAGGCGTATCCAGAAAAGAAGCCTGGTGCAATCCCGGTGGATGCGGGACAACTGTTCCGTTTCGTTCATGAGATGCAAACCGAAGACATTATTGTTTACCCTTCGAAACGAGATCGGATGGTGCACATCGGGCGAGTTGTTGGCCCATACGTTTACGTCGCGGACCCAGAAATGGGTTATCCTCATAGGCGAGCGGTCAAGTGGGCGCATGAGGTGCCGCGTACGAAATTCAGCCAAGGGGCACTATACGAAATTGGTTCGGCGATGAGCCTTTTCTTGGTCAAAAATTATGCTGACGAATTCCGCAGCGTCATCGAAGGAAAGGCGGTTTCTGCGATACCAGTCACGCAAGACGAATCTGTCGCTGCTGTCGCCGAAGACATCGAGGAAACGACGCGAGATTTTATATTGAAGCGTCTTGCCGAGGAATTGAAGGGTCACCCATTGGCTGACTTCGTCGCTCATCTCCTTGGAACGATGGGCTATCGCACGCGTGTGTCACCGGAAGGGCCAGATGGCGGAATTGATATTGTTGCGCACAAGGATGAACTTGGATTCGAGCCACCGATCATCAAGGTACAAGTAAAAAGCACTGAGGGCAGCATCGGCGATCCCGTCGTTTCTGCTCTGTATGGAAAAGTTGGATCGACAGAATACGGCCTCTTGGTAACTCTTGGCACCTTTACCAGCCAAGCCAAAGGCTTCGCGAAATCCAAGAGCAACCTCCGGTTGGTGGATGGCGATGAATTGGTGAAGCTCATCTATGAGCACTATGACCAATTCGATTCGCGCTATAAAGGCTTGCTCCCATTGCGGCGTGTCTACGTTCCCGAAGGTATTGATATTGACCACGATTAGCCGCCGGCCTCAACCGCCGCGACGACCTCTTCCAATCCATTCTGCACCGGGCGTTCGCCGGAGAATTTATAGAAACCAAAAATGCCGGTTACGCTCGTGCCTTCGAACCTGATGGCTTATTGTCCGAGCGCGCATCAATGAGCACGATGCTCTCATCATTTTCGAGCTTCAGCTCTTTGAGAATCTTCGCAACCTTGAGCTCGTCCTCGCGCGTAAAGTACAAGATGCCCTTCAGTGAGTGTGACGCGTCACTTGCTCTCATATAAATTTCTGCTTGTTTCTGAAGATTGTTACGGAGCTGTGAATTGCTGGCCAGTTTCAATTCGATAATAGTTTTGTCTCGCGCACCTCGCGAGATTTTGAAATCAGCCGGCCCTCGGCCGTCGTTCGCTTCGGTGGTGACATCCGAGGGTGTTCCTACCCACACGAGCCGATACATAATTTGTAGATCAGCTTCGCGCTTGACCGGCTGTCCCGCAACATAGAAGAGCCGATGGCATCCTTTATTTTCTATCGCGTCCTTGAGATACATGAGTTCTTTCCCGAGCTTCCTCATACGTAGTTCCAAGAGTTGAGTAGAACGATGTATTGGCTGCAAGAGAGTTCTGTAACAGTTTGATTTGAGCGACAAACAGAGCTTCGGTATCGAACACCTTCTGAGAACTTATGCTTTCGGCTCTGGCTCCGTTCAGTTCTTTGTATCGAATATAGTAATCAATGAGTGTCGGAAATTCTCGTATGGTCTGCGCGGCCGCAATGTCTCTCTCTTTCTGTGTCGGAGCTCTTCGTCTTGGCCTCGAAAGCAATCTCTCGAAATAGTTGGTGACTTGTGCGCGTAGCTGTGTATCTGGAATTGCAGCTGGAATACTTTCAAAGTCCCGAAATAGGTCGTGACGGTTGATCCAGTTCTCGTCACGCGTCAGGAGATCTTTGGGTGTGAGCAAAACGAAGTTGCCCTCAGACCATGGCAGGGTGTAGGTGGCTGTCTCCCATGTCTCAGTTTCGTAATTGAAGCCCGCGCCACTTACGGGAATCGCTCGTATCGAGGCGGTGTCGATGTGTGAAAGAGCGAACTCCTGGGTATAAGAGCATAGATATCCTTTGATCAAATTCGTGACGAAGTCGCTGATGTTGTCCCGACCGACGCCATCGCGGATCAGGCAGACTTTTTCAAGGTGCGTTCCTTTCGTAATCCGCTCTGAGCCGAGGCCGGCAAACAAGGTATGAAGGCTCTGGTGGAGCGCCCTCGCGAAGTCGATACCTAACCCGTGGCCGGCATTCCCTGACTGGGAAAAACCCAACCAATTCTGTTCAACCTCGGGAAAGCAATACCATGCGCGGAGCAACCCCTCGTCAATGGGGCCAAGCTGTGCCTTGTCCCGTAAAAAAATCAAATACTCAACGATCGATTCGTGCAGCTCCTTGTATTTTGCTTTCTTGCTGTTGAAGAGCAAGAACGGATCAATGAACAGCGGCAGGTCGGTGACAATCGAAACATTGAACGCGCCATACTTTTTGAGGGCGGCGGGTTCGACACCGAATCGGTCACTGAAATATGTGGACATGCCTCAATTATAGATTACCGGTCGGGGCGTGTCGCGCGCTGTCGCGGTTGGTCGCGCCAAGACGCGGCGCGCCGAGACGGGACGCGATCGAAAGAGAAACCCCGCATCGTTACGGGGTTGGGTGGACTGTCCCCAGCAGGGGAGAGACTTCGTATGATTGGATTATTTCTCACCGTCACCGGTCGCTATGTGTTGCCATCACAAATCAGCTACACGCGCACAAAACTACGCTGATGTAATTCATCGGCGGTAAAAGGCCGCTTCTTTGTTTGTGATTTATGAGACCTTTTATCGTGCGGGGGCTTGGTCGCGTACTCACATATCTGGCACGTCCCTTTCGGGCGGTGATCGGGTGCCGACGCTTTGCGTACGGTTCTCGTTTTGCGTGCTGTCGCCCGTGCGGGCTCGACAAGCTCATAGTCGAAGCCGAGCGCCGTCAGTTCGTTGATCGCCTCATTCGCTCTGGCGAGCGCGTCTGCCTTCGCGCTCTCTAAAATCTTCGCACGCTCCTCATCGAGCTTCTTGATCTGCTGAAGCGCGGTTTGTTTCTCTGCCAATGTAAAATCCTCGAAGTCCATCGATTCGCTCCTCGTATCATGTATCAGGATTAAAAGGAAAGTCCCACCGTAGTGGGACTCACTCAAAGAGCGTCGGTTCCTCATACCGTGAAGAAGCCGTGCTCTGTGATTTGGGACGTTGGTCGTCCTGAAGTTGAAAAAGAGCAGGTTGTGCCTGTCGTGCCGCTTTTCTCTGCTCGCGGCGGAGTTTCAAAATGTCTCTCCATAGATAGCGTTTGTTATCCAAGACAAGGTACTTCATTCCTTGCCTCCGAGAGTGAGCGCAGATAATTTGCTGCCTGGGATGCTTTGCTCGCGGCCGTGAAGATCGCACGTGGATCATTTTTGAGCAGCTTGATCCAATGGTCGATGTAGCCGGCGTGGCGTAGTTCACCCTGCACGCCGAGTTCGGCGCATAGAAATGCAGATGTCAGCTCTGCTACCAATTCCTCGGCGGCGTAAGCTTCCGAGCCAAAGCGGGTCGAGAGCTCCCGCTTGAGACGGGTCTCATGCCCACTCCAGTGCCCAAGTTCATGCAAGGTGGTGGCGTAGTAGCTCTCCATACTCTTAAACGCGGCGGCCGGCGGGAGTGTGATGTAGTCCTTGGAAGGGATGTATCCTGCCATGTCGCCACCCACACGAATATCTGCCAAGGTCGCCGCGACAAAGGTACTCGCCGCGTCCTCGGGGATGACTGTTTCGAACACGTCTTCTTTGGGAAGGCCCTCGATCTGTGCGACATTGAAGACGGTAAAAGCGCGGTGCATAAATATTTTGCGCTCGTCCTCGTCTCCCTCGTTAAAGGTCAGCTTCTTGGCGAAAATGACGGGTGTGCCTTTTTCGCCCTTCCGCACGTACGCGCCTTTGTCGACCGCCTGCTTGAATGTCATCCACTGCGGCGAGGGATAGCTGTGGTCAGCGCGCGCCGACCACAGGATAAGTACGTTGATGCCCGTGTAGTAGCGGCGGGTGGCCGCGTTGACCGGCATGATGCCGCCGCTGTTTCCGCCTTTCCACGGCTTGACCCAAGGCACCGCGCCTTTCTCAAGGTCTGCGATGATACTGCTGGTAACCGAATCATATAGATCACTCGTCTGCACTGCAACCTCCTATCGGATATGCACTGCAAATAAGTATACATCGCGGTTGTTGGTGTAGGCAGCAGCTATGGAGAACTATTAATACGTGGGACACTCTGTGGGATATTATGCCATCCCTCTTTCTATTCTTTGTTCAGGTAGAAATCTGGAAATCCGGCACGCTTCCACGGGTCCGTCAGTATGTGTCCCGTGGCAGGAGCGGATGGTTTCGATGATGTGAAAACAGGAATGTGTTTGAACAGGAACCGCTTGGCCGATTGGCCAGGGTTCATGCGCGTTGCGTTCGTGGTGACGATCGCCACCATGAATGTGTTCGCGCCGAAGTGCGTTTGATATGTCCGTTGCTCAATGATGGTCAAATAGTCCTCGAACATCCGGCGTATGGATGACCGGTCATTGTCCGTCGCATCTATCGGCTCTGTGCCGCAGTCAGACTCTTGAACGAGAAATATGAACGTCGTTGACTTCGAACTGGCGGACGATAACAATTGGTTCTCCGTCCGGTATTTTGCGATGATCGCCAACCGGAATGCTGAGAGGATTAGCAAGCCGACGGGTCGCGTCGGGGAGCTTGTCGCTTGCCAGGATCGCGGGCCAGCGGATGAGCCTGAGTTTCTTGGATCGGCAATCGCGCCGAGTTCGATCGATGCCGTGATTTGACAGACCATCAGCTCGTGAGCGAAGTTCCGATGGTCTTTTTTCTTTGAGACGCGGATGTCGCGATCGCGCAGCTCCTGCGCGCCACGGTTATCAAGCTCATAAACAAGCTTGCGATAGTTGGCCTCGGCGTGCTCGCGCTGCTGATGTGGCCGATGGATATAGAGATTGGGCTTGCGTGAAAGGAGGTTGAGCCGGTGGATGAGGGACTTGTAATCGCCCCGCACAAACGCGTGGATGTAATCAGAGGGCAGATATTGGTGACGGGCGAGGCACTTGAAAATCTCTATGTCGCGTCCGGTGAGATGCGCAACGGCCGGCTGCGCGCCGTCAGCAAAGACAGGCTTGCGATCCCAGCGCGAATTACGCGTCTTTCTTGGTGCGATGACATCCATGCACCAAACTAATAATTCGAAAAATTACCCAGTAAACGTTGGCTATGAAAAGCAATGCGAGACTTTGTGCTGCTACGCTACACAGCGCGGCGCAAAAAATAATTCCTTCACCAATCTTTGCCCGCCTCTGTCTCCTTACGAGCGTCGGGGTGGGTATCGGCAACGGGCGGGGGAGCAACGGGCTTACGAATCGGAGCGGACTTCGGTGCTTCTGGCGTTACTGAAACCCGTTCACGGTTCTCGTCCAAAAGCCGTTGGTCACCGGCTTGGGACATCTGCGGCTCTAGCGGAGCGGCTGGTCGGAGTTTGGGGTTTGAATACTGCGCCCGCATTTTGTCGCGGAGGGCAGATTGCTCTGCGGCTGTCATGCGCGGCAGGCTTGTCATATCAGTGTAGGGGATTTTGAGAGCAAGGGCTGTTGTCGTGTAGTCTCGGACATAGGCGGCGAACGTGCCTCTGGGAAGGCTGTATAAAAATTCAGGTTCACATCTTAATTTAGGGGCGAGATATTTCGCTTCATCATCACTATTGGCGAAGCGGATAGCGCAGTTGGACATGGCGCTCAACACATTTGGATTGGTAATCTGTTCGGTGCGCTGGTGGGCGAGAATGAGGGCTATTCTCTTACTGCGGCATTCGTCGAGAATGGTTGCGAGTTTCTGGTCATTTCGCACCCATTGACACTCGTCAAGGTAGCAGTAGACGGGAAGTTGCTGTGTAGGTTTACGGGCTTGCGCTGCGCCGAGGATAAGAGCCAGAAAGAATCTTTGATAAAACTCGCTCCCTTCATCTCCAAGCACACCCTTGTTTGCATCGATGATAATAATTTTCCCGTTATCCATAGCCTCTGCCATTTTTAGGCGCGTAGTAGGTGAGGCAAACATCGTCCTCATCGTGTCGTTGGTGAGGATGAAGTCGAGCCGCCAAATGATTTGGGAGCGCGTCTCTGCGTATGTCTTTGAATAGAATCCGTTGGTCTTGTCGGTGAAAAACTGCCGCAGGCGTTCATCGAGATTGGCGGTCTGCTCCGCTGTCAGCCCATTCGCGAGAACGAGTTTGAGGGTTTCGATGGTCGGGCTGGGAATGGCTTGGAGGATTGCAGGTAAGACGTGCCGGAAGAGAGCCGATTGAAGGTTAGTGAACTTTGCGTCAAGGAGTCCAGAAAGGATGTACTCGATGAGTGCGATGGCGTGCGGAACGTTCGCACTCTGCACATCGAGTGGATTGAGGGCCAGCGGAAATTGCGCATCGGGCTCGATCAACACAAGCCTATTTTCTACCGCTTTGAGTTCCTTGATGGGATTGATGAGGTCGCCCTTGCTGTCCATCACGATGATGGAGGCTTTGTGTTCTATGTCTTCGAGAAACATCGAATGGAGTAGGGTCGTCTTGCCTCTGCCCGGTGGTGCGACAATCCACTGGCCTGAAAATCGTGTTTCGTCTGGGATGACAAAGGGAACAGACATTGTAAGCAGCTCGTAATAAGGAGTATTTTTTAGAACGTCTTCCACATATTCAGATGCGGTTACGGTGGCATCGTTTGAGAAAGAACCAGCTTTGTATTTTGGATTAAGGCCATGTTGCGCGGCGGCTAGATGGTTGGTGTTGACAATATGACGTAGAACTCCCAATACCTCTTCGTCTCCAATTTGAGGTCGCGGTGTCATAAATACAGGTTTGAGAAGCGCGTCTATTGCGTCTTTCGGTTTGGGGAGAAGATCGAGTAGGCGAATGGTACACTTTTCTCTGCCTGTCGTGTTTACAAAGGGAGGTATATGACGTTTGAATTGTTCAAAGGATTCATTGAGTATGCTGCGCGCGAATTTATATGTTTCGGCCGAGTTTTGACGTACTGCGAAATCGTCAATCCGATCGAGAGCTAGTTGGATAGAAGGATGTGTGACTGTTTTTTGTTTTTGAAAAAGTATTAACAAGTGCCCGTAGTTTTCTCTCGTCAGCTTGTTCCTTTGCCTGTTGTTTTGCGTTTTCCTCTTCGATTTCTTTTCTCGCTTCTATGAGATGTGGAAGTAAGAGTTCGCTATAGGGAGAGTGTTTGTATTGCAGCTCCAATCCTATGATAGTTATTATAGGTGGTTCGCCATCTTTTGCTGTTGTCTTAATAGCAGTACGTACAGAGTCGCGTATAAGTTCTGTTTGAACGCGATCGAATGTACTTTTATATTTCTTCTCGATATATTTACCTGCCTTTTCTGGGTCAAAACCTTTTTCAAGCATGTCGTCTATCTCATCACAATACTCTAGATTGTCCCGCAATGTTTTTTGCCACGTGGACACTCCTATTTTAGGAAACCAGTCTGTCCAATACGGGTCAATCTTTTTCTTTTTGAAAAAGAGCATGGATTATTCTCTCAAAAACAAAAAGAGGCTAGGTGTTGGAAGCCTAGCCTCTGCCCTTGTCAGAAGTTGTCGTTTTGCAACGGCGCTGTTTCTGCCGCCCACCTCTCAACGAGAGCCACAACGTCTTCGTAGCGATAAAAGACGCGAGAATTGCGATGGTTGCCGGCTTTGATCCGTCTAGGCCAGTCGCCCTTCTTTTCGCGCCGATCAATCTCTGCGAGAGAAAGCGTGATCCCCAATTTGTGAAGTTGATTGCGATCTACCAACAAGCGTTCAGGTATTGCCATCCGAAATCTCCCAAAAATGGGCGACTTCGCGAAGCTCGCCAGAACCCTTGCTAGCGGGCGCGGCAATTTAACGCGGGATTATGTGCTGGACAAGATATTGTTCGTAGCGCGCAACGGCTTCCTGCATCTCGGGAAAGAAGTCATGTCGTTGATAGGTTCCGATTATTCCAGCCCTCGTTGGGCCGGAAACATGGTTGAGGAGCCGTTCGATGACTTCGAGTTTCACTCCGAGTCGCTGGAGGTTGGTTGCATAGGTCCGGCGTAAGTCATGGAGTGTCCATCCGGATACCTCAGAAAGTTTGTCGAGCTTGGCCTTCGGCGTACCCCATCCATTGTATTTTGGTGGCAACTTTTGCAGAAATTCGAGCGTGAGTGGGGCAACAGGTATGCGATGCTCACGTTTATTTTTGCTGACAGAGGCGGGAAAGATCGCGATGCCGTCTTTGAGCCACTCTTGCTGAAATTGTGAAATTTCTCCTCTGCGCTGGCCGGTGAGGATCAAAACTCTGACGATGAGGCCAAAGGTGTGAAGTTCGTGTGCGGCCTTCCACACTCGGCAGAGCTCGTCGTCAGTAAGCACCCGCTCGCGGGGGATGTACCGGCTGGGGGGTTTGAGACCGGTGCATGGTGAATGTTTGAGGTAACGGGGCACGCACCAGTTGAAAAATGACTTGATGTATTTGAATGCGTGCTCGGCTTCGGATGGTTTGGCGATGCTCTCGACGGCATCGGCCACGTCTTTGTATGTAATGATGTCGATGGATTTCGTCCAAGGAAAATAGGTTTTGATGATCCGCGTCATTTCGGAGCGTGTTCGGTCGCGCCATTTTCCTTGAGTAAGAAATTCATCGCGTGCCTCCGGGAATGCAGGGGCTTTTGTTTCGCCGTTGATTGCTGGGGTTCCGAGAATGACAAGGGCTTTGCGGCGGGCGTCAGCAAGCGAAAGGTCAGGATAATAACCGATAGTTATCTTGGAGCGGTTCGGCTGTTTGACGACATGCCAAGTTCTTCGGCGTTTGCCCACGCGGATGCCAAAACCGGCTGTCTTGTCGTCATAGTAGGAACCCTCTTTGAGAGAGCGGATTGAGAGGTCGGTAAACCGCAGAACAGGCATCTTTGCTCGCTTTTTGCTCGGGAATTGGGTGGATTGCGGCGAGCAACGATGAGCAAGTATGGGACAACGATTTTGGCTAAGTCAATGAAAATAGGATGATTTTGATGTGGTATGGGGTGCTATGTTTTAGCGGAAAATCAGCTTGGAAGGCTGCTGCTCTACCATTGAGCTACACCCGCAAAGCCGTCTCGCCCGGCTTCGGGAGACCACACTAGCACACTCCTGGCAATTCGAGCGGCGCCGAACCTATAAGGCAAATCCGCGCTCCGTCAAAGCGGCGTGGCGTCCGTTTCTGGCCATTGCCTCACTCCCGCCAAACATTCAATTGATGATAGACAACAAAGGAACATTCCAAAAAAATAAACGGTAAGCCACGCGGTTCATTACGGTTTTTACAGCCTTGGCCAGGGCATTCGAAAAACTGGATTGCATGGCGTCGCATTGGTGAATTGGATGCGTAATTCACTTCGTCTTTAGCAAAGGTCATGCATGAGGAGCAATGTCATGAAATGTCTCGCGAAGTTGGGCTTGACGATATTCGCGGCAATCGCCGTCCCTCTAGCGCCTGCCAGGGCAGTGGATCGGGCAGTTTCGACCTACCATTACGACTCTCTGCGCACTGGCTGGAACAGCAAAGAAACCACGCTGACCACCGCAAATGTCGGACCCAGCACATTTGGCGTGCTCTTCCAAATCGGGGTTGATGAACAAGTCGACGCGCAACCCCTCGTCGTACCAAACCAACAGATTACCGCCGGTTCCTCTCCGGGGACGTATGAGGTCGTTTATGTGGCCACCGAAGGCGATACGGTCTACGCGATCAATTCGGCCAATGGCAGCGTGCTGGTTAAGAGAACTCTCGGAACTCCGGTTCTAAACCCGATGAGTTGCGGCACGAATAGTCCGCATGTGGGAATCAAAGGTACTCCATTCATCGATGTGACAGGGCAAACATTGTATGTCATCGCCTATACATTGATAAGCGGGACCCCAACTTATCAGCTTTTTGCCCTCAATCTGAAGGATTTGACCAACAGAATTGCCCCAGTCACTGTCGCCGCGTCGCACACGCTGAGCGATGGCACGACCTATAATTTCAACGCTGCATATCAACGGCAGCGGCCGGCGCTGCTTGGAGTGTCCGGCATTATTTATGCCGGATTTGGCAGTTTTTGCGATTACAACGCCGATCAGTCGCGGGGCTGGCTTTTGGGATGGCGGGCGGGCACGCTGACACCGCTTCCGGCGAACGAGCTGACCGACACGCTCCCGCGGTGACGGGGGGCTTTTTCTTATCCTCCATTTGGATGTCTGGCTATGGCATAGCCGCCGACCCCACGGGGAATTTGTTTTTTTCGACCGGAAACTCCGGGACGGGTACTTATGATGGCGTCCGCAATATTCAAGAGAGCGTGGTGAAGCTCGGCCCGCAACTTGGAAATCTTATCGACATATTCACGCCGTCGAACGAAAATTCTTTGGACGCATCAGATGAAGACGTTGGGTCCGGGGGCGTGCTCGTTCTGCCACCCCAGCCGGGTCCGTTTCCGAATTTGGCGGTGGCCACCGCCAAATCCGGAAATATGTATTTGCTCAATCGCGACAATCTGGGCGGGTTTACGCCGGGCGGCCCCGACAAGGTCCTCGACACAAAAACCATCGGGCCTTGCTGGTGCGGGCCGTCCTATTTCACCGGTTCGGATGGGGTCGGGCGGGTCGTCAGCAGCGGCTGCAGCGGCTGCACTACCACCAGCGTCGCGACCCTCGCCCAAATCACGGTCTGGAAGGTTCAGACCTCGCCCACGGTTGCCTTTGTCCAGGAAGGCGCGGCGGTGCCGGTCGCCAGCGGCCTGGATGGCGGAACCTTTACGGCGGTTTCGTCGAACGTCGCAATGGCCGGGACCACGGTCATATGGGCAACCGGACGACCGGTCGATTCCAACCCTGCCGCGGTCAATCTTTATGCCTTCGGAGCGGCGCCGTCGGGTGGCACGCTGCCGTTGCTGTATTCCTCGCAGGCAGGATCATGGCCCAACGTCGGCGCCAACGCCAATATCGTGCCGGTCGTGGCGAATGGAAAGGTCTATGTGGCGAGCAACAAGCAGCTGACGATTTTCGGCCTTGGCGGGCATTCGTTTGCGGCGAGCGCGGCCGCCGCGGCCGGGCCGGCGGCGGGCCTTCCCCAAGAGTCGCCGCATCAAGTGACCGGAGTTCTTCAACCGGCCGCCGGCACGGGGCTCGCGCTGCGGACGCGGGCCGGCACCATCGCGCGGGTCGACGATTTGGAAGCTCTCCGCAGGAAGCACACCGGCGTCCTGGTGCCAGGGAAAGCCTACACGGCGCAGGGAACCTATAATTCGACCGGCGCGCTGCATGCAAATGCCTTCGCGCGGGCGAAGGGTTCGCCGGCACTTTGGCCGCCGGATCGCTGACGCCGCGTCCCACGCGCTTGCGGCGGGGGCGAGCGGCGAGACAACAAAGCCCCGTGCGGAAAGTCCGCACCGTCGATTGCAGCAGACATTTTGACCGAGGCCGGAGCCAGGTGCGAGATCGCTCCGGCAGCGGCCGAGGACTGCGAGCTAATTTGCGGCAGCGGATACCGTGTGTGATGACTGGCCGTTCACGACCAATCGGCCGTTCAGAAACCAATTATCGTAGACCTGAGAAACCCTGAGATATTCCACGCGGGCGGCTGAGCCATGAGGGACAGTCGTTCCGTTCAGACCAAGGAATCCTTGCGCAATTCGAGAAATCGCAATCTTGCCTTTTCGGACACTCCAATGGCAATGCTCTTTCAAATGAGTCTGACCGGCGGTAGCACTGTCGCATGCGCAAGGTTCGATTTTCATGACCGCTTCTCCGGAACAACGCATTCTGCTCATCGCCGGCGGCGGCATCGCGGCCTATAAAACGCTCGATCTGATCCGGCGTTTACGCGAGCGAGGGTTTTTTGTACGCGCGGTGATGACGGAGGCGGCGCAGCAATTCGTCACGAAGCTCGCGGTCGAAAGCCTGACTGGAAACCGGGTTTTCGACGATCTCTTCGCGCTGACCGATGACTCGGGGATGGGCCATATCGAGCTTTCCCGCGACGCGGATCTTCTGGTCGTCGCGCCCGCAACGGCGGATATTCTCGCAAAAATGGCGCATGGCTTGGCCAATGATCTTGCCTCGACGCTGCTTCTCGCCACGGATAAGAAAATCCTCGTCGCCCCCGCGATGAATTTGCGCATGTGGCTGCATCCGGCGACCCAACGCAACGCCACAATGTTGCAAAAGGATGGGGTGGTTTTCGTTGGTCCCGAGGACGGCGACATGGCATGCGGCGAATATGGTCCCGGCCGGATGAGCGAGCCGCTCGCGATCCTTGCCGCGATCGAGCAAGTTTTGGCGGGCGACACGCGCATTCCCTTGCCTGCGGGCGTTTCCGGCAATCAAGAGGCCAAGGGCTTGCTCGCTGGGCGGCGCGTGCTGGTGACCTCGGGGCCGACGCACGAGCCAATCGACCCGGTGCGCTATATCGCCAATCGCTCGTCGGGCAAGCAGGGCCATGCGATCGCCGCCGCCGCCGCCGCCGCCGGTGCCGATGTCGTGCTTGTATCGGGACCGGTCGCGCTGGCTCGATCCATTGGGCGTCAAGACCATTCATGTCGAAACCGCGCGGGACATGTTGAGGCAAGTCGAGGCGGCGCTGCCCGCCGATATTTTCATCGGCGTCGCGGCGGTCGCCGATTGGCGGGTGGCCGAAGACCGCCGCCGCGAAGATCAAGAAAATCCCGAAACAGACGCCATTGTCTGACACTCGTCGAAAATCCGGATATTTTGGCGGCGGTTGGGCAGCGTCCGAAGGACCGCCCGGCTCTGGTTGTGGGTTTTGCGGCCGAGAGCGAAAAACTTGCAGAAAACGCGCAAGCCAAGCTCATCGCCAAAAATTGCGATATGATTGTCGCCAATGATGTGAGCGAGGCTCTGGCGTTTTCGGCGGCGAGAACAACAAAGTGTTTATTCTGACCAAGGAAGGCAAGGAAAGCTGGCCCTTGATGACCAAACAAGACGTCGCGGCCCGGCTCATCGTTGCCCGGCTTGCCGCGATGCTCGGCAGAACCGGCCGATGAACACGCGCGGGGCAACCGTCAGGGTCGGATTGAAACGCTTGCCGCATGGCGAGGGGCTTCCCCTGCCCGCCTATCAAACCCCGGGAGCGGCCGGGATCGATCTCCTTGCCGCCCTGCCGCACGGCACGAAAATCGTGCTCGAACCCGGCGGCAGGTATTTGGTTCCAACCGGCATCGCGCTCGATATTCCGCAAGATCACGAGGCCCAGGTGCGGCCGAGATCCGGGCTCGCCCGCGACCACGGCGTCACCGTGCTTAACGCGCCGGGAACGATCGATTCCGATTATCGCGGCGAAATCGGCGTGCTGTTGATCAATCTCGGCGATGCGCCCTTCGAGATCGTCAGGGGCGCGCGGATCGCCCAGCTCGTCGTCGCGCCCTGTGCAAAAGCGGTTCTCGTCGAAACCGGGGAATTGACCGCAACCGCGCGGCAATCCAATGGGTTTGGATCGACCGGACGAATGGCCAGCCGGGAGGAGCCCCAGTGATTCTCCTCTCCCGCCGCGGCCAGCTCGCTCTCGCCGCCGTCGTCGATATTGCGATTCATTCGCGCCCGCCCCCGGTCGCCGCGAAGGCTCTGGCGGCGCGGCTCGAACTGCCGCCGCGGCGCCTCGAATCCTTGCTGCAAGACCTCGTTCACGCCAATATTTTGAAAGGGGTGCGCGGTCCGCGCGGCGGCTATGAATTGGCGCGCGAACGCCGCCGGATCACCGCGGCTTCGATTCTGCGCGCCGTGTCGAGCGGAAACGGAGCGGCCGGGCGAGGCGCCGGACTGCCAGCTTGTCAGGCAAGTGGTCGCGCCAATTGTCGATGCGGCTGGCAAGGTTTTTCTGGATAAGCTCGAAACCATCACCATCGACGATATTTGCCGCCGCGCGGAAGAACTTAAACTCTGCAATGAAAAAGGCGCGAGCGCCGACTTCACGATCTGACCATCTGGCATCGGAAAGCCGGAATCCCTTGGTCCCAGTCCTCGCCGCCGGTGGATCAATGCAAACTCACCATTTCGAGTTCGTGCTGCATGGCGTTGGCGACGGCGGCATCGCGCGAATCGGTCACGATAATCGGCGTGCCATCGGCACCGAGCAAGGCAAAGAGCTGCAGTCCGGGCTGGATCGCCGGCGCCGCGGGAAAAGCCGGCTCAGCTCTTCCGAGCGGATCGGTTTCACATAGGCCACACGGCCGCCGCCAAGACCTGCCAGCTGTTCATTGGTAAGTGAGGGCCAGGACAAAGGATCGTTCGTGTTCAACATTGAAGCATCTCCTCACATGGCGGTCTTCGAAGACCCGCCGACCCATCCCCCGCACTTTCGTGAGCCTTTTGGCTCCTAAAGCGGCACGTGCAATGGAATCCTCGAAGGCATCCCATAACTTTTCCACCGCTCCGGATATGGAGATGGCCATACTTCATTCAAGGGCTTTTGTGGCAATAGCTGGCACCGGTCACACGACTGCTAAGCTTCCAATAACCATGGTATGCGGGCCTCGCGGTGCCGGGATGGAGGATGCGCTCCTCGGCCGCTGCAATCACATGGAAGGGATCTGACGATCCGCTTTCGTCGCAACCGTGGCGGACCCGCTTCAAATCCGGATGTGCCGTTGCAACGCATTCGCTATTCATGCCTGGCCACCGTCTGCGATTCGGCGACCACTCCCTTATCGCGCGCGTTTACTAAGAACACTGGAAAGTCGCGCCAGCGACGGCCTTCACATCGCGCCGGCGGGCGTGGAGTATCCACTCCGTGTAGCCATTGGGCTGTGCACGGCCCTCAAAAATCAGATCCGCCGCTGCTTGAAAGGCATGACCATCGAAGCCGGGCGCCATCCGTCGGTAGAGTGGGTCGCCCGCATTTTGCTCATCGACGACGTCCGCCATTCTTTGCAGAGTTTCCATCACCTGCTCGCGCGAGACAATCCCATGGTGCAGCCAATTGGCGATGTGCTGGCTCGAAATGCGCAAGGTCGCGCGGTCTTCCATGAGCCCAATGTCATGGATATCCGGCACTTTAGAACAGCCGACGCCCTGGTCGATCCAACGCACGACATAGCCCAAAATCCCCTGGCAATTGTTGTCGAGCTCGGCCTGAATATCGTCTGAGGCCCAGTTCGCCCGGCCGACTGGAATTGCGAGGAGGTCGGAAAGTTGCGGCGGACTGCGGCGGGCAAGATCTTTCCACCTGGCCGCGACATCGACCTTGTGATAATGCACCGCGTGCAGGACGGCGGCCGTCGGCGAAGGCACCCAGGCTGTATTTGCCCCGGCAAGCGGATGCACGATTTTCTGCGCGAGCATATCGGCCATCCGGTCCGGCGCGGCCCACATGCCCTTACCAATTTGTGCCCGCCCGGGCAAGCCGCAGGCGATGCCAACGTCGACATTGGCATTCTCGTAGGCGGCGATCCATTCGGTGTTCTTCATGTCGTTCTTGCGGACCATGGGACCCGCTTCCATCGAGGTGTGAATCTCGTCGCCGGTGCGGTCAAGGAAGCCGGTATTGATGAAAAACACACGGTCGGCTGCCGCCGCAATGCAAGCCTTGAGATTGACGGAGGTGCGCCGTTCCTCGTCCATTATGCCCATCTTTATCGTATGCCGCGGCAGCCCCAGCATGTCCTCGACCGCGGAAAAAAGCGCATCGGCGAGCCCGACTTCCGCCGGCCCATGCATTTTTGGCTTCACAATGTAGATCGAGCCGCTGCGGCTGTTGCGCGGCCCCTTGACGCGCTTGAGATCGTGGATCGCGATCAGCGAAGTGACCGCGGCGTCTAGAATGGTTTCCGGGATTTCGTTCCCACCGGAGTCGAGCACCGCATCGGTTTCGATGTGATGGCCAACATTGCGCACCAGCAACAAAGCGCGCCCATGCAAGGTCATCGGGGCGCCTTCCCGGCTGATATAGGTGCGATCCTCGGCAAGTCGCCGCTGGACTATCAATCCGTTCTTTTCGAGACTTGCCGTCAAAGTGCCCTGCATTAGCCCAAGCCAATTGCGGTATACCGAGACCTTGTCCTCTGCATCCACCGCCGCGACACTGTCCTCCAGATCTATGATGGTGCTGAGAGCGGCTTCAAGAATGACATCCGCCACGCCGGCTTTGCTCTCCGCCCCGACCAAACTATTTTGATCGATCTCGAGCTCAATATGCAGGCCATGGTGGCGAAGCAGCACGACAAATGAGTTGAGCGACTTCTTTTTATATCCGGCGAACCGGCCAGGATGCCGCAGCCGTGTGTCCAGGCCGTTTTCAAGCGTTGCAACGAGCTCGCCGCCAGTGACCTTGTATGCAGTGACCGCCTGGTGGCTGCCTTTCGCGAGCGGAACCATATCGTCGAGATATGCACGGACCCAATCGATGACCTTGGCACCACGCACCTTATTGTAGCCCTTTCCGCGCGCCGCGCCGTCGCTTTCTGGAATGGCGTCCGTGCCATAGAGCGCATCGTAAAGACTGCCCCAGCGCGCGTTCGCCGCGTTGAGGGCGTAGCGGGCGTTCGACGCCGGAACAACAAGCTGCGGCCCGGCGACCCGCGCGATCTCCAGGACATTTTCGGTGCGAACGGTAAAATCGCGCGGGAGCGGGACGATATAGCCAATATCGCGAAGAAAGTCGTGATAGCTTGCCGGGTCGAAAGGCCTCGTCGCGGTGAGGCGGTGATAGGCGTCGATCTTTTCCTGCAGCTCGTCGCGAACCCGTAATTGGCCGCGAATAAGCGGAGCGAAATCGCCGATAAGCCCCGCGAGCCCGCTCCAAAATTGGCCGGCGCCGATGTTCGTTCCGGGCAGGACCTCGCTGCCGATAAAGTCATGCAGGATTTTCGCAACCCTGATTTCGCCGGTTTTCTCGTAATCCATCATGTTCCCGCTACAAGTTCAGGTTTAATTGGGGCTGCTAACAATTACCATGCCGCGTCCGGTCATGCTCGCCGCCAGGGCTGCCAACAACCGTCCCCCACAAAATCCCGGCGGAACAAAGCGCTGGGACTTGTAACATTGTTTAGTCCGGTGTGGGGGCATGCAAGGGTGATAGTGAAACGTATGGGCGAACTCTTCCAACCATGTCGGCGCATCCATAACTTGTCTCACAATCCCTCGCGTTGTACCTAGGCGTGCATTGCCCCAGCACATTGCGCGACCAAACGCCTAACGCCGGTATCAAGCTATGCGACTCCCCGACTTTATTTGCGCTGGCGCCCAGAAATGCGGGACGACCTGGCTCTATGTCCAGCTCTCCCAGCATCCGCAAGTTTTTATGCCGGGAAAAGAGCTTAATTTCTTTTACCGGCAGCTGCCCGAATCGCTGGTACCAGGAGCGGTTCACGCAGTGCTGCAGCCGGGCAGCGATGCGGCGATATTTCGCCCAATTATGCAGCGTTCGAAGGGCTAGCTGAGCGCATCCATAAGACTTGCCCCGACGCCGTGATCGTCCACCTGCTGCGCAACCCGGTCGAGCGGGCCTTTTCGCAGTGGAAGATGGCCCGGCACCTCGGCAACATCCCGCTCGATACCCCTTTTATCGAGGCCTTTCGCGGCAATCTCCAATATATGCGGCGGCGGGGAAGATATTCGACAATCATACAAGAGTATGCGCGATTTTGGCCGTTGGGAGAGCGCCATGCCGTCTTCTGGTACGACGATATCAGCACCCGGCCGGCCGCATTGCTGAGCGAGATCGCGGCGCTTTTGCGCCTCGATCCGGAATGGGAACCGCAGGGCCTCCATACTGTCGTCGCGCCGAGCCCGGAAGAAACGGTTATCGACGCGCACGACGCGTCCGAAGTCGCGGACTACTACGCACCGTTCGACCGCAAGCTCCGTTCTCTGCTCGGAATTGCCTCATTACCTTGGCCGATCGTATAGGATACCCTGTGCCGGGTCGAGCAGGACATCGGCCGTAACGGCGGCAGGACAGGCGGCATGCCAGAAAACCCTGCAAGGCGGATGCTAACCGCGGCGGAGCTGCCAGCAGACGCAATTCCTGTTTACCGGCCCCGTTTGCCATCGGCGGACGCACTTCGGCCCTATCTGGAAGTGCTAGACCACACGCGATGGTACTCCAATCATGGTCCGCTGGAGAGGCAGTTGGCAACACGCTTGTCCCGGCTGTTTGGGTCCAGTGGAACTGGTCATTGGAACGGCCAGTTCCGGGACCGCGGCGCTGACTGGCGCCATCCTTGCCCGCGCCGGCCGGGCATCGGCGGCACGGCCATTATGCCTCTGCCCAGGCTACACCTTTGTCGCCACTGCGGCGGCAATCGAGCAATGCGGCTATCAGTCCTCCATCTTGTCGATGTCGATGCAGCCAGCTGGTCATTGGATCCGGCTACAGCTGATGGCGCATCCAGAGCTCTCGCGGGCCGGTTTGGTTGTGCCCGTGGCGCCGTATGGGCGCGCAATCGCGCAGGAACCGTGGCGCCGGTTCGAGAGACTGACGGGGGTTCCGGTAGTCATCGATGGCGCCGCCTGCATTGAACGTCTGGAAGACGATCCCACGTTGCCTATATCGGACCAATCCCGGTGGCCTTGAGTTTCCACGCGACGAAGGTTTTCGCCACCGGCGAGGGCGGCGCAATCGTGACGACAGACTCCACGCTGCTGCTTCGCTCGATCCAGGCGTTGAATTTCGGGATGATGGGAACGCGCCGCAGCGATATCGCCGGAACCAATGGCAAGATGAGCGAGTATCATGCCGCGGTTGGTTTGGCGGAGCTCGATGGCTGGGATCGGAAGCGGGCCGAATTCGCCAAGGTCGCCGCTCTTTACCGGGAATGCGCGGCCCGGCTCGGGCTCGAACCGCGCCTAGTGACCGCGCCCGCGATCGCCTCGTGCTATACGCTTTATGATGCGGCCGACCTTGCGGAGGCGCGGTCGTTAAAAGCGGCACTTGCCGAGGACGCGATCGAGCACCGCCATTGGTACGGGTGGGGCTGCACCGCGAGCCATATCTCGCGGCGGCAGGAGGCGATCCTCTCCCTAGTGTCGAAGCCCTGGCGCCGCGGCTGATCGGTCTGCCGGTGGCGCCCGACCTCACGGGCGACAGCATCGCCCGCATCGTTGCCGTGATCGCGAATGCGGCAAAGAGGGTGTGCGCGTGACCAAAACCTCGATCCATTCGGGAAGAGTCTCAACCGTAACTATGCGGCAACGCGCTACGCGTTTTGCAGCCACCGGCTGGAAAGGCCGCCGCCTTTTTCCGCTGAGCCTTTCCCCCAGATGGCGGCACATTGTTCCCCATCACCCCGCTGCGGCAGCTCGCATGAACGCATCTCGACTGGCTGTATCATAGTCGGGGTAATCGAACAGGTTAAGCAACGACAGGTGGCGATGCCGGACGGTCGGCGCGATACCGGTGTCGTAGCCGGCATCGCGGAATTTGCGATCGAGTGTGCCATCTGTGCCAGCACCAACGCGTGTCAGCGCGGCACAGCGCATGAGTACCATCCGACCTGGCGGGTTGTGCGGGTAAGCCAGGCCGCTCGGCCCGGTGTAATCGAGATTCTGGCCGCGTTCCGGGCTGTGAAGCTTGATCAGAGCCGCAAGCCGTTCGTCGTCGAGACCGGGCTCGGCGATCCGCGCGCGTTCCCAGGGGATGAAATCCTCCTTGTCGATGGCGGGGCCTATCATGGCGAGCTTTTGGTTCCGATCCATCAATCCAACGAAGGTGCCGAGCCAGCAGGGATCGCTACCCGCGACGATGACATCGCCCTCGACATAGCCGAAGAAAGGGCCACTACTCTCTACCAGCGACCAGATCGTCTTCCACAGTTCCCGCGGATCGTTTCGCGGCGAGCGGATCACCTCGGCGAACATGCCGCGGCGCGCAAAACCGGCGGTGACCGCGCCGACGAGCGGATCATCCGATGCCATGTCGAGAAACACGAAGCGGTGCGGATAGCGCGTGCAGCGATACAGACTATCGAGCGAGGCCCAGAGATAGAGCGGCCGGTTGCGGCAGGAAATCAGGACGGTAATCGGTTGCGCCATTGGCTCGCCGCAAGAATTTAAATGAAAGCGGGTTTGCGACCGCCGCCGCAAGCTGTCGCGCCGCGCATTCCCTCCAAGCGAGCGCCCCAATTCGCTCTCCCACGGCGGCCGATTGCAACCGTATGGCAATAATGGCAACCGCCAATTGCTTCCCGCTCCGCGGTCCATGTTTTAAAGAGAACGCCGACCGGTCGTCTCTTGGCGGTCTTTCCCGATTTTTGGCATCAACCCATGGCCAGCCTCGGGAAACCCGCATTTTGCTTTGCCTGGAGCAGGCCCCCATGTGTTGGTTTAAAGGTTCCCCTTTTGGCGGCACTTTCTCAGCCCGGCGTCGCCAGCTATCAACCCTCCCCGCAACAATGCGGGAGAGGGTTTCTCGACCGGGTGCTTTCCACCGTCCGTAACGGTGCTGCGCGCCTGAACCGCTGCCTTCCCTCAGTGACTGCCGTGCAACGAACCCCAACCGGTGCAAAAATTCCAAGGAATAAGGGTGGCGGACAAGGTATAGGAGGGATCGTAGCCTTCCCCTAAGCTGTTGGGAAAGGCCGTCGTCCCAACGGGAGCGGGGAAGAAGTTTACCCCGCCGGGGCCGCAGAGGCCACTGGAGACGTTGGTGAAGTAAGTGGTGAGCGTGCCTTTGGCCGGCAAGCTGTAAATATTCTTTAGCGCGTTGAAACTGGTGGCCCAAACGAAGCCCGACCGGTTAACGATAGCCGCAGCCAATGCGGTCGCAGCGCCAGTGCCGCCAGCAAAGGCAAAACCGCCAAAACTTGAGGTATTGTAGACCCAAACCCCGTTTGCAGGATCAGCAACGGCGGCCATATCGGGTGTACCGCGCTGGGTTCCGACGATCGAGGCGACGTTGTTCTGGTACGTAGGAATCGGTTCATAGAGGCTGGGGCCACCGCCGGTGCCCAAATTCTGCGTGCTCCCGGACATAACTACGTCGGCCGTACTGTTGTTCCAAACCGCCTCGTTCTGGAAGGCGCCGGTGGTCTGGTTGCGGCTGATGGTCGTGCCGCCGACCCCTATGACGTTCGGAGACGCCGCCGGATAGAGCACTCCAGGATTATTGCCGGCGGCCGCGAAATAGACGACGTTGGCGCCGGTGAAGGTGGAGTCATCACCCGTCTCGCCACTGAATTCCGGTATGCCCCAACTCATCGATACCACGCCGGAGCCAGCCAATTGTACGCAGCTCGTCGCGACCGCGACAGCATTGAGGAGGTCAGTAAGCGAATCCGAATTGGCTTCGACCAAGTAAATATGGGCACCGGGTGCGATCGCATTCGCCATCTCGATGTCCAAAGACGCCTCGATATCCCAGCCGGTGCCCGTGCTATCCGGAGGTTGCGCGCCGTTTGTGCAGCCCGCGGAAGGAGCACCGGTGCCAAAAATGGTAGTGAAAGTCGCCGGTGTCACACCGAACTGGGCGTCGTAAGCGGCCAGATCGGTCGCCGCATTTGGATTGTCGAAGGCATCAACAATGGCGATGGCTCGCGAGCCGCCCGAGGTGTTGGTTGTCACAGTGTTGGGTTCGCAGCCTGAGGCTACGGCGACAAGCCGGTAAACGCAGGCGATGGAGGCCGGTGTCTCGGCCAGGTAACCAGCGAAGGGCGGCCCGACAACCAGCGGCCTTGCTGCCTTGGGGAAGCCGCCCTTGGGTGGAATCCCCGCCACGACGGTCGTATGAGCGAAGCCAGGCTTCGTCGTCAGACCCGAAGGCGGCGTGAAAAAACGCGCCCCCGGAGAGAACGGTAGCACCTCGCCCGAAGCCGACTTGAGAACGATAGTGCGGCCGCCGCCCGTCACTTGTGCCGCTCCAACTTTGACGCCGTTGCCCCGCGTTTGCGCGGCTCCGGCGTTGATTGTGAGCAGCGCCGCTGCCAGGCAGGCCCACGGCAAAGTCCTTAGTTGGTTCCAAGTAAGCATAATCAAGTTCTCCCTTTGCGCGGGGTGCTAAATGTGGGCCCAAACCCATTGCGCGGCCGGGTTTGGCAAAATTGATGCGGATGTTTTAGCTATGTCGTCGATGATGTCAAGATAACCGCCGGTGCGGAACGGCGCAATATAGAGTGCAGCGGCTTATGAGACGTTGGGGTCGCCTCGAGCCGCGGCAGATTGCGTTTGCTGTGCGCGTTCCGTAGGGTGGGAAACGGCTAAGATCGCGCAAGCCGGAACGGCCGAGATCGTGGGAAAGCCATAGGTTGAGAAAGCAGATATGGCGGAAATCGTCATCTTTGGAGCCAGCATGAGCGCCGAGGTCGCCAAGGCTTACCTCGAGGCCCATACTGTGCATCGCGTCGTCGGTTTCACGGTCGATCCCGCATATGCGACGAGCGATCGATTCTGCGACTTGCCGCTTGTTGCGTGGGATCGTCTTGAGGAAGCGTTTCCGCCTGATCGCGTGGAGCTGCTCGGACCGATTAGCTACCGGTTATTGAACGAGTTCAGACGAGACCGATTTTTCGAAGGAAAGGCGCGCCATTACCGTTTCGCCTCGTTCATCCACCCCGATTGCCTTCTCTATGCCAACGAAATCGGCGAACATTGCTTCATCGGGCCAAGCGTCATCGAGCCGGGTGCGCGGATCGGAAACAATGTGATCGTCTGGGGCGGCAGCTATATTGCTCATCACTGCGTCATCGGCGACCATACTTTCATATCCGGCCTGGTCGGCATCGCCGGCGGCACACGGATCGGCGAGCGCTGTTTTCTTGGCGGCCATGTTGGTGTCGGCAATAGCCTGACAATCGGCGACGGCTGTCTGCTGTCATTTGGCGCGATCGTGACTAGGGATTTGCTCCCGAACTCGGTCGTGCGGCGCGGCGGCGGCGATAAGACCACGCCGTTTGCGAGTTCGCGGGTGCGCCGGCTGTTGTGAGCAGGTCCATGCCCGCCCGCCCGCGGGCGGGCGCAGTAATCCACGGGTTCCTGCTCAATGACACCGGGGAGCCGCGCGAACGCCTGGACCTAGTAAAATTTGCGAGCGCAGCCGCAAAGACGCCGCCGCAAGCGCGTGGGACGCGGCGTCAGCGATCCGGCGGCCAAAGTGCCGGCGAACCCTTCGCCCGCGCGAAGGCATTTGCATGCAGCGCGCCGGTCGAATCATAGGTTCCCTGCGCCGTGTAGGCTTTCCCTGGCACCAGGACGCCGGTGTGCTCCCTGCGGAGAGCTTCCAAATCGTCGACCCGCGCGATGGTGCCGGCCCGCGTCCGCAGCGCGAGCCCCGTGCCGGTGGCCGGTTGAAGAACCCCGGTCACTTGATGCGGCGACTCTTGGGTAATGCCCGCCGCCGGCCCGGCCGCGGCGGCCGCGCTCGCCGCAAACGCATGCCCGCCGAGGCCGAAAATCGTCAGCTGCTTGTTGCTCGCCACATAGACCTTTCCATTCGCCACGACCGGCACGATATTGGCGTTGGCGCCGGTAAAGGGCCATGATCCCGCCTGCGAGGAATATAGCAACGGCAGCGTGCCACCCGAAGGCGCCGCTCCGAAGGCATAAAGATTGACCGCGGCAGGGTTGGAATCGACCGGTTCTCCGGTCGCCCATATGATCGCGGTCCCGGCCATTGTGCCGTTCGACGAAACCGCCGTAAAGGTTCCGCCATCCTGGCCGCTGGCGACCGGCACCGCCGCGCCTTCTTGGACAAAGGCAACCGTGGGCGAGGTCTGAACCTTCCAGACCGTGATTTGGGCGAGGGTCGCGCCGCTGGTGGGAGTGCAGCCGCTGCAGCCGCTGCTGACGACCCGCCCGATCCCGTCCGAACCGGTGAAATAGGACGGCCCGCACCAGCAAGGCCCGATGGTTTTTGTGTCGAGGACCTTGTCGGGGCCGCCCGGCGTAAATCCGCCCAGATTGTCGCGATTGAGCAAATACATATTTCCGGATTTGGCGGTGGCCACCGCCAAATCCGGAAACGGACCCGGCTGGGGCGGCAGGAGGAGCACGCCCCCGGCCGAAACGTCTGTATCTGCTGCGTCCAAAGAATTTTCGTTCGACGGCGTGAATATGTCGAGAAGATTTCCAAGTTGCGGGGCGAGCTTCACCACGCTTTCTTGAATATTGCGGACGCCATCATAAGTGCCCGTCCCGGAGTTTCCGGTCGAAAAAAACAAATTCCCCGTGGGGTCGGCGGCTATGCCATAGCCAGACATCCAAATGGAGGATAAGAAAAAGCCCCCCGTCGCGAGCGTGTCGGTCAGCTCGTTCGCCGGAAGCGGCGTCAGTGTGCTCGCCCGCCAACCCAAAACCCAGCCTCGCGACTGATTGGTGTTGAAATCGCAAAAACTGCCAAAGGCGGCGTAAATATTGCCGGATGAGTGGAGCCCTAATGGAATAACGCCGGACAACTCGAGCAGCGCCGGCCGCTGCCGTTGATATGCGGCGTTGAAATTATAGGTCGTGCCATCGCTCAGAGTGTGCGACGCGGCGACAGTGACTGGGGCAATTCTGTTGGTCAAATCTTTCAGATTGAGGGCAAAAAGCTGATAAGTTGGGGTCCCGCTTATCGATATGTAGGCGATGACATAGAGTGTCTTGGTCGTCATATCGATGACTGGAGTACTCTTGATTCCGGCATTCGGAGTATTAAGGCCGCATGTAAGCGGGTTTAGTACCGCAGTTCCGAGGTTTCGCTTAGCGAGTACGGCACCATTGGCTGAATTGATCGCGTAGACCGTATTGGCTTCGGTCGCCACATAAACGACTTCATACGTCCCCGGCGAGCCAAGCGTGAAGGAACCGGCGATAATCTGTTGACTTGGAACAACAAGGGGTTGCGCATCGACTTGATCGTCGAGCACGACCTTGGAGAGCACGCCGAATGTGCTCGGTCCGACATTTGCCGGGGTCAGGATTGTTTCACTGCGGTTCCAGCCGGTGCGCAGATTATCGTAATGGTAGGTTGCCACCACCTTGCTCAAGGCGCTGGCGGGAGCGAGAGGGACGGCGATTGCCACGAATATCGTCAAGCCTACGATCGTAAAACGTTGCATGACTTTATTCCTCCATGAACTTATGCCGCCGCGTGAGACGAAGGCTGATAAAGAATTGAGATAATTCATCAAAGACATTTCCTTCCTAGTGAAAGGATGGCTGAAATAGGTTCAAAATTTTCGATTGCTGCCAAGGCTGTATAGAACCACATCAAGCGGGCGGGTGCAAGGCGTCAGAGGCGGACTTGATGATGCGGATATCGCGCGACGGCCGCTTAAACTGGACTACACAACTGCGGCGTGGCCACTGGTCCTGTGCGGCCCTCCGGCAACCTTTGAGTTATGGCCGTGGAAACGGGCAAACGCCCATCCATCCGTTGCTCCTTGTGCGGCCGAGGTAGATGTTGCCTGTGGCCCCATGGCCACAAGCCTATGAAAGGATCGGAGTGCCACCTTAGAAGCGTCCCGACCTGGACCTCATCGCGAGGTCTACAGCACGCCGGCGCGCCGCCAGGGCTTAGAAAATAAATTCGAAGTCCAATGTTACTCCGGCGATTCCATTCAGCAACACTTTGAAGTCACGAATACCCGCGTCTTCCAAAATACTATTCATTTCTGATGGCGACGGTAAGTAATTGTATTCGCCGTCGGCAAGTCCTTTTCATATAATTGTCGTATATCTATCAAAATTTTTCTTATCAATTTAACGCAGGAACGGCACCCTGGTATTGACTTCGGCCGAGAATTATCTGTTGGGTGTTGTGATAAACAACATTTTTGCAACACGCTGTATTTCGTTTAACTCGAGGCCGCATGACGGTTTTGCAAGAGGTCTACTGAACCCAACATCGAAGACCCGCGTTCGGGCGGTTGCCGACATCTCTCCATCGGAGAGATTCCACTTCCTTTTGCGGTTCCACGCGGAGATTCTATACGCTTGGGACATGGAGGCGTCTCGACTTGAACCGGTCGCAATCTTGTGACCGGCAGCGGTGCTGGTGCATGGGCTGTTACTCGATCGCGTCAGAGTCATCGACGGAGTGTTTAGAGTGGCTTTGTTGCGCAGACAATATAGAGCGAAATTTGCGCTTTATCGGCCACATCATGCGGTTTTGTGGAGGAACGGACGCAAACTGGGCGACCGGCCCCAAACATGCGATTAAGATCCGCGGCGCATGGGGCGGCATCGGTCTGTTGACCAACAACTGCCGTGCTCGAAGCAGCTGGCCAATAATCCGTTCTATCGGCCCATCCCCCGTTTGTTGGCGCGCATGGCAGCCACGAAAGGGATGGCCTTTGCCATCGCGGCCTCCTTTGGCCACGATCAAGACGATGCCGCGGTCGCCACGACGCACCCGGCCCTATATCATCGTTCAAAACCGCCGCTGAAACCCTGAGCCGCGGGTTCTCCAAGCTCTTTCGCTCTGGCCACGCACCACCGTCCAAAATCCCAACCCGCAAAAGCGACGTTGCCAGCAAACTTGGTCGCGCGGCGTTGGAGGCGATCCGCATCCGCGCTCGCGCAAAGGCGTTGCGAATGTTACTATGCCGGTGCAAGCTCGTCAGCCCGATCCTTCATGAAGGAACTGAAAGGCCAAACGCCTCGTGCCGGCTGCCTTAAGGGAAGGGGCCTACGCCCCACCCTCCAATGATTCCTACGAACAGGCCGGCGCACTCTTGCTTTTCTCGACCGTTACAATGGTCGCCGGCCTCACTATCGGCATCGAGGGAAGCTCTCTTATCTCAATGATCTCTGGAAATATCCCATCGACACACGACAGCTATCGTGTATCGGCTACATGAGCGGTGGATTTCGACCGCCGCGTGTGCTATAGTTTTAAATGCTGTTTCCATGAAAGCATCCGCCGTTGCCGTGTGGCACAGGGCGCACGCCGTGCACGCGCCGATGGCAGGGGCACGAAGATGTGTTGGTTTATCTCCGGGTTGGCCTTTATGGCGAGCATGATGACCCATGCATGCGGTAGCGCTTGGCATGCGCCGAAAGCAAATTATCGCGCGTAGGAGGACCAAGTTTGAAGGTTTCAATTATGTCACGTATTAATAACCGGCAGATATTGTGTGACTTTTGGTACTTTCAGGAACTGGATGACTTATTGTGCCCATTCGAGAAATATGCTGAGGAAAAGCTAGGACCGCGCTTGTCGCGATCTCTTCTGCGCATTTCCGTCTTGCGGGCGCTGCTTCTGATCTGGCTCGGCCGGGAATTCTCGCTCATTGCGCCGGATTGGTACCGGTATGGGCGCCTGATCTGTTTCCTCCAGGCGATTTTGGGCAATCGCAACATCGTCATTTTCGAGTGCATCGATATCGATGTTCGGAGCAAAGGCCCCATCATCGCGGCGGCCATCCTTTTTTTCTACAAATATGTCATCGGGCCCAGTATGCGAGCGTCCGTTGTCGCCGTTCAGGTCATGACCAACCGGGAGCAACAGATATTCGTGGAGCGCTACGGCCTTCCGGAAGACGTGCTCCATACCGTTCCGTGGCCGCTCTCAGGGTGGTTCAGCGAGGTCAACAATTCGGCGGGCGCGGCGAGAGACGGATATGTCCTCTCCTCCGGACGCATTAGCTGCGATTGGAAAACGCTATTCGAAGCGGCGCATCTCGGAAATTGGCCTCTCATTGTCGTGTGCTCGAGTAAGGACCTTCCGCGCGTTACCGCTCTCAACAAGAACCAGCGTGCAACAGTGTTCAGCGAAATCGACGTCACCGAACATGAACGGCTTTCTGCTCACGCTGCGATCTATGCCCTTTGCCTTAAAGAGAATTTGAAGAGTAACGGCCATACTCGACTCGCGGCTTCGATCGCGGCAGGAGTCCCTGTCGTAGCTTCCGATGTGCTCGGGTTGGAGGGGTATCTGATCGATGGCGTGACGGCGATCGCGGTGGAGGCCGGGCACCCTGCCGCGCTCGCCCGCGCAATCGAAAATCTTATGAAAGAACCGGAGCGGCGAAACGCGCTCGCGGCGTCCGCACGGCAGTATGCGGCCAAATTCACAAAGCGCGACTATTTTTCCGCGCTCAGACAACTATTGTCACGTTGTCTCGAAAAATATGCTGCATAAGGGGATGGGAGTTTGCGAAAAATAATACGTTATGGGGCCGTCCGAGGGCCGCAGTCTGGTTCGGGCGGGCGCTCTGTTCGCGAAGGCTTGCGGCACGCCAAACCGGTCATGCGTTTGGACGCATTAGTGACGATCTGGTTCTTCAATATCTATTTGGCAATACACTACATCAGACTGGCGTTAGCACAGGAGTATAACTCTTCGCCGCTCGATGAAACCACGTGCCTTATTTTGCTTCCCTTCGCCATTTTGTATCTCAGTGACCGGAGGTCTTGGCTGCCTGCCCTGTCAATGTTTGGTTTCGGCGCGGTTCTTTTGCTCGGAGTGATTGTTTTCCCTAATAGGGGTGTTCCCCAACCAATTTCCGCAATAGTAACTATTGCACTTGATTCCAAAATCGCCATTATGACGTTTGCTTTCGCATGGATTTTCAAGAGGACAGGCAGCGCCATGCAGGTATTTGAAAGTCTTTCCAAGCTGATTATTGTTCTGTGCCTGATCAATATTCCGTTCATTCTTCACGATCTGAGCACGGGTGTGAACATATGGGGCAAGACTTTAGAGTCGAAAGGTGCTTTGGTCATGCCGCAAGGGCTTGTCTTGAACCACCCCGAGGTTGCATGGCTCAATTCCTTCGGCGCATTCGTGGCCGCAACGCGTTACAGACTGCGGAAGCGGACGCTTGACCTTATTCTCTGCGCGCTGTTTGCCACGTTCGTCCTTCTCGCAGTTTCGGTTAAGGAGATGGTAGGATGCTTTGCCGGTCTCCTCATTATCTTCAGCGCGCCCCGGTCGGGATATGGTTCGTTCGGCGTGCACCTGGCGGTGCTGGTAGGCGTCGCGGCTCTCGTGCTCACCAATACGAAACTGGGGAGCGCCGTGTTGGGCCATGTCGGGATGTTTTACGGCAGCGATGCCATCGAACTCGGTGCGGGCCGGCATGCTGAATGAGTCGTTACGCGTCGCGGCCGACCATTTCCCGATTGGAACGGGTGGGGGAACTTTCGGAAGCGCGGCCTCATATCAATTTGGCTACAGCCAAGTGTATTACGACTACGGGATTTATTTACTTTGGGGTGGAAGTCCGGATTATCCGGTCTTTCTCCAGGATGTTTACTGGCCAAAGGTGTTTGCCGAGGGCGGTGTGTTGGGCACCATCTTCTACCTGCTATTCCTAGGGTCATGCGGCGTGTATATTTTGTATCGTGATCCAAACGCAAGTCCCCAACAGCAAGCTTTGCGCCGTTTGTGCCTCGCATTACTGTTGCTAGTCTTGCTGATTTCGGTCGCATCGGCTCCGTTCACGGACGAATTACTGATGTTTTTCGCAGCCCTGTCCCTCGGTTATGGGATGAGCAGATCCTTACGGGCCGGTGGCGCGCGAAATGCTGCTCGCTCGCCGGCGCCTGCGCGATGACGGCAGCCTCGATTTCGATCCATTGGTCGAAGCAATTTTTTGCTGCCCTGGCAACGGTTTTGCGGCTTGCAGGGTCGCTGATATCATTTCTTGTCCAGGTGCGGTTCCTTGGGCCCCATCAGTTCGGGGTCATTGGTTTTGCTTACACGATCGCGGGGCTGGCTTCGGTCTTGGCGGATTTCGGCATGAACGTCTATGCCATGCGTTGGGCCAGTGCCGAGCCGGAACGGCGCGCCGTGCTCATATCGCTCTGCGTGATTGTCAAAACTTTTCTCAGCGCAGTCCTCCTTCTGCCTTGTCTGATCTGGGTACATCTGTTGGGATTTTCGGCCTGGGAGCAAAGTGCGGCGGCGTTCGCCATGATCGGCTACTTCGCAGCCGCCACCGCCGACATTGCCCTCATCGGACTGCGCGTCCAGATGTTATTCCGCAGGGAAATGATCATCGTGGCGTGGACGACCTTCGTCTCCATCACCCTGGTCATCATCGCGGCAACGGTGACCCGCGACGTGCTGTTTACGGCGATTTCTTTTACGATCGGTCGGGGCATCTATCTCGTTGCGTCGCTCAACGCCATCCAGGAAATCCTGGCCTGTTTCCGGACGACCGCACGAGGGATTTTTCGCGATGGACTCGCCTTGCTGGTTTCCGCGAAAGTGTATGCCGTCGACTTCATACTGGCGAATGCCATCAATCAGATCGACGTGGTGATCGTTTCCTTCTTCGTCGACACCGCTTCTGTTGGCCGCTATGTGGCAGTGACGCGGCTCGTGCAGAACGCGCTGCCGCTGTTGAGCATGATGGCGACGGTCTATTTGCCTCCACTGAGTAAGCTCTATGTGAACGGCACGAAGGACGAGTACCGCTCCCTGGCAAGGCACATGAACTTGGAATTTTTTGTCATCGGCATTATTGCCGGTCTTTCGGTGGCCGTCATTGGCCCCATTGCCACCCCAATTGTCTTTGGTCCGAGCTATGATGCCGTCCGGGCGCTCTGGCCCGGCTTCGGCGTCTTCTTTATGATGAAAGTTCTCGTGACCCCCTATGGCATGCAGCTCGTTGCGGCGGGCCAGATCCGTTGGCGGGTCGCTGCCCAGATCGTTGCCCTTACATTTACCTGCGGCGCATTGGCTCTTCTGGTTCCGGTCTACGGCATCTTGGCCGCTCCGTGGGTTGTTTCCGGGGCGGCGTTCATTCTCGCTCTCGGCTATGGCGAGGCGGCGGCTCGCCAGTATGATGGTGCGGTTTCGATTCGGCTGTACTCACTTGTGTGTTGCGCTACTGCCGCCGGCATTTTTGTTGTGCTCCGGTGAGCGGATTGACGGAAACAATGTTCGGCGAAGATCTCGTGGCAATGCTCCGCAGACACGCAAATAAGGGTCGTAGCGGGGGGTCGATATATGCGTATTCTTTCGGATTAGCGGTTCGGATTAGGCCTCCCTCCCCTCCCCTCCCCTCCCCTTCCCTCCCCTTCCCTCGCCTTGGAGATAATGTTATCCTGGCGATATGATCAGCGAAGCACTGCCTGTCACGGTAATTTATTATCCTCGGATGTTCCTGGAGATGGACACGCGGCTCTTAGACGACAACGCGAGCCCGGGACTGCATCCGGCGCCGGCGCTGCCCAGGCGGGTTCCTCTGTCCGCGCTATGGCATTACCGGGGATTACCGGGGAGCCTCGGGGCGGCGCCGAGTCACAAGCGGTATTTTTTCCCGCCTGTCCTGGTCCAACATTACTAATTGCCACTTTCGGGGCATGGGGCTTGCTTTGATTCCTCGCGTCGCCCGCCGTACAGGCGGCAATTGCTTACGGTTAGCCCGTTATACTTTTCGAGGATTCAGACCATGCAATCCATGAGGAGCACGATGGCAGGCATAAAGGAGGCTGCTCAGAGGATTAATAATAAATATGAATCCGCGATCGTTGGTAAACTATCAAAAAATTGGCGCGAAGTTAACGCAGATGATTTGAACGCTCACCGAGAATTCATCAAGAAAAGCTCTATTCCGCGGGGCTACTATGAGACAGAGCAGGGAAAAAAAGAGCTGGGGGAACAAACAATCATCCGGGTAGACCTCGACCGTAGGACGTACGTCCCATGGATAAACTCATTTTTACCTCTAAGTGGAAGTAATATCCTTGAACTTGGTGTAGGATCAGGGTCTTCAACGGTAACTCTTGCTGAGCAGGGTGCAACGGTTGTTGGAGTCGAGCTTGTAGAACGATTGATGAAGCTCGCAGAGGATAAATGCCGGATCTTCGGTGTTTCGGCGGAGTTGAAGGTCGCAAACGCTGTGGATTATATGGCCAAGAGCGACAAAAACTTTGATGCGGTTATCTTTTTTGCCGTACTTGAACATATGCTCCTAGAGGAAAGGCTTCAGGCATTGTCACGTGCCTGGCAGCTAATTCGCCCTGGCGGTTATCTAATAATAATAGAGGCCCCAAATAGGCTTTGGTATTTGGATAGTCACACGTCATGGTTGCCATTTTTTAATTGGTTACCACCACAATTGGCTCTCCAATACATGCAATTTAGCCCTCGCGTTGGAGCAGCAAAATTATTAACCCCTCCTTCAGAGGAGAATCTTATTGAGCTATACAGATGGGGCCTGGGAGTAAGCTTTCATGAGATCGATCTATCGCTGGGGAAAGACGTCCGGAATTTAGAACATCACTCACTTGGAGAGTTCTTACGGCGCCGGAGCCCACTGAGATATCTCGGATGGCATTTATTGGGTGACGCGAAATATGTCCGTTTTCTCAAGCGCGCGGCTCCAGATGTGCCGGCAGGCTGGTTTGAGCCGTACCTCAATCTGGCGATCCGGCACCCATAACTCACCAACTCAAATAAAATTGAATATTCGATAATTTCCGCATACCGGCACTTTGTACATCACGTTTCGCCAATGCGATATTGCTCATTCCAATGACCTTGACGCAACCACGGTTTTGAACCTGGATGCCGATGCCATTGCATGCGCAACCAACTTTGAGCATACGAGCGATCCTACTGACGCGCACCGTTTGACGGTCGAAGAAACAGCGGCGTAATCGCGGCGTCCCCAGCGCCCCCTCGCGGGGCTCGACTCTCTCGAGCCACCATCTCCCGCAAGGGGATCAGGTTCCGCTTTGGCGCCAGCTAATTAGGCGCATAATGCAAAGAGGCTGGGTGATTCGTTTCGGCGTCGGTAATCCGGTTTGACTGCTAGAGGAGGCGCAATTCCTTGACCCATGCTCATTCGCTTGCCGCCCTTGATGCGCCTTCCCCGCAAGGAATTGCCGCCCGCGCGTGGCCGCGCCGCTATCTCGACGGGCTCAACGCCGAGCAGCGGGAAGCGATCGAGGCGATCGATGGGCCGCTTCTTGTGCTGGCCGGAGCAGGCACAGGCAAAACCCGCGTGCTAACCACAAGAATCGCGCATATCCTGGCGCAGAGCCGCGCCCGCGCGCATGAAATCCTCGCCGTGACATTCACCAACAAGGCGGCGCGGGAAATGAAGGAGCGGGTCGGAACGATTGCCGGGCCGGTCGCCGAAGGCATGCCGTGGCTCGGCACCTTCCATGCAATTTCGACTAAGATTATGCGCCGCCACGCCGAGCTTGTGGGTCTGAAACCGGGCTTCACCATTCTCGATGCGGACGATCAGATCCGCTTGTTGAAACAAGTTCTGCAAGCCGAAAATATCGACGACAAGCGCTGGCCCGCACGCGCGCTCGCGCATCAGATCGATGCCTGGAAAAATCGTGGTCTCGATGTCGTCGCATGTGCCGGCAGGCGAGGCGGCTGCTTTCGCCAGCGGCAAGGGCGCCGCGCTTTATAAGCTTTACCAGGAGACGGCTGAAAATTCTCAACGCCGCCGATTTCGGCGACCTGCTGCTCGAAACCTTGCGGCTCTTTCGCGAAAATCCGGACGTCCTGAAACTTTATCAGGACCGGTTCCGCTATATGCTCGTCGATGAATATCAAGACACCAACACGGCCCAATATTTGTGGCTGCGGCTGCTCGCGCAGGGGCGCCAAAATATCTGTTGCGTCGGCGACGACGATCAGTCGATCTATGGCTGGCGCGGCGCCGAGGTCGATAACATTTTACGCTTTGAAAGCGATTTTCCGGGCGCGAAAATCATCAGGCTCGAGCGCAATTACCGCTCGACCGGGCATATCCTCGCCGTCGCGGCGGGCCTCATCGCGCATAATGAGGGGCGGCTCGGCAAAACCCTCTTCACCGATGGCGAGGCGGGCGAGAAACCAACCGTCACCGGAGTTTGGGATTCGGAAGAAGAAGCCCGCGTGATCGGCGAAGAGATCGAGCAAATTGCAGCGCAAGGGCCATGCGCTCGACGAGATCGCCATTCTGGTCCGCGCGTCGTTCCAGATGCGCGAATTCGAGGAGCGATTTATCACCCTTGGCCTGCCCTACCGGGTGATCGGCGGTCCGCGTTTCTACGAGCGCGCGGAAATCCGCGATGCGCTCGCCTATTTGCGCTGCACCGCGCAGCCCGCCGACGATCTTGCTTTCGAGCGCATCGTCAACCTGCCCAAACGCGGCCTCGGCGACGCTACCTTGCAGATCCTCCACGATCATGCGCGGCGCGCGCGCATCCCCATGATGCAGGCGGCGCGCGGCAATCGTCGAGACCGAGGAATTGAAGCCCAAGCAGCGCCAAACCTTGCGCGGCCTTTTGGCTGATTTTTCCCGCTGGGCCGGTTTGATCGAGACAATGCCGCAGGGCGAGCTCGCCGAGACCATTTTGGAAGAATCCGGCTATACCGATATGTGGCGCAAGGAGAAGACCGCCGATGCCGAGGGCCGTCTCGAAAATCTTAAGGAACTGGTCCGCGCGATGGAGGAATTTCCCGATCTTGGCGCGTTTCTCGAACATATTTCGCTAGTGATGGACGCCGCGAATACGGACTCCGGCGCGCGCGTGTCGATCATGACTTTGCATGCGCGCGAAAGGGCTTGAGTTCGAAACCGTGTTTTTGCCCGGATGGGAAGAGGGGCTGTTCCCGCATCAGCGTTCGCTCGACGATTTGGGCCGCGCGGGGCTCGAGGAAGAGCGCCGCCTTGCCTATGTCGGCCTCACGCGGGCCAAGCGCCGGGCGAAAATATTATTTCGCGGCCAACCGGCGCATTCATGGACTTTGGCAGACGACGATTCCTTCGCGTTTTCTGGACGAATTGCCGGAACCTCACGTGGAAGTCGTCGAGGCGGCGACGGGTTCGGCCTATGGCGGATACGCGCAATCGCGCTTTTCCAACATGGACACCTATGGGTCGTCTTATGCGGCGCCTGGCTGGCAGCGCGCGAAGCAACGCGCGGGCGAATCAGCACGGGGCAATTCCGGGGGGTTGCAAGAGCGCCGGGCGTGGCGTGGCCGGGAGCAAATCGAGGGGGAACTCGTGGCGAGTTCGAACGCAGCTCCGGCCTTTGCGAAGGGCGCGCAGGTGTTTCACGCGAAATTCGGCACCGGCACGGTCGCCGCCGTGGACGGCAATAAGCTCACCGTCGATTTTGGCGAGGCGGGGCGCAAAATGGTGTTGGAGAGTTTTGTCAAGGCGGGGCGATAAAGAAGCATCAGTTGCTTGACTTTAAAGGCTTATGTCGCCGCTCGAAGGCCGCGGATCGCCGGATGGATGATTGTGCACTAGGATGATCGCGCAAGCGCTGAGTTCGAGGGCGCGGCGCATGACCTCGCGTGGATAGACCGGCGCACGATCGACCGTGCCGACGCCTTCCACTTCGTCGGCGATGAGGTGATTCTTCTTTTCGAGAAAAAGCACGCGAAATTCCTCATGGTCGAGGAAGGCCACCGCGGTACGGCAACGATCGACGACGCGGGCGAAACTCGAACGCGCCACACGTCGCCATGACCTCTGCGAACAAGCTGAAACGCGCAATAAGAGCGTTGGCGAGACAAGACGATTGACCTTCGCGGCACGACGCGAGCCACCGGCACAAAACGCGAAACAAGTGTTTTCATCCAGGACCATTTGTTCGAATTGGGCGGCCGAATTGGTAACTTGGGCTAACTGGGGTCCCATGACGGTCCTTCCAACCCGGAAAGGATAGTGGCATGATCGCCTCTTGACGCCGGATGCGGGATCATCGTCCTAAATCGCACCCCTGGACCTTCCGCCCCATCGAGGCCAAATTGCAACAGCATCCCAACACACTTTGAAGCATTAAAAATGAGAAATGTTATCCTCGTTCTCGGAATGCACCGTGGCGGAACGAGCGCGGCCGCAGGTTTTTTTGTGAAGCTCGGCGGAGCGCAACCGAAAACCTTGATGCCGGCCGAAACCAAAAATGAACGCGGCTATTTCGAATCGTGGGCTTTCATGGCGTTTCACGATGAGCTTCTGGCGTCGGTCGGCTCGTCGTGGACCGACTGGCGACAATTCGATCCTGCCTGGTACCATTCGCCGGCTGCCGCCGCCTTTCAGGAACGCGCCAAGCAATTGTTCGAAGAGGAATTTGCCGGCGAGCCGCTCGCTGTCTTTAAGGATCCCAGGGTTTGCCGTTTCGCGCCTTTCTGGCTCGAGATTCTGGGCCGCATCGAAGCTCCGGCGCGTGTCGTCATTCCGGTTCGCGCGCCGCTCGAAGTCGCGCTTTCGGTGCAGGAACGAAATGGCTTTTCGCTTGCCACGGGGACGTTGTTATGGTTGCGGCACATGATCGACGCCGAAATCGCGACCCGCGCGCTTCCACGTTCTATTTTCGACTGGGATCAGCTTCTGCAGGATTGGCGCAGCGTCGCCGAAAAAACGTCGGCGGAACTTGGCCTATCTTGGCCGCGCCATTGCGCTGCCGCCACAGAGGAAATTGAAAACTTCATCGGCTATGACTTGGTTCATCATAGGGTCAGCGCGCCGGAATGCGTGGCCCACCCGGATATTCACGAATGGACGATGTCCGCGTATGACGCATTGCTTGAACTCGCGCGTGAGCCACGGTCGCGTTCGGCTCTGAAAACATTGGACGAAATCCGGGACCCCTTCAATCATGCGAGCAGAATGTTCGGCCACATGGTGATCGAGGACAAAATCCGAAGCCAAGCCATGCTGCGCGAGACGG
>CAWKON010000014.1:0-65752 GCA_963851225.1 uncultured Alphaproteobacteria bacterium | reverse complement strand
GAATTATACGCTTGACTCCCTAGCCGTTTTATGCGATATTCCGTATATCAGGTAAGGGCAAGTCATGAGCAAATCCACCATTTCAACATTTGAACTTTTCGCGATGTTCCCGGATCAAGAGACGGCGCGAATCTATCTGGAACAGAACTTATGGCCGGAAGGCCCAAATGCCCAATATGCGGGTTAGGCGAGCGGATTACGACCCGCAAGAACGGCTTCTATCGTTGCAACCAATGCAAGGAAGATTTTACGGTACGTACGGGCACGATATTCGAGCGGAGCCACATTCCACTGCACAAGTGGATTTACGCAATGTACCTGCTTCTCACGGCTCGCAAGGGCATTTCCAGTTTACAACTCTCGAAAGAGATAGGCATCCGGCAGGCGTCCGCTTGGTTCATGCTCCATCGCATCCGGGAAGCATGCGGGCCTGACCTCACGAAGCTTCGTGGCATTATCGAAATCGATGAAACCTTCGTCGGCGGCAAAGAGGCCAACAAGCATGAGCACAAAAAGCTCAAGGTCGGGCGCGGCGCAGTTGGCAAGACAACGGTTCTTGGAATGCGCGAGAAAGGCGGCCGCACGGTCGCCAAGATAATTGCGAGCACGGACGCCGGAACCGTCCAGGCCGAAATTCACCGGCATGTGGAAACCGGATCAACCTTGCATACCGACGAGGCCGGGGCTTACGCCGGCATCGGCGGCATGTTTTTTGAACATGATACCGTCAAGCACAAAGAAGGTGAATTCTCCCGCGACGGTGTGACCACCAACGGGATCGAAAGTGTTTTTGCGGTTCTCAAGCGCGGCATGATCGGCGTTTATCATCACGCCAGTAAAAAGCATCTTGGCCGCTATGTTGATGAGTTCGCCTTCAGGCTGAACGAAGGCAATGTAAAGCACCATACACTCACGCGGCTGGAAAGCCTTGTCGGCGCGGTTGCTGGCAAACGGTTGACCTACGCGGACCTGATCGCATGAAAAAACCGAAGCCGCCAGAGGCATTGGACGCGATGGTTGCCGTTGTGCTAGCCTATCGTCCGAAGCCCAAGACGAAACCGGCACGAAAGCGGCTGCGGATGCGGCGACGGTTGGAGAAGGCGCCGACTGAACGCTCTCGAACTGGAAGCGGAGCTAATAATGGCGGATGAGCCAAATACCACAGAAACCCTAGAATTTCATTATGTTAAGAGCCCCGATTATCGAGAGATCGCTTGCCACGGTGTAATAGGCAACCAGACCCCAAGCGGCAAAATATGGGCTGCCTTTTACGCAGAACGCATCCGATTCCTCGGGTCGTTGGCTATCCCATAGCTTTGCTACCAGATGGGCAACCGGCGCCGTTCAATGAAGCGAATGCTGGGCCGCCCGTTTCTATTGAGAGCCGACGGGGTATAGTCAGGCATGTGGAATTTACTGCGTACCTTGATCTTGATGTAGCTGAGCGTCTCCAAAAATGGCTTGGGGATAGGATTGCGCAAATTAAGGATTTGCAGAAGTGAATGCAGACGTTCGCCTGCCTGTAGCCACCGACTCTAATATTCGTGTGCCACTGGCGGCCTATCTATGGCCAGCATTGAATTCAGCAGGAGTTGTAGCTTACATATCGCCGAATTCGGTCGCTTTTTGGCCGAGCGGTGTCGTTCGCAATATTCTACCTCTTGTTCCCGATCGGTTCACCGATTATGAATTATATGATGTTGATGACTGGGACGGCTATGGGGCTCTGCCGATCTCTCGCGAGACTGTCGAGAGCGCGAGGCGGTTTTTCTTGCAAATACCGAGGCGGTTTGATTATGTCGATATCGCTCCTGGGCCTGACGGTACAGTCGGCTTTGAATGGCGATTTGGAACGGGTATAAATCTATCGTTTATCTTAATCGACGTCGGTCCGAGAGACATTGTATTCGCTCGCAAAATCGGTTCGAGCGGAAAAATCACGTCTTTTCCACCAACTCGCGTGGGAATTGGTGCTGACAACCTCATTTCTCAGCTCTTTTAATATCAGTCCCTTTAAAAAGCAGATTTTCCCTATGGCGTTCATTGTTGATCAGCCGCTCCAAGATGGAGAATGTTGGTTTAGGTGTCTCACAAACAAGGATTACGTAACTTCCGCAGGAACTGTTCACTACCAAGCGTTGAAAAGTGCTTTTTCCCCAAGCTGTGGAAAAAACTGGGAGCACGAATTGTCTGGGTTGGTTGTTTCGTTAATGAGCGGCGTTTCACAGATTGAAGCGCACGCGCAAGACCGCATTACCGGAATCCATAAAAATTATAGGGAACGACGGCAAACGATCCCGAGTAAAATTCAGTTTGTTGGCGTGGCGTCCGCCACAGCTGTTGAGCTTCGTGCGACTGCGCAAAATCGCGCGAGAACGGATGTCATTTATACGCCTCTTGAGCATCCGGCGCATGCGGATGTGGTAACTTACCAGACTACGAATGAGACTTTGGCCCCTGTCCGCGACTGGCTAATGACGATCTTGCGAGTTACGCCTGCTACCAATTTGAGTTTGCTGATTAGCTTGTGTGGGCATCGTTTATAATGATATCGGTTGCGGGAGGATCAAGCGTATAATTCCCCAAAAAACCTATGCCGGCTAAAATGACGCCGGAGAGCATGGTGGCGGCGAGGAGCCCGTCAACTCCGTGCTCTTGAACCGTCGTCCAGACGAGGACGATATAGGCCCCTGCCGGGCCGCCGATCTGAAAGCGGCTGCCGCCAAACGCCGAGACGATGAAACCGCCGACAATTGACGTGTAAAGTCCTCGGCCGGGGTTCACTCCCGAAGCAATTGCGATCGCCATCGACAAAGGCAGCGCTACAATAGCAACAGTTAAGCCGGCGAGAATGTCCGCTCGCAGGTCCGCTTTGCCGTAATTCTCGCGCAGGACGGTCCAGAGCTTGGGGATAAAAAGATCATGAAAACTAGGATTTAAGATGCGTGCCGCCATTCCAGAAGCCTGTTAAGTCAAATATCGCATTGATTCACGGTTCTATTTCGTTACAGCCACCGGCGCCGCCGGGAGGCTTCCCTTATTATTGTGCACCGCAATAATATTTGTCAACCGCGACAAGAAATTTCATCGGCCGCAATTGTCATGCAAAATCAAAGTTAAAGAATTGGTTGGAACCGGCCGCGCCGGGCAATCGTTTAACCAAGGGCGTTTATAGACCGATTTTTAATCGGAAGGATTGCCGGCGAGGCGACGCGCTCAGGGTTGTGGAGGAAGCCATCCCCGGTTTCCGGGCGACGCGGCGCTTTATGTTCGCGATGGGGCGACGATCATGGCTCAGTTAGCTGAGGTAAGCGAACATCTCCTCGCCGCGGCGATAGCCGCTCCTTATCTTGAGCGGGACGAAGAACATGCGCTTGCCTTGCGATGGAAAAATGAGGCAGATGAGGCGGCCATGCATACGCTTGCGCGGGCGCATATGCGGCTCGTGATCGCGCTTGCGGTGCGCTTTCGCCATTATGGCTTGTCGCTTGCCGACCTGATCCAGGAAGGTCACGTCGGGCTCTTGGAGGCCGCTGCGCGGTTCGAACCGGACCGCGATGTGCGCTTTTCGACCTATGCGACGTGGTGGATCCGGGCCTCCATGCAAAATTATGTTTTGCATAATTGGTCGATTGTGCGTGGCGGAACAAGTTCGGCGCAGAAGGCGCTTTTTTTCAATCTCCGCCGGATGCGCGCGAAGCTGGCGCAAGGCGAAAGTTCGCGCAGCGGAACGGAAGTGTTCGGCCAAATCGCCGAGATGCTCGGCGTGTCCCGCTCGGATGTTGAGGTCATGGACGCGCAACTCTCGGGCCCCGACGTGTCCTTGAATGCGCCGATCGGGGACGTTAAGTCCGCAGTCGCGGTGGAGCGAATAGCAATGCTCATCGACGATGGGCCGCGTCCAGACGAGGTGGTTGGTCTTGCCGTCGACACCGGTCGGCGCGTTGCTTGGCTGAACGAGGCCTTGTCCGCGCTTTCTGAGCGCGAACGGCAAATTCTCCGCGAGCGCCGCCTCGCGGATGAGGCGGCGACGCTCGAAGCCCTCGGCGATCATCTTGGCATTTCGAAGGAAAGAGTCCGTCAGATTGAGAGCCGGGCGTTGGAAAAACTGCGCGAGGCGCTGACCAACCGCCACATGGAAAATGCCGCGGAAGCCATGCTCTGACCCAACGGCGGCCGGTTACGGGGGCCGCCTGGACTGCGGCGCGATAGAGCCGCCCGATTTTTTCGACCGGGCGGCGGTCCAACTTGTTGATTTTGAGTGATTTCTTCCCGATCAACGGAATCCATGAATGCGGAAAATACCAGTTTTCCCCAAAACTTTCGACCGCTACCGCCAAATCGCGCCGAAAATCGACCACTCTGAGGAGAAGTAGCTTAAGTTGGGACGGCGAATCAGAGATTTGATGGAGGTCTCGCACCGGCTCCCCGGTCCTTCAGGAAAGTCCAATCCCCGCCGGTTTGGCGGCAATGCCGGACCCAATCGTGCGCCCGCTTCGATAAAGATTGCGGGGGCCGCTTGACGGGGTGCGATGGTTGAGGTTCCGTCATGTCAAGCTCGTTTATATCATGCGAGCCGGAGGCAATGTCGCGCCGGCATGCGCTCGCGCTAAAATCAATGGAGGCAATGCGGATGACGAACAGCGGTAAAAAAGCCCCGCCCGGCAAGGGCGCGCCCGGACCGGGCAAGACTTCGAAATCGCTCGAGGCGGAAAAGGCCAAGCCAGTGGCAAGTGCCTTTGCCAAGCCGTTGCAGCCGTCGAAGGAACTCGCGGCAGTGGTCGGGCCGGATCCTTTGCCGCGGACCGAGGTTGTGAGCAAAATTTGGGAGTACATCAAGAAGCACAAGTTACAAAACGAAGCGAACAAACGGGAAATTCTCGCTGATGATAAGTTGGCCGCGGTGTTCGGAAAGAATAAAGTAACAATGTTCGAGATGAACAAGTTTCTCAGCCAGCATCTTAAGTAGAGGGGTCGCCCCGCATGATGGCGTGACGTGCAGGATCGAAAAAAGGTTCGTTGATTATGTCCGGAAACTCAGCGATATTCGAAGTCGCGAGGGTTTCGGGGGCTCTATGGGCCTGCCCGGGAATGTTTGGCAGACGCGAGGGGGAGGTTCATGAACGGGCGCCAACGCCTTGGAACCAGGCGAAGGGGATTGGCGCGCGAGGGTGCGTGCTCTTTTACGCGAGTGAGAACGCCAGCTCGAGGGCATGCCGACCGACCCAATGATCGCCAAAAAGAGGGAACATTGCATGGAGCCATCAGGTCGGCAGCCACGCTCCCGCATGTATGGTATGATTTGTTCTGAACGTACCAATTTATCACTCGCGCCGGACACCAAACAATGGCCGCGGCGCTGAGTATCGCGATCGAGGAAAGGTCCCAGTTAACATTGTGGGAAGAATGCACATGCTCAAGGAATTCAAAGAATTCGCGTTGAAGGGCAATGTGGTCGACCTCGCTGTAGCTGTGATCATTGGTGCAGCCTTCGGCAAGATCATCAACTCGCTCGTTGACGACGTCATTATGCCAATTCTCGGCGCCATCACCGGTGGCGTCGATTTTTCCAATCATTATCTGGGTCTTTCCAAGGCGGTGACTTCGCCCGTGTTCGCCGAGGCGAAGAAACAGGGTGCTGTCCTAGGCTGGGGTAATTTCCTGACCGTAGTGGTGAACTTTCTAATCATTGCTTTCATTTTGTTCTTGGTAATTCGCGCATTGAGTATGCTGAAAAAGTCGGAACCGCCCGTTCCGCCACCGCCGCCTTCGCGCTCTGAAGTTTTACTCGAAGAAATTAAGGACGTGCTTGTTGTCGGAAGTACGGACTCTCGCGCGGGCTCGCTTACTTCTCAGCGTACCGAGACATTGCTTGGCGAAATTCGCGATTTGCTTGGCAAGCAATGATGCCGCTCGTCGAGGTGCGCTTCCGTTTACCTGGCGGGCCCGGGTGTTGAGTTAGCTTGGGAGCACTGCCTTGAAATACCGCCAGCTAGGCGCCAGCGATCTGCGGGTTTCGATCATCTCGCTTGGGTCATGGCTAACGTATTCGGGTGGCGTCGAAAAGCGCCAGGCGCTTGCCTGCGTCCACAAGGCGCTCGACCTTGGGATCAATTTCATCGATACCGCGAATGTTTATGGCCGCGGCGCGGCGGAGATCGTACTGGGCGAGGCGCTGCGCGGAATCGATCGCACGTCCTACATGCTGGCGACCAAGGTCTTTTTTCCGATGAGCGACACGGATAGAGGGCTCTCTCGCGCGCAGATTGTCAAACAGCTCGATGCTTCGCTAAGACGGCTTAACACAGACTATATCGATCTCTATCAATGCCACCGCTACGATGAGGAAACCCCGCTTGACGATACGATGGAGGCTTTGACCGCGGCCGTCCGTCAGGGCAAGACTCGCTATATTGGCTTTAGCGAATGGCCGCTCGACAAGATCGAGGCGGCGGCAAAAATGCCCGAAGTCGCTCGGTTCGTATCGAGTCAGCCGCAATATTCGATGCTCTGGCCCTTTCCACATGAGAAGATTTTTCCACGCTGCGCCGAGCTGGGCATTGGCCAGATCGTCTGGTCGCCGCTCGCTCAGGGCGTGCTGACCGGCAAATACAGGCCCGATGCGCCGCCGCCGAAGGGGTCCAGGGCCGACCATGCGTCGATGGGCCAAATGTTTCCGGAACGGTGGCTGCAAGCGTCCGTATTGGCGGCCGTGCACCAGGTGAAGCTTATGGCCGAAAGAGAAGCGGGCCTGAGTTTATCCCAATTCGCTCTTGCCTGGATATTGCGCAGACCTGAGGTGTCCTCGGCGATTGTCGGAGCCAGCCGTCCCGAACAAGTGACGGAGAATGCGGCAGCAGCCGATTGCGATGTCGCGCCGGAGCTTTTCACAAGGGCCGAGGAAATCCTGGCGCCGTTCCAGCGCTCCCCTTCGGTGATCTATTCGCGCCTTCGCAAGCAATTTCCGAAGTCAGCCGTTCGGGCATTGCGGTTGTTGGCGAAGGCACTTTTTCCTGAAAAGCTTGCAGGGCATTGATGTTTGGAGACGGAATTAGGAAGCCTATCCGCGTCTCCGTTCAATTTGCCAAGTTTAATGGCGCGCCGTTCGGAAGCTCAAGAAATAGAAAAGAAATTTACCGCGCCGGCACGGGCAAGATGATCCGCGCGGCGCGGGTCTGGGTCTCGGACCCTGGGAAGCCGTCGCGACAGGCTGGTCAACTCGTCTTGGGGAAATTACGAAATAGCGGCAGGACGATATAATAGATGCCGATCACGTTCAGCACGAACTTGCTGAGGAAATCTGCCTCCGCGAGGCCCTCGATAATGGCAGCAAGCGCCGCGGCGCACCATAAGATCGTCAATGGAATCGTGAGCTTGCGGAGGCGCACCACCCGCATCGGGTGAATGAAGGGGACTGGCGCGAACATCCAGCACACGAAGACGATGATGACGAGCGTCGAAACGAGCGGCCCTGGCCGCAACACCAGAAGATACAATATGAGAACGTTCCAAATCGCCGGAAACCCGCGAAACCAGAAATCGTCGGTCTTGATCCGCCGGTCGGCGAAATAAAGCGCCGAAGCGGCGCAAACGACACTACAAACGAGGACCGCGAGCGGCGGCCAAAGCAGGCCGGAACGCCACAAGGCGGTGATCGGAACCACGACATAGGTGAGGAAATCGACGACGAGGTCGAGAATAACGCCGTCGATATGCGGCGCCGTCTTCTCGACCTGGTAGCGCCGCGCCAAGGCGCCATCCGCGGCGTCGATCGCCAGCGCCACGCCAAGCCAAGCATACATTGCGCTAAACTGCCCGGCGGTAGCAGCGAGCAGCGCGGCGAACCCTGCGGCGGCCCCGCTGGCAGTGAAGCAATGAACGAGATAGCCGACGGCACGAGGAGGCATGGGTACTTCGCAAGATCAAGGACGCCGCCGCCTCAGGATGTCCAGCGCCCGGCGTTTTAGGTATGATGATAAAATTACCCGGTCAGCCGCGGCGAGCGCCTGGCGTGAACCTGTGGAGTTCGCCTGAGGAAAACGACAGGCAAACCCCGCCTCACGGCGATACCGCCATTTTCTTATCCAAGCCTTAAGGGTTTTTATGCGGCGTATCAATTGGGCACGTAGCCCGGGCGGATAAAATAGATGCGCCGCACGGGCCTATTGCGGGTTCTCCAGGCTGAAGGTTTCCGACGTCTCGTCGTAGGCGAAGAGTTCCCCGTAGCGGCCCCAGTTCACCACGCTCTTCAAGGTGCGCTCGGCGTAGTCTTCCGACATGTAATCTTCGAGTTCCTCCAAAAAGCGGACCGCTCGGGCAGTGTGGGCAGGCCGCTCGTCGAGCACGAGTTTTATCCGCGCGGCAAGCGGCAAATAGGTCAGAAGATGATCGCCGAAGAGCTTTTTGCGCACATCGACATCTGCCTCGGCGAAGCGGTGGCCAGACGGCGTCAATTTGATGTCGCCTTCCTCAAGTTCGGCGAAACGCAGCAATTGCAAGGTTTCGGCTACCGGAAAAAGTTCGTCGACTTCCATCTGCAAGCTGTCGGCGAGTGCCGGAAGATCGGCGCGGCCCAAATAAGGCTCGGCAGCGATTTCCTCGATCATGCCGGCGATTGTATTGGTGGAAACGCGCGGCAGAGCCATGCCAACGCCGAGACCGGGGAACATCCCCTCGCGGCCTGGCACTACCGGCTCCGGCCGCTTGGTCATGAGCGCGTAAATCTTGTCCACCAATTGGCGGAATTCGGGATCGAGCCGGTCGCGCGGATGATGCAGCCTGACCTGAATTTCGGCGGCGATCCGGCCAGGGTTGCTCGATAGCACGATGATGCGGTCGCACATCAGCACCGCCTCCTCGATATTGTGGGTGACCATGAGAATGCTCTTGATTGGCATGCGTCCCTCGACCCAGAGGTCGAGAAGGTCGGTGCGCAGGGTTTCTGCGGTGAGCACGTCGAGGGCCGAAAAAGGCTCGTCCATCAAGAGAATATTGGGGTGGACGACGAGTGCCCTCGCAAAACCGACCCGCTGGCGCATGCCGCCGGAAAGTTCCTTCGGAAAGGCGGACTCGAAACCGTCGAGCCCGATGAGGTCGATCGCTTTCAATGCGCGCTGGCGGGCTTCGTCCTTGGGGACCTGTTTTGCCCTGAGTCCAAGCTCAACATTGGCGAGCACGGTCAGCCAAGGAAACAGCGCAAAACTCTGAAACACCATGGCCACGCCATCGACCGGACCAGCTACCTTCTGGCCAAGATAGATCACCTCGCCACCGGAGGGGAAAACGAGCCCGGAGACGATCCGCAGGAGCGAGGATTTGCCGCAGCCAGACCGGCCGAGCAGGCCGACGATTTCGCCCTCTTTCAGATCAACCGACACCTCGTCGAGGACCGGAGGGCCAAGCTCGCCCGATCCGGTCTGGTAACGCTGCGAGATGTTTCTCACCTCAAGCAAAGGCTTCTTGCTTGCAAGCGAAGTCCGCGCATTGCTGTTTTGCATGTATCACCTCAATCGAGCCGCAAGCGCCGCTCCGCGAGACCGTAAAGCGGACGCCAAAGAAGCCGGTTGAACATAATGACGAAGATCGACATGACCGCGACGCCGAGCACGATCTTGGGATAATCGCCATCCGCTGTTGCCTTGGCGATGTAGGCGCCAATCCCATGCGCCGACACCGTGTCGTTGCCCCATTTCACATATTCCGCGACGATCGCGGCGTTCCAGGACCCGCCCGAGGCGGTCAGCGCTCCCGTCACGTAATATGGGAAAATAGCGGGCACGATAACACACTTCCACCAATCCCAGCCGCGAATCCGGAAATTCGCGACCGCTTCCTTGAGATCATTTGGAAACGCCGAGGCTCCGGCAATGACGTTGAAGAGAATGTACCATTGCGTGCCGAACACAATCAGAAAGCTTAGCCAGATGTCGGGGTTCAGGGAAAACTTCAGAATAAGAACGACGGCGGCAGGGAAAATAACGTTCGCCGGAAACGCCGCCAGGAATTGCGCCAGGGGCTGCACTTTCTCGGCGAGCGCCGGCCGTAGACCGATCCAGATTCCGGCAGGCACCCAGACCACGGTCGCCAGTGCCATAAGCAGAACCACACGCACCATGGTGAATACGGTATAGAGCACGCTTTGCCAAAAATCGTCCCAGGTGAGTTCCTGGCGCACATAATCGATTATGAGCCAGCCGGCCCAAACCGTGACGAGAGCAACACAAGCAACCCATAGAACATCGATCACGCGGCTTAGCGCGGGGCTTTGCGGCAGAGAAGAGCGAACCGGAAGGTCCAACCGCAGAAGCCCAATGGCACGCAAAAGTTGGGCTGGAGCGCGCATCGAAGCGCGCATCCAATGGGTCCTTGCGAAGACATTCGCCACGAAGGACTTTTCCTGGATCTGACCGGCCGAGAGCTCAACTCGAAATCGTGCCGAGAAAGCGACCAGCGGCCGGAACAGCAATTGGTCATAGGCAAGGATCACTGCAAGCATGGCAACGATGGCCGCGAACACCGCGTCGATGCGCTTTTCCTCGATGGCAAGGGCGAGATAGGAGCCGATGCCGGGCAGTTTGACGGTAGTATCGCCAACAGCAATCGCTTCCGATGCGACGACGAAAAACCAGCCACCCGACATCGACATCATCATGTTCCAAATGAGCCCCGGCATTGCGAACGGCGTCTCGAGTTGCCAGAATCGCTGCCACCATGAAAGTCCGAAACCATTCGCAACTTCGCTCAGATCGTGCGGGACGTTGCGGAGCGATTGATAAAAGGAGAAGGCCATGTTCCAGGCCTGCGAGGTGAATATCGCGAAAATCGCCGCGCATTCGGCGCCGAGAATCGAGCCGGGAAAAAGTCCAAGAAAAAAGGTCACCGTGAAAGACAGAAAGCCGAGGATCGGCACGGATTGCAGGACGTCGAGCAATGGAATGAGGACCAGCGCGGCACGTCGGCTTTTGGCGGCAAGCGTCGCATAGACGAACGTGAAGATGAGCGAGGCAGCGATCGCGGCGAACATGCGCAACGTCGTGCGCAAGGCATAATAAGGCAAGTGCTTATAGTCGAGCGAAACGACCGTCGATTCCGGCGCCGTCAGCGGCAAGGTCAACCCGTGCGAAACATGGGTAATCGCGATAAAGACGGATAGGACGAGGGCAAACGCAAATAGATCGTACTGATTGGGAAGCGCCTTTCGGCCGAGCGAGGTAAAGGCGACGAAACGGGAGAGCATGGCGGCCTTTCACGAGAGTCTTGCGGGCGAGTCCGGCGGTGAGGGACGAGCGGAAACGCCGATCTTATGCGGGGGCCAGGTGGAAACCGCCGCGGCCTTTTACGCTCGTTGAGACAAATGAAAAATTGATGACAGCAAAAACAGCGGAGCGCCGGTCGCCGCCGGTTCGAAGAGCCTTCGCGGACCAATCCCCGGGCTCCGGGAATTGCGCAACGTTAACCAAATCGAACGCTTGGCTGCGGAACGGCCGTTTTTTCGACTTTTTAACGACATATTACGGATTATGGAATAAATTGAACCTGTCTCAATCTGGCTCTCACGTCGATGCGGTATTTTCCTCATTGCTTTTTCCGGCCCGGCTCGTTTTTTGCGCTCGGACTGGCCTTTCTCGCCGGCGGCTGCGCGGGCAGCGTTACCGGGGATAATATCTTTCCGACCCCGTCGGATTATGAAGTTGGCGGCATCGACGTCTCCAAATATCAGGGCGATATCGATTGGAATAGTGTGCGGGCCTCAGGCGTTCGTTTCGCCTGGATCAAGGCGACCGAGGGCGGCGACCGCACCGACGACAAATTCGCCCAGAATTGGGCCGCGGCAAAAGCCGCCGGCGTGGCGCGCGGCGCTTATCATTTTGCCTATTGGTGCAGGCCCATGGCGGAGCAAGCGGCGTGGTTTACGGCGCATGTCCCAAATGATCCAGATGCCTTGCCGCCGGTGCTCGATGTCGAATGGAACGGGCAATCGAAGACCTGCCCGAAGCGCATCCCGCGCGACGTCGCCTTGGCCCAGATGAAAATCATGCTTGCGGCGATGGAAGCGGCCTATGGGAAAAAGCCGGTGATTTACACGTCGATCGATTTCCATCGCGACGTGATGCAAGGGGAATTTTCCGATTACCCGGTCTGGGTCCGCAGCGTGAAATGCCATCCATCGCTCAAATATGCCAATCGCCGCTGGAATTTCTGGCAGCATACCGCCGAGGGCCATATCCCCGGCATTCGCGGCTATGTCGATCGCAACGCCTTCAACGGCTCCATCAAGGACTGGCAGGCTTGGCTCGCCGACATCAAGGCGCCCGGCGCGCACGGCGCCTGAGCCCAGGGATGAATCGGCGCGCGCGGCAGGCGCCGTGCCGCCCCGGCAGGCGGCCTCAACTGCTTTTATGGAGTATCTTTTTTTTGCGGCCGAGATCGCGGAGATAGAATCCAAGAACGGCCGCCAGAATGATCCCGGAAATGATGTATACAATGATCCATTGACGTGACGCCTCTCCCACGGTCAGGCCGAGCTGGCCAGACATCACCATGTCCTTGGCGTCCCTTACCGTCACGAGGACCATGTATTTGCCTGGCTTATCGAAATTGGCCGGAAGTGTGATGACTCCTCGCGGAAAATTTTTCGGCGGCTGATAGGCCAGCGTGACCGAATCGAGATTTCCGCTCGCTGCCGTTCCGGAACCGGTGTCCCGCACGATGCGCACCTCCGCCGTCATGTCCCGGAGTTCTTTCGAAGGCGAGCTCACCGTAATCACGGCAGGTCCTGGAGACGGGATGTCCAAGCACGAATCCTCCGTTGCGCCGGATTGATAGACAGACACTTGCATCTCGTGCATGCCGGCCATCAGCATGCAGCCCATGTCCATGTTCATATCCATGAAGCTGGTATCCTGTGCCTCCGCCCGCGCTCCCAGCAGCAAGATTCCCAAAACCAAAGTTGCCGCCAGCCGGCGAATCCCAATCATATGTCTGTTTCCTCCGCAATTTTTGATCCGCCGCACTGGGCCGCCTTCTAGTAAATAGCAAGCGCTTTGCCAATCGTGCAATTTACAATTGCTCGAACCGCGCGAGGACCTTTCCGGCGATCATCCGCGCAATTGGAATTGCCGATGTCGCCGCGGGCGAGGGCGCATTGCACACATGAAGCATTCTCGCGGTTTCCGCGAAGAGAAAATCATGCACCAACGTGCCGTCGCGCAACACCGCCTGGGCGCGTATGCCGGCCGGCCCCGGCTGGAGATCGGCCGACGACAGGCTCGGGCAATATTTCCGGCATTGGGCGAGGTAGCCTTGCTTCCACAAGGAGTTACGCATCTCCTCGACGCCGGCTGCGAAATGCGTTTCGACGACTTTCCAAAACCCCGGAAACGCCATGTAGTCGAGGACATCCCCGCGGCTAAAGGAAAATTTTCCATACCCTTCCCGCGACCACCCGAGCACGGCGTTGGGGCCGACGATAATTCTTCCATCGATCGTTGGGGTTAGATGTATCCCTACAAAGGGAAGTTTTGGGTCCGGGATGGGATAAATCAGACGGCTGATCAATCCCGCCCGCGATTTTGGCAAGGTATAAAATTCGCCGCGAAACGGCACGATCCGATGATCGACCCGCATGCCAGCCAGCTTGGCGAGACGGTCGGACTGCAATCCTGCGCAAACGATCAACGTGCGCGCGTTCCAGCTTTGCTCGGGCGTCGAAACCTCGACTGTGCGCGCGTCTTCGCGAATTGCAACCACTTCTGAGCAGAGCTGCAAACCAGCGCCTTGCGCCGTTACGATTTCGGCGAACACCGAAGCGACCATTTTGTAATCGACGATCCCCGTCGAAGGGACCAGGAGAGCACCGACGCCAGTGATGTTGGGCTCTAGGCGCAACAGTCCGGCGCGATCGATGCGTTCGGCCTCGACGCCGTTTTGCTTGGTACGTTCGAACAAGGCATCCATGCGGACGCTTTCGAGCGCATTGGTGGCGACGAGCAGCTTGCCGCAAGTTTCGAATTTTATGCCTTGTTCCGTGCAGAATGCCTTTGTCGCGGCGGCGCCCTCGCGGCAAAGACGGGCCTTCAAGCTTCCCGGCTCATAATAGATGCCGGCGTGGATCACGCCGCTGTTGTGCCCGGTTTGATGCCAGGCGACGGCGCTTTCCTTTTCCAGAATAATGATTGAGGATTGAGGCCGCGCGCGCAAAATTTCGCGGGCCGCCGCCAAGCCGACGATCCCAGCGCCAATAATCGCAAAATCATAAATCATGCTGCGGCGCCGCTTATCGGAGCGGAATTAGAGCGCCATAATTGCCAGGAAACCAAATACGCCGGTCTCAACCGCTCTTCTCCGAACTGGTTTTGGCGGCGGAGTCGAAAAGTTGACGGAAATTTGCAAGTCCCGCGGGGTCGACGTCCGAGATCGCCCAATATTCGGTGCCGCCGTCGCGCCAGACCTCGACGGAATAGCCATCAATGACAAACGCCCGAGGTGTCAGCGAGTCCTGCGCGGGCAGGGCGGTGAGGCTGATGACATGCTCGTTGTGCCGGTAGATCAGGACAGGCGCGGGCGCGCCGGCGATCACGTCTATCCTGCCGCCCGCAAGGGGAAAGCCTTGAGGCCCTAAGTCGATCACTTTTGGGGCCAGCGCGAAACGCGACGCAAACCACGGCTTGACGGTGTGGCGATCGGACGATGCAACATCGGCAGGCTGGCCAGACAAAAGACCGCGTTTGTGATCGGCGATGAGCGTGCCAACAAGGTTGGTGTCCTCAATTGCCGGGCGCAATGCAAGCCAGGTCGACGCGCTTCCGAGCCCCGCCGCCAGGACGGCCGTCGCGGCAAGCGCCCGCCAAACCGGAGCCGCCCGGGGCGCGATTGAGGGCGTGGCCATCCTCGCGACACGTTCACGCAGGGCTGGCGGCGCCACCGGCTTGACGAGTTCCCGTTGCATGACTTCGCGCAGGGCCTTCAGGCGGCTGTATTCGGCGGCAAGGGAAGCATCCGCGGCCAAATGATTTTCGAAATCGAGCATGCCAGCGGCATCGAGTTCGCCATCGAGCGCCGCGTGGGTGAGTAGAGTTTCGTTGCCCGTGCTCATTTTGCCTCCGGTCTCCCCAAGGCAGACATGAGGAGACTGCGCGCGCGGGCGAGACGCGACATCACCGTGCCCAAGGGTACGCCAGTGATTTCGGCGATCTCGCGGTAGCTTAATCCATTGATGTCGCGCAGCACCAGGGTTTCCCTGAAAGGCGGCGGCAAGGCGGCGATCGCCAACTCGATCGCCGCGGCGTCAGCCTTGGCGATCAAGGCCTTCTCCGGCGTCGCTCCGTCCGCGGGTGTCAGGGTTTCGATGTCTTCAGTTATCAGCAGCGCCTTCGGCCTGTTGCGCGCGAGCCACGTGAAGGTAGTGTTCCGGGTGATCGCAAGAAACCAGGCGCGGGCGCTGCCGCCGGCGTAGCGATCGAGGCCTCGCAGTGCCCGCAAACAGGCTTCCTGGACGATATCCTCCGCGTCGGCGCTACTTCCGCTAAGCCAACGAGCGAGCGCGTAGGCATCGTCGAGATATGGCAGCACCACCGCCGCAAAATTTTCATGGGAGGGATACTTCGTCAACAGAAAAGCCCATTTCGAAGGTTCTGCCGAAGCTGCTGCTCCAATGGGGCGGCGCTAAAATAGACATTTTCGACTCCATCGATATGACAGGTCGCCGGCCGCGGATCAGTATAGCAAGTCTTCAAAAGACACTGCAGCCTATTTAAACAAGATCATTCAAGACAGCATAAGACAGTGGCAATGTACGATTCTTTGCAAAGTTATCATGGTTTGGCGCGTGCCGCGGGATATATTTCGTCCTGACCCTGGGCGGCATCAAGCCGCTATCTCGAACCAAGGTTACTCGTAATTTAGGCCGCGCCGGCGCGGGATCGGTCATATCTATTGCAGAAGCTTTTCCATCAGTTAACTGTAACACTTTTTTAGGATACTTCACTACGCTGGCAATGTCTTGTACAATTACTTGCTTGCAAAATTTGAAATGACAGCTATCACGAAATCAGAGCAAGCGCCCGGTCAAGTAGCGTGTCATGCGCCGTTCAACAACGACGAACACGGTCATGGAAACCATGATTGCAATCATGATGCACGCGACGATCGAAATCCCCACTTCATGCAGGCCCATACGCTTCAGAACCGACGGAGCCAGCGGGGCAACGAGGGGATGAAAGAGATAGAGCGCATAAGAAGCCGCACCAAGACCGAGCAGGAAGCTGGGGATCCGACCGGCAAGCATTCTTTCGCCGAACACCACGCCGGACACGACGAGTAGGGCCGGCAGGCCGCTCCCAATGAAGCGCGGAAACGATCCGCCAGTCGGGGCCAGAAGCAGAGCGAGCCCCACCGCGAACGCCGCAAGGCAGGCCCACCAGGGAAACCGCCAGGTGGCGGCAACGCGCGCGAGGAGCATACCGCCAAAGAATTCGAGGACAATTGGATTGAAATAAAACGCGAGCGCGTCGCTTTCGATATGCGGAACCAGAGATCCCAAGGCGCAGAGCCCGAGCACCGCCCCGATGAACCAGTAGATATCCCGGCGAAGAAGTAGAGCAAGTGTAAATACCAAATAGAAGAACATCTCGTAGTTCAGTGTCCACCCGACGCCCACAAGAGGTTCGAGATCGCCTTCCGCATTCCTAGCTGGAAAGAATAGATACGACGTTACGACCTGATAGAATGAGAATTTGGCATGCAGAACCGCTGCCGGAATGGCAAGCAACGCCGCAATCTTGAGCGTCGTGACGAGCCAATAAAGAGGAACGATACGAATTAAGCGCCGCTTGGCGAAGACCAGCCCTCCGCTGGTTTGGGTCATCAGCTTGCGCGACGAAACCACCATGACGAAACCGCTGATCACGAAGAACATGTCGACTCCTACCCCCCCTCCAGTCCAGTCGCTGAATGCCGGATCGAGACGCTCATGCGTATAAAACGTAGCATGCTGTATCACCACAAGTATCGCTGCGAGAAATCGTAAGGCTTGTATTCCCGTGTAGTTTTCTTTTTCTTTTTGCACTATGACGGCTCCGATGAAGTGACTATATTCACCAATATCAACACCATCGTGACCCTTAGCGTAACTTTGCATGACAAAGCGCCTCAAGATTAAAAGCCGTAATGCGCCGCGTGTGGGCCCCAATCGGCGAGCGTCCGGTCGTGTCTGGCCATCACCTGTTTGATTGGCTCTATGTCAAGCATTCGCGTCACCGGCCACAGGCGAAACTTTCTGGTATTTTTCCAACGGGGTGTCGAAGAAATTTTCGCGGGCCTGCTTAACCTTCGCACAGGAGGCCCCCTTCGGCAAGCTCGGGAGGGGGCTTGAGCCGCATCATCCTGCTTGTGCTCGACACTGCAGGAAGGCATGGGTCGGCCAATCTCAAAATTCCCGATGGCATGCACCTCACTTATCTCCCACTGGCGAGAGAGACGGGACTTGAACCCGCGACCTCCGGCGTGACAGGCCGGCGCTCTAACCAACTGAGCTACTCCCCCGCGACGCGGCGTCGCGATGGCCGCACAGGAGACCTGCCGGATAGGATAGGCACGGGGCCAAGTCAAGCGCAACGCGAAGCGTCGCACGCCGCTGGCCTGCCCGGGCGCAAGCGCTGCATCCGATTTGGCCTAAGCGTTGGTGGACCAACCGGGGCCAAACTGGGCACTGGGAGATCATAGTCCCTGCATCGCGAAAAAAGCCGGCAAAATCAGAAGCTATTTGAGTTCTTATGCTGCCCTCAGCAAGAACCTCTGGCGGCTCTCTATTCGCCGGAGCCGTCTTCTCGCCGGGAACCGGCCCGGAGCCCCCGTGTGACGTCGAAGCCGATTTTGGCGCCTGCCTCCCGCGTATCGTTTTCGACGAGGACCATCGTGCCCTCGTACGGGTTTAGCCGCGACGCTCCGCGTTCCCGTAACAAACACTTAGCCGAATGGATTATTATCTTGACAATGAGCAGAGGTTATAATTAGTTAGCCATATGGCTTACCTTGATCGTGTCTTTCATTCCTTGTCAGATTGCACCCGCCGCGCGGTGATTGCGCAGCTTGCCAACGGGCCTGCAAGCGTTAGTGATCTTGCGCAGCGCCATCACATGGCGCTGCCCAGCTTCATGAAGCATATCCGCGTACTTGAGGAGAGCAAGATTGTAATCTCACGCAAAACGGGCCGCGTCCGCATGTGCAAGCTACGTCCTGACTCGCTCACAGCCGCGCAAGGCTGGCTCGAACAGGAGCGTCGAGTTTGGGAAGCCCGTCTGAAATCAGTTGGATGCCTTCGTCGAAACTTTGGCTGCAAAGGAAAATACACGTGAACATAGAATGAACAATCTCGATCTCGTCCTTGAACGCACGGTAAAGGCCAGTCCGGCCCAACTCTGGCGCGCTTGGACCGAGCCTGATCTGCTGAAACAATGGTTCGCGCCAAAGCCGTATGGCGTGGTCAACGCAGCGATCGATCTTGTACCGGGCGGCGAGTTCAATATCGTACTGTGTTCACCGGAGGGACAGCGCTTTTCCGGAAAAGCCGGGTTGCATCCTTGTCGTGGACCGGAACGGCGCTTGGTCTGGACTGATGGCCTCGGTCCACTGTTCCGGCCGAACGCTGAAGCCATTCATGACTGCGGAAATCACGATGGAGCCGGCGGCTGACGGCACGCGCTATCGCGCACTTGTGCGCCATAAGAGCGTGAGGATCGGGCAAAGCACGAAGGAATGGGGTTCTTTCAGGGGTGGGGCATCTGTCTGACCCAATTGGAGGAGCTTGCCGCGCAACTCCGGACCTGAGCTCCGACGTGGGTATCCGCTGCATGCCTTCCGTTTGCGGCACGGGAACGAGCGATGGAAAGTGCATAGCAATCGGCCTCCAAATTTTGAATCCGTTACGCAATCTCCCGAGATGACTTAGAGAAGACAGCTCGGTCGCGCGAAAAGTGTGCAGGGAATTTCATGAGTGCCCAGTTTTGTCCAGACGCCGATTGGCTAAGTAACTGAGCTAAAAAAGCAGTTTGCAATGGTGGGGGAGGTAGGACTCGAACCTACGAAGGCTTAGCCAGCGGATTTACAGTCCGCCCCCTTTGCCGCTCGGGACACTCCCCCAACGCCCTCAAAGTAGGGGCGCACGCGCTTATGCGAACCGGGCTTGCCGCTGTCAACCAAAACACCCGCCGGACACGGCGCCGCATCGATAGTTTGCGTTGCGCGCCGGGACGTGCCGTGACAGAAATTAAGCGCATCCTCCAACGTTCTGGACCTGCGATTTGACGCGCGGCAAATCGAAATTCTCACGGTGGGGACAGGCTCCTCCGGTACGCACCGTAAAAAATGCACCGATCCGTCTCCCCGCCAAACCGCCCCAGATAAAACGCGGGCGACCAAGAGTTTCGTCCGGCCGCCCAGGGACTGGCCGGGAAAACCTCGCGCGGGCCAAGGCGCCGGGGTTCCGGCGCGCGGCCAGCACCGTTGCGGTTCTTTACGGCTTTCACGCGGTGCGCGAGGCGTTGCGCGGCAAACGGCGAAAACTCCTCGATATTTATGCCACGGCAGCCGCCGCCCGGCGGCTCGAAGGCGAAATCGCGGGTGCTGGCCTTTGTCCCCGCATCGTCGAGGCCGGGGACATTGCCCGCCGCCTCGGCGCCGGCGCCGTGCATCAAGGCGTCGTGCTCGAAGCCCTGCCGCTGGAGCCTCTCGATCTTTCAGACATCGTATCGCGAAGCGGCATCGTGCTCGTGCTCGATCAGATCACCGATCCGCATAATGTTGGCGCGATCCTGCGCACGGCGGCGGCCTTCGGCGTCGATGCCTTGGTCATGACGCGAGCGCCACGCACCGGAAATGGCGGGCGTCGCTGGCGAAAGCGGCCTCCGGCGGTCTCGAACATGTCGCGATCGTCCGCGTCGTTAATCTCGCCCGTGCGCTCGAACATTTGGGCGACATCGGCTATCTGCGCCTCGGCCTTGATTTGGAAGCGGAAACGGGTTTGACGAAAATCGCCGTGGCGGCGGCCGATCGCGCTTGTGCTCGGCGGCGAAGGCAAGGGCCTGCGCCGCCTCAGCCGGGAGAATTGCGATTTCTGGTGCGGCTCGATATGCCGGGCGCGATCAAAAGCCTCAATGTCTCGAATGCCTGCGCCGTCGCGCTGACTCTTTTGCACGCGGGTTTGGCAGGTTAGCGAGGGATAACGATCCAAGTCTCCGGTGGCCCTCAATTCGGGACCACTTCAGGTCACGCGATCGCATAGGGTCCAGGAGGCGGCGGCCCTTCAGACCGCATTCATCCTCCTCCGCCCACAAAAATCGTCATAGAAGTCGGATCGTCGACGTTGATATAGCTGCTCTGGGAGCATGTATCGTCATAGCCGAACGAATAGGCAAGGTTATTGATCCCATAAGTGTGGAAGATCTGGGCGTATTTTTGGATCGGATTATTGACGTAGAATTGCGCCGTGCTGCAGGCGTCGAGATTGGTATTCGCGAGCAGCGTAGTGCGTATAAACCCGCCTCCCAGTTTTGCCGCCACGACGCCGCCGAGGCAAGCGTTGAGTTCGCTGAGGGGGCCCCCTGTCGGATTTATCGCGTGGAGCTCATTTTGGTAGACCGCCAAAGTGCTCGGCCTCGTGAACCCGAATAAAACCACGGAAGTAGCAGTATCCGTAAAATTCAGGGTTGCGCCTGATACCTTACCGGCGAGGGTATGGACGATGCCCCCGTCCTGTGCGCACGAGGCTGTTACCGTGAGCGTGTTGGTTACGTAGAAGTTAGCCACTTGCGTGATGTACGAGTCCAGCGCGTTAGAAGGGAACAGGCCCAACGCGATACCGTGATAGGGGGAGATCGCCCGCAGTGGTGCCTCTGGGGTGCCGCCGGTGAGGAGATCGGTCCACGGCGTTCCGAGCGCCATGTAAGCCTTTCCGATCGTCGCGCGGCTGGCCTTAAAACCGGCGTCCTGGGTGGAGGCGCCTGGACCGGTGGTGCTTAGGCCGACCAGCTGCAGATGCAGCGGCATCGAGAACATATCGACCTGGGTCAGGTTGCCGCCGAGGCGCGTCTTGTGCCCGAGCCCGGCATTTCCACCGTTGTCCCAAGCGAGTTCGGCCCAGTCGAAGAGGGTGTTGAAATTCGGTTCGTTCGTGTCCCAGCCTATTGGCTCGCCAGGTGATCCTCCCTCCGCGTTGTTACAGCAGACCACCGTAGGCGCGTCGAATGAAAAATAGATGCGGACGCCGTTCAATTTCGGGAACTGCAGTGTCTTCGTTTTCCCCGTCCCGAGATTGAGCGCCAGCATTCCAGTATAGCTGCCAGCAGGAAGAATTTGCGGAATGACGTCTATATTTCCGTTAGTATCGGTAACGTAGTACCATTTATCTGCGATTAGGCCCGGGTTTAGGGAGATGTCCGAAGAGTTCACGAGTCCTTTAATGTAGACGTACAACGGCCTTGTGGAATCGAAATTGTTGATGACAGTGAATGGAATGACGGGCAGCCCTTTATTGTTAAACCCCTGGCCGAGGGCGAGACCCGGAACCGCCAGCGAAAGAAACGCTGCCAACGACAGGACGCGCCGCAACCCGGTAACAATCCTCCCTTCACGCTTTCCGTGCCCTAAGTTGGATACTTTGGCCATCACTACTCTCCTCCCCAGAATATGAACCTCTGATCGGCCCTATGACCTGATCGGTAGGGTGGAGACGACGGCGCTCGCCTCCCGCGTTGCTCAACCCTCCACGATCGTAAAGGTTCCGCTGCAAGTCCGGCGCCGCGTCGAAGAGTTGTGGCTGTCCCTCGTTCACTGCTCGGGAAGGCGAGATCCATTTACCCCTACTCTATCGCACGACTTTGACGTGTGCTAGCTTAAGACTCTGTTTTATATAGGATTGTTCCACTAACGCTAGAATATTGTCCGTTCACGCCGACCAATTGGCTTCTGTAGGCTCTATGAGGCTTTCTCTGTTAGCGCACCGGCCGGATCCCCGTTTAATGATTCATATGTAATTAATTTCGGAACGAAATGGATGTGAAAGGCTATTCCCCTGCGCGTCCTTGGCGACGACGCGCGGCATAGGTCCAAGGCCGCCACCATCGCGCATCGCGTGGCAAGGTCTCCGGCACCGGGTCGAATCCAGACGTGCCCCAAGGATGGCAGCGGAGAAGCCGGGCAACGCCCATCATTCCCCCAGCCCAAAGTCCGTGCCGCGCAATCGCCTCGTCCATATAGTCCGAGCATGTTGGCAAATGCCGACAATACCTCCCAGCGATCGAAGACAGCGTGAGCTGATAGGCGCGTATCACAAAATGTGCGCTGGTGCGGCCGACCCTAAACAAAGTTTGCATCGAGCTTGCCGCCAAACGATCGATAATAGTGGTCCACTGTGGCAGAAATACACTGGCGCATGGTCAAACGACAGCTCATAATTCCTTTGGTTTCGATTGGCTCAAGATTGGGTGGCTGCCTTGTCATATGCGCAACGTTTCTCTCTCGCGAGCCTATTCGCGATCACCGCTTCGGCCGCCAGCGCGGCCGATCTGACACCTCCAGCTCCCGCCCCGGTCGAGGGCTGGACGATCACCTTGGGGGTTGGCCCCGAGGTTTTCAATTCCTTCCCCGGTGCGAGCAGCGTTTCGATTTGGCCGACCGGCTATATTTCCTATCGCCGTCCAGGCGAACCTGAACCGTTTGTTTCCCCGGATGATGGTCTTGGAATCGCGCTTCTGGATCTTCCTTGGATCAAGGCGGGTCCGGTCGCACGCTTTATCTCCGAGCGTACGCTCAGTGGGGGCTTTGGAACACTCGGCAACAACAACAATTTCTTTGGCCTGCACAATGTAGGGTTCACCGCCGAGCTCGGCGGCTTTCTGGAACTCTGGCCGGCCGACTTCGTCCGCGCCCGTTTCGAGGCGCGCCAGGGAGTCAGTGGCGCCCAGGGTTTTGACGGCAACATCGAACTGGATTTCGTGCAGAGATATGGTCCGTGGACATTCTCGGTTGGCCCGCGGTTCCAATTCGGCGACGATCAGTTCGTGAACGCCTATTTCTCGGTCACACCGGCGGAAGCGGCCTTGAATGGCAACGTATTTGCCTATCAAGCGCATGGCGGTCTGACATCGGTAGGTGGCCTCGGCGCCATCAAATATGCCTTCTCTCCGGCGTGGAGCACGACGGTTTTCGGCGGCGTCAATCGTTACACGGGCAGCGCGAGTGGAAGCCCCATTCCGAATCGGCTCGGCTCGCTGGATGACCTCACCGCGGGCGTGATTGTCGCCTACACTTTTACTTGGAATGGGTTCTGACCCATTCAATTTGCGGACGCGGCGCGGGATTGTTCTCCCGCCTCGGCGCGCGCGGCGGCTTCGATCTGGTTGACGCAATCGACCGTCGCGTCGAAGGTAAGCAAGGTTGAGGCATGCCGGGCCTTGAAATCGCGCACCGGCTCGAGGATGGCGGCATCGGCCCATTTGCCTTGCGGCGGCGGTCCATTGTCCTTGAGCATGGCGCGGACTTGATCGCGGAGCGCGCGCAATTCCGGTCCGCGTCGCGCCGATCACGTGACGGGCCATGATCGACGCGGCAGCCTGACCCAACGCGCACGCCTTGACCTCATGCGCGAAATCAGTCACTTGGCCCCCGTCCATGGTAAGATCGACAATGACCGTCGAACCGCACAACTTCGAATGGGCCGTTGCAGTCGCCCCAGGTGCCGCGAGCCGTCCCAAGCGCGGAATATTGGCGGCCAGATCGAGGATCCGGTGGTTATAGATATCGAAAAAATTGCCTTCGTTTGACATCGGTGTCCAGGTGACGGCGCCGCCCGCATACTATATAGGAAGGCAGGGTTTGGCGAACGAGATCTGGCAAATTTCCATGCGAAACTTCCCGGACAACCGTCCGTCCGGTGCTCTTTCCAAGGGGAGCAAGGCCAAGGACGCTCATACGAACTTTAATGGAGGCGCCACATGGATGCCGTGGTTAAGTCCTTGCTTGTACGTCCGCAGCCACAACCCAACATTTCACCGCTCGCGCGCCCGACTCGCGAGGAAGCCGAAGAGGCCGTACGGATTCTCTTGCGCTGGACCGGCGACGATCCCTCGCGCGAGGGTCTCCGCGACACGCCAAAACGGGTCGTCAAGGCCTACGAAGAGTTCTATTCCGGATACCAAGAAGACGCCTCGGACGTGCTCTCGCGCGTCTTCGAGGAGGTTCACGGCTACGACGATATGGTTCTCGTCCGCGACATCCCGTTTTCGTCGCATTGCGAGCATCACATGGTGCCTTTTTTCGGCATGGCGCATGTTGCCTACTATCCGTCCGAGACTGGCGTCGTCGGGCTTTCCAAACTGGCGAGGCTCGTCGATATCTACGCCAGACGCTTGCAAACGCAGGAGGCGTTGACCGCCCAGATCGTCGGCGCGATCGACCTGCATCTGCGCCCGCGTGGCAGCGCCGTCATGCTCGAAGCCCATCATATGTGCATGTCCATGCGCGGCGTTCGCAAACACGGTGCGGAAACCGTCACCACGCAATTCACCGGTATATTTCGCGACGATCCCGCCGAGCAAATCCGGTTCTTGACGATGCTGCGCTCCGGCAAGTGAGACCCGCAATTCCTTGCCGGGAAAAGCACCAGATTGCCGGGCCGCCCCCGGCGCGAGTGTGTTAATTGGACAGCGCGAATACGGCACGGAAAATTCAATTTGACATCCTTGCCCACAATATCGACCGCTCCCGGAGCGCGCCAGACCGGGCGGAGCGAATTGGAAGAAGGAGAAGCGTTCGCGCCGCGCTTCGACGCGAATGGGCTGATCGCCTGCGTGACGAGGGACGCGAGCGACGGGCAAATCCTCATGCTCGCTTATATGAACGCGGAAGCCTTGCGGCTCACCCTCGAGACTGGCGTCGCCCATTATTGGTCGCGCTCGCGCCAAGCGCTCTGGCGGAAGGGCGACACATCGGGCCAGATTCAAAAGGTGACGGAAATCCGGACCGATTGCGACCAGGACGCCCTGTTGCTGACGGTCGAGCCCGGCGGCAACGGCGGCGCTTGCCACACCGGCAGACGCAGCTGCTTCTACCGCAAGGTCGCTCCCGGCGGCGATAAAGCTACGCTTGTTTTCGATTGAGGCAGTTCCGATCTTCTAGCAGAGGTACCGGATGGCAACATCTGCTGGTTTTTTAAAATTACGCCTTTTCAAGGGGATAACGAAAACTCGCGCGCGGCATTCATCAAATCGCCGTGTTCCCGGTGAACACTCATCTGCTTAAGGCATTTTCAACTAAGAAGAGGAACAATCTGGAGCAAGGTAACATGTTTATGGTGAAAGCCAAGAATCCGTTGGCCGCACCGCCAAATCATGACCGTTCACGCCAGGGCGCGCACGCTAGGACCGTACAATTGAACAAGTTGGGGCCGCTTTACCGAAAGAACATGTATGGCGTCGGCACTAAAAATCGTGCCGCGGACATCGCTACCGCTCGCTGGCCGAAGCTTGGTGTGGCGCTTGGCGCGGGCGGCGCGCGCGGCTGGTCGCATATTGGCGTTTTGCTTGAACTCAACGCCCAGGGGATTTATCCAGATATCGTCGCCGGCACATCGATTGGGGCCTTGGTAGGGGGAGCCTACGCCGCCGGCAAGCTCAAGGAATTGGAAGATTTCGCTCGCGGCCTGACAAGGAAGCGTGTCATAAGTCTTATGGACGTGTCGTTTTCGGGGGTGAGTTTTCTTGGCGGCGAAAGGCTGCGGCGCGAACTCGAACAAGAATTCTCCGGCCTAAGCTTCGAGGACCTCCACAAAAAATTCGCCACTGTCGCGACCGAAATCGGCTCGGGACATGAAATCTGGTTGACCAAAGGCAATGTGGCGGATGCCATCCGGGCCTCCTACGCCATGCCTGGGATTTTCGAACCGGTGAAAGTCAATGGGCGATGGCTGTTCGATGGCGCGCTCGTCAATCCCATTCCTGTCACGCTCTGCCGCGCGCTTGGCGCTGAAGTTGTTATCGCCGTCAATCTCGTAAGCGACACGACTTTTCGCGCGACGATCATCGACGATCGTGTTTCGATAGAGCCCGCGCTTGAAGAGTATGACTTGGGCACGTCCGCAGTTGGCCCCTCGCTGAAAGCGCGCATCCTTGGCGGGATGGGCGGCAATCTGCGCCGACTCTTCGGCAAACGGGAGGACGGCGCGCCAGGGATAGGGATAGCGATGATGGATGCGTTCAATATCGCGCAAGGCAGGATTTCGCGCTCGCGCCTCGCTGGCGATCCGCCTGACATACTCGTCAACGCGCGGCTCGGCACAGTCGGCCTATTCGATTTTCATCGCGCTGGCGAACTCATCGCGATCGGCCGAGAGGCCGCGCGCCGTGTCATGGGCGACATCGCCAAAGACGTTGCGATGGCTCCGTCCGAAACCGCAACCCTGCTGCGGTGACTTTGGCCTTCTTGACTCATGCGGTCGCGATGTATTCGCGCATCGCCTGATATTCGTGTTCGATTTGCTCGAGCCGGTGTTTGACCACGTCGCCGATCGAGACAATGCCCGCCAATTTCCCGTCTACAATGACCGGAAGATGGCGGCAGCGCTGGACAGTCATTTTTTCCATCGCGACATGAACGCATTCGTCCTCGTCCGTCGTCACGACCGGCGCGGTCATATGTTTTGCGACGGCGTCGTCGAGCGCGGCCGCGCCACCCATGCCAACGGCATGAAGGATGTCACGTTCCGATAGCATCCCAAGGAGATTGCCTTGCCTGTCGGCGACCACGGCGGCGCCAATATTCCGCGCTGTCAAAAGTGCGGCGGCCTCGGCCAACGTCCGATGCGGCTCTGTGGTGACGACTTCCCTTCCCTTGGTCGCAAGAATGCGTGCAACAGTCATCTTTGCCTCCCTGAATTTTTCCTGATACTTGCTTATCCGTCCACGGTGAGTCCCTTTGTATTTCGCAATGCTTGGACACGAACTCCATAGACCATGATCACTTCAAGGGGAGTCGCTTATGGTCCCTCTATCATTATTTCCTCGCACGAACACCTCCCAAGAGTTCGGCAACCCCTTGCGATCATGGCCGGGCGTAGCGCCTGATTGCCTTGCTAGATTGCACCCGTTTTGCAACCCGCGCAACACCTCCGCGCGGCCTTTTATTAGTCTCGCATGGCCTCAAGCCGCACCGCTGTGATTGCAGGCTTAAGCGCCGCGATCGCGTGGCCGAGTGCAACCGCAGGCCGGTCTCTGCCAGACGGCATTGAAGCAGCTTGATCGAAACCGTTTTTTACCTGCTGGGTTAGCGACGCGCGTCAGGTCCGCAAAAGTTTTCTTCGCTTCTATCCAATTCCAATGTTTCGCTGGTGCGTCGTGATTTCCGCGCCGCCCGCCTTGGCCTTTTTTGATTTCTCGCACCGGTATCGGATACCCATGAAGATCATGCGGTTCGGGCTCGATGTCGAACATCCCGACGAGGACGAACAAACGAGCGTCCCCCAGCTTGGACAATTGGATGGCCACGGTCCTCGGGATAAGTCTTGCAATAGGGCGCTTCTCCAAGCTGCGATCACGGAAGCCTTCGCCTTGCTCAATGCGGGCGCGCGGCAAGAGGCAATCGCGCAAATCAAGCAATACGCGGATCTAGCCGCGCGCAGCAATGCCGGATGTTATATCTTTGGCCTGATCTACTTTAATGCTGGCGATTTGCGTCATGCCCTCACATGGTTCGATCGCGCCCTCGTTTTGCAACCATGCTTTCCCGAAGCGCTCTCCGCCCGCACCATCGTTCTTCAGCAGCTTAGGCAACCTCAGGACGCACTTGAATCTTTTAGAGCCATCCTAAAACTCCGGCCGCACGATGCCGAGGCCTTGTTTAGCGTGGGCGCGGTCTTGCAGAGCCTTGGACGCATGGCCGATGCGCTCGCCGCTTACGAGGCGGCATTGCAATGGAGCCCTGCGCACTGCGAGGCATTGGCGAAGCGCGGCGCCTTACTTGAACGATTCGGGCGGCTTGACGAAGCCCTCGCCAGCTTCGAAGTCGTCGAGACGATAAGGCCCGGCGAAAGCACGAACCTGTTCAACAAGGGCTGTGTCTTGCAAAAACTGGGACGCTATGAAGACGCTCTCGCCGCCTACGAAGAGGCCGCGAGGTGCGGTCCGCCGGATGCCGAAACGGAGCTCAATCGAGGCAACGTACTGCAAAAGCTCGGCCGTCTCGAGGAAGCGCTAGCTTCCTATGATTTGTCCTCGCTATACCGCGATGGTTACCCGCAGGCGCTTTACCAAAAAGGCATAGCCTTGCAGGGGCTCGGCAGGCCGAAGGAAGCGCTTGCGGCGTATGATGCCGCGGTGGCGCTCGATCCTGCCCATTATGAAGCCTCCTGCAATCGCGGCAACATCCTGCACGAGCTCGGGGAACTCGAAAACGCCCTTGCCGCCTGGGCATATACCTTGAAAATCCGGCCGGGATATTTGCCGGCTTTGACCAATCGCGCCCAGATTTTAATTGAATTGGGCCATGCCGAAGAGGCGATTCGTTCCTGCAACGAGGTCCTCCGGCGTGCTCCCGAGCATCCACGGTGTCTTGGCATTCGCGGCGCGGCGCTCCACAAACTTGGACGTTTTGGCGAGGCTCTGGCCAATTTCGACGATGCTGTCCGCTTCAACCCTTCCGCACCGCACGAGTGGCTCAATCGCGGGAATGTCTTGCAGGAATTGGATCGTCTTCCGGAAGCCGTGGCCTCCTATAACGAAGCATTGCGTATCAAACCGCATTATCCCGAAGCCTTGTCCTGTCTTGGCTTGGCGCTTAAGGAGGCAGGGGAGATCGACGAGGCTCTGGTCTACTTCGACGAGGCTTTGAAACATAAGCCCGGCTATCCTGACGCGCGATACAACCGCGCCGGCGCGCACCTCCTCAAGGGCCACTTGAAAGCTGGCTTCGCGGATTTCGAAAGCCGGTGGGACCTTTCGAATGCGCCGCCCAGAACTCTCATCCCGGATGTGCCAGTATGGAAGGGTCAAAACTTAGCTGGGCAAGCAATCGTCGTTTGGGATGAGCAGGAACTCGGCGACCTGATCCAGTTTTCGCGTTATCTGCTTTGTCTCGTTGACGCCGGCGCCGATGTTACCATGCTGTGTCGGAAGAACATGCACCGGCTTCTGGGCACCTTGCCGAAGCCAGTTCGCCTCGTCGATTCGCTCGATTCGAACGAAAATTTTGCTTTTCAGAGCGCGCTCTTGAGCCTTCCTTGTGGTTTCCAAACCAGCTTGGGGACCGTTCCGGCGCCGATCTCCTATCTTAGTCCAGAACCGGGCCTCGTCGCGAAATGGGCCGGGAGAATCGGCGCCAACGGTTTTCGCATCGGCGTTGGCTGGCAAGGCAACAAATTGATCAACCTGCAAGGATCGATTCCGCTTGCTTGTTTCGCGTCGCTCGCGGCAATAGAAGACGTGCGGCTGATCAGCCTCATGAAGGATCAAGCCGCCATCGGGGTGGAAACGCCGGCGGGTGAGCGGTTCACGATCGAGAGCTTGGGAGACGATTTCGATACCGGCCCCGATTCTTTCGTGGATTGCGCGGCGGCGATGGAGAGCCTCGACCTCGTCGTTACCTCGGATACCGCGATCTCGCATCTTGCCGGGGCCTTGGGAAGGCCAGTTTCTCTTGCCCTGAAACGCGTGCCGGATTGGCGCTGGATGATGCACCGCGAGGATTGCCCTTGGTATCCCAGCATGCGACTTTTCCGCCAAGACGATAAGGGAGACTGGGAATCCGTTTTTAAGCGAATCGCATCGAACATCGCGGCGGATGTGACCAAAAAAGCTGGCCTTTCGGCGGACGCGCCGCGCGCTATTGCGGCAATCGCAATCCCCGCAGCAGTTGGCGAGCTCATCGACAAAATTACGATCCTGGAGATCAAGGAAAGTCGCATCGGGAAATCAGCGAAGCTCGAAAATATCCGGCGTGAACTCGCACTTTTGCGGAAGTTAAAGAGCGAATGCGGCCTCGGCGGCGCGCGGCTCGCCGAACTCCAGGCGGAACTTAAATCCACGAATAGCGTGCTTTGGAACATCGAGAATGCTTTGCGGGGACATGAAGCGAGGGGAGACTTCGGCGCCACATTTGTCTCGATGGCAAGACAGCTCCATAAGATCAATGACCGGAGGGCCAATCTCAGGAAAAAGATCAATTCGCTCTTCAATTCTATAATCATTGAGGAGAAATCTTATTCGGTGGAAAGTTAAACCGGCTTTCCCGCCTCAACAGCCGCGCATGCCCACAGAGATGGCAATCGCCGTCGTTCGACGGGCTCGGGAGCCGCCGCGTCTGCTTGGTATCAGTCGTCCATGCCGCCGCCCGCATCTGCATTGGGCCGGTCACCGCGCTTGCGTTCATCGCGGCAATCGGGAATGTGGAGAAACTTGGCAGAATGCGCAACAACGGCGCCTATCTTGGCTTAACCCGGCTACGCTACTAATCGGCTGCCCAGGAACGTTCATCAACCGCCAAGCCACCTCGTTGCCGCGCGCGCGCCTTGAGGCCGACGTCGAGCTGGGCCATTTGCGCGTCAATTGACGCCAAGGTCTCGGTCGAGCCGTGTCGGTCTTGGGATACATTAACGGATCGTTGCGTGTTGCTTGATACGCCGCCTCGCCGAACTTCTTTGCGCCAATGCCGAAGGGGCCCTAGAGGCCGCCTGTCTGGTTGCTGAGCGCGCGCTTTACCTTGACCAATTGGTCGCACGCGCCGAGAAGCGTCTTGATCTTGTAGTTATCTAACGACTTCACATGGACAGCCGAAACCAGCCCGTCCGTAGCATAAAACACTTTTCAAGCCATGGGAGACGTGCTTCTTGAACGGACTCAAATCGATAAATCATGGCATTCGGCCGAGCAATCTGGCTTATGGAACGAGCTTTGTACGAGGCAAAACGGGGACAGCTTTGCCAAAAAGATTAAACCTCGGTCTCCCGAAGAATGTCGTCAAGGAAAGAATGCTATGAAAACGTCTACTATGGGTTTTCTGTCAGCCACAATGCTTATTATAGGGCCTCTAGTACTATCTGGATGCGGTCAAGGTTCTAGCAATTCCACCAATATATTTTATCGGCCGGTCGGCATATGCAAAGGCTATGAATCGCCAGCTGGCCCTATAACCGCAGGGGCAAACAAAGGCTTTGCTGTCTTCAAAATCGAATCCGTGGACAATACAAAATATGGCGGCAGCTTCGGTTTCGCGCCGGAGCGGCTTTTTGTGAACCAATCCCCGCCTGTACTCGCGCTAGGAACCGGGAATCGCCGCTTTGTGTATCCAGATCCAAAATTCGCACAGGCCATGGGCTTTGGGAGCATTCCGCAAACCACTATCCCGGCGGGCGAAAAGCTCGACATCAATAGTGTTGTTATCATTCCCCTTGACATAAGTAATCCAAGCGGCGGGGCCGAAGCCAATCAATTCAGTTTCGAGCTTGCGTATGATACCGGGAGCGGACAGCGCGGCGAGCAGGACAACGTAAATGAAGATATTGTCTTCACCATAACAACCCCCCCGGACGCGAAGTGGTCGGTGGTCGAGAACTGCAAAGATCTGTCGTTTAAATAGCGGTCGCTGAAAAAAGTTCGGCTCTACCGAACGCTTGCACGTTAGGCATTGCAAATCGGCCTACAAGAATGGCCGCAAGGTTTTCCCGCGAGGAAATTTGCCAATCGCATTGACCGGCGGGCACAATCTTCTACGGAAATGCCGCAGCGGCGTGGATTGCGACGCACGGTCGGCAAACCGGATCCCTATCGCTGGTTTCAGCACATGGCCTACAACGGGTACCTCGCGCGGTCGCCCAGCTTTAATGGCCGGTTAACAAATAAGCGCTCGGGGGCGTAGTCCAATAAAGATAAATTACATAGATCACATACGCCGGAATGACGACGCGCGTGGCCATCAGAATTTTCATCAGCATGTCCGCCTGACGCTTATTTTTCGCCGCAATAATTTCCTTCTCCGTGAGTTCGGCTTTTAAAGCCTCTTCTTGCGATAGCTTCGTACTCGTCTCCATCGTCATCACGTTCTCCTTTACGATTTATTGTTCAACTACTCAATTCTTCGAGCTTAGCTTGAAGCTCGTTTCTATACCGCATACGCCAAGTGTAGCACCTCGCGAGTCCGCTTGTCGGGATCAAGTTCCACACCCTCAAGAAATACCGCAATATCCGCTCCGCTGCTGCAGTTTGGCACCAAAACTGGCGTCCCCCAGAACTGCCGCAACGCCGAACGCTTCCAGAGGTTCCGGTAAGGTCGTAGTATTGCGGGTCGTTGGAAGCGGGGCTCCGCGTTTCCTCATACTGAACGATGCTGCCCTGGATGATGAAACCCAGAACTAGCGCCATAAAAACGAGAGGAATGCCTAGAACGATTTCCGAGGCCGTCATGGGGGAGGCTCCCATCGGCCGATGCGCCCTTGTTCGCGCCATAACTCGGCGTCCAAGGATTATCCTGGGCTGCCGCCAGGGACCACTCATGCAAACTGCTCCTGCCGTCCGTAGACGTATACAGGAGTCATCAGCCCCGAGGGCAATTTATGGCGAACTCCATCGCCTAAGTCATATTACACCACACTAGAAAGTTGGCCGCAAGATGTCAACGGATTTTGCAAGCCCAAACGCATAAGGACCTCATGTAGGAGCGGGACGCGTGGTCAGACGGCCAATTGACGTTTTCGACGCAGGCCTGCTAGCGCAATTTGGCGACCCGCAGCCGCGCAGCAAGGCGCTTGTCCTGTCGCCTTGATGCTTTGCGATCGAGCACGAGCAAGATCGCTCCTCCTAATTGTGGCGATTATCCCTTACCTGACTTACGGTTAAGTTTATGCGATTCGGCCTGCACAAGTAGCGGCAAGGTTTTCCCGTGAAGAAATTTCCAATCGGATTGACCGGCGAGCTCAAACTTTAAGGTGAATAACGGTCCAGAGTGGATTGCGACACACAGCCGACAAACCGATCCCCTCGCTGGTTTCAGCGCACGATCCTTCGGGATTTAAAACGGCTACCTCGCGCGGCCATCTCAGCTTTAATGGCCAGTCAACAAGTAAGCGCTGGGTGCCGTAGTCCAATAGAGATAGATTACATAGATAACATACGCAGGAATTACTACGCGCGTGGCCATCAAAATTTTCATCAACATGTCTACATGACACTTATTCTTCACCGCAATCGTTTCATTCTCCGTGATTTCTGTTTGTGAACACTCCACCGCCTAAAGGCGGTGGCTTCGGGTTACGGCTTGAAGCCGGATCGATCGGCCCTTTGGGCCGATAAGCCTACACGACCTTGAAGTTATCATCCGGCTCCTCGGGTTTCTGATCCTCGATATATTGTTTCCAGATTTCATCTGTAACATTGCCGCTTGATGCCACCCAATAGCCGCGTGCCCAAAGATGCTGGCCCCAGTAGCGTTTTCGAAGCGCTTGATATTCCGAGAGAAGTTTGTGCGAACTCTTGCCTTTCAGAAACTGCACCGCGCGCGACACCGAGAGCTGCGGCGGGATCGAGATCAGCATATGCACATGGTCCCAATTGATCGCGCCAGCATAGATCGTCATCTCGTGGGAGCGGGCGATTTCCCTCAGCAACTCCCGCGCACGCTGTCCGATGTCACCAACCAGGATCGGATAGCGATATTTCGTGACCCAGACCAAATGATACTTGCAGTCCCAAATCGTGTGACTGCCGCGCTTGTAGTCCTGCATTCCGGCAGGATCGCATCCCAGTCGCCTAAAGGCGAGGGATTTACGGATCCCCTATGGGGGACTTTAAAGTCTATTCTTGCGATAGCTTCACACTCGTCTCCATTGTCATCGTATCCTCGTTTAGGATATATTGCTCTACTAATCGGTTCGGTTCTACTAGCTTAGCTTGGAGCTCATTCCTATACTGCACCACTTGGAGCCTTGCTCATGGCAACTGTTCCATGGCGTCAATCTGTCAGCGAATTAAATGTGAGAAGGAAACGTTTCAAGCGCTGTTGTACGAATAAGACCACCACATATTTTGCCGCGCCTCATTGATTTATATCAAGCGGCAAGATGGAAAGCCGGTTCATGAAGCATTTCTCTTTCGTCGCAACGCATTAAAGCAGGACACATTGCCTTTTCGGATCATGCGCACGACCTCGAAGCCCTTGATCATCGCCGCCGCCGTGGGCAACGTCCTGAATCCCCAGTTCGGCTTATCAGCTGTTTCGATATGTCGCGGGGTGGCGGCGGATCGCGGCTTTGCCTCGCTTGACGAATTCTTGCGCCTGCGCGGAATGCGACCGAAGTAAATCAGGCCTGCTTGTCCGGCCACCGGCAGAGACCGGAGATTAAACAGCGCTCGCATTCTGGGCGGCGGGCCTTGCAGATGTATCTGCCATGCAGGATCAGCCAATGATGCGCATGGTGCTTGAACGCCAAGGGAATGATTTTCTCAAGTCCGCGCTCGACCTCAAGCGGCGTCTTGCCCACAGCCAGGGGAATCCGATTGGAGACCCGGAAAATATGCGTGTCGACGGCGATCGCCGGCGCGCCGAAAGCAATGTTCATGACCACATTGGCGGTCTTGCGGCCCACGCCAGGGAGCGTTTCGAGCGCCTCGCGGCTGCGCGGGACCTCGCCGCCGAAATCCTTGACGAGCCGCTCCGACAAGGCGATCACATTTTTGGCCTTGGTACGATAAAGGCCAATCGTCTTGATCATGTCCTGGAGCTTTTCCTCGCCGAGCGCCGCCATTTCGGCTGGGCTGTCGGCCACGGCGAAAAGCGCGCGGGTGGCCTTGTTGACACTTACATCGGTCGCTTGCGCCGAAAGCACCACCGCGACGAGCAGGGTGAAGGCGTTCACATAGGCGAGTTCACTTTTTGGATGCGGATTGGCAGCTTCGAATTGGCGGAAAATCTCGGCGACCGTTGCCGGATCCGGCGGCGGGGCGCGTTGCGGTTTCGTGGCGCGGCCAAAAATTTTTTTTTGTGGCGTATTCAGCTTCGTTCCAGGTGCGGACGTGGCGCTGGCCAAAATTTCGGCCGCCGGATTCTTGATTGCCGCCGCTCTTTTGCGCATCAGCGCGTTATAAAACCCACCTATCGCCGAGAGCAAGGTAAGCGCGCGGCGGGGAAAAGTCCGGCCGCCCATGGGGGGACAGGGGCGGCCGGTCCGGATCAAGTTCCGTGCCGGCCGGTTAGGGCTAGACCGGCGCGGGACCGTCACCGGGAAGGCGCGGAGGCATCGAACTCCGTGACGTGACGATAGCCAATTTGGCGTCAGGTCTCTTGACCCGAACGTGTCATCCCCGCGTGAAAGGCCGATGAATTTTAGGCGCTGGGCATTTTGAGCAACGGAAAGCTGAACGGGAGCCGCGGCGGCACGGCTATAACTTAGCTGGTCTGCATGAGATCGTTCCCGGCAAGGTTCGCCGCGAAGCGCATGATGCTTGGGTCAGATGAAAAGCTTGACTCCCACGATGGCCATGACGCCAGCGAGAACGGGACGGAGAAACCGGTCCGGTATCCTGGCGGCGAGATGGCTCCCGATCGCGATGCCCGGCAGGGAGCCGATTAGGAGCGAGGCGAGCAGGCTCCAATTGACCGAACCCATCAGCCAGTAGCCGAGCCCCGCGATGAACGTCAGTGGCACGGCGTGCGCGATGTCGGACCCGACAAGCCGCACCGTCGGAAGGCGCGGATAGAGGGCAAGCAGTACCGTCATGCCGATGGCGCCGGCGCCGACTGACGAAATCGATACGAGAAAACCGAGGAAGGCGCCGAGCAAAGTGGTGAAGAGCCGTGTCTGTCCGTCGCTCAGGCCGTCCGTGTGTCTGGCGATGAGATCGCGCAGCGAGTTGCGGAACAAAATTGCGATGGCGGAGAGGAGCACGGCGAGACCCAGCAACGAGGTGATGAGGCCGTTGGCCGCATGACCGCTCGACTTGCCGAGCCAGGAGACGCACGCCAGGGTTACAATTGTCGCGGGCACGCTGCCGGACGCAAGCCGCCGGGTTACTCGCCAGTCGATGGTGCCGTTGAGACTATGGACGAGCGTACCACTGCATTTCGTGATGGCAGCGTAGAGAAGGTCGGTCCCAACCGCGGTCGCCGGTACGATTCCGAAGACGAGCACCAACAGAGGCGTCATCAGCGAGCCGCCCCCGACGCCCGTGAAGCCGACGAGGCCGCCAACGATAAAACCAGAAACCGAATAGAGCGGTTCGATCGAATGGAGGAAATCAAACATGGAACGCCTTCTTCCAAATTTCGCCAGCTTGCGGGGGACGTGGATCCGCCCGGAAAATTTCGTCTCTTCCTTTGTTGCCAACGATTGTTCCGGCACAAGGAATGTGTATAAAGTAATTCTATAGAAATTTGGTTTGTCAATAGGCGGCGCAATGAGGCGCAAGATTTTCGAACTCTTGCACCAATTTCTTCGTACAAGTGGAACAGTTAGGCGGCGCCTGCCTGGAACCGGGGCAGACATCGAACTTGCTTGGACGCCGTCCGTTTGGTTTAAGTTTGAAGCAGGCTGCCCAGGTGCCAAGAAATGGAGCATGCCGCCGTGCCAAGCCGCCCGCTTGTGCCGCCCTTCACGCGCGAAACCGCGATGGAAAAAGTTCGGCTTGCCGAGGATGCCTGGAATAGCCGCGACCCTGCCCGCGTTTCACTTGCCTATACCGTCGACAGCCGCTGGCGAAACTGCGTGGAATTTTTTGCCGGACGCGGGGCAATCGTCGAATTCCTAACGCGCAAATGGGCAAGCGAACTTGATTACCGGCTTATCAAGGAGCTTTGGGCGTTCCATGAAAACCATATCAGTGTGCGTTTCCAATATGAGTGGCGCGATGCTTCCGGCCAATGGTTTCGCGCGCATGGCAACGAGCAATGGGAATTCGACGGCGACGGGCTGATGTCCCGCCGGGACGCAAGTATCAACGACGTGGCGATCACCTTCGAAGAGCGCAAATTCCTGTGGCCCGACGGACCGCGTCCTTTAGGCTATCCAGGCTTGAGCGATTTGGTCTATGAGCGCAGATTTTCGCTCTGGGCGGTGCCTCGCCCTACGCTGGAATAGACAAAACCGCTCTGGGCCATGTCCACGGGATCGTAAATGTTGCGCAGATCGATCATGACGGGCGCGGCGAGAGCCGATTTGACGCGCTCGAGATCGAGCGCGCGGAACGCATCCCATTCGGTCACAATGACCAGGGCGTCGGCCTTGTCGCAGCAGGAATAGGGGTCATAAAAAAAAGTGAGGCCGTCAAGAACCTGGCGAGCCTGATCCATACCCTCGGGATCGAAGGCATTGACGTGCGCGCCGGCATCTTGCAGCGCGGTGATAATCGAAATCGCGGGAGAATAGCGCATGTCGTCGGTATTCGGCTTGAATGTGAGGCCCAAAACCGCAATGGTTTTGCCGCGCACCGTCCCGCCGCAGGCCGCCAAGATTTTTCGGGCCATGGCGCGCTTGCGCTGGTCATTGATCGCGGCAACCTCTTCGACGATACGAAGCGGCGCGCCATGATCCTGGGCGGTCTTAATCAGAGCCTGGGTGTCCTTCGGAAAGCAGGAGCCGCCATAGCCCGGGCCCGCATGCAGGAATTTGGACCCGATGCGCTTGTCGAGGCCGATTCCGCGCGCCACATCCTGGACATTGGCCCCGACCCGCTCGCAAAGGTCGGCGATCTCATTGATGAAGGTTATTTTCGTGGCGAGAAACGCATTGGCCGCGTATTTGGTCAGTTCCGAGGTGCGGCGGCTGGTAAAAAGGAAGGGGGCCTGGTTTAGATAGAGCGGCCGGTAGATTTCCTTCATAACCGTTTCCGCGCGTTTGTCCTCGACGCCGATGACGATGCGGTCCGGCCTCTTGAAATCGTCGATCGCCGCCCCTTCGCGCAGAAACTCCGGATTGGAAACAACCGCGAAATCGGCGTCCGGCCGAGTCTCGCGAATAATCCTCTCGACTTCATCGCCGGTGCCGACGGGAACGGTTGATTTTGTCACGACCACCGTAAACCCATCGAGCCCGGAGGCGATCGCCCGCGCAGCTTGGTAAACGAAAGAAAGATCGGCATGGCCGTCACCGCGCCGCGACGGGGTTCCAACCGCGATGAAAACCGCTTGCGATGAAGCGACCGTCGCGGCAAGAGCGGTGGAAAAGGAAAGCCGACGTTGCCGCATGTTGTTTAGGACAATATCGTGCAAACCGGGCTCGAAAATCGGCATTTTCCCAGCCTTCAAAAACTCGATTTTTTGGCTGTCGTTGTCGACACAAACGACCGTATGGCCGAAATCCGCGAGACACGCTCCCGACACAAGCCCCACGTAGCCAGAACCGATCATTGCAATGTGCATATCTTTCGCCTCCAAGGCGCGGGCAATTTTCCGCAGCCTTAGCACGGTTGAATGCGGGCGGCACCTCCCGCCTGCACGGGGTGGCGGCCCGCGCCGTACGAAAACATGCGACCTGCCCGGAAATGGGGTAAATCGCCGCCTGCGGAGAAATTTTACCGGTTTTTGCGAATGAAGCCATGACCGGCAGGCGACAGACAAGCAAGGGTGCAACGTCATGAGCGCGGATTCATCACCTGATTTATGTGTCCTCGGCGGTGGACCTGGCGGTTTGTCGCTGGCGCTTGGAGCGGCGGCTTGCGGCCGATCCGTGGTGCTTGTCGAAAAAGGCGTTCTTGGAGGCCGGAGACTAACCGATGCCATTCCGCGTCACGCCTTGCTTGCGGCGAGCCGGGCCGCCACCTTGGCGCGTGGCGCCTCCGCATTCGGCATCGCGTTTCCGGAGCCGCAAATCGATTTTACGCGGGTAAGTCAACATGCCGCTGCCGTGCTTGCGGCGATCGCGCCAAACTATTCGCAAGCGCGTCTCGAAGCCATGAACGTGAAGGTCATTTGTGCGCCGGGACGTTTCACTCACCCCGATACCTGCGAGGCGGGCGGAGAGAAAATCAAGGCACGACGCTTCGTTGTCGCGACCGGGTCCGTCGAGAGAATCCTGCCAATTCCGGGGCTCGATCTCGTGCGGCCCATCGACTGTGCCGGGCTCTGCGCGTTGGAACATCCGCCCCAGCGTCTCATTGTCATCGGCGCCGATCCGGACGGGCTCGCGCTCGCGCAAGCGATGCGCCGGCTCGGAAGCGAGACGATCGTGCTTGCGGAGGAGGAACTGTTTGTTTCTGAAGACAAAGAACTTGTTGCGCCGGTGCGCGCCGCGTTCGCGCGCGACGGCGTCGTCATTCATGAGGACGTGCGGATCACGCGAGTTGAGCCGCGCAGCGACGGCGTTCGAGTTTTCATTGCTGCCGCTGGGCATGAAAAACGGGTCGTGGGTTCGCACATTCTGATCGCCGCCGGCCGTTTGCCGACCATCGACGGACTCGGACTTGCTGCGGCGAAGGTGCGCTACAACGGAAACGGCATTGCCACCACCGGCGCTTCGCTTGTCACCAGCAACCAGCGGATCCACGCAATTGGCGCGGCTGCGCAAATCGGGCGGCAGGGTAGCGACGCCGAACAGCACGCCAATCTCGTCCTGCGCGCCATTCTCGGATTGCCGGGCGGGCGAACGCACCGGCAAGTGGCCGCACGGATTATTTTGACTTCCCCCGCGGTGGCTACGGCGGGGCTGATGGAAGCGCAAGCGCGGGCGGCCCATCGCCATATCCACGTGCTCCGCTGGCCGTTTGCCGAGACGGAACGGGCCCGCATCGAGCATCGCGCCGATGGGCACGTCAAGTTTGTCACCAGCCGCGACGGAGGCCTTCTCGGCGCCTGTATCGTCGGGCCGGGCGCGGAGGAATTGATCAACCTCTTTACGCTCGCAATATCGAAAGGCATGACCGTCAGCGATATCGCCGCTCTCACCGTTCCTTACCCGGCGCTGGCCGATGCGGCGCGGCGGGCGGCGATGACGTTTCGGGACAGCAGGCTCGACGCCCGGTTAGGGCGGTTTCTGATCGAATTGACCCGCTCGATTGAGCAGCATACCCATAAATTTACAGAATTGGCGGGGTTCCTTGCCGGGAAGGCCCGGCAGGTTTTCCGCAGCCCAACGTAGCGCATCATCACAAAAGGGTGTAGAATAACAGAATAAAATGGGGTGAGAAAACAAACAATTGGCCGCGCGGACGATTCGCGGGGGAGCGGCCGTGGGCGGGCGGAACAATGCCACGCCTCTGGCACGGGTTCGAATAGGGGTTGCCATGAGCGATCTCGTAATGCCACCGCGCGAAGATCTCGCGGCGAGGGGAATGCTCGCGAAAAAGCGGCGGCCGATCCGCGTCGGCCTTGCGACGCGAGTGCTTCTGTTAAACACCGCTTTCGTCATCGTCGCGGCATTGATGATCTACATCCCCGGCATTGCCAACTTTCGCGACCATTGGCTGCGGCAACGCCTCAGCGCTGCCTATACGGCCGCGCTCGTTCTCGACGCTGCGCCGCAGGCCATGGTGCCTCCCGAATTGTCGCGCCAATTGTTGGATAGCGTCGGCGCGCGAATCATCGTCCTCGACAAGCATGGAACGAAGCGAATCCTCGCCGCTTCCGAATTGCCGCGCCGGGTCGACGAAGTGTACGATTTTCGCGAGTCTGCTTTCCTGCCTTTTCCCGACGCGGTGGCCACGTTATTCGTCTCACCAGGGCGTGTCATTACGATCGTCAGCGAGGCGCCCACGGGCGGGGCATGGATCGCGATCACCATGGACGAGGCGCCGCTGATAACGGCCATGCGCGCCTACTCCCTCCGTCTCTTGGCGGTTACCCTTATTATGTCGATGATTGTTGCGAACCTCGCAACTGTCGCGATTCACTTCATGGTGCTTCGCCCGGTGCGGCGGCTTACCGACAGTTTGATCGAATTCGGCGCCAATCCCGAGAGTTCCTCCCGCCGCATCATCGTCCCTTCCGGCGGCAATCACGAGATTGCTTATGCCGAAGAGGAACTCGCCATTATGCAGGACGTGTTGGTCCGCGAACTGAAAGAGAAAAAACATTTGGCCGCGCTTGGGCTCGCGGTTGCGAAGATCAATCACGACATGCGCAATATGCTGACCTCGGCGCAGCTTATGTCCGACCGCCTCGCGAATGCCGACGATCCGCTCGTCCAACGGCTCGCGCCCAAGCTCGTGGCCACGCTCGACCGCGCGATCCGGTTCTGTGAGGCAACGCTGACCTATGGCCGAGCCGTCGATGATCCGCCAAAATTAACGCGATTTCCGTTGCATGGCCTCGTCGCCGAAGTCATGGAAATGATCGGGCTCGAAGCAAGGGGTGGGATCGAGTTTGTCAATGCGGTCACCGCCGACTTCGAGATCTCTGCTGATCGCGAGCAAATATTTCGCGTGCTTATGAATCTTCTGCGCAATGGCGCCGAAGCGCTGGAAAATGACAAAAAGGAGCCCGGGACGCCGAAGCGGATCCGGGTAAAGTCCTGGCTTGAGGATAAAACGGCGGTGATTGAGGTCGCCGACACCGGACCCGGCGTACCGGAGAGCACGCGGGCGCGGCTTTTTACTGCTTTCAGTTCAAGCCGTACAGGCGGATCCGGCCTCGGACTCGTGATCTCGGCCGATCTCGTGCATGGCCATGGCGGCGCCATCACGCTCGTCCCCGGCGCCGATGAAGATAATCCGGGCGCAAAATTTCATATCACCCTGCCCCAAGCCGCCACTGGCGCGCGATAAAGAGATAGCGTTTCCCTGCGTGTGCCCCTATTGCCACAAGGATGCCGAGCGGCTAAGTCTCGCTTCGGTTTCGGCGCGTCCTATCGTGAGGGCGGGGCGGCCTTAGCGGCCGCATGAGGGCCATCCCGCCGGAGGCGCCCGTAGCTCAGCTGGATAGAGCACTAGACTACGAATCTAGGGGTCGGGAGTTCGAAATCTCTCCGGGCGCGCCATCCTATTAATATGAAATATAAGTGATTCTTGGATTGACCGGGTTGAGGCCGCAGCGGCGCTGCTTCCCAGAAATCGCGATTGGGAAGCATATGGGAAAAAGCGCCGGAGTTTTTTGGCTGCTGTGCTTGCCGGGGTTAACGCTCCATCCTACGGGTATCTGCCATGCCGCGCTCAGTCGGCCTAGCCAATCGCCCGCCTCCATCCGGGCGGAATCGTTCCCGCGACAGAGCCCGACGTTATTAGCTGCTCGGCTAGCAGGCTGCATGCCTCCGATTATATCATGCGACAGCCGCCACTCACTTTAGTGCGCCCATTGTCCTATCGAGGACCACTGCCCCGACACATGCCAATGGCCCATCGCTGCGACGCGATCACCAAGAGCCCATCGGCCTCAAGGAACTCTTTTTCCCATTGGCGGCCCCCCCAAGGGGGATGAAACATCGGATGGGCGGGGCTTCCATGATCGCTCACAAATTTTTTTATAAGATTCCAGACTATCATCGTCAAAAGCATTGCAGGTTGTTCCAAGTCAGTTTTTGATTCGCCACGGTTAAGATGATTGTATGAACGCGGTCGAGATCGAAGAAGCCGTATCGAGTCTTGCGAGCGCCGACTTCGACGCCAAAGAGTTTCCGTTCGCCTTCCTTGCCGCCTTTGGCAACAAGGAGACCACAATAAAGCGGCTCCGCAGCGGCTCGTCCAACTCGTCGGACGTACCTGGTGGCATTCTCCAGCGCAACAACATCCATCTCGCCGTCTGCCCACGGGGCGAAGTCGGCGCCACCCTTGGCGCGCTGCGCCTAAGCCCAAAAACCTCGGCCGCTAAGGCCAAATTCGTGCTGGCGACCGATGGCGTCGAGCTGGAAGCGGAGGACTTGGTGTCGGGCGAGACCATCGCGTGCGCCTATGGCGATTTCGCCCGGTATTTCGGTTTCTTTCTGCCGCTGGCGGGCATCACGACCGTCCGGCAGATTGCGAACAATCCGATCGACATTAAGGCGACGGGGAGGCTCAACAAACTCTATATCGAGCTTCTCAAGGACAACGAAGATTGGGGGACCGACGCACGCCGCCATGAGCTTAACCAGTTCATGGCGCGGCTGATCTTCTGCTTCTTCGCAGAAAGCACGGGAATTTTTCTTCCCCGGTTGTTCACCGAAACGATCCGCCAGATGAGCGAAAGCCAGTCTGGTAATACGCATGAGGTGGTTGCCGAGCTGTTCCGGGCGATGGACACGAAGATCGAGGATCGCAAGCCGGCCAACTTTCGTCCCTGGGCGGAGGCGTTCCCTTATGTCAATGGCGGGCTGTTCACTGGCAAGGCCGACAGCCCGCGTTTCAGCCGCATCGCGCGGTCCTATTTCCTGCGCGCGGGCGAACTGGACTGGCAGGAGATCAACCCCGACATTTTCGGCTCGATGATCCAGGCGGTCGCCGACGACGAGGAGCGCGGCTCGCTTGGGCTTCACTACACTAGCGTGCCGAACATTCTAAAAGTGCTGAACCCGCTGTTTCTCGACGATCTGCGCGCGCAATTGGCGGCGGCGGGCGACAATGTGCGCAAGCTGAAAAACCTGCGCCGCCGCATCGCCTCGATCCGCGTATTCGATCCCGCTTGCGGCTCCGGCAATTTCCTCGTCATCGCCTATAAGGAAATGCGCGAGATCGAAGCGGAGATCGTCCGTCGGCTCGACGATGATCCGAAATCTTGGATCAAACTCGACGATTTTTACGGCATCGAGATCAAGGGCTTCGCGGTCGAGATCGCCCGGCTTTCGCTGCTGATCGCGGAGTTTCAGTGCGACGCGCGGCTGATCGGCCAAAAAGAGGCTTGGCGCAACGTCTTGCCGTTGCATAAGACTGGCCAAATCCACGTGGACAACGCCTTGCGCCTGGACTGGTTCAAAGTCTGCCCGCCAGCCGTACAGATGGAGCAACAACCAACGGACCTATTCGATACGCCGCCGGAGCAAAACGAGATCAATTTCGAGGCGAAGGAGGCGGAGACCTATATCTGCGGAAATCCGCAGTATAAGGGTAGCCAGGACCAAACTGCACGGCAGAAGGCCGACCTCGCGCTTGCATTCGAAGGATCATCAGTAACGACTGGATCGGCCGACTATGTGCTTGCGTGGTTTGCCAAGGGCCGAAGTTATCTCACCACGGTCAGATCCCGCTTATCGTTTGTTACCACGAATAGCGTCCATCAAGGTAGACAGGTCGCACGTTTTTGGCCGTTCCTGTTGGGAACGGAGCTTGAGATTGCATTCGCGGAGCCGTCGTTTCGTTGGAGTAACCTAGCGACAAAAAAAGCTGTGGTGACCGTTTCGATAATAGGTTTGGACCGCAAAACAACGAAGAAAAAGAAAATCTACGACAATTGCATCGTACAAGAGGTGAATCTCATCGGACCTTATCTTGTGCCCGACCACGATGTGATCGTTGCCGAAAGGAACACTCCCATATCCAACCTGAATCAAATGACGTTTGGCAGCATGCCGAATGATGGTGGCGGGTTGCTTCTTCAGTTCAAGGAGGCTGAAGTTGCGATACGCCAACATGGAGTTGATCCCGACTTCATTCATGCGGTCGCCGGTACAAAGGAATTCATCAACGGGCTGGAGCGTTGATGCGTCTGGGTCAGGGACGTAGATTATGAACGAGCAAGCGGTAACGCTTGGCTAAATGCTCGCTTTCGAGCTGTTGAAATAAAACGCCGTTCCAGTGGCCGGCCAACAACGGCTAAGCTTAGCAAAGTGCCTTTCAAGTTTGGGGAAGTGCGACAGCAAGGAGACGAAACCGTCTTGGTAGTCTCCAAGACATCATCCGAGACGCGCGATTACCTACCAGTTGGACTGCTACCACGTGGTACGATCATTACCGAGGCTTTCGGAGTATTCAACGTCCCGCTTTGGAACATGGCGCTGATCGCCTCGCGCCTTCACCTCGTCTGGATCGCCACGGTCTGCGGCAAGATGAAAACGGATTTTCGCTACTCCAACACCCTCGGCTGGAACACCTTTCCCGTGCCGCCGCTCACCGAGAAAAACAAAGCCGACCTTACCCGCTGCGCCGAGGATATTCTGCTCGCGCGCGAGGCGCATTTTCCCGCGACCATCGCGGACCTCTACGACCCTGAACACATGCCCGAGGATCTCAGGCGCGCGCATGAGAGGAACGACGAGACGCTGGAGCGCATCTATATCGGCCGGCGCTTTCGCAACGACACCGAGCGGCTGGAAAAGCTGTTCGACCTCTATACGAAAATGACCCAAGACAAAGAAACCAAACCCAAGACGCCGAAAACGGGCAAAGCGAAATCTTGACCGCTCCCGTGATTCCCTCCGTCTCGCTCAAAACTGCGCGTACTGGCGCATCGACCAAGGCGAATGAACTCGGCATGCGTCCCATGCAGGAGCGCGCCTATGAAAAGCGCGGCGAGCAATATCTGCTAATCAAATCGCCGCCCGCCTCCGGCAAGAGCCGCGCCTTGATGTTCATAGCGCTCGACAAGCTGCACAATCAAGGCGTCGGACAAGCGATCATTGTCGTGCCCGAGCGCTCGATCGGCGGCAGCTTCGCCGACGAGCCCCTGTCGCAATTCGGCTTCTGGGCGGATTGGGAGGTGAAGCCGCGCTGGAACCTCTGCAATGCGCCCGGCGTCGACGAGCCGCGCGTCGCCAAATCCAAGGTGAAAACGGTCGGCGAGTTCTTGCGCGGCGGCGATCGCGTGCTGGTTTGCACTCACGCCACCTTTCGTTTCGCAGTCGATGAACTCGGGGTCGAGGCGTTCGACGAGTGCCTGATCGCGGTCGACGAATTCCATCACGTCAGCGCCAATCATGACAACAAACTCGGCGCGCATTTGGCTGCCTTCATCGCGCGCGACAAGGCGCATGTCGTCGCGATGACCGGCTCTTACTTTCGCGGCGATGCCGCGCCGGTGTTGGCGCCGCAGGACGAGGCGAAATTCGAGACGGTCACCTATACCTATTGCGAGCAACTCAACGGCTATGAGCATCTGAAATCGCTGGATATCGGCTATTTCTTTTATTACGGCCGCTATCTCGACGCGATCATGAAAGTGCTCGACCCCTCGCTGAAGACGATCGTTCACATCCCCAACGTCAATTCGCGCGAGAGCACCAAGGACAAGGTGAAAGAGGCCAACGAGATTATGGACGCGCTGGGCGTCTGGCAGGGCGAGGACCCAGCGACCGGGTTTCATCTCGTCCAACGGCCGGACGGCAGGATTTTGAAAATCGCCGATCTGGTGGAGGACGACGCGGCCAAGCGCGACAAAGTCGTTAGCGCTCTCAAGGATCCGACGCAGCGAAACAATCGCGATCACGTTGACATCATCCTCGCGCTCGGCATGGCCAAGGAAGGTTTCGACTGGATCTGGTGCGAACACGCGCTGACTGTCGGCTACCGCGCGAGCCTGACCGAGATCATTCAAATCATCGGCCGCGCGACGCGCGACGCGCCGGGCAAGTCAAGCGCCAAGTTTACCAATTTGATCGCCGAGCCCGACGCGGCCGAGGAATTGGTGGTCGACGCGGTCAACGATACGCTGAAGGCGATCGCCGCGAGCCTGCTGATGGAACAGGTGCTTGCACCGCGTTTCAACTTCACGCCGAGGAACGTCGGGCCTCAGGAGGATTATGATTACGGGAAAACCGGCTATAATCCCGACGGAACCAATGTGGGCTTCAACGAGGCGACGGGTCAGTTTCATCTTGAGATCAACGGGCTCGTAACGCCCGAGAGCCCGGAAGCGACACGGATTTGCCGCGAAGACATCAACGAGGTCATCGCCGCTTTCGTTCAAGACAGAACGACGGTCGAACGCGGTCTGTTTGACCAAGAAACCGCGCCCCAGGAACTAACCCAGATGCGCATGGGCATGATCGTGCGTGAGCGCTATCCTGAGCTGAGCGAGGCAGATCAGGAGGCCGTTCGCCAGCATGCCGTCGCCGCGCTCAACCTGACCCAGCGCGCGAGGGCGAATGCGACGACGATTGAGGAGGACGGTGAACGGCAAGGAAATACGGCGCTCGTCGACGGCGTTCGCCGCTTCGCCATGGACGTGCGAGAGCTCGATATCGACTTGATCGACAGCATCAATCCCTTCGAAACGGCCTATGCGATTCTGGCGAAATCAATGAGTGAGCAATCACTCAAGCAAGTAGCCGAAATCATCGCGGGCCGACGTAGCAACATGAGTTTAGAAGAAGCACGTGATTTGGCCAAACGCGCGTTAAAGTTCAAACAGGAGCGCGGCCGACCGCCCTCGATCACCTCTCAGGACGCCTGGGAAAAGCGTATGGCGGAAGGCGTTGTCGTTTTCGCGCGAAAGAAGGCGGAGGAGGCCGCCCGTGGATGATATGGATGACGATGAACTGCTGGAAGCGCTTGGCGTCTCCGTCGAGACGAAGACGACCGGCGGGCGCACGCCGAAGCAGGAAAGGGTCATCGCCGGCTTCGAGGAAATCCTCAATTTCGTGAAGGAGCACGGGCGTCCGCCGGTCCATGGCGAACACCGGGACATTTTTGAACGGCTCTATGCCGTGCGTCTCGATCGGTTGTGTGCGGAGCAAGAATTTCGCGATTTGTTGGCGCCGTTCGACACCGCCGGTTTGCTATCAGGTGAATTCGCGGCGAGGCCAGCGGCTCCCGAGCCAGTTGATGACGACGCCTTGCTCGCCGAGCTTGGCGTCGGATCGGACGATGTGGAATCACTTTCAACGCTGAAGCACGTCAAGCCGCGCGCGGAAGTGCATGCCGCCGCGGAGGAAATCGCCAACCGCATCGTTTGCAAGGACTTTGAGCAATTCAAGCCGCTCTTCGCTCAAGTGCAAAAGGATCTCGAAAAGGGCCTGCGCAAAACGCGGTCATTTCAGACGATGGCGGAAATTAAGAAAGGCGAGTTTTTCATCGTTGGAGGACAAAAGGCTTATATCGCGGAGGTCGGCAAAGAATTTCGCACAGGCTACGACCGACGCGAACTCCCGCCTGCGCGTAATCTTTGACAATGAAACGGAAAGCGACGTTTTGCTCCGATCTTTCCAGCGCGCATTGCACCGGGACACGGCCGGACGGAGGATAACCGACCCTGATGCAGGACCACTTTTTGGAAGCGAAACTAGCGAAGACGATCTCGAAAGCGGTACGATCTATGTCCTTCGGAGCAAGTCAGAGCACCCTGACATTGCCGCACACCGAGAGCTCATCCACAAAATCGGTGTGACCGGCGGCAGGGTTGAGGCTCGTATCGCTCATGCCTCAACGGACGCCACTTACTTGCTCGCAGATGTCGAGGTTATCGCGACGTACAAGCTGTACAACATCAATCGCTCCAAACTGGAGAACCTCATCCATCGCGTCTTTTCCGCAGCGTGCCTCGATCTGACAATTGAAGATCGCTTTGGTCGACCTGTCAGGCCGAGAGAGTGGTTCCTGGTCCCGCTCGCCGTGATTGACGACGTGGTGGATAAAATCCGAGATAAATCGATCACAGAGTTCGAGTACGATCCAGCGTTGGCTTCACTCAAAAAAATAGCACCCACTCGATGAGATCGATCCGAAGTTCAATAATCCATTCCACATGTCCAGAGCAATCCGGGCTTCAATACGTTTTTGATCCCGAGCCCTCTTTTTTCGTTACGTTGTGAAAGCCAAGGAAATAGCCCCCTAACAAGGCCCCTGCGATCACAGGTGAAACGACGGAGGTCCGAGTCGCGCCATAAGCCGACAATTCTGGTTCTGGCAGTCCCTCCCAAAATCCACAACCTCAACATTATTAGGGTCTGGGCTCAATTGAGCCAATAGCAGAGCGCGGTGACGAGGCACAGGCCGGCGAGAAAGTTCCGAGCGGTTTTGTCGTAGCGGGTGGCGATGGCCCGGAAGTCTTTCAACCGGCAAAAGGTTCTCTCGATGACGTTGCGCAGGCGATAAAGTTCGGCGTCGAACGGGAAGAGGGTCTTGCGGTTGATTTTGTTGGGAATGACCGGCGTCGTGCCGCGTGTTTGCAGGAACAGGCGCAAATGATCCGCGTCGTAGCCTTTGTCGCCGATCAACCGTTCGCTTGGCGCTGTCGCCGCGAGCAAGGCCGCGGCGCCCTTGATGTCGGCGACGTGTCCGCCGGTCAGCAGGAAGGCGTGCGGACGGCCTTCTTCGTCGACGAGCGCATGGATTTTTGTCGTGCGCCCGCCGCGCGAGCGGCCAATGGCTTGATTTTGCGCCCCCTTTTTCTGGCGCCGCTCGCCGAGCGATGCGCCTTGACCGCCGAACTGTCGATCATCGTGAGCGCTGGGGGATCGCCGCCGGCAACCAGCGCCGCGAAGATCCGTTGCCAAAGACCGCGTCGGCTCCAGCGGTTGTATCTGTTGAAGGCCGTCGTATACGGCCCATATTCGTCGGGAAGCGCACGCCAACGGCAGCCCTCGCGCAACCGATGGATGATCCCGCTGATGACGCGGCGATCGTCCTTGCGTTCAGGTCCGGTGTGGACCATCGGGAGATGCGGCTCGATCGCCGCCCATTGCTCATCGCTGAGCCAGAAATTGTCCGCCACGAATCAAGCCCTCCTGACGAGCTTGAATCATGACGCGAGGTTCAATTCAATTGGGTACGGACCCTAGATTATCAAAAAACGCAAATACCTGCGTTGTTTGCTCAAAAGTGTCCCTCACAAGACGTGAAGAACAAAGGCTGGAGATCGACAAAGATCTAGAATTTAAAGTAGATAGAAGCCTAAAACGGCTAAGGCGCGACTTCATAGATGTACTTTTACTTCATAATCCTTCGGACGGAATCTCATGGCTTAATTTTGACAGATCATGGCTTGATGATCTGAAAAAAAAAGGAAAAATTCATACTTATGGGGTAAGTAACAAGTCGATATCTGGCGCAAGAAATGTGTTAGAAGGCGATTTTGGGACTTGCGTTGAATGGGCTTTTAATATCCTAGAACGAAGGCCCATAGAAGAGTTATTCCAGAAAAGCCTTTCCTCAGCGGTAAATTTTATCGCGCGCAGCCCTCTTGGTCGCGGTATCATTTCGTCGAAGAACCTAAAAAAAGAAAGCCTTGATTTTGACCATAATGATTTTCGTTCGACACTGCCGCGTGATTGGTTGCAGTGGTCCCATGATGGCATCAAGAAAATCGAAATTACTACTTGTGGCTCCATTAGGTTAGAGCAGTTAGTGTTAAGCTTTTGCTTGAGCTACGAGGCCGTTTCTGTAGTCATTCCCGGGATTCTGAAAGTAGAACATATATACGACCTACTTGAGGCCAGCCAAAGGGGGGCTTTGGATCGAAAAACATTAAGTCTTTTGGAATCGAATATTGAAAAATGTTTTCCTGGGTGGAAATAATTCTGGACTGCGCTGACGGGGCGTCGTTTGTGAGCCGGCTAAAATGGTGGCGGCCCGGACGACTCCCAAGTTGCGGCGCGCGAGGATATACGGGATCATTCCGGGGCGTAACAGGCTCTGTTGCATTGGCAAGCCCACAGCGCAATTTGCCCCTCTCGCCTCACCGGATCAAGCGGCGAGGCGGAAAAGTCGGTTCACAAAGCACACTTCTCCTGCTGCGCCCGATTCCTGCATGAGACATTGCCACTTGCGGATCATGCGCATGACCTCGAAGCCTTTGATCGTCGCCGAAGCCGTGGGCAGGGTCTTGAATCCTCGCGTCGGATTTATCAGCCGCTTGAGCGCGCCGTGATCCGCCTCCAGCCGATTGTTGAGATATTTTACCTACCGGTGCCGAACGCCTTTGTCCAATTCGCCAGCACGCTTGAGGGCGCGGATCGCCTTGCCATAAGCCTCGTTTTGATCGGTGTTGATCGTCTCGGGCGGGCATTCCTCGCGCAGTTTCAAAGCCTTGCCGAGAAATCGCCTCGCTGATATTGCTGTCCTACGTGGCGACAGCATAAAGTCGATTGTCTCGCCGTTTCTGTCGATAGCACGATAGAGATAGGCCCATTGGCCAGCAACTTTCACATAGGTCTCATCGACCCGCCACGATGCGTCCGTGTAGCGCTGATACCAGCTGATGCGCTTTTCCGTGAGCGACGCGCAGTGCTGAACCCATCGAAAAAGCGTCGTGTGATCGACGGTGACACTGCGTTCGCTCATCATCTCTTCAAGATCGCGGTAGCTGATCCCGTATTTGCATTACCAGCGGACACAGACCAGAATGATGCCGGTTGGAAAACGGCCGCCTTTGAAATCGGACATGGTAGACAACTCGGCAAAGGGACGCCAGTTTCATCCCCTGCCTTCAATGAATGCAACAGTACCGGCAAGGTGACCTTGCGACGAAGGCAGATTTCGCGGAGCTGCGAACAGAAATCGCCGAGATAAAGGCTGAGCTTAAAGGCGAAATCGCGGCGTTGAAGACCGACCTTTTGAAATGGACGATCGGCGCGATCGGTGTCCAGACGGTCGCCATCCTTGGCGCCCTGATGTCGATGATGAAAATCCGCGCGAAATCAGGTTTTGCTCGCGAACGCGGCGGCATGGCGGCCGGGTATCCGCGATTGCTTGCATCACCCCTTCTCGCGCATCAGTCGCCCCTTCTCGCGGTTCCAATCGCGCGCCTTTTCGGTCTCGCGCTTGTCGTGCAGCTGCTTTCCACGGGCGAGCGCGATTTCGATTTTTGCCCGGCCCTTCTCGTTGAAATAAATTTTTAGCGGCACGATCGTCATGCCTTGGCGCTCGGTGCCTTGCGCGAGCTTCGCGATCTCGCGCGACTTCAAAAGCAATTTCCGCGGGCGTTTCGGCTCGTGGTTGAAGCGGTTGGCTTGCAGATATTCCGGGATATTCGCATTGACGAGAAAGATTTCGCCGGAGCGGTCGACGCTCGCGTAGCTTTCCGCGATCGTGGCCTTGCCCGTGCGCAAGGATTTCACCTCGGTGCCGGTGAGCATCAGGCCTGCCTCGAACGTCTCGCCAATTTCGTAATTGTAGCGGGCCCGCCGATTGTCCGCTGCGATTTTTCGCGGGCGCTCTGGCTTGGATGCCACTTAAGGTCCCTCACACAATTTCGCTTTGTCACGCATGAATGAGCCCGGCGTGGATCATCGCCGCCTTGATCACGGATTGCGCCGTCTCCGTAGCGGGCAGCATGGGAAGCCGTATTTCGCCAAGAATCTTGCCGAGACTCGAGAGCGCATATTTGGGACCCGCCGGACTGGGTTCGACAAACAAGGCTGCGTGCAGTGGAGCCAATTTGTCCTGCAGCCTGAGAGCCGCGGCGAAATCGCCAGCAAGACACGCTTCCTGCATTCGCGCACAGAGTTTCGGCGCGACATTGGAGGTCACCGAAATGCAGCCATGGCCGCCATGCGCCATCACCGCGAGAGCTGTCATGTCCTCGCCCGAAAGCTGGATGAAATCAGGTCCGAGCGCGTGGCGCTGCAAAGCCGTGCGGGCGACATTGCCGGTCGCATCCTTGACGCCCGCGATATTCTTCAGCTCAAAAAGCCGCTTCATCGTATCGATCGACATATCGACGACCGAGCGTGGCGGAATATTGTAGATGATGATGGGAATACCCACGGCATCGTTCACCGCCTTAAAATGCCGGAAAAGACCCTCCTGCGACGGCTTGTTGTAATAGGGCGTAACGATCAGAAGGCCATCGGCGCCGGTGGCTTCCGCGAAGCGCGCGAGTTCGACCGCTTCTCGCGTGTTGTTCGACCCAGCCCCGGCGATGACCGGAACCCTCCCCTTGGCCTCGCCAATGCAGGCCACGATGACTGCACGGTGCTCCTCGTGCGACAGAGTGGGACTTTCCCCCGTCGTTCCCACCGGCACGAGACCATGCGTGCCGTTGGCGATCTGCCAATCGACGAAGGCACGGAAACGATCCTCGTCGAAGCGCCCATCTTGAAATGGCGTGACAAGCGCGGTGATCGAACCCTTGAAAGCTGTCTGTCTCTCAATTGCCACAGTCTTGCCTTTCCGAAGATTTGCCCAAGTGACGCCTCAATTCAGGGTCTTTGTTAATGGTCGATTGAATGTAAGAACTGCCGGGGGACGAAGACATAGCCACTAAACCAGCTTCGGGAAAGGGCTCTTTGTCGAGGCATCTGGCGGCGGCGCGACCGGGCCGGCGCACGTAGGTGCTCGACGGTAGCAGTGTTGGATAAGGGCCATTTGCCATTTGTTAAGAAAGAATGGTTCAGATTTTCCGCTTCCGCGCCGCGTTGTAGGATTGGGTGGACCATGGCCACAAGGCAATTTCGTTCCGGGCGCATCCCTGGAATTGGCGCTGTAGCAATTTGTGCGCTTGCCGCGGGATGGACCGCAGGGCAGCGCTCGCTGTTTCTGACTGGTCCCCGCGAGGAGCCAGCGTCCATTTCTCCGCCACTCGCGCCAGCGCGCGATTCCGAGGGACCCGCGTCTCCCAACAATGAGTCTCGTTCAAGCGAAAGCGATCTCGTCAAGTCTGCTCCAAAGGCGTCACCGCAAGCTAGCGTGCTCTCGCCGGACTTTACGTCGCAGCAGGAACGCGACCTGACCGGCCTTGCCGAGGCGGTCGAGTTTTATAAAGCCGGCGACCTTGCGCATGGCGACATCGCGGCAATGACCGCAAAAGACCCAACCGTCAGAACGGCCCTTGAATGGATCGCTTTGCGCAGCTTTCCGCGTGAAACCGGCTTCGAGCGGTTGCAAACGTTCATGCAGGCGCATCCAGTTTGGCCCGCGTTGGACTGGCTGAAGAAGCGCAGCGAGGAAGCCCTCTACGGCGATCACAAAAGCAGCACGCTCGTCAAGACGTTTTTCAGCGGCTCAGACCCCGAGACTCCGGCGGGCAAGCTCGCTCTTGCGCGCGTCTTGACCGGCGACGGCAAGACCAGCGAGGCTGCCGCCCTAGTGCGTGCGGTGTGGCGCGAAGCCGATCTCAACCCCCAGCTCGAAGCGAAGGTGAAATCGGATTTCAATGCCTATTTGAGCAGAGACGACCATAAATTCCGTGCCGATCGTTTGCTTTACAAGGAGCAGATCGCAGCCGCTATTCGCGCGGCCGCCTTGGCCGGGCCTGATGTGCTGGCGCTCGCCAAGGCACGCGCCGCCGTGATCAACGAAGGGTCAAGCGACAAACTTCTTGCAGCAGTTCCCTTGTCCCTTCGCACCGACCCGGGCTTTCTATTCGCGCGGATTCACAAACTGCGCCACGCCGAGAAAATCCGCGCAGCGGCCGACATCATGCTCGCCGCGCCACGCGATCCCTCGCGTCTCGTCGATGGCGATGCATGGTGGATCGAACGCCGGCTTCTCGCCCGCAAGCTCCTCGATCAGAACGATGCGGTCATCGCCTACAAAGTGTGTGCGGAACATTCCGCGGTGTCGCGCGAAATGCGGATCGAGGCAGAATTTCACGCGGGCTGGATCGCGCTTCGCTTCCTTAACGATCCGGTGCGCGCGGCCGGGCATTTCGACGCCATAGCCAAGCTCGCCGAGACACCAATGTCAAAGGCGCGAGCGGCTTATTGGCAGGGCCGCGCCGCCGAGGCAAGTTTAACGGATGGCGCCTGGACGGCGGCCCGCGCATTCTACGAGCAGGCGGCGGTTCATCAGACAACTTATTACGGCCAGCTTGCGCGCGGAAAACTCGGGCTTACAACTCTGCCGGTCCGCTCCATCGCCAACGAGGCGAAGGGAGAAGACCGCGACGATGCGATCAAGGTGATTGAACTTCTCTATGCCGCAGGTGACAAGGATTTGGCGGCTCCGCTTGTCTTCGAAGCGGCGCATCACCTTGCCGATGAGACGCAAGTGGCGGCTCTGGCAAGCGTCGTTGCAAAGCAGCGCGATGCGCACCTTTCGCTCAGCTTCGGCAAGATCGTAAGCCAGCGCGGCATGCCGGTCGATGCGCTGGCCTTCCCGGATTACGGCGTGCCTGCCTTCGAGCCTTTAGAAAATTCCGTCGCGCCGCCAGTGGTCTATTCGGTCGCGCGCCAGGAAAGCGCCTTCGAGCCATCCGCCGTCTCGGCGGCCGGAGCCAAAGGTTTGATGCAGATGATTTTGTCGACCGCAAAAAGGACCGCCGATCATGCGGGCGTTGCCTTCGACCCAAAGCGGCTCCTGACCGACGCAGCATTCAATGCGCAGCTCGCCGCACGCCATCTCGGCGAGCTCATGGCCGAACAAAAGGGCTCGTATATCCTGACCTTTGCGGCCTATAATGCCGGCGGCAAGAAGGTCAAGGAGTGGATCGATGCGTATGGCGACCCACGCAAACCTGGCGTCGATCCGGTCGACTGGGTTGAGCGGATTCCGTTCACCGAAACCCGCAATTACGTCCAGCGGGTTATCGAAAACCTCCGTGTCTACCAGGTTCGTTTGGGCGAGAGCGGACCAACGTCGAACGAGGCCCTTCTCAAGGCTGAGGCGAAACTCTGAGTCCTGGCTTCGCGAAGTTCCCCGAGCCGGCTTTTCCCTATTCAGATTGAGCTGTTCATCGCGTCAGAATTCCGGATTTTCAATTAGGCATTCGCTTTTTGGATTGCAGCCGGATTGGACTGAGAACATCAGTGTCCACGATAAAGAAGGAAAGTCGGGACCGTGCGTGGCCGGCTGATGAAGCTCCTGAGGCGGACCGTACTGCTGCTCGCGGTGGTTGTCGTAACTCTGCTGGGTGCCCGCGTCTACTATTCGCAACGGGGCGCCCCTCTCGAGCCGTGGCACACCTTCGTGCCGCACGAGTTGAAGGCCAAAGCCATCGATGGCGCCGATTGGATTGATTATCTCAAGGCTGAAGACAAGCTCTTCGTGGAGGTGAGGCAAGAAGTCAGCCAAAAGCTCGACCCGGGCGAGCGCATTCCGGTCAATCGCTATTTCGAGGGCAGCCCCGTCTATCCGGAAGGCTTTTCGCAAGACTGGAACAGATCCTATGTGCTCGAGCCCGATGGTGCGCCGGTCGGGGCCGTAGTATTCTTGCATGGGTTGACCGATTCTCCTTATAGTTTGCGGCATATCGCCCGGCGCTATCGCGAACACGGTTATGTTTCGGTCGCGATAAGGCTGCCAGCGCACGGCACCGTTCCGGGTGCCTTGACCGACGTCGAGTGGCAAGACTGGATGGCGGCGACGCGTCTGGCTGTCAGAGAGGCGCGACGGCGCATCGGCCCATCGCTCCCATTGCATATCATAGGTTTCTCCAATGGCGGCGCCCTCGCGTTGAAATATGCGCTCGACGCCCTCGATGATCCACGCCTGACGCGGCCGGATCGTCTCGTGCTAATTGCGCCGATGATCGGGATCACGCGATTTGCGCGCTTCGCGGGATTGGCTGGCTTGCCGGCGATATTGCCGGCCTTTGCGAAGTCCGCTTGGCTCAGCGTGATGCCGGAGTTCAATCCGTTCAAATATAATTCGTTTCCGGTGAACGGCGCGCGGCAAACCTCTCTCCTGAGCGACGCGCTGCAGCAGCAGATCACGCGCCTTGCGGCGGGAAAGGCGCTTGGATCGCTTGGCGCCGCTCTTGACTTTTCAATCCGTCATCGACTTTACCGTCAGCACCCGGGCAATAGTCTCGGCATTGTATTCCCAACTTCCATCGAATGGCAGCGAACTCGTGCTGTTCGATCTGAACCGGAACGCCAAGTTCGGCCAACTGCTGCGGACCACCTCGGACACCGCGTTGGCGCGTCTTCTGCCGCCGCCGCCGAGGCTGTTCAGAACGACGATCATCGCCAATTCGAACCTCGACACCAGTGAGGTCGCCGAACGCGTGACCGAAGCCGGCGCCGTCGCGGAACAATCGCGCGCCTTGGGGCTGTCCTATCCGCCGGGCGTCTTCTCGCTCTCGCACGTCGCCCTGCCGTTTCCAATCAGCGATTCGCTTTATGGGATGGAGCCAGATCCTGCCGAGAACTTCGGCGTCAATCTCGGCGCCATTGCCCCGCGTGGCGAGCGGGGCACGCTTATCGTCAGCCTGGATGCATTACTTCGTATGTCTTCGAACCCCTTCTTCCCCTACTTGGTCGAAAGAATTGAAGAGGGCATTCGCGCCAGCGCAGCCGAAACGCCAATCAAGGCGGCAACGCCGCCGCCTTGATGTTTTGACGCTCGGGCTCGGTCAGGACGAGGCGCCAGTCGCAGGCGGGGCTGCATCGGACTCCACGTGGCCCGCGAGAGCGTGGCGAAGCGCCTGTTCCTTGGCGTCATCGAGGGAAGTCTTCAACACGACACCGCCATAGTGCTTGATCTGCTCGATCACCTTGTCCGCCGTCATTTCCTTGATAAGCACAAACAAGGCGGCGTCACCGGGATGGATGCTTTCGGCGAGTTTCTTCATGAACGGGTCATTGATGCCGAAGTCCGTCAGCGCGCCACCCAGCGCGCCGCCCGCCGCGCCCAAAGCCGCTCCGAGAAGCGGATTGAGGAAAAGCACCCCGATCAGCAAACCCCAAAAGCTGCCCGAAACAGCACCCGACGCCGTTGTGTTGACGACCTGGTGCAATTGTATTTGGCCATCGGTGGATTTGGTGGCGATGACCGCATCCCCGAGTTTGATGATATATTGCCTTCTGCAGCTCGAACAGGCGCGTTCGCACCTCTTCGGCCTTTTCCAGGGTCGGATAGACAATGACGACGAGATCGGACATTGGAAGTCTCCTTACTTTCATCTGGGCCGGATCACGGAGCACTATGCGCCGCCATCCAAGCTCCTACACCACACCGATCGCTCGCGCGCTAGATAAAGCGTGATGCTCCAGTCTAGGTGGCTTACAAAGATCGGGAAGGACGGGGTTAATGCTGCCCTTGCCCGGAAATGCGGTTCATGATCGCCAGCAGGACGCCCGTAAGTACGAGCGTAATTTGAATTCCTAAGCTCCATTCGAGCTCGCGATCGCTTGTCTGATCGATATTCATAAAACTCTCCAGCAAGTGGACGGCCGTAATAGCGACAATCGAAGTCAAGAGCTTGATCTTGAGATCTCCAAAGCCGATATGACCCATCCAGGCTGGCTTGTATTTACGATCGTCGAGTTCGAAGCGCGATACGAAGTTCTCGTAACCACTGAACATCACGATCAGCATTAAGTTGGCTATTAAAGAGAGATCAATCAGCGACAAAACGACCGGAATGACGTCATTGCCGCTGGAAAAGAGAGAGTATGTAACAAGCTTGACCATCTTCTGGCCAAACTTAATCAGCAACACGACCAAGCTGACGGCGAGACCGAGATAGAAGGGCGCCAGCAGCCAGCGGCTGGCGAAGATCGTCCGCTCCACCAAGCGCTCGGCACGCCCGTGCGGTTTACTGGATACCGGACAGTTGTCCATCATATTCTCTTGGGAGAGTGTGGCGTTCCATGCTCACAGGCGACTTACGCGGTGTAGTTTTTGCCCCTGCGCGGCCAGAAAGTGATGACGAGCCCGACGAGAAGGACAGCGGCCAAGAGCAAAAAGAGCGCGGACTGTTTGAGCCAAGCGATCGCCGGCACAAATAAGTGCCATGGCGAGGCCGAGAAAGCAGATTTCCAAAGAAAGGAGATTGATTCCAGCAAGAAAAGTGCCAAGTGCGAGCAACATCAAAAGCACCAGGCTGTTTGCAGGCACAGGCACCATCCTTTGAACGCCGGGCAAGCAGCATGATGTTCATCGATAACCAAAAAAGTCACCCAGTGAGCTGCTTGCGTCCACATCAGCCGGAAGCGGGCTTTCCTGTCGTGAACGTTAGGCCATGCCGTGGTGACGCAGACAACTCCGATTGCGATCGCCAAAAACTCCCAGAAGCCAGAAATAGGTTGATGCGAAATGTTGGTAAAGGCCACGCCGGAAATTGCCAGCGTGAGCACGGCGATGTACGGCAGTTTCCGCCGCAAAAAGCTCGCTTTGCGGGGATGGTCCAGGGAATCGGCTGTATCTCGTGCCAGATTAGGTTCGCTCATCGGCAATCCAATTCAGGATAACGACCCATCCATAATCGCACGGACCCCATGACCGCCGCATTGGCGAAATGGCGGAACATAGCCATGGACTACACTAGCGTTCGCTCGTCGCCGGTGTCAATTGCGATCTCAATGAAAAGCCGCAGCGCAACATCAGCGGCGCCGCCCCAGACTCAGCTGGTCTTTGCCAATTGTTTGTCGGAAGGAGTGCCAGATGTTGCCATGAGGTCTGCGATCCAACGCGTCGACGGATTCTGTTCCCAGATCGTAAAAAGCGCGATGGTTACGGGGAGGCCGATAAAGGCCCCAGGCATGCCCCATAGAAAATCCCAAATTAAAAACGCAAACAGCATCATCGAAGGGTGAAATGGCAAGAGCGTTGCCTGTCAGAATTGGCTCCAGGTAATTGCCGATCACAAATTGGATCAGGTACAAACTTCCGAAAATGAAAGCCGCCATCTGCCAGGATTCGAATTGCGCGGTCGCGAAAATCACGGGCAGGATGACCGCCACAAGTGGGCCAACATAGGGGATGTAGTTCAACACAAACGATAATACGCCCCAAGCGATCGCGAGGTCGAGCCCTACGGCAAGTGTGAAGAGAAAGACCGCCACGCCCGTCGCGAAACTCGCCAGGGTGCGTATGAGCATGTATTTCCGGATTTTCTCGGCGATTTGGCCGCTCGTTTCCAACAAGCTCCAGCCGCTCATTTTCTTGTCGAGCGCTGCGAGTTTTGAGTTTGAAATCATCCATTTCAGCAAGACCGAACGTCAAAAATAAAAGTACCATGAGAGCAAAACCAAGAAAATAATTGACGTACCCCGCGACGGTCTGGAACACCCAAACGAAGGAAAACGAACTCAGATTTTCTAAATCACCTACAAAAAGATCTTTCTCCTCAAGCCATTGCGTTGTTCGCATGTAAAGGGACTGGAAACGTTCCATATTTGCCAAGCCCCAGGCAACAATATCGCTAATACTCCAGACAATCGCCCATACGAGAATCGAGAGAAAAAGAAGCGTCAAAATAATGGTGAGGGTGAGCGCAACCGGCTTTCCAAACCTGGCCTCGGCCGCTTTCTGAAAAGGCTCGACAAGTGCCATCGCGAACAGCATGAACGCGACCGGCTCAAACACGATGCGACCAAAATAAAGAGCGGCGGATACAAGTACCACAGCGAAAAGGGTAGGAACGAAGCCATCCCGTCCAGCGCCGGTTACAATTGCTGGCTCATCGCTCATCGTCCTGTCGCCCTGTCTTTTTGATCTTCGGATGGAAGCAAGGTTTCGCTCCAAAGGAAGCCCCGTCGCCGGACACGCGATCGTTACGTAAGGGCTCGCCCATTAGAACATTATCATTGCACTTTTTTGTCATGATACCAAGCGGCGTACGACGCCGCTGACATGATTAGCGTAAGAGTTGCAGGAGGAGCCGATCCGCTTTGGACCCCAGCGTATTCTTGGTGCGATGCAATAGGTGCGGTCTCATAAATTGAGGCTTCCGTGGTGAGGCTGCTTGGGATCGCTCGTTAGGGTGCCTTGAACCCGGTCGGTGTGCCCGATTGATTTGCGGCTCTAGGCAATTGAGCCAGGGCACGGCATTGACACGAAATTGGAACGCAACACATAATGCTCGAGTCTTGATGTACTGTCGGCGGGAGCTGCCGCACGATTTTTGAGACTAGGGGAGGTTGGATATGAGTGAAGAAATCAAATCGGAAATGATATCCCGCCGAAGGGCGTTTTCCCTTCTAGGACTAGCCGCATTATGCCTCGCAGTTCCGGCCACGATCCTAACGGTGTCAGATGCTGAGGCGCAGACGGTTGGGATGACGCGGCGTGCGGCGCGGCGCGCGGGCCGCCACAAGCGACGTGAAGCGCGGCGCACGCACCGCCGCATGCGGCGTGAGCATCGGCGGACCGGTCAGTAATAATCTTGGCGCCGCGCCCTGCGCCCGTGCGGGCGCGGATCAATTCAGGCTAGGCAAGCCCGCCGCGCACGGTCAGCATCAAGCGCCCGTGACGATAAGAATGGCCAACTTTGTCGCAATCTGTTTTGCGGCGTTTCAATGGGGAGAAAAAAAATGCTGTCTCGACGCTCTCTTTTGGGTTCTTTCGTAAAAAGTCTCTTTGCCGCCGGCGTTATTGCTGCACCCTTGGCATCCGTAGTTGTGCCGTCGGAAGCTGAAGCCCAGCCAACGCCGGCTCCCGGCCCTGATGGGGGAGTAGCTCTCCATCGAGGGGGGGGCTCGCGTCAACATTATCGGCGCAAGATGTCGGAAGGGCGCCGGAGGCGGCGCGCCGCGTGGCGTACGCGGAGACACACGTCGCACTCACACTCACACTGATCTACTTTTGATCGTGGAAGACGCACGACATCGCCGGCGCCGCACGTAACTCTCAGGCGCCGGCGTTTTAGTGTCCGTCAGGAGAAATATGGAGTCCCTGGGAGGTGACCCGAGTCGAAAGGGTCGCCCACGTGGACGGCAGAGAATCGCGCGGGCGATCCGGACGCGGCGAGTTGCGACATCCGAGCAGATGTGACTGACTCCGAATGGGAGCTGGGTGAACCATTCATTCGGGCGGGCAAATGCGGCGGTGGCAAGCGGACCGTGGCGATCCGTGAAGTGGTGAACGGCTCGTTCGCAATGCCGATTTTAGGCAAAGGAACATCCTCTTTCCCTCGATATGAATATTTAGGCTCCGAATATCTTGGGCCGCGGTATTGATTCCCTCCCACCTGACCATATCCTTTTACGCTGGTAGCTTGGCCAGCTACCAAGGTTCGATTGGGAGTAAGAATAATGACACCAATTCATCGCCGTGCAATGTTAAGAGGTTTGCTGGGTGGCGCGGCAGCCGCCACCCTGGGAATAGCGGTGTTGACGCCGGGCCCAGCCAAATCCGCTCCATTAACAATGGCCGCGGGCCGTGCTGTGGAGACAGAAAACCCCGTCGAGAAAGCGGTATGGGTGAGGCGCCGGGTGTGCTGGTGGCACAGGGGACGTCGAATTTGTCGCTGGCGCCGTGTCCGCCGCCGCTGGTGAAGGCAGGTGGTGGCCGGTGCTCGGGTGTCGGCCCCCTTCGCTCGCGCATAGATCTCGCGCGAGACGATCCTTTTAATTGGAGAAAACACCTTGTTCGTATGTACTGGTTTTGCCGCCCAGGGCGAGAACGAGCCGCTTGGTCCTTTTTCATTCAACCGGCGCGACCCCGGCCCGGCGGATGTTCAGATCGAAATTCTCTATTGCGGCGTCTGCCATTCCGATCTGCATCAGACCCGCAACGAATGGCATAACACGGTCTACCCTTGCTTGCCGGGGCATGAAATGGTCGGCCGGGTGACCAAGACCGGCGCCGAATGTGACCCATTTCAAGCCGGGCGACCTTGCCGCTGTCGGCTGCATGGTCGATTCCTGCCGCATATGCCGTTCTTGCCGCGAAGGCCTGGAACAATATTGCGAGCAGGGCTTCAACCCGACCTATAACGGCGTAGACAAGGTCATCGGGCGGCCCGACTTTTGGCGGCTATTCCAATGCGATCGTCGTCGATGAAGCTTTCGTGCTGCGAGTGTCCGGACAAGCTCGATCTGGCCGGGTGTGGCGCCGCTTGCTTTGCGCCGGCATCACCACCTATTCTCCGCTGCGGCATTGGAAGGTCGGGCCGGGCCAGAAGGTCGGCATTGTCGGGCTTGGCGGGCTTGGCCATATGGGCATGAAATTCGCCCATGCCTTTGGCGCCCATACGGTTCTGTTCACCACGTCGCCGGGCAAAATCACGGATGCCAAAAGGCTCGGCGCCGATGAGGTCGTGATCTCGAAAAATCCCGGACGAGATGGCGGCGCATGCGAGCAGCTTCGACTTCATCCTGGATACGGTCGCGGGGCCGCATGAAATCAGCCGTTATCTCGACCTTTTGAAGCGCGACGGCACGCTGGTCCAGGTCGGCGCTCCCGCAAAACCCATGGCGGTCGAGATCTTCAGCCTCATCTTCAAACGCCGCCATTTTGCCGGCTCGCTGATCGGCGGCATAGCCGAGACGCAGGAGATGCTCGATTTCTGCGCCGAGCATGAGATCATCGCGGATGTGGAAGTAATTCCGATCCAGAAGATCAACGAAGCCTATGAGCGGATGCTGCGCAGCGATGTGAAGTACCGCTTTTCGATCGATATGAGTTCGCTCTCGCGCGCGGCATAACGCCGCTCCTCCCGGCCTTGCCCTCTTGACAGCGCCGGGGCTTCCCCGGCCTGCTCTGCGCGGCAACGTCTATTGATCAATCATTTCCTCGATGTGGCGCACCAAGACCGGGCCGCCATAAGGCTTTGGCAAAAACCTGCTCCCGCGTGGAATTGTCTCCGTGCGGATTTGATGGCCGGAGGTGAGAACAATTCCAATGCTTGGCCAGCGCTGGCAAATATTGCCGCGCAAGGCCCAGGCCATCGAGCGAGCCCGGCATGTCGATATCCGAGAACACGACGCGCACCTCCGGGGTCGCCTCAAGTATCCACAACGCTTCGCCGGCATTGCCCGCCTCCAAAACCTCGAAGCCAGCCTCGGCGAGAAGGTCCGCACCGGTCAGCCGCACAAAGGGCTCGTCCTCGACAATGAGGACGACACATCGCGGTTTTGCGGGTTTTGCTTGCATAGCATTGAAACATTAGGATTTGACATAAGTTCCTTTAAGCTGTCCGTTGCTTAACAAATCATTCTGCAATCTTTCGGCCCGGCACGCAGACGCCAGGCCCTTGGTGGTTGCATGAGCATCGTGCAGCTTCCTTTCGAAAGCCATTTTACGTCCGCGCCGGATGGCTTGAGACTTCATGTTCGCGACTATGGCTCAAGGCTCGATCCCGGCGTCCCCGTCGTTTGCCTGGCTGGGCTCACGCGCAATTCGGCGGATTTCGGCCCATTTGGCGAGCGCCCTTGCCGCCGGGCTGATAAGGAAAAGCGGCGGGTGCTGGCACTCGATTATCGCGGCCGTGGCCTTTCCGATTATGACCGGAACTGGGAGAATTACACTCTCGAAGTCGAAAATAGCCGATGTTTTATCGGTTCTCACCGCCATGGAGATCGATGCCGCAATCTTTATCGGGACCTCGCGCGGCGGCCTCCATACGATGCTTCTTTCCGGCAACGCGCCCCGCTGTCCTGCGCGGGCGCCGTCTTGAACGACATTGGCCCGGTTCTGGAGCCGCACGGCATGGCCCGCATCCGTGGCTATGTCGGCAAATTACCGGTGCCGCGTACGATCCTCGGATGCCGTCAATCTTCTCAAGGAAACGATGAGCGAACGTTTCAACGGCCTAAGCGAGGCCGATTGGGAAGCTTACGCCAAAATCACCTTCACGGATGCCAGTCGGACGCATCGGCTTGCGCTATGATCAAAATCTGATGAAAACGCTCGAAAGCCTCGATCTCGAACAGCCGCTCCCTAATCTTTGGCCGCAGTTCGATGGTTTACGTGATGTGCCCTTGCTTATCCTCAGAGGCGCAAACTCGGATCTGCTTTCGGCCGAAACGTTTAACGAAATGGCGGCCAGGCACCCGGGCGCGCAGATACTTACCGTCAAAGGTCAAGGCCATGCGCCGCTTTGCTCGACGAGGAAACGATAAGCCGGATATGCGCTTTTGCCGCGGCGGCCGATAACGCCGCGCCCAACGATTGTTAATCGTCCGTGGCACATGTTCGTCCGGCTCTACATCAGGAACAGCCAGGTCGATTGCCGCAAAGACGGGAAAAAGGATCGCGCCAGACCAGATCATATAAGGGAAGAAACCAGGCATGTTCATGCCGGCGCGCCGCGCGATAGCATAAACCATGAAATTTGGCGCATTGCCGATGTAGGTGTTGGCGCCCATGAACACCGCGCCGAGCGAAATTGCCGTCAATGTCTTGGCGAGCGGACCCATGAGCGCCACAGGATCGCCGCCGGCGAGCTGAAAAAACACCAGATAGGTCGGCGCATTGTCGAGGAAGGACGAGAGGACGCCGGTGTCCAGAAATAGACTGCGTTGTTTGGCGTCCCGTCCGCCCGGGTCAGAATATTGATCGCTGCCGAAAATGGACCGTTCGCACCGGCGGTAAGCATCGCCATCACCGGAATGATGCAAATGAAAATGCCGGCGAAGAGATAGGCCACTTCCCTTATTGGCTCCCACTCAAAGCCGTTTGCCGCGCGAAGCCCCGGGATCGGTTAGCCGAAGCGAAGCGAGCCCAATGAAGACCATGATCAGTTCGCGGATCAGGTTTTGCAGTTCGATCCTAATTCCGAGCACATCGAAGCCGATGCCCGGTCGCCAGAAGCCGCTTGCGGCGATGGCGAGGATCGCAACGCCGATGAGCGCAATATTCACGCGGCCGCTCACCCGCAGCTTCTCGCCGGCCGCTCTGGCCGGCGGAGGGCGCTTTCTCGCGCCGGTCAAAATTAATCGACACAGAAGAAAATCGCAAGCAAGACACCGCACACGAACAAGGCGTGCGGCCAAAGGGCGCGCGTGGTCCAAAAGAAATAGTCCGTGAAGGAAGCCAAGGAACAGAGGCGGATTGCCAAGTGGCGTCAATACGCCGCCAATGTTCGACACAAGAAAAATAAAGAATACCACCACATGCCCGTTGAAGGTGCGCGCGCTATTGGCTCGTATGAGCGGCCAGATCAAGATCAGGGAGGGGACGATTGGCCCAATCACGCTCGCGATCAGACGATACCGAGCCCAAGGATCGTCGCGTTGACCGGCGGCGAGCCGTTGAGCCTGCCCTTGAATTGGAATGCCTCCCGCAGCCGTGAACAGCGCGAAAAGCATGAGGATGAAAGGCAGATATTCGTGCGCCATGCTGTGCACAAAGCCGGCCGCCGCCGCCTTTAATCCCACGGCGGCGATAAGGCCGCCGAGTGACAG
>CAWKON010000013.1:0-5331 GCA_963851225.1 uncultured Alphaproteobacteria bacterium | reverse complement strand
GGCACCGGGCCTTTGACTGGGATTGGCCTTGGTCTCGGCAGCAATATCGGCGGCAAGGCGGCCAACATCCGCCAAGCGCTCAAGCTCTTGGAGGAGCGCGGCATTGTCCAGCTGACCGCCGTGTCCTCGATCTACCGGACAAAACCTTGGGGTTATGTGGATCAGGATTTTTTCGCCAATGCCTGCGCGCTTGGGCAAACCCGCCTGCCGCCGCTCGAACTGCTCGCCGCGGTCAACGCAATCGAGAACGACATGGGGCGGCAAAAGTCGATCCGCTGGGGGCCGCGCTTGATCGATATCGATATCCTCTTCCACGGCGATGCAACATTCGCGCATGCGCAGTTGAATTTGCCGCATAAGGATCTGTTCGAGCGGGCTTTCGTTCTGGTGCCCTTGGCGGAGATCGCGCCCAATTTGATTGTTGCCGGCCGTTCCATCGCAGAGGCCGCCGCGCGGTTCAAAGATGAACCGGTCGAAAAATGGGAAGAATAAGTTTGCGCGCTAACGCGGCCAGCGCGAGCGGCCGCGCAGCAAACCGGCGAAGAGTGCCGTAGCGAGGATAAAGCCCGCCACGGGAAGCAAGATCAAAAAAGCGCTCAAGAAGAACACCAGAACGGCGGCGGCAAAAAAACCCGTCAGCAGGAAGAAGGGCAGCAGCCCGAAAGGCCCGACCCTTGAGACATAAATCCGGTGAAAGCCGTTGGTATCCGTGTTAATCCTCCCCCGGAATTGGCTTTCCATCTCGCGGGTGTCCGTGCGGCCGGGCGGGATAATCTCCGGTTCGGAACGATGATCGCCGTCTTGCGGGAAGCGCTTGTTGATCATGGTCATTGAGCCTTTGTTTGCTCGCCGTAAAATGGGGATCGCACGGCCCCTGTGCAACTGTTCCTCGCGGCAACTGTTAAGCCCATGGCCGTGCTGGTCTAGAATCTCGCGCGCCGCTTCAAAATCCAGGCGGTTGAGCGGACAGAATAAGGAGAAAAGAAGATGGGATGGGTTGTTCGCTATATCGACGACGATTTGAAACACGAAATGGTGTCGCGCGAATTGGCGAGCGAGGAGGAAGCGCTCGAAGAGGCCTGGCAATTGGCGCAAGGCGACAATGAAATTGTCGGCATTGACGGCCCGGACGAAGAGGCCGTGCCTATGCTCGAGATCGAGGCGTGGTTTGAAAAGCGTTCCGCCGCCGCTAGTAAAACGGAGCCTTCAGCGTAAGAGAAACCTTAAGCCGCCTTTTTCTTCGGCACAATCAGCTTGCGGTTAATCAGCACCTCGGCGATCTGCACCGCGTTGAGCGCCGCCCCTTTGCGCAGATTGTCGGCGACGCACCACAGCGAAAGGCCGTTCTCGACCGTCGCATCCTCGCGGATGCGGGAAATATAGGTCGCGTCCTCGCCCGCCGCCTCATGCGGCGTGATATAGCCGCCGGGCTCGCGCTTGTCGATGACGAGACAGCCTGGCGCCTCGCGCAAAATCTCCCGCGCCTCCTCGGCGCTGATCGGATGCTCGAACTCGATATTGACCGCTTCCGCATGGCCGATGAAGACTGGCACCCGCACGCAAGTCGCGGTGAGCTTGATCTTGGGGTCGAGGATCTTCTTCGTCTCCGCCATCATCTTCCATTCTTCCTTGGTGAAGCCGTCCTCCATGAAGACGTCGATCTCCGGGATCACGTTGAAGGCGATGCGCTTGGAAAATTTCTTAGTCTGCACCGGGTCGGACACGAACACCGCGCGGGTCTGCGCGAAAAGCTCGTCCATCGCCTCCTTGCCCGCGCCGGACACCGATTGATAGGTCGCGACAACGACACGCAAGATCTTGGCCTTGTCGTGCAGCGGCTTCAAGGCGACCACGAGCTGCGCCGTCGAGCAATTCGGATTGGCGATGATGTTTCTTTGGGAAAATCCCGTGATCGCATCCGCATTCACCTCGGGCACGATCAAGGGCACGTTCGAATCATAACGCCAGGCGGAGGAATTATCGATGACGACGCAGCCTTGCGCGCCAATTTTCGGCGACCATTCCTTCGACACCGCTCCGCCCGCCGACATCAGGCAGATATCGGTCCCGCTGAAATCGAAGTTTTCGAGCGATTTGCATTTCAAGGTCTTGTCGCCGAAGGAAACTTCCGTGCCGATCGAGCGCGCCGACGCAACCGCCACGACTTCATCGGCTGGGAACCGGCGCTCGGCAAGAATATCGAGCATTTCCCGCCCCACATTTCCCGTCGCGCCAACAACAGCAACCTTGAAACCCATTTTTCGCTCCATCCACCAAATTCGTTTCTTAAAAACCGGCAATCGTCTTCCGCTCTAGCGGCCCACTGCATAGGCGATGTCGCGGAAAGCCGCAACGGCCGGACGCTCCGTGCCTTGGCTCTATCCCGAATTCCATCCCGCGGCTGGCGGAGCCACCATAATACTTAATGCCTCCCCTACTGGTAAACGCGGCGTTGACGCTATTTGCAACCAGTTTCCAGCTGGTAACGCCCGCGCAATTTTCAAGCCGTACTTTATTCCGTCAAAAAACGCGCTGCCAGCAGGCGCAAGGATCATTCATGCGCTTCGCCATTCCGGCACATGCGATGGGAAGAAGCCAAAGCTTGGCGGGTCCGGCTGGTGGCCGGGCAGGCACGCGGAACGGCACGGCGTCTTCGCGGCGGGGTAAGCGGCCTGGCGGTTTTCCTTGGCGCCTCGGCATGACCAGTCTTGTCCTGTCCGGCCTCCTCTACGCTTATTCCGAAGTCAAGGAAACCGGGCAAAACCAATTGCCACCCCTGAGTCCGATAGCCGCGCCTTTGCCTGCCTGGATAGAAATCGCCCGCCCGTCCGAAGTTTTCCGTCTCGAGGCACCGGAATTCGCGGGAGACGCGAAACTCTATGTGGCCCGGCGGCATCGCACCGGGGGCGGCCGCCAGGACATCTTGGAGTTCGGCGGTTCGAACGACACCGCGCCTTTGCTGAACCTCCTCTTTTACCAGCCTGGCAACGAGGCCCTGCCGGAGTCGTCATTTTATGTCGAACTCGCAAGGCGAGCCGCCGAGACCGGGCGCGCGATCATCCGCGCGGAGCAGCCGGCGGAGATGGCCACAAGATTTCGGGGTCTTCGAAGCCGCCCGGCTCGGTTTGGCCCGCGATGGCGCCTCTCCACGGGAATGCCTCGGCTTTCGTTTCGCCAATAAGGAGCCGAACCTGCGCATCACCGGTTTTGCTTGCGGCGGCGGTGCGGCGCTCGTCTCGCCCCTCACGGCAAGAACGGCGCTTGCCTGCCTTATCGACCAGATCGACCTCGCGCCGGAAACCGGAGACAAAGGGCTCATAGATTTTTTCGCGGCGCATTACGCATTCCGGAGCCCCAATTGTTTGGCGCGGAGGAGTGAGACGGCGCCCTTGCATCCCGCCCAGCCCCTGAAAACCAGCGAGGCGGCTCCCATCAAGCGGCAAGGAACAAGCCATCAAAAATAAAATTTTCTTTTCACTGAGAGCGAAACGTGCCGTGCAACCAAACCGGAGCCATTGCGTTTAGCAAACAACCTTTGGAGTTGCGAAATGTTTCATAAGTCGCCATTGATCGTGCTCGCCGCCGCTGCCTTCGCCGCGCTTACCGCATCCGCCAGCGCCCAAACGGTGGTGCGGCATCGCCACCATCACCCGCAAGCCGCGAAGCAATTTACGGATGAACGTCCGCCCCTCACCGTTAACCAGCGCAGCTTTCTCGATCCCGGCCCTGTGGTTCCCGTTGGCAGCATGTCGAACTATGTCACGACAAATACTATCTTCGCGCGGACCGCGGATCAGAATTACCTGAAGTCGAAATTCGGAAACGAAGTGCTGCCGGAGCCGCTTGAAGTTCCCGGCCGCCCGCAGCCGATCGTCGAATGGTACAGCTCTCCCTATCCTTTCTGAGAACGCCGCTTGAAAATCGCCGCCTCCTTGCCTGCGGCGGCGGGCGGCGTGGGATCATGATCACGTCAAGATAAGGGGGATGCGCTCGCGGCGGGCCGCTGCCCCGCGCCTGTGCTGGAAGACACGGCGGATGGCGCGAATAGACGCTCGGGGCGGAGCATGCGCTCCGCACTTGCCGTGAGCGCCATTTCATAGGATTGCCGCCGCTCCGTTTCCTCGAGAACGGCATAGACGCCGGAAACGGCGCGGCTGAGCGCGGTTGCGGTTGGCTGGCCCTCTACCAGAGCGGCGGCGAAAAGCGCGGTGAACAGATCGCCGGTCCCCGGCAGCTGACGGGAAAACCTGGGAGTCGCAACCATCCAAGCGGTCCGGGGCTCTATCGCCAAGGTCTGGACGGCGCCGGCTGGCTGGTCCTGGAGTTGCGCCCCCGTCACGACAACCGTCGATAACCCTAGCCAACGGGCGGCCGCGACCATTCCTTCAACCGTAGTTGGCGCGTGCCCAGTAAGATGCTCCAGTTCAAACTGGTTAGGCGTAATGACGTCGGCCAATGGAACAAGGCCCTCGCAAAAGAGGGCGCGGATGTCTTGGTCAACGTAGAAGCCGGGACCGGTGTCGCCCATGACCGGATCGCAGAGATAGAGGAGCCTCGGGTTGCGCGCTTTCGCGCGGCGGACGAAATCGATCACGGCCACGGCGATCTCCGCCGAGCCCAAATAGCCGGTGATCAAGACCTTGCAAGCATCGGCAAGACCGCGTTCTTCCACACCAATAAGCAGATCCCGGACGAGTTCCGCGTCGAGCACGCCGCCGCGCATCGAGGGATAGTGCGGATGATTGCTGAGTAGTGTCGTCGGCACCGCCGCGACGTCGATGCCGCAGGCTTGCAGCGGGAAGACCGCCGCGCTGTTGCCGACGTGCCCGTGAACCACTTGCGACTGTATTGAAATGACCGTCATGAAGCTACCTTCTACTTGCCCGTCATCCCCTCGATCGCCGCGATGAGCCGCGCCAAATCCTCCTCCCGCGACAGACCATGGTCGCCATCCTTGACGAGGGTGAGGCTGACCGGATCGGCGGCCAGATGTTCGGCGAGCGCCATCGCGTGCGCCCAGGGGACCTCCTCATCGCGCATGCCTTGCAAAATATGGACAGGGCAGTAAGCGCGGATCACGCCGCCCAATAGCAGATGGTTCCGGCCCTCCTCGATCAGCGCCTTTGTAATAGGATAAGGCTCCGGCGAATAGACCGAAGGGCGCAGCCAAACCCCGTTCTGAAGCAGCTCCTCGCGCGCGGCGTGTGGCATTCTTGCAAAAATCAGTGCCTCGGTGAAGTCGACGGCGGGGGCACTCAAGACAAGGCCCTTGAGTCTCTCCGTCTCGAAGCTTTCATGGAGCGCCCGCGCGGCCAGCAGCGCGAGCCAGCC
>CAWKON010000012.1:0-5231 GCA_963851225.1 uncultured Alphaproteobacteria bacterium | reverse complement strand
CCCAAGAAGGCGACCCGCGCCTGAAGTGTAACTGCGGGAGGCGCAAGAAGCAAAAATTGGCGCAGCCAAAAGGATTTTGCACAGCGCCGCCGCTTGCGCTTGCATGGCGCCGGCGGAAAGCCCGTCGGCGATGATGATCGCGGCATCATAGGGGCCCGGCGAAAGAGCTCGCATAGAGTTCCGCGCCAGGCGGCGGCCAAGATCCGGTCTTTGCAGGAAAGTTGCCCGGTCGGGTGCGGCGCTTCGCACGAGCACCGGGCGCCAAGCGGGAAGCTCCTCGAGCAGAGCGGCGCTGTCGAAGATTTGCCCACACCGCATCGCGCGCGCGGGCATGCGCGAGATCGAATTCGAGCAATCGATGCGTCGGCAGTCCGTCGCCCGCCCGGCCGAGCGCAATACGGGCGGGCGTCGCACGGCGCAGATAATCCCAGAAGTCTCCGGTAGGCCGCGTCACCGCACCGCCGCGAGCAGGCGGGCGGCGTTTCCGGGAACACTTGGCCGGATCCGCGACCCTGAGCTCATGATTTCGAAGGCCTTGAGCCAGGTCTCGAACTCCGGCGCCGGTCGCAGCTTCATCAAATGGCGCAATCCCAGCACATCATGATAGCCTAGGCTCTGATAGCCCAGCATGACGTCGTCCGCGCCGGGAACGGCGATCAGAAAATTCACCCCGGCGACGCCCAGCACCGTCATTAGGACATCCATATCGTCCTGATCGGCCTCGGCGTGGTTGGTGTAGCAGACGTCCACACCCATCGGCAGGCCCAAGAGCTTGCCGCAAAAGTGATCTTCAAGGCCTGCGCGAATGATTTGCTTGGAATCATAGAGATACTCTGGGCCGATAAAGCCGACGACGGTATTGACCAGGAAGGGGTCGAGCGCGCGCGCGACCGCATATGCCCGCGCCTCCATCGTCTGTTGATCGACGCCGTGGTTCGCATCGGCCGAGAGCGCGCTGCCCTGGCCTGTTTCCAAATACATGACATTTTGGCCGACCGTGCCGCGCTTCAAAGACAGGGCGGCGTCGCGGGCCTCCGCCAGCAATGACAGGGAGATGCCGAAGCCCTGATTGGCCAATTCGCTGCCCGCAATAGACTGGAACACGAGATCCACCGGGGCACCCTGCTCGATCGCTTCGATCACGGTCGTGACGTGGGACAGGACGCACGATTGGGTCGGAATATCGAACCGGCGCCGCAGGTTGTCGATCAGTTCGAGCAGAGTGATGCAATCGTCAACCCGGTCCGACGCCGGATTGATCCCGATCATGGCGTCGCCGATGCCGAACCTTAGACCGTCCAGTGGCCGAGGCGATGACGCCCAGCGGATCGTCGGTGGGGTGATTGGGTTGCATGCGCACGCAAAGACGCCCCTTCAGGCCTAGGGTCGTTCTAAACCCTGTCACCACTTGCACTTGTGCCGCGACCGTAACGAGGTCGTGGTTGCGCATCAGTTTCGACACCGCCGCCGCCATTTCCGGCGTCAGGCCTTGCGTGAGGCGGGCGAGATTTCGCCCGTCGCTTCGTCGGACAACAGGCAATCACTAAAGCCCCCGACGGTCATGCTGGAGAGGGGCGCAAACGCCTGTTTGTCGTGGTATCCATGATCAGGCGGGTGACGTCGTCGATCTCGTAAGGAACCACGGCCTCTTCGAGAAAGCGCGAAAGCGGCAGATCGGCCAGCGCGATACGTGCGGCGACCCGCTCTTCGCCACTTTCCGCCGCGAGCCCGGCGAGCCTGTCCCCCGCGCGATCAGGTGAGGCGCGCGAGAGAAGTTGCCGTAAACTATCAAAGACGTAATGCGTGCCGCCGGCGTTGCTTCGATAAAGCATGAGACTTGCTCTTCACCAGGACGTTAAATTTTTCTATACAATATCCTGGAGTGGCCCGATACGTTGCAAGATCTGAAAGCAGCCCGCACTTCACACTTAAGACCCGCACTTCAACACTTAAGAGACGTAAAAGCACATCCCTTCACATGGAAGGGCGGTCGCGAAAAGAAAGCACTCAAAATCAAATAGTTGGAACAAATTATTAACTAAAAAGCTTATGAAAATCTGAGGGCTTGTTGCAAGGGTGGCAACAAGCAGACTAGCGAAATATGGCTTATTTCATTATGGCGACCGTCTCGATTTTTGTTCTGGAGCGACAACCCACCCCAAAACACTCACGCTAACTTGATGAGAAATTCGCAACCTTTACCGCTGCCAAACATTAACTACATTAAGGCGGACAGAAAAATTTAGAAGAGAGGAACGATGAGCGCTTCAATGGAATCTTTGAAGAAATCGCCTACCTCGAACTGGGATTCGCCTCGATGGATCCCGAGAAACAGCGGGCTATCGCGCGCAAGGGGGGCGAGAGTGTCCCGCACGAGAAGCGGAGTTTTTCGCAAAACCCGCGGCTGGCGGCCGAAGCCGGACGCAAGGGCGGGCAAAGCGTGAATCCGAACAAACGCAGCTTTTCGCGGAATCACACCCTCGCGTCCGAGGCCGGCCGTAAGGGCGGGCATCCTCCCATGGCGGCCCGAGAAAACCCGTGGTCGAGGAGTAAGGGCTGAAACTGAGACAGAAAACGCGGCGGGTCTTCCTCCGCGCTTTCTTGCAACCTCGCCGCTTGTGAAAACATATATTTGCAAATGCAAGCAGGGATAGATAGGCCCCTGAATATTGGGTCACAATTTTTTCAAAGTGAGACTTTTTCCTTCCTTTGGATCTTTTTTCCAGGTGCCGTCCGGTTGCGCGTCGAGATGGGTTTTGTGCCCCTTGCGCGCTGTCAACACGAGGCGGTTGTTAACGATTTGCCAGCCGACCGGATCAAAAATCACGATCCCTTGGTCGCGGCAACCAGGCGCGAGAGAAGCCTTCTGGCCACCAGGCCCTTTCGCTTGATTGTCAAAGGTTAGCATGCATCCGGTATCTTTGCCGCCGTCGCGCAAGATCGAATAACGCCCTCCCACGCCAGCGGCCGCGGGGACATCTTGCTTGGTTGCGACAATGTCGGGTGGGGTGCCCCCAGCTCCTTGACGAACAATCGTTTTTTGCGTCGTACCCTGGATGGACGCCAGCCGGTAAACCTCGCCTTGGGGGCCGCTGGCGATGAAGGCGATCGAGTTCGCAGCTATGAAATCGAGAACTGTTTGACCGGTGCGATCAATGAAATCGAGGCGGCCATCACTGGTCAACGCCCACGCATCGACAAGGGATAAAACTGGAAGCACCCTAACGCAGGCGAGAGGAACTGTAATGAGTTGACGCCCTGCGCTGGATTGCCCCGCCCGGAGCGCGATCCGGCATTTGGGCTGGCGCCGTCAATCGACAAATCCCAAACGCCGGCAAGGTTTTGGACTTGTGCCGAGGGCATGGCCGCATTCCCCCCGCCCCGGCCAACAAGCTGATGGCCAGAACGAGACAGCTCAAGCCATACCGCCTACTCAGATTTCGCAACCGAAAATCCTTTCGCACCGGCGCCGGCAATCCCAGCGCACCCCTATCGACGATTGTCTACATCAAGCCTCGTAAGGCAAGTTTGTAAACCAAGCCGCGTGCAATCAAAACACAATTTGCCGCGTGGCAAATGCGAAAATTCCACCAGGAGCGGCGGCATCTTAGAGTAATTCGAATTGATGGTTCGGAGTATCTATTTGATTTGACGTATCATTTTGTACTGAAATTTTGCAATACTTCTATTCGCAAACTGGTCATGCTCAAGCTGCACCAAAGCGACCGTTCTCTATGGTGGTTCTGACGCGGGCAGCGCAATGACGTTTACCGCCTATTCTGATATGGTATTGACTGGGGGCACGATTCTCCGCTTAGCAAGCCACGCCACGAAAGCGGCCGGTTTGCCTGGTCTCTGATGGCAATGGCTGATTTTAAAGAGGAAAACTTTGCTGCGCACGCCGGTCCTCACGCTCGGCCTTGTTTCGGTGCTGGTTTTTCGCCTTGGCGCAGTCTCAGCTTGCGCAGATGAATTCCGGGCGCGCTACACGGTGAGCCTCATCGGATTCCACTATCGGCGAGGTCGTGGCGGCCGGATCGGTCGGACCGGGAAATTACCGGATCAATCTTAACGCCAAGCTGACCGGCCTCGCGGCATTGGTTTCAAACGTCAAGTTAGCGCTCGCCGCGACGGGTTCCCTGCGCAAAAGCGGCCCAGCCCCTTCAACCTATGCCACGACCTCCGCGAATTCCATAGGAAGCCGGACCGTGCGGATGTCGCTCGATTCCGGAAATGTCAAGGCCGTCGAGATTTCCCGCCTTTCGAGGATAAGGAAGGACGAATACCAGTCACTGAGGCGCACAAGCGCAACATTGTTGATCCGACAAGTGCCTTGATCATGCCGGTTCCGGAGGGCGAACCTCTGATCGGCCCCGCGGCGTGCGACCGGATGATCCCGGTCTATGACGGCTATGTCAGATTTGATGTCACGCTCCATTACGCCGGAGTAAAGGACGTGTCGATCAATGGATACTCTGGTCCGGTTGCGGTTTGCTCGGCGCGCTATATCCCCATCTCCGGTCATAAGCGAGATTTAAAATCGACGAAATTCATGGCGGAAAACAGAGACATCGAGGCTTGGCTCGCGCCGATCGAACGGGCGCATGTCGTTGTGCCTGTCCATGTCGCGTTGATGACATTGGCCGGAGCAGCCGTGATCGACGCGGTCGAGTTTTCGATCGTGCCATCGGACATGACCGCGACCTCCACACATTGAACGCTGGTCCGAGGGACGACGGCAGCGTGTGAACGTGGGCGGAGCCGGGCCTTTCGGGGCGGACGCGAATTCGCCTTCGTGGCGTGTTTTGCACTTTTTCGCACAATATAATTGTTTTTGGACAGTTGACAGAAAAGGCCTTCCAAGTTTCGCCGGAAAGCTCGCCATTTAGCCAAAATCGGGCATTCTTTCAATTAGTAGGTTCAAAATCTGGCCTTCTCCGATATATTGTGGGAACAAACAAAGATTTGCGATTTGTCACCGATTCGGCGCGATTCGTTCGTCTCCCGTTCAAGCCGCAATGAATATCGCGATTGACGGCATCATTCTGATACAGAGCAGCATCATTGTGATACAAAGTCCGCTGGACAAGAGGTAAGCGCGAACGGCTTCTTCCGGCGGGAAAGCGTTCAATGGCAGCCCAAACCCGCCGCACTGAGCGGCGCAGGACAAATGACCTGGGTTTTCCTGCAAATTTCGCTCCGCCGCAGCTGGATAGGCTAAACAGTCCCCG
>CAWKON010000011.1:0-5185 GCA_963851225.1 uncultured Alphaproteobacteria bacterium | reverse complement strand
CCCAAGGCGACCCGCACCTGAAGTCCAACTGCGGGGGGAGCAAAAGCAAAATTTGGTGCCGCCAAAAGCATTTTGCACAGTGCCGCCGCTTGCGCTTGCATGGCGCCGGCGGAAAGCCCGTCGGCGATCATGATCGCGCCGTCATAGGGGCCCGGCGAAAGAGCTCGAATAAAGTCTCGCGCGAGACGGCGGCGAGAATCCGGTCTTTGCAGAAAAGTTGCCCGGTCGGGTGCGGCACTTCGCACGAGCACCGGGCGCCAGGCGGCAAGCTCGTCGAGCAGAGCCGCACTGTCGAGATTTGCCCATACCGCATCGCGGGCGCGGGCATGCGCGAGATCGAATTCGAGCAAACGGTGCGTCGGCAGCCCATCACCCGCGCGGCCGAGCGCAATACGGGCAGGCGTCGCACGGCGCAGATAATCCCAGAAGTCTCCGGGAGGCCGCATCACCGCACCGCTGCGAGCAGACGCGCGGCGTTTCCGGCAACACTCGGCCGGATCCGCAACCCTGAATCCATGATTCCGAAGGCCTTGAGCCAGGCCTCGAACTCCGGCGCCGGCCGCAGGCCCAGCAACTCGCGCATATACAGCGCGTCGTGGAACGACGTGCTCTGGTAATTCAGCATCACGTCGTCCGCGCCCGGCACGCCCATGATGTAGTTGCACCCCGGCCGCGCCCAGCAGCGTCAGCAGCGCGTCCATGTCGTCCTGATCGGCCTCGGCGTGGTTGGTGTAGCAGACGTCGCACGCCCATCGGCAGGCCGAGCAGCTTGCCGCAGAAATGATCCTCCAGCCCGGCGCGGATGATCTGCTTGCCGTCGTAGAGATATTCCGGGCCGATGAAGCCGACCACGGTATTGACCAGCAGCGGCTGAGAACGCGCGCGCCACGGCGTAGGCGCGCGCCTCGCAGCGTCTGCTGGTCGACGCCGTGATGCGCGTCGGCCGACAGGCGCGCTGCCCTGGCCGGTCTCGAAATACATCACGTTCTCGCCGACCGTGCCGCGCTTCAGCGACAGCGCCGCTTCGCCGCGCCTCCGCCAGCAGCGCCAGATTGACGCCGAAGCAGCGTGTTGGCCGCCTCGGTGCCGGCGATCGACTGGAACACCAGATCCACCGGCGCGCCGCGCTCGATGAGCCTCGCATCGTGCGTGGTCACATGGGCCAGCACGCAGGATCTGCGTCGGGATCTCGAAGCGTGCGACGATGTCGATCGAGCAGTGCAAGAGAGCAGCGATGCACCGAGTCGATGCTGTCGGTGGCGGGATTGATGCCGATCACCGCGTCGCCGCAGCCGTAGCAGCAGCCCGTCGAGGATGGAGGCGGCAATGCCGCGCGGATCGTCGGTGGGATGATTGGGCTGCAGCCGCACGCGACAGCCGCCCCGGCAGGCCGATGGTGTTGCGGAAAGCGGTGACGACGCGGCATTTTCTGCGCGACCACGATCAGATCCTGGTTGCGCATCATCTTGACGACCGCCGCCGCCATTTCCGGCGTCAGGCCCGGCGCCAGGCGCGGCGAGAGTTTCGCCCGTCGCGTCGTCGGACAGCAGAAAATCGCGAAAGTCGCCGACCGTCAGGGCGGCGATCGGGGCAAAGGCGCGTCGTGTGCTTCGAGAACAGCCGTGTGACCTCGTCGACCTCGTAAGGAACCACCGCCTCCTCGAGGAAGCGCGCAGCGGCAGATCGGCCAGCGCCATACGCGCGGCGACCCGCTCTTCGCCACTTTCCGCCGCAAGCCCGGCGAGCCTGTCCCCCGCGCGATCAGGGGAGGCCCGCGCGAGAAGTTGCCGTAAACTGTCGAAGACGTAACGCGTGCCGCCGGCGTTGCTTCGATAAAGCATGAGACTTGCTCTTCACCAGGACGTCAGACTTCTTCTTCTATATAATATCAACCTTAGGAGACGTTAGAGCGCCTGCGCTTCGCATGGAATTTCGTTATCGAAAAAAAAAGCATCCAAAATCGAATACTTGGAGAATATTTTTAAACAAAAAGTCTATGAATTATTGAGAGCCTGTCGCAAGAGTGGCAACCGGCAGATAGCGAAATATGGGTTATTTCCTCATGGCGGACGTCTCGATTTTTGCTGTAGATGCGACGTCCCAGCCCAAACGCTCACGCTAACTTGATGAGAAAATCGCAACCTTTACCGCTGCCAAACATTACCTACATTAGGGCGGACAGAAAATTTAGAAGAGAGGAACGATGAGCGCTTCAATGGAATCTTCGAAGAAATCGTCAACTCGGGGATTCGCCTCGATGGATCCCGAGAAACAGCGGGCTATCGCGCGCAAGGGCGGCGAGAGTGTCCCCCACGAAAAACGGAGCTTTTCGCAGAACCCGCGGCTGGCGGCCGAAGCCGGGCGCAAGGGCGGGCAAAGCGTAAATCCGAACAAGCGCAGCTTTTCGCGGAATCACACCCTCGCGTCCGAGGCCGGCCGCAAGGGCGGGCATGCCTCACATGGCGGCCCGAGAAAACCCGTGGCCGAGGAGTAAGGGCTAAAACTGGAGAGAAAGCGCGGCGGGTCACTTCCTCCGCGCTTTCTTGCAACCTCGCCTCTTGTGAAAACAAATATTCGCAAATGCAGTAGGGTATTTCCAAAAGAGGAACAAATATTGATAGGCCGGGACAGCCGGTAGACTAGGAATATTGAGTCACAATTTTTTCAAAGTGAGACTTTTTCCTTCCTTTGGATCTTTTTTCCAGGTGCCGTCCGGTTGCGCGTCGAGATGGGTTTTGTGTCCCTTGCGCGCTGTCAACACGAGGCGGCTGTTGACGATTTGCCAGCCGACCGGATCAAAAATCACGATCCCTTGGTCGCGGCAGCCAGGCGCGAGAGAAGCCTTCTGGCCGCCAGAACCTTTCGCTTGATTGTCAAAGGTTAGCATGCATCCGGTATCCTTGCCGCCGTCGCGCAAGATCGAATAACGCCCGCCCACGCCAGCGGCAGTTGGGACATCTTGCTTGGTTGCGACAAAGTCGGGTGCGGAGCCCACAGATCCTTGACGAACGACGGGTTTATTTTTTTGCGTCGTACCCTGGATGGAAGCTAGCCGGTAAACCTCGCCTTGAGGGCCGCTGGCGATGAATGCGACGGAGTCCGCCTCTACGAAATCGAGAACTGTTTGACCGGTGCTATCAATGAAAACAAGGTGGCCATCACCGCTCAACACCCATGAATCGACAGGAGATAAAGCTGGAAGCGCCTTAAGGCAGGCGAGCGGAACCGTGATGAGGTGACGCCCTGCGCTGGATTGCCCCGCCCGCAGCGCGATCCGGCATCTGGCGCTGGCGCCGTCAATCGACAAATCCCAAACACCGGCGAGATTTTGGACTTGTGCCGAGGGCGTGGCCGCCTTCCCCTCCGGCCCGGCCAATAAGCCGATAGCTAGAACGAGACAGCTTAAGCCATACCGCCTACTTCAAATTCCGCAACCGAAAACCCATTTCTACCGGCGCCGGCAATCCCAGCGCACCCCTATCGGCAATTGTCTACATCCAGCCTTGTAAAGCAAGTTTGTAAACCAAGCCGCTTGCAATCAAAACATAATTTGCTGCGTGGCAGATGCGAAAATTCCACCGGGAGCGGCGGCATCTTATAATTAGATACTCTATTCACACACTGGTCATGCTCAAGCTGCGCCAAAGCAAACGTTCTCAATAGTAGGTTCTGGTGCGGGCAGCGCAATGACGTTTACCGGCTGTTCTGATATGATATTGACTGGGAGCACGATTCTCCGGGTAGCAAGACGCCACGAAAGCGGCCGGTTTGCCTGGTCTCTGAGCTGCCGGTAATGGTAACGGGGATGGCTGATTTTAAGAGGAAAATTTTGCTGCGCACGCCAATCCTTACGCTCGGCCTTGTTTCGGTGCTGGTTTTTGGCCTTGGCGCGGTCTCAGCTCGGGCCGATGAGTTCCGGGCGCGCTACTCGGTTAGCCTCATCGGATTCCATATCGGCGAGGTCGTGGCGGCAGGATCGGTCGGACCGGGAGATTACCGGATAAATCTTAACGCCAAGCTGACCGGCCTCGCTTCATTGGTTTCAAACGTCAAGTTAGCGCTCGCGGCGACAGGTTCCCTGCGCAAAAACGGCCCAGCCCCTTCAACCTATGCCACGACCTCCGCGAATTCCATAGGAAGCCGGACCGTGCGGATGTCGCTCGATTCCGGAAACGTCAAGGCCGTCGAGATCTTCCCGCCTTTCGAGGATAAGGAAGGACGAATACCAGTCACAGAGGCGCACAAGCGCAACATTGTTGATCCGACAAGCGCCTTGATCATGCCGGTTCCGGAGGGCGAACCTCTGATCGGCCCCGCGGCGTGCAACCGGATGATCCCGGTCTATGACGGCTATGTCAGATTTGATGTCACGCTCCATTATGCCGGAGTAAAGGACGTGTCGATCAATGGATATTCCGGTCCGGTTTCGGTTTGCTTGGCGCGCTATATTCCCATCTCCGGTCATAAGCGGGATTCAAAATCGACGAAATTCATGGCGGAAAACAGAGACATCGAGGCTTGGCTCGCGCCAATCGAACGGGCGCATGTCGTTGTGCCTGTCCATGTCGCGTTGATGACATTGGCCGGCGCAGCCGTGATCGACGCGGTCGAGTTTTCGATCGTGCCATCGGACGTGACCGCGACCTCCACGCATTGAACGCTGGTTAGGGACGAAGGCAGCGTGCGAACGTGGGTGGATTGGCCGGCCTTGCGGGCGGGACGCGAGGGTTCGCCGCTGTAGCAGGTTTTGCTTTTCCCGTACAATATAATTGTTTTTGGACAGTTGACAGAGAGGACCATCCGAGTTTGCCTGGCCTTTCGAGCGGAAAAGCTCGCCATTAGCCAAGAATCTGGATCTCTACAATTGGTAGCGTCAAAAATCTGGCCTTCTCCGAGATATTGTAGGGAACAAACAAAGATTTGCTATTTGTCACCGATTCGGGCGCGATTCTGTCCGTCTCCCGTTCAAGCCGTAAAGAATATCGCGCATGAGGGCATCATTCTGATACAGTGCAGCATCATTGTGATACAAAGACCGCTGCATGGAGGTAAGCGCTAACGGCCACTTCCGGCGGGAAAACGTTCAATGGCAGCCAAAACCCCGCGCCTGAGCGGCGCAGGGCAAATGACCTGGGTTTTCCGGCAAATATCGCGCCGCCGCAGCCGGACAGGCTAAACCGTCCCC
>CAWKON010000010.1:0-9308 GCA_963851225.1 uncultured Alphaproteobacteria bacterium | reverse complement strand
GGCGCGGCCGCGCGGCGAACGCATCGTCGAGGCGATCCTCTATTTGCTTTGGGATCTCGGTCAGAAAGTTGGCCACGCGACCCGCTCGGTCAAGGATTGTCTTGTTCAGGCCCGCGAAGATATGACCGTCCGCACTGCGCTTCTCGAAGCACGTCTTAATTCTTGGCGATCAGCACACTTTCGAAGACATGCGGACGCGGTTCGAGCGCGAGATCGTGCAAGGAACCGCGGCCGAATTCGTCGCGGCCAAGCTCGCCGAACGCGATAGCCGCATCGCGCAAGTCCGGCCGCTCGCGCTATCTCGTCGAGCCAAATGTCAAAGACGGAAAAGGCGGCCTCCGCGATCTCAATACGTTGTTTTGGATCGCCAAATATGTCTACCGGCTGCGGGAAGCGGCCGATCTTGTCGGCGCCGGCGTGTTTTCCCGTTCCGAATATAAGCTGTTCCGCCGTTGCGAGGAGTTTCTTTGGCGGGTGCGCTGCCATCTGCATTTTTTAACCGGCAGGGCGGAAGAAAGACTGAGCTTCGACCATCAACGCCGGATCGCGGACCGGCTTGGCTATTCGACGAGGGGCGGTCTCGCCAGCGTCGAGCGGTTCATGAAACATTATTTTCTGATCGCCAAGGATGTCGGCGACCTGACCGCGATCGTCTGCGCGGCGCTTGAGGAAAGGCAAGCCAAGCCGTCCCCGAGGCTCGACCGGTTTCGCGCCTTTCCGGCGCAAGCGGGCGGCCATCGCAACGGGCGATTTCGAAGTCGAGAATGGCCGCGTCACGGTCGACCGGGCCGGAGGTTTTCGCCCGCGATCCGGTCAATCTCATCCGGCTTTTCTGGGTCGCCGACCGCAATGGTCTCGCGATCCATCCGGACGCGACGCGGCACGTGACCCGGGCCCTCAAGCTCATCGATGCGAAATTGCGCGCCAACCCGGAAGCCAACCGGCTGTTTCTCGGCATTCTGACTTCGCGCAACGAGCCGGAAATCGTTCTGCGCCTCATGAATGAAGCCGGCGTTCTCGGGCGCTTCATCCCGGAATTCGGCCGTATCGTCGCGCTCATGCAATTCAACATGTATCATCATTACACTGTCGATGAGCATCTCTTGCGCGCCGTCGGAAATCTCGCCGAGATCGAGGCACAAAGGCTGCACCGAGGAACTTCCTCTGGCGAGTGAGATTTTGCCGTCGATCGCCAACCGGAGGGCGCTGTATCTCGCGCTTTTCCTGCACGACATCGCCAAGGGACGGCGTGGAAGATCATTCGAGTGCCGGCGTGGACGTCGCGCGCTCGTTGTGTCCGCGTCTCGGTCTCACGGAAGCCGAAACCGAAACCGTGGCGTGGCTGGTCGAGACCCATTTGATCATGTCGGATACGGCGCAGCGGCGCGATCTTGGCGACACGCACAACCATTGCGACCTTCGCCAGCCGCGTGCAGACGCTTGAACGCCTCAAAATGCTTCTTGTCCTCACCGTTTGCGACATCCGCGCCGTGGGCCCCGGGGTCTGGAACAATTGGAAGGGCGAACTGCTTCGCACCCTCTATTGGGAGACCGAGGTGGTGCTCTCGGGCGGCCATTCGGCCACTCGACCGCAAAGAGCGCGTCGCGCCAGGCACGCGAGGAATTGCGCCGCGCGCTGCCGAAGTGGTCCGGCCTCGATTTCGACGCCTATGCCGCGCGCCTTCCCCAAGCCTATTGGCTAAAGGCCACGTCTGGAGCAGAAGCTCCTGCACGCCAAAGCTTCTGAATATGACAGAAGTCGAAGTACCCGCGCCGATAACCCATATCCTCGTCGAATCGCGACCGTGGAGTGTACCGAACTGACCGATCATTGCCCCCGACCATGCAAGGCTTTTGTCGACCGTCGCCGGCGCATGCGCGGCAACAGGAGCCAATATCGTCGATGCGCAGGTTTTTACGACGGCCGATGGCATGGCGCTCGACACGATTTTCATTTCGCGCGCTTTCACATACGACGAAGACGAGTTGCGCCGTGCCGAGCAACATCGTGCTCACAATCGAGCGCGCGCTCAGCGGACAAATCCGGCTGCAGGACGTGATTGCCGCGAGGACGCAGGCGGCCGGAGAGGACCGCAATGTTTTTCGCATCCCTCCGGAAGTATCGATCGACAATTCGCTTTCCAACCGCTTGACCGTTCTTGAAGTGACCGGCCTCGATCGGCCTGGTCTGCTTTATGAATTGACGGCGATTTTGTCCTGGCTCAACCTGAATATCGCCTCGGCCCACATTGTGACGTTCGGCGAAAAGGCGGCGGACGTATTTTATGTGACCGATCTTATGCCGGAGAGAAAATCACCTCGACGCAAAAGCAAGAGGCGATCCGGCGGGCGATTTTGCGCGATTTTCGACCCGGCCAAGGAAGCACCATCCAGCAAGGGACGGCGGATCCTGACGCGTTTCCGAACGCATTTGGCTCGAACCTGCCCATCATACGTGCAACGGGAAGCGTCAAATCGGCTAGAGCGTCGGTGATCAGCGTCAGGCGCGCCGGGAACTTGATTTTGCTTGCGAAAAAACTGATATCCCGGCGTGGTTCTCACCTATCTTTTCATTTCACAGAGCGATCATGAACGATTTGAAAAAAACGGAAAACGAAACCGCGGCGACCGACACGGACGGGCCGCCCGCGATGCCGGACGGCAGTTCGCCGGCAGCCCTGCCGCGCAAGCCCCGGCAGGGGAACCAGATCCTTTCATCGTCTTGGAAAATCTCCGGCGCGAAAACGCGGAGTTGAAAGACAAGGTCCTGCGCGCCCTCGCCGAGATGGAAAACCAGCGCCGCCGCACCGAGCGCGAGGTCGCCGACGCCAAAAACATATGGCGTGACCTCGTTTGCCCGCGATATGCTGACGTTCGCCGACAATTTGCGCCGCGCCGCCGAAAGCGCTGCCGGCCGGATGCCCGCGAGGAGGCCGGGGCCGCGCTGAAAATCTTGATCGAGGGAATCGAACTCACCGAGCGCGACTTCCTGTCGCGGCTCGGCAAATACGGCATCAAGAAGCTCGATCCGCTCGGCGTCAAATTCGATCCAAACTTGCATGAGGCATTGTTCGAGGTGCCAGACGAGACGGTACCGCATGGCACGGTCGTGCAGGTGATCGAGGATGGCTACGCGATCGGCGACCGGGTGCTTCGCCCGGCCAAGGTCGGCGTCTCCCGCGGCGGGCCCAAGCCTGCAAACGAAAACGCTCCCACGTAGTCCGTGGAAGCGTCTTTGTTTTCGCGCATCGCGGCTTAGTCCGGGCAAAGCCTCGGATTAATATCTGAAGGTGATGCCGGTGCTCGCAATCCAAGGATCGATCTTACCAAGGGTTCTGATGTGGATATCCGTGTTCAGGAGATCCCCTTGAAAGTTGGGATTGAGGTAGATCAGCTTCTTCGCGTCGACAAAGATGCCCCAGTTCGGGAGGCCGAACCCCGTCAGCATATAATCGAAGCCGGCTTGGGCAACGGGGCGAAATGTCGGATCGACTCTGAAATTCGACAGAATGCCGTCGCTGATATTGTCGAACATCACCACATAGGCGGCGCCGGCGCCGACATAAGGCTGAAAGGCACCCCATTGGTGAAGTGGTATTGCAGGAGGCCCATGAGGGGCCCAAAGCGCACGCTTCCCACTAGGTCCGTTCCCAAGGCCTGGGTTAAACTGAAGCTGTCGCCTTGATATGCATTTCCGGGGGCACGCCGGCGGAGATTGCGAGCGTCCAATTGGGCGTGACGAAATAGCCCGCTTCCAAGCCCAGGGTATAACTTGGCGGGATAGCCACGTTATTCAATTGTGCCGATGCCGAGGGGGGTCGGTATTACCTTCAATAACCCGCCTCCAGTTGACTGCGCATCGGGCGGCGAGTAGAAGGCACCCAGGGCGCCGACATGGACAAAGAAGATCGGCGGAGCCGGCGGAAGCGGTTCCGGCGTGGGAGTCAAATCCGCGGCATCGGCACGCGTGATGGCGAGGGCTGCGATCAGCGGCAGCGGCCCAAATTCTGATAGCACCGGTCATGAACTCTCCCTCCAGTTTCTTATGGCCCTAGGGTTCACGCGATATTGAGTTTTTGTCAAACGATCGGTGCTTGCCAAGCCGCGTTTCGATGCGCACTATGACTTTTTTGCCACGCTTCAAAGGCCCTGGAAGCCCGCATGAAGGCATTTGCCGATTGGTTTTGGGGCAAAAGAAGGGCCCTGCCACGTTGCGACAACATGGCCTCTACACGCGGCGTAAAGGATTCGCAAAAAGCCGGGGCAGGAAATAGAAAACACGGTTTTGGTTGCCAAGTGAAACGCTAAAACGAACAGGGAGCAGTCAAATGACGCGGTGGATCGGCCGGGGATATGGGGGACGAGTCCTGCTCGTCTATGCAATGGTGTTGATAGGGTTTGGCCTCGGAATTTCTGGAGCCTCGGCGCATTCGCGGCTCGTCAAATCCGAGCCTGCCGCGCGCGCGGTGCTCGATAAAGCCCCCAAGGAAATGAAGCTATGGTTTAACGAGGGAGTTGAACCGGCGTTCGCGAAGGTGTGGATCATCCCGGCGACGGGAGCGCAAATTCCGTTGACCAGCCGGGGCGACAGCTCGGATCCAAAGCTTTTGATCGTCACGCTTCCGGACAATTTGTCAGCCGGGCCAGTCAACATCGGATATCATATGTTGTCCGTTGACGGCCATGTGGTCGACGCAGAGCTCACATTCACTATAGAGAAACCACACTGAGGCGGCGACTGCCATGATCGATCCGCTTGATATCGTGCGTGCCGTCGCGACCCTGACAGCCGCTATCGTTGTGGGTTGCGGCGTTTTGAATTGGTACACGCGCGACGCACATGCAACCAAGGGAGGCACGATCTGGCGAACCCGCGCCGCCGGATTGATCTTAGCAGCAGCTGGAATAGGCGTCGTCGCAACCGCTCTCGGCGCGATTGGGGCCTCCGCGGCCGCAATCGCCGCGGCTGATACGCATGCGTTTTCATTTAATGGCCCGGTCCTCGAGACTTATCTTTTGCAAACCGGAGTGGGGCGCATCAGCATCCTCCAGTTTGCGCTTGCCGTCCTGGCATGCCTGCTGGCCGGCTGTGCTTGGGCGATGCTCAAGAAAACTCCCGCCTCGGACCTGCTCTTGCTGGCTGCTGCGGCCGCTGCCGGTTTAGGCCAGGCGGTGGTGCCCTTCGCCAGCCACCCGACCACGCTCGATCCGCGCTGGATCGGGCTTGTTGCGGCCATCGCGCACCGCATCGGCTTGAGCGTCTGGCTTGGTGGCCTTCCCGCGCTCATTTTATTGATCGGCCTTGGCTTGATCGGGGAAGACACAAGAGCCTTCGCAGGGTCCATTCTGCGCCGCTTTTCGCGTGTTGCCATAGTCGCCATGGCTGTCATTGTGACAACGGGATGCATCCTAACCTGGTATCTTGTCGGCAACATCCCTAGCTTGATCGGAACCGTTTATGGAAATTTGCTGATCGTTAAGCTCACCTTGCTTGGCGCCATACTGCTCATTGCGAACAGTCTTCAACGCCAGCTCTTGCCGGCTCTGGAGATTAAGCCAAGCGATTCCATCATTCTGAGTTACGCCAGGCGGGTCAAGGTCGAGACATTGCTGGCAATCTTCATTGTCTTTATTGCGTCGGATATGGCGGGACTCTCGCCTCCCGCGCATGAAGACATCGTCTGGCCGCTCCATTTTCGCTTCTCGATCGCCGCGACCTTGGGCAAAGGTACACCTTGGTGGATTTGGTCCCTCCTCGCCGGCGGCGGCGTCCTGGTTTTGGCTGGCCTCGGTCAGATCCTTCTCGTCTATCGGTCTTCTTTGAGGCCGTCGAGATTCTGGCCGGATCTGGGTGTTACGTGGGGCCTTGCGGCGGGCGTTGGCGCCTTGGTCACAGGATGCGCCTTGGCACTGCCCCCCATCTCGGTGCCCGCTTTTCCAAGCACCTACCTTACAACAGAGATTCCGTTTTCAGTGTCGTCTATAGCTGCCGGTCTGAAGCACTATGAAGACAATTGCACCGGCTGCCATGGCGTCAGCGGCCATGGTGACGGAGCCGCGGCTTCGAGTTTGCCGGTGAAGCCGGCCGATCTTTCGGCGCCGCACACGGCCTTGCACACTCCGGGCGACCTCTACTGGTGGATTACCCACGGCATCCTGGCGTCCGGCATGCCGGCATTCGGCGATGTGCTCACCAGCGACGATCGCTGGGACATCATTAATTTTCTCGGGGCTTTTGCCGTTGGCTACCAGGCCCGCGTCATAGAACCCAAAATCAACCAGGGTCAGTACTGGCTAGGGCCGCCGGATTTTCAGATTTCCGATGGCCATGGCGGAACGAGGCTTTTGACCGACTATCAACGCGACTCGGCGCTTCTCGTGGTGCTGTTTTCCTGCCAGGAAAAGAATCTTGCGCAAGAAACCGCGCGCCTCGAACAACTCCTGGCCGCCCGCGAGACTCTGGCAGCGCGCGGCGCGAAGATCGTCTTGGTTGCTCCCGGCAAGATTTGTGAGTCATTGCGCGGCCTCGCAACCGGCAAAATCCTCGTTGCTGATCGCGATGCGGTGGATATGGCCGCAACTTATGGCTTGTACACCCGCTCTTTTCACAATCGGCAACAGGACGTGGTCAGGGTTCCGCTAACACACGCGGAGTTCTTGATCGACCGCTCCGGCTATATTCGCGCACGCTGGCTACCCGAGGAAGACAACAGCTGGAGCGATCCGGCTTTCATTGAATCCCAGCTCGATCTGTTGTCACGCGAGCCGCCAGCCCCGCCACCGCCGGATGTTCATTCGCAGCATTGAGCACCACCTAACAGCCACAGCAGGAGTTATAGGATTTACGGCATGGTCGAATTTTTTTAGCTCGGCTGATCGTCGCGCGTTGCCAGAGTGGCCGACCGCACGGTCTAGGAGAAAAGCTATGTTACAGCGTAAGCCCCACAGCGCTCTCATGCTATCGCCGGTACGGTCACGCCATATACTGAATTCCATTCCCACCATCATCTATGAACTTGGGATAACAGCCAAAGGGTTTCCCACCCAATGGGTCAGTGACAGCGTCAAGAGAATTTTGGGTTACGAAGTTGAAGAAGCGTTGGCCCCTGACTGGTGGATCGACTGTCTGCACCCCGATGACAAGGAGGCCGCTGTCAAGAAAACGTCGATCCTGATGACCCAGGGTCACTTGGTGCAAGAGTACCGGTTTCGAGCCAAGGACGGCCACTACCTTTGGATCCAGGACGAGGCGAACCTCTTGCAAGAAGCAAGCGGACGGCCCCCTACAAAAATCGTCGGGTTTTGGACCAACATTACAGAACGCAAGCAAGCGGAAGTCCAGGTAGCGCAAGCGAGCGGGCAAGAGGCCGGCATTGGCGAAGACGAGCTGACCCGGTTTAACAACCGCATTGCAGTTCGTCTGGTGATCGCAGCCCTTATCATCGGCTCCGGTTTTTTGCTCCTTGAAAAGCGAGGGCCGTTGATATGGGGATTACCTATTATTGGGCTCGCCGTCTTTGCGCTCGGCTGCATCCTCGGATTGATATTGATTTGGCTCGTGGTCAATTCAGACAAACGGGCACGCTACATATTGAATTCCATTCCCACCATCATTTATGAACTTGGGATAACCGCAAAAGGTTTTCCCACCCAATGGGTCAGTGACAGCGTCGAGAGAATCTTAGGTTACGAAGTTGAAGAAGCGCTGGCCCCTGACTGGTGGATCGACTGTCTGCACCCCGATGACAAGGAGGCTGCTGTCAAGAAAACGTCGATCCTAATGACCGAGGGTCACTTGGTGCAAGAGTACCGGTTTCGAGCCAAGGACGGCCACTACCTTTGGATCCAGGACGAGGCGAACCTCTTGCGGAAAGCCGGTGGCCAGCCCAAAGAAATTGTCGGGTTCTGGACTAACGTTACGGGACGCAAGCAGGCGGAAGAACGGGCTGCGCAAGCACGCAAGCAAGAGGTCGAGAGGGGCAAGCAGATCCTGTCTAGCGATCGCAACGTTGCGGTTGGGTCAGTGATCGCAGCGCTAATCGTCGCCTCCAGTTTGTTATGGGGAATGACAATTGTTGGGCTCTCCCTCTTTGTGATTTGCTGTTGCCTGGGGTCGATCTTGATTTGGCTCGTGATAAAATCCGGCAAATATTAGGACTTCGTGTCATCGCTCTGCATGCGGTCTAGATCGAAGATCGCTTTCGTAGCGATAGAAATTTCCGAGTTGGCGGCTTATCGCTTTGGAAAAAGCGAGGCAATTTCTCAGTGAAAGGTTTGTGATTTCGTCGTTTTGCCGGCGTTCCAGACTCTGGTGGCTCTTAAATGCACGGCAAGGCCGAAACGCCCCCAAGCCTACAGCATCGCGGGCAGCAGCCTGTCGGGCGGATGATGGCCGTCGATGAAGGTCTTGATGTTGATGATCACCTTCTCGCCCATGTCGATGCGGCCCTCCAGCGTCGCCGAGCCCATATGCGGCAACAGCGTGACTGTTGTTCGCTAGCCTGACAAGTTGCGGCGAGACCGCCGGCTCATGCTCGTAGACATCGAGTCCGGCGCCCGCCAATTCGCCCGCCTTAAGCATCCGCGTCAGCGCGGCCTGATCGACCGTTTCGCCCCGCGCCGTATTGATCAGGATTGCCTGCTGGCGGAGATACTTTAGCCGGCGGGCCGACAGCAAATGATAGGTTGCGGGCGTGTGCGGACAGTTGATCGACAGATATCCATCCGGGCCAGCATCTGATCGAGGCTTTCCCAGTATGTCGCGTCGAGTTCGGCCTCCAGCTCGTGATGCACCGGGCGGCCGATTATGATAATGCACCGGCAAGCCGAACGCCTCGCGCGCGCCGGGCCAAGGCGCTGCCGATCCGGCCCATACCGATAATGCCGAGCCTTTTCCCGCTGCATCCGCAAGCCCAGCATCGAGGTCGGCGCCCAGCCGTGCCATTCGCCCGACCGCAATACCGCTTGCCCTCGCCAAGCCGGCGCGAGACGGCGAGGATCAGCGCCATGGTCATGTCGGCGGTATCCTCGGTCAGCACGCCTGGCGTATTGGTGACGACGATCCCGCGCCCCAAGGCGGCGGTGCGTCAACATTGTCGACGCCGGTTCCGAAATTGGCGATCAGTTTCAGCCGGTGGCCAGCCGTCCTATCACCTCGGCATCGATCCGGTCGGTCACGGTCGGAACGAGCACGTCGGGACCTTGGCCGCGGCAATAGTTCTGCGCGTCATCGGCGGTCGTCGATATTGAGCCTGGTTTCGAACAGCTCCATCATCCGGGTTTCGACCTCCGGCAATTTGCGGGTTACA
>CAWKON010000009.1:0-18626 GCA_963851225.1 uncultured Alphaproteobacteria bacterium | reverse complement strand
TCTCGCCCGTCGATGTCGAGACAGCGCCCTTCCCCGGCTTTCCGACCGATCTGCAGGCGCAGTTTATGGCGCTGATGACTAAGGCCAAGGGCAGTTCCCGCATCACCGAAACGATCTTCGAAAATCGTTTTATGCATGTGCAGGAACTCGCGCGGCTCGGCGCACAAATTCGGCTCGACGGCGACGTCGCCTATGTCAAAGGCGTTAAGGAACTGCAGGGCGCGCCCGTCATGGCGACCGACTTGCGCGCTTCCGTTTCGCTCGTCATCGCCGCGCTGGCTGCGAAGGGCGAAACCGTCGTCAATCGCGTCTATCATCTCGATCGGGGTTTCGACGGCTCGAGCAGAAACTTGGCCGATGCGGCGCGGTGGTCGAACGGATCTCAGGGTCGAATTAGGGCATCGGCCCGAAAGATGCGCAGGATCAAGTCGGTGCGATTTTAGGGACTTCGGCGCTTGATCTTTACGTATCGCCTCCTCACATGTTCGTTATCGCTCACGAAGGAGGAAGCTGCGTCATGACGGCCCCGCTGCGTCTGATCGCTCTCGACACCGAAGATCTCGCGATCATGTCCGCGCACCTACAGGATTTCGCTCGTTACCGTTGGCGATATGGCCTATCTGCCGCGCTCCAAACGCTTTGCCGCGGTCGCTGCCCGCTTCGACTGGGTCGCCGAGGCCGAAGGCAAGAAGGAGCGCTGTGAGACCGGCTTCCACTTTGAGCGGGTTCTGAAAGTTTCACGCAGCGGCCTCTCGCAGCAGACCCCGGCGCAGCGCTTGATGCTGCTTAGCGTCACGTTCGAGGAAACGGATAGCCCGGCAGGTCAGGTCATCCTCACCTTCTCTGGCGGTGCCGCGATCAAACTCGATGTCGAATGCCTTGAAGCACAAGTGCAGGACCTCGGCCGACGCTGGACCTGCACGGCCTGCCCGAACCACGATCTCGACGAAATTCAGCAAAAACAGGCGAGCTAGCTTTCCGCCGCATTCGAAATCCTCGCGCAATTCGGCTATGCTGACCGCGTGTTCGAAAGCCTCTATCAATCCTTCACCGACAATGCCGATGCGTCGCAGTCTGCGGCGCGGCTTGCGGCGTTGCGCGCCGAATTGAGAAGCATGGGCTCGATGGTTTCATTGTGCCCCGCGCCGATCGGCATCAGAACGAATATGTCCCGCCTTCGGAAGAGCGGCTTAGCTTGGCTCACGGGCTTCACCGGCTCGGCCGGCCTCGCGATTGTGCCTCAGGATCGCGCGGTTCTCTTCGTCGATGGCCGCTATACGATCCAGGTGCGCGAGCAGGTCGATCTGAAGGTTGTTGAACCCGTCGCGCTTGTCACGACAAGCCCGGAAAAATGGCTGGAAGGCAATCTGCGCGCGGGCGTGAAGCTCGGTTACGATCCCTGGCTTCACACGCCGGGGCAAATCGAACGCTACGAAAAAGCCGCCAAAGCATCCGGCGCGGAACTCGTTGCAGTCGAGCAAAATCCGATCGACGCGATCTGGACAGACCGTCCGGCCCCGCCGCATGGCGCTGTCAAACGCCATCCGCCAAAACTCGCGGGTGAGCCGGCCAGGAAAAACTCGCGCGCGTCACAGCCGCGCTCAGCAAGGCCGATTTGTTGCTGATCAGCGATCCGCATTCGGTGGCATGGGTTTTCAACATCCGTGGACAGGACGTGAACCACACGCCCCTGCCGCTCGCTTTCGCGCTGATCCCCCGCGAAGGCCGACCGCGCCTCTATGTCGAGGCGGCGAAACTGAATCCAAATGTGCGTAGCTATCTTGAAGAGCATGCCGAGATCGCCGCCCCGGCAGCGCTTGAAGACGATTTGATGCGGCTGGGCGTCGAAACGAAACGCGTTCTCTTCGATTCCGCGATGGTTCCCACCAGACTGACGCGGCTTCTCAAAGAGGCTGGCGGCATCGCGGATGTCGGCGCGGACCCGATCGCGCTGATGAAGGCGCGTAAGAATCCTGCCGAGCTTGAGGGCACACGCGCCGCGCATCTGCGCGATGGCGTCGCGATCGTGCGCTTTCTACACTGGTTCTCGGAAGAAGCGCCGAAAGGCAAACTGACGGAGATCGACGCGGCGCAGGCGCTCGAAACCTTTCGCCGCGAGACCGGCCAGCTAAAGGATGTTTCTTTCCCGACGATATCGGCCGCCGGCCCGAATTCGGCGATCCCGCATTATCGCGTGACGGAAGCGACCAACCGCAAAATCAAGCGCGGCATTTTCCTGTCGATTCCGGCGCGCCAATATGAAGACGGCACCACCGACATTACGCGCACGATCGCCGTCGGCCCGCCGACGCCGGAAATGCGCGACCGTTTCACGCGCGTGCTCAAGGGCCATATCGCCATCGCCCGCGCGGTTTTCCCGCAAGGCACGTCGGGCGCGCAGATCGATGCCTTCGCGCGGCTGCCGCTCTGGCAGGCGGGTCTCGATTTCGATCACGGCACCGGCCACGGCGTCGGCTCTTATCTCTCGGTGCATGAAGGGCCGCAGCGCATCTCGAAGCGCAGCAATGTCGCGCTCGAGCCTGGCATGATCCTCTCGAACGAGCCCGGCTATTACAAAGCCGGACATTTCGGCATCCGCATCGAAAATCTCGTCGTCGTCGCGCCGCGTAAGATCAAAGGCGCCGAACGCGACATGCTCGGATTCGAGACGATCACCTTCGCGCCGATCGATCTGGCGCTTGTCGAGCCGAAATTGTTGGACCCGGAGAAATAGCGTGGCTCGACGCTTATCATGCGCGGGTTCGCAAATTACTCTCGCCGCATCTCAGCCCGGATGAACGAACCTGGCTCAGGCAGGCAACGCAGCCGATCGGCGATGCAAAGCCGGCAAAGCGCCATAAGGGCAAGCATGGCCATCGTTGAAAACGTTTCGGATACAGCCTTCTGGGTGGCGCATTATCGCGCGAAGGAAAGTGCGCGGCCTGACGCGCTCTTCCACGATCCGCTCGCCGAGCGCCTCGCGGGTACGCATGGCGAAGAGATCGCCCGCGCCATTCCCGGTCGGGTGATGACCGGCTGGATCGTTTCGCTGCGCACCTGCATCATCGACGACTTTCTGCGCTTTGCCATCGACCAGGGCGTCGACCTTGTGCTCAATCTCGGCGCCGGCCTCGACACCCGCCCCTATCGGCTCGATTTCATCGATAAGGTTACATGGGTCGAAGTCGATTATCCGGCGATGATCGCTTACAAGGATGAGAAACTTGCCGGCGAGACACCGCACTGCAAGCTAGAACGGGTCAAACTCGATCTCGCCGACACGCGGCACGACGGCAGTTCCTTGCCGAGATGAATGCGCGCAGCAAAAACATTCTGGTGCTGACGGAAGGCGTGCTGCCGTATCTCAGCAATGAAGAGGTCGGCAGCGCTCGCCGACGATTTGCGCGGACAGGAAAACATCCGCTTCTGGATCGCCGATTATATGGCGCCGCAGGTTCAGAGATTCCGGAGACGATTGTCGCGACGGCATTTGCGCAATGCAGCGTTCAAATTCGCGCCAGGCGACTGGTTCGATTTTTTCGCGCAGCGCGGCTGGCAAAGCAAGACGATGCGTTACTATCTCGAAGAGATCGATCAAGCTCAATCGGCCAATCACGCTTCCGCTGCCCTATCGCCTCGTGATGGGCGTGCGCTGGCTCATCGCAACGCGTCAGCAGCGCGAAACTTTCGGTAAGTTCGCAGGTTTTGCTTTGCTCGTACCGAAAGCGGATTGATCGTCTCTGTCATCACCGTCTGCGTCGTGGCCGGGCTTGACCCGGCCATCCAGACACCTCTGCTTAATGATAAGGTCTGCGTTTGGATGCGCGGATCAAGTCCGCGCATGACCGCGCATCCCGGGAATATCTAATCGCGCGCGTCGGCAACGAGCTTTAGCCACGCATCTTCGTCAATCGTCTCGACGCCGAATTCTTTTGCCTTCGCGAGCTTCGAGCCGGCGCCGGGGCCTGCCACGACGAGATCGGTGTTTTTCGAGACGGACGCTGCAACCTTGCCGCCGAGGCGTTCGGCCTGAGCCTTGGCTTCATCGCGCGTCATACGCTCAAGCGAGCCGGTGAACACGATCGTCTTGCCGGCAACAGGGCTCGACGAAACGACCGCTTCCATCGGTGTGACCGTGACATAGCGGAGCAACGCATCAAGCTCGGCTTCGTTATGGTCCTCGCCGAAGAAATCCGCGACGGCTTCCGCGACGATGGCGCCAAGCCCTTCTATATTGTCGATCTCCGCACGCGCTTCAGAGCCTTCACTCGCAGCCCGTGCCGTCTCGCGCAACGCCTCGAAGGTACCAAAATGGCGCGCCAGCCGACGCGCGTTGGTCTCGCCGACATGGCGGATGCCGAGTGCGAAGATGAAACGGTTCAGCGGGATCTCGCGTCGCGCCTCGATCGCGTCAAAAAGCTTACGCACCGAAGTTTGGCCATAACCCTCGCGATTGGCGAGTTTCGTCAGACTCTGCGCATCACGCGCTGCAAGCGTGAAAATGTCATCGGGCTTGGTGATCAGTCCTTCGGCATAGAATTGATCGATCTGTTTCTCGCCCAGGCCTTCGATGTCGAAAGCCAGGCGCGACACGAAATGCTTGAGCCGTTCTTTCACCTGTGCCGCGCAAATCAAACCTCCGGTGCAGCGGCGCACGACATCCGCACGGCCGGTTTTCGGATCGATTTCGCGAACGGCGGCTGAGCCGCAGACAGGGCATTTATGCGGAAACTTATAAGGCCTTGAACTCTCAGGCCGTTTCTCCAGGACAACGCCGACGATTTGCGGGATGACGTCGCCGGCGCGCTGCAATCGCACTGTATCGCCGACGCGAATATCTTTCCGCGCGATCTCATCCTCATTATGCAATGTCGCATTGGCGACGATGACACCACCAACATTGACCGGATCGAGCCGCGCAACAGGTGTCATCGCGCCGGTGCGGCCGACTTGAATTTCGATGTCGCGCAGGACGGTCGTCGCCTGCTCGGCAGGGAATTTATGCGCAACCGCCCAACGCGGGGCGCGCGAGACGAAACCCAGCCGATCCTGCAAGACGAGATCGTCAACCTTATAGACGACGCCGTCGATATCGTAGCCAAGCGAAGCACGACGGCTTTCGATGTCGTGATAGTGGCGCAACAAGTCTACCGCGGAATGGCAGAGCACGGTGAACGGGTTGACCGTGAAACCGTATTGTTTGAATTTTTCGATCATGCCCATCTGGGTCACGGACGGCATCTTGCTCACCTCGCCCCAGGCATAGGCGAAAAAATGCAGCGGCCGTGAGGCGGTGATCGCAGGATCAAGCTGACGCAGTGACCCCGCCGCGGAATTGCGCGGATTGGCGAAAAGCGCTTTGCCGGCCTCGGCTTGGCGCGCGTTAAGCGCGGCGAAATCAGCGCGGGTCATGTAGATTTCGCCGCGGACTTCGAGCAGGTCGGGCGGATCATGCTTCAGGACATGCGGTATTTCGTGGATCGTTTTGACATTCGCCGTGACGTCCTCGCCTTCGTAGCCATCGCCGCGCGTCGCTGCGAGAACGAGCCGGCCATGCTCGTAACGCAATGAACACGAAAGGCCGTCAATCTTGGGCTCAGCAGTCATCGTCAGTGGCGCATCGGCCGCAAGTCCGAGAAAACGCCGGACGCGCGCGACAAATTCTTCGACATCGGAATCCGCGAAGACATTTCCGAGCGAGAGAACCGGCACTTTGTGCCGGACCTTGACGAATTTTTCCGAAGGGGCCGCGCCGACGTGCTGGCTCAGCGATTTTTCGGTGACGAATTCGGGATGCGCCTTCTCGAGTTCGTCATAGCGGCGCCGCAAGGCGTCGTATTCGGCGTCCGAAACGATCGGTGCATCCTCGCGATAATAAAGCTCGTCATGAAGCGCAATTTCGGCGCCGAGCCGATCATATTCGGCACGCGCATCAGCGCCGTTCGCAGCGGAAGAAGATGTCGGTTTTTTCACGCCGGGAACTTAGCGCATCCTCAGGCGGAGGGGAATGCAGCTCGAATGTCAGACGTATGACGGTCAGTATTTCGCGACGACGGGCGTAGGTGGCGCAAGGAGATCGAAGTGATAGTCGACGCTGACGCGCGCCGTATGAAAGGTGGTCCGCGCCATATATCCAATGCTAGCGGCGGGCGGAGAGAATGTCTGCCACCACGCGCCAACGTAAGTGTAGAGATAATCCGCGCGCACCGACCAATTTTCGTTGAGGGCATATTCAAGTCCGGCGCCGACCATAATCTGGCGCCCGATTCGAAAGCGCATGCCAGTCGAGGAGCCGCTGAAGCCATCAGCGTTGTAATATGCTTTCGTTACGGCATACGGGATCCCATCCTGGAAGAAGATAAGCAGACGATCGAAAGCATATCCAACTCGGCCCCCGATGCTGCCGAAACTCTCGATCCGGGTGCCAAAGGTCGCAGGGCCGAGTGTCGTTTGCGTCGTTGACGATCCATTAATTCCCGCCCAGGCAGCGTTGCCCTCGATGCCGAGCACCAAATGATCGCCGACAAGCGGCAGATTGCTAAGCTGATAATTATACCCGACCTGCAGACCAAGAGAGCCGCCGCGCTCGGTGAGCCCGCTGCGTGCTGACACAAAAGCCGGGTCGTCGCGGACGATAAAAGGATAAGAAGCGTGGTCGATCGAATAGCCCCCGCTCACGCCCACATAAAACCCAGTCCAGCTAAATGCAGGTGGAGGTGGAGGTGCGTAAATCTGCGCTTTTTCGGTCGGCAAATCGGCGGCGGATGCCGCGCCGCAGAAAACGAGCATACCGAGTTGCAAAATGATGGCCCCGGCATTGCGAATTTGTGCGTTTAAAAATTTTAAGAAAATCATCAAATCACCTGCTCAAATGCGCTGACTAGAATGCCGCACCTTCAGAGCGTTGCAAGTCTATGCGTACCCATATGTGAAAATTAGCCGCGCGAGTTGCATTCGCGCAGCACTTGTCTTCGACACGCATGTCGCGTTCAGCGCGACAGCCAAAAAACTTCACGATCAAATAAGCTTGCGGAAAATCATCGAATTTTCGATTCAGCCGCGGCTGTTCATCAGCCGGCTGGCGGCCGCACGCGCTTCGGCGGTAATTGTTGCGCCTGCGAGCATCCGCGCAATTTCTTCACGGCGAGCGGCCTTCGTAAGAGTTAAAACGCGGGTCGCGACTCGCTCGCCCTCACCCATTGCATCTTTGGTGATTTGGAAATGCTCGCCGGCCTGCGCCGCAACCTGCGGCGCATGGGTCACGGCGAGCACCTGGATGCCACCGGCGAGACGCGCGAGTCTTTGGCCGATCGCGTCTGCAACAGCGCCGCCCGCGCCGGTGTCGATCTCGTCGAAGACGAGGGTTGGCGCCGAGCCGCGATCCGCGAGGACGACTTTGAGCGCCAACATGAAGCGCGCCAACTCGCCACCCGATGCGACTTTCATCAATGGCCCGGGCCGTGTGCCGGGATTGGTCTTTACCCAGAATTCGACCTGATCGATACCTTCGGCGCTCGCAGCGGCCGGATCCGTTTGCAACTTCACGATGAATTCGGCGGAATTCCAATTTCAACGGCGGCAATTCGACATTGACGGCCCGTTCAATCTCACTGGCAGCGCGGCGGCGCGCGGCGGAGAGTGCCTTTGCCGCTTGATCGTAGGCGGCCGCCGCGCTTGCGACCGCTTCGCGGAGCCGGACGAGCCGGGATTCGCCAGCTTCGAGCCGCGCGAGATCGTCACCGATTTTCTCCTTCAAGGCTGGCAAGGCCTCGATCGCGATGCCGAATTTGCGGCTCGCTGCGCGCAAGGAAAACAGCCTTTCCTCGACCTGCTCCAACTCGCCTGGATTGTCGCCCGCGATGCGCAACGCTTCGTCGAGCGCCTGGCGCGCCGCTTCGAAGGCAGACAGGGCTGCGTCGAGGGCGTTGACCGCCGGCGCCAACAGATCAGGCGCCTGCGCACGGCGCCGCTCCAGCCGCCGCAAGGCTGAGGCAATGGCGCTCATCGGCGCGCCATCTCCGCCGATCGCCTCAGAGGCATCACGCAATTCGCCGCTCACCTTTTCGGCCTGCATCAAAACTTGCCGGCGCTCGGCAAGCGCCTCCTCTTCGCCAACGGCGGCGGCAAGCTTGGTCAATTCGGCATGTGCATGGCTCAGATAATCGGCTTCGCGCCGCGCCTGTTCGATGCGCGATTCCTCCTCCGCGTAACTCGCCTCCGTTGCGCGCAGGGCTTTGTAGGCGCCACGCACGGCCTCGCGCTCGCCGGCAAGGCCGCCGAATGCGTCGAGCAATTGGCGGTGGGCGTCGGCGCTGACGAGAGCGCGGTCGTCATGCTGACCGTGGATCTCAACAAGCTCGCGCGCGATCGCACGCAAGGCCTGGGCACTGACCGGCTGATCGTTGACGAACGCGCGGGTGCGCCCGTCTTGCATTTGGACGCGGCGCAGAATCAGCGCCCCGTCGATATCGATGTCCTGAGTCTGCGCGGCCACCAAGGCAGGATGGCTGGAAGGCAGATCGAACACGGCCGTAACCTGCCCTTGACCAACGCCCTGACGGACGAGCGTGCCATCGCCGCGCGCCCCAAGCGCGAGCGAAAAGGCATCAAGCAGGATGGATTTACCGGCGCCGGTCTCACCCGTAAGCACCGTCAGGCCGCGATCGAACTCAAGATCGAGCTTTTCGATCAGCACGATGTCGCGGATAGCGAGCTGAGCGAGCATAAGGCACCCTACGCGGCCGGCAACAGCGGATGCCGCGAAAGCGAAATCGGAGCAGCTAGACCAGAATCGTGCGAGAATAAAGCATGAACATAGCGCTTCGGGCAAGGGCTCTCATGCCCCGGCCAGATGCCGCCATCAGCCGACGCTGTGGAAGACCTTGGAAATCCAGGAGCCCGTATCTTCGTGCGGCTGCAAACCACCCTGCTGCAATTTTGCGTAGGCATCCTTGTACCAGGGTGAGTTGGGGAAATTGTGCCCAAGAACGGCGGCGGCGGTCTGCGCCTCGTTGACGATGCCGAGCGCCAGATAAGCTTCCTCCAGCCGCAGAAGCGCTTCCTGGGTATGACGCGTATTCTGATAATTCGCCAGAACATCGCGGAAGCGATTGATCGCGCCGGTATAATCGTGCTGCTGCAGATAGTAGCGCCCGACCATCATGTCCTGACCGGCAAGCTGATCGCGCGACACCTGCAGCTTATAGCGCGCATCGTCCGCGTATTGAGATTTCGGAAATTTGTCGATGAGCTGCTGGAAGACGATGGCGGCCTTCTTTGCCCGGTCCTGATCGCGGCTCACGTCCGGAATTTGGTTATAATAGGACATGGCTTCGAGATAATAGACGTAATCGAGATCGGGAGCCGCAACATAACGGCCGATGTAACGCTGCGCCGTGCCGATCGCGTCGTCGTAATTGCCGTTCTGATATTGCGTGAACGTCTCCATGAGCAACGCTTTGCGTTCCCATTGCGAGAACCCGTATTGCTTCTCGAGCGCAGAATATTTCTTGGTCGCCTTGTCGTAATCGTGCGTGTTGATATCGACGAGACCCTGGTTATAGAGCGTCTCAGGCGGCGTATCAGGGATAACCTTGGTTTCGTATTTTTCGCCGCTGAAAATGTTCATCGGATTGAACGAACCAAGCGAATTGAGCGAGTTCGAGCAAGCCGCGATCGGCAACGTAAGCATCAAAAGGCCGAACGCCTGCATGCCAATGCGAAGGCCGGCGCGGCGAACGGGACGTTGCGGAACCAAGGCTACAGGCATGTTGAACAACTCGACCATGGTTCGATAAGGAACAGGCCGGGTGCGCGGCAGCATCCGCTTCAGCCCTGGCCAATAGCTAACTCCTCGGCTCGATAAGAGGCATTTCTGTGGCAATTGCAACCCACTCAGCCAGGTGAGCGTCAGGGACGCCGCGCGAAATCACGGCTCTGATGTCAGCCGCTGACGGCAGGCAGGAGCTTCGTGGCCGATCTGCCACGCTGCTTGCATTTATCCCATCGGCGAACGCGCGAAACGCTGCGTTGCAGCGGGCTGGAACGAGAGAAGAACCTGCGACGCGCCAAACCCGCGCTACATGTACCACTAGCCGGGCGCAGCCCGGCTAGAGGGATTGCTGATCAGACGCAGCCGCGATCAGTTCGACTGGCGGCGCAGGAACGCCGGAATCTCCAATTGATCATCTTCAATCGAGCGTGGCGCAGGCGCGCGGCCCTGATGGGCATCGATCGCGGACTGGACTTGCCGCGGCGCGGGTTGCGTTGGCCGCTTGCCATATTCGGCATGGACGTTGCCCGGCTGAGCATGACGCGGCGCGGGCGGCGCAATCCGAGCTGCCGGCTCACGCGCCGGGACATTGACCTGACGCGGCGGTTCATCGTGGCGGCTCACGCCAAAAGCTGCCAGGCGCTCCAGGAGCGTTTTGCGATGCGGCGTGTCCGGCGCTTCGGCGTGCTGCGCACGAATCTGCTTTTGCGCCGGCATCGGCAGATCCTCGATCTGCGGCATGCGCTGGGCGCGGACGACCGGCGATTCCGCCGCCGGCGGAATGAATGGGCCGGCATCGAAAGGTTCGGGCTCCGGCAACGGCGCGGGCTCAGGTTCGACATATTGTGGCGCGGGCGCGCGCGCGGGCTGCAGATGCACGCCGCGGGTCGTTACCGGCTGCGCGGCAGGTGCCGGCTCTGCATAAGTCATTGGTTCCTCGAAACGCGGCGCGGGCGCTTCAGCCGCGGCACGGCGCTCCGCCAGGATTTCGTTCGTGCGAACCTCGGCGCGAATGCGCGGCCGTTCCGTAACTTCGGCAATCCGCGTCTCGACCGGGTTGAACGCCGGCATGTCTTCACTGTCGATACCGGTTGCGACAACAGAGACACGGACCATACCGTCAAGATTCTGGTCGAAGGTCGCGCCCAGAATGATGTTGGCGTCTTCATCGACTTCCTGACGGATGCGGCTCGCCGCCTCGTCGACTTCGTAAAGGGTGAGGTCGTTGCCGCCGGTGATCGAGATCAGCAGGCCGCGCGCGCCCTTCATCGACACTTCGTCGAGGAGCGGGTTGGCGATGGCGGCTTCGGCCGCAAGGATCGCGCGCTTCTCGCCCGTCGCCTCACCCGTGCCCATCATGGCTTTGCCCATTTCGCGCATCACGGCGCGAACATCGGCGAAATCGAGATTGATGAGGCCTTCTTTCACCATCAAATCGGTGATGCAGGCGACGCCGGAATAAAGAACCTGGTCGGCCATCGCGAAAGCGTCGGCGAACGTGGTCTTTTCGTTGGCGATGCGGAACAGGTTCTGATTGGGGATGACGATCAGCGTATCGACCGACTTCTGCAATTCGAGGATGCCTGAATCGGCGACGCGCATGCGCCGCACGCCTTCAAACTGGAATGGCTTGGTAACAACACCCACCGTCAGAATGCCAAGTTCGCGCGCCGCGCGTGCAATGACCGGGGCGGCGCCTGTGCCAGTGCCGCCACCCATGCCGGCGGTGACAAAGCACATATGCGCACCTGCGAGATGATCACGAATTTCTTCGATGACCTCTTCCGCGGCAGCGCGGCCGACCTCTGGCTGAGAGCCAGCGCCGAGACCTTCCGTGACCTGCATGCCCATCTGGATGATGCGCTCAGAACGAGATGACATCAAAGCCTGGGCATCGGTATTCGCGACGATAAAGTCGACGCCGATGAGGCCCGAAACGATCATGTTATTCACGGCATTGCCCCCGGCGCCGCCGATGCCGCACACCATGATGCGTGGCTTCAGTTCCCTCAGCTCTGGAGCCTTAAGGTCGATCGACATTTTTTGGCCTCATGACGTTGGAGCGCTTTGAGAGCGCCCGCTTGTTATCCCTTTACGCCGAAGAACGAATCAGCCGCCGCGCTTAATCGTTCTTCTTCATACCAACTAAAAACTTTCTCTCAACCATTGCCCCACGCGGGCGAAGTAACCGTTTGTACCGTCCGCAAATTCCGCTCCACGCCGGCGGGGACGGAAATATTCGATCTTCGCCGCCTGCGGATAGACCAGCAGACCGACGGACGCAGAGAAGCTCGGACTCTTTGCCGAACTCCGGAAGTCCCTGAATTCCCAACGGCCTGCCCACACGAATCTGTCCCGAGAGGATGCGCTTTGCAGCCTCTGTCATACCTGTCATCTGACTCGCGCCACCCGTCAGAATGAAACGAGACGCCGAGGTTGCGGGAAAGCCGGCTTTCTTCAGGCGGTCGCGCACAAGCTCCAAAATTTCTTCGACGCGCGGACGAATTATTCGCACCAGTTGCGATTTTGGCACATGGGTTGGATGGTCACCATCCTCGCCAGCCAACGTCACTGAAATGGTCTCGCGCTCGTCGGAGACCGAAGCGATGCAAGCACCGTAAAGCGTCTTTAGACGCTCGGCGTCTGCAAGCCTCGTATTCAGCCCGCGTGCGATGTCCATCGTAACATGATTGCCGCCAAGCGCCAACGCATCGACATGGACGAGTCCGCCGCCGAAAAAAACTCCGACCGAGGTCGTGCCCCCGCCCATATCGATAACGGTCGTGCCAAGTTCCACTTCATCATCGACCAACGCGGCAAGGCCAGCGGCATACGGCGTGGCAACGACTCCCTCGACCGCGAGGTGGCAACGCTCGACCGCCAGCATCAGGTTACGGACCGCCGTCGCGTCGCCGCTAATGACATGCATGTCGGCGCCGAGCTCGTCGCTCATCATCCCTTTCGGATCGCGTACGTTGCGCATGTCGCCGAGGGAAAATCCAGTCGGCAATGAATGAAGCACGGCATTGCCCTGCGCCATCGTGCGCGCGGCGCAGGCCTCGAGAACGCGATGCACATCGGATTCTGCGACAGCGCGGTCGCCGATGCGGACAGCCGCCTGATAATGCTGCGAGCCGATCCGGCCGCCCGTTATATTAACGATGACGCTTTCGACCTGGACGCCGGCCATGCGCTCCGCCGCATCGACTGCACGCCGAATTGCACCTTCCGCAGCCTCAAGATCGACAATGACGCCGCCCTTCAGCCCAGCCGAACGCTGATGGCCGATGCCGAGAATCCGGCAGCGATGCGTGCGCCCGCGCAGCGCCTCAGGTGCTTCGATGGGATCGAGACGCGCGATCAGGCACACGACCTTCGATGTCCCGATATCAAGTGCCGACAGGATGGCGGTTTTACGCGCCGGGAGCGCTCGCATACGCGGCGGCTGGCTCATGTCCGCGCGCCTTTCGATTTGGATTTTGGCGCCAACGCCGCGGCACGTTCAGCGGCGGCATTTTCGGAGAGCCTGATGAACATTCGGTCCGGAACGCGCATGTCGACCGAGAGGATGTCCTTATCGAGGATATGATCCTCGCGCTGCAAGCGGGCGAGCTCGGCAATTGCCGCGGTGGCACCAATCTCCGGCAGCGCAACCTCAACCTGATTGTCAATCTTCAAAGTCCACCGCCGCTGCGCGACAAGAATACCGGCTTTAATCCGCGTCCGCAGATCACCGGCCGCATCAAGCAGCGCAACGTATTCGTCGAGCCGCGCGTTGGCACCGGTGCCAACGACAAGAGGCAAACTGGCGAAACGCTGGTCGTCGTATGTATCGATCGCCGTCCCGTCCGCGGCGACAATTTTCACGACCCCATCCATCTGCCAGAGCGCGTAAGGTTTGCGCTCTTCGACATCGATGACAACGTGACCGGGGAAAAGCTTGGTGATGCTCGCGTCCTTGACCATCGGCAGCGTCTTGAGCCGCGCGCGCACCGCCTGGACATCAAGGAATGGCAGCGAATTCTTCGGACCAATGCCGCTTGCGGTAATGACTTCCTGCTGGGTCAACGCATGTGCGCCGGAGATCGTGATGGTGCGGATGGCGAAGCCGGCAACACGGGCGGCATAATCCGGCACGCTGCCTTCAGCCGCGACGAAGCTGGAATATTCGCCGCCAAGCCATGCGCCGTAGAGGCCGACGGTGATGAACAGCAGCAACGCGACGAACGTGCCCACACCCGGCACAAGGAAAAGCGCGAGGAAACGGTTCGCCGAAGCGGCCGCGCGTCGGTCAAGCGCACGGCGCCCGTAATCGGCACTGAAAACCAGCGCCGGCGCTACATGGACAACTCCCGCATGGACCGGAGCGGAGGGTTGAAAGCCTTCAAAGGCCTCCCTCACCGGTCGCAGGGGGCGTCTTCCACCATCCATTTGACGAGCTCACCGAATGTCAGGCCGGCATACGCGGCGATTTCGGGCACAAGGGATGTAGCGGTCATGCCGGGCTGCGTGTTGACTTCAAGAATGACGATTTCGCCCGTACCTCCGGGGCGGTCGTCATAACGGAAATCAGCACGGCTTACACCGCGGCACCCAAGCGCCTTGTGCGCCTTGAGCGTCGACTCTTGGACAAAGTGGTAAATATTTTCTTTAAGATTTGCCGGAAGTTCGTGAACCGATCCGCCAGCGGCATATTTCGCGTTATAATCGTACCAGCCGCCATCCGAGGCTTTGATTTCAATGACATCGTAGGCTTTGCCGCCGATGACCGCGCAGGTCAGTTCGCGGCCTGCGACATAACGCTCAACGAGGACTTCCTCGCCATAAGGCCAGTCCTCCCGCGTTAACTCTTGTGGCGGATGAAGCTGGTCTTCCTTGACGATGAGCACGCCAAATGAAGAGCCCTCAGCCAGCGGCTTCACCACATAAGGCGGCGGAAGAATATGCGCTTTAGCGGCGCTCAGACGATCGACGGTCAGGCCCTCGGCGAACCGGTAGGCCGGCCGCCTTCAAGACATCTTTGGCAAGGTCTTTTCGCATCGCCAGTGCCGAGGCGAGCACGCCCGAATGGGTATAGGGAATCCCGAGCATTTCGAGGACGCCCTGGATAATTCCGTCCTCGCCAAAAGGGCCATGTAGCGCGTTAAAAGCGACATCCGGCTTGAGATCGGCGAGGACCTGCCCGACGCTTCGATCGACATCGACCTCGGTGACCTGAAACCCCTGGTCCGCCAGCGCCTTGGCGCAGGCGGCTCCAGAATTTAGCGACACGTCTCGCTCAGCGGAAATCCCGCCCATCAAGACGGCAACATGCTTTTTCATAGATATTTCCGAAAGTTACCGCTGGATATTCCGCTGAAAGCCGATAGGCGGCTCTTTCAGATTAAAACGAAAAAACATTTTTTTAACCATAAGTTACTCGGACGGCCTCGACAAAAACTTGAAGCCCTGCCCGGTCAGGATTTTCGCCGCCGCCTGCGAACTCAGGAAAGCTTCAAACGTCGCCGCGTCTGCGTTCTTCGAGCTTGCCACCACGGCGACAGGATAGACGATGGGCGCGTGGCTGTCGGCGGGAAAAACGTCGACAACGCGAACTTTCGGCTCGGCCTTCGCATCCGTTTTGTAGACGACGCCAAATTTGGCCTCGCCCCGCGCAACGAGCGCCAATGCATCGCGGACATTGTTGGCCTGTGCCAGTTTCGGCTCGACTGCGCTCCAGACGCCAAGCTTGGTGAACGCATCTTTGGCGTAGATGCCAGCCGGACAAGAAGCGATTGTGCAAACGGCAATTTTGCCGTCGCCGGTGGCCTTCGCGAGATCGAAACCCGGCTTGATCTTAAGAACTCGTATCGCTGCTGGCCGGCTCGACCAGAACGAGATCATTCCCCAGAAGGTCGCGCCGCGTGCCTTTCGTGAGAAGATTTTTTTTCTGCAGATAATCGATCCGTTCAGTTGTCGGCCGAGATGAAAACGTCGGCCGGCGCCGCCCTGCTCAATCTGCTTCGCAAGCACGCCCGAAGAGCCATAGGAAAAAACGACTGTCTTGCCCGTATCCTTCAAAAAAATTGGTTGGATCGCGTTGAGAGCGGTTGCCAGGCTGGCTGCGGCGAAGACGACGACCTTCCCGTTTGCCTGCGCCAATGCCCCGCTTCCCGAGCCCAGGACGGAGACCCCGATCGCGCAAAAAGCCATGATCCGTCGGATGGAAATAGACATGTCTTCCCTCAGAATTGCCGCCGGCGGCGCGCCGGAACCTCCGGCTTTATGCAATGATTAACGCGCCCCGTGCAATAATGAACTATGCACAAGCCGACATAGCTTATGACGCGACAGTGCCCGCGGCCTGCGTCTGCCGAATGCCGCATCGGCGCGTATTCTGAGTAGCCAATGCCTTCGCCATCTGATTTTCGGGCTGCTGACGCGCCGCTGATCGAAGCCGTCAAAGTGGACGATGCGCACGCGAGACCCGGCGAAGCGACATATCGCGTTATCGAGCACAGGCACGAACCCAAGCAAAACAACGCCGACAAACGCGCCGAAGGGCGTCACCGGACGCGCTTGCGTTCAGGCAAGATCCTCGACCTCGCCAATAAATTTCTCATCGACTGCCAGATCCACAATCGCTCAGCGCATGGAGCGCGGCTGATTCTGGCCGCGAAGGTCAAAGCGCCCCGGCGGTTTCGCCTTTTCAGCGATACCGACGGTGAGCTTATCGACGCCAAGATCATCTGGCAGCGCGGCCGAGAAATTCCGGCGTGAGTTTTTTCCTGGAAGAAAAACCCGAAGCCCTGACGCTCGCGCAAATCACTGCGCTACGTAAGAAACTCTACGTCGTCTGAATTAAATATCAGCGCGCGACGATCAACCCGCGCGGCGTAACCACAACCCATTGGTCACCCCGCCGCTCGATTGCGATGACGCGCCCGACCCCCGGCACCCATCGTCCCAAGCACAACGCGGTAAACTGCATCGTCTTTTCCAACGATGAGCGCCTCGCCGTCCCGAACGTAATGCAGCCTGTAAGAGCTAACAAGAGGCATGTCGAAACTGATCGGGGGCGGCGCGCTCGCGCTTGGTGCATGAATAGTGCCAGTCGCTATTTAATTGATAACTGTTTCGACGCCGCCGGCATCGTATCGGCAACGGACGTCGGCTCCTGATAATTGGGCTGGGCGAAAATCATCAAATGCTCAAGACCATTGAATGCCGGGACGCGGTCGGCGCTGGTATCAATTGCGAAGCTCGCGCAAATCACGGCGGTCGCGCCGCCAACGCCGCCGAGTAAGCCATCGACGACCGAGCCCCATCCAAGCCGCGCCGCAGCTTGCCGCAAGAGAGGCGGCGCGTTCGCCTTGTCCGTGAGCTTTGCTGATTTGTTCTGCATGGAGGGAGCCATGCCTACCGCCAGATCCAAGTTCGTTATCCGATGAATTCGCGCGCGTCCTTGAAGGAAGCGAAGCGACGCTGGCCGAGCAGCGTCTCGACTTCGATCGAGCCGTCGCCGAACAGGACATAAGGGCGATCCTTCAAGCGGCCGCGCTCGACGACTTTGGTGACAGGCTTCTTGCTGGCCGCTTCACCAGGACGCGAGGTACGCTCCAGCACCGTGTCGAAAAAATGCTTCAGCGCGCCGAAGCCGGTCTGCAGAGCGCCAACGATCGCGAGACCAAAGCCGCTCAAAATCGTCGCCTGCGCAATGGCGGGCATATCGACCGGCAGCTTATGTCCGATCGCCGCCGCGAAGATCTGCAACGTCGGCGCGCCCGACAACAACAGCGCCCAGCCGAACGCCACAACCATGAAGCCGATCCAAGTCAACCGATCAAAAGCCATTTGCCCCTCCATCTTCCAAAATCTGAATCCCTTTCAAGCAGACCGCTCAACTCTCACTTCGGTATGTCGCTCTTGGGGACGAAGTTCAACGCCTGCACCAGCACGTCTTTGACGACGGCGGCGTGCAGGCGTTGATTGACGCGCCGCGCCAGATCTCTCGTCATTCCGTTCACGTCGTATTTTTCGAGGTGGCGAAAATCGAGCGTGGTGTCGGAATAAACTTTCCGGAACGTCTCATCGAGCAGATAGGCGTCCGGGGGAACCGGCGCCTTCGCGTTCTGATCGTAGGTGTAGCCAAGTTCGGCAACGACATAGCCTTGCACAGCGCCGTCAGCGATCATCGGGATGCTGATCGCCGGCAATTTCTTGTATTCCATCGCCGGAGACGATTGCTCTTTCGGCGGCGGGTGCAGCGGCGTGGATGCCGTTCACGAAAATCGCGGCGTAAGCAGCGTGCCGACGTCAGCAGGCAGATCCAGACGCAGCTCGCAATCAGCTTGATCATGATTGTTCGTACCTGCGATGGATCGACGAAGAATATGTACCGTCCGATTCTTCCGACTGGATCGCACGCGAAATGACCGCACAGACCTGCCGCACGGCCTTCAGGTGAATTTCGAGCGTCGCGAGGTTGCGCTCCAGCTTGCCGCTCAAGCGCTCGAGCTTCCCGCGCGCGCTGTCCTCGCGCGCTTCCGAGCCGAGCGCGCGGATCGACCGGCTGAGTTCCAGTATCGCGTGGCTCTTGCGGTGATTGAACTCGGAAAAGTCGATGGGGCGGTATTGCTGCAGCGTCGCGGTCTCAAGATCGACCAGGCGTTCGATCCGCTCGACGGTCTGCGAAAACGCCTCGCGCAGCGCCTGAAGGCGCGCCGCGTCCGTCGCGGCCGCGTTGCCCGTTCGTCGCCGGCAGTTTAGGTCTTGTGAATTCCATCATCGCCGGCGCTCATCAGGAATGTTTAGCGGTGGCGACACGTGCGCATAGCCCGAGCGAAGCTTGCAGCTCGTCATCCGGGTGCCAGCC
>CAWKON010000008.1:0-178275 GCA_963851225.1 uncultured Alphaproteobacteria bacterium | reverse complement strand
ATATTTTTCATGTGCAGCTGGTCATTGGCGGCTTCCAAGGATTAAAACCATCATAAAAATGGAGGTTACGCCATGGCGAGAAAGGAAATCATCGACCGTATCGATAAATATGTCACCCCGTTCCGCATCACCAAAGGTGAAGGGTTCCGCCTCAAGGATATTGACCCAGGCGACACCTGCGGCTTGCACTTGGAAAAAGGCGAGGCGGCCGAACTACTCCAGCGCGGCACGGCCTGGCTCGCGGAGGAGCAGGAAATGCTCTATGCCGAGGGCCGCCGTTCCCTGCTGATCGTTTTGCAGGCGATGGATGCAGCCGGCAAGGACGGGACGATCAAGCATGTCATGTCCGGCGTTAATCCGCAGGGCTGCCAGGTGTTCTCGTTCAAACAACCTTCGTCGGAAGACCTCGATCATGACTTCCTGTGGCGCTATGCTAAGTGCCTTCCCGAACGGGGACGGTTCGGTATCTTCAATCGGTCCTATTACGAGGAGGTCCTTATCGTTCGAGTGCATGAGGAGATCCTGAAACGGCAAAAGCTTCCTCCCACGCTCATCAGCAAGCGCATCTGGGACGAGCGCCTGTCCGACATTGCTCATTTCGAGGAATATCTCACGCGTCAAGGAACGACCGTCCTCAAATTCTTCCTGCACCTGTCGTACAAGGAGCAGAAAAAGCGCTTCATGGCTCGCCTCGACAAACCGGAGAAGCATTGGAAATTCTCGGCCGCTGATATCCACGAGCGCCAGTTCTGGGACGACTACATGCACGCGTTCGAAGAAGCGATCCGTGCGACCGCATCGAAGCATGCACCATGGTTTGTGGTGCCCGCCGACAATAAATGGTTCACGAGACTCGTCGTTGCGGCGGCTATCGTGATGACGGTGGAGAACTTCGACCTCACATTTCCGGAAGTCGACGCCGAGAAGAAGAAAGCGCTCTTCGCCGCGCGCGCCGCACTTGCTAATGAGACTTAGTGGTTGATTTTATCAAGTTGACGATGCCTTCCCTTTTGACAAACTCAACCATCGCTGATGCGTCGCCAGGAGAAAGGACCGACGAGCAAGGCATCTTGCTAGCTTTCACATCGCGGCTCTCTGCAATAGACGATAGATAATCTTACGGTCATTCAGCCAAGGAGCGCTCGCATGTCTATGACGATCTCGATCCTCGGCGGCGTGGGCTTGTTCTTGCTTGGCATGACGGTCATGACCGGCGGCTTGAAAACGCTGGCGGGATCGGCCTTGCGCACGATGCTTGGCAGGGCTGCAGCAACGCCGCTACGCGGCGTGTTCTGGGGCGCCGTCGTAACGCTTCTCGTGCAGTCGTCAAGCGCAACAACCATGACGACCATTGGTCTCGTCAGCGCAGGTTTACTCACCTTTCCGCAGGGATTGGGACTTGTTCTTGGCGCCAATGTCGGCACCACGGGAACTGGCTGGCTCGTCGCGCTTATCGGCGTGCGGTCTCGCTCACAGCTGCTGCGTTGCCAATGATCTTTGTGGGAGCGTTGATCAAGCTTCTGGGCCGCGGGCGCGTGTCGGCGGCGGGTGCCGCGTTTGCAGGCTTCGCGCTTGTGCTTTTTGGACTGACGACTCTGCAACAGGGCATGGGGGATCTGGCCGAGCGGTTGCATCCGGCCGATCTGCCGGCTGTTCTCGGCGCCCCTGGCGTCGGATGGTGGTCAGGCTCGTTAGCCGTACTCATGCTGGTCGGAGTCGGGCTCCTGATGACCGCGGTGATGCAATCTTCGACCGCCGCCATTGCCGTCACGCTGTCCGCTCACTATGCCGGGGCTGTTGGTTTGGATCAGGCTTGCGCGCTGATCATTGGGCAGAATATCGGGACGGCGACCAGTTCCGCGATGGCGGCGATAGGCGCGAGCAGCACCGCCAAGAGATTGGCTATTGCCTATATCCTGTTCAAGCTGATTGCCGCTGTTATCGCGTTGGTGCTCTTCCCCCTCGTCACACCGCTGCTCATTCGCGCCTCAAGCACCATCGATGGGGTAACACTGTTGGCGGGTTACCACACAGCGTATAATGTTGTCGGTGCCGCGGTCGTGCTGCCGTTGATCGGCAAATTCACGCGATTTGTCGAGCGCATTTTGCCCGAGCGAGGCTCGCCGCTCACGCGTTGTCTCGATCCTTCGGCGCTGGCTACTCCTATCGTAGCCGTGGAAGCTGCGCGGCGGACCGTCGCGCGTTCGCTTGGCGCATTGTGCAGTTCTGTCGATGCATCTCTAGCGGCTACAAGTCGTAGAGATACGCTCCGCGCTGGGAAAGACGTCGTATCATTCTCTGAGGCCGCCGACGCGTTACGTCAGGCGCAAGAATTCATATCGGGCATGAACGGCCCGCTCGAAGTCGAAGGACGACCAGCAGCGATTCACTAGCATGTTGCACGCGCTCGACCACGCGTCGCGGCTCGCCGAGACAGCCGGTGAGGAGGGAGGATTTGAAACGATGGGTGATGTGACCGGCGGGGAAAGAGCCACGAAGCTCTGCGCAAATGCGATGAGAAACGCAGCCTTGATTACCGGTGAAATCATCGCGTCTCCTGGCACTCGCAGCCACGCGGCGAACCCGGAGCGTGAGTTGCCGGAGGCGCCCGGTGCCCTTAACATAATCGCCGCACCTTCCGTCGCAGCCACTGTTGCCCGGCTGGAGCAATGTGTAAATGAACTGGACGAGCTGCAGCGCACCCTCCGCAGCACGACGCTGCGCGCGGCGGCGGACGGAGAACTGACTGCCGGTGAAGCGATGGCACGTGTGGATGCGGTACGGCGCCTCGCGGCGCTTGCGCATCACGCCTGGCGTTCCACGCTACATCTCGCAAACGGCGGCGCGTAGCGCAAGACTGGCTCTCAGCAGAGGGCGACAGACCACGGCTCGAAGCCAATCCTCATTTACGTTTTTGCTTCCGCAACTGCACTGGCGCTCCGCAACCGCACCACCGTTCGAATAATGAGCTTTTCGGCTTCCACGACAAGGAAAAATACGAAGCCTCCAAGGAAGAGCCGCGGCCAAACCCAAAGCGGTACGGCTTCTGTCTCGAAGAGATGCTGGAGCGGTGGCGCGTAGGTGAAAAGGATCTGCAACACCACAACAGCGCCAATGCCGAACGGCAAATACCGGTTACCGAGATGCGCCTTGATCGACAGCGAAGAGTCCAGCAGGTATCGGCTGTTGAGCAGGTAAAACACCTGGCCAATCGTAATGGCATTCACCGCGACCGTCCGGGCGAGTTCGTCGGAAACGTCTGGTGATGCCATCGAGAAAAACGCCCATAATGTGTATACGAGAAGTGTCAGACCGACGAAGATGACACGCCAGAGCCCGAAGCCAGTGAGGATCGAGCGATCGACCGCGCGCGGTGGACGATTCATGACATCTCGCTCATGCGGTTCAAAGGAGATCACCAGTCCGAGCGCGACGGATGTGACCATATTAACCCAAAGGATCTGGGTGGCAGTGATCGGCATCATGAACCCGGCAAAAATCGCCACTATAATGACCAGCGCCTGGGCAACATTGGTCGGCAGCATGAAGAGGATCGCTTTCTCAATATTGTTGTAAACAGTGCGTCCCTCTCGCACCGCCGCAGTGATCGAGGCAAAATTATCGTCGGCCAGCACCATCCCGGCCGCTTCCTTTGTCACTTCGGTGCCTTTGATCCCCATGGCGACGCCGATATTGGCTTTTTTCAGGGCGGGTGCGTCGTTCACTCCGTCGCCCGTCATCGCGACAATCTGGTTATTTGCCTGAATCGCCTTTACGAGCCTGAGTTTGTGCTCAGGGCTGGCGCGCGCGAACACATCAACGTCGTGAACCCGTTCCTGAAGTGAGGCGGTATCCATCTCCTCTATCTCGACGCCAGTGATGGCTGTTTTTCCGTCGCCTATCCCGAGCAACTTGGCGATGGCGGCGGCCGTGATCTTATGATCGCCCGTGATCATTGTGACGCGGATGCCGCCACCATGACATTCCTTCACGGCCTCGATCGCTTCCTTACGCGGTGGATCGAGCAGGCCGACGAGGCCAAGAAGCACCAATGTTTTGGGCAAGTCCGCCGGAGAAAGACCGCCTGCCTTGACTCCGGGATTTTCAAGCCACGCCAGCGCCAGGACGCGCTCTCCCTGATTCGCGAGTTTGTCGGACGCCTTGTTGAAATTGTTACGATCGATAGCCGTCTGCTGTCCATCCGAGTTGAGCTGCCATTCGCAGTGATCGAGGATCACCTCCGGCGCTCCCTTGACCAGCAGAAACTGCTTGCCGTCAATGCCTTTGTGGAGCGTCGCCATGAAGCGATGCTCCAACTCGAACGGGATGGCATCGATCCGCGGATAGGCTGCGCGCTCAGATTGGCGGTCCATTCCGAGCTTGGTGGCGAAGGGATAAAGCGCCCCTTCGGTCGGATCCCCTTCCACCTTCCAGAAGCCTTCCTGCTGGAACAGTTCGGCGTCGTTACAAAGCATAGAGACTCGCCCCAACAGTTCGAGAACGAGGTTCTTTCCCGCCGGCTCCCCGTCTTTCTTGACCTCGCCAGTGGAGGTATAGCCGTTGCCGGTAATCTGATACTCCGCATCGGCGGTCGCAGCTGACACAACCATCATCTCCATCAGTGTCAGCGTACCGGTTTTGTCGGAACATATACGCGACACAGAGCCGAGGGTTTCCACTGCCGGGAGGCGCCGGATGATGGCATTGCGCTGGGCCATGCGTTGCACGCCGATCGCCAGCGTGATCGTTATCAGCGCCGGCAAGCCTTCCGGGATGACCGATACCGCAATGCCGACGACCGCTTGAAAGATCTCCACGAAGTCCATGCCCTTCACCCACTTGCCGTAAGCGAAGACCAATATGCTCACTGCCGCGATAACAACGGTAATAGTATTGCCAAATTTCTTGATCTGGCGCAGGAGCGGCGTCTCGAGCGAGCTAACACCGGCGAGCAACTGATTGATGCGGCCCAGCTCTGTTTCGCTACCGGTCGCGACGACGATCCCCGTCGCCCGCCCGGACACGGCCATGGTTCCCGAGAAAGCCATGCACGCGCGGTCTCCAACGGTCGCGTTGGCAGAGACTGGCGCGGTTGCTTTGTCCGCCGGCACGGACTCGCCCGTCAACGCCGCCTCCTCGGTGCGGAGATTCTTCACATCGGCGAGGCGCAAGTCCGCTGGTACTTTGTCGCCAAATTCGAGCAGCACGATGTCTCCCGGCACGAGTTCTTCCGCTGGGACCAAGCGTGTCTCGCCTCCGCGCACAGTGCGAGCCTCCGCGGACAGCATGTTGCGGATCGAATCCAAAGCTTTCTCTGCTTTACCTTCCTGGATGAACCCCAACAGCGCATTTATGATGACAACACCGATGATGACTGCGGCATCGATCCACAAATTCAGCATCAGCTTAGTGAAGCCCGCGGCAAGCAGGACATAGACAAGAATGTTGTTGAATTGGGCCAGGAATCGTTTGAAATGGCCCCGCTTTTTGCCTTCCGGCAATCTGTTGGGACCATATGTCTGCAGGCGGCTCGATGCCTCGGTCGCGTCAAGACCCTTTGTGCTGGTGGCAAGCCGGTTCACGACTTCGTCCACGGGCATGGCGTACCACGTGACCTTAAGAGGCGTACCCATCTCTGACCTCCAACTATCGCGGTTACCGTCCCCAATTTGGCCCTGAAACATACGGGAAAATGAGCATGCCAATAATCTTGTGGTCTTAATACCAGCTGTCTCTACCTCTATCTTATCGAGAGCTCCAAGACCAACATAGAAAGGGCACGATCTGCCAATTAGACGGTTACCAGATTGGAGGGTCGCATTTTCATAAATGTTGTACAATCCCATTGCTGGAGGGCGGGCGCACCTGCAAGCCAGCGCTTGTCCACTCGCGGCTGGGATCGAGGAGGTCAATGCTGCGATCCTGGCGCTTGCGAACGATGGCGTTTTCATTAAAGGTATCGCTCGCCAACTTGGGTGCAGCCATAAACTCGTCCGCCGTGTAAACCGGGACGGGACAGGTGATGTCTTCCCGACGCATGAGTACGCTTGATGCGCGTCTGTCGACGGCATGCCGGATGATGTCAGGCGTGCACGATTCCTCGACGATGGCCGCGGTTATCGTAAAAGTGTAACGGGTTCAAAAGAACCTTATTTGCAGGTCTTCGCCAAGTTCTTTGAAGGTTACCTGGACTAACATCTTGGAGCCGGGACCATTTTCTCGGCGCGAAATAGGCTGTTAGGTTGATGTCAAAGAAACGGCGGCCTTCGAGCCGGACATTGTTGGGAACTCGGCGAAAGGCCACCAGTTTCACTGCATGCCGGCAACGAATGCAACAGAGTGGGAAGTCCGTTCGCTATTGATCGCTTGGACAGGTGCCGTCGCTCCATTGCCAACCATCGCCTGATTGGAAGGGACAGCACTGCCACTCTGGCATGGCACAACCAGTGTAACCGCCACAGGTATTCGTTACATATCCCGGCGCGCAATTCGGTGCGTCCTGAGCAATTCCAAGAGACGGAATTGCGACCGACAAAACTATACTAAGGAACAAAAATCGCATCGTTCTTCTCCTTGTCAAAGCGAAATCTAATTTACCGGCTTGATACCTTCTTATAGCACTTACAGAAGAAATATTTACTACATATATATTGAACATATTTACACGTGTGGATAACACAACATCGCTGCTATACATATATCGGTCCTGTTTGTTGAACGTACATATTATATGTGTTAGTATTATGCGTACAATCAAAAGTATTGTATAAAACTATATAGATGCACGTACTCTCAGGCTATCAGGTTGGCACGCTTACTATAATACACCATTGTTTTAGTGTGAGAATCCCAAGCTTTACGAGGTAGTGAGCGGAAGCAACCGCGCGCTCGAAGCATCTTGCCCTATGGACTGGAAGATCAAGTTCAGGTCACTGATCGAGTGAGCGGCCGAGGTGCATCCACTGGAGCCTCCCGAGGTGTCGGAGTAAAACTTCGTCGAATCGGAAGCCATCTGTTGTAATGTTGAGCAGGCGGAGATGGCTGGTGAGTCGGTGCTGCAAGTGCCAGACGTCAATGCGCCATAGCCGATCGTGTATACCGACGTCCCCGCCGCCGTGGCGGCATGAGCGGCGGTGATCGCCTGGTGGCACTGGTTCGTGGCTTTCCCTGCCGGCACGTTCGAGGCGTTCGCGTCGCCGTCGCTGAGCAAGATGATCACTTTCTTTGCGGTCGGCCGGCCGCTGCTTGCGAGGGCGGCCTGGGCCGCGGTGATCGCATCGGCGTAGAAGGTTCCCACGCCGCCCACAGCGGAGATACCTTGCTTGCAACTAGAAGTTCCTCCGCGGGCCGCCTTCACCAGGTTTGAGCTGGTGTTTAGAGCTGCCGTTTCGGAAACGCGGTAATCGCTTGAAAATGGAATGATCTGATAGACCGGCGAAGCATTGTACTTGGCAATCGCGGGGGAAGAGGTGCTGCAATCGTAGTCATAGGTTGCTTGGGCTGCAGTGGTTAGTCCTGGAAACACCATCAAGCCGACCCTGTCCACCGGGTTTGCAACGTTGCCGTTGACCGCGGTGCCGCAATTCGCCAGGCTTGGCGAGCAGGGCGACAGCCCGTTCAACTTAGGAGGCGGAGAGTAAGATAACAGAGTGCGAAACCCGGCCATGGCGCAGTCCTCCCTAGTAGACCCGGAGATCGCGCAGTTTAAGTCACTGTTGTTCATCGAGGCCGTTGTATCCATCACCAGCATCACATCGGCGGATTGAGATGCGCCTCCCCTCGCGCTGGCGAGAGCGGTGGCGGAGATCTGCCAGGTCGAGATACCGAGCAACTTGCCGAAGTACAGCGGCACGGTTGCCTTCTCCTGGACCTTAATTGCATTGGCGGAATCTGGCCCGCTGCACGAGAACTCCCGTGCTCGTCAGGCACTTTAGAACAGGATACCCGCTCGCCATCGTAGCGGTTAATTTAGTGCTGGCGTTCTTATTCCCTGTCACTGCGCTGTACGAAGTCGCCGTGGAAAAAGCTGTTCCACCTGAACCGACGTTGATGTCCTGGGCTCCCGCTAGCGCAGCAGCATCGGCTGATGCCTGGAGCTTGGTTTCGGCGTAGTAGACATTGCCGACGTCAACCGCGAGCCCTGCAAAGCCCGCAATCGCCACCATCGAAAGCCCCGCCAGGATGGCCACGACGCCGTTCTCGTCTCCGCGCAACCGTTTTGAAAAGGATTTAAAATCTTGTTTCATTGTACTCGCTCCGTTGTGTTCGCGGACAGTGTGCAGCCACTGGGCGCGAAGTTTGTTCCATAGATCACAAGGTTGCAGGGATAAGTTGCAATGACCTGAGCTGGCGCACCGGCCACCAGCGCTGAGGTGCACGCCGCATCAGTCGCGCATGCCGTCCCGTTAACCTTCAGGGTGATAGTTATATTTCCTGGAGTCAGGCTCGGCGCCGCCCCTTTTATCTGGCTGACGGTGTCGGAATATGGGGTCGCAGCGCCGCGGCTAATCGCTAACTGCCGCGCACCAATGCTCGTAGCGCCAGTCAGCTGTATGTAATTATTAGTTGCGATCCCGAACGCGCTCGCGCCCAGCACCAGGAGGAACAAAACCGGCCCAATCAACGCGAACTCGACCGCGACCGCAGCAATTCGCTGCTTGCGAAATCCGTGTATCTTCGCGGCCCCGGGAATTCGTGATAGCATATAGTAGACATATTTGTGAACTATTTGAATCATAATTTGGATTATTCCCTAAGCAATCTAGAGATATTTGAAATGTACTTGTTAAATACATGAATACACCCAATACTTTGATCGTTCACTTAGATAAAGTGTACTATTTGATAGAATATTTTCCAAGCTTGTTATCTTGCGCATTCCCTTTGGCGGTTCTGAGAGGGGAAAGCCGGCCAACAGAAGCTTTTCTTAATGCCCTATTCCCCGGCCGGTTCATTGCAGCCTTGGTAAAGAAAGAGCAAAATCTCTATTGTTGTGTGCCGGTGTTCGGTTCGCACCGTTGTGGGCGGGTCCGCGATTTCGCCATTATGGGCGGCATGCGCCCATGCAACAATGAAGTTCCGCGCCGTGGCCAACGTATAACTAAGTAAAAAACTTGGTTTAGCTAGGCCTGGATGGCGTAACAAGCTTGAGCGTGCAAGGTCAAAAAAGGAACATCAATTTGCGCTAATAGTGAGGAAATATTGTAATCGGCAGCCACCTGATTGCCGCAAGTTGGATAGCTCACAGTAAACGTCGATGGCGAAGGGTTGAGGCCGTAGGATTGACTAGCCGCGTAACTTTTGACGGTGGCCGTGCTGCACACCGTTGGACTGATGGTCATGCAGCGGGCCGCCATTTCGGCTCCGTGCTGCAAGGCAAATTGCGCCCACAAGCCGAAACCGATTTGCCAAACTCCTAAAAACATCAAAAGAAATACAGGCAGGGTCAGCGCAAATTCAACGGCGGAAACGCCCCGTTGGTCCTTGAAAAGAGTCTTCCTTCTCACTGAATTCTCACAATTGCTTGCGCCGTGAGCGTCACGGTGCTTTTTTGCCATGGATTGGGAATAATCGGGGAGAATTGCGCTTTTGAATTGGCTTGGACATAAGTGCCCGCTTTGAAACCGCTCGAACAGGTCGATCCGCAAGAAGCGGCCGCCACCCCGGTCGCGGTTGCGCAGCCACAAAATTGCGACGGCGCGGGGGTGGCAGAGATGGCCGCATAATTGGTCGAATTAACGATGGCGTTTGATACGGCAGTTGAATCGAATCCATGCGCGACGGCGTAATTGATGCCGGCCTGTGCTGCAAAGTTTACCTGCGTTTCCCGGTAGATGGTGATGCCCAATTCGCCGGCTGCCAAGACCCCCGTAATAAGGAGCGGCGATACCAGCGACAATTCGATTGCCGCTACGCCGGCTATGGCACGCCGGGTCCGGCCGAAGAAAGCGCCGAGCACTCTTGGAAAACCCAGCGACATGGTTGCGCGTCTCAACATGCCGGTCACTCCAAAAGCGAGGCTGGCGCCCCGGATGACGGGCCGAGGGTTGCGGCGCATTTCGAGAAGCTCGATCCACCGGCGGCGAACGCGATCGTGTCGGCGATGAGGCGCGTGCATTGACCGGTGTGCGTCGTCCCTCCGTTGACCGCGTAAGTCACCACCGAATGCGGCGCGTAGACCGTGCCGATTAAATTAGTTGTTGGGCTTAGGGTAAAAGTCAGACCGGGCTGGGGCAATATGCCGAGCAGTGCGGGGCGGTCGTCATAAACGACCAAATCGGCATATGGCCCCGATGACGGTGCGGTCAAATTCACCGTACCAAGGAGGCTTAGCCCCGGCAGATTGACGAGTGTGTTGCTTGACGTCAGCACGATCGTGACCCCTGTGCCGGTCAGTGTGCCGCCGAGGACAACCTCGAGCCCGTTGCCAACGAGCCCGCCGTGACCCCCATCCATGTAATAGGTGCCTGGACTAAGCGTGACGTTGCCGGTCCCGCTTACGGCCAGGCCGCCACAGTAGCGGCCTGGAGACAAGGTAACCGTGCCGGTTATAGTGTGGGTTGGAATGAGGGTCGGATAAAAGGGAAAAGAGCTATTCGGGTCACAAGGCATCCCGGAAATATCGGGAATGGTCGTACCGTCAAAAGGGTCGGGCGTCTTCGCGGCATTGACAGGCGCGGGTGTGACCGTTCCAAGGAGACCAAGAAAGCCCCCGACCACTTTGACCTTTTGCGCCGTAATTGAGGAAAAGAGAGCCACGGTCAGAGCCACCAGACCGGGCGAGTTGTCGGCAACGGTGCATTGATCGGCCAAAACGTTAGCAAAGGCCGCGGCGGCGATGCCCGTTACAAGCGAGACAAGGGGGGTTTGGCTCAGAGCAAGAACGCAAGTTACCTCTTTGGCGGGGCCGGCGACGGCGCGTCCTTGGACAACCACGGGGGACTTGAGAAAAAGGCCCGAGAACAAAGGTGTTTGGGGTTGTTTAATGATAACTTCGACGGCCCCTGGGGTTGCAACATTAGGACCCGTTAGAGGCGGTTTATTTACACTAATGGTCGTGCCGTTCGAGCCGGCTACATAGCCGTAGGTCGCCGCTGTCGCATCGGCCTGGAGCGCATAGTTCGTATTGCCGGCGTTCAAGCCGACCGCGGCGCTGATCGCGCTGGAATCGGCCGCGCCCTGCATCTTTTCTTGAGTTGAGTACCAAAGGCCGGTTTCGCTGCCGAGAGCGAGGGCGCCAATGAAAACCGGCGCCAGGAGTCCAAACAAAACCGCGTAGGAACCAGACTGATCGCGCATGAAGCGCGCGGAGAAGCCTATCGCCGTCCACCGGCGACATCCGGTCATGATTGCACGGAGCGCCGCAGGGACAGCCCTCCAAAAAGTAAAACTATGCACCCATTGTAGTAAATAACGACACTTTTCATAAAGTAACGAGAACATGGTCGTTCCAATTAACAAATGTATCTCGTAACGTTCTAGGAGCGTTTTAGTAACGATGTGAATATGATGAATGTTATAATAATTTCTTAATGTAATATTTCAAATTTGGCAGAATGTTTACGTATTCTTTTTCTTCGTTTGTTGTCGCGGGCTCGCCCACCGGCGATTCCGGGAGGGGGAAGCCGGGCATCTGGAACCTCGGGCCAATCTCTATATCCACCACCGGGTTTATTGCGGACCTGGTAAATGGAGGGCAAAAGCTTTACTTACGGAGCGGGTTTTCGATTCGCGCCGCCGTCGCGGCGCAACCGTCGTTTCCCTTGGGAGGAGCTTGTCATGGCCGACATCGACGCAACCGTTTCCAACATCCTCGAAAAAATCTCCAACATACTCGAGAAACCCTACAATGCGCTGGCACTGGGCGGCGGCCTGACGTTCCTGCTTCTCCTCCTCTATCATGTCACGAATTTGGGAGACGGCTATTTCGGGGCGTTCTTCACGTTCCTGCACGTGGTCTCAGGCATCACGTGGATCGGTCTTCTGTATTATTTCAACTTGGTGCAAATCCCCATCATGCCGAATATCCCGCCGGAACTTAAACCCGGTATTGGCAAGTATATCGCACCCGAAGCCCTATTTTGGTTCCGGTGGTCGGCCCTCGCCACGGTGGTGACCGGCCTCATTGTGTTTTCGACGAGCAGCGCGGTCCACAACCTAACCATTATCACCGGAGGCATCCTCGGCCTCGTCATGGCCTTCAATGTTTGGTTCGTGATCTGGCCAAACCAGAAGAAAGTGCTTGGCCTCGTACCCGCCGACGACGAGGCCAAGGCGAAGGCTGCGCGGCTCGCGATGTTGACGTCGCGCGCCAATTTCGTCCTGTCGCTGCCGATGCTTTATTGCATGGTGACGGCACGGCTTGTCGGGTGACTTTCAATTTGATCGCGACCACGGTTGCGTTGCGCTTGTTTTTGGCAAGCGCCGCGCGCCCTATTCCACCGTGACGCTTTTGGCGAGATTGCGCGGCTGGTCGGCGTCTTTCCCCATGACGACGGCGGTATGATAGGCGATCAATTGGACCGGGACCGCATAGACCATCGCCGCGAACTCCGGCGCGACATCCTGCATCACGATGGCGGCGGCTGCCTCGGAGCCAAAATCGCGGGCGAGACGGGCATCGCCGATCAGGATCAGCCTGCCCCCGCGAGCGGCGACTTCCTGCATATTCGAGAGGGTTTTTTCGAGCACCGGGTCATTGGGAGCGATGACGATCACCGGCATGTCCTGATCGACGAGCGCGATCGGCCCATGTTTCAGCTCCCCCGCCGCATAGCCCTCGGCATGAATGTAGGATATTTCCTTGAGTTTCAGCGCCCCTTCGAGCGCCAAGGGATAGGACGTGCCGCGGCCGAGATAAAGGACATCGCGGACCTTGGCGATTTCCCGCGCCAGGGTCTCGACGGCGCTTTCGCATTTAAGCGCTTGTGCGATGAGACCCGGAACCGCCATGAGTTCGTCAACGAGCCGCGCCTCGCCCTTCTCGTCGATAGTGTTGCGCGCCCTGCCGAACGCTAGCGCCAGGCAGGCGAGTACCGCAAGCTGACAGGTGAAAGCTTTCGTCGAAGCAACGCCAATTTCGGGGCCGGCGAGGGTCGGCGCAACAATGTCGCTTGTGCGTGCGATCGTCGAGACCGCTTCATTGACCACCGCCACAATCTTCTGTCCCTTCGCCCTGGCGGCGCGAAGACACGCCAAGGTATCGGCCGTCTCCCCCGATTGCGAGACAAGGATGGTCAACCCTCCTGGCGGGAGCGGCGGGTCGCGATAGCGAAACTCGGAGGCAATTTCGACATCGACGGGAAGCCGGGCAAATCGCTCGAACCAATATTTGGCAGTGAGCCCCGCGAAATAGGCCGTGCCGCAACCGCAAATCGTCAAGCGATGGAGCGCAACAGTATCGACGGGCAGCTCGAAGGGCAGAGCAACGCGACCGGCCGGCATGTCGAGGTAATGCCCAAGCGTGCGGGCGACGACCTCCGGTTGTTCGTGGATTTCCTTCGCCATGAAATGGCGGTAATTGCCCTTGCCGATCAGCGAGGCTGAAGCTGCCGACTTGACCCTTCGCCGCTCGGCCGATTTGCCTTCGGCATCGTAAAACCGCGCTGAGGCACGCGTCAAGACGACAGCGTCACCGTCCTCCAGATAGGCGATTGTGCTGGTGAAGGGGACCAAGGCGAGCGCATCGGAGCCAAGAAACATCTCGCCCGCGTGGTCGCCTTCGCCAAATCCTACCGCAAGCGGCGCGCCGTTGCTGGCACCGATCAGAAGATCCTCCTCGCCGTCGAAGATCAGGGCGAGCGCGAATGCCCCCCTGAGGCGCGGCAGACTCGAAGCCACGGCCTCGGCCGGTGCCAATCCGCCGCGCATGGCCTCGCTTACAAGATGGGCGACGACCTCGGAATCGGTCTCGGTCGAAAATTCATGACCCTTAGCTTGCAGTTCGCCGCGTAACTCCCGGAAATTCTCGATAATGCCATTATGCACGACGCCGACATTGCCGCTGACATGCGGATGCGCGTTATTTTCGCTTGGCCTTCCATGGGTTGCCCAGCGGGTGTGGCCGATGCCGATCCTGCCTGAAAGAGGTCCGGCGGCGAGACGAAGCTCCAGATTTTTGAGCTTGCCGCTCGCCCGCGTCCGGGTCAGCCGGCCCGCTTCCAACGTCGCGATGCCAGCGGAATCATAGCCGCGGTATTCGAGGCGCTTCAGCGCATCGAGAAGGGAGCCAGCGACGGGTCCACGGCCGAGCATCGCAACGATTCCGCACATTAAGAACCGTCTTTCGTCTTGCGGTTGGATCGCGCGTTCGCCGTCATCGGCTCATCCCGGACCAGCATCGGAAGTGAGGACGCCAGCTAGCGGATTTCCAAGCGCCCCGGGATGACAGGACCATCCTCATTTCCGGTGCTTTTCTCGGAAAGCCTTGGCCCAGCCAGGTTTTTCGACCTGACGTCCACGCGCCAGCGCCAGCGCATCGGGCGCGACGTCTTGGGTGATTACAGACCCCGATCCAACATAGGCGCCATCGCCGATCTTGACCGGCGCCACCAAAGCGCTATTCGACCCGATGAACACATGTACGCCAACCTCCGTGCGATATTTACCAAAGCCGTCATAATTGCAGGTGATCGTCCCCGCGCCGATATTCGTCTTGGCGCCGATGCTCGCATCTCCAATGTAGCTCAAATGGTTAATCTTGGCACCCGCGCCGACATCCGACGCTTTCACCTCGACGAAATTGCCGACATGCACATCCTCGGCGAGCCTAGTGCCGGGGCGTAGCCTGGCGAAGGGGCCGATCGTCGCATTCTGCCCGGTCGTTGCGCCCTCCAAATAGGAAAACGAGCGGATGCGGCTGCCTTCGCCGACATTGACGCCCGGACCGAAGACCACGTGCGGCTCGATGACGGCGTCGCGGCCAATCCGCGTATCGAAGGCTAGGGTCACGCTCGAAGGTTCGATCAAGGTCACGCCCTCCCGCATCGCCTTCGCGCGAAGCCGCGCTTGCAAGGCGGCCTCGGCGGCGGCGAGCTGCGCCCGGTCATTAACGCCTAGCACCTCATCCTCGCTGGCGATCACGGCTGCGACCCCAAAACCCCGCGATCTGGCGACGGCGACGATATCGGTCAGGTAATATTCCTTCTGGCTGTTGGCATTGCCGATGGCCTCGAGAAGCGGCAGGGCGCGGCGCCCATCGAGCGCCATTAGACCGGCGTTGCAAAGTTTGATTTCGCGCTCCGCTACACTCGTGTCACGGTCCTCGCGAATGCCTTTGAGGGTGCCGTCCTCCAGAAGGAACCTTCCGTAGCCCGCAGGATGCTGTGCCTCGAATCCCAAGGCGGCGATTGCGTTTTGGCCGCCCGCAAGCGCCTTGCGCATGGCCGCGTAGGTCTCCGGACGAACCAGCGGCGTATCCGCGAAGACGACGAGAAGATCGTCATAGCCCGTAGCGATCGCCTCGCGGGCGGCAAGCACCGCATGCGCGGTTCCAAGCCGGTCTTTTTGGATCGCAAGTCCGGCATCGGGTATGATCGACTTCGCTTCCGCCATGACCGCGTCGTGGTTCGGACCAGCCACGACGACGGTCTTCTGAGCACCGGCTTCGACGAGCGAGTTCAAGACATGGGCGAGCATGGAGCGGCCGGCGAGCTCATGCAGCACCTTGGGCCTCGCCGAGCACATCCGCGAGCTCTCGCCGGCGGCAAGAACGATTGCCAGACATGTGCGGTCTTGAAATGGAATGGGGTCCATCAAACCTACTTCTCTAGGCGCAAAGGAGTCTCGCGCGAACTACATTTGGGAAACTTGTAAGGCCACAAAATCGAAAATTCGCGCACGCGCAAGCTTTCCAGACCGCTTCGGGGAGTTAAAACAAGGCTTGCCATTCTTCGCACTCAGGACGTGCAGGTCGCACTGAAACTAGAAAAGCTCGGTGGCGTAAAAACACCCAAAATGACACTTACGTTCGCCCGGTTATCGTCTATAGAGATAAAACTAAAGCGTTTTCTGGAGAGTACGGCGCGATCGGGCGCCGGCCAAGCCGGATTCATGGTCGATCGCCGAGAGGTATTAAAGCTCGCCCTTCGCGGGATGGCAGGCGGGATCGCCGCCCGCAGCGGCGCCGCCGCTGCGCCGTCTGACGTCGCGCCACCCTCCGCCGCGCAAGAAGCTCGCCGCGGGTTCGCCTTGGGCGAACCATCGCCGTTCAACTCCAATACGGTCACCGACGCCGCCAAACTCTTGTCGAAACAGCCATTCAGCTCGCTTGCTGCCGACCTCCCGGACGTGTTTCGTGAACTGAACTCCGAACAATATGCGGCCATCCGGCAGCGCCGCCCGGAAACCGCGATCTGGGCGCCGGACAATACCGGCTTCGCGATCGAGCCGCTGCATCGCGGGTTCATCTTTTCGTCCCCGATGGAAATCAATCTTGTCGTGGAAGGGCAAGCCCGGCGGGTCATCTACGATCCGGCGTTGTTCGATTTTGGCAATCTTTCCGTCCCCAAAAACCTCGGCGACATAGGATTTTCCGGTTTCCAAGTCCTCGCGCAAGGCCAAGGCGATCTTTCCGCGCTCGCCATTTTTCAGGGCGCAAGTTTTTTTCGCGCCATCGCGCCGGGCCAAACCCTGGGTACCATGGCAAGGGCCTTGTCGATCAAAACCGCCGATCCGCGCGGCGAGGAGTTTCCGGCGTTCCGCACGGTTTGGATCGAACGTCCGACGCTCGCCGCCGGCGCGCTCGTTATGCACGCACTGATCGGTTCGGAAAGCGTGACCGGTGCTTATCGTTTCACCCTGCGGCCCGGCGACGCCACGATCATTGACACGGAATGCACTCTTTTCGCCAGGGCGGCGGTCGATAATTTGGGACTTGCCACGATGAGCGGGACCCATCTCTTTGGCCCAATTGACGAGCGCCGCAACGATGATTTGCGTCCGAGTGTGAGTGAGGTAGGCGGTCTCCAAATGTTGACCGGCAAGGGGGAGTGGCTGTGGCGGCCGGTCGCAAATCGCGACACACTTCAAATATCGACTTTCGTTGATGAAAATCCGCGCGGGTTCGGATTTCTGCAACGGGACCGCAATTTCGATCATTACCAGGACGACGATGAGCACTTCGAAACCCGCCCGTCGCTCTGGATCGAACCGATCGGCGATTGGTCAGCAGGCGGTGTCCAACTTGTCGAAATTCCGTCCGATTCCGAAGCCAACGATAATATTATCGGTTATTGGAAACCCAAGCAGCCGCTTGCCGCCGGAAGCGAAACCTTTTTTGCTTACCGGCAGTTCTGGTGCTGGAATCCGCCGGAGCCGCCGCCGCTGGCCATCGCCACGCAGTCGCGCTCGGGTCGAGGATCGTCGCCGAAACGCCGCCGTTTTATGGTTGAATTCGCCGGTGAAAACTTGTGTCTCCCGCAAAATGCCGAAGCCATGAAACCGAATTTAAACGCTTCGCCGGGATCGCTAACTGGGGTTCGAACATTTTCCTCGGCGGACAAAAAAACCTGCCGGATCTTGTTCGAGCTTGATCCTGGGAACGAAGCCTTTTCGGAACTGCGCCTTGTGTTGGAGGCGGAGGGCAAACCCATAAGCGAAACTTGGCTTTATCGATGGACGCGCTAACCAATGCACAGGTAACAGAGCCAGTGGTGACGCCGCTCCGCCCCGGAGAGACGATGCTTGCGCCCGACACTTTCGCCTGTCTGCCGCCTGAAGCGCCGCTCGCCATGCCGGCGCAAAAGCTTCACGAGTTCAGCCAGGCCGAGCGGCATGGTCACACCGCCATCCATCCGGATTTCGGCTGCTGGGTTGCGCGTCTCCTTGTGTTCGGCGGCGGCCTCTTCTTGACTGTCTACGGCGCCATCGAAATGTACAAGGTCGTCGAAGTCGGCGGTGTGACGCCCCTCGAATGGGCGCTCCTTTTTCTCTTCGTTGCGAATTTTTCCTGGATCGCGCTCGCCTGCATGAGTGCGCTCGCGGGCTTTATCGTTCTCTTGTTGTTTGCGCCAAAACTACCCTTACGGCCGGTGAGTTTGCGGTACCGTACGGCGGTCGTCATGCCCATTTATAATGAGACGCCAACACGCGTCTTTGGGGCGGTCGGGGCGATGTTAGAGGAGGTCGAGGCAAGCGGTCTTGGCCGCGCATTCGAATGGTTTTTTCTTTCCGATACGACGGATCCGGAAATTTTTGTTGCGGAGGAACAAGCTTTCCTTGCGATGCGGAAGAAGCTTAGTCCAGGCTACCGCCTCTTCTACCGGCATCGGCCCAGGAACCTCAATCGAAAGTCCGGCAATATCGAGGATTTTGTTACCCGCTGGGGAGGCCACTACGAGCAAATGGTGGTGCTCGACGCCGACAGTTTGATGGCCGGCAATACCATTATCGCGCTCGCCGCCGCGATGGAAGCAGACCCCGACGCGGGCATTATCCAAACGCTCCCGCTGATCGTCAATCGCAACACGTTATTCGCTCGCCTCCAGCAATTCGCGGCGCGCATCTATGGGCCGGTGATCGGCGCCGGCGTTGCGGTCTCGATGGGGCGCGATGGCAATTACTGGGGCCATAACGCGATCATTCGCACAGCCGCGTTCGCCGCGCATTGCGGCTTGCCGATTTTGCGCGGGCGTCCGCCGTTCGGCGGCCATATCCTCAGCCATGATTTTGTCGAGGCGGCATTGATCAGGCGCGCCGGTTACGCTGTCTATATGCTGCCAAATCTTGGCGGCAGCTACGAAGAGTGTCCCCCTACGCTCATCGATGTCGCGACGCGCGACCGGCGCTGGTGTCAGGGCAATCTCCAGCATTTGCGGTTGCTGCCAGCAAAAGGCCTGCATCCGATGTCGCGGCAGCATTTCGTGACCGGCATCATGGCCTATGTCGCCTCGCCGCTTTGGATGGCGCAGCTCGTCGTCGGTATCGTGCTCGTCCTCCAGGCAAGCTACATAAGGCCGGAATATTTCACGAGCGAGTTCACCCTGTTCCCAACTTGGCCAAGGTTCGATCCGCAAAGATCGCTTGAACTTTTCGAACTTACCATGACGGTTCTTCTGTTGCCAAAATTGTTCGGTTTGACGCTTGCCTTGATCCAAGGCGCGACCCGGCGTGGCGCGGGCGGCGCGATCAAGCTCGTTTTGTCGGCGGCCTTCGAAATCATCATGTCGGCGCTGCTCGCTCCGATCATGATGCTGATCCAGTCCGGTCACGTCATGCATTTCGTATTTGGCTTCGATACCGGATGGGTCCCGCAACGGCGAGACGATGGCTCGATACCGTTCGCCGCCATTGTTGCGCGCCACCGTTCGCATGTCGCGATGGGCATTTTGTCCCTCGTAGCCGGTCTCTCAATCTCGCCTTCACTCGTTGCCTGGATGTCGCCGACGATTCTCGGCCTTATCCTCGCGATCTTCTTGTCGTGGGGCACTGGGCAGCTCGGCGCCGGCGTTGTCCTGCGCTGCGCCGGCCTTTTGATGACCCCCGAAGAGAAGATTACTCCGCCTGTCGTCGCGCGTGCCAATGTCTTGGCTAATGAGCCCGCCGGGGTCGACGGCAAAACCCTGAATGGGCTTCACGCGCTTTATGCCGATCAGCAGTTCCGTGCGTTCCATGTGGCCTGCCTGCCGCGCCGTGCAAAACGGCGGAACGGCGATATTCCGGCGGAATGGGCGCTTGCCGATGCGAAGCTCTCGGACGCCGCAACCATCGATGAAGCGATTTCCTGGCTTAAGCCGAAGGAACGCATGGCGATTTTGCAGGATCAGGCGCTCATCGCACGTTTGGCACTACTGCCCAAGGAGCCGCCGGATGCGGAAACGATCGCTGCGGCAGGGTGATTTCTGCCAGCCGCCGCGGGTCTTGCGCACAGTGCCTTGAGATAAGGCGCATATCATGGAAGGATCGATTGAATCGAGCTCAGAGCTGCGGGGCGCAATGAGCATGCTATGCAAAAATCAATCACGGCTGTTGAGCTGGGCACGGCAAGGAATCCATGTTAACGGTCATTTTTGTTACAGGAATTTGACAAGAAAGCAGGGACCTCGGCTTGCGGTTTTGCGCTTGGTCTTGCTGCTTCTCGTGGAAAGGTCAGCAGCAGCGGGACCTCGGCGAGCGGATACGTGATTTGTCACGTCTGGCGCTTGTCCAAATGCTTGAAAAAAAGCAAGCTACAAGGCCAGCCGATCGCGAGGAACCTCCGTGTCGGCGAGTTTAATTGCCAGATCATCCGTGGTCGCGCTTCTGCCCGAAACCGAGAGTCCAGGGAATCACGCCACGCCGTCCACGCAAAACGTGTCCGAAACTACGTTAACGCGAGTTCCCAGCTGTGGAGCGTAAGCCGGGGTAGCGACGTTGACATACTGTGGATGCGTTGGTATGTTTTAGTGGGGCGTTGGTATATCCAATTCAATGTGAGAGTTGGTAGAAATAGTGGCTGAGTGCAGCCCGCAAGAAACTGCGCCCGGCTGTGCCACGCGGGAAATCTCCGCAGGAGACACAGGAGAGCGTTGCCGCGCGTTATTTGGGCTAGAGCCTTCGTGATAGCGATGGGCCGGTGTCGTTTGCATATTGTACGTATGTATTGCCTTCCAGGTGCGAAGACCCCACGTGGCTTGAGACGTTAGGGGTAGGCGAGCCGAGAACCTGGGATTGCGGACGGAGCAGCAAAGATGGAATTTTACCGCATTTGGCGGATTCTCACCGGCCATAAATGGGTATTGATCTGGTTGCCAATTGTTGCAGCGTTTGTTGGCCTTGCAGTGACCTACGTGTTGCCGGAACAGTACGAGTCCGTCGCTCTGGTGCTCGCTCGGCCCTACGAAGACATCAAATTTAACTCGAGCGGTGGCGACAGAAAGGAAGTCCGGGACTTTCCGGTAAACCTGTCCGCACCCATCGATGCGCCCAGCAAGACTTACATGGAAGTAATAAAGAGCCCAGCGGTGGCGGTGAAGATCGTTGAGGCTCTTAAACTGGACATCAAGAAACCGAAGACTTATAGTAGTGTGTTTGACGCATTCAAGGACGAAGTGAAAACTTGGGTCAAAGACACCATCCGGACCACGCGCAATTACTTCAAGTACGGACGCGACATTCCTGCGACCCCGTTCGAGCTTGCCGTTGAGGACGTCGGGACTAACCTCCAGGTGTCGGCAAGGAAGGATACTTACGCCTTCGACATCACCTATAGCTCCGGTGACCCGAACGAGGCGGCGGCGGTCGCCAACATGGCAGCCGAGATCTTTCTCGAGCGCAGTTCCGGGACTTATCGCAACGACGCGGCGCGCGCACGTGAGTTCTTCGAGACCCAGGTTGGCGAGAGTCGCAAAGCGCTCGATCAAGCCCGGGCCGCAATACTCGCATACAAGAATTCGGGCGGCACGTTCGAGTTGAAATCAGAATACGAAGAAAAACTGAAGGTCGTATCGGACTTGAATGACACGCTCGCGAAGACAGAGGGGAAGCTGGCGGGGCATCGTATCGTGGCCGCGCGCAGCCACCTCAATTATAGCCCTCTCGTGGTCGCAGCCGAGGCAGAGATATCGGAGCTAAAGGAACAGATCTCGACCTTGCAGGAACAGCTAACCGCCTACCCTAATAAAGAGAAACGAATGAACGAACTTCTCCTTGCCGAGCGCCTCGCGCAGGAGAGCTACGAGTTCTTTTTAAAAGACTACGAGGAGGCACGCGTAAAGGAAGCTGCCACCACAACCGAAATTCGCATCGCCTCACGCGCAGTGCCGGGTCTGTACCCGGTCAAGCCGCTGAAGTATGTGTACGCTGGTCTGAGCTTCGCAACGGCCTTGGTTGTGGCGATCGGCTGGGTGCTTTTCTACGAATCTCTTAACCCACGCATCCGCACGATCCGTGACCTGGACGATGAGCTCGGGGTGCCGGTGTTGGCCGCGATACCCGCATTAAAAGCACTCACATTCATTCGGGCGTCGGATTAAGTGCAAAAGTCCGGACTTGAGATGTCGGCCGCCGCCGTGATTGGCGAACGGGAGCGCTCCCTTCGAGCGCGTCTACGGGTTAGCGCCCGCGGACGTCGGCCGCTGAAAAAGACGATGCTCTGCATCCTAGGCAGCAGCGCATCAGACCCGCCAATGAAGCTTGCCGTAAGTTCGAGGGCGAAATCCGGCTCCGTCAGTTGGAAATTAGGTTTCTGCGTGTCGTTAAGTTTTGTCGGTTCCGGCCGTCGGTTGCCGCGGCCTGTCCGTTCTGATGCGGCAGCGGCCGCAATCAAGCTAGATACCTGCCACTCCGCTTGCCAAGTTCAGGGCAGGGGCCGGTCACCTTCCAATCGCATATTCGCCCTGTCCAGTGATGGGTTAGAACACCATCGCGCGGTAATTTTTTTGCCATAGAATGAAACGGATTATCCTGGCACGGTTTTGGCAAATATTTGACTGGACTTTGAGGCTGGGTTTATTCAAGGATTGCTGCATGGAAGCCCTGACATATCGCACGACAGCCGGATTGATTAGCAAACAGCCGGATGTGCAGCGTCTCAGCGCGCTGGCGCGTATGGTATTGGACACGCCGGAGCTGAGAGAGGCTTATGACGCCCTCCTCGGCGGCTTGCGGCTAAGTCCGGTCTTCAGTTCCGGCAATTCGCTTCTCGTCACGAGCACCCAGCCCAATGAAGGCAAGACGACAGTCGCTTCGTGCTTGGCGATTACTGCCTCGCTTGCCGGCCATTCGGTCCTCTTGGTCGACGGTGATCTCCGTCGGCCGCGATTGGCCTCGGCTGCCGGAATCGCCGCCGCCGCTGGTCTCGGCGAAGTTCTGGAAGGCAGGGTAGAACCATCTGAAGCCATTCACCTCGTCAACCCGTTCGTGGACTCCCGGGAGGCGGGGCCGGTCAGGGTGATGACCGCGGGTAGGAGGTCGCCGGCTTTTCTTCCGGCGGTGGATTGGTCCAAGGCACGCACGATGTTTCAGGTCATTTCGAGACGGTTCGGTATCGTGGTTATCGATTCGCCGCCACTCCTTGCGGCGAGCGATGCGCTGTTGCTTGCCGGGATCGCGGATGCTGTCCTCCTGGTCGTCGGCGCCGGGAGCGCGTATCAGGACGAAGTGCGCAGAGTAAAGGAACAATTACGCCAGATTGGCACGCCGCTTGTTGGCGCCGTGCTGAACAACTTCGATCCGAAAATCCATGGCCGGCCGCACCAGCCCTATAATGGCCACTACCGCGGCTTGCTTCCGTGAGCGAGGGAATGGAATTCGCCCCGGAGCAAAAATCCGCCGCCGGCGGCGGGTCCGGCAGCGCCATCGCGCTGACCGTGGTCATCGCATCCTTCAATACCCGTGAGCTTCTCGCGAACTGCCTGCAGTCGATTTACAGCAACGCGCCGGGCGAACCGTTTGAGATCATCGTCGTCGACGATGCCTCCACGGATGGGACAAGCGAGATGGTGCGCGCCCATTTTCCCGGTGTCCGGTTATTACAAAACGAAGCCAATCGCCACCATGCGTTCTCCTACGCATACTCGAACAACCGGGCGATCGACTTGGCCCAAGGGCAGTTCCTGCTGCTGCTGAACAGCGATACAGTGGTCCTGCCGCAGGCACTCGACCGCATGATTGCGTTTTTAAGGACTCACCCAGAGGCTGGAGCTGTCGGCTGCAGGCTGCTCAACGAGGACGGGACGATTCAGTGGTCGGTTAAATCGCTGCCGAACCCCGGCTCCGCGCTGTTCGGCGCACGTTCGTTTATGTCCTGGTTGTTTCCGGGCAACCGCTTCACCCGCAAGCATCTGCTCCACCTCGGCCGGGATTTGACGACGCCGTTTGTCATCGACGACGGCTACGTTTCCAGTGCCGCGTTGATGGCGCCCCGCAAGGCTGTCGATGCGGCCGGATACCTCGACACAAGCTTGGCCTATCATGTCGACGCCGACTACTGTAAGAGAATCTGCGACGCCGGCTACCAGTGCTGGTATGATCCCACCGCGACCATAATTCACTTGAACCACAGGGGCGGCAGCAAGGCCAGCACGCGGGCGCGGTTTCGTTCGCTCGCGATGTTCGAAACCCACAGCTACATCTATTATCGCAAGCATCTCCAAGGACCGGCGTGGAGCCCCATGCGCATTCTTGTTCCACTCGGCCTTGCCGGTCACTTTCTGATCTTGATCTCGGCCCAGGCTTGCGCTGAATTCGCCGGCGTCATGCGATCGCTCGCGCAGCCAAAAAAATCCGCGACGCCTTGAAACCAGGGTGGCCAAACCTCGTCGGATCGCCACGGCCGGCGAATGCCGATCCCGGCTGATCCGCGTTCCCGCAACCGACGCCGTTGTCCGACAAAACACCTCGCCTGCATAAAAACAACTAACGACGCCGGCTTGCACGGAGCGCAGCGGTGAAGCTATTCAGGGGCGAACAAGCGAGCCCGGATTGTTTCGGAGTGAAGCTTTTTGCAAGGACGAGCCTCTCAGCTAGTCGTCGTCCGCGAGACTTGGTATTACATATTCGGATAATTCGGGCCGCCGCCGCCCTCCGGCGGAGTCCAATCGATGTTTTGCGCCGGGTCCTTAATGTCGCACGTCTTGCAGTGGATGCAATTCTGGGCGTTGATCACAAAACGCGGATCGCGCCGTTCCGCCTCATTGGCATAGACCACTTCGTAGACTCCTGCGGGACAATAGAGCCGCGCCGGTTCGCCATATTCCGGTAGGTTTTTCCTGATGGGAATTGACGGATCCTTGAGGAGCAGATGGCAGGGCTGGTCTTCCTCATGATTGGTGTTTGAAATATAAACCGAGGCGAGCCTGTCAAACGTGAGCTTGCCATCCGGCTTTTCGTATTGAATGGGCTTCACTTCGGCGAGTGGCATTAGGCTCGCATGGTCCGGTGCGCCATGCTTGAGCGTGCCGAGCGGCGAGGCGCCGAAAATTTCATTCACCCACATGTCAAGGCCGCCAAGCGCAATACCTGCCTTGGTGCCGAATTTCGACCAGAGCGGCTTTGCGTTGCGCACCTTGTAAAGGTCGCGACCGAGGGCCGCGCCGCGCCACGCCTCTTCATAGGCAACGACTTCGTCATGGGCGCGCCCCGCTTCGAGAGCGGCAACCACATGTTCGGCCGCGAGCATTCCCGAAAGCATCGCATTATGCGAGCCTTTGATGCGGGGCACATTGACAAACCCCGCCGCGCAGCCAATCAGCGCGCCGCCGGGAAAGACGAGTTTTGGCACCGATTGCCAGCCGCCTTCGGTGATGGCCCTCGAACCAAACGAAATCCGCTGCCCGCCGGCAAACAGGGGCGCGATCATGGGATGCGTCTTAAAACGCTGAAATTCGTCAAATGGGGACAGCGTCGGATTTCCAATAATTCAAATGAACCACGAAACCGACGGCGACGAGTCCGTCCTCGAAATGATAGAGGAACGAGCCGCCGCCGGTGCGATCATCGAGCGGCCAGCCGAAAGTATGCTGGACGAGCCCAGGCCGGTGCAGCGCGGGATCGATTCGCCAAAGCTCCTTCAAGCCGATGCCGAATTTTTGCGGCTCGCAATTTTGGTCGAGGCCGAACTTCGCGATCAGCTGCTTGGCGAGCGAACCGCTGCGCGCCCTCGGCGATCAAAATATATTTGCCATGAAGCTCGATGCCCCGCGTAAATCCGCTCTTGAGGCTTCCGTCGCGGGCGATTCCCATGTCTCCCGTGGCGATGCCCAAAACCTCGCCAGCGCCCCCAAAAAGGATCTCCGCACCCGCGAAGCCTGGAAAAATATCGACGCCCAAGGCCTCCGCTTTCGCGCCGAGAAAACGCACGGTATTGCCAAGCGAGCCAATGAAATTGCCGCGATTATTCATGAGGCGCGGCATGATGAAATTGGGCAGCCGCAGCGCCCTCGCGGGGCCAAGCATATAGAACCGATCGGCCGTTACCTCGGTTGTCAAAGGCCTGTCACGATCCTGGCGCCAATCGGGGAGGAGCTTATCGAGGCCGCAAGGATCGATGACCGCGCCGGACAAAATATGGGCGCCGAGTTCTGCGCCTTTTTCGACGACAACGACCGAAACTTCCGGGCTAAGCTGTTTGAGGCGAATTGCGGCGGCAAGACCAGCAGGGCCGGCGCCCACAATCACGACATCGAAGTCCATGGTTTCGCGTGGCGGCAATTTAACTCCTGCCCCGGTCATGGTGGTTTTCGGTCCCTGCGCCAGCAATTCTATTGAAAAGATAACCCATGTCTCGTCTTCGTACACGTCCCGAATGTGATAAGATTGAAGGACGATTTGGCAACAATGGGCACCCGCACCAACCGGCTACGAAGCGTCCACGGAGCCGGAACCAAGCATGATAATGGGGCCGGTAACCGTATACGATAGAGTTTTGGACTTCAATGCGTGCTATAATAGAAGTCATTCAAAGCAGCAACCTTCTGGCCATTTTCTGAGTGAGAGCCCTCCGCCGGTACGCCGCCACGGAGAGACTAGATATTTTCTCGGGCGACCGTTTTGCGAGTTCTAATGAAGGCTGAAGGTTTGGCCGGACTGCTCCGCTGGTACGCGGATATGGGCGTCGATATCGCCGTCGATGATGCGCCGCACGACCGCTTCGCCGAATGCCCCGAAATTGCCTGCGCAAACGACGCGAGGCCGACCGCCGCGCGTTTGCCAGATACGTTCGAAGCCAGCCGCCGTGTCATGCGGGGCCCCGCGGCGGCCATTTCCGCCAACTCCGCCGAGGCCGCGCAAGGCCAGGCCAGCGCCGCCCAAAATCTCGCCGATCTGCTTGAAAGACTTTCGCGCTTCGAGGGCTGCGGGCTTAAGGCAACCGCGACCCGGCTCGTTTTTGGCGAGGGCAACCCAAGCGCGGACATTATGTTCATTGGCGAGGCGCCCGGTGCCGAGGAAGACCGCGAGGGTGTGCCTTTCGTCGGCCGTGCTGGCAAATTGCTCGACAAGATGCTCGCCTCTATCGGGCTCGACCGAGGAAAGGTTTATATCGCCAATGTTGTGCCTTGGCGGCCGCCTGGAAACCGCACCCCGTCGCCGCTTGAAACGGCCTCCTGTCTGCCCTTTATCCGCCGCCAAATCGAGCTCGTGGACCCCAAAATTCTGGTCTTTCTTGGCGCGGCGGCAGCCCAAACTCTGCTTGCTAGCAAGGAAGGCATCATGCGGATGCGCGGACGTTGGTTCGCCTATGCGGGCAAATCGGAAATCCGCGCGCTCGCCATGCTGCATCCCGCCTTCCTCTTGCGTCAGCCAGCGCATAAGCGGCTAGCGTGGCAGGATTTGCGGACGCTCGACAAAGAAATCAGACGATTACAGCTCTTTGCCAATTGATTTTATTGGTGAGCGCGATGGGAGTTGAACCCATGACCTCCTGATTAAAAGTCAGATGCTCTACCAACTGAGCTACGCGCTCCTTAAGGAGCGTGGTTGGAGTAGCCGCATTGGCGCGACGGGTCAATGGAAACGAAAATCAGCCAGCTTAGCCGGCAAATGCCGCGGGCGAGCCCGATGTGGTCTCCGCGGCACTCTTGCCGGTATCGGCCTGCGCGCGGTCGCTGGAGGAAAGTGCCGCGAACAGGGACCTTGCATTACGCCGGATAGCGGCCGTGTCCGCGAGCTGCCGGCATCAATCGAATGATGCTTTGCGCCGAATGCGTCAGCGGCAAGGGCTTTGCCGTCGGGGAATTTGCCCCGCGCCAACGGTTAACTTGTCTCTCCTCACCCCGGCAGGGTAGTTTCGAGTTTTAGGGTCCGCGCCTTCGCCGAGTAATGCGAGGCATTGCCTCTCCCCGCGCAAGCATCGCGCGCGAACATGATGAGATGGTGCGCGCATAGGCCGACGCTCAACACCGGCTCGATCTGACCGCTTACCAGGCGGGGCAGCGTGAATTTCCAGAATGCCGCGCCGGTAATCGCCGCGAATCGCCGACAATCCAGAAAAGCTTTGCGCGCAGGATCAGAGGCCCTGTGCGATATTGCGCGGCGACAAACGCTGCCGGCTTTTCGGCCGCCTCAGGCGATTCGGCCTTGTCGCGCGCATCTGGTATTCGTAGCGGGCGAACAAAGACTCCGGCTCGTAGGCCCTCGCCATGCAGTTGCGCCACATGGCGAGCACCTCATCGTAAGGCAGCTTGAAATCCACATTCGATTCGCGCTCGCATATCGTCGCTCGAGCAGCCGGTCTTCTCGCTGCAGCCGGTCCCAAAGCGGCGTGCGCGGCAGCGCCTGCAACAGATTGATCGTCGCCATGGGAATTTTGCGATCGCTCGAGGAATTCGAGAATGCGCGCGCCCGAATCCGGCGTGTCGGTATCGAGGCCGAGAATGATGCCGGAAACCACCTCCATCCCGTGCCGGTTGATGGCGCGCACCGCATCGAGAATCGGCACCATCATATTGTGCGCTTTGTCGATCGGCTTTCAGCGCTTCGGGCTCGGGCGTCTCGATGCCGCAGAAAATCGTGTCGAACGCGGCCTCGCGCATCAAGCGCCAAGATTTCCGGCGAACGGGCGATATTGAGCGTCGCCTCGCACGAGAGGCTGACGGCATAGCCGTTGCGCTTTTGCCACTCAATGAGATGTGGCAAAAGGTTTCGCAGAGCGCGCCGGTTGGCGATGAAATTGTCGTCGACGAAATAGATCGAGCCGTTGACGCCGCAAGCCACAAGCTTGTCGAGTTCGGTGACGACCTGCGCTCGGCGTTTTCAGGCGCGGCACGCGGCCATAGAGGCCCGGAATGTCGCAGAATTCGCACGTATAGGGACAGCCGCTCGAAAACTGGACGCTGCCGAGAAAATAGCGCCCGATCTTGGCGAGTTCATAGGCGGGCACCGGGAAATCGCAAAGATCGCGGCGGGACTTTCGTTTTCAGCACGATCTGTTCGCGCGGGCGCGAAACGTCGCGGGAAAGCATGCCGATCAACTCGAAGGTTGCATCGCCGAGTTCGCCGACATGAAGATAATCGAACCCAGGGTAGAGTTCGGGACAAGCCGAGACCGAAGGGCCGCCGAGCACCGCCGCCTTACCGGATGCGTGCGCCCTTTGGCAGATGTCCTCGATCCGGCGGCGCTGGATATGCATTCCGCTGACGAAGACCGCGTCGGCCCAGGCGAAGTCATCAGCACTCGCGGGGCAGATATTTTCGTCGATAAAGCGGACATTCCAGGTCTTAGGAAGCACCGCCGCGATCACCAGCAGGCCTTGCGGCGGCATGAACGCACGCACCCCATCGGTCAGCGGATAGGCATATTCAAAGGTGCCGAACGAAGGCGCGTAGCGCGGAAACACGCAGAGGATGTTCCGCGCGCTCACATCCGGCGCATGGACGGCGCGGCCCTTATTCTCGATGCCTTGAGATATACCAAGCATCCAGAGTCCCCCGCGCGGACGGCCGACTTGCCCGCGAGCTCATTCGCAGAAGCGTTCTTGCCTAAGCTACCGGCTCCGGGACAGATGTAAAGCAGGCCTCGCCGGGGGGCCGCGGCTAGGAAGCCGTTTTCATTCTTTGCTCGAATTTACGCGGCTGGCGTGAAAGACCGGTTTTTTTAGCACAGGAGCGCGCGTTGGGGGCGAAGAAAATCGCTTCCGCCTACCGGCGGAATTCCGCCAATTCTGCAAATCCAGCTTGGTTGAGATAAAGTCCTCTAAATAGCCAGGAAGACAATGACTTCGGTTATCACGCCGGTTTCGGTGCCAACCCTTTTGTCGCTATCCCCCGGACCATATCAAGGGATTGCGACAGACGAGCGTTTTACCCCGGGAAAATGCGCCTTCGCCCGGCTGACCCGGAATCGGGCCGGCACTTTTCCTCGCCCATAAGTTTGTGTTAGACTGGCAGCGTCTTGTTTTTCCGGCTACTTGCCACGTTAGATCACGCCCATGTACAGCACCGTCACTCACGGCATCCAGATCACTGTTCTTCCCGAATTCGTGCCAGAGCGTTCCGACGCCGGCGAGGCCTCGTTCTGGTGGGCCTACACCGTTGAAATCGCCAACCGGGGCCAAATGACCGTGCAACTCACCGCCCGCCACTGGAAGATCACCGATGGCAACGGCAAGCTCGAGGAAGTGAAAGGTGCTGGCGTCGTCGGCGAGCAGCCGGTATTGAAGCCAGGCGAAACCTTTCGCTATACCTCGGGAACCACAATGACGACGCCGTCCGGCATCATGACCGGGACCTATCGGATGGTGAACGAGAAGGGCGATGTTTTCGAGGCGGAAATTCCCGTCTTTTCGCTCGATTCGCCTTACGCGCGGCGCGTCCTCAACTGACCCGCCGCGGCATTTACGCGTGTGGCGTGGCCATCTAGGATTGGTGAAGACGCCGGTCATGCCGCACCCGAGCCGCCCGCCGGACGAGAGGCTCAACGCAACGCTCGCTGTGCTTGAGCGGCTGATCGCCTTCGATACAGAAAGCGCGAAATCCAACCTCGGACTTGTCGCCTTTGTCGAGGATTACCTCACGTCCCTCGGCGCAACTTATGTGAAGATCCCCAATGCAGCTGGCGACAAGGCCGCGCTGTTTACGAGCATCGGCCCAAATCGCGACGGCGGGATCGTCTTGTCGGGACACACCGATGTGGTCCCCGTGGAAGGCCAGACCTGGACAAGCGACCCTTTTAAGCTGCGCCGTGCGGCGGACCGCGTTTATGGCCGCGGCGCCTGCGACATGAAGGGTTTCGACGCGATCTGCCTTGCCATGATTCCGGAATTCCAGCGAGCAAGCTTGGTCTCACCCGTCCATATTCTCCTGAGCTATGACGAGGAAACTACTTGCCGGGGCCCGCTCGACACGATCGCGCGGTTCGGCGCCAGTCTGCCGCGTCCCGCCGCCGTGCTCGTCGGCGAACCCACGTTAATGCAGGTAGCGGACGCGCACAAAAGTGTGGCGGGCTATTTGACGATCGCGCATGGCTATGAGGCGCATTCTTCGACGCCAAGCCTCGGCGTGAGCGCCATCGAGGCGGCTTGCGATCTAGTCACCGAGCTGTACCGCTTTGGCGGCGAACTCGCGGCGAGCGGCGATCCATCCGGACGCTTCGATCCTCCGGCCTCGACAATCCATGTGGGCACGATCCAAGGCGGAACCGCGCGGAATATTCTCGCCAAGCGTTGTGCCTTCCGTTGGGAGTTTCGCGCTCTCCCCAATGTTGCGCAAAATCTTGCCCTCAAGCACCTTGAGGATTACACCGCCCGTGCCGTGACCCCAAAATTCACGCGCCAAGCCAGGGACGCCTTTATTGAAACCGTGACCGAAGTCGAGGTGCCAGGACTTAAACCGGAAAGCGGGTCGATCGCCGAGACATTGGCGCTAAAGTTCGCGCAATCGAACCGCACGATCGCCGTGCCTTTCGCCTCCGAGGCAGGCCAGTTTCAATTGGCCAATTTGCCGGCGGTCGTCTGCGGTCCCGGCTCGATTGGCCATGCGCATCAGGCGGACGAATACATCGAGATCGCGCAGATCGAGGCCTGTATCGCCTTCATGCGCAGGTTAGCGGCAGAGTTGAGCTGAATTTTTCGCATAAGAAAAATCGACGGACGATAAATTTGGCTGCCGAGGTGAATTTCCGGCCAGCCTTGGCGGTGGATGACATTTCGATCTTCCACGAAAACCGCGATTTCAAAAATGAGGGTTTGTTTGCCCTGTATCCGGCTGCCGAGCTTCCAATAAGGAAATAAGGAACTGTATCGAGTGGTCCCGCTTTGCGGGTCCATTTCACGCCGCATTCTGTTGCTACTTATGCCGGGTGCCAATTATCGATGACGAACTGGCCGGACTTCCCTTTTCGCGCAGGACCGGCAATCGCGCGGCGGTGTATGGAGCAACTGCATCCAATGGGGCCAGTGCGGCAGCGCACATCGAAAGCTTGGCTCGGCTTTACTGCCGCGATCCTCGGCGTCATTCCGGCTGCATGCACCGTCGGGCCGGACTATGAACGCCCGTCCGCGCCCGAAACTGCGGCCTACAAGGAGCTGAAAGGCTGGAAACGCGCCGCGCCGCGCGATGACATCGACCGCGGCCCCTGGTGGTCGGTATTCCGCGATACCAAGCTCGATTCCTTTGAGCCGCAGGTCGAAATCTCCAACCAGACGGTCGCTGCTGCCGAAGCAGCGTACCGGCAAACGCTTGCGGTCATCAAGGAAGCGCAGGCCGGTCTGTTTCCGACCGTCACCGTCAGTTATGACGATACCAAATCGCATTTCGGGCAACAGGCAATTGGGAACGCGCTAGGCTCTGGAGTGACCAGAACGATCTTTACTCTGGCCGCCAACGGCACCTGGGATCTCGATTTATGGGGCAAGATCCGGCGGACTGTGGAAAGCGACGTGGCAGGCGCTCAAGTCTCCGCCGCTGATCTCGCCAATGCCAAACTCTCCGCCCAGGCTCTGCTCGCGACTGCCTATTACAATTTGCGCGCGGCGGATGCCCTGCAGGCGCTGCTCGATCGCACGGTCGTGGCGTTCAAGCGGACGCTGGCGATTACCCAGCATCAATATGACGCTGGCACGGTTTCGAAAGCCGACGTCGCCACCGCGCTGGCGCAGGTTTTGAATACTGAGGCCCAGGCGATCAACGTCGGCATCATGCGGGCGCAGTTCGAACATTCGATCGCGGCATTGATGGGCAGGCCGCCGGCGGAGCTGACGATCGCGGCCACACCCCTTGGCTACAAGCTTCCCAATATTCCAGTGAGCGTGCCTTCGGCGTTACTGGAAAGACGTCCGGATATCGCTGCGGCCGAACGGACGATGCAGCAAGAGAATGCTCTCATTGGCGCCAATATCGCCCTTTACTATCCCGACGTCAGCCTTTCCGGCATGTTCGGGTACACCGGAACCGGGGCGCTCGCGATTTCGCTTGCCAACGAATTCTGGAGGATTGGCGCTTCAGCCACCCAAACTATCTTCAACGCAGGCCTGTTCAGCGCCCAAGTCGAGGCAGCGAAAGCGTCCTACGAACAAAGCGTCGCCAATTACCGGCAGACGGTATTGACGGCCTTTCAGCAGGTCGAAGACCAGCTCGCCGCGGTTCGCATATTGGCGCGCCAACAAAAGGTTGCCGACGCCGCTGTCAAGGCGGCGCAAGAGGAGTTCGATGTTCTGCTCAATCAATATCAGGCGGGCACGGTGGCCTTCACAGCCGTCGTTGTCGCGCAGGCAACCTTGCTCACCAACGAGGAGTCCGCGCTGACAGTAAGACAGAACCGCTTTCTTGCCGCGGTCGCACTAATTCAAGCGCTTGGCGGCGGATGGGACAGCGGAATTCTGCCAGGCAGCATGGAGTTGGAAAGCAGGTTCAATCCTTTCGTTCCTCCAATTTAGGGCGAACTGAACCCCCATCCGTTGCGAAGACCTAGCCGGGCGAAATTGTCTATCTCTCGCGTAAAGCGGTCACCAACTCTATAAGCCGGACAGCTGTGGAAGCTGGAATATTACGAAACGTTCATCCCGCGGAATAAGGGCCGTTAGTCGCTTTGGAACAATGATCCACGGTTGCTGCGGGCAAGTTGCATGAAATGGCAAGGCTCTGGATGCTAAAACATGGATGACCGGACCCAAGGGGCCAAGATAAGTCCTCCGATGACATGCACCTTCGCGACGGCGGCACCAGCCTACGCGAAGACAAGGTCATGTCGCCTAGTACCAAGGCGAAGCCGACGTCACGGCTTCGGCCGGTCTTTCTCCTTGGCATCACAATCCTGCTTGGGCTCGGCATTTACCGGATTACGGGGACGTTCCAGGCGCCAAGAAATTCGATCCGGAGTCAGGAAGCTGCGCCGCAACCGGTCGGAGCGGCCACCATCGGCACTGGTGACGTCAAAGTCGTTGTGACTGCCCTTGGCACGGTGACGCCGGTCGCGACAGTGACGCTGAAGACCCAGGTCAACGGTCAACTTCTCGAAGTCGCCTTCAAGGAAGGTCAAACGGTCCAAAAAGGCGACTTCCTGGCGCAAATCGACCCGCGCCCGTTTCAATTGGCAGAGGCCCAATTCGAAGGTCAGCTCGTCCACGATCAGGGACTTCTCGATCAGGCGAAAATGGATCTGGCCCGCTATCAAACCCTCGTGAAACAGAATTCGATCGCGCGCCAGCAGGCCGAAGATCAAGTGTTTCTCGTCAAGCAATACGAGGGTTCGGTCAAGCTTGATCAAGCCCAGATCGATAATCAGAAGCTAAATCTTATTTATGCGCATATCGTTTCGCCGGTCGATGGCCGCATCGGCCTGCGTTTGGTCGATCCTGGCAATTTTGTGCAGACCACTGACCCTGGCCTTGTGGTCGTCGCCCAAATGCACCCGATCACGGTGATTTTCGTGGTGCCAGAGGACGATATTCCGGAAATCATGGCGGCGATGCATGCGGGCAGGGAGCTCGAGGTCACTGCCTACGACCGTGCCAATGTCAACCCGCTGTCGGTTGGCAAAGTCGCGGCGCTGGATAGCCAGATTGACCCGACGACCGGCACGGTGAAGTTACGTGCTAACTTTGACAATCTGGACAACAAGCTCTTTCCAAACCAGTTCGTCAATGCACGGCTCTTGATCAAAACCTTGCGCGGCGCTGTGACCGTGCCTTCACATGCGGTTCAACACGGTGCCCCTGGCACTTATGTCTACATCATCGGCGCGGATAATAAGGTGTCGGCGCGGACCGTCGATCTTGGACCTTTGGATGGAGCCATGTACGCGGTCAACTCTGGACTTTCACCCGGCGATAGGGTTGTCGTCGACGGCGCCGACCGTTTGCGGGATGGTGCAGCGGTGCTGGTCGCCCCCGCCGAGCGGTCCAATGACGGCGGGGCGGCGGACGCCGCGGCGCCTGGCGAAAAACTCCTCCCAAGCCAGCATCCAAGCAAGCATGGCGGGCAGTCCCGGAGCCAGCCATGATTTCGCGCGAACCGGCGCGCTGTCTAAGACCTCGCCGATGAATCCATCGCGCGTCTTCATATTGCGCCCGGTCGCGACCACGCTTTTCATGGCGGCGATCATGCTCGGCGGCGGCGTTGCCTACAAATTCCTGCCTCTCTCCGCCCTCCCGGAAGTAGACTATCCGACAATCGAGGTGCAAACGTTTCTTCCCGGCGCCAGTCCCGAGGTGATGACGTCTTCGGTGACGGCGCCACTCGAGCGGCAACTCGGGCAAATGCCCGGCCTTAACCAAATGACGTCGGCAAGCTCGGCCGGCGCTTCGGTCATCACGCTGCAATTCAGCCTGAACCTAAGTCTCGATGTCGCCGAGCAGGAAGTTCAGGCGGCGATCAACGCCGCCAACAATTTACTGCCGAGCGGCCTGCCGACGCCGCCAGTCTACGCCAAGGTGAACCCGGCCGACGCGCCGGTCATGACTCTCGCCGTCACTTCTAAGACCCTGCCGTTGACCGAGCTCGAGGACATCAGCGAGACGCGCCTCGCACAAAAAATATTCGCAACAGCCGGGCGTCGGACTGGTGAGCATCAGCGGCGGCCACCGGCCGGCCGTGCGGATCAAATTCAATCCCGCCGCGCTCGCTGCCTACGGCCTGAATATCGACGACCTTCGTACCACGATCGCCAATGCCAACGTCAATTCGCCGAAAGGGAGCTTCGACGGCCCGGCACAAGCCTCGACGATCAATGCCAACGACCAAATCACCAGCGCCGCCGGCTACGGCAACCTAGTCATCGCCTACCGCAAAGGCGGTCCTGTCCGCCTCTCGGATATAGCCAGCGCCGGCCCAGGCCCTGAAAATACGAAACTCGGCGCCTTGGACAACACGTCGCCGGCCATAATCCTCAGCATCCGCCGCCAGCCGGGGGCGAATGTGATTGAGGTCGTCGACACGATCAAACGCCTGCTGCCAACGATCAAGGCGAATCTCCCGGCTGCCGTCAATGTCGACGTGCTGAGCGACCGCACAACGACCATTCGCGCGTCCGTAGAAGACGTCGAATTCGAATTGGCGCTGGCGGTGGCGCTTGTCGTCCTCGTAATCTTTTTGTTCCTGCGAACTCTTCCGGCAACCATCATCCCGAGCTTTTCGGTTCCGTTGTCGCTGGTCGGCACCCTTGCCGCAATGTATCTCATGGGTTTCAGCCTCGACAATTTATCGCTGATGGCCTTGACGATCTCGAGCGGGTTCGTTGTCGATGATGCGATCGTGATGATCGAAAACATTGCCCGCTATGTCGAAGCCGGCGATCCGCCTTTGCAGGCCGCGCTCAAAGGATCGAAGCAAATCGGGTTCACCATAATTTCGCTTACCGTGTCCCTGATCGCCGTTCTTATTCCGCTGTTGTTCATGGGCGATGTGGCCGGCCGTCTGTTCCATGAGTTCGCGATCACGCTTGCGGTCACGATCGTGATTTCGGCGATCGTTTCGCTCACCCTCGTGCCCATGCTTAGCGCGCGGCTGATCCGGCATCGCCCCGATGCAAAGCGCAACCGCTTTGATCTCATCGGGGAGAGGGCCTTCAATGGATTGATCGCGCGCTACGGCCGGGCGCTCGACATCGTGCTGCGGCACCAGCCGCTTACCCTGTTCGTTGCAATCGCCACGCTTGGTCTCACGATCGTGCTCTATATCGTGATTCCGAAAGGATTTTTCCCGGTGCAAGATACCGGCATGATCCAGGCGATTTCAGAGGCCCCGCAAAGCGCTTCCTTCGAGGCAATGGCCGGCCTTCAACGGCAACTCGCCGAGGCGATCTTGCGCGATCCGGAGGTCGACAACGTGAGTTCGTTCATCGGCGTCGACGGCGACAACACAACGCTGAACAGCGGCCGGTTTTTGATCAATCTCAAGCCCAGGAGCGAGAGAACGCTCACCGCCAGCGAGATCGTCCGCCACCTGCAAAAAGAGGTCTCCGGGATCGTTGGCGTCTCGCTCCACATGCAGCCGGTTCAGGATCTCACGATCGATTCCAGCGTCAGCCGCGCGCAATATCATTTTCTCTTGCAGGACCCAGATCCCGGCGCATTTAAAATCTGGGTGCCAAAGCTGATGCAACGGCTGGGGCAACTGCCGGAGATCAGCGACGTCGCCAGCGATATGCAGAGCCAAGGTCTAGCGGTCGATCTCATCATCGACCGCGCGACGGCGGCACGGTTCGGGATTACCCCGGCCAGCGTCGACAATGCGCTCTACGATGCCTTCGGCCAGCGCATCATTTCGACCATCTACACCCAATCGAACCAGTACCGGGTCATCATGGAAGCCGACCCATCCTTGCAGCGCGCACTGTCCAGTCTTTCCTCGTTTTACCTGCCATCGTCGGTATCGGGCAGCAACGGGCAAGTTCCGCTGTCTGCGATTGTCCACGTGAACCAGCGCCAAGGGCCGTTGTTGATTACCCATCTCGGGCAGTTTCCGGCTACTGCGATTTCGTTCAATGTCGCGCGCGGCTCCTCGCTCGGCGCCGCCGTGGAGGCAATCGAAAAGGCCGAGCGAGAGATCGGTCTGCCCGGCAGCTTCATCACGTCCTTTCAAGGCGCGGCCGCGGCGTTTCGTGCCTCTGCGACCAACGAGCTGTTTTTGATTATCGCTGCCGTGATCACGATGTATATCGTTCTCGGTGTGCTCTACGAGAGCTTCATCCATCCGGTAACGATCCTCTCGACGCTGCCCTCGGCCGGTGCCGGCGCACTGCTCGCATTGATGGCATCGGGCCATGAGCTCGATGTCATCGCGATCATCGGAATCATCTTGCTGATCGGCATCGTCAAGAAGAATGCGATCATGATGATCGATTTCGCCCTCGACGCCGAACGCTCCGAGGGGCTGGCCCCGCGCGAGGCCATTTACCAAGCCTGTCTCCTGCGCTTTCGTCCGATCCTGATGACGACTTTCGCCGCGCTCCTTGCCGCGCTGCCCTTGATGCTCGGGACCGGCACCGGCTCCGAGCTCCGCAATCCGCTCGGCATCGCCATCGTCGGCGGGCTCGTCGTGAGCCAGGTCTTGACGCTCTTCACGACGCCGGTGATCTACCTCTACTTCGATCGCTTGGCGGCACGGCTGCGAGGAGGACAACTGGCTGCCGGCGAGGCTCGGGGATAAAGCTCGCCGCGCTGGGCGGGGAGAATCAGCACCGTGGGCACACGACGCGCTGCCTATCCATGCGCCAATGAGGCGGTCAGCCGCCGCAAGGTCGCGATGGTCGAACGATCTGCGATCCCATCGACGCGGGCCGGCCGGAAATGGCGCTGGAAGGCGGTGATTGCGGATACGGTCATGGCGTCATAAAGGCCTGTTAAATCGAGTCCGTAGCCGTAGCCGGAGAGCGTCGTTTGCAAGGCCAGGACGCCCTCGCCCTTGGCGCCGGGTTCCAGGCGCGGACCGTCTTCGATCGCGGAGGGCGTCACGTAATGGCCGATTCCGGCCTTGGCCAATCGCCCCCAGGGGAAATGCTCGCCGGGATCGATTTTGCGGCCGTGCGATACGTCAGAATGCGCCAGCACACGCTCGGGACGGATATGCCAGCGCGCGATAATGTCCTGGCAGAGCGCGGTGACTGCTTCGATCTGCGCTGGGGGATAGGCTGGCGAGCCCCCCCGATGGCCGGAATTAGCGACTTCGATCCCAATCGAAACATCGTTCATGTCGGTCTCGCCGGCCCAAACACCGCGGCCCGCGTGCCAGGCGCGGCGCGCCTCCGGAACGAGCTGGGAGAGGCGTCCGTCCTCCCACACAAGATAGTGGGAAGATACTTCCGTCGCCGGATCGCAAAGCTGCCGCAACGCGGCCTCTCCGTCCGGCAGGCCGGTGTAATGCAGGAGAATTGAATTTGGCGTGCGGCCGCCTTTCCGCTCGCCGTGATTGGGCGAGGGATCGAGCGTCGTGGGCAAGGAGCTGTCGGGTTTCAATAGCCGTAATACGCCGTACAGACTCGGTTTCCATAGGCGTCATAGCCGACCCGCGCGCAACGCGCTGGCGGCGGCGGGGGCGCCCCATAATAGCCGGGTGGAGGTGGAGGCGGCGGTGCTGTGTTCGCGCCGACGATCGCGCCGGTCGCCGCGCCAAGTGCGCCGCCCGCGAGTGCGGCGCCGACCCCACCGCCCGTCGCCGCACCGATTGCTGCGCCCGTCGCGCCGCCAAGAGCCGCGCCACTTACGCCACGCTGTTCCGGCGTATAGCCGCAGCCCGCGAGCGCCATGGACGAGATGACGAGTATCGTCAACGGAAAAATCTTGTTCATGTCTATTCCTAGCGTTGCTTGCGCGTCGCGCAACTTCACCAGACACCCTAGCCGGCGCGTCGGGTCAAGCCGAAAATAGATATGCGCCCGGAATTTATCTCAGGGGACATTTTTAATAGCTACAAATTGCCAATTCGATAATTGACGAAATGGCCAAGGGCGCCTATCTGGCCAGGGCCAGCCGGCCGGATGGCCGCCGCTTTCGCAGTGGAGGAAAGTCCGGGCTCCACGGAGACACGGTGCCGGATAACTTCCGGCGGGGGCAACCCCAGGGAAAGCGCCACAGAAAACAAACCGCCGCCAAGGTAAGGGTGAAACGGTGCGGTAAGAGCGCACCGCGCGCATGGCAACATGAGCGGCATGGCAAGCCCCACCGGGAGCAAAACCGAATAGGGGCGACGCAAGGCGTTTCTCGGTTGAGGATCCTTGGGTCCGTCTCCGGATCGTTGCCCGGGTTGGTTGCTCGAGGCGGCCGGCAACGGCCGTCCTAGAGGAATGGCCATCGCGTGCGCGAAAACCGCGCGCCCTACAAAACCCGGCTTACAGGCCGGCTGGCACCGCATTCTGGGCACCGGGAGTGCTCGAAACTTTGTCAAGTGCGGCCAGCGCGGAGCCGACCCAGGCGAATTCGATCTAGGCGACGGGTTCCGGCGGAGTCCGATTCACGGTCATCGAAAGAACGCCCTCAAGCGCTGACCAGCAAGCGGTCTTCAAAACCGCAACACCTCCGGTTTCCAAACGCTCGACAAAGCGAATCCGGGCCACGTCGCCGGGACCATGGTCCGCAAGTAAGGTGAAGCCTGCCCCGCGATAAATAGGCGTGCCGTGGCGCAACTCTTGCCCCCGCCGAGGGTTATTCATCTTGCGGCAAGCGGCGCAGGGTCAATCGGGATTTTTCGAGAAGGCCTTAACATGGCGGGATTTGACACGCTCGTTCAGGAAATCGGCTCGCGATACTGTATCGGGCCCAAGGCCTACCTTCTTGTTCAAGAGACTCTGCGCCTGATCAAAAGACAGCCAGGTGGAACTGGCGGTTTCGTGAATAGGTTCAAGGCCGCCGGGTTCGCCGTCGAGGTTGCTTCTTGGGTAGGAGGTCCCGATCCCGATCCCGTGCCTCTGTCGGGGCAAGAGGTAGAGCAGATGCTAGGCAGCGACGCTATTAGCGGCATTGCTAATAAGATCGATGTAAGCGAACGCTTCGCCAGAACGATTTTGGGCTATGCAATACCCCGAAATCATCGTCCTGCAGGCACAAGGCGGAGCTATCCCACCGGCAATTAGTGCATGGGCAGCGAGTTTCCGCGACTTGGCCTTACATTCGTCCATCCCCATCGAAGAAATTATGCAGCTTCGAGCAGAACAAATTCGATCGAGCCGAACAGTAGACAGCAGTGCTGCTACCGGATTCAGACCGTTGCTCATTCCGGGCACCTCTTTGCTGATCATACTAGGATTGCTCCTCGGATATTTCATTGGGGCAGGCGATCGTGGAGCCATCCAGTCCGCGCAGACTTTGGAGCAAAATGCGTCTGTGGCACCCCCGCATATGCCTTCGATTCCAGCGCGGCTGGCGCTACACAATGAGAACGGGATCATTGCTTACTCAGGCACAGTCGGAGACGACGCTACTCGCAGTTCTATCACTGACTCGCTCAAAACGGTGTTCGGAGACCGGAACATTACCGGCGACCTCTTCGTCGACTTGAATGCGGGCCCGGCGCACTGGGCCAAGGGTTTCAAGACAGCACTCGATAATTTCAAGATCCCGGGATTGCAGGCGCTGTTTGAGGGAAATGCGGCTAGTGTCGGAGGAGCGATTCCTGAAGCGGACCGAGATAGGATCATGAGTTCGCTGAAATCCGTTTTTGGGCCTCAATTCGCATTCGCTACAATTACAAGTGGCAGCGCTAACGAAACGCCGACCGCGGCTTCGATGCCTATATCTGGTATCGGCGTCGAAAATACGATTGGCGCTCCCAATCAGCCGAGTCTTAATCTCCCAACCATTTATTTCGCTACCAATAGTGCCGAGGTTCCGTCGGACACGATGGGTCTCGTGCAGCAGGCGGCTGGTCTGATGAAACAATTACCTGCCGGAACGACTGTTCGGATTAACGGCTACACGGACAGTATTGGCACGCAGGCCGCCAATATGAGGCTGTCGCAACGGCGTGCAAATACTATGCGCCACGTCCTCGTCGAAGCGGGGGTCAACCCCGCAATTCTGATCGCGAAGGGTTATGGCAGTTCCCATTCCCTGGCCAGCAAAAACGGGACAACGGAAGGCCGCAGCGTCGGTACGATCGAAGAGCGCTTTCGCAAGGACCGGCGCGTCGAATTCAGCGTAGGTCAATAATAGCGGTAATCAGAGATAGTTCCTCCTCGATCGCTGTCGCGAACGACTTCGGCGAGCAAGTCACGGAGTTGCCGATACGACGACCCTAAAACTTTGCGCGATGCTCCAATTAGAATTTGAACGGCGTCCTTATCGACCAAATGATGTCCATTTGATCGGGACGCGCGCATCAGCTCAGTTTGCCCGCCGCATGAGCGAGCAAGGTGTAAACCTTGCCGGTCTCCGACAAAAGATATGTCTTGGCGACGGCCTCGCTTGCCTCGTCGTCGCCGAGTTCGGCAAGGAGCCGTTCGAACTCCTGCACATAACGATCAACCGTGCCGCGGAACTCCGGATCGAGCCGGTAGCGCCGGCCGATTTCGTCGAATGTCTGGGGGCCGCGGCCGACGTAAATTCGTCGCGTGAAGGCATTGGTTTCGCCGCGGCGATAGCGGTCCCAAGCGGCGGCGGCGGCGGCATGATCGATCATCCGCGCGACATCGAGAGAAATCGCTTCCAGCCGCGGCGCCGGTTGCGCGGGTTTGGCCGGGGCATTAGGGGCAACCGGAGGTTCCTCGCTGTCCGCGCGCGCGAGAAGATCCGAGATCCAGCCGCCACCGCGTTCCGGAGTTTTAACGTTGGCCGGCTTTGCAGCGGAGCGCGGCTTTTGCGCCTCCGGGCGAGGAGACTCCGGAGCACGCGGCGGCTCGGCCGCACGAGGAGCGAGTTCGATGCGCCGGGGCGGTAGCGTCTGGGCGGCCCGTTCGGCATTGACCGTAGACGGCTGAGAAATGTCGTATGCGCGGCCGGAACGAGTCACGATTTCGCTCAGCTCCTCGAGCGCCTTGATTTGATCGGCGACGGCGCGCCGCATGGACGCTGCCTGCTGCGCCGTCTCTTGAGGCAATTCGGCAACGCCACGGCGCAAGGCTTCGCGGGTCGCTTCGAGCTCGCGCTGAATCTCGCGCGACATATCACGCAACTCCGCCGCCGCGGATTGGAAACGCTCCGTCGTTTGCCCGAAAATGCTTGCGAGCTCCGCATTGGCCTGCTCGCAGGCAGCGCGCATCGCCGCCGCAGTGCTGTCGCGCTCTTGCTCGATATTGGTGCGAATATCGGCAAATCGCTGGTCGATCATTCCGCCGGTGGATTGCGAGGATTCGGCCAAAAAGGCGCCGATGTCGCGCGCGCGCGCCGCGGCTTTTTCAAACGAGTCCTCGATACGCTCCGCGAAGGAATGCGTCAGGCCTTCCAAGTCTTCCCGGCGCGCCTTGATGCTGTTGACAAGCGATTCGAGCGAATCGCGCCGCGCCGCGAGCATTTGCTCGAGATCACCTTGCTCGCGGGAGAGATCGCCCGCGGAACTCGCCAAGCCCTCCTTCTGGCGTGCGATCGTTTCAGCAAGGCTGCTCGCTTCGTCGATAGCAGCCCGCGTGGTCCGGTTAAGTTGATTGATCTCTTCGGCGGCACTGGTGAATATGGAGCGGAAATCGTCCATGCGATCGCTTAGCGAACGCTCCGCCGCCGCGAATTCTGTGCCGGTCGTGCTAATCGCCCTTTGCAATCCCGCACTGCTATTGACGAGGCGATCGATCACCTCGGTCATCCCGGACCGCAATCTTTCATTTGTTTCGACGAGGGCTCCAATCGATGCGGCGGCGCCGGTTTCGATCGCCGCGCGCAAATGCGCCGTCGATTGATCGATCGCCGCCGTCAGGTCGGTTTGCTTTTCTCCGAGGTGCTGCACGACGGCAGTTCCATGGCCCTCGATCGCTTGGGTGATCATTTCGCCGCGGCTCGTCATCTCCTGGGCAATCTGGCTGCCGCGAGCGGACAGAGCCTCGACAAATTTCCGTCCGCGATTATCGAAGAGCTCACGCAACTCGCCGGCACAGGCCGCCAACGCTCGCTGCAGCGCTTGACCACGCTCCCCGAGCGTGCCTTCGAGGTCGCCAAGACGGCCAGCCAAGGCCATGCTAACTTCATTGATCCGCTGGGCGAGGCCTTCGCCAATTTCCCCGGCGCGCCCGGCTAGCGTTGTATCGAGATCCTCGACCGCCTGTGCAATGGTGCCGCGGATTTCTTCGACGCGCCCCGCGAGCACTTGCCCAAGGTACCCTGCTTCGCGATCCAGCGCCGCGTTGATGTTGCCGGCATGAAGACCGAGCGTTTGATCGATCTCTTGCGTCCTCGCGCCAAGAGTTTCGGCGATGGCGCGGCCCGTCGCGCCGAGGTCTACTGCAGCCGCCACAAGACGGCCGACAACGCGTTCCTCGAACTGTGCGACTCCGCTGTCCAGTGTCTCGGCGATTGTGGCCGAGCGAGCCGTCATGCTCGCACCGATTTCCTGAGCCTTTTCATCGAGCGCGCGGATCACATCGCCGCCGCCTTCGCCAAGGGCTCTCGAAATTTCGAGGGCTCGGCCTGTCAAAGTCTCGCTGAGCGTTTGCGCGCGTGAATCGAGTCCCTGATCGACGCGGGAAATCAGTTTCTCGAGCGTCTCGCCAACCTCCTCGGCCTTGACGGAAACGCGCGATTCGAAGGCTTCGATATGCGTTTCCAGCGCCGCGGCGGCATCTTGCGCGCACAGGGCAAGCTTGTCGTTGAGATCACCCCCTTGCAACGTGAGCGTCGATTCGATCGATCCCAGGCGTTCGGCAAAAGTTGCGGTAAACCGTTCGGCGTGCTCGTCGATGTTGCTGGCGATCGCCCCGCCTTGTCCGATAACGGTTTCCTCGAACATCAAGAGCCGGCCGGCGAGTGCTTCGTTGACGCGGTCGCCATGGGTCGCGATCGCATTGACCGCTTCATTCGCGGTTTCCGCGAATCGCGCATTGAGATCGTTGGCTTGATAGCCGATCGAAGCGATCGCCTGTTGCGCGGTCAGGTCGAAATTCTCGCCCAGCGCTCCCGTGTGATCCGCGAAGGCCGCGACGGCTCCACGCGCGGCCGCCGCTAAATGTTCGCTCATCGCATCCGCGTGACTCGTGAGGGCACCAAATGTCTCGTCGAGCGTGGCAGCGAGCCGCTGGTGCAGGGTTTCGGCGTGATTTTCATAATCCGCGGCAGAGTGCTGCGCGGCCGCGTCTAACCGCTCGCTCATCTGTTCGGAATATAAGGTCAAGGCCCCGAGCGTCTCGCCGACGGTCGAAGCCAGTCGCGATTGCACTACTTCGGTATGGCTGGCAAGAGCCGCTGCGGAATGAGCTACCTCCGATTCCAGACGGGTTCCTATCTCCGTGGCATGGCTCGCAAGCGCGTCGAGCGTTTCGCTGGCAACCGCGTTCAGGCGGGCGTGGAGCGCTTCGGTCTCATTGGTAAACGCCGTCATCGAATTTTGCGCGGTCGTTGCGAGCGTCTCGCTCATCGCGTCCGCATAGCTCGTCAACGCCCCAAGCGTCTCGCCGGCGACCGAGTTTAGGCGGGCGTGGAGCGCTTCGGTTTGATTTGTAAATGTTGCCACCGAACGTTGCGCGCTCGTTTCGAGCTTCTCGCTCATCGTGTCCACATGGCTCGTCAACGCCCCAAGCTTCTCGCTCATCCCATCCACGTGGCTCGTCAACGCCCCAAGCGTCTCGCCGGCGGTCGTGTTCAGGCGGGCGTGGAGCGCTTCCGTCTGATTTGTAAACGCCGCCACCGAACGTTGCGTGGTTGTTTCGAGCTTCTCGCTCATCGCATCCGCATGGCTCGATAACGCCCCGAGCGTCTCTCCGACAGTGGAGTTCAGGCGGGCGTGAAGCGCTTCGGTATGGCTGGTGAGCGCGGCAACGGAACGCTGCGCGGTCAATTCCAAGCGTCCGCCCATCTCCTTCCAATGGTCTGAAAGCGCGGCAACAGTCTCGGCGCTCGTCGCGGCGAGTCGCTCATGCATCGTTCCGGTTTGGCTGGCGAGCGCGGCAATCGTGGTCTCCGCTGTTGATTCCAACCGTTTGCTCATCTGCTCTGAGTGAACCGTCAGGGCTGTAAAAGTCCCATTCAGCGTTGCGGCAAGACGTTCGTTCAGTGTCCCGGTATGGCTGGTGAAAGTCCCCACCGTCTCTCGCGCGGTGGCCGCTAAATGGTCAAGCAAGTGTTGGGAATGGTCCGTCAATGTGGCGAGCGTATCCGCGACCGTCGTGGCGACGCGCTGATGTAACGCTTCGGTATGGCTCGTCAGGGCGGCTGCCGTCGTATCGGCTGTGGTGGCAAAGCGTCGATGAAGCTCGCCTCCGTGCTGCTCGAACTGGGTGTGAAGTCTTGCCCCGCTTTCATCAAAGAGCGTGGCTAGAGTTTGAGTCACCTCTTCGAACGAATTTCGTGCTTCGGCGGTGCGGTCCGAAATAAGGCCAGCGATGCGATCGCTCATCCCGGCCAAATTATCGTGCAGCGCATTGCCCTGCACCGCGACAACATCATGCAAGCGATCGCTGGTCTCGGCCAAGTGCACCGCGAGATTTTCGCCGCGCGAAAACACAGTGTCGGCAATCCGCGCGCCGGTGGCGTCGATGCGTTGCGCCAGGGCATTGCTGCGAATTTCCAAATCGGCGGCGAGAGTCTCCCTGGCGGTCTTAAGCTTGTCGTCCATTTCCGCCAAGCGATCGGCAAGCGTCTGCGCGATGCCATTGCTTGCCCCTACGAGGCTCGCCGTCGCGTCCTGGCCAGTTTGGTTCAGCCGCTTGACGAGATCATTCCCATGTGACGACAATTGTTCGACGAGCTCATTCCGGCCGTGGCCGAGGGCCATTTTTATTTCCTCGCCTTTGGAATTGAGCGAGGCGGTGACACGGCCTGCGGCTTCTCCAACACTTTCCGCGAACCGCGAAGAGGCCCCGGCTAGATCCCGGGAAAGGCTATCTTGCGCGAGCGCGATCGCGCCGCGCACACGATCGGCATTGGTCAGAATGGATTCCCGCTCGGAGGCTAATTCGTCGACCAGGGAACGCACGCGGCGCTCATTGTCCGAGTAGGATCGTTCCAAATTGGAGACTTCGGACCTGACCAGAGTATCGAGTTCGCTCGCTCTTGCAAGCGCGCGTTCGATACCGTCCCCCATTGACGCGACCTCGCGACGGATAGCTTGGGAAAGCGTGACCATTTGCCCGGTAGCGATTGTTTCGGGCTCGGTCAGGCGCATCGCGACCTCGGTCATCGAACGGGCAGCAAGCCGCATCTCCTGACCCCGGCGAAGCAAAATTGCCGTTACCAAAAAGAAGATGACGGGGCCCGCGATAGCCAAGAAATAAAGCGTAGCTTGCGGCAACAGAGACCCCGCTGGGAGATCGAAAAGGACCGCGCGGTTTGCAATAAAATAGCTGAGGGTGAGGATAATCCATAAACCCGAGCAGGACACGGCAAGGATCGCTGGAGCCCGGCTGGAACGGCTCTGAAACGCCCGGAGTATTTCGCCGGCGGATTGGCGATCGTCATTGGCTGGTTGCATGGGCGGCGAGGCGCCGCTCGATCGCTCCAGGGCAAAGGAGTCCCCGCCTGGCGCGGCGGATATCGCGCGCGCGTCATTGGATAATCGATCATCGCCGGTCGCTGCCGGCGGTGGCTCCATCGTCCGCGCGGCATCGCGCGGTGGCCGCGAAGTGCCAGGGCGCGGCAGTGCGGCTTCGCGCTCACCTAACATGCGCTCCTTTGCCTTGTCCGCGCCGGTTGTGCCGATGGGATTTGCTTCGGCCGATCCACTGCCTTGGCCGGCGGCGCCGAGATTTAACGCTTCTTCGATGGCCAAAAACGCCGCCGCTGCGGGATCTTGTGCTTTCCTGGAACTTGCCATCGAATGCCTCTCACAAACTCTCTCGCGAGGAGCCAAGGCTTTGCGCGAATACACACTGGAGCCGCTCCGGCGGAACCGTTAACCAAAGGTTACTTTACAACCGGAACGCTAGGATTCAAAATGAATCGCTCGACGCAATTGGAAACATCGTTAACGCGGCCATGTGCGAAGCCCCGAAGCGGGCGCTTTGCAATACTGCTGACAGCCGGGCCAGAAAAGGCCGGATGGCGGGGCCCGAAGGCGTCATTTTTGTTGCTCAAAGGGCGCGTAGCACGCCGGATGACTTGAGAAAATCCCTGAAAGACGAATCTAAAGCGCCCACCAACCGGATGAATACCGGCGCGTGTCAGGCAGTATTAGTCTGCTTCGACTGCCGTCTTGTTCTTCGTTGAACCGGCCGATCCTTTGTAAACTCGGGACCTCCGAAGCCGGGCTGCACGCGGGCGCATCCGCCGCGCTTGGGCGGCAATGGACGAAACCGGCCAGGTGACGCACGTTGCATCCGCGCGGACCGCGGTTTAATCCCCGGCTTGCCGAAGCGCCGATCGAAATCGCGGTTCGCGGCCCACTTATGACTGGACGCACCCATGACCGGGACCACGCCGCAAGACCGCCTTCCTTTGAAGAATCGCACAAAACTGGTCCACGCCGGGCGCCACCCCAGCGACCAGCATGGCTTCGTCAACACGCCGGTCTACCGGGGCTCGACCGTGCTTTTTCCGACACTCGATGATTTGTTGGCGCGCAACGCACGATTCTCCTACGGCACCCAGGGAACGCCGGCAACGGAGGCGCTGGAATGCGCGTGGACGGAACTGACCGGCGCGGCCGGAACCGTACTCGCGCCTTCGGGCCTTGCAGCGATCACGCTCGCCCTTCTCACCGCCGTTAAGTCCGGCGACCATATTCTCGTGATGGATGCGGTCTACCGGCCATCGCGCATCTTCTGCGAGACGATTTTGGCCCGCATGGGCGTCGTGACAACCTACTACGATCCCACGATCGGCACCGCGATCGAATCCTTGATCCGGCCGAACACAAGCGTGATCTTCGTAGAGACACCCGGTTCGCAGAGCTTCGAAATCCCGGATGTCCCGGCGATTGCCGCGCTTGCCCGGTCCAAGGGCATTTGCACGATCCTCGACAACACCTGGGCCACGCCCTTGTTCTTTCCGCCGCATGCGCGCGGCGCGGATATGGCGATCGAAGCCGGAACAAAGTATCTCTCCGGTCATTCCGATCTTCTCATCGGGCTCGTGTCCGCCAACGCGCAATGGTTTGCAAGACTGAGGGCCACCTTCGACGCCTTTGCGATGTGCGCCGGGCCTGAGGATGTTTTCTTGAGTTTGCGCGGGTTGCGCACGCTCGACCTCCGGCTGCGGGAGGCCGAGCGTCAAGCGCTCGATCTCGCCCGTTGGCTCGCCGCCCGCAAAGAGGTCGTCCAAGTCTTGCATCCAGCCCTTCCCTCCTGCCCGGGACACGCCTTGTGGAAGCGGGATTTTCTCGGCTCGTCGGGGCTTTTCTCGGTGCTTCTTTCGCCCTGCTCGCGGGCCGCCCTCGCCGCCATGCTCGACGGGCTAAAACTGTTTGGCATGGGCTATTCCTGGGGCGGCTTCGAGAGCCTTGTCATTCCCTTCGATTGCCGGAGTTATCGCAGCGCGACGGCGTGGAACCCTCCAGGCCCCGCTTTGCGCTTTTCCGTAGGCCTCGAAGACATCGAGGATTTGAAGGCCGATCTCGATGCGGGGTTTGCGAGGCTGCGAACCGCCGGTTAATAGCGTTTGCGCAGAGCGTCGCAACTGGACTATCGGACCGGGACGCATTCCGGCGAACCAAACGATTTTTCCGGCACGGGATGCGCCTTAAACTGGTTCCCTCTGCAGCGCAACGCGGACCCAATTCGCATTGACCCCATTCCGGTTTCCTGAACGGCGCGGCACGGGCCTATACATGCGCGATTGAAACTGCAATAGTTCGAGGCCGAATGAGCCAGTTTAATCTTGCGTTTTCCCCGCTTCTGCCGTGGCCGGTTTTGCTCGGATTGGGAGTGCTCGCGCTTGGCCTCATAGGTCTCGGCTTTTACGCACGTGGTGGCTGGAGTTTCCTCCGCGCGCTTGGCCTTGGCTTGCTGCTCGTGGCCCTGACTGGCCCCGCTTTGGTGCGCGAGGACCGCAACCCGCTGAAGGACGTCGTGGCCATGGTCGTCGATCAAAGCGGCAGCCAGACGATCGGCGAGCGCCCGGCGCAGACAGAAAAAGCTCGCAACGAACTTGAGAAAAGCCTCAATGCGCTCGGTAATGTCGAGGTCCGCGTCATCGAAAGCGGGCGCACCGATAGCGAAGCCGACGGCACCAGGCTATTTACGGCCTTGAATGCGGGCCTTGCGGACGTGCCGTTGGAACGCCTCGCCGGCGTCTTCATGATCACCGATGGAGTTGTCGACGATATTCCAGTGGATGCGAGCGCGCTCGGCTTCAAGGCGCCGCTGCACGCACTCATCACCGGCCATGAAGGTGAGCGCGACCGGCGGATCGAGCTCTTGGAAGCGCCGCGCTTCGGGATCGTCGGCAAGGACCAAACGATCGAGTTGCGGGTGCTCGATACGGCGAACACCACCGACCCCGTCGTGCTAAAAGTCAGCCGCGATGGCAATCCGATCGCCACGATAGTCGCGACGCCCGGCGAACGCCTTCGGGTGCCGGTCAAAATCGAACATGGCGGCCCAAATGTCGTCGAACTCGAGGTCGAGAGCTTGCCGGACGAACTGACCGCCATCAACAACAAGGCGGTTCTGACGATCGAGGGAGTGCGCGACAAATTGAAGGTTTTGCTCGTCTCGGGTGAACCGCACGCGGGCGAGCGCATGTGGCGCAATCTGCTCAAATCCGATGCCAATGTCGATCTCGTGCATTTCACCATTTTGCGGCCGCCGGAAAAACAGGATGGGACGCCGATCAACGAATTATCGCTGATCGCCTTTCCGACCGCCGATTTGTTCGGCCGGAAGATCAAGGAATTCGACCTCATCGTCTTCGACCGCTATTCGAACCAGAGCGTCTTGCCTTTAATCTATTTCGATAACATCGTCCGCTATGTCCGCGAAGGGGGCGCGCTGATGCTCGCGGCAGGACCCGATTTCGCGCGTCCCGAAGGCCTCTATTACTCGCCGCTGGGGCGGATTGCGCCGGCGCGCCCGGACGGCAGCCTGACCGAGCACGCTTTCCGCGCCGCGATCACCGAAGATGGCGCCAAGCATCCGGTGACGCGCGCCTTGCCGGGCGCCGATCAAAATCCACCCGCGTGGAGCGAATGGTTCCGCCAAGTCAATGCCGAGGTCGTGCATGGCACCAGCATTTTGTCCGGCGCCGCCGGAAAACCGCTGCTCGTTCTTGCGCGCGAGGGCAAGGGCCGGGTTGCACTTCTTCTCACCGATCAAATGTGGCTTTGGGCGCGCGGTTTCGAAGGTGGCGGCCCCCACCTCGATCTTTTGCGCAGGCTCGCGCATTGGTTGATGAAGGAGCCCGACCTCGAAGAGGAAGCCTTGCGCGCCACTGTGCACGGGCACACCATCGAAATCGAACGCCAGAGTTTGAATTCCGAAGTCCCACCGGTCACTGTCGTCTCGCCCTCGGGCACGGAGGAAAAGGTGCATTTGACGCCGGCCGAACCAGGCATCTCCCGCGCGAACGTGAAGGCGGCAGACCTCGGTCTCTACCGCCTAAGCGACGGAAACCTGTCTGTACTCGCGAATGTCGGGCCGGAAAATCCGCGCGAATTCCAGGACGTTGTCTCGACGCCGAACAAACTGGCGCCCCTCGCGGAAGCGACCGGAGGCACGGTACGCCGGATCGGCAACGCGGCCGACAGCGAAATCTCCATGCCGCGTCTTGTAGCAATTGGGGAGAGTCCGGTCTATGGTGGCGCCGGTTATGCCGCGATCAAGCGCATTGGGGCCAGCGAAGTGAAGGGCGTCGGCGTGATGCCGCTCGCGATCGGTTTTCTGGGCCTTGCCGCGCTGCTGGGAAGTCTTACGGCAGCGTGGCTGTTCGAGGGGTGGAAAACCGCTAAGCGAATTTAAGCGTGCCTGCAAAGCTTTTTGTGGGACTGCCTTTCCGAACTGTTGGCGCCTCTTACAACCGACGTTTCGACCAGCCGGTTAGGGCAATTGTCGCGGCCTCAACAGTGCTGTACCCCTGCTCATTAAAGAGCGGTGTGTAGTTCTTCGCGGTTACCGTGTGGCGGCTGCGCGCAAGATCTCGCGGCGCATCCAGCGGGCGAAGGCGTTAAGCAAACATGTGTGCAATATTGCACACCATTCAAATCAACGGACGTCTTATGGAGAATTTTAATCCGCGGTCTATCGCGAGCCTGATGGTGTTGATCGTTACGCGGCTGAGGAAACGAATACGTCGGCTACTTAAATTGTTCCCGTTCACCGTCCGCTCCGTCCGCTCAATTATTTTCCATGCGAACCAATGGCTTGGATTTAAAGCTGCGCGGCAGGCCCCGCCAGGCAGGCTTATACACGGCGGCAGACTTGTGCCCAGAAATTTTTTGCAACCTTGCCCGGCGCGGAAAGTCGTTTTTCCTGCTTTTTTTTTGCGCTCGATTGCGCCGCACGAAATCAGGCGGTTACGCGCTCCCTCGTATCATGTGCGTTCGCATTTGATAAAGGACAATGTGACTTATTTGTTAAACCGCGCTGGCGGATTTATAAGACCACGCTTGCGGACAGTCTCTCCTTTGCTAATTTCATCCCACCATCTGGAACGGGATTGTTCCTGGGTTCCAGAGAGTCTTCCCGTGAGGTTTCGGTGTAGTTACCGCATCTGGCGTGAAAAGCGTACTGGTGTCTTGTGTAAAAATTAGAGCATTACGATTCCGCAAGCATGAAAAAATATGCGCTCCAGCGAGTTGTTGCACACGGTGCTGGTGTGTTAGTCGCTAAAGTGGTTTGTTTGGAATTGAATGCTTTCAATTGGACGTCACCTAAACAGGCTCCGCTGGCTAGAATGCGGAGCTGAGGGGGGTATATGACCGCAATGGTTTGCGCCGGTAATTCGTATGTTCAGCTTCCCCGGGCGGCCGAATGGGTCCTAGCCGGCCGTTTTCTAAAAGCTTGCTGGGTTCCGACACGACCCTGCCTGCGGCGCCTGCTCGATTAGTTTCGCGGCCACTCCGTTCTCACTCTGAACTTCATCATCGTTGGCGTCGGCATTTGAACGGCCGCCATTGCCTTGTCTCGATTCGGGAAAACGACCGATGCCAGAATTGCGCACACTGATTTCCGATTCAATTGATCTTGGCGAAACGGCCGCCTCGCGCGGCGGCGCTGACAAAAGCGAAGCGTGGATGCGAATCCGCCGCCGGCTGCGCGCGGAACTTGGGGAAGAAGTTTTCTCATCCTGGTTCGGGTGTCTCGAACTCGATGGGCTTTCCGGCCAGGACGCCTATCTCTCGGTGCCGACAAAATTTTTGAAGAGCTGGATTCAGTCGCACTATGTGGAGAGGATTCTTCCGTTGTTGGCCAGCGAATTGCCTACGATCAAGCGGGTGTCGATCAACGTTCGTTCCTCGACAAGGCAAGCGAACAGCGTCACTGGCGGCCTACGCGGTCTCGCTGCGTGCAGCGACGCGGATTCAGCAAAGGACAGCTACATAAATTCATTGCACCCTCCTTGCCGATGGGGCCTTGCGGTACAAGAAATTCGTCCCCAAAAAGATCGGCTTTGGCGCCCTGCGCCGAGAGCTTAGGACCGTGCGAAGCCGAGGCGCTCGCTGGCTCGCCGTTGGACCGGCGCCTGATTTTCCCAAATTTCCTCGTCGGCGCGTCTAATCAGCTCGCCTTTGCCGAGGCGCAGAGAATCGCTTGCGCGGGACCGGCGGAGCCAGCTCGCATATAATCCGCTCTATCTCCATGCCGCGGTTGGCTTGGGAAAGACCCATCTTCTCCAAGCCATCGCACATGCCGCCGCCTTGGCAAAGCGGCGGGTCATCTATCTCACGGCCGAGCGATTCATGTATGGTTTCGTTGCCGCCCTCAAGGCCCAGACGGCGATCGCATTCAAGGAAAGGCTGCGGGCGATCGATGTCCTCGTGATCGACGACATCCAATTTCTTCAGGGCAAGTCGATCCAGCAGGAGTTCTGTCATACGCTCAATGCCTTGATCGATTCCCGCCGGCAGATCGTGATCGCGGCCGACAGGCCGCCGGGTGATCTCGAAAGTCTCGAAGAAAGAGTAAGGTCGCGGCTTAGCGGCGGCCTTTGCATCGAAATCGGCGCGCTCGACGAGGCGCTGCGGATCAAAATTCTCGAAGCACGCATTGCGGCGCAAAACTGGTGCATCCAACTTTCGAGGTTCCAGCCGCGGTCGTCGCCTATGTCGCGAGCGTCATCCAAACGAATGGCCGCGATCTTGATGGTGCCGTCAACCGGCTGCTTGCACATGCGTCATTGTCCTGCTCAGGATTAGAGGCACGCCGCTTTCGCTGGAAACCGCCGAACTCGCCATTCGCGATCTGGTGCGAACTCCGGACCCGAAAAAGGTCAAGATCGAGGACATCCAGAAACTGGTCGCAAGCCATTTCAATGTCAGCCGCGCCGATATTCTGTCCTCCCGGCGAACCGCAAGCGTCGTGCGCCCGCGCCAGATCGCGATGTATCTCTCCAAGCTCTTGACGCCGCGCTCGCTCCCTGAAATCGGCCGGCGGTTTGGCGGCCGCGACCACACGACCGTCCTCCACGCCGTGCGAAAGATTCACGGTCTCGTGACTGCGGACGGAGCATTGTCGGAAGAGATCGAGCTTTTGAAGCGCATGCTGTTGGAGTGAGTCTGTTTCACGGAATTCCATCCCGCCGCGACAGCGGATAGGCTCGGCCATGGAGCAAGCGGCGATTCGCATCATCGGCGTCGATCCGGGCCTGCGGAGCATGGGTTGGGGCATGATCGAGGTCTTGGGCTCGAAGCTTGCCTATGTGGCAAGCGGCATCCTCCATTCCAACGACCAGAAATGCCGCTCGCAGAGCGCCTGCGCGAGCTGCACGAGGGTCTGGCCGTCTTCATTGCCGAATACTGCGCCCACGGAAGCCGCGGTCGAGGAAACCTTTGTCAATCGCGACCCGCAATCGGCCCTAAAACTCGGGCAAGCGCGGGGAATAGCGCTCGTCGTTCCCGCTCTCGCGGGCCTTACAGTCGCGGAATATGCCGCCAATCTCATCAAGAAAACCGTGACCGGCACCGGCCATGCGGAAAAAGCGCAGATTGCGATGATGGTGAAAATGCTTCTGCCCGGAAGCGGTGCGCAAGGCACCGACGCGGCCGATGCGCTCGCCGTGGCGATCACCCATGCGCGGGTCCGCGCAAGCGCGAAACATCGAACCCTGCAGGCGGGACTTTACACTCGCGCCAAAGGCGATTTGCCCTGAAGGCGAAAATTTGCTCGCGCGGGTACCGATTTCTGTTTGATGGAATTTTGCGCCGCAGCGGGCCAGGGGCAGGAAGGGTATTTGTCATTTCGAAATTTGCATCCCCTGCTTGGAGGTTGCGATTATGATTCGATGTGTGGCAACATGGTTTATGAGACACAAATTTGAAGTGTCTCATTTCTGATACCTTTTATAGGAGATATATAATGTCACGGAAATTCGCGTTTCTGAGCGCAGGTGCGGTAGCTGCGGTATTGGCGGCAGCGCCCGCCATGGCGGGTGGGCGAACAAACGGGGGATTACCGGTACCGGCTACTCCTAATGTTCCGCTTAAGGAGGAGTTCGCGCAGGCCGCTGCTTATCTTGGACAAGGTTGTTCAGTCATTGCCTCCAAGAACATTAGTTCGGTGACCCATCCAGCCGCCGGTATCTGCTGCCTGAAGATCGGCCCCACAGCCGTTAGTCCCACGGCGATACCGGTGGTCACAGTCGAGTGGAACCTGTCGGTTGGCGTCGCGCTATTCGCCCAATTGGATGCTAACCCCGTAAGTTGCCCGGCCAAAACGATCGAAGTGCGTAACTACAAGGGTGATACAGGCGGGGTGGGCTCGCCGCTTACCACTCCTGTCCTGTCCGATTGAGTCGCAGATATCGTAACTGTTCCGTAGTCACCTAAAAACACGTCACCTTCGGCGTGATGGCGAACCTTGGATCGACAGCGTGCCGACAACCAAAAGGCTGCTGGCACGCTGTATTTGCACCTGCGGGGCAGACGGGCCACCGGCAACAAAAGGTATCAACGCCAGAGCAAAAGTGCAGCATGGCGAGGTTCATTTTCATCAGTATTCGTCCCGCTTTACGCCAAGGGTGCCGCCCACGGGGGTGCGGCGGATAGCCGAATTTTCCACAACCATAACCACAAGCTCCGGCCCGCAGGGGTGGATCACGGTCCTTGTTTATTTCAGTCTGCCGCGTGCGCCCAGACGAAATGACCTCGAGGCGCCCGTGGAATAATGTTGCGTGGATAAGAGCACCATCGCAGGCGGCACCGCCGTGATCAGGCTACGTTGCCGCCAAATATCGCACCAAAATCCCGGAGATCGGGTTTCGTATTCGTCGAGCGATGCTCTATAGCGAAAAGCTTTCGCAACATCGGCGATTCCCCAAATGATCGGCAAACTCAAAGGCATTGTCGACTCGCAGGGCGAGGATTATGTGATCCTCGACGTGCAGGGTGTCGGCTATATCGTGCATTGCTCCGGGCGCACGCTGCAAAAGCTGCCGCCGGCTGGCGAGGCGGCGATGCTCGCGATCGAGACGCAAATGCGCGAGGATTCGATAAAACTGTTCGGTCTTCTCTCGGAGACGCGACCGCCATTGGTTCCGGCTGCTCCTGACGGTGCAAGGTGTTGGCGCCAAGGTGGCTCTCGCAATTCAAACCGTTCTCGATGCCGCCGATCTTGCTGCCGCGATCGGCTGCCAGGATAAGGCGGCTATCGCCCGGGCGCCTGGGGTCGGGCCGAAACTCGCGGCGCGAATCGTCTTCGGAATTAAAGGACAAGGCCCCCGTGTTGGCGTGCCGGCGCGGCGCCCGCTGGCTCAGGCCTCGATGGCGGCAAACCCACCGCCGCGCAAGACGCGCTTTCGGCCCTGGTCAATCTCGGCTATGGGCGGTCGCAGGCCGTGGCGGCGGTGGCAGCTTCGGTCGCGGCGCTTGGCGAAGGCGCGCCAGCCTCCGAACTGATCCGTCACGGCCTCAAGGAACTCGCCGCGCTGAATCCGGACCTCCTTTCCTGACACGTCACGCAGTCCCATCACGCCTTGCCATGATGCGCGGCCTCGGCATTGGCGTCGAGCGGCCAGCGCGGCCTTGCCGCGAAGGTCAAATCATCGACGAGGCCGAGCGATAGCCGCTCGATCCCCGCCCAGGCGATCATGGCGCCATTATCGGTGCAAAGAGCTCGGTGGCGGCACGACGAGCCGCAAGCCCGGCCTCGCCGCAAAACCGCATCAGCGCCCGGCGAATGGCGCCATTGGCGGCAACCCCGCCCGCCACGACCATGGCGTTAGGATGGCCGGTGGTTTCGCGGAAAAGCCGCAGAGCCAGCGCGGCAGCGGTCGATGATCGTATCGACCACCGCGGCTTGGAATGAGGCGCAGACATCGGCCACATCCGCGGCCGTCAAGGGTCCAGCGCGCTCCACTTCCAGCCGGACGGCGGTTTTGAGACCGGAAAAGGAAAAGTCCGGTTTCGGCCGGCCAAGCATCGGGCGCGGCAGATCGAACCGCTCGGCATTGCCCTCCGCCGCCAATTTCTCGACCCGAGGTCCGCCGGGATAGGGAAGCCCCAGCATTTTGCCGACCTTGTCGAAGGCTTCGCCCGCCGCGTCGTCCACCGTCGAACCGAGCCGGAGATAGTCCCCGACGCCCCTTCACCGCGACCAATTGGGTATGGCCGCCGGAGACCAAGAGCAGCAAATAAGGAAACGCGAGATCGCCGGTCAGCCGCGCCGTCAACGCATGCGCTTCGAGATGGTTTATCGCGATGAACGGCCTTCGGCTCGCCAAGGCCAAGGCTTTCGCCGTGATCAGCCCCACCATGACGCCGCCGATAAGACCTGGCCCCGCTGCCGCCGCGATCCCGTCGAGATCGGCTAATTCGAGCCCGGCGCCGCCGAGCGCGCGCTGCACGAGCCGGTCAATCGTCTCGACATGAGCGCGTGCGGCAATCTCCGGCACCACACCCCCGATAGGCCGCGTGCTCGGCGATCTGGCTCATGATCTCGTTCGAGAGAATTTCGCCGGACCCGCCTGGCCGCAACTCGACGACGGCGGCGGCGGTTTCGTCGCACGTTGTTTCAATACCGAGAACGCGCATGATGCTCCTTCGAAGGAATTCCCTTGCAAATAAATTCCTTTTAATCAAAGGAGATTATGGACATTGCAAGCCAGACTTAAATTGTAGGCTAATTCTACTCGTGGTAATTGGGATACGCCTCCCTCAGTTTAGAATAGGTAAGTGGGCTACCCATGTATCCGTCCACTGGAATATTATTATTCTCCTGGAACTTTTCTATCTCCTTGCGAAAGTTTTCGTCTGCCACATCATTGAGCGGACCTGTATGCAGACTTGGATCAAGATGGGCAAGGACGTTCTGGGCCTCTCGAACCGTGAGAAAATCTTTTTTGAAGTGCCCCAGCCATGCCTAGCTCAGTTTTGCATAGGTATCCTTGCCGACGTATCCGTCCGGTGGGAGGCCCCTCGAACTCTGGAATTCTACTACCTCCTTACGAAAGGCCTCGTCTGCTACTTCATCTATCGGACCTGTATGCAAACCAATTTGGTGGAAGACTTTCTTGACCTCTCCCACTGTGGTAATATGATCTCTTATAGCTGCTCCGAGGAAGGTTGGGAGTGTGTTTAGAACTTCTTTGCTGTAGTCGTCGATTAGACCGGCTTTCGCTAGGAATGTTAGGCGACTGGCTTTTTTGCTATCGTCGTCCCCTTCCAAAGCCTTTTGTATCAACTCAGATTTGAATTTACGCCGCTCAAACTTAGTATTAGAGACGAATTTTTCGTGCTCAAGTGAATTATTCCAATACCCTGTTATAGCCGCGCCAATGGCAGCTGTTACTAGACTACCGATAACGGTCCATAACGCCGGCGCCGAAAACCAAATGTTGTTACGATCAGGTGCGCGGGCGTCGTTTTTATCTGGTGGCAGGGGTGCTTTGACCATATGCCGTGACAACTCCTAGGCGATGCGTCCGCTACTGCAGAATCTTTTCCCGCATCCTACGTGGGCCGTCAATCGCATATTTGCCTAATCAAAAACACTCGCTTGGCATTTGGCGAAGAAATTTGGTATTCGCCGCCAGCCGCATTACTCTTCAACTTATAGAGACATGCAACCAATAAGGAAATCCGCCGATTCCTGCCTCCGCATCGCGATTAGGAATTGCCCTTCCCGTGAGACTAGGGACGCGGGGCAGCCCCTTGGCGCTGGCGCAGGCGCGTGAGCTCAAGGATCGCCTCATGGCGGCGCATGGCCTCGATCCAGCGGCCATTGAGATCGCCACCATCAAAACCAGCGGCGACATGTTTCTCAACGTGCCGTTGAGCGAAGCCGGTGGCAAAGGGCTTTTTACCAAGGAGCTCGACCTTGCCTTGGCTTCCGGCAGTATCGAAATGGCCGTGCATTCGGCGAAGGATTTGCCGACATTTTTACCAACGGGAATCGAAATCTGCGGTTATCTTCCTCGCGAAGATGTGCGCGACGCATGGATTTCTTCGCACGCACCGCATCCGCTCAAGCTTCCCGCTGGCAGCATTGTCGGCACCGCTTCGTTTCGACGGGCTGCCATGGTCAAGCGGCTGCGGCCGGACCTGCAGATCGCGCTGTTGCGCGGCAACGTCGAGACGCGCCTCGCCAAGGTCGCGAAGGGGGAAGCTGCCGCCACGCTACTGGCGCTTGCTGGATTGAAGCGCCTCGGCCTCGAGGCGGCGGCAACGAGCGTGCTCGACGTGCGAGAATTTGTTCCGGCGGCGGGTCAGGGCGCGATTGCCATCACTATTCGGACCAGCGACGATTCCACGCGGGCACTCCTTGCCCCGGTTCTCGACGCGGTAACGGGGATGGCACTTACGGCGGAGCGCGCATTTTTGAGGGTTCTCGATGGCTCCTGCAAGACGCCGATCGGCGCACATGCGCGGGTCGAAGCGGGCAACGTCGATTTTCACGCCATCGTGCTAAAGCCCGATGGTTCGGAGGTTTTTCGAGACAGCGGTGTCTGGGCCAGTGGCCGAGGCGGCATCGCTCGGAGAAGCGGCCGGGCGAGAACTCACGGCCCAAATCCCCGCCGGTTTTTTCGATCCTTAGCCCCTGTTCAAAAGCCTCGCCCTCACTCTGAGGAGGCCTGAAAGGTCGTCTCTAAGCGTTAGGGCGAGGCTTTTGGAACAGGCCCTCAAGCGTCATGCGTGGTGACATCATCCAAATGGCTGCCAAGAACGGGAGCGGTCGTCAGAGTAGGCCGACCATGAACACATGATCTTATGTGGCTTGCGCGTATACGGCCAGAGCGCTCAATTCGTGTTCAAACGGCTCTCGTCTCATAGGTCAGCGACGCCGCCACGCCCGCCAACAGCACCGCAAAAATCCGGCGCATAAGGACGGAGCCTCCGGTGCCCATGGCGACGAAGCCGCCGAGCCTTACTGCGAGCAGAACCAGCAACAGATGCACGGCGATGCTGATAACAATGTGAACAGAGCCCAACAGCAGCGCCTGTGTGCGCGGCCCGGCATGTTCGGCTTGGATAAAAGAGGGCAGCAACGCGATGTAGAACACCGCGGCTTTCGGATTAAGAATGTTGATGAGAAAGCCGCGCATCGCAAATTGCGGGCAGGACAATTCCGTAAAATCGCCGGCTTCGCCGCCATCCGCGCTACGCCAAGTTTCTACGGCGAGCCAGAGTAAATACGCGACGCCAGCGAAAGCGCAATGCGTCATAGGCAGGACGGTAGAGCAAAAAAATTCCGGTGAGGCCAAAGGCCGCCGTCACCATATAGACCGCAAGGCCGATCGTAATTCCAGCGACCGTCGCCAATCCGGCGGTGCGACCGCGCGTCATCGCTAATGTGACCAGATAGGCCATGTTCGGGCCCGGCGTGATTTCGATCAGCACGGCAGCAATCAAAAAGGTGTAAAACAGCACCGGATCAATAGGGAAGGCGGTGTGTTCGATCATTGTGCCGCAGCGAACTGCATCTGCCACGCGCGCGGCCCAGTCCCGGAGAATATCACTGGCCGAGGGCCAGAAAGGCGTTTCGTCGTACAAGCGTTTCTCGTCATGCCAGCTTGTGATGCATAAAGGCGACACTGGGCTGAAGGGAACAGCCGCGCAAGACTCTGTGTCATAAATCAACAAAAAAGCACCGTTCCACAACGGTGGTTGTGGCAGCCTCGTCACGCGTGCTTGTCGAAACCGCTGGGCAACATTCGTTTAAGTGTTCTGTCCTTGAAATAAAAATGATGGACAAGTGCCGCGCTTGCGTGGAACATCGCTAAAATAATCAGCGCATTTGCCAACGTCTCGTGGATTTCCTTGGCGTTTTGTTCGAACGCCTCGTCTTTGAGCCAAGGCGAAGGAATTTCGCCGTAGCCGAACAGCGGCAAGCCATCACCGCCCGCGAACAGCGTCACGATGCCCGCAATCGGGACTGCCGCAAGCAGCGCGTAAAGCATAAAATGCATGACCCTGCCGCCACGATCTGTCCATAGTCCCAGAGGCGTCGCCTCTGGTAGTGGCGGCGGAGTGATTACGCGCCACACGAGACGCATTACGAGCAAAGCGACAATTAATTGTCCGGCTGAGACGTGGATGAATTCGCCGAGTTCACGGAAGCTGCCTTTCGGCAGGTCATCACCAAAGTCTCCTACCACCCAAGCAAAGCCGACGAGCAGCACGGAACTCCAGTGGAAAAAAACTGAGCAGCTGGACTATAGCGCTGTGGGAAACTGTATCTTGTGAACATTTGACTCCCTGTAGCGTCAACCTCATTTGGTGCTACCTACATCGGGACGCAAGGCCATAAATCCTGGAGCGAGTCCACGCGGCTAGAATTTTCCTTCTTGCAAAGGCTCGCGGCGACGACGCGCGTCAAACGCGTTACGCGTTTCATTTGGTGCAAAATTCAAGCAGACCGTGTGAAAACTAGGATTTTGCCGAGAAGTGGTTCGTCTTGACCAAATTTTTGCGCCTCGGCGAGCCTGTGATGGACGAGAACCGCCGAAATCGGCTGAAATCCATCAATTGCCGCTCGCGTGGGTGAGTTTTCTCGCAGTCTGCAAGATTATTGCACCAAAAATCGGCGTTTGATTTTTAAAGACTTTCTCGGTGCAGAATTCAGGTGCAAAAGTTTTCCATTTTTGAAAACCGGCCGGTATCAAACGCTGGGCTTGGCCTCGGCACTTCTCCGGCACGCTCATTCGTGCCAATCTTACACTGGGCACACGTTCGCGCATCAAACGCCGCCAGCAGCGCGCCGCCGCCGCTTTTCGCCAATCGTACCGAAATGTTTCGAGACCTGTGCGCAAGTTTCTGCGAATGCTTGTCGCGGACTGCGGTCTATGATTCCATTTCATCGAATGAGATTGGAGGTGATCATGGCGCTGCGGCAGATCGGGCAGGAGAGTTTTCGTTTCGGCGCAAGGGCTGTGCGGCCAACGAGCCTTGATGCGCTTTTGACCTTGATCGATTGGGAGCCCGCGGGCCGCACCTTGACCGGGCTTTATGCTCCGGCAATGGGCGAAAAGGCTTGGCCGCCGTTTTCGATGTTCAAGGCGCTGCTCATCGCAAGCTGGTATGATCTTTCCGATGTGATGCTGGCAGAAGCGCTCGCGGACCGCGCGAGCTTCCGCCGCTTTTGCGGCTTTGCCCGCGAGGAAGACCCCCCCGGGCGCACCGCCTTTGTGCGCTTCCGCCGCCTGCTTTTAGCGCAGGATCTCGACAAGAGCTTGTTTGAAGCAATCGCGCGCGATCTCGAAGCCAAAGGCGCCGCTGTCCGCAAAGGCGCGCTGATCGATGCGGCGGTGATTGGCCCGGCGTCCAAGGGCGATCACGAAGCCGCCTGGGCCAAGCACAAGAGCCGCGCGCCCATGCATGGCTATAAGGCGCATATTGCCGCCGGTAAGGACACGGGAATCATCCGCGAGGTTGAGACGGCGCCCGCCAACGAGGCCGATGTCAACATTGCTCCTTCGATCATTCCCGATGATCCGGGCGAGGTCTATGGCGGCAAGGCCTATGATGCGCTCTCGGCCGGGGCGGCGATCGAAGCGAAGGGCGGGACCGCGAAGCTCTTGCGCAAGGGCCATCGCTGGCTCAAGGCCGAAGCGCTCAAAGAACATAATCGCCCGCTCAAGCCCATCCGGCCGCGCATTGAAAAAATTTTTGGCACCTGGAAGCGCAGTTATCACTTTCGCGCGATGCGGTGGATGGGCTTGGCCAAAGCCAGATTGCAAGTGCGTCTTGCCGCCATCGCTTACAATATGAAGCGCTCCCTCCGGCTGCAAACCGCCTGAGCGGCGGCAAAAGCGCTCCGCGGCAAAGCCCGCGAGAAGCGGGGCGGCCGCAGCTCAACCAGAATTTTCCAGCCGCAGTGCTTCCAACCCGGCAAATCGCCAAAGCCGCGTCAAACAACAAAATAAGAAACCCCCGCACCCAGGTCTCGAAACATTTTGGTACGATCGGGGCAAAAACCTTACAAGGCATCAGACGGCGGTCTCTCGTTCAATCTGTAAGACCGGCGTTCGCACATGTCCGATGGCGATTCGGCCGAGGCCGGATTCCGCCATTCGTTGGATGTCAAGCATGATCGGCGAGGCGGGCCCGCTTACCAGACTCGTTGGCTCGTGATGAATGGTGCGCTGCGCTGGCGGGCCGGCAATCACGCCCCCGCCCGGCATGATTAGACCGAAGCTTTCTCTGGCCGCATTTTTGTAATCCTGGGCGTGGCCGATATCCTTTCGGATATTCAGCGCATCCAACTCAAGGGTCGTGGGAAAACCGGCTATCCCCCTGTGCGCTCCCCTACTCTATAAAATGCAAGCTACATCTATTTACTACAATCTTGGGGAAAATTAAAGTTTCTAGAAGTAACAGGTTTAGTAGGAAGAGGAATCCTAATACTAGTACAATTGCTCAGGTCGAGATCGCCGCTTGGATGGCTCATTGGTTCAGGGCGTGGGCCAGAAATGGGATAGCGATTTGATGTTACGGTGGCGTGGCCTTGTGAGGGCTTTAGGACTAGGAACGCGGAGGTGATTGAGCCGATGCTGCCAGCTTCGAGGATATTAACGGCGGGATATTTGACAAAGGCCGTATCGGCCGGGGACATAATGCTCATCTGCTGCTGTACTGAGAGAAAGCAACCAGCTGGATTTGTGATGAAATGACAGAGTACGGAACATACTGATTGCGGATCGTCACCACCGACGCTCAACTCCGTCAATATACTTACCAGGCGGGCCATCCATTACCGGAAAGTTCTTGCCGGGACTTGTTACGTTTCCCAGTGGAATGTTATTTTTTGTAGTCGTTTTAAGAGCGCAGGTGTCTTTTTTATTAGAAAATCTTTCTTGTGTCGTCTCCCCTGTAAAATCGAAATCCGGATCTGTGGTTGGAGGCTTGAGCGTCGCCGCCCATTGGCCCACGAGGCCGCTACCGAACCATCCCGACCAACCCTGCCAGTTAGTCGTCTCGCCAATTGGACGCACCACATCCACGCTAACTTGGAAGCTGTACACTATATCAAACATTTTGTCCTTCGTGGTCCATTCTCCTTGAAAAACAGCCGTTGGGCACACTGGATTTGTTGTTTTACATGGAGGTGGAGCAACGCCTGATCCTAATCCGGTTTGATTGTAATGAGCCATCCACGAAAAATCTATTGCGAGATAAGTAACTGCCAGTCCAGGGCAAGGCGTGGTGCTCGGTAATGTGCCTGCAAAAGTTCTCTGGTAGCCTACCGGCCCAGCAGGCTTCCCTTTGAATACAGGTTTAAGAGACGAGTTGGGGTCGGTCCACTTGCCAAATCTAGCCATTTGCAGTTCAATGGATCGTACTCGGTTATGCCGATAATCAACGTGGGCACGGGGGTATATCTTGCAATGCTTGTGGAGTAGGTGGCCGAACTGGGGGTGTTTGAGGGTTCGATGGCTAGCGCCCTAGGGCCATCCGGCGCCGAGAATATCGCAATCGCCGGACGCGTCTCGCCAAAAGCCATTGAAGAGAACGTCATAGCCGCCACGAGAGCGACAGCAGCGCGCAAATAATGCATGGAAGTTAGCTCCGTCCCGATTAGAAACCTCGGATTAGTACTCGACGCCCGATTACTGGGTGACCCCGAAACTCTGACTCAAATGCGTACCGTCGGCCGGCATTGGAATGATGTTGACAAGTCCCGAGCTGGTCGCAACCGGCCCCTGGACCGAATAACCAATCGTCATCAAATCCGTGGAGAGGCTTGTGCTCGTGAGGCGCCATCTGTAGTTCAGCGTTACTACACAGGTCGCGGTCGAGCCGCTCACCGTCGAGGTAACGGAGGCGCTGTCGGACGGCGCGCGCGGATCATTACTGACCAACGCCAGGTTACAAGAAACAGTGGACCCCGTAGGAGGAGCCACCGTGAAAGTGACCGTAATTGTAGCGGCGGCAGACCCCGTGACATACACGGGCGCAGCCAGCTGGGCCAGGGCCGGCAAGGTCATCGCACAGGCCGCGAAACTCGCGGCTAAGGCTCTTAGGATAAGCCCGCGTGAAAAATAGCGTTTGGCTTCGCCGTGGAGCGAAGACCTTGCCTCGCTGCAATCCTGATGGCCATCCGACATGACTAACCTCCTCTTCCTCCATGCGGGGAACACGGAGGAGGTTATGCCAATCCGGATCGCAAGACAGCTCCCAATTGGGTAAATTTTTATGCTGCTTCACTACCTAGATCTTCGCAGGAAGGCCCGCATTTTGATACGATTGTCGGCCAAAACCTTACGAGACAGCACACGGTAATCTCTCGTTCAATCTGTAAGACCGGCGCTCGCACATGTCCGATGGCGCTTCGGCCGAGGCCAGATTCCGCCATTCATTGGATGTCAAACATGATCGGCGAGGCGGGTCTGGCTCCAAATCGCCGCCTTGAAATGAATGGCGCGTTGCTCTGGCCGGCCGGCGATCAAGCGCCCGTGCGGCAGGTTCATACCAAAGCTTTATCTGGCAGTTTATTTTGTAATCCAGGACATGGCCGCCATCCTTTCGGAAGGCTGTTCCTTCCAACAGGGGTCGTGGGGAGATCCCGCTAAAGCGGTTCCGTCCACCATCGCTTAAGATTTTCCCCCGTGACGCTCCCGCTACCCGTCTGACCGTTTGGACTCAGCATCGTTTATCTAGCATCGCTAGGTAGAACTGAAGATCCTGGGCTTTCGCAAAACACGAAGCTTTGTCGCTCGGAAAGTCATGGTGCGCCGGAGTGAACGGGCTTAGGGGCGTGCTCCTTTGAGATGTTATTTGGCCTACCCCGCTCCTAGAGGTCAACTTGCCGGCAAGATTGACGATAATACCACCCTCAACTCTTGAACTCAAAGTATTTGGCGCAGTTCCATAAGAAAAAAATGTATTAGCTGGATCTGCTGGAGAATTTATTTCCATCTGCTGCTTAACTACGAACCCACAACCAGCTTTCATTAAACATCGAGCATAATGTACGACGCACGGATCAAACCCAATTTTGTCATGAAAACTACCTGGTGGTCCATTATTTACTGTTCCCATGCTCGGGTTAACGGATGCGTTACCTGGACACGAGTTTTGGTCACTTAGGAAAACCTCGTTCACCGTTTCGCCCGTGAAATCGAACGCCGCATCGTCATCATCTGGCGGGGCGCAGCATACGAGCGTTACCTTCCATATACCAAAGGAGTCTTGCCAACTTTGCAATGCAGTGGTCTCGCCCTTTGGACGCACTGGATTCGTAATAATATTGAACACGAACGGATCGTTAAACATCCCGTCAGGGGTCGTCCAAGTCGCGTTAAAAATATCAGTTGGTCCTTGATTTGGCGTTGTGGTGTGATTGTTATGAGCGGTCCACGTGTAAAATATTTTAGCAAAATTATATGTATGGCCAGCACATGGTTGACCCGTTGCTGACGTGCCAGATTCAACTCTCCAGGTGGTCTTCCCAAACGTTGGATTCAGGGTGAAGGTCCACGAGCCAGAATTTATAAATGCGCAGGTATCAGGATTGATCTCCGCGATGCCCGCTATGAACGTTTCCGTTTGTCGTTTCACCATGGTGCCGGCCAAAGGATTGATGCCGCCCACTGGGTTCGGGGACAATGCCCGGATGGCCACCGCCTTGCCGGAGGTCGACCCGATTTTAGCGGCCGGAGGCGCCTGGCCAGCGGCACTCAGTGAAAACATCACGGCCGCCACCAGGGCGACAGCAGCGCGCAAATAATGCATGGAAGTTACCTCAACCTCGGATTGCCCCTCGACGCCTGATTACTGCGTGACACCGAAACTCTGACTTAAATGCGTGCCGTTGGCGGGCATTGGAATGATGTTGACAAGGCCAAAGCTGTTCTGAACCGGCCCCTGAACCGAATAAGCAATCGTCATCGTATCCGTGGAAACGCTCGTGCTCGTAAGGCGCCATCTATAGTTCACCGTTACTGTACAGATCGCGGTCGAACCCGTCACCGTGACGGTTACGGTTGAGCTGTCGGCCGGGGTACGTGGATCGTTGCTGATCAACGACAAGCCACAAGAAACGGTGGACGCTGCAGGAGGAGCCACCGTGAAAGTGACCGTAATTGTAGCGGCGGCAGACCCCGTGACATACACGGGCGCAGCCAGCTGGGCCAGGGCCGGCAAGGTCATCGCACAGGCCGCGAAACTCGCGGCTAAGGCTCTTAGGATAAGCCCGCGTGAAAAATAGCGTTTGGCTTCGCCGTGGAGCGAAGACCTTGCCTCGCTGCAATCCTGATGGCCATCCGACATGACTAACCTCCTCTTCCTCCATGCGGGGAACACGGAGGAGGTTATGCCAATCCGGATCGCAAGACAGCTCCCAATTGGGTAAATTTTTATGCTGTGTGACCACCTAGAGCTTCGCAGGAAGATCCGCACAGGGGCAGGACGGGCTTACATTTGGGTCCAGACATAGCAACGGGCCAGGGCGCGGAGCCATCGAGCAGCGTAGCGCCTTGGCCCGTTGCGGTGAGAATTGGGCGGCATGGGCGGGCTGACCTCAGCCTGCCGATACGAGAACGTGGCCGCACGGTATTGTAGTCGCGCCTGGATCAAACTTGGGGACAACGTCATCAGGTCGGATTCCGCCATTCATTGCAGGCCAAGATCAGGCCATGAATGGAAGATCCTCAATCGGGAGGGCACTCAGATTGCTCGCGCCTCGCCTCAATTCGCCTCATGCTCCGGAAACCTTGCAATCCGGCTGGATGTTTCCGGACAGACTCTAACAATTGTAATCAACATCTATTTGCAGTTCGTCAGAACAAGATTTTTGCAAACGGACGTGGAGATTAGAGTTAAGTTGCTCTTGACTGATTGACTGCTTAGGGATTCGGTGGATTGTCGACTTGAGAAAATCCTGCCGAAACCTTGTGGGCTTTGGAATGGCAGGGCGACTGGTAGGATTCTGCCAAGCAGACCTGCCGTCAAGCGGTTGACGCCGCCATACTTGGTAAAGGCATCAGCGAAATCGGCGTCGGACTTTATGGCCGTCGTTTGCGTTCTGGTCATCAAACAACCCGATGGCTGATAGCAGAAATTATATAGAACGGCACATGCTGAATCAGCTTCGTCACCGAAGCCGACCCCGTCAACCCATTGGCCGGGCGGGCCATTCTCTACCGGGAAAGTACTAGGGGGCCTTGTCGTGCCTGCTAGGGGGACCAGTTTGGCGGGTGGAGATAGGCAGTTGCCAATAGAAGCGGATAAATCCTCTTGGACAGTCTCTCCAGTAAAATCGAAACTCGGATCGTCGGTCGGCGGCGTGAGTGTCTGTAGCCATTGGCCTACTAAGCCGTTACCGATAACCCCCGTAAAACCCTTAAACGAGATTGTCTCGCCAATTGGACGCACTACCGGCACGGTAATCTGGAACGAGTACGGCAAATTCCAACCGTCCTTTGTATACCAATTCGATTGAAAGAAAGCCGTTGGGCCGTAACCTAAATACCAGGTTAAATTCTTGTGAAGGGTCCAATCAAAATAAAGCGGAGCATACAAATACGGCCCCCCTGCAGCAGTGCATCCGGGCGGTGTTGGACCTACGATAGCCAATTCCGAAACGTCTACCGTCCCAGCAGGCGTTCCTTTGTCAATAGGTTGGATGTTGGTTCCCGGAGTCCACTGGCCATGATCTATGTAAAAGCAAGGGTAGGTCGTCTCGTACTCCGTTATGCCGATAATGAACGTGTTTTTGTATCTTGTTGGTATCGATGTGCAGAACGTCGAGACACAGGGCGGTGCACCGTCCGGCGGCGCGACGCCGCCGCTCGGCCCTGTGAATACCGCAATGGCCGTACGCCTCTCGCCAAGGGCCGTCATTGAGAATGTCATAGCCGCCACCAGGGCGACAGCAGCGCGCAAATAATGCATGGAAGTTAGCTCCCTCTCCCGACTGGAACCCTGGGATAGGTCTTTGATGCCCGATTACTGGGTAACCGCGAAACTCTGAGTCAAATGCGTGCCGTTGGCGGGCATCGGAATGATGTTGACAAGTCCCGAGCTGGTCGCAACCGGCCCCTGGACCGAATAACCAATCGTCATCGTATCCGTGGAGAGGCTCGTGCTCGTAAGGCGCCATCTATAGTTCACCGTTACTGTGCATGTCGCGGTCGAGCCGCTCACCGTCGAGGTAACGGAGGCGCTGTCGGACGGCGCGCGCGGATCACTGCTGAGCAGCGCCAGGCTGCAAGAAACCGTGGACCCCGTAGGAGGAGCCACCGTGAAAGTGACCGTAATTGTAGCAGCGGCAGACCCCGTGACATAGACGGGCGCAGCCAGCTGGGCCAGGGCCGGCAAGGTCATCGCCCAGGCCGCAAAACTCGCGGCCACAGCCTTTAGGACAAGCCCTCGTAAAATCTTGCGTTTCGCTTCGCCGTGGAGCGAAGTCCTTGCCTCGCTGCAATCCTGATGGCCATCCGTCATGACTAACCTCCTCTTCCTCCATGCGGGAACGCGGCAAAGATTACGCCAATCCGGATCGCAAGACAGCTCCCAATTGGGTAAATTTTTTATGCTGCGTGACCTTCACAGGAAGAATTGCACAGGGGCAAGCCGCGCTTTCATTTGGATCCGGACCAGCTATGCAGCACACCTCGCCCGCCGGTCGAAAAACATTCCCAGCGGCAAAGGTTGTTCGCGGGAGCCTTGCTCGCTATGACAGCAATCCCACAATAGGATCGTTCCATGACGCGCAAGAGCACCAGCAAATCCCTCAGCATGTTTCGCCCCAAACCAAAAAGCGCCGCGAAGCCAAAGCACGCGGCCGGATCTTGGCTCATTGCCCGAGTGGAACCTCGAAGACCTCTATCCTTCCATGGAGTCCCGCGCCTTCGCGGACGATCTCGCCAAGGCCGGGACCGAATGCAAGAGTTTCAACGTCGCCTACAAGGGCAAGCTCGAAGCGCTCGCCAAGAAAGGCTCCGGCGCGGAGCTTCTCGAGGCGATCAAGCGCTACGAGGCGCTGGAAGAGCTGCTCGGGCGCATCATGTCCTATGCCGGGCTCGTCTATTCGGGCGACACCACCGACCCGGCGCGGATGAAATTCTATGGCGACACGCAGGAAAAAATCACCGACGCGTCCTCCGATCTTCTGTTCTTCGAACTCGAACTGAACCGGCTCGACGACGCGCTCGCGACCAAACTGGCGGCCGGCGCCGCTCAAGCATTACCGGCCCTGGCTCGAAGACATCCGCAAGGGCAAGCCCTATCAGCTCGACGATAAGCTCGAGCAATTGTTCCACGAAAAATCGATCACCGGCTACGGCGCCTGGAACCGGCTGTTCGACGAGACGATCGCGAGCCTGCGCTTCAACGTCGATGGCGAGGCAGCTGGCGATCGAGCCGGTGCTCAATCTGATGCAGGACCCGCATGAGAAGACCCGCGAAAAGGCGGCGATCGCGTTCGGCGCGGGCTTGAAGGAAAATCTGCGGACGTTTTCGCCCTTGTCACCAACACCCTGGCGAAGGACAAGGAGATTTCCGACCGCTGGCGCGGTTTTCAGGACGTGGCGGACGCAAGGCATCTCGCCAACCGCGTCGAGCGCGAAGTCGTCGATGCGCTGGCCGGCGCCGTGCGCGCCGCCTATCCGCGCCTCTCGCACCGCTATTACAAGCTCAAGGCCAAATGGTTCGGCAAGACGGCGCTCAAGCATTGGGACCGCAATGCGCCGCTGCCCGGATGTCGCGCCGAAAATCTATCCTTGGGACGAGGCGCGCGACACTGTGCTCGACGCCTATGACGCTTTCTCGCCGAAAATGGCGGGGATCGCCAAGCGCTTCTTCGACGAGCGCTGGATCGACGCGCCGGTGCGGCCAGGCAAGCAGCCGGGCGCCTTCGCGCATCCGACCGTGCCTTCCGCGCATCCTTACGTGCTGCTGAATTACCAGGGCAAGCCGCGCGACGTGATGACGCTCGCGCATGAACTCGGCCACGGCGTGCATCAGGTTCTGGCCGGCCCGAATGGCGCGCTGATGGCGCCGACGCCGCTGACCTTGGCCGAGACCGCTTCGGTCTTCGGCGAAATGCTGACGTTTCCGCGCCCTGCTTCTGCGCACGGCGAATGTCGCGCAGCGCCGCGCCATGCTCGCCGCCAAGGTCGAGGACATGCTGAACACGGTGGTGCGGCAGATCGCGTTTTATTCGTTCGAACGCAAGCTGCATCTCGAACGGCGCAACGGCGAGCTGACGGCGGACGCAGATCTGCGCTCTATGGATGAGCGAGCAGGCCGAAAGCCTCGGGCCCGCGATCGAGCTTGGAGCCGATTACGAGACCTATTGGGCCTATATTCCGCATTTCATCCATTCGCCCTTTTATGTCTACGCCTATGCGTTCGGCGATTGTCTCGTCAATTCGCTCTATGGCGTCTATCAGGGCGCGCGGGAAGGTTTTGCCGAACGCTATCTCGCCATGCTTTCGGCGGGAGGCACGAAACATCATGCCGAGTTGCTCGCGCCTTTCGGGCTCGACGCGCGCGATCCCGCCTTTTGGCAGATCGGGCTGAACATGATCGAAGAAATGATCGCCGATCTCGAAGGCCTGGAAGCGAAGGCGTGAGCCGGGAGCATCGTGTTACCGCACGAAGCCCAAAATATCCTTCACACACGCCATGTTCTTGGCCGCGATCGCGCGGGCGCGCGCCGCGCCATCGGCGAGAACGCCGTCGATAAAGGCGGGATCGCCCTTGAGGCGTTTCATCTCGGCGCCGATCGGGCCGAGTTTGGCCACCGCGAGATCGACCAGCGCCGATTTGAAGGCCGAGAAATTGCCGCCGCCGAAAGTCCTCAAGCACATCCTGCTTTCGTCTCGCCATTGAGCGCGGCAAAAATGCCGATGAGATTTTCGGCTTCGGGGCGCTGCTTGAGCCCTTCGACTTCAGACGGCAGCGCGTCCGGATCGGTCTTCGCCTTGCGGACTTTTTGGGCGATCGTGTCGGCATCGTCGGAAAGATTGATCCGCGAATAGTCCGACGGGTCCGACTTCGACATTTTCTTGGAGCCGTCGCGCAAGCTCATCACTCGCGTGGCCGGCCCCTGGATCAGCGGCTCGGGCAAGGGGAAGAACGCCTCGCCATGACCCATGCGCCGCGATCGAGGCGGCAAAATCGAGATTGAATTTCTGCGCGATGTCGCGGGCGAGTTCGAGATGCTGCTTTTGGTCCTCGCCGACCGGGACATGGGTCGCGCGATAGACAAGAATATCGGCGGCCATCAGACAAGGATAGGCATAAAGCCCGACGGAGGCGTTCTCGCGGTCCTTGCCCGCCTTCTCCTTGAATTGCGTCATGCGGTTGAGCCAGCCGATGCGCGCCACGCAATTGAACACCCAGGCGAGCTCGGCATGTTCGGCAACCTGGCTCTGGTTGAACACGATATGTTTTTTGGGATCGATGCCGCAGGCGATGAAGGCGGCCGTGACTTCCCTGATGCTCGCCTTCAATTCCTCCGGCTTTTGCGGCAGCGTGATCGCGTGCAGATCGACGACGCAATAGATGCAATCATGGGTCTTTTGCAGCTCGACGAATTTGGTGATCGCGCCGAGATAATTTCCAAGATGCAGATTGCCCGTCGGCTGCACGCCGGAAAAAACCCGTTCAACGAAATTTTGCCATGTCAGAGGGACTCCCGGCGCCTCAAAACATTACTCTCGCGCAACGCGCACGTCGCACGCAGCAGCAGCGGCAAATGAGCCTATGCCAAAAGTCGCCACGAACGTCAAAGCGTCAAAGAATGAACCGGCTCAGATCGGTGTTCCTGGCGAGATCGCCGATGTTCTTCTCGACGAACGCGCGTCGATTTCGATCCGTCTCGCCGAAACGGTCGGACGCGGTAAAGCTCACCTCGTCGAGCACGCGTTCCATCACCGTCTGCAACCGCCGCGCGCCGATATTTTCGACCGAGGAATTGACCTGCACCGCGATCCGCGCCACCGCATTGATCGCTTCGGGCGTAAATGAAAGCTCGACCCCTTCGGTGCGCAGGAGCGCTTCATATTGCTTGATGAGGCTTGCCTCGGTTTCGGTGAGGATGCGGCGGAAATCGTCCTCGTTCAAGGGCGAGAGCTCGACCCGGATCGGCAGCCGCCCTTGCAATTCGGGCAAGAGGTCCGAGGGTTTCGACGCATGGAAGGCGCCCGACGCGATGAACAAAATGTGATCGGTCTTCACCGCGCCATGCTTGGTCGCGACCGTCGTGCCTTCGATCAAGCGGCAGCAGATCGCGTTGCACGCCCTCGCGCGAGACATCGCCGCCGCCGCCGCGCCCTTCGCGCGCGCAAATCTTGTCGATCTCGTCGAGAAAGACGATTCCATTGTTTTCGACCTCGCGGATCGCCTCCTGAACGATCTGGTCCTGGTCGATCATCTTGTCGCTTTCCTCGACGATCAAGGGGGCGTAGGCATCCTTGACCGTGGTGCGGCGCGGTTTTGCGCGATTGCCGAGCGCCTTGCCGAAAATATCGCCGATCGAAATCGCGCCGATCGCCGAGCCCGGCATGTTCGGCAATTCGAACATCGGCATTGACGGCGAGGCTTGGGCGATCTCGATCTCGATTTCCTTGTCGTCGAGTTCGCCCGCCCGCAGCCTCTTGCGGAAGCTGTCGCGCGTGGACGCCGACGCCGTGGTGCCGACGAGAGCATCGAGGACCCGCTCTTCCGCCGCGAGCTGGGCGCGCGCGGAAACCGCCTTGCGCTTTTCTTCCTTCACCATGCGTAATCGCGGTCTCGACGAGATCGCGGACGATCTGCTCGACATCGCGGCCGACATAGCCGACCTCGGTGAATTTCGTCGCCTCGACTTTGAGAAAAGGCGCGCCGGCGAGCTTGGCCAGGCGGCGGGAAATCTCGGTCTTGCCGCAGCCGGTCGGCCCGATCATCAAAATGTTCTTCGGCAGCACCTCCTCGCGCATCGCCCCTTCGAGGCGCAGGCGGCGCCAGCGGTTGCGCGAGCGCGATCGCCACGGCGCGCTTGGCATCCTTCTGCCCGACGATGAAACGGTCGAGTTCGGAGACGATCTCACGCGGAGAAAAATCGGTCATATGAAGGCTTTCCTGTTGCCGCGCGGTCATTTCGAGGCAATCGATTCGAGCACGAAATGATCGTTGGTATAAACGCAAATGCCGGCCGCGATTTCGAGCGCGCGGCGGGCGATCGCCTCGGCGTCGAGATCCGTTGCAAGCAGCGCCCGGCCGGCCGCCAGCGCATAATTTCCGCCAGAGCCTATTCCCATCACGCTTCCATCGCCGGTCGACTCCGGTTCAAGCACATCGCCGGTGCCGGTCAAAACGAGAGCCGCCTCGGCGTCGGCGACGAGCATCATCGCCTCGAGCCGGCGCAAATAACGGTCGGTGCGCCAATCCTTGGCGAGTTCGACGCAAGCCCGCATGAGTTGGCCCGGATATTGGTCGAGCTTCGCCTCAAGCCGCTCGAACAAGGTGAAGGCATCGGCGGTGGCGCCGGCAAAGCCGCCGATCACTTCGCCCTTGGCGAGCCTGCGCACTTTTTTCGCGTTGCCCTTGACGATGGTTTGCCCGATCGAGACTTGGCCGTCGCCGCCGATGACCGTGCGGCTGCCTTTCTTGACCATGACGATCGTGGTTGCGTGCCACCCTTCCCGTCCGGACCGGTGATCTTGCATGAAAAGCTCTCAGAAAACACGCCCGGCACGGCCTAGGCAGGGGAGGGGGATCCTTCAGTTTCATCTATGGGCTTGCGGCGGGCGGCGCAAGGGCGGCGATGCTTGAGCGCGGCGCGTCAGGCGCAAGAGGCCGCGCCGGAAGCGTGAATACCGGGGCTTCGCCTGCGATTGGGTAAGAACCGTTGACCCAAGGCCGCAGGCGCCGCACTGGCCGCGCGTGCAGCGGCGCGCGCTCGGATGGCTGCCAAAATAGGTGCCCGAATGCCGTGGCATCGAATGGGAATAAAACTCGCAAGACCCCTTATCTCGCTCCCAATACCTTCCCTAACCAGATAGATTGAAAGCCGCAATCGACGCCGACATCAAGTCCAACACTTTGCCCCGAAAAACACAAGGGCGGCCACGCAGCGAATTTCGCCTCAAGGCGAGCTTTCCGGCCGAACATTTTTTCGCGGGACAAAATTCAATATTGACATCCTGGATCGATCGGCGAAATTTGTCCTCGGGCACACGCTCGATTAACGCGGCTAGCCATTATGTATAAGCATTGCTACTGCCAGAATGTAAGCCCGTGACCGCGGTGCGGCCTTCCGTGCTGTGGCTTGCGGCGCTGGCGGCCATTCTTATGTTGGTCGTGCTCTTGCGCGAAATCCTGCTGCCGTTTGTGGCCGGGATCGCCCTCGCCTATCTGCTCGACCCGGTTGTCGAATGGTTCGAACGGCTTGGGGTGAACCGCACCATTGCGACGCTTGGCATTGTCGGACTGTTCATTATTGGTGTCGCCGGAGTGATGGTGCTCGTCACCCCTCTCCTTGGCACGGAGATTGCGGATTTTATCGAAAAGGTTCCCCAGTACATCGGCCAATTACAAGCCCTCGCCAATGACCCGAGCCGCCCATGGTTGCGCAAGATCATCGGCCAAGAACTGAGCGAAGCCGAGCATTCGGCGGGCGAGCTCACAGCGATGGCCGCCGATTGGATTCCCAGCGTTTTGCGCTCGTTATGGTCGGACAGCCAGGCGCTGATGTCGATTTTCTCCCTTCTGGTGGTGACCCCGATTGTCACCATCTATTTGCTCATTGATTGGAAACGCCTGATCGCTACGATCGAGCGTTCAATTCCCGCGGCGCAGCGTGAGACCGTTTTGGCGCTGACCGGCGAGCTCGATGACACGATCGCCGGATTTCTGCGCGGGCAGGGGACGATCTGCCTCATCCTCGCCATCTTTTATGCTCTTGCGCTGCGGTTGATTGGTCTCAACCATGGAATTCTGATCGGGCTCGCCGCCGGTCTGATTAGTTTCATTCCCTATCTCGGGTCATTCACGGGACTTGTGCTGTCGCTTTGCGTGGCGGTGCTCCAGTTCTGGCCAGTTTGGACGATGATTCCGGTTGTGTTCGGGATTTTCTTTGCCGGCCAGGCGATCGCGGACTATGTGCTTTCTCCCTATCTCATCGCCGCGCGAGTCCAGCTCAACCCTGTCTGGGTGATGTTCGCCATTGCCGCGTTCGGCTATCTGTTTGGCTTCGTGGGCTTGCTTATTGCGGTGCCGCTCGCCGCCGCGATTGGCGTCGTCATCCGGTTTACCACGCGGCAATATCATCTAACGCAACTTGTCCCGGCGGCCGTGCCGGCGCCCGCAGTCAGCGCGCCGGACCTTTCGGACAAAAAGATCAGCTTCTGGCAACGCTGGCGCGCGAAAACCTGAATTTCTCGCCGATGCGGCCTAACCAATTTCTACTGGCCCAGCACCTCGGGGCATAACTAGCAAGAGACCAGTCAGCCAATCCGGCGCGCCCGCGTCTGAAAAGTCGCGGCGGGGCCGATGCTGCGCGCGAGCTTTTGAAAGCCGCCGCGCGGCGCGCGCAAAAGAAGACTGCGCTGCGCGATCAGGCCGACGAGCGGTGCCGCGGGAGGGAAAACCTGTTCGATGATATTCTCTGGGGTCGCGCGCAACCAAGCGGCACGCGATTGAGCCTTGCTGTTTGCCGCCAAGAAATTGCCGGCTTCCTCGATAAACCCCGCCTCAGGAGCCCGCCCGCAACAAAGCAGAAAAACATCGGGGCCGCGCGCCGCTTGCACGGCGAGGTAAGTCCACTCCGCCTCGTCTTCCGCCTCGATCAGGGCGCAGCCCGCGTGATTGGCGACAGCGCTAAGGCCGTTCCGCGCCGGTCCCGCGATCCGGACGTCGCCGAGCAGGCCTTCGACCTTGGCCGTCACCAGGCAAGCCAGCGTGCGCGCCAAAAGCCCGGCCAATTCGCGGCCAGACGGGCTCGTGGGCTTGTCCTCGCAAAAGACGATGGTGGACAACATCGCGGGGTTTCTTGAATTTGCGAAATCGGCTCTGGCCGTTGCCGGTTATCCCGCGTGAGGCTCGACCCAAACCGCGGTTCCATAGGCGAGGACTTCGGTAATTCCGTCCATGATTTCGTTGGCGTCGTAGCGCATCCCAACAACCGCATTGGCGCCTGCCTGGGTGGCATGGGCGCACATGTGATCGAAGGCCTCCTGCCGCGAGGTTTCGGCAAGTTCCAAATAAGCGCCGATCTGGCCGCCGAACATGGACTGAAGGCCGCCGACCAAATTGCCGACGACGCTGCGCGAGCGAACCGTGATGCCGCGGACGATGCCGAGATGCCGGGCGATCTTGATAGCCTGTTATATCATTCGTCGTCGAGACCATCATGGCTAAAGCTCCGTCGGACCTGCCCGCGCAGCCTGGGAAAAGAGCATGGTCATGCTTTTGTCAAGCGCGGGGGCAAGCAGTAAATCCGCGCGGCTTCCTCACCCGCGCTTGACGGCGCCGGCCAGCGCGCTCAATCTTGTCCGATGAGCCGTCCCCGCGACCAATTCGAAATCACCGGCGATATTGTGCTCCGCGCCTATTCCATCGGCCTATTTCCGATGGCGGAAAGCGCTTTCGACCAAAATCTTTTCTGGGTCGATCCGGACGAGCGCGGAATTATCCCGCTCGATGGCCTAATCGTATCGAAGAGCCTCGCCAAGACGATCCGCTCCGATCGTTTCGAGATCAGAGATCGATTGCGATTTCGATGCCGTGATCGACGGATGCGCTGCCTCGCATGAGGCCGCGAGATCGACATGGATCAATGGCCGGATTAAACTGCTTTATCGCCAGCTCTTCGATGAAGGCCGTGTCCATACCGTGGAAAGCTGGGCGGATGGAACGCTAGTTGGCGGGCTCTACGGCGTTCACCTCGGCGCGGCGTTTTTCGGCGAAAGCATGTTTCACCGCAAAACCGGCGCCTCGAAAGTCGCCCTCGTGCATCTCGTTGCGCGTTTGGCGAAGGGCGGGTTCCGCCTGCTCGACGCGCAATTCGTAACGCCGCATCTTGCTTCGCTCGGCGCGGTCGAAATGACGAAGGAAGCCTACCGGCAAAGACTCGCGGATGCGATCTCGCACCAAGGCGATTTTTGGAGCTGGCCGAAAGAACAACGTATCCTCGGTCGGGAGGTGCTCGCCGCTTTACCCAGTTGCGGGCGCTAAGGTTAAAGTTTTGGCCCAGCAGAAGGCTAGCCGGCACACCAAAAAATTCGACTATCGAGTGCTGTCTCTTGGAACATTGGGAGAGCGCCATTAAATCTCAGGTCCAAGCCAGCAACATTCCCCGTTGCATTCGTCGCCCTGCGCGGACCGCCGGTCCGGCATGAACCTCCTGGAGCAGATCGATGCACGATCATCATGATCACCCGCACGCACAGTCAGGCAAAGGTGGCGAGGCCACGCAATTAGAAAAGGATCCGGTTTGCGGCATGGACTGTCGATCCTGCACAGCGCCAAGCACAGCGCCGAATACGGCGGCCATACCTATTATTTTTGCGGCCAGGGGTGCAAAACAAAATTCGCCGCCAACCCTGTGTCCTTCATTAGGCGCGCAGCCGAAACCGCCGGCGCCAGTGCCGGAAAGCGCCATCTACACCTGCCCCATGCATCCAGAGATCCGCCAAACCGGCCCCGGCCATTGTCCGATTTGCGGCATGGCGCTCGAACCCGATGTAACGAACACGGATGCGGGTCCAAATCCCGAACTTGCCGAAATGACGAGGCGTTTCTGGATCGCGCTCGCGCTCAGTCTGCCGGTGGTGGTTTTGGAGATGGGCGGTCATCTCTTCAATCTTCACAGGCTGATCTCGCAGGAGACATCGAATTGGGTACAGTTTGTTCTTGCCACGCCCGTCGTTCTTTGGGCGGGCTGGCCGTTTTTTGAGCGCGGCGCGCGATCGCTCGCAACACGCAATCTAAATATGTTCACGCTGATCGCGCATGGGAACCGGCGTTGCTTGGGTTTACAGCACCGCCGCGACAATGGCCCCGGGTCTTTTTCCGGAAGCATTCCAAGGCGCCGGCGGCGCGGTCGCGATCTATTTCGAGGCCGCCGCGGTCATCACTGTTCTTGTCCTGCTCGGCCAGGTACTGGAACTCCGGGCGCGCGAGCAAACCTCCAACGCGATCAAAGCGCTTCTTAACCTCGCACCAAAGAGCGCGCGGCGCGTCCGCAATGACGGGAGCGACGAAGAAGTACAGCTCGATGCGATCGCTGTTGGCGACCGCCTGCGGGTGCGGCCGGGCGAAAAAGTGCCGGTCGATGGAGCGATTCTCGAAGGGCGCGCGACGATCGACGAGTCGCTCGTCACTGGCGAATCCATGCCGGTCGGCAAGGACGCGGGCGCCAAGGTCATCGCCGGCACGTTGAACCAAACCGGCTCATTCATCATGCGCGCGGAAAAGGTCGGACGCGATACGCTGCTCTCGCAAATCGTGCAGACTGGTGGCGAAGGCGCAACGCAGCCGCGCGCCGGTCCAGCGCCTTGCCGATCAGGTCGCCGCCTGGTTCGTGCCCCTGGTGATCGCCACATCGTTGCCGCCTTTGCCGCATGGGCGATCCTTGGCCCAGAGCCGCGCTTCGCCCACGGGCTCGTCGCCGCCGTCTCGGTCTTGATTATTGCGTGCCCCTGCGCGCTCGGCCTCGCAACGCCGATGTCGATCATGGTTGGAGTTGGACGCGGCGCGCAATTGGGCGTCCTCATCAAGAACGCCGAGGCGCTGGAGCGCATGGAAAAGATCGACACGCTCGTCGTAGACAAGACCGGCACCCTTACCGAAGGCAAGCCGAAGGTCGTGGCGATCCGGACTCTTGGCGGGCCTTGGCGAGGACGAATTTTTGCGGCTTGCCGCAAGCCTGGAGCGGGCCAGCGAACATCCGCTTGCTGGTCGCGATCGTCGAAGCGGCGAAGGAGCGCAAGCTCGAATTATCCGAGCCATTAGGGTTCGACGCGCCTGCTGGAAAAGGGGTTTTGGGCGAGGTTGATGGCCGTAAACTTACGATAGGCAATGCCGGTTTTCTCGATGCGAGCGGCATCAGTACGAAAGAGCTTGCCGAAGAGGCGGACGCTTTGCGGAAAGATGGTGCCACCGTCGTCTTCATGGGCGTCGATGGCAAGACTTCCGGGCTCCTCGCCATCGCCGATCCGGTTAAGCCGGGGGCGCCCGATTCGATCAAGGCGCTGCAAAGCGAAGGCGTGCGCGTGGTCATGCTTACCGGCGACAATAAGACCACCGCCGAGGCAGTGGCACGCCGGCTCGGCATCGCGGATGTCACGGCGGGCGTTTTGCCTCACAAGAAGAGTGCTGTGGTCGAAGATTTGCGCGCGCAAGGCCGCATCGTTGCCATGGCCGGCGATGGCGTCAACGACGCCCCGGCGCTTGCCGCTGCCGACGTCGGCATCGCCATGGGCACTGGCACCGATGTCGCGATTGAGAGTGCGGGTGTCACCCTGCTTAAGGGCGATCTGCGGGGTATCCTGCGGGCGCGCCACCTCTCCCAGGCGACGATGCGCAACATAAGGCAAAATCTCTTCTTTGCGTTTGTTTACAATGCCGCCGGAGTTCCGGTCGCCGCCGGTGTGCTTTACCCGGCCTTCGGCATTCTGCTGTCGCCGGTCATCGCGGCCGCCGCGATGTCGCTCTCCTCTGTCAGCGTGATCGGCAACGCCCTGCGGCTGCGCAAGGCCGCGATCGGCTGAAGGCGTTTGTTTGGAGGCCTCGCCCGGAATCGAACCGGGATGGAAGGATTTGCAGTCCTCTGCGTAACCATTCCGCCACGAGGCCTCTGCCGCCACGAGAGGGGCCCCCGCCTATACAAAGGATGAGGTTTTACCGCAAGGCGCGCGCTCCCGGCCAGCAAAAGCCGAAGCCGCGGCCGTTGGCGCTTTGCAAAGGCGGCGCGGGCTTGCTATATGCGCGGCGCGTCATCACGCTAATCCCTGATAGCTCAGTTGGTAGAGCAATCGACTGTTAATCGATCGGTCGCAGGTTCGAGTCCTGCTCAGGGAGCCAGTTGATTTGTAAATCTTTGATTGTATTATGTTTTTTACTTGGTGCCCGCGCCTGATCAGTGGGCACGGGATTAAATGTTGCCGTTTCGTCCCCAATCGTGGCGCGAAGGGTTTCCTTGCCTTGTCCCAAAATAGACCCAGCCTCGTTCATATCACGAAACCCCGCCTTCTGGGATTGGCAAAGCCGTTTCCTTAACGTCACAACGCGTCATTCGTCTCAGGGCGGGGAGTTTGAAAAGCGAATCGATTCTGTCAAGCACGCGAGCTAAAGTTCGTGCTTTAGCGGTTTGCGCAGTTAGCTCCTTTCCTCGCAATGGGGCGCCCAATCTAGTCCTGTAGTTAGGGGTTATTCAGAGGAGGTCAAAATGGCAACAGAAACCATTACGGACAAAATCAATAGCGTCGTCGCTCAGCTCGTCGATCAATGCAGTTGCGGGACGCCATCGGAAATCAAGGCCGCCTTCCAGGAGTTGGAGACGGCTCTGAATGCTCAATTGGCGGCAGTCACTACCATCATTGCGACGCTGCCGTAGAGACAAATCAGATCGTGATCCTAAAGAAGTGAGCCTCTTTTCGCCAGGATGGTAACAGGCGGCGTGTCTTCACTGGCCACGAAATAACGGTGCCTCCAAAAAGTCGAGGGGCGCTGCGAAGCCTGCGGCGAACTGCATGGTGCCGCATCCGGACCGCCATAACAATCCGCTCGAATATTATAGCTTGCGCGGGTCTTGGCCGGACAGTCTCCAAAGGAAGTAACAACTACTTATGCGAGATCACCACCTGCTCAATCGACGGTGGCAAAGGATGAATTTCGCTGCGCGCAAATCCGGCGTTGCTGAACATCCGTTCTAACTCGGTAAAAGTGTAAGCGTCGCCGCTCGGGGTCCCACCAAGCATCACCATGCTAAACCCCGCAGCCTCCGGCGGCGAGATTCGATCCTCGTTCGGCACAAACTCTAATGTCACAGCGCGACCGCCGTCAGCGAGGGCTGCCTTTGCCTTGCGGAGCAATGTTTCGCAAGTGACCATGTCGAAGTGGTGCAAGAAGTTCGTCAGCAGCACCAGATCGTACCCGCTGCCATAGTCGACATCAAACGCGCTGCCTTCAATCGTACTGTAACGATCGCTAACCGCGGCATTGCGCGCGTTCTCTTTCGCGACTTCCAACACGGGCGCCCAATCCAACGCGACGATTTCTGCCCGCGGATTGTTTTTCGCAAAGGCGATTCCGTACAATCCATGGCCGGCGGCGATATCAAGAATCTTCAGATTTCGATCCGCCTTTTCGTCCACCAGTTTGGCCATCAATTGCGAAGGCATCGCCATCATCGGGGCCATCGCGCGGGCAAACTTCACCCAGATAGGATGCTCCGGAGCGACCATGCCTTCCTCGGAGATAACGGCGCCACCCTTTCTGACCACCGCAGCCAGATCCTTAAATCCGTCCGTCAGCATGGGCGACAGCAGAAAATCGATCGCACCTCCGAGGTATGCCGGCGAGCGCTTATCAAGAAACACGGCGGTGTCTTGAGTCAAATTGTAACGCCCGCCGTCTTTCGCGAGAAATCCCATGATGCACAGATAGTCGCAAAGGATGCGCATGCCTCGTTCTGACGTTTGGCATCGCTTAGCAATCTCCGGAACGGCGGAGCTGCCTTTTCCAATCTCCGTGAAGACTTCGAGCTCGATCGCGGCCTTCAATGCTTCGGTGCGTTGATACGAGTTGATTGTCTGAAAGAACAACTGCGGCGTGGGTTGTTGTGTCGCCGGACCGGTCATTGTAGCGTCCCTTTCAGAATGAATGATTGCCTCGATCAACTTGCTAAAGTTCAAATACGCGACAGGATAATTATACTCGCGAGGAACTCCTCCGCTGCCAGCAGCTCATCACTCTGGCGCGGGATTGCCATTGAGTTCGTCCTTACAAGACGAAGGGCGTGATTACTTGTCCGGCTTCACGGCTTTCAGGATAGCGGTGCCTAGCTCCTTCGCATGCTCCTCCATTGCGGCGAGCTGCTTCTTCACATATTCGGACTGATGGGCGAGGATTTCTTGGGGATCCTTCGCTTGAATGAGCTTCTGGGCGTGATCGAACGCCGCCTTCAAATTCGCCTCGGTAAAGCTGAGTGCCTTTGCGCTGACGTCCTTGGCGCTCGATTGCAGGGCGGTTGCGGTGTCTTCCGCCTGCGCGGTTGCCTTATGAGCAGCCTCAATAAAACTTCCGAAGGCCTTGCGGGCCTCCTCGACGGTTTTCGCGGTCAAGTCACGGATTTCGGCGGGGATTTCATAGGGGATCTTGGTCATAGCCTGCACTCTTCCCTAAAATTCGAGGCTCACATGCGGATAGAATTTGCTGATGAACCATCTCACTACTGACGATACCTTTATAGAATAGCAGTTGATGGGCGACAACGCCGCAACAATGTCGCACGGCTATCGCCCCAGTTTCGCACATTGTTGCTGCTGCGTTGTCGCTATATATTCCTGCGGGCTTCTCCGGTGCTGATCGGAATTTGGGTCTATTTATTCGGGATACGCTCTAATGAAGCTTCACCACGGGCGCGTTACGCCGGCCAAAGCTTCGGGCAATTGTTCCGAGTATCACGTTCGGGATTCCGTACAGGGCAGCCTCGTGCATCTTGTAGAGGGAACGATACATCAAACGCGCGAAGTAGCCTTCGATGAAAAAACTCCTCCCGACGAGAAATCCCATCAGATTTCCGACGGTGCTCCGACCGAGCGAAACAAGCGAGCCGAAGTCGCGATAGACGTAGGGTTTTAGCGGTTCTCCTCTCAGCCACCGCGGAAGCTGCCTGATGAGATGCGACGCCTGTTGATGGGCGGCCTGAGCCCGTGGTGGGACGTCTCCGTCGCCGCTTGGCTGAGGACAGGCCGCGCAATCGCCGATCGCAAAAATATCGGGATCGTGAGTGGTCTGAAGAGTCGGGGTGACGACGAGTTGGCCTATCCGGTTGGTCTCGAGACCATCCAATCGGCTGAGGACATCCGGGCCCTTCACACCGGCGCACCAGATCACAAGTTCGGAAGGAATGAATCCGCCATCGGCAAGTTGTACACCGTCAGCGCGAACCTCAGTTACTTTTGAGTTCGTCCTTACATCGACGCGGAGGCTCTTCAACAGCCCGAACGTGGCATCGGATATCCGCGGTGGCAATGCGGGAAGGATTCGATCGGCAGCCTCAATCAGAGTGATATGAATATCTCTTTCTGGATCGATGCGGTCGAGGCCAAAGGCGACGACCTCGCGCGTGGTCCGATGGAGCTCAGCCACCAGCTCGGTTCCAGTCGCGCCCGCGCCGACGATGGCGACGTGGAGCTGTCCCGGACGCACCGGATGGGGCTGCGCATCTGCGCGAATGCACGCGTTGACAAGTCGATGGTTGAACTGCATCGCCTGGTCGGGTGTCTCAAGGGCGATGGCATGCCGGCTCACTCCAGGCGTACCGAAATCGTTCGTGATGCTGCCGATCGCGATGACCAACGTGTCATAGTGTATCGATCGCGGTGGAGTGATCTCGATGCCCTCCTCATCATGTGTCGCCGCAAGTTGGATCTGTTTGCGGCTGCGATCGAGTCCGATCACTTCTCCAAAGCGATAGCCAAAATCATGCCAATGCGCTTGGGCAAGATAATCGAGCGCATGCTCGTCAAAATCGAGGCTGCCGGCTGCCACGGAGTGTAGAAGCGGCTTCCAGAGGTGCGCACGCGCTTTGTCGACGAGCGTAACCCGCGCCTTCCTTTTCCTTGCAAGCGTGTTGCCCAGGCCCGTAGCAAGTTCCAATCCCCCAGCTCCACCACCGACGATCACGATTTCGTGAAGTGGCACGTCTTTTTTTGGTGCCTGCTCAGAAGTCACGCCCGGATCGTGTTCGTTCGCTACAGTCTCAAGCATTTCGGACCCGTCCAATCTAGCACAGAACCAGTTCGCTCCAGCAAGCCTTGATCAATCAAGCAACGTGGCAGACAGAGCAATGCATTGCGGGCGTAGAAAATTTTGAAGGCATTGGCATTATCGAACCTATATCAAAATCCAAGGAGTTAGTCAGTCACACTGTGCGCGCTAATCCTGCAGCCACGACCTGCGGCACTGGCCGTAGGAAATGATCGGTGAGTTCTCTACCTTCTCCCGTGTCGAACGGTGAACAGTCGGCAAGGGTTGCCCGATACCTTTCGAAAGGAATTGCCATGGCCACCGCGCGCTATCACCAAATTAAAATTGGCGAACACGAGTTGAATGCCGAAACGCTGATGCTCGGATACGGGTATGATCCTCGTCTCTCGGAAGGGTCGGTCAAGCCGCCGGTGTTTCTGACTTCTACCTTCGTCTTCCAAACAGCAGAACAGGGTCGCGATTTTTTCGACTATATGGCTGGACGCCGCGCGCCTCCGGTCGAAGGAGAAACCGGCCTCGTTTATTCTCGCTTCAATCATCCGAACCTGGAAATCGTCGAGGATCGGCTCGCGATCCACGAAAAGGCGGAAAGCGGGCTAGTGTTTGCTTCCGGCATGGCGGCCATCATCACGCTGATGCTTGCTTATGTGCGACCGGGCGAAACGGTCTTACATAGCCGGCCACTTTATGGCGGCACGGAAGTTCTCATCGATAAGACCCTTGCGCCCTTTGGTGTCAAAGGCGTCGGCTTTGCAGACGGACTCAACGAGAAAAAAATTCGCGCGACCGCCAAGCGCGCCCGTGCCGATGGGCGCATCGCAATGATTTTTATCGAGACGCCGTCAAATCCGATGAACAGCCTCGTCGACATCGCGCTGGTCAGTCGAATTGCGGACGACATCACACGCAGCCAAGGCTCGCGACCCATTGTCTGTTGCGACAACACGCTCCTCGGGCCTGTGTTTCAATCGCCTCTCCGACATGGCGCTGATTTGTCGCTCTATTCTCTCACGAAATATGTTGGTGGTCATAGCGACCTCATTGGCGGCGCAATTCTAGGCTCTGCCGCAGATCTGAAGCCCATTCGCGCGATGCGCAGCGCCATCGGCACGCAGCTCGATCCGCATTCGTGCTGGATGTTGGCGCGCTCTCTGGAGACACTTTCGCTTCGGATGAGGCGAGCGGCCAGCAATGCCGCGACCGTGGCGAACTTTCTCGCCAGTCACCCCAAGGTGGCGTGCGTCCATTATCCGCCCTTGCTTCCCAACGATCATCCCACGCGAAAGTTGATGGAGCGGCAGTCCAGTTCGGCCGGCTCGACGTTCTCCTTCGACGTCAAAGGAAATCAAGCGGAGGCGTTCGCTTTCCTCAATCGCCTTCAAGTATTCAAATTGGCGGTCAGTCTGGGCGGAACGGAATCCTTGATTTGTCATCCCGAGACGACAGTGCATTCCGGGCTCACGGAACAGGCCCGTCGTGAAATCGGAATAACTCCGTCATTGGTTCGTATATCGATCGGGATCGAGCATCCTGACGATCTTATCGCCGACATTAGCCAAGCCTTCGCGTAACGTCTGCTGCTGACGCATTAGCACTACTTTAGCAGATTTTTAGGGATGGGCGAGTTTTTTGGATTCCCAAGGGAGGTTTTGCGTGATTCATGAGAGGTCGGCTTGGAGGGCCGATCAATGGACGTGGACTGGCAAGTCGATCTCGATCGCTGGCTTGCGCCGTTTGTCGCGGCGTTACGGCACAAGACGCGGGCGCGGATGTGCCCTTTCTATGTCGCGGGTTTGATTGGTCCAGGAGACCGCAAGAGCGTTCAGCCGATGGCGGCGCGCGCTGGCGAGGTCGGCTACGACCAGCTTCATCATTTCGTCGCTGCCGGAGTTTGGGACAGTGCTCCACTCGAGGCTGCCCTGTTGAAGGAGGCAGATGGCCTGGTTGGCGATGAGGCGGGGTTTCTTGTCATCGATGATACGGCGTTGCCCAAGAAGGGACGCCACTCGGTTGGCGTCGCGCCACAATATGCCTCGTCGCTTGGAAAGACTGCCAACTGTCAGTCGCTGGTCTCGGTAACGTTAGCGTCGCGCGAGGTGCCGGTGATGGTGGGCCTGCGGCTATTCCTGCCCGAGAGCTGGACAGATGATCCTGAGCGCATGGCGCGAGCCGGTGTGCCGAAGGATAGACAGACTGCTCTGACAAAGACGGAAATTGCGGTCGCGGAGATCGATCGCGTCATCGCCTCCGGTGCGCGCTTCGGTTGTGTGCTTGCCGATTCAGGGTACGGCTCCAGCGGGCTTTTCCGTCAGGCCTTGAGCGAGCGCGGTCTGCTGTGGGCGGTGGGTCTGTCGCCCGCCCAGAACGTCTATCCCGCCGACGTTGCCCTGATCTTCCCCGTCGCGAAGGCCGGAAAGCCCCGCAAATACCACATCCCTGATCAGCCCCCGGTCTCTGCTGAAGCGTTGTTGGCCGGTGGGAAATGGCAAAAGGTCAGCTGGCGGCGAGGCACCAAAGGTCGGCTGACATGTCTCTTCGCGGCCCGCCGTGTCCGCGTTGCGGATGGCCATAAGCACCGCATGCTCGATAATCGTATGCAGTGCATGCCGGGCGACGAGGTCTGGCTCGTCGGCGAACGCCGGTCGACTGGCGAGCGAAAATACTATGTGTCGAACTTACCAGCCGATGCGAGCCTCAAGATGCTCGCCGCCACGATCAAAGCCAGATGGGTCTGTGAGCAGGCGCATCAGCAGCTCAAGGAGGAACTTGGCCTCGACCACTTCGAAGGCCGATCCTGGACCGGGTTACACCGGCACGCCTTGATGACCATGATCGCCTATGCCTTCCTCCAATCCCGCCGCCTCAAAGCAGCGGGACGGAAAAAAAAGAATTGGGGGGCCGCCGCCACAACCAAGCATGCCGGCCATCAGGCAAGCCATCCTCGACCTCTTCGCACGGCCTCCACCCAGGCGATGCCCCCACCGTGAGAAACTCCTCGCCAACGCCGTCGAAACCAAACTGCCAAAGTAGTGCTAGGGTCTGGACTCAATTAGAGCCAATAGCCGACCGCGGCGACGAGGCACAGGCCGGCAAGAAATTTCCGAGCGGTTTGTCGTATCGGGTGGCGATGGCCCGGAAGTCTTTCAACCGGCAGAAGGTTCTCTCGATGACGTTGCGCAGGCGATAAAGTTCGGCGTCGAACGGGAAGAGGGTCTTGCGGTTGATTTTGTTGGGAATGACCGGCGTCGTGCCGCGTGTTTGCAGGAACAGGCGCAAATGATCCGCGTCGTAGCCTTTGTCGCCGATCAACCGTTCGCTTGGCGCTGTCGCCGCGAGCAAGGCCGCGGCGCCCTTGATGTCGGCGACGTGTCCGCCGGTCAGCAGGAAGGCGTGCGGACGGCCTTCTTCGTCGACGAGCGCATGGATTTTTGTCGTGCGCCCGCCGCGCGAGCGGCCAATGGCTTGATTTTGCGCCCCCTTTTTCTGGCGCCGCTCGCCGAGCGATGCGCCTTGACCGCCGAACTGTCGATCATCGTGAGCGCTGGGGGATCGCCGCCGGCAACCAGCGCCGCGAAGATCCGTTGCCAAAGACCGCGTCGGCTCCAGCGGTTGTATCTGTTGAAGGCCGTCGTATACGGCCCATATTCGTCGGGAAGCGCACGCCAACGGCAGCCCTCGCGCAACCGATGGATGATCCCGCTGATGACGCGGCGATCGTCCTTGCGTTCAGGTCCGGTGTGGACCATCGGGAGATGCGGCTCGATCGCCGCCCATTGCTCATCGCTGAGCCAGAAATTGTCCGCCACGAATCAAGCCCTCCTGACGAGCTTAAATCATGACGCGAGGTTCAATTCAATTGGGTACGGACCCTAATTCGCCGTGCCTGGAATCAGTGTCACCGAGGCTTCTGTCGTAAGTAGCAGGAATGTGAAAGTTTCCTGCAGATAAAGCTGCACGGTTGAGTTCGAATGGCTCAAATATCCAATCGAAATGTCCTGTCCAATGTGGAGATCGAAATCGCCTCCACGCGTTGTTAGGACGACAGCACCTTCGATGGCAGGAGCCCAAACGATCTCCGTTTCGATCAAGCGCCGGACATGCTGTAGGATGGGATAACCATTGTCGCTTGACTCGGCGAGCTTGGTATAGGCGTCGGCACCTAGCAAGACCGAATAAGGGCCATTGACACCGACTAACCGCAACTGACTTAAGGCCTGAGCAATGGCGTCTGGATATCCACGCACGACCGCAGGCAAAGTCATGACCGGGTTGCTGGTTCCTTGGCGAATGCCGATGATGTCAGCTGCCGGATAGCCCTCGAGGATTGCGCGATCTTCGGTGAAAGCCATTTTTCGCGCAGCATCTTTTACGGGCTGCCAATCGGAATCATTGGCACCGCGTTCGACATCGTCGATCTGCTGACGATCGAGTTCGAATGGAACACGTACCTCAACCAACGCTTTCACCTCGCGCTGGCGCGTCAACACACTGTCACCTGGGCCGGAAATTGTACGTGTATGACCGGTACCGACGGCGGAGAGCATTGTACCAGCTGGACCTTGCAGATCGACGACGCGTCTCGCGGCGAGATATCGCTTTAATGTTCTCGATGCTTCTTCTTCAATCTGAGCCCACGCCTCGTCCGAGATTGGCGCTAGCTCGCGGTGTAAATTGTTCATCGGGAGTTTCCTTTGAGAGAGCCGATGCCAAGCGAACCGTCGCGCACCGGCGAAATGATTTGTGCCGAGCCTTGCGCCGCGGGATCGCGAGGACGACGTAACAGTCGCCGGTTGGTTTGCACTAAGATTGTCCAGAAAGGTCCCTGTTGGAACGAAAAACAAAGTGCCCGTAACGGCGCGGCTGAAATCGAGCAGCCGGTCATAATTGCCTGGCGGACGCCCAATAAACATATTTTCGAGCATCTGCTCAATCGTGCTTGGAGAGCGCGCGTAACCGATAAAATAAGTCCCGAATTCGCCTTGGCCCGGGCGGCCGAAGGGCCGGTTCTCGCGGAGGATCTTCTTTTCTTGACCGTTCTCGATAATCGTCGTCAACGCATTATGCGCATAGGTCGGTTTTACGGTGGCGTCGAGTTCGGTGTTTTCCAATTTCTTGCGGCCAATGATGCGCTCCTGGACCTCGACGGGAAGCGAGTTCCAACCTCCTATATCGTGCAGATATTTTTGAACGATCACATAGCTCGAGCCTGTAAAGGCCGGATCTTCCGTGCCGATCAATATGGCATCGACCGCTTCCTCCATCTTCGGGGTTTTCCGTGCCGTCGACAAAGCCCAGCAGATCCCGGTTATCGTAGAATTGAAAGCCTTGCACTTCATCAGCAACAGTAACAGAATTCCTGAGACGCTCCATGATAAGAGCGGCCAGATTGAAGCAGAGATCAAGGCGGTCAGCGCGGATATGAAAAAGCAAATCTCCTGGAGTTGCGACGGCATGGCGGGGCCCGGCATGGTACTCGCGAAAGGGATGGAGTTCCAAGGGCCGCGGGGCACCGTCAAATAGCCGATCCCATGCTTGCGAACCAAAACCCATGACGCAGGAAAGACCAGCTTCCGGATAGCCAAATCCGACCGCACGGACGAGAGTCGAAAGATCGGGCACAAATGTAAGAACGGCGGCCGCATCCGCAGGGTCGGGATTGATCGTAAGCACTAAAAAGATCGCCGCGCGCGACTTCTGCGCTGTGATCTTTTGCAGAACTGTGTCACTGCTATCAGCAGCAGGAGAGGAAATCATACGGTTGAACCTGTGGGCTACCGGACATCGAGAAGGCCGTAAATATCGCTTGTCCATTGTCATGCCGGCGAGCAGTATTTCATCCATGGAAAAAAAGCATGCGAAGATAATAGCACGGTTATGGTCAAGGTTAAACAAAAGTCTGCGCTGCATAGTCGAATGGAAGCATGTTTCGGGAAGGAGCGCTTGCGCCGGGCACAGGATGGTCTTGGTGGCGTGTACGACGGCGATGAAACATCATGGGTAAGAGCGGATCTCCGGAACGAAAATCTCCATCTCAGATGATAGACGAGAGGATCAGGGAGCTGGGCGACTGGCGGGGCGAGATGCTCTCCCAGCTCCGCGCCTTGATCAAGCAAGCCGACCCAGAGGTGGTCGAGGAGTGGAAGTGGAGAGGGGTTCCGGTGTGGTCACCACGACGGATTGATCTGCACGGGCGAGACCTACAAGAATGTCGTAAAGATGACCTTTGCCAAGGGGGCCGCACTTGACGACCCCTCAGGCCTCTTCAACTCCAGCCTCGATGGCAACACCAGGCGTGCCATCGATTTCCACGAAGGCAAGGAGATAGACGAGGAGGCATTGAAAGCTCTTATTCGCGCGGCCGTGACGCTGAACACGTCTCGCGCCGGCGGCTGATCTAGCTACGGCTAGGTCTTTCGGCCTGGAGTACGCGCTGGTGAAACTTTAATGCGCTTGGCGCTTCTCGAGGTCGATGACCAGCAAGCGAAGTTGCATGTCGGCCGGAAAAAGCACAGCAAGTTCGCGTGCGTGGGCAAGCGCGGTAGCGAAATCGCCAACTTCCCGAGCGATGGAGACTAGGGCGAGAAGCGTATCCCTATCCGTGGGGTGGCGTCTGTGGGTATCTTCAAGCAACTCCATTGCCGACGCGCCAGCGCCAACCGAATTCAGCGCGATTGCGTAGACATAGGCGTAGCGCGCATTGCCCGGCGCAAGCTCATTGGCTCGCCGCAATTCCGGAATCGCGTCGGCGTAATTGTGCTGACGAACGAGCGCTAGTCCAAGCGAGTGATGGATGTCCGCGTTGTCTGGTTCGACTGCCATAGCCTTGCGCAAAAGCTCGACGCTGTCTTGGTTCAGACCACGCATGCGGTCGAGATCGGCAAGATTGACGAGCGCAGGTGTGAAGGTTTGATCGAGTTGCAAGGCCGTCCGATATTGAGTTCTCTGCCTCTGTACGGTGGCCAAGCCTTGTCTCCAGCAGGCCAAGATTTCAGATGTGCTTCCGGCCGGTCGGCATCGATCATCTCAGCATCGAACAATTCAAGGTAAGCCGCGGCGAAAGCCGTCTGCTGCTCGGGTGTCATCGATTGCTGGTCGCTACCAGCGAGCGCCCGTGCCGCTTCAATGCGGACCGCGCGGATCGGATCGTTGAGTAGTGGTGCGGCCGCTTGCACCATGGCAGGCGTGAGTGCCGCGGGCAACGCGCGCGGGACGGCCGCGCGAACGAGCGGGTCCGGATCACCGATCGCTGCCTTAGTAGTGGTCTCGGACGCGGGCGTGGCAAAGGGAGCGAGCAACGCCAAGGCGCTTGCTCTGGCGATGGCTGGTTGGCCTTGATCAACAATTAGCGCGTCGAGACGGTACTCCGCATCAGCGGCGCTGGTTCGTCCGGCGTATAGTGCGGCGCCAAAATGGGGGGTCGTCTGCCGTCCGTTCGGAAACCATTCGGCGATGTGTTGCGCGGCCCATTCGGCCGTCTTCCCAGCATGGCATTGCGAGCATGCGTCGGGCGCACCGGTCGATGCCGCGAGATCAGGCCGGGGGACACGGATGCTATGATCGCGCCGGTCGTCCACCACCATGTAGGTTTTCGAGGGCATGTGGCAATTGACGCATTGCGCGCCGGCGCTGCCTTGCGGGTGATGATGGTGCTCCGCGACATCGAATTTCGCTGGCAGATGGCATTGCGCGCAGAGTCCATTACCTTGCACGCGGAGCGCCAGACTGTGGGGCTCATGGCAATTGGAGCAAGTGACGCCGGCAAGATACATGCGGCTCTGGATGAACGAGCCATATTCGAACACTTCGCCATCGATCTGCCCATCGGCATGATAAAAGCTGGGCTCGAGCAATGCGGACAAATAGGAATCAAGAAATGCAGCGCCTGCGGGCGGATCCTTTACGATCACCTTGCGGCGTGAATGGCATCCTGCGCACACATCGAGCTCTTGGGTGTTCAATGGTTCGACGCGCTGGGCGATGCCCGTTTCGGGGTTCATCCGCCATTGATAGTGGTTGGAGGGGTCAAGCCGGACCGTGAGCCCCATCCGGCCAGTCTCCGGCGGATTTGGCTCCGCCTGTGGCGGTCCAGAGCTTTCGGCTTTTCGAGACTCGGCCCAAGCAACATGGCGGGAGCCGGGGCCGTGGCAAGCCTCGCAGGCGACGTTTATATCGCTCCAACGGGTGGCATAGGTATTGGTGGCAAGATCATAGTTCTTTTTCAAATCCGTAGAATGGCAGCTCGCGCACTGATAGTTCCACGTTTGATCTCGCCCGGTCCAGTGAAGGCGGTCGCCGGCTCGCGGGGTTTGCTCCGGATAAAGATGGAACCAACGCTGGCCGCCTTGATCCTTGGGACGGCTGTCCCACGCGATGCCGAGCGCTTGATAGCGGCCGCCCCGGAAGGCAATCAGATATTGCTGGAGTGGATAGACGCCGAAAGTGTAGGCGATTTCATAGTCGTGTAGCGCGCCGTCCGGTCCATCGGTCCGCACCATGAACTTTTCGCCATCGCGGGAAAACGTCGTCGTGACGCCGTGATGGGTTAGCGTTGCGTTGGCGAAATCGCCGAGGACCGTGGCTGCCTCGGCCTTTTGCATCGCAAGGGCGTGATGCGAGGTCCTCCAGCGCTCGGTTTCGGCCGCATGACAATCGGCGCAAGCCCCGGCGCCGACGAAAGTGGCAGATGCATCTGTTTGCGGTTCCGCTTTCGTAGGGTGGACGGACAACAAACCTGTCGCCGCCGCGGCGATGGCGAAATTGGCCTGGAACCGGATAAAAATCATATGTCGCAATTCCTAAGGCACCAGCAACCGCAGACTGTGAACTGGTACTCCCCAATATTGAAGGAGTGTGGGCAAATGACTTCGACTTCGAAAGCCGGAGCCTTCCCGCACCAAGCCTCACGTCAGAGCCGAACAAGAAAGACGGTCTGTGAATGGTGCACAAGCCTTTTTGAATACGCTTGTCAACGCCGGGCTCGATACCTATTTCGCTAATCCCGGTACCACCGAGATGTAGCTCGCTTCCTCTCCGGCAGGGCGGAAGCCACGAACAAGTTGGAAGCTGCGAGCAGCCTTCCATGTTGCAAATAGGGCACATTGGCACTCAAATCGACCCTTTTACAATCGAAGGCATAGCGCCGCTGGTTCAAAACGCAATAATTGCGACACAGTGCTCGGACGCTTGATGGTTCGGTGCACGACTGACGCGAATACGATTGAGGTAAGAGATGAGGTCCTCGTCTTTGAAGGGCGCCGCACTTTTCCTCAACCCCGCGATTTGCGGAATGGCGGCGCGGTCGCTTATAGCCGGCGGCATCGCTTTCGCCGGGTTCGCGGCGACGGCTTTCGCCACGGATCTTTCCCCGAGCGAAGCGCCGCCGGTATTCAGCTGGAGCGGGCTCTATATCGGGTTCAATTCCGGTTACGCATGGCGTGGCAGCAGCACTTTCGGCACGTCGGCGGTCAATCTGTTCGAACTCTTCCGTAATCCCTGGCTCGCCAAGCCTATGGGCGGCGGCGGCGGCGCGCGGCGCCACAGGCTCCGTCGGCACGCGTTTGAACGGCTTCTTTTCGGGCGGCCAGGCCGGTTACAATTGGCAATTCTCCGACCGGTTCGTCGCGGGTATTGAGGCCGACCTCCAGGGCGCAGGCATTCGCGGCGGCGGCGGCTTCACCAATGTGACGCCGGCGGCGGTTTTTCCGCCCTTCGTGGCGGTGACCAGCGTCACCGTCAACCGCAGCCTCGAATATTTCGGCACGGTCCGCGGCCGCCTCGGCTATGCCTTCACTCCGACGATGCTGTTCTATGCGACGGGCGGACTCGCTTACGGCGGCATCGCCACAAGCACGGCCGTCAGGCAATCTTTGACGCCCTCGCTGCTATTGTCTGCGGGCGCAAAGAGCGACTTCTTCAACAATCGTCTCGGCTGGACGGTCGGCGGCGGAGTGGAATCGGCGCTGACCGGCGAACTGTCGGCGAAACTGGAGTTCCTCTATTACGATCTCGGCGTTGCAAACGTCGCGTTTCCCAACAGCGGCCCGCTGATCCACCAGGCGATCGTCGGCCCAGGACAGGTCGGCGATTCGATCTCCAGCTCGACGCAATTCAACGGCGTCGTCGTTCGCGCCGGCCTCAACTATCGCTTCGCAGGGCAACAGCCCGCGGCAAACGCATCCGCCGCGACGCCAATCTTCGTCGCGCCACAATTCTTCGCCGCCGAAAGGCCGGCCTTCGGCGACTGGCGGGTGACGGTTCTTCCCTATCTCTGGGCGGTCGGTATCAACGGCACGGTCACGGCGCGCGGCGAGACGATCGGCGCGAACCTCAGCTTCATCGATCTCTTGACCAAAGTCAGCACGCCTCCGCTGGAGTTCGGCGCTCGATTCGAGGCGCGCAACGGCCCATTCGCCGCTTATGGCGACTTCTTCTGGGCGCAATTGCGGGCTTCGGGTTCGGCCCTCGCGCTGCGCACGCCGTTCACCGGCGTCTCGTTGACGGCGGACGCGACCGGGCATCTGAAATTCACGGTAAAATCCATCCTCGAAGCCGGCGGCGCCTACGAGTTGGCGCGCTGGTCGAATGGGGGCGCGTCTTACACGGCCATCGACGCGCTCGCTGGCCTTCGCTACTGGAACGTCAGCGCCAATGTGGGGCTCGATATCACCGGATCTGTCAACGTGCCGGCGCTCGGGCTGAGCCAGACCGGTCAATTGGCGATCGACAGTTCCGGCGATTTGAACTGGGTCGATCCGCTGGTTGGCGTTCGCGTGCGGCAGCAACTGGCGTCGGGTGGCGAATTCCAGCTCAAGGGAGACATCGGCGGCTTCGGCGTCGGCAGCAAGATCAGCTGGCAGGCTTTCGGCGGCTATGCGCACAATTTCGAATTCGGCGGCCTGAATTGCCAGAGCATGATCGGATACCGGGCGTTGGAGGTCGATTATTCGCAAGGCAGCGGTTTGCGTCAAAGCGGCTTCAACGCAGTGCTGCAAGGCCCGATTGCCGCAATCGGCCTGCGATTTTGAGGCTTGCCGGTTTGTACGCTTAGTGTGCCAGTGGCCGGACACGAGGCTCCCAAATCGTTTCCACGCGAATTGCGCATCGACTGCAGATTAGAGACAGCCTCACGGTTCTTCCATTTGGCGGCGGTCTCCTGATTGATCCCGTAGTGCTTGGCGAGTGCTCTTAAGCTCTCTTGACTATTTTGTATCGCTCGACGGACCGCCTCCGTCGTGTCAATCAGCAAGGAATCTGGACCCTAGATTTGCATGCAAAAGGGACCCCTCTTTGAGACGGCCGGGAACGGCAGCGCGCGCCTTGGCGGAGCTGGTCAGTTGCGCAGCCGGGGCGCGCGCGGTGGCGTGAGGCAGGGTTTGAGCATCAGGCGCGATTTTTGAAGCGCCAGCTTTCATTTCCGGTTTCGGCAATGTCGCAATGATGAGTAAGCCGGTCGAGGAGCGCGGTCGTCATCTTGGCGTCTCCGAACACGCTTGGCCATTCGCCGAAGGCCAGATTGGTGGTGACGATGACCGAGGTGCGCTCGTAGAGCTGACTGACGAGATGGAAGAGCAATTGCCCGCCAGCCTGAGCGAAGGGCAGATAGCCAAGTTCGTCGAGAACGGTGAAGTCCTTGCGGGTGAGGTAATCGGCGATTCGGCCCTGCCGGCCGGCGCGGGCTTCGGCCTCCAGACGATTGACGAGATCAACGGTATTGAAGAAGCGGCCGCGCAGGCCGGCGCGGATGCAGCTTCGCGCGATGGCAATGGCAAGATGCGTCTTGCCGGTTCCCGTGCCTCCGACAAGAACGACATTGCGTTGGCTTGCGACGAAACCGCCTCGGGCCAGATCGCGCACCAGAGTTTCGTTGACGGTCGCGCCGTTGAAGTCAAAATCATCGATGTCCTTGGCCAGAGGGAGTTTGGCGATGGTCATCTGATATTTGATTGACCGCGCCTGCTTTTCGGCGATTTCGGCTTGAAGAAGATCGCCGACGATTTGCGGCGGCTCGTGCTGCCGCTTGATGCCAGCCGCCATCACGTCATCATAGGCGCCCCTCATGCCGAAGAGCTTGAGTTCGCTCATGAGGTCGAAGATTTGCGTGCGTTCCATCAGTCTCAATTCCTCAGTTGATCGTATCGGGCACAATCGGCGAGCGGAACGTGCTGGAGTTTAAGAGCGTCGGGGGTGAGGATGGTCAGCGGCGGGCCGGGATCACGTCGACGCGCCAGAATGTTGAGAATGACATCGGCGGAATGGACTCCCTCGCTCAATGCCTCAGCGCAAGCGGCCTCGACCGCCGGCAGCCCGTCATCGAGAACCGCTGCGAGGATTTTCACCATCTGCCGGTCGCCATCGGCGGAGCCGGCGAGCTTGCGGCGGATTTTCTCCATAGCGGACGGCAAGACCCAGTCCTTAAATGGCGCGCCATTCCTCAAAGCGCCGGGCTTGCGCGCCAGCACCGGCACGTAATGCCAGGGATCATAGATTGTCTCTTCGCGGCCAAAGCATCGTCGATGTTCCCCGACGGTGATCCCGTCCTGGCGGATAACGATCCGGTCAGCGTAAGCGTGGAGCTCGACCGGGCGGCCAACGGCGCTCGCCTTGACCGAGTATTTGTTATTGTCGAAGCGAACCAAGCAGGTTTTGGACACCGCCGCGCTCACCGCATGAAAGCCGTCGAAGCGGCCGCGCAGATGCACGAGCTTTTGCCGTTCTCCCTCGAAAACCTCCCAGATCGTGTGGTCGGCGCATTCTGGATGACGATGCGCCTTGGCGTAAGCAACACATTTGTCGAGGAGCCAGGCATTCAGCTCCTCATAGCTCTTGAACCGCAGGCGCGGCGTGAAGAAACGCTCACGCACCAGGCCGACTTGGTTCTCGACCTGACCCTTTTCCCAGCCCGAAGCCGGCGTGCAGGCCACTGGCTCGACGAGATAATGGCCGCACATCTGAAGGAAGCGGCGATTGTATTGCCGGTCCTTGCCGGCGAAGATCGTCTCCACCGCGGTCTTCATGTTGTCGTAGATGCCGCGTTCGCAGCTGCCTTTGAAAAAGGCAAAGGCGCGGTCATGCGCGTCAAAGACCATCTCCTGGGTCTCGCGCGGATAGGCACGCACGAACAGCATGCGGCTGTGACAGAGCCGCATGTGCGCCACCTTCACGGTCACCGTTGCGCCGTTCAGCACAACGATTTCATGGCTCCAATCAAACTGGTAGGCCTCGCCGGGCGCAAAGGTGAGCGGCACATAGGCCTGCACCATCGCGGCGCCGCGCTCCTTGCGCCAGCTTATCGCGTAGCGGCGGACCGCGTCGTAGCTGCCGCCATAACCAAAGCCCCGTAGTTCTTCGAACAGTCGAACAAGTGTCAACCGCTCGCGTGCTGGCTTATCTTCATTCTCCAGCAGCAGGCGATCCAGCCGATCCCGCCAGGGGCCGATTTTGGGAAGCGGCTGCGACGAGCGTTCGTAATGGAACTCAGTCGCATCCGAGCGGATGATCTTCCGCACGACCTTCCGCGATACCCGTAAGTCCCGGCAAATCTCCTTGATCGACTTCTTCTGAACGAAAAACGCCCGGCGAATCTTGGCGATCGTTTCCACAACCAGCATTCCAATCTCGGCCTCCCAGAATCAAGGAGGCCACTGTGGACCCTCAGCCCCAGGGTCCCGATTGGATGCAAATCACCCCCAAAGCGGGGTCCTTATTCCATGCAATTTCACACTCCGTCGTGGTGACGCATCCGCGCAGAACTTGTCCCATAGCGCATCCTTCCAGACTTGCGACAAGGATGCACCATCAAAGCCCGGGATCAAACACCTAAGTTATTCGAAGGCAAAGATGCGCTTCCAGTCGTTCTTCATATCGACCACAACCCATTTATTCATAGCTGCGGCGTCCAGGGCCTTGTCGAGGCGCCCGAAGGATGTGTTCCGATCGTAGGCGTATTCGCGTTCCGCATTGGTGTGATGGATGATCAGGCCAAGGCGGGGGCCCCCGGACATCGTCGTCTATTGCAGCATTTCGAGATCGCCGTCGGAATTGCCGAATGCCGCGATCGGGCGGCGCCCGATGTACTCATTGATGCCGACCGGCTTGCCGGCCCTATCATCGACGAAATTCATCTCAGCCAATCGGAACAGCTCCGGCCTGCCGTCACGCATCTGGAATTTCGTCTTGATCGACGAGCCCACAACTTGCTCCGGCGGCACACCGTAGACACGCTCGGTCCACGGGCGCATGAACTCGATGCCGCCTCCCGAGACGATATAGGTCTTGAATCCGTTGACGCGCAGATAGGAGAGCAGCTCGATCATCGGCAGATATGAGAGTTCGGTGTATGCGCGCTCGAATCTCGCGTCGCGTGCTGTCGCGAACCAGTCAACGACAATCTTTTGGAATTCCTCATTGGTCATGCCAGCATGGGTTGCCATGACGAGTACCATCATCCCGTGTTCGCCAGATTCGGCGAGAGTTTTCATGTCACCTTCAAGCGCCGCCTTGAACGGCTGCAGATCCGTCCATTCCGGATGGAGCGGAGCCATCGCCTTCCCACGATCGAGCGCGAATGCCATTTGAACGTACATCGGATGTTCCACCCACAACGTTCCGTCGTTGTCGAACGTCGCGATGCGCTTGGCGGGCGGCACAAAATCTGGCGAACCTTTCCTCGTAACCGCGGTCACGAAATTCAGGATTGCCTGCTTGGCAGCGCCGTCGTTCCACGAGTGCAGCAGGCTGCCGGACGCCCTTGTCCGCGCTCGTGCCGACAAGGGAAGGAGCGGTTAGGACAATGCCGGAATCGCCGCTAGCGCAGAAAGCAGGACCCGGCGGCTTACCCCAAAGAAGGAAGGATTAGGTGACATGGCTGGTCCTTTTTCGACACTTCTATCGGGACGCCCTCGCCTTTTTGCGGATAAGCCTTAAGCAGGCGCGCATTGTCCGCCTGCGCGTGCTGGATCATCGTTGCGTCCGGATCCAGCGCAATGTCGATGGCCGTGATCCGGCTTTCAGCGTTGCTCGACTGTTCTGCGTAGCCGGGCAGCAGCGCCAGCCATATCGTAAACACGGCTAAGATTTTCGCGTGTTTAATCATGGATCCTATTGTTGCCGGTGAAAGCTGAAGGCCTGCGCAGGTTTAGGATTTTGTGCTTTGTTCGGCATTGTGAGGTCTAATCTGCGGCCTCTAAACGCGGCGATTTAATAAGATCGATAGATGGGAGCGTCCAGTCACGCGACGCAATCCCATGATGTAAATGACGCCCCAAACAAAGTCTGTGATCGCAAACAATGCGGACGGTAATATGCCCACAAATGTGAATCCATAAATGCATAAGACAGCCACTGCAAAAAAGCGCAATAACGCCTCCCAATATACGACGGTAGCGAAATTCCCTACGTCATGAGAACTCAGAATGAGAGTCGCAGACGTGTACCAGAGAAATCCCGTAACGATCCATGGCCAGAAGGGATTGGGGATTTGGATTCCGAGCAAATGTGTAATCGGTGGTGTAATCAGGATGAGACCGAGAGCGACGTTCCAGACGCCGGACCAGAATAGCAATCGATCGAAGGTCATTGGACGCCTCCCGTTGAAATCGTATGAGCTTTGGACACAGCGACGGCAGCAGACTGGACTACCGCCCCGCCACAGCCGGCCTACGCTGGTATTGCACCGGCCTCAGCCAAAGGACGGAGTTCCGGTCGGCGACGACGGGAGCCCGCAATGGGCCTTTGGAGCGGTAGTCGAACAAGGCAGCAACTTCAGAACGACACTACGACCCGCGCCTCGGTCTTGAAGTTGTAGACAGGATATTCCTTGATAATGGGCACGCCGATTTCGAGAGAGATTTGCAGATTGTCTGTCAATTTTACGCCGATCAGACCATCAAAGGGGAGAAAAAGCAGCCCCGTTTGTCCGGCTTTCGGAGCGCCAAAATTGATGCGTATATCGTAACTCGGATAGAACGTAAGAAACCAGCGCCCAGGCAAGTCAATGTTCAAAGTCGGAGCGAACTGCGGCTCACTGATTCTTCGTGCCGATGGATCGCCAGCAAAGCTCATTGCGTAGCGCACAGCTGGTACGAAATAGCTGTCCGTTCCCCATTCGAGGATTGAATAGCGCACGCCAAACCCAGGCATGATTTGCCATTTCTCATTGCCCACATCGTCGCTAATTGATCGCGCGACAAGCCGTGCGCCGACGCCAAAGGCCCAGCGCTCGTTGATCGCGTGCGCGATTATGGCTTGAAATACAGGCCCCCCGGCGCCGAACACCTGATCCGAACCCAAAGGGTCGAACGTCGTCGTCGACACCGTCCCCACGGGAAGTTGCGCCAAAACTGCGAGCTTCCAGCCATCATCGAAGGTCACTTTGCTGTTCAGCCGCAAGATCAGGGTGTCACGCTTTGTTTGGCTTGCGGGGCTCGCGGCGGTCCGGTCGTTTAAACGCATTTCGAAAGAATTTTGAGGCCGCGTGATGTCGCTGCCGTTGTTGGTGCTATCCGATGCATCGGAAGTATCTTGACTGGTAGTAGGTTCTTGCTTTGAGTCTTCGCCGGAAGGGTCGGCTATCGCCAACGCCGATCCAGATATCCAAGCCGCGACGAAGCCAATTTGGAAAATGATTGGGCGAATCTGAACATATTTTACGCAAACCGGAACCTTCGACTTTCCGCATGCGGCGGCGCCGACGGACAAGTCCTTCGCCAGTGTTTTGCCTAGCATGATCGCCGACCTCAGCGGGCGAGCATCCATTTCGCATACAATCCTCGCAAAATTGCTATTTTGTCAAGAACGCGCGATCATTGGCATCTGAGCGTACTCGGTGTCGGGGCCAGACCGGCACGGAGAAAATTCATGGGGTCAATACATCGTTTGGTCAGATGGCAGATCCTCGTCGTCGTCATCGCTGCGATGGCTTCGCCGGCTTTTGCGCAGCTGCCAAAGAAAACGAAATCGCCGCCTGCACCCGCCGGCGCTTCATCGCCGGCGCCTTCACCCGCAAAGATTCAGGATTCGGTCAAACCCAACATCGTCATCATCTGGGGCGACGACATCGGTCAATCCGACATTAGTGCCTATACCAATGGATTGATGGGCTACCGCACGCCCAACATCGACTCCATCGCCACGGATGGGATGATCTTCACCGATTATTATGGAGAACAGAGCTGCACCGCGGGTCGTTCGGCGTTCATCACAGGACAAAGCGTGTTCCGAACCGGCCTCAGCAAAGTCGGCCTGCCGGGTGCCGATCTCGGTCTGCGCAAGGAAGATCCAACCATCGCCGAATTGCTGAAAGCTCAAGGCTATGCCACCGGCCAGTTTGGCAAAAATCACCTCGGCGATAAGGATGAGATGCTGCCGACCGCGCATGGTTTCGACGAGTTCTACGGCAATCTTTATCACCTCAACGCCGAAGAAGAGCCGGAGCTTCCCGATTATCCGAAGCCAAACGATCCAGATTTTCCAAATTTCCGTAAGAACTTCGGTCCTAGAGGAGTAATTCACAGCTTCGCCAATCCAGATGGAACGCAGAAGATCGAAGACACCGGGCCTTTGACCAAGAAGCGAATGGAGACGATCGACGACGACATCGCCGCGCGCTCGGCTGGTTTCCTCGAAAAACAGGTGAAGGCCGGCAAGCCTGTTTTCCTTTGGGTGAATTTCACCCATATGCATTTCCGTACCCATACCAAGCCAGAGAGCTTAGGTCAGACCGGACGCTGGCTCGGGCCTTACGCCGACACGATGGTCGATCATGACAAGAACGTTGGCACGGTGCTCGCCAAGCTGAAGGAACTGGGGATCGAGGAGAACACCTTGGTTTTTTATTCCACCGACAATGGCCCGCACATGAACTCGTGGCCGGATGCGGCAATGACGCCTTTCCGCAACGAAAAGAACTCGAACTGGGAAGGCGCTTATCGGGTACCAGCGATGGTTCGCTGGCCGGGTAAGATCAAGCCTGGCTCCGTGTCGAACGAGATCGTGTCGCACCTCGATTGGCTGCCGACGCTGCTTGCGATGGCGGGCGTGCCCGATATCAAGGAAAAACTGCTCAACGGTTACAGGGCGGGAGAGACGACCTATAAGGTCCATCTCGACGGTTATAATCTTTTGCCATACCTCACGGGAGAGGAGAAAAAGGACCCGCGCAAGGAGTTCTTCTATTTCTCCGATGACGGCGACCTGACGGCTCTGCGCTACGACAACTGGAAATTCGTCTTCGCGGAACAAAGGGCGCCAGGAACCCTGCGGGTATGGTCGGAGCCTTTCACCCATTTGCGCGTGCCGCTGATCTATAATCTCCGGCTTGACCCCTATGAGCGCGCGGATATCACGTCAAACACCTACTACGACTGGCTGCTCGACCACGCTTTCATGCTGGTCCCAGCACAAACCTATATTGGCAACTTCCTGGCAACCTTCAAGGACTATCCTCCCCGGCAGAAGGCGGCGAGCTTCACGATTGATCAGGCGCTGGAGAAGCTGCAGCAACCAAGCGGCGATTAATTCGGCGGGACTGAGATCCAACGGAGCTTTTGCGGCCGAAGATACAGAATGAGATGGTCGCGTTGATGAAGTGACGCGGCTTTTTCGCGGCATTGGTTTAATTTCTTGCGCGCGGCGCTATCCGCGGCAACCGTATATGGCTGCCCATGGCGCATCCCAGGAAATGCTGCACTCTGCTAACGACGGCCGATTGCAGTTCCAAAGCGGACGCTGCAAAACTGTCCAAGCCCACGTTCACGAAGTTCACGAGTCCCATTCTATGCGGCAAGCGAACGTCTTCCAAGACGCGCATAAAATCCGGCTGCGGCGCAAGGCACGGAATTCTATAAGTGTTCGGGAAGGGGAGCCAAATCTAGACGGTAAAGCTCGCCATATTTCGCGTGAAGATAAGCTAGATAGGGTTTTGTGCTCATCGGGCCGGATGCCGCCCGCGCTACAAGCTCATCGGGCAGAAACTTCCGCCCGTGCTGGTAGAGATGTTCGCGGAGCCAGCCATGCAGCGATGCGAACTCCCCCTTCGCAATTTCATGCGGAATTTCGGGATGCGCTTTGACCGCGGCGGCATAAAACTGCGCGCTGAGAATATTGCCGATGGTATAGCTCTGAAATCCGCCGCCGACGGTGCCGCCATACCAATGCACGTCTTGCAGACAGCCATCTCGGTCGTCCCCGGGAGCAATGCCGAGATCGGCTTGCATGCGGGCGCGCCAGGCTTCGGGGAGATCCTTGACGCGGAGTTTGCCTTCGAGCAATTCCAGCTCCAGATCGAAACGCATCATGATATGCAGATTATAGGTGACCTCGTCGGCATCGGTGCGGATCAAGGAGCGTTCACACCTTGTTGATCGCGCGGTAAAAGGTCTCGAATCCTGTCCGCCGGAACTGATCTGGAAAACGATCCCGCAGAACCGGGTAAAAATGCTCCCAGAACGGGCGGCCGCGGCCAGCGACATTTTCCCAAAGCCGCGACTGGCTCTCGTGCACGCCCGCGGATGTTCCCGATCCTAGCGGCGTGCCTTCAAGCGAAGCGGCGACACCTTGCTCGTACAGGGCATGACCCGCTTCGTGCATGGTCGAAAATAGCGCATCGCCGAAATGCTTCTCGTCGATGCGAGTGGTAATCCGGACATCGCCTGCGGAGAATTTTGTGCAGAAAGGATGATGGGTTTTGTCGAGCCTTCCACGGTGGGTATCGTAGCCGAACTGCTTGACCACGGAAAGGCTGAAATCGAGCTGCTTTTGCTCGCTGAAGGAACCGCGCAGACAATCGTCGCTGGGAGCCGGCTGATCGGAAATGGCGCGCACGATCGGTATCAATTCGCTCCTCAGTCCGGCAAAGAGAGAGCGGATTGTCAGCAGTCGTCATGCCTTCCTCAGCGGCATCAATCAGAGGGTCGGCGATATGCTTATAAGGCGCGAAAAAGCAAGCGTATTCACGGCTAAGTTCGACCGCCTGTTCCAAAAATGGCAGCATGGTTGCAAAGTCGTTCGCTGGCCTCGCCCGCGTCCACGCATCATAAGAGCGGAAGCGAACGCGCTCGCCCGGGCAACATAGGCGCTCGGCAGCTTGATCGCCTTCTCGAAGTCGCGCCGGGCGATCCGTATCAGGCTTGCCTCATCGCAATCATACGGCAAACCGGCGGCATAGGATGCAAGCGCGTCGAGCAGTTTGCCTAAGTCCGGATCGACCGATTTTTCATGCGCGAGCCTGCTGAGCATTGCGCCTTGTCGTGCCCGCGCGGGAGCGCCGCCTTCCGGCATATAGGTGGATTGGTCCCAGCCGAGCACCGCCCCCGCCGCCGCAAGATCGTTGATTTCGAGCAAGCGGCGTTTGAGCTCCGCAAATTTGGCCTCGGCCGATTGGCGGGTGCGCATTGGCTTGGCGGTCTGCCGCGCGCGCCTTCGCGGCGCCAGCGCTGGCCTTGGACTTGTCAATCTTGTTCATGTCCGGGGATCGTTGTTGCCGGACGTTCATCGGTTTCATCTCGTCCCCCCAGTGGGCGCTGCGCAACCTTGACCACGTCCGCGAGCCCCTTAATGGTCTGCCGGCACAATTCTTATGCCATCAAAATTCTTGGAGCACGCGAAGGAACTGTATCACGATTGCTTCCCCGCCCGGCCGCCGCCGAGGCTGTGCGACTTCATGTTGCTTCCTTCGATGCAGGCATTGAACGCATATCAACGAGGCGCAAGGAGCGGCAGGTATCAGGGATGGAAACTAGTGCGGTCGGAATCGATAAGGCCGCGACTCGTGATCACAATCCAGCCGGCGCCGCGCCTTTCGATCGATTGCACCGTGCCCGCGCCAGGGATGATCTCTCCCGGCGAGACCTCGATTGAGCCACGCGGACTCTCGACGAGAGCAATCCCATTGTAAACATCACGGACAACCCAATTCGTGAGCAAATGCGGCGTGCTCGCCGATGCAAGGCTACCCAGCGGGTGGGGAGCTCCGGGGGCAGTTGGATTTTTGGACGGATCGAACGCGTCGCCGCGGCCGCCTATTTTTCTTTGTTGCGCCGCAATTCCGGCGGCCGCCTTTCCTGGGGCGGCGGTGGCGCCGATCGATGCGGTCGTGGGCGATCCCGCGATCTGGTGCTCAATGCGGTCGAGCCGCTCGACAATTTGGGACAGGTTCGCCTCTGGCTCGCGCTGCAAGCTCTCGACCTTACTCGTAAGCTCGGCGATCGAGGAGCCAGTTTCGGCCTTCACCGCATCCAGACGCGTCTTCAGGCCCTCGAGCGCGGTGGCATCATTCCCGGACTGGCTCTGCGCGGCGCGCAAGGCCTCTACGTCGGCTTTGAGACCCCGGATGTCCTCGGTTATTTCTTGCGTCGCGCGGAGCATCTCCGTACGCGCCAAACTCTCTTGCGTCGCGGCAGGCGGGGCCTTAATGGCGTCAAAGGGCCAATGTTCACCGGAATAATACGACCCTGCCAACCACGCGATCCCAAAAAGACCGGTGGCCAGGGCCGCGCGGGAACCATAGCGGAAAAGCTGCTTGAAGCGCGGCGTCGGTTTTTGCGGGGCTGCGGCAAAGCGGTCCGTTATGCTCGGTCGAATTTGCTCTGCTACGGGCTGCGTGATTTCCTCGACGGGGGAAGGCTGCGTGATTTCCTCGACTGGGGAAGATGGAAGCGGGATGGCCGAGTCGAGGGCAAGCGATTCCGAAGCAGGAACGGCGGGAGGGATTGCTTCGCCTTTTGCCAGCAGGACGACGATTTTGGGTATTGCATCGCCCATAATCGTTCTAGCAAAGCTTTGGCTAATGTCGGCTTTTTTGGCAATCTCGCTAATCGTGTCGGAGCCTAGCGTCTGCTCTACCTCTTGTCCCAAAAGCGGGACAATCTCAGTTCCAGCCGACCAGGAATTAACCTCGGTGGCGAAACCGGCGGCCTTGAACTTATCGAGGAAGCTTTCCATACCGCCCGGCTGTCCGGTGATTAAGCCGGCTATCTCTTGAACAAGCAGATTGGCCTTTGGCCCGAGAGAGAACCGCTGGTCGATTTCCTGAATGAGCTCGTCAAAGGCCGCCATTTTACCTCGCCTCCATCTCGAAAACCGCGCCGCCAGGGGTAGCAAATAGCCGAGGATGTCCCGTGCGCGAGTTCGCTGACGACACCCGTTTCAGTTTCATCGCGTGGATGCTCCGTTTCCCATTGAGCCATTCAAAAATAGCATTTTCGTGTCGCCTCCCCCGCACTTGGCCATCAAGGCTCGTCTTGTACCGGCGGCGAAGTGGGACAACTCGGTCACGCTGGCACGGTGAGATGTCTACGTTTTTGTTTCATATCTTGACATTTGTGCAACAAAAACGTACATAATCGCTTGGTCAGGAGATTAACATGGTCGCCACTGTTCACGTCCTTCACCCCCAGCCCTCTGTCATTGGCGGATTCCTTCGAATCGGACATACGGGCCATCGCAGGATTGAAGCGCTGCATGCTTCTGGAAAGTTGAGGTTTAATAAATTCGTATTTGACGCTGGACACATTGGTAAACAGATCGAGCTGCTTAAGGCACTAAAGACGAGCGGTTGCGAGACCGTTCTGGATCCGAATTTTGCCGAGATGGCGACAGTTGGCGGCTTTGATTCCAGCGTGAGGAAGCTGCCGTGGGCCAACGCGGACACTCCGTGGAAAGCGAGTGATTTCGGCCGCAGAAGCAATCTCAACCCTGCCCGTCTCATCGCAGAATTCGCGATCAAACACGGCGTCGATGCAGTGCTGGCTCCCAGCAACCTCGTCGAGACATTGGACGACGATTGGTGGGCCGTTGATCGCACACTCTGTGATGCGTTGCGACTGGAGCTCGACCGGAATGGCGGCTCTGGCATCGCGATTGACTACCAAGTGATCACATCTAATAGCCTGCTTCGAGATCCGAGAGGGCGTGAGAAAATCATCTCTGTCGTGGAAAATCTTCCCATCCAAAATGTTTGGCTAAAGATTTCTGGGTTTGGGGCGACCGCGACCGGAGCTGGCACTCGGGCATATATCAGTCCGTCCGAGACCTTCATGCGACCGGGCGGCCGTTGGTCGCAGACGCGGCCGGCGGTTTCGCAGGGCTCGCTGCTGCTGCGTTCGGAGCCGTCGCGGGTATCAGCCACGGCGTCTGTCAAAAGGAGAGCTTTCAAGCTAATCAGTGGAAACGGCCTCAATCAAGTGGAGGCGGAGGGCTTGGAACTCGGATTTACATTCCTGATCTCGATCGATATCTCACCGAAGAACAACTTAACGCGGTGTTCGCGGTGAAAGGGGGAAAGCCACGTGTCGGCTGTACGGACACCAGCTGCTGCCCCCGTCGCGAAGATCAGATCGAGCATTCGGACGCGCATATGTTGACCCGGCGTAGTCACCAGCTCGAAGATCTCTCGCGAGTGCCTGAACCGTGTCGTGCGGAGCATCTGGTGCTACGTCACATAGATCCTGCCGTCAGGTCGGCTCGCCAAATTACCCAGCTTAAGTTGCCCGATGAGAAAGTCGTCAAGCTCGTCTTGGATGCGAAGAAGCGCCTGATCAGGCTGCGCGACGCGTTGGGCGATCTTCAAGCAAGAGATTGCGAGCCGACACGATCCAGACCGCTTACCTTCCGGAGTGGGTCGAGTTCAATCAACGCGGTCATGGGCCGCTGACATGACTAGCGCGGTCGCACAAATCATCGACACCCTCCGAGAGCGGGGCGGATTGAAAGGCGTGGATGTTGCAAACATCGCCGCCGTTTCGCCGGCGACCGTATCTCGGTGGACATCCGGGGCAGCACTTCCGCACCCGAAGACGCAGCTAATCATCTCCGACCTAAGATACGTGGTGGACCAGTTATCGGAGCTTTACACCCCGGAAGAAATTCGGGTCTGGCTTTACGCGAAACATCGTCTCCTTGGCGGGCAACGTGCCATCGATCTGATCCACGATCAACGAACCGACAAGGTGCTGGAAGTTATCGAGAGCTTGGACCAGGGGTCATACACCTGAGATGGGGGATCGGGGGCGGCGGGTTCACGACAAGGTTGTACTGGACGCCCTTGAAGATATCGGCGCGCAACCGTTCGACGGCCAAGTATGGCGAATCATACGCAGCGGCCGGAACCCGGCTAGAGGATCCGCCGCCAATGGACGCTGGAGCCCTACAGGCGAATTCGAGGTGCTCTACACAAGTCTCGAACGCGACGGCGCACTCTCGGAAATCGCACACCGCCTCTCGCTGGAACCGGTCTGGCCGAGCAAGCTCGTTCACGAACTGCACGAGTTGACAATTCACGCCGAGCGCGCCGTGCGCCTTCCGAACTTGCAGACTCTCGATAGGCTCGGCGTGAATACCGGGCGGTACGAAAGTTACGACTATTCAGCTACGCAGACTATCGCCGCAGCTGCTCAGTTCCTTGGGTTTGATGCCCTGATCGTACCGAATGCACGCCACCCGAGTATGAACCTCGTCGGTCTGCTTGAGAATCTCGATCCTGGTGCGGCCGTAGAGACTGTTTCCTCTGAAATCGTGGATTGGACCGATTGGCGCCGCAGAGTCCGCGCCCAATAGCGGGCAACCTCCAGTAAGCAAGAAAATTCGCCAGGAGAAGGTAAGGCCACTCGTTAAATTGGAGCAATTTCCAGTCGTTTACCGTGCTCCCAAGGCCGGGGGTCGCAAACGCACGTAAGCCGTCTGCAGGCGGCAGGGTTGGCGATTTCACGTTCGGAGGGTATCGGCTTTCCAGCCAAGGCGGCGGTCGCCGAATGGCAGCTCCGTTTCAAAACAGCGCCCCTTCTCAATATCATGCGTACCGATTTTCGCGCTCTGGACGTATGCCTTCAGGCCACGCCTTGCGTCGCGGACTTGCGCACATAAAACGCCGCGCCGAGGTTCAAAACGCCGAGCGCGGCGAGAAGCACTGGCTCCGTCACGCCCACGCGCGAGCTCTGCAGCACGGCTGTCGCGAGCACCCCCAAAACGATGAAAGCCGAATTTAAAATGTTTACGCCGCCGACTATTCTCGGCGCGCCGGTCTTTCGGCGCGTCGGCCTGGATTGCGGTAAACAAAGGCACGACAAAAAGTCCGCCGGCGCAGGCAAGCCCCGCGACATCGCAGGCGATGCGGATCCCGGCCATAGATGAAAAAAATTCGGCAAGCCCCACCTCAACTTTTGCCACCGGCAGGAAGAATGTCGCGGCGCCGAGGTCGATCAGAAAGGCCGCCATGCCGAGCGCGGCCAGCGGAACCGGCTTCAAATAAATCCGCCCGCGGGCAATTACCGCCGCCGCAAGCGAGCCGGTTCCGATGCCGAGCGCGAAGAGCGCGCTCACCGCCGTCTCGACCTCGATGCCGCCTCCCGTTTTGTTGCGGACGACCACCGGCACCAGCGAGAGAGCCACCGCGCCGCTCATCCAAAACCAGGAGACCGCCACGCTGCGTGTCCAAAGAGGTTGCGTCTCGCGCGATCTCGCGCAGGAGCGCGAAGGTGGAGGCGAAGACATTGCGATTCGCGCGAAGACCGGGCGCCGCGCGCGCTGCCGCGGGAATAAAAAGGCTGGCGGCGAAACAAGCGATGGCAATGACCATCAGCTGCAAAACGGTGCCTTCCGGCGCGCGTCCCTTCGCGGACAGGCCGCCCGCGATCAGCCCCAAAAAAATCGCGATGAATGTTGCCGCCTCGACGAGGGCGTTGCCGGCGAGCAGTTCCTGTTTCGCGAGAAGGTCGGGAAGAATACCGTATTTGACCGGGCCGAACAAAGCCGAGATCACGCCAAGTCCGAACAAGCGCGGTATAAAGCAGCGGCAACGAGGCGAGAGCGAGGCCCTGCGGCGGCGACAGTCTGAACCAATATTTCCGCGAATTTGAGACGCCGCGCAAGCCACGCCTTGTCATCGCGCGTCCGCCATTTCGCCGCCAAGCCCGGAGAGAAACAGCGAGGGAGCCATGAACGTGCCAACCGCGAGCGTGATCAGGGGGCCTGCCTCCAATTTCGCCGAGCCGGAACAGGATCAGCATGGCGAGCATGTTGCGTACGAAATTATCGTTGAAGACGGAAAAAAACTGGCACCAGAACAAGCCCGCGAAGCGGCGTGCCCGCAACAGGGAAGCGAGCATGGCAAAGGGTGGCAGCGCCGCGGGCGAAATCTTCGCTCATGCGCGCAACGGCTCGGCGTGGCCGACGATTCTGACGATGCCCGGAAAGCGGCGCGCATTTTCCGGTCGAGCTCGTCGACATGTTCGTGCACTTCGTCGACGCTGAGGTAAGGGCTGACCCGGCAATGGTAGTTGACGACCAGGCCGTCCGGCGTTGTCCTCACCCGGACGCTGTGCACGTCGCGAATTGGTCCCGCTAGGGATGCCATTTTGGCGAAAGCATGGGCGATTTCCGCGCGTGATTTCCATAGGCGCGTCGTGACCCTGCAATGGGCGCGGTTCCAGCGGCTCGATATGGGTTTCGACTTCAATGCCGGGGCCGAGTTCGCGGCCGATCTCGCTCTCGAGCCCAGAGACGATCTCATGTGCATTGCCATGCGTCATACGACCGTCGAGTTCGACGTCGAAACTGATCGCGGTCCGCGCATCGATTTCCTGCAATGGTGACGTGATGAATCGAAACGCGGCGTTTGGCCGCGATCAGAAGAATGCGTTCGAGCATCGTTTCGTCGTCGAGGGCGACCGGCTGCGCCGTGACCGTGACGGCGACCTCGGGATGCCGGGCCGCGATCGCCGCCGCGACATTCGCCTCGATCGCGGCGGCTTTTTCAAGCGGTAAGGTCCGCGACACGGTGATGGCAATATCGCCGAACACCTCGGCTCCGGCCGGACGCAGGCGGAGCGTCTCGACTTTGACCACGCCAGGAACGGATTGCGCGAGCGTCCTGATTTGCGAGGCAAGACCCTTCGGCGCCGCGTCAACGAGAGTGTTGACGGTGCGCCGGCCAATCTGCCAGCCCGCCACGCGCGATGAATACCGCAAGCCCTAAGGCCGCCAGCGCGTCGCCTTGTGGAAAGCCGTAACGCGCGGCGGTGATCCCGCACAACGCCAGGGCGGAGCTGACGATATCGCTCGAAAAATGCAATGCGTCGGCGGCGAGCGCGTCGCTTTTCGTCGTTGCGGCGATCCGTTTCAGGGAACGCCAACGCGCCAAATCCACGATGATCGAGGCAATCAAAACACCGAAGACGAAAGAATTGGCCTCGATTTTCGTGGCATGGCCTGCTAGCCGTGCGATCGCTTCGATCAGGATAAAAACGGCGAGCGCGAACAGGAAGCCGGTTTCGACCAAAGCGGCCAATGCCTCGACCTTGGCGTGGCCGAATTGATGTTCCTCGTCGGCGGGCTTGTTCGCGATCCTCACAGCGAAATAGGTGAGAGCGGTGGCGGCCACATCGGCGAGATTATGGCCAGCTTCGGAAAGCACCGCGAGCGACCCCGAGGCAAGCCCGGCGGCGAATTTTGCCGCGGTCATCGACGCACTCACCGCAATCGAAGCAAGCGCCGCGCGCTCTTTCAGTCTGCCGGCCGCGTTCATCGTCGCTTCCCGTTCTACCGGCATAGATGGCGCGCTCACCGAATTGTTAACTCAAGCACGCGCTAGAGGCGGCGCGGCCCCGCTTCAGTGCTATATAACATTGCGAACGGATGTTTGGCATTTGTTTGCCCGGCCACCCGGTCGGGCAAATTGGAGAAAAGTAATGGAATTTCTTCATACCATGGTCCGTGTCGCGGATCTTGACCAAGCGCTCGATTTCTATGTCAATAAGCTAGGGCTCGTCGAAATGCGGCGAATGGAGAATGAAGCCGGCCGTTACACTCTCGTGTTTCTCGCCGCGCCGGGAGATTTGGAACACGCCACGGAATTCCAGGCGCCGCTCATCGAGCTGACCCATAATTGGGACAAGGAGGACTATACCGGCGGCCGCAATTTCGGTCATCTGGCTTACGCCGTAGAGGATATTTATGCGGCATGTGACAGACTGATGAAGGCGGGCGTCACGATCAACCGGCCGCCCCGCGACGGGCACATGGCCTTTATCCGTTCGCCGGATAATATTTCAATCGAGCTTTTGCAACAGGGCGCGCCCTTGCCAAAGCGCGAGCCCTGGACGTCCATGCCCAACACCGGGGTTTGGTAGGGTGCAGCTAGGCGATCTCGCGAGGATGGCGCCTCTTTCCTCCTGCGCTTATTTCCTCGATGCCGATGGCACGCTCCTCGAAATTATGCCGCGCCCAGAGGACGTCATCGCAGATGAACCATTACGGACGCTGCTCGCCGGGCTTGCCGGTGCCACACGGGGGGCGCTTGCCCTCGTCAGCGGGCGCACGATCAAGGACATCGATCGTATTTTCGCGCCGCTCGTTTTTGCCGCGGCCGGGCTGCATGGCGCGGAAGTCCGGTTTCCGGATAGGTCACGCGGAAGCCCGCCCGATGTCGCGATGGATGGCGTCCGGCTGCCTCTCGCGAAATTCATGGCGGCCCATCCGGGGTTAATGCTGGAGGATAAAGGTGCGGCACTTGCGGTGCATTTCAGGCAAACGCCGGAACTCGCAGGCGAAGTGTTGGAATTTCTCGAAAGCCTCGCGCGACAAACCGGTCTTGCGGTGCAGGAAGGCAAGATGGTTGCCGAATTCAAGCAAGTGCACCACGACAAAGGCAACGGCATCGCCGCCCTTCTGGCGAGGCCACCTTTTTCCGGCCGCAAGCCGGTCTTTATCGGCGACGATTTGACCGACGAAAGCGGGTTTTCGTTTGTCAATACGCAAGGCGGAATTTCGGTGCGGGTAGGCCCCGCCGGCGTTGCGAGCGAGGCACGCTATCGTCTGCCCGATCCGGCGAGTGTACGGGCGGAGCTGCACCTGCTTTTGGCGAGTCACGAAGGAGGGTCAGTTCCATAACGGTGGCCGGCGGCTTTGCCTCATTCCAGCGAGTGACCGGGCGCAGGTACGCGCGCAATGCTCGAAACCAGTGAAAAAGGGAGGACCTTGCGAAACTGCGCTCGCTCAATTGGGCTTTCTGCCCCAGGTTGATCAAGAACGAACATAGGAGCGCGGCGCGGAGCGGCTCCGATCGCGTTAAGCCGGCCCAAGCCGGCGGACCCTGGAAACCCGGCTCCGTCCAGCGCCCTGTCGAACTCCCCGCTTTCGTATTCATTGCCCAGAGCCTGAAGAAAATGGGACGCCCAATCGTGGACGCTATTTGCGCGAAGCACCGCCATCAAGGAGTTCCATCGGTCCTTGCGTTCTCCGAGCGGCATGGCGAAGGCGCGCGCGATGGCGGCGGCGGTGGCTTCGATATCGTAGGGGTTCACGATCAAGGCGCTTTTTAGTTCATGGGCGGCGCCGGCGAATTGCGACAAGACGAGCACGCCGGGATTATCTGGCGCTTGCGCCGCCACATATTCCTTGGCGACGAGGTTCATGCCGTCGCGCAAGGGCGTGACGAGGCCGATGCGGGACATGCGATAAAGTCCGGCGAGGACCGAATGGCTCATGGATTTGTTGATATAGCGTAGCGGAGTCCAATCGACATCGCCGAGTTTGCCATTGATGCGGCCGACTTCTTCCTCCAATTCGCGTTGCATACGGGCATATTCGGGAACTTCCGAGCGCGATTTTGGCGTGATTTGCAGCATCGTCACGCGCGCCCGCGCCGCTTGCGGCGAACGCTCGAGGAAAGTCGCGAACGCCGCCATGCGCTGTCTCAAGCCCTTTGAATAGTCAAGCCGATCGACGCCGATGACGAGGTCGCGGCCATCGAGGCTCGCGAGCATGCGTTTGACCGTGCTATTTTTTTCGGCGGCACGTGCCTCTTGCGCGAAGGCCTCGTTGTCGATGCCGATTGGAAACGCGCTGACCTGCATCCGGCGGCCGTCGATCTCGCACCAATCGCCACCGGCAACTCGGCCCGACATTGGCGCTCACGATGCATTCACGGAAATTACCGGCGTCGGTCTCGGTCTGAAAACCAACGACATCATAGGCTCCAAACGAGCGCAGGATCCGCTGATAGGCGGGCAAAGCGCTGGCGACTTCCGGCCCCGGCCAGGGAATATGCAGAAAAAAACCGATCCGGTTGGCGCAGCCCATCTGGCGCAGAAAACGCGCCATGGGAATGAGATGATAATCATGCACCCAAATAATATCATCGCAACGCAGCAGCTTATGGAGTTGACGGGCAAATTGCTCGTTCACCCGGAAATAGGCGGCGGCGTTGCATTCCGACAGATTGGCGAGGTCGAGGCGATAATGACAAATCGGCCAAAGCGTCCGGTTGGCGAAGCCGCAATAATATTGTTCGATATCGCGGCGCGAAAGGTCGCATACCGCATAGGTGAGCGATCCAACAGTCCTGCATTGGAGCGGAGGCCCGCCCTCCTCGCTGGTTTTGCCCGACCAGCCGAACCAGAGGCCTCCGCTGCGCCTTGAGCGCCGCCTCCAGCGCGACCGCAAGTCCACCGGCCGCAGGCGCCACCGAGGATGACGGCAAAGGCACGCGATTTGAGACGACGACCAGTCTACCGTCCGCTTCCCGCGGCTGATCGCGGCAGGCTTGTACAGAAGTTCAAGGTGAACCATGGGCACGACCACCTTTGTCTGAGCATACCCAAGCCTTAAACGCATCAACGCCAAATTTGTTCCTGATTAATTCTAAGACTGTCGAATCCAATTTTTTATCTTGCCTAAACAAGATTTTGATTACTATTTAAGCAGACCGAACTCAATTCTGGCATCATCCCGAGAATGTGCAGCACTCTCGCGCCCAGTTCCTCGATATCTTCCAGGCTCGGGCCTTGAATCTTGATGCCAACAGGGGTCTTGATTCCGGTGAGCTCCATGTCGAGACGATTCTCGACCGGCATGGCCTACGTGTGGGTCGACCCATGGAACTGGAGTTTCGCATCCATTTCCGAAATCGGCTTTTCGTAGGTAATTCCCGGAGGCCACTCCCCGCGGGGTTTGAGCATCACCATGGTGTCGCACATTCGAGGGGAGCTTTGCGAACCAGACGCCTCGCGCTGCTTCAAGTTGCCTTTACCCAAACAATGCGCCCGCCTGCTTGACGAGGCGGGTATCGCAACCCCAATTCGAGGCTAGTATGAGACGCGCGACCAGGCGTCCTCCCATCCAATAGAAAGTCTCGTGGCCGTTATGATGATGGCTGCCATCGAGTAGGTCTGTGGGATATTTCCGCACAGCAGGCCGGTCCCCGGGTGGATGTCTTCGGATAGGAGACCAAACGCGTTTCGGTGATCGAGAAGATTGACAAAGCGTGCGCGCGCCTCATCCCTGCGGCCAATCGCGGCAAGCGCGTCGATGTACCACAAGGTACAGACCAGGAACGCCGTCTCGGGCACTCCAAAACCGTCGTCATTGGCGTATCGCATGACCCAGCCTTTGCGATCAAGCTCCTTCCCGATGGCCTCACACGTACTGATGAACCGGGGATCCTGCGGATGTACAAGACCCAGTTCGGCGAGGAGCAGCACACTCGCGTCAAGCTCTTCTCCATCGAGCGCATCTACTATAGCGCCTTTGGTCTCGCTCCACGCGCGGGCAAGGATCTGCTGGCGCAGCGCATCCGCTTGACTCCGCCAGAAGTCCGCGCGCCCTTCAATCCCCAGATGCGCGGCAATCTGCGATAACCGGTCACAGGCTGCCCAGCAATGTGCAGCGGAATGAGTGTGGATGCGCTCCCGCCCGCGATATTCCCAAATTCCGGCGTCTGGCGTCAGCGCGACCCGCCGCGCCTGTTCGCCCAAGGCCTCGAGGCGCTGAAACAGCGCATCGTCGCCCAACCGTGCCAACCGGTCATCGATAAACAACTGGCTTGCCGCGAGGATGACACTTCCGTAGACATCGTGTTGGTTCTGCGTGGCCGCCAGATTTCCGATCCGGACCGGTCCCTGTCCGAAGAAGCCGGCGAGATCGGGAGTCGTCCACTCGCCGAGGTCGCTGCCAGGAACAATCGCATAAACTGGCCGCAAAGGTGCGTCCCGATCCACCGCAACCGTCGTCACATAGTCGATGTAGGCTTCCATGGTGTCGGTTGCACCGAGGCGGTTCAGCGCCTGGACGACGAAATGCGCATCTCGAAGCCAACAAAACCGGTAGTCCCAGTTGCGGCCGCTATTCGGCGCCTCGGGAATTGACGTGGTGTGAGCCGCGACGATACCGCCCGTCTCCTCGAAGCTGCAGAGTTTCAGTGTCACTGCGGCGCGGATGACCGCGTCCTGCCATTCGAACGGCACGGCAAGCGAGCGCGTCCAGCCTAGCCAATAATCATTCGTTTGCTTCTCGAATTCACGGCAGGTGGCGTCAACAGCGCTCTGAAACGGCTCGTCCGGTCCAAGGATCAGCGTAAGTGGCCGAACAAGCGGGAACACTGTTTCCTCGGTAATGTAGGAAAGCGGCACATCGGTCGTAACCCGCAAGACCGAACCCGAACCCTCATAACGAATGTGGTTTGACCCCAGCGAGATGTTGGTGACGGGGCGCCCATAGGCGTGAGTCGGCCGGATCCTAATCGATATTCTTGGCAGACCGGCAATCGGCGAGATTCGACGCACAAGCTGCGGTGGCCTGAACATCCGCTCAAAGCGGCGGAATTGCGGAGCAAAATCGGATATGCGAAGCCGGCCTCCTTGGCGATCCTCAAGTTCGGTCTCGACGACCGCCGAATTCTTGACATATCCGGACTTGGAACGGGCTACATCGGCCAAAACGACATCGCAGAACCCTTTTTCCTCGTCGCCGGCAAGCAGGCGGCTGAAGATTGGGTTTGAATTGAAGTGCGGAAAGCACCACCAGAGGATCCGGCCGTGAACATCGAGCAGCGCCGCCACGCGGCAATTGCCGATCAGGGCGAGGTCGAGGCCCCCGGCCGTGGGCGGCCTTTCCGTGTTGAGCGCGGGACCAGGACTTGTTCATTGACAATGCGCTCTGACCCGCCGGTGCCTTCAGGCAAGCATCGGCTAAGCTTCGATGCCTAGCCGAGCCCGGCAATTTAGAGGTATTCGCATGATTGGTACTCTTAATCGTCGTTCTACTCGAGGTGATCGAAGCGGGATTGATCATTGACTTTTTGCCGGCCATGACGCGGATGATCTTCGGTGCCATGAAGCTGTCGATGCTGCCGACCGGGCAAAACCGCAAACTCGCCACCAATTAACAATAAGGGAGAAGGCAAGCGTGCATCGAATTCAAATCAGGCGCGGGGGCGCGGCAATTCAGCGCACGTGGAATTGTGTTTTTCGCTTCCACCCGCCGCGGGAAGCTTGGAAGTTCATTGCGTTTGGAAGAAATAAGAGATAGTAAAGCAAGCCGTCGATTGAATCGCTGGGCACGCTTTCAGCAATCCTTGGGAGAGAATTGCCCGGTCGGGGCATCCAAGGGGCGTGCCGCGATGTCCGTTCGCGCGGAAAGTCGCGTGAACTTGGATGGGTATTTCAGTTGCAAGCCGGAAGCTCGCCCGCAAAAGCACGGCGGCCCAGTTAGGACCAAGCCATGCGCTACGGGTTCGTTTACGGCCCGTTTTTGGGAACAGAATGACATTTAGCGAACTCGGTCTCAGCGAAAAGATTCTCCAAGCCGTCGAGGCCTCTGGATACCTCACGCCGACTCCCATTCAAGCGGAAGCAATTCCTCAAGTGCTCGCGGGACGCGATGTGCTCGGCATCGCGCAAACAGGCACCGGCAAGACCGCGGCCTTCACGCTTCCGATGTTGTCGCGGCTGGAAAAGGGCCGCGCCCGGGCCCGAATGCCGCGCACGTTGATCTTGGAGCCGACTCGCGAGCTCGCAGCGCAGGTCGAGGAAAGTTTCATTCGCTACGGCGTCAACCACAAGCTCAACGTCGCGCTTTTGATCGGCGGGGTTTCCTTCGGCGATCAGGAAACCAAGATCATGCGGGGCGCCGACGTGCTGATCGCGACGCCGGGCCGGCTGCTGGATTTCTCCGAGCGCGGCAAGCTGCTTCTGACAGGAATCGAAATTCTCGTCATCGACGAAGCCGACCGGATGCTCGACATGGGTTTCATCCCTGACATCGAACGCATCTGCAAGCTGGTGCCATTTACCCGCCAGACTTTGTTCTTTTCGGCGACCATGCCGCCGGAGATCACGAGGCTCACCGAAGCTTTTCTCCATAATCCGGTTCGCATCGAGGTGAGCCGCGCCGCCTCGACCTTAGTTACCACGTCGCAAGGCCTGGTGGCTTCGTCAAGCGGCCCGGCCAAGCGCGAAACCCTGCGCCGCTTGATCCGCAACGCCGCTAATTTCAAGAACGCGATCATTTTTTGTAATCGCAAACGGGACGTGGCGATCCTCCATAAATCCTTGCAAAAACATGGGTTCAATGCTGGCGTTTTGCACGGCGACATGGATCAGCGCGCCCGCATGGTTTCCCTCGATGCATTCAAGACCGGCGGAGTGGACCTAATCGTTTGCTCGGACGTTGCGGCGCGCGGCCTCGACATTCCAGACGTAAGCCATGTGTTCAACTTCGATGTCCCAACCCACGCCGAGGATTATGTCCATCGCATCGGCCGCACGGGACGAGCGGGCAAAACCGGCGTCGCACTTTCGATCGTTACCGCCGCCGATCAAAAATACATTTTTGAAATCGAGCGGCTGATCGCCCGAAAAATCGATTGGCTCGAGGGGGAAAGCCTCGCCAATCTCCCCGAGGGAGGTGAAACCAGCGAGCAAGCGCCGCGCGGCGCGAGAACGAGACGCGCTGCGCAGTCTGGCGGCGCGCGAGGGCGGGCGAGTCCTTCCCGGCAACAAACCATGAGTGAACCCGCCACCGCCAAGCCAAGCCGTCCGCGACAGCGAGACGGCGCTCTTCCCGCCGTTGAGCCTGCGCCGAAGCCGTCCACTGTGGTACCCACAGAGCGTCGGCATCACAACGACGACAATTCGCCGGTCGTTGGCATGGGCGACCACGTGCCGATGTTTATGTTACGTCCTGCCAAGACCAAGGCAGAAAAAGCGCCCGGGAATAAGGTTGATCCGGGAAGAACGCCCGAATGGAGTAAATGACGAAAGGCTTAAAACAAAATCCCGGATTGCTTGGGACGAGCATCGCAAAGAAGCCGCTTCGCTCGCCCGCGACGAGTTTTTTCCAGGATACCGCTCCAGCTGGGATATAGGACGGCCACGGCCGCACCGTAAGGAGATCTGGTTTTTCTCCGAAATACTTGGGAAACGCATCCCTAAACGCCTGATTTCGGATGTGACATTGGCAAACAATGTCATGGAAGAATGAATTTTGAGATTGCCTCGGGCGGCGAAAAATCGGGTCGATCGAACCTCACTCCACGAGGGTGACGAGACGAATACAGTGTCGCGGCCTCGGCCCAAATTGCCCGGCATTTTGCATGTCGTCTCTTACCCTGTTCTCTCCAGATAAAGCTTGCCGCCCTTTTCCAAAAACTCGGCGCTCTTTTCTGCCATGCCTTTTTCGCGCGTGGCGATCGCCAAAGCCTCCTCGCGCAAATCCTGAGTGATTTTCATCGAGCAGAATTGCGGCCCGCACATCGAACAGAAATGGGCGGTTTTTTGCGCCTCCTTCGGCAGCGTCTCGTCGTGAAAGAGCCGCGCCGTATCGGGATCGAGGCTCAAGTTGAACTGATCCTGCCAGCGGAAATCGAATCTCGCGCGAGAGACCGCATCATCCCTGATTTGCGCCGCCGGATGACCCTTGGCGAGATCCCCAGCGTGAGCGGCGATGCGATATGTGATGACTCCCACCTTCACGTCGTCGCGATCCGGCAGGCCAAGATGTTCCTTCGGCGTCACATAGCAGAGCATAGCGCAGCCAAACCAGCCGATCATCGCGGCGCCTATCCCTGAGGTGATGTGATCGTAACCCGGTGCGATATCGGTCGTCAGCGGCCCAAGCGTATAGAACGGCGCCTCGCCGCATTCCGCGAGCTGCTTTTCCATGTTGATCTTGATCTTGTGCATCGGCACATGGCCTGGCCCTTCGATCATGACCTGACAGCCCTTGTTCCAGGCGATTTTTGTCAATTCGCCGAGCGTTTCAAGCTCCGCGAATTGCGCCCTGTCATTGGCGTCAGCGATCGAACCGGGCCGCAGACCGTCGCCCAGCGAGAATGACACATCGTAAGCGCGCATGATGCCGCAAATCTCGTCGAAGCGCTCGTAGAGAAAGCTTTCCTTGTGATGCGCGAGGCACCAGCGCGCCATGATCGAGCCGCCGCGCGAGACAATTCCCGTGACGCGCTTGGCGGTCAGCGGCACATAGGCGAGGCGCACGCCGGCATGGATCGTGAAATAGTCGACGCCTTGTTCGGCCTGCTCGATCAAGGTGTCGCGAAAAATCTCCCAGTTTAGTTTTACCGGATCGCCGTCGACTTTTTCGAGCGCCTGGTAAATCGGCACCGTGCCGATCGGCACCGGCGCGTTGCGGATGATCCAATCGCGGATATTGTGGATATTGCGGCCGGTCGAGAGATCCATCACCGTGTCGGCGCCCCAGCGGATTGCCCACACCATCTTTTCCACTTCCTCGGCGGCCGAGGACGTCACCGCCGAATTGCCGATATTGGCATTGACCTTGACGAGGAAATTGCGGCCGATGATCATCGGCTCGAGTTCCGGATGATTGATGTTGGCGGGGATGATCGCGCGGCCCCTTGCGATTTCGTCGCGGACGAATTCCGGCGTCACGAAGGAAGGGATCGCGGCACCAAAACTCTCGCCATCGGCGAGTCGCGCCCCGGCGCCTTCGCACATCTGTTCCCGGCCGAGATTTTCGCGCGCGGCGGCAAAAATCATTTCCTCTGTGACGATGCCCGCGCGGGCAAATTCATATTGGGTAACGAGCGCCCCATCTCGACCCTTGCGAGGTGGCCTATTTGCGGGGCAGGGCGGCACTAGGCGGTCCGGCGCGTTGCCACCATTATCCTCCGGAAGTACGCTGCGCCCGACATCGGCTTCCAGCCCTTGCCGGGCCGCAAGCCAGGGTTCGCGAATTGGGGCAAGTCCTTTGGAGAGATCGATTGAAACCCCCTCTTGCGTATAGGGCCCGGAGGAATCGTAAACCCTGACCGGCGGCTCGATTGCGGAAGGTTCGAGCGCGATTTCACGAAATGGAACTGCGATGTCCGCGTGGCCTCGCGGATGATGATAAACCTTTTTCGAGCCTGGCAACGGCCCGCATGTCACGCGTCGCGGAACGAGCTTTTGCGGCTGGTCCAGAATATTCATCGCGATCCTCCACTTAGCGCTTTCCAGCGAGGCGGGAGGCGGATGCGAAGCGGACCGCGTGGGGCTCGTCCTCGCTTTACCTAATCCCTTCGCTGGCATTACCCAGATTCAGGTTCTACGGGTGTGATCTCAGCCGCCGTTTCCGGCAGCACCCCATGGCAAGGCAGGAAATATAGGCCGCGCGGACACATCGGGCAAGCCGATTGGAAGCTCGGCGCAGGGCCGGGAGCGCGGATTAACGGCGTAATAGGCAATTCACGGACTCCATTAGCGTGGTTTGCGGGACGATGGGCGGACCGCAGCGCCTGGTTCCGGTCTGCTCCAATGCCGGCAAAGTCCCGGCCCGGAGGGGAACCGGCCGCCCCCGTGGCGCGCATCGCAAAACACGGCAATCACTTCGGTCCCCGGCCGCGCGTCCACTGACGCAAGCTTTCCGCTGTTATGTAGAGCAGCGGAATAATAAAAATCCCGAATACGGATGCGGCGATCATGCCGCCGAACACAGGCGTGCCAACTGCTTGGCGGGTGATGGCCCCGGCCCCTCGCGCAATAACCAGGGGCAAGAGTCCAAGGATAAACGCAAAACTAGTCATCATCACCGGGCGAAACCTCAGGCCCGCCGCTTCGATGGCGCTCGCAGTAATATCCTTGCCGAGCTGCCGCTGCTCCACTGCAAACGCAACGATCAGAATGCCGTTCTTTGCGGCGAGCGCGATCAGCACGACGAGTCCAATTTGGGCGTAGACGTCGAAACTCCGTCCAGCCAGCTCCACTGCGAGGATGGCGCCGAGTACCCCCACGCTGACCGACAGCAAAGCGGGAATTGGGATGTTCCAGCTCTCGTAGAGCGCGACAAGAAAGAGGTAAGCGAAAAGAACGGCGAATCCGAGCACAATGGCCGTGCGTCCGCTCGCCGCCTTTTCCTGGAGCGCGGTCCCGGTCCATTCGAAGCTGTACCCCGCAGGCAGGGTTGCGGCGGAGATGCGCTCCATCGCGGCAAGCGCCTGGCCGGAACTGTAGCCGGGCTTTGCCGCGCCATTCACAATCGCACCGCGGAATCCGTTGTAACGCACCACTGTTTGCGGTCCTTGCACGAGCTTCGCTTCGGCGAGCGCGCGGATCGGGACCATTCCCCCTTGAGCATTGCGCACATAGATCCGGTAGATGTCGTCCACTTTGGCGCGAAACGACGTCTCGGCCTGGATGTTGACCTGCCACGTGCGGCCGAAGACATTGAAATCATTGACGTAGTAGCTGCCCAGCGTGGACTGCAACGCATTAAAGATATCGGTGATCTTGACGCCGAGGATCTGGGCCTTATCGCGGTCGATATCGAGATAGATCTGGGGTGTGTCGGCGGCAAAGGTGCTGAATACGCCGGCGAGCTCGGGCTGCCCATTGGCCGCCACGAGCAGCCCCCGGAGCGTCGCCGCGATGTCGGAAAACGGCTGCCCCTGCAGTGCCTGCAGCGCGTATTGGAAGCCGCCGGTGCTGCCCAGGCCGAGGATAGGCGGGAGGTTGAACGGGAAGGCAATGGCACCCTTGATGGCCGCCATTTGCGGCCGAAGACGCGTAATAATTGCGCCGGCGCCCTGCGCCGGATCGGTGCGCACCTCGTAGGGCTTGAGCCGGATGACGAAGAATGCCTGGTTCGACGATGCGACGTAGTCGATGAAGTTCAGCCCGATCACCGACAAGACGCCTTCGACGCCGGGGATCGGCATGACCATGTCTTCGACTTGCTTGGCTATCGCCTCGGTGCGGTTGAGCGAGGCGCCCTCGGGAAGCCGGAGGGCGGCAAAGATCGCGCCCTGGTCCTCTTCCGGCAGAAAGCTCTGCGGGATCCTGCTGAACAGCCATGCCGAAGCCATCAGCACGCCTCCAACGACCAGGACGCCGGCGATCGCCACGCGAACCAGTCGGCGCACCACCGCCACGTAGCCGTCGCGGGCCTTGTCGATTGTACCCAGGACATAGCGCATCGGGCCGCGGCTGGTCTGGCCGCGCTTCAAGAGCACCGCGCAAAGCGCCGGACTAAGGGTCAGGGCATTAAGCGCCGAGATCAGCATCGACACGGACACTGCCACGGCGAATTGGCGGAAAAGTTGGCCGCTGATGCCGGGGATGAAGGCCACCGGAACGAACACCGATAACAAAACGAGAGTAATGGCGAGGATCGGGCCGGTTATCTCGGCCATGGCTTTCTTGCAGGCCTCTGGCACGGACATGTCCGGTTCCTCGTCGATCACCCGCTCGATGTTCTCGACGACGACGATGGCGTCGTCGACCACGATGCCGATGGCGAGCACGAGCGCCAGCAAGGAAACTGTGTTGGCCGAATAGCCGATCGCAAGCATCACCGCGAATGTACCGACGATCGACACCGGTACGGCTACCAGAGGGATCAGCGTCGTCCGCAACTTTCCAAGGAACAAAAATACCACCACTGCCACGAGGACGATTGCCTCGGCCAGCGTGCGAATGACTTCGTCGATTGTTGCGGTAACGAAGACTGTAGTGTCGAAGAACACCGTGTAGGCGAGATCATTTGGGAACCGCGTTGCTAACGTGGCCATGGTTTCGCGAACGCGACGGGTCACGTCGACCGCGTTGGACCCCGGCGTCTGGTAGATTCCGATCGAGGCGGTGGGTGCGCCATTGAAACGGCTGTGGCGGTCCTGCGATTTCGCGCCCATCTCGACGCGGGCGACGTCTTTCACCCGGACAACCGAACCGTCGGGATTGGTGCGCAGGACGATGGCGGCGAATTCCTCCGGGCGCGTAAGCCGGCCCGTGGTCTTGATGTTGATCTGGAACTGCTGTTCGTTGGTAATGGGCGCCGCGCCCACCCGGCCGAGGGCCGCCTGAATGTTTTGACTCTGCACCGCCGAGATGACGTCGTTCGGCGTCAGATTGAGCTCAGTTAGCCGGTCGGGGTCAAGCCAGATCCGCAACGAATAGTCGAGCGGTCCGAAGAGAGTTGCCTGGCCGACGCCATTGATCCGCGCCAGCGGGTCGATGATGTTAATAGTCGCATAATTACTCAGATAAATGGCATCAAAGGTACTCTTCGGCGAGTAGATGTTTATGACCTGCAGCAGGGCCGCGGATTTCTTGCGAATGCTCAGGCCATTGCGCGACACCTCCTGGGGCAGCTGCGGCGTGGCGAGACTGGCATAGTTCTGAACGTTGACGGTGTTGATGTCGGGGTTGGTACCCAGAGCGAAGGTCACGTTGAGGGTGTAGCTGCCGTCGGACCCGCTCGCGGACTGATAATAGAGCGCATTGTCGACGCCGTTGACCTGTTCCTCGATCGGCTGCGCCACCGTGGTCTCAACCACTTCAGCGTCGGCGCCAGGGTAGTTCGCGGTCAGCGTGACCTGCGGCGGCACGATATCCGGGAATTGCGCGATCGGGATCACCGACATGGCGATGATGCCCGCCAGCGTGATGACGATGGCGATAACGAAGGCTAACCGCGGCCGGTCGATGAAGATGCTGGAAAACATTGGCTCAGTTTTCCGGCACGGCGCTCGCCGTCACGACTTGACCGGGACGCACCTTCTGTATCCCCTCGACGATCACCAATTCTCCTTCCTTGAGACCGTCCGTCACAACAATTTCTCTACCTTGCTCGACGCCGACTGTCACGCGCCGCAACTCGACCTTGTTCGCCGGGTCGACCACCAGCACATAGCGGCCGGCCTGATCGAGCTGGACAGCGGATTGCGGAACCACTAGCGCCGATCGCGGCGCGCCCCGTTCCGTGATGACGCCAACGACCCCGCCGGGGATCAGAAGACCCTCCGGGTTCGGCACTTGCGCCCGCACCGCGACAGTGTCGGTGGTCGCATCGGCCTGGACATCGAGTAAATTGGTGAGGCCGGGATGCGGATAGGCGCTGCCATCGGGCAGCTGGATGTGAACGGTCACTTGCGGGTTCTTGACGCCCGGTTTGACGAACCTGCGCTTGTAGTTGATTACATCGCGCTCGCTTGGCTGAAAGATGACATAGACGGGGTCCTCGCGGACAATCGTCGCAAGCGTTCCAGACGACGGGCCGACCAGATTGCCCACGGTGAAATTGGCAATCCCGATCCGTCCATCGATCGGTGAGCGGATTTCCGTGTAACCCAAATTGATTTCCGCCTGGTCGAGCAGCGCCTGCGCCGCCAGCACATTGGCCTGCGCTACCCCCTCGTCGGCCGCGCGCTGGTCGACCGTGGCTTGTGCGATGCTCTGTTTTCCGACAAGCTCCTTGCCACGCGCCAGTTGCAACGCCGCGTTGACCTCCGTAGCCTTTGCATTGGCGAGATTGGCGCGCTGCTGCTCGACCGCCGCCTTGTAGGTTACTTGTTCGATGCGGAACAGGAGGTCGCCGGTCTTGACACGCTGCCCTTCGGTGAAATAGCGCTCCTCAAGGAACCCGGTGACCCGGGCGACAATGTCGACCTTGTCAATTGCCGTCACACGGCCGATGAAATCGCCTGTCTCCTGCACCTGACGGCTCACCACCGGGGTTACCGAAACTGCCGGCGGTGGAGACGCCGCGCCTTGGGCCGTGGCAGCGCCGCAGCGAGCGATGAAGATCAGCGCGGCAAGGGCGAGCCTCCAGCCGAGGAAGCTATTACAGCCAAGCATCGATTTTCCCCCTGACTTCGAGGTTGATTTCTCCCGGCCATACCTCCAAAGACGATCTCCGATACGCGAACAAGCATGCTACCCCTGTTATTTCACTGGGAACAGAATAGCGCGTGGAACTATCGACGGCCAAGATCCAACGAATTGGCGCAGGAATTTCGGCCGATGAACCGAAGGTTGGACCCGCAAATTGGATCGCAGCGGATTATCGGTTCCTTCAATTACGCTGCTGTGCTGCTGGGTCTCAGACGCCTTGAACGCGGCCGATGAGGGCAACAGAACCCGCATCAGCCGACTCGGCGCGGGAGGAATTCGCTATACTAACAATGTGGCATAGTCTACCAAGTTCGTTTTTTGGTAGTGTCTCAGTTTGAATTTCGGCTTTCGACCGAAAGCGGAGCCGCTAGATCGATATTCGATGAGGACTTCAAAGCTCAGTCCGTAAAAGTAGTTTATGCGGCGGCGATCTTGCTGACGAACGCGCGGGCGTCCATGATCAATGCATGGATATCGCATACATCTCGGCACTCTCGGCGCTTGCCGGATCGGTGGTCGGCGGCCTGACATCGGGCGTCACGACGTGGCTGGGCCTACGCGCCCAGGAGAGGGCCAGGCAGCTCGCCCACAATAAGTCGGCGCGAGAGGACCTCTACAGGGACTTCATCGTCGCAGCATCGCAAGCATATGGCAATGCCCTCGTGAGCGACGAGCCACGGATTCAGGAGCTCGTCGACCTCTACGCCATGATCAGCAGGATGCGCATCCTGTCCTCGCCACCAATTGTCGCGTGCGCTGACAAGATCATGCGGGCAACGATCGACACCTACTTCGCGCCGAACAAGACGATCCGCCAGCTGCATGAATTGATCGAGAGTGGGTCGGCGTTCGACCCGCTGAAGGAATTCAGCGAGATGGCACGCGACGAGCTACGAACGTTCTGACCTTCTCCGCGTGGCTGAGCCAGCGTTAAGACCATCCGCTTCCGCCACGGGGCCCAGTGGATTGCCGGGATGCGCGGCGCGGCGTAAGCCTGTGGTACGAGGCTCGATGTTTTCGAAAATCCTGATCGCCAATCGCGGCGAGATCGCGTGCAGAATCATCCGGACCGCGCGGCGCCTTGGCATTGCGAGTGCCGCCGTTTATTCGGACGCAGATCGCTTGGCGATGCATGTCACGCTTGCCGGCGAGGCTTTCCGGATCGGTCCGGCGGCGGCCCGAGAAAGCTATCTCGACGGTGCCAAAATCATTGAAGCGGCTCAGAAATCCGGCGCGGAAGCAATTCACCCAGGCTACGGATTTTTGTCCGAAAACGCGGATTTCGCGGAAAGCTGCGCCACCGCGGGCCTCGTTTTCATCGGTCCGCCTCCCGCGGCAATCCGCGCAATGGGAGACAAAGCGCAAGCCAAGGCCCTCATGGAGAAAGCGGGCGTCCCTGTGGTGCCTGGCTATCACGGGAGCGAACAGGACCCCGCCATTCTTGCGCGAAAAGCCTTGGCGCTCGGCTATCCCGTCTTGATCAAACCTGCTGCTGGCGGCGGCGGCAAAGGCATGAAAATCGTGGCGCGCGAGACCGAATTTGCGGCCGCGCTCGCAAGCGCCAAACGCGAGGCGCTTTCTGCGTTCGGCGACGATCGCGTGCTCATCGAAAAATATCTGCCTTGTACGCGCCACGTCGAGGTCCAAATTTTTGCCGACAGCCAGCAAAATTGCGTGCATCTCTTCGACCGCGATTGCTCGATCCAGCGCCGGCATCAAAAAATCATCGAGGAGGCACCCGCTCCGGGCGTCTCGGACGAGCTGAGCCAAGCGATGCGGAAGGCGGCCTTATCCGCCACACGCGCTATCGGCTACGTAGGCGCGGGCACCGTGGAGTTCTTGCTGTCGCCCGATGATGGCGCCTTCTATTTTCTCGAAATGAATACGCGGCTCCAGGTCGAACATCCGGTGACCGAAATGATCACCGGTATCGATCTCGTCGAATGGCAATTTCTTGTTGCCGCGGGCGGCGTTTTGCCTCTGCGCCAGGAGGAAATCCGCGGTTTCGGCCATGCGATCGAGGCGCGGCTCTACGCGGAGGACCCAGCGCGCGACTTTCTGCCGCAGTCTGGCCGGATTGCGCGCCTGGATTTTCCCGCATGTGGGTCAGATGTGCGCATTGATGCCGGCGTGCGCGCGGGGGATGCGATCCCGCCCGATTACGATCCGATGATCGCCAAGGTCATCGTTTGGGATAAAGACCGGCGGAGCGCACTTCACCGCCTGCGTAACGCGCTCGGCAGTACCCTCGTCGCGGGGATTGCAACCAATCTCGGCTTGCTACGCGAAATCGCTGCGCACGAAACTTTCGCCGGAGGTACGCCAGATACAAGATTTATCGCGCGCCATGCCGACGATCTTTTGCCCATGCCTCGGCCTGCCGGAAACGATGTTCTCGCCATGGCGGTCATGGGGCTACTTTGCGAGCGAACGGCGTCCGCGCACGAAATTGCCCAGCGTTCAAGCGATCCTTGGAGCCCGTGGAGCAACTTAATTGGCTGGCGCCTGAACGAAGAGGCGCGCGAAACAGTGTGCCTGCGCGAAATAGTGCCCGGAGGTGACATCAATTGCGCCGTCGAGGTCCGCTATCCGCGCATCGGCTGGCGCCTCGGCTTGCCGGACGGTGTTTTTTTTGGCGCCAGCGGCACGCTCGCCCCGGACGGAACTCTTGCCGCCGTTCTTGACGGTCACCGCGTCACGGCGGTCTGGGTCCGCTCCGGCGAAGAGATCCTTGTGTTTGCGGGGGCCAAGGCCACGCATCGCTTTCGGCTGGCTGGCCCGGTTGCAGGAATGGAGAGGCGGGATGTACCGCCGGGGCGGCTCGCCGCGCCGATGCCCGGCCGCATCAGTGCATTGCTCGTCGCACCGGGTGCTCGGGTTGAGGCAAACCAGCCGGTTCTCGTCCTTGAAGCCATGAAGATGGAGCATATGCTGCGCGCCCCCAAAGGCGGAATCCTCAAGGAATTCAAATTCCAGCTAGGCGATCATGTCACTGTGGGCGCCGAACTCGCCACCATCGAAACCGAGCCACCGTCAGCCAGCGACTCCTGAAATTTGGCCTGGGACTACTTAAATGAAGAGCGGCGTGGCCGGAAACTCGCCCCGGAAAGGTCTTTCTTCTCTTTTTCAATCATCGCGCTGTGCCAGGAAAATGTTCTAAGCAGATACCCCTTGGACCGGGTGCCCTCCGGTCAAGCCTAATGCGTTTGGCTCCCACGAATGGAATTCGAAAAAGCATGCGTAAAATCGTCGGCGGCAAGCTCCATGGCATCCACGTCACGGAGGCGAATCTCGATTATCACGGCTCGATCACGCTCGATCCGGATCATTGCGAAGCCGCCGGAATTCTGCCGCTCGAATTCGTCGAGATCTGGAACAAGAATTCCGGAGCGCGTATCTCTACCTATGTGATTCTCGGCGACCGCGGTTCGCGATGCTGCATCGTCAATGGAGCGGCGGCGCGGACCTGTCAACGCGGCGACGAACTTATCGTCTGCAGCTCGATCTATCTGCCGGGCGAAAGCATCGCCGGTCTCAGTCCTGCCGTTGTGACCTTGGACGAGGATAATAATATCGCTGAAACTTTGCGCTATTGCGTCAGCCGGGACGGCGCGGGGCGCTATCAATTCGCGATTCTCGACGCAGCGGGAACGCAGCTCAAGACTCCGTTGCTCTCCAGTTCCAAGAGCCGCAAATTTTAATCTAGGTACCCTAATGTTCTCGCGCGGTTTACGAATCATCATCATCAAATGACTTGAGCTTGGTCACACCCGGCTGGCCAGCGCGGCAGCGGGATCTTGACTCTTATTTTCACGCCCTCGCATATAACGGACACTATGTTCGCCATATCGAATGATCGGCAGAGCTGTGCAATTTGTTCCGGCAAGTAAAACGGCGGGTCTTCGCGAGGTCGATGCGCCGCAAAGCCTCGTTGCGCATTTTGGCGCCGATACGCCCGCTTAAGATGGATGCCGGCGTCTCGCTCGGCCCCCTGACGATCGCCTATCAAACCTATGGCGAGCTCAACGCCGCCAAGTCGAACGCCATTTTGGTTTGCCATGCCCTGACCGGCGACCAGCATGTCGCCAATCAACATCCCATCACCGGCAAACCCGGCTGGTGGCACACTATGGTCGGTCCAAACCGGCCGATCGATACCAACCGCTATTTCGTCATTGCCTCGAATGTCATCGGCGGCTGCATGGGCACCACCGGGCCCGCCTCGCTCAATCCGGCGACCGGACGGCCCTACGGCCTCGATCTACCAATCGTCACGATCAAGGACATGGTTTTCGCGCAGGCCATGCTGATCGACCGTCTCGGCATCGACACGCTATTTTGCGTCGCCGGCGGTTCGATGGGCGGGATGCAGGTCTTGCAATGGGTGGCGAGTTTCCCGGATCGAGTTTTCGCCGCGATGCCGATCGCGACCGCCGCGCGGCATTCCTCGCAAAATATCGCCTTTCATGAGGTGGGGCGGCAAGCGGTGATGGCCGATCCGGATTGGCGACAAGGCCGCTATCTCGAAGAAGGCGTCATCCCGACGAAAGGGCTCGCCGTTGCCAGAATGGCGGCCCATATCACCTATTTGTCGGACGAAGCCTTGCAGAGCAAGTTTGGCCGCAAGCTGCAGGACCGCAGCGCGCCGACCTTCTCTTTCGATGCCGATTTCCAAATCGAGAATTATCTGCGCTATCAAGGCACAAGCTTTGTCGACCGCTTCGATGCCAATTCCTATCTCTATGTGACGAGGGCTTGCGATTATTTCGATCTCGCCGCCGATTACGGCGGCTCTCTGGCGTTCGCCTTCAAGGGTGCCAAAACCCGGTTCTGCGTCGTGTCCTTCAATTCGGACTGGCTCTATCCGACGCAAGCCTCGCGCGCGATCGTGCATGCCTTGAACGCGGGCGGCGCCTCGGTTTCCTTTGTCGATATCGAAACCGATCGCGGCCATGATGCGTTTTTGTTGGACACCCCTGAGTTCATCGCAACCTCGCGCGGCTTTTTGGATGCCGCGGCGCGGGCGCGGGGCATAGCGCCAGCCAAAAACGCGGTGATTTGAACCGTGGCGGCTAAGACGCGCGTCACCAAGAGCCAAGCGAGCCCTGCGCGATCCCGGCGCGCGTCGATCTGCTTCTTGTCGCGGACATGGTTGAGCCAAAGAGCCGCGTTCTCGATGTCGGATGTGGCGATGGCACGCTGTTGCGGCTGCTCGCCGAAGAAAAAGGGGTGGACGCGCGGGGCATAGAGCTTTCCCAGCGCGGGGTCAACGACTGCGTCGCCAAGGGGCTCTCGGTCATTCAGGGCGATGCCGACACCGATCTTGCCGACTATCCCGACAATGCCTTCGATTATGTCATTCTATCGCAAACGCTGCAGGCGACTCGCCAGCCGCGCACGGTGCTTGAACATATGTTGCGGATCGGCCGTCACGCGATCGTGTCGTTTCCGAATTTCGGCCATTGGCGGATCCGGCTCCAGGTCGCATTCGGCGGACGCATGCCGATGACGCGTAACCTCTCTTGCTGCTGGTACGACACGCCAAACATCCATTTTTGCACGATCCAGGATTTTGTCGCGCTGGTGCGGGACATCGATGCGAGGATCGAGCGCGGCGTTGCGCTCGATCGTTTCGGTGCGCCCTTGGCCTACGGCGAGCCGTGGATCTGGAACTTGTTCGGCGAACAAGGCGTATTCCGGTTGACCCGCAAGCGGTGAGGGCGGAAGTCGAACGGACCGGCTAGAGCCAACAATTGGCGGCCTCATCCGGGAGCCCAGCAATGACCGCCAATGCGAAAACTGGCGCCGGCAGCAACATCGAAATCCTGGCCGGCGGCCAGAACGCCGCTAGGGCCGCCGGCCGCACTCTTACCGGGTGCTTGATCAATCGTAGTATTTTTTTTGACATAACCCGTCTCAGGGGCGACAAACTCCGCGGGGAAGCACATAATATTGAGAATGCAGTGAGCGGTTCCGTGCGGAATGCTGCTTCGTGCAGAGCTTCGGCGTGACCGCTTGGCGCTCGGTTCGGGAGGAACGCCAGTGCCGAAATTCCATGTTATCTCCGGCGCGGATTTCGACCCCGGCTTATCCGGTGGTGCGTAAAATCGGCCCAGCTGACCTCAAATTCGCTCTATCCAAAGGTATCGACGATTTCATGGCGATGCCGTCGGCCCTCTTTTTCCTGGGCCTGATATACCCGATCGTCGGCTTGTGCCTCGCGGGCTATACTCTGCCCCTGCTTTTCCCTCTCATGTCGGGCTTCGCGCTGATCGGCCCCCTCGCCGCAATTGGCTTGTATGAGATAAGCCGTCGGCGGGACCTTGGTCTTGAGACCCATTGGTCGAATGCTTTCGACGTAAGGCACTCGCCATCGGTTCCCTCGCTGCTGGCGCTTGGCCTCCTGCTGCTGATTATTTTCCGCCTCTGGCTTGCCGCGGCAGAGTCCCTTTATGGCTGGCTCTACGGCCCGGGCGAACCGGAGTCCTTTGTTAGGTTTCTCATCGATGTTGTCACTACGTCGCGAGGTTGGAGCCTTATCGCTTTTGGCACCACCATCGGCGCTGCCTTTGCCGTGGTGGTCCTGAGTATCAGCGTCGTCTCCTTTCCTTTGCTCCTCGACCGCGATGTGGGCTTGGTTGTGGCGGTTCAGACATCGGTCCGGGCGGTCCTGAAGAACCCTATCACGATGGCACTCTGGGGTTTGATTGTCGTGGCATTACTCGCGATCGGTTTCTTGCTTGTATTCGTCGGGCTCGCGGTCACGGTGCCGATCCTGGCTCATGCGACCTGGCATCTCTACCGAAGAGCCGTGGAACTGGCTTCGACTCAGTCTGATGCGAAGCCGCGGAATCATACCTGGTAAACGCCGTCGTCTCAGCCCGAAGGCGGTGGAATCCGCAGCACTTGGCCGGGCGAGAGTTTGCCGGGACGGGACAGCAATGCCTTATTGGCTTCAAAGATCAGATGATACTTACTGCCTTGGCCGTGGCCATATTCGGATTTGGCAATCTTCCACAGCGTATCGCCGGGTTTGAGGGTATAAAATTTCGATTCAGGCGCTTTGTCGGCGTCGGCACCACCGGTTTCGACCGCAGCAACACTCGCCATATTGCCGCTCGCCGGCACGGTCTTCCCGGCTTCCTCGGTCGCGGCGGCGCGTCGCGAGACTGCGACGTTGCGCCCTTCGGACAAGCCACTGGGTTTCGCGACATTGAGATCGTTTTTCTCGGCCTCTTTGGTCGATTTATCAGACGGGGTGGAGGCGTTTTTGGTCTCAGTCCCTGGTTTTGCGGACGCGAGATGTTCGGTCTGCGTGCTAACGCCACCCGTTCCGAAGAATGCGACCCGAGTTACGTTGGTGTAATTCGACTCGAACGCCATAATTGTCACAAACAGCAACACGGCCCCCGGCGGGGCCAGAATGGCATACGCCAGAGCCATCCGCTCCCAGGCCATGTGCATGAATATAGCGACGATCAAACCTGCCTTCACAATCATGAACAGCAGGATCAGAAACCATCTGAGAAATCCCTGCATGCCAAAATAGTCGACGAGGTAAGAGCAAATGCTCAGCACAAACAGCCATCCCCAGATAATCAGATAAATCTTGATCGGGTGCTGTTGTCCCTCTTTGTGTGCGATTTCCTGTGCCATGCTTTTCCTCTTACCAAAGGTAAAAAAGGGCGAAAATGAAGACCCAGACTAGATCGACGAAGTGCCAGTAGAGACCCATGGTTTCGACGATCTCATAGCGTCCCTTCCTGCTGGTGAAAAACCCTCGTTTTTCGGTTTCGAAATCGCCGCGCCAAACTTTTCGCGCGATGATGAGCAGGAAAATCACGCCGATCGACACGTGGGTGCCGTGGAAGCCCGTGATCAAGAAGAAGCACGAGCCAAATTGGGCCGCGCCCCAAGGGTTTCCCCAAGGCCGGACCCCTTCCAGGATCAGCGTGGTCCATTCGAAAGCCTGCGTTCCGACAAAGGCGGCGCCGAATGCCGCGGTCACCCACATCAAGACCGCAGTCTTGACGCGATCGTGGCGATAGCCGAAGTTGACGGCCATGGCCATCGTCCCACTGCTACTAATCAAGATCATGGTCATGATGGCGATCAGGAACAGGGGGTATTTGGTGCCGCCGATCGTCAAAATGAAGACCTCGGCAGGGTCCGGCCAAGGCACCGTCGTGGACATCCGTACGGTCATGTACGAAAGCAGAAAACAACTGAAAATAAAAGTGTCGCTCAAGAGGAAGATCCATATCATGGCCTTGCCCCAGGTCGCACTCTTGAACGCCCGCTGGTCCGAAGACCAATCGGCGGCGAAGCCTTGCCAACCCCCAGGGCGCGCGGGGGCCTCTAACGTGGTTGCCGTAGCCAATTCCGTCATTTGTTCTCCTGAAGTCCTTTGTGGAGCATTTTCAGTCGCCGCGGACACGGGCACGCCGTCAGAAAATGCGATAAAGTAAAGCAAACAGCCCGCTGTCCGATTGAATTGGATCGGTCAGCCGCAGCAGACCGAACAAGGCCAGCCAGACAAAAAGCAGAAAGTGCCAGTATGTCGCGCAGAGTTCGACGCTCAGGCGCATCTCGCGCGCCGGGATAACTTGCCACGCCTTATCCATGGTTCTGCCCAAGGCCACCAGGCCCCCCAACATGTGCAGTCCGTGTGCGCCTGTAATCAGGTAGAAGAAGGCGGCGCATGGGTTGGTCGACAAGTAATAGCCCGCTGCGTCAAGCTGCCGCCACGCGACAAGTTGACCGGCCAAAAATGCAAGCGCGAAAACGCCCCCCGCCAGCAGGCCTGCTCTTACCCGCTCCATCCTTCCCCGGCGCGCGGCAACCTGCGCCCATTGCAACGCGCCGCTGCTCAAGATCAACACGCCGGTATTGAGCCACAGCAACTCCGGCAATGGCGCGGGCTTCCATTCCCCCATTTCCATTCGCATGGTGTAGGCGCTGATCAAGAGCGCGAAGAGGCATGCCGGCAACAGCGAGAAACACCCCCAATCCAATCTTCGCGGTGGGCATCGACGATGCGCCTGTGGCGCCGATCGCGCCCGCCTCCAACCAGGGCTTGGCTGTTAGCCTTTGCTGCGCCAACCACCACGCGACGATCGCCGGCGATCACAGCCAAGAATAGGAATAGTGATATTCATGACGGAATAGCCTAACGCGCGGGGATGGCCGGGGGCTGGTTTTGCGGCAGGAAATCCTGGCTCGGCGCCCGGCACGCTGTAATCGTAAGCCCAGCGGTAAACCACCGGCAACTCCTTGCCCCAATTGCCATGACCGGGCGGAGTTTCCGGCGTCTGCCACTCCAGCGTCGTGGCCCTCCAGGGATTGCCGCCGGCAAGTTTACCCTTGGACAGGCTCCATATCAGATTGAAAAAGAACACCATCTGGGCGGCGCCCACGATCAATGCCGCGGCAGTGATAAAAACATTCAGCGACGCGGCCGATGGCGGGACAAACGCCGTCTCGCCCAACTCATAATAGCGGCGCGGCACACCAATAAACCCCAAATAATGCATCGGGAAATAAATCAGATAGGCCCCAAGGAACGTGACCCAGAAATGAATCTGGCCGAGCCTCTCGTTCAGCATCCGCCCGGTGATCTTGGGATACCAATGATAGATCCCCCCGAAAACAACGAGAATTGGCGCAATACCCATCACCATATGGAAATGCGCAACGACGAACATCGTGGCGGAAAGCGGCACATCGACGATCACATTGCCGAGGAACAGGCCGGTGATCCCGCCATTGACAAAGGTGACGATAAACCCGAGGGCGAACAGCATCGGGACCGTGAGGTGGATGTCACCACGCCACAGGGTCAGCACCCAATTGTAGACCTTGATGGCGGTTGGAACGGCGATAATCAGCGTGGAGGTGGCGAAGAAGAATCCGAACGGCGGATTCATGCCGCTAATATACATGTGGTGCCCCCAAACTATGAAGCTGAGGACGGCGATGACCACTATCGCCCACACCATCATGCGATAGCCGAAGATGTTTTTCCTGCGCATGGGTGCTGATCAGGTCGGAGACGATGCCGAAGGCCGGCAGCGCGACGATGTAGACCTCGGGATGGCCAAAGAACCAGAACAGGTGCTGGAACAAGATCGGGCTGCCGCCACCGTATTTCAAATGCTCCCCGGCCTGGACGATGGATCGGCATGAAGAAGCTCGTGCCCAGAGCACCCTGTCGAACAGCATCATGACGCAAGCGACGAACAACGCGGGGAAGGCCAGCAGCGCCAGGATGGTGGCCGTGAAAATGCCCCATACCGTCAAGGGCAGGCGCATCATCGTCATCCCCCGCGTGCGTCCCTGCAGCACCGTCACCACGTAGTTCAGTCCACCCATGGTGAAGCCGATGATGAACAGGATCAGGGACAGCAGCATCAGAATGATGCCCCAATCCTGCCCGCGGGGTGCCTTCGAGGATGGCCTGGGGCGGATATAAGGTCCAGCCGGCGCCTGTCGGCCCGCCTGGCGCGAAGAAGCTCGCCACCAGGACCAGCACGGCAAGCAAATAGACCCAGTAGCTCAGCATGTTCACATAGGGAAAAACCATGTCCCTGGCGCCCACCATCAGCGGGATGAGATAATTGCCAAAGCCTCCCAAAAATAGCGCGGTGAGCAGGTAGATCACCATGATCATCCCGTGCATCGTGATAAATTGGTAATAGTTGCTCGGAGTGATAATGGAGAAGCTACCGGGATATGCCAGTTGCAGCCGGATCAACCACGACAACACCAGCGCCACCATTCCGATGCTGATCGCCGTGATCGAGTACTGGATGGCAATGACTTTGGCATCCTGGCAAAAGACGTATTTCGTCACCCAGCTATTTGGATGGTAAAGCTCTACGTCTTCGACTTCGGCAGGCGGAATGCCCTTCGGCTACGCCAATATCGACCATCACAATGTCTCCTCGTTCCTTTCTGATGAGGCTCGATTCGAGCAACGAGCCGCATCCGCCTTGTCTTCTTTGCAGTTATTGCGGTTGCAGACTTGCTTTTTTATTCCGGCGTCGACAACTCAGCGAAGGTATGCTGCTTCTGCAGCCATGCCTGGTAGTCGCTCTCGTTGTCGACCACGACACTGCCCCGCATCGCGTGTGACCAACGCCACAGAACCCTGCGCAAAGTATTTCGAAAGTCCCGGTCCTGGTTGGGGTGAACCAGAAATAAGTGACCAGACCTGGCATCAAATCCATCTTGGCCCGGAACTCGGGCACATAAAAATCGTGCACGACGTCGATGGAGCGGAGCAAAACCTTAACCGGCTTCCCGACCGGCACGTGCAAGTCACCGCCGACGATCACGACATTGTCTTGCCCGTTGGGATCGTTCGGATTCATACCCAAAGGATTGTCGGAACTGACGTACCGCGGATCAGACGTGCCGAGCAGGCCGTCCTTTGCCTGGAAGGCGGAAGCTCCACTCCATTGTTGACCCACGACCTCGATCTCGGCCGCCTCTTTCGGGACGTTGACGAATTGGTACCATACGAACAACCCCGGCCCTAACAGAGCCGCGACGGCCACCGTGGTCCCGATGCCGAGCGACCATTCCAGCCGATTGTTCTCCGGCTGATAGCGCGCCCGCCTGCCCTTCCTGGTGACGGAACCGGAACACGCAATAGGCCATGAACAACATGATGGCGATGTAACCGATCCCGGTAATCCAAAACGTGAGACTGATCGTGCCGTCGATGTAATTCCAGTTCGAGGCAATTGGCGTCAGCCACCATGGGCTCAGCAAGTGAAACATCACCGAGCCGATCACGATCAAAACCAGGATAAGCGCTAGGGCTATAGCCATCCCTTAATCATCCTTAACGTTAAAGAGTGCCGGCATGAAGTGCCGGCATTTAAGTGCAGCGTCGAACCAGCTTTCGTTGGATTTTGGCTCGGTTGGCGGCTTCGACTTGACGCGATTTCCCCGCCTCATCCCCAAACTGGCGCTAACTGTCGCACCCTGGACCATCTCCGGCAATTGGGCAAAATGTCGCCGTCCGGCAGCCTATTATTGCTCCGTCGCGTCCGCAAAATTGGTCGGATCCGTGAGGATAATGCTATTTTTGCCTATTTATTCAGCACGGCGCAACACCAGAGTCAAACGGCAGCCGCATGACGAACTTCATTTTTTGGTGTTCAGCGGCACCGCCACCCCCGATGGCCCGGCAGGACGAAACTGGGCACCGAGATATTGTCGTCGCCCATATAAGTTTGTCAGACCAGCCTTCCGCCACGGTCCGCTAACGGCATCCGCCATGGTCCGCTAACGGCCAGGAGGAGACTTGGCGCCGCAATCGTCAATTCCAATTTCAGCACAGAAATGGTTGTGCCAACGCTTCCCAATGAGCCGGATATTCCTTGCTACCGGCTCTTTGCCATTGCGCTGGCCTTGAAGCTTGATCATTTTTCAAAGATTGATAATTCTTGACTTCGAAACTGGGAAAAAGCCGAACAGATCGAGAGAGAACATGACGAGCGAAAGCAAGTGCCCTGTAACGGGCGGGACCCGCGGATACACGAACCAAGACTGGTGGCCGGACCAGCTGAGCCTTCAGGTTCTCCACCAGCACTCCGGCCTGTCCGATCCGATGGGCGAGGCGTTCGACTATGCCAAGGAATTCAAGAACCTCGACCTGAATGCCGTGATCAAGGATCTGCATGCCTTGATGACGGACTCGCAGGATTGGTGGCCGGCCGACTATGGCCACTACGGCAGCCTGTTTATCCGGATGGCGTGGCACAGCGCGGGCACATACCGCATCGGCGACGGCCGCGGCGGCGCCGGAGCCGGTCAGCAGCGCTTCGCGCCGCTCAATAGCTGGCCGGACAATGCGAGCCTCGACAAGGCGCGCCGCCTGCTGTGGCCGATCAAGCAGAAATACGGCCGGAAAATCTCCTGGGCCGACCTTATGATTCTCGCGGGCAACGTCGCCCTCGAGTCGATGGGCTTTAAGACGTTCGGTTTCGGCGGCGGGCGCGAGGATACATGGGAGCCGGAAATGGACATTTACTGGGGCCCGGAAGGCACGTGGCTGGGCGACAAGCGCTACAGTGGCGTCCGTGATCTTCAGGAGCCTCTCGGCGCCGTGCAGATGGGCCTGATCTATGTGAATCCGCAAGGGCCAAACGGCAACCCGGATCCGGTCGCCGCGGCCAAGGATATCCGCGAGACATTCGCGCGCATGGCGATGAACGATGAAGAAACGGTCGCACTCATCGCTGGCGGTCACACCTTCGGCAAAACCCACGGCGCTGGTCCTGAGTCGCTTGTCGGCCCAGAGCCGGAAGCCGCCAGCATCGAGGAGCAGGGCCTCGGCTGGAAGAGCAAGTTTGGCACAGGCAAGGGCGGTGACGCGATCACCAGTGGCCTGGAAGTCATCTGGACCACGACGCCGACCAAGTGGAGCAACAACTTACTTCTGGAACCTGTTCGGCTACGAATGGGAATTGACTAAGAGCCCGGCCGGTGCGCACCAGTGGAAGCCGAAGAATGGCGCAGGCGCCGGAACGGTGCCAGATCCTTTCGACAAGTCGAAGCGTCACGTTCACCCTCCATGCTGACCACCGACCTCTCCCTGCGATTTGATCCAGCTTACGAAAAGATCTCCAGGCGGTTCTTCGAGAATCCGGATCAGTTCGCTGACGCGTTCGCACGGGCGTGGTTCAAACTGACGCACCGCGACATGGGACCGATCGCACGTTATCTCGGCCCGCTCGTTCCGAAAGAGACACTGATTTGGCAAGACCCGATCCCGGCTGTGCATCATCCGCTGATCGGGGAGCAGGACATTGCCGCTCTGAAGACCAAAATCCTCGCGTCCGGCTTGTCCGTTTCCGAGCTTGTCTCGACGGCATGGGCGTCGGCATCGACGTTCCGTGGCTCTGACAAGCGCGGCGGAGCGAACGGCGCGCGCGTTCGCCTCGCGCCGCAAAAAGACTGGGACGTCAACCAACCCGCTCACTGGCGAATGTGCTGCAGAAGCTCGAAGCGATCCAGAAGGAATTCAACGCTTCGCAGTCCGGCGGGAAAAAGGTTTCGCTTGCCGACCTGATCGTTCTTGGCGGCTGCGCAGCGATCGAGAAGGCAGCGAAAGACGGCGGGCACGACGTGAAGGTCCCGTTCACGCCGGGGCGCATGGACGCGTCGCAGGAACAAACTGATGTCCACTCCTTCGCGCCGCTCGAACCGGCCGCCGACGGGTTCCGCAACTATCTCCGCGGCAAGCAGCGCTTGTCGGCCGAGGAGCTGTTAGTCGACCGGGCGCAATTGCTGACGCTGACCGCGCCTGAGATGACGGTTCTCGTCGGCGGCCTGCGCGTTCTGGGCGCAAATGCCGGAAAGTCCAAGCACGGCGTCTTCACCAAGCGGCCAGGGACGCTGACGAACGACTTCTTCGTCAACCTGCTCGACATGAGCACGCAATGGCAGCCGTCCGCTGGCTCTGAAGGTGTGTACGAGGGGCGCGACCGGAAGACGAACGAGGTCAAATGGACCGGTACGCGTGTCGACCTGATCTTCGGTTCGCACTCGCAGCTGCGCGCGCTCGCGGAAGTCTATGCGTGTGCGGACTCGCAGGAGAAGTTTGTGAAAGACTTCGTGGCGGCGTGGAACAAGGTGATGAACCTTGATCGCTTCGACCTCGCCTAATCCTGGCGGAAAAGTTTTCCCTCGGAGGCTTCTGAGGCGCTCCCGCAAACCGATCATCGGGGCACCAAAACTGCATCGAGGCTGCGTAAAATTTCTTAGGAGATAAGATATCAGGGCGGCAATTCAAAACAACTTAAACGCTGCCCTGACGCCAAGCGCTCGTGCCGACTGGCCCAACTTCGACCTTAGTGGATGCGTTCGAGGTCGAACGTTGCGCCGGATGGCTATGCAGCCGGTCGCGCAATTGCGCGCGCAAGTTTCCAAATCTTGACATGCCGAGCAAGTGGCGGGGACAACGAGTAACCCCGCCAAGGCGGGGTTCCGCTTCCGCGCGGCGCTGGCGGCCCGCCACCCGGCGCCTGTACAAATTCGAGGGCGCGGGAATAATCAGCTAGCCCTGTCCCTTGTAGTGCGCGAGTCCCTGCGCGAAAAGCGCTTCCCCTTCGGCGCTGTAGAATTCGTTGCCGGGCAGCATGTGCTGCCGGGGGAAGCGCGCGAGAATTGTCGGCCGATACTTCTCGATCAACGCCCAGCGCCTTGGTTCCTCATCCAATTTCAAGGGCCAATTATCATCCCGATGCAGCATTAGGCCGAAGGTCTTGCCGGCGGCGCGTGTGATGCGCGCATACTCAGCCACGAATTCTTCAAGGTTCGCAGCGAGCGGCGGGAACGTCTCGCAGATGATCGCATCGATTTCCGGGTGTCCCGCCAATTTCATGAGGTCAACGCCGCGCTGTCGTCCCCACGCGCCCCACTTATGCTTCTGGGGCACCGCAAAGTTTGGGTTTTGCACCTCCTCGTAAGGTAAACTCCAGTGGAGCAATCCGAAATAAATCGTGCCCTTCCAGCCCGGCTCGGCGCGGTTGACTTCATTCGCCGCAGCGGCAAGCCGCCCAATCCAGTTCTTTAAGAAGAGACCGCAGGTGAACTCATACCAGTGGTGCCACACGCCCGTCGCGCGAGGCAAGTCCACAAAATGCTGGCCCGCTTCGACCTCAGGCGGCACGTTCCATCCAGGAATAAATTGCGAACGTCCCCCCCCTTTGGCGACCATCGTCTGGTCATGAACTGGAAACTTGTCCACCAGCTCACCGTCCTGCGTCACCTCGTACTGGCGGCAATACTCTCGCCACAACTCCAGAATGCGCGGACTGAATGTCGCGTTGCGCCAGTAATCGAAACGTATCGCGTTCCGCGCCTTGGCGAAATAGGTTAAGCAATCTTCGTTGAAAAACAATCCTGTAAGCAAACCCTTCATGCGCTCCAAATACTTCGCTTTGAATTCGCCGACGAACCAGTCCATCGCCTCTGGATTGAGGACGTCGATGAGTGGTCCGGCTACCTCCGGGGCCAGGGCAGGCCCAATCCGGCCATCGGCTTCCATCACGTGGGCCTGGAATTCCGGGCGGATCGGCCCAAAGGACCGAACGCGCTCCAGCAATCGAAAAGTGCTGGCCCAAAGATCCACGCTCTGCGACGTCGCTTCCCGCGCCACCGCCTCCTGCGCACGAAGGTCATTGTCGCTATAAAAGAGGCTGCCGAACTCAACCGCATCGACCCGTCCGGCAATTTGTCCAAACAGCAGGCGCGCTTCTTCGGCCGTGCTGATCGCACCGAAATTGCTTTGGTTATAGGTAGCCACATCTTGGACCAGCAAATAGCCGCGCGGCAGAGGCGGCCATGGCTGCACATCGGCGGGAGCCGCCGCCCACAGGGGACTCACTTGAAGGAAAGGCGACAGGGCTGCGTCAATTCCCAAGCTCTTCAGAAAAAACCTGCGATTGACTGAATATCTCAGCGATTTGTTCATATCGGCATAATATTCGATTGGCACAATTCGAGCAAGTTTACGTTAGGGCAAAAGCATAGCCGATCGAGAGATTGTCAAGGTCGCATAAGCCCCGTTCTGTTAAATCGAGCAAGAGGGCCGCGCCGGCGCGGCCTAATTTACGAACCAAACTTGTTCGAGATAGCGACTTGATGCCATGCGCTCGGCGGTCGTCGTGCAAGGCCGGAATTAGCGCAAGCTGGCTTCATTCTGTGGTTGCGCTGGCAGGCGCCTCGTTCTCCTCCTATTCGTAAACTTGTCAGCGTGTCCAGCGGGCTTACCGCAGCCGAGGCAGAAAATCGCGACTATCCCGGATCAGTGCCGCGAGTTGCCTCGCTGGCGCTATCGCCGAACGTGAAGTTTGGTATGTTTCGTCGCGCAGGCTTCGCGCAGCCAATGGTCACGGGCTTCCTCAGGACCGATTTAGGATACGTGCGGATCGGACAGAAAATGGCATTGACAGTTGAGATCGAACACCTCTTTGGAAACCTCGAGCCATTTGTCCATGAGTATGGCGCCGCCGCAGTCATGGTTATTCTGACATTCAAGTCGCTCGGCGCGCCCCTTCCTGGCGAGTCTCTGCTCATTTTTGCTGCAGTTCTCGCGGGGCGCGGTGAACTGCAGCTTGCGCCTCTGATGCTCTGGGCGTGGACGGGTGCCGTGCTCGGCGACAATATCGGCTACCTGATCGGACGCAGGCTTGGACGCGCCATTGTCCTGCGCTACGGCGCAAAGATCGGAATAAACGGCGATCGCCTTAGCCGGGTAGAAGCGTTTTTTAAGCGATATGGCCCTGTGACCGTCGCCTTTGCAAAATTCCTCAATATACTGCGTCAATTGAATGGCGTCGTGGCAGGCATGTTGAAAATGGAGTGGAATCGATTCTTACTCTTTAACGCGCTCGGCGGTGCTCTATGGGTTTCGCTATGGACACTGGGGGGGTTTTATCTTGGCGAGCATGTCTCCGACATCAAAGTGATTGCCCGTGATTTGGAACATGCCGGGATGATTTTGGGTGTCGGCGTGTTGATCGCCGCGCTTTTGTACATGTTTTGGCGCCTGCGCCACTCTGGCTGATGGCGCCTCGGGCGGTTACTCTCGAGTTATGATGAGCAAAATCCTTGGGGGTTCGGGTGTGGAAAACGCGGGTGACTTCGCAGACATTGGGACGGTGGGAGCGCACGCCCGCGGTTGGCCAGATACGTCTCGACGATCGTCCCATCGGCAGGTCGGGTCTCGCGCCAGATGACGAGGGCCCGAACGTGTGGCCTCTGCCTTCCGGGGACAAATCCAGCATAGTCATGTCGACGACGGTATTTGGCGCGTCAGCTTTATGGACTATGACCCCGGTAACCTCGACTAGGAGCAGAAAACCCTGCAACCCCTCGACAACCCGTTCGGCCCGAGGTTGTCACCCATGTCTTAGGAACGTTCTGTTACCCATGTCTCCGAGTCAGACATGATTTTATTGGTGCCGCAAGAGGGATTCGAACCCCCGACCCCCTCATTACGAATGAGGTGCTCTACCAACTGAGCTATTGCGGCTGCATTTGCCCCAAAGCAAACACCAGATCTTGTAACCTGCCTCTTAGTCAAAACGGCGCACCATAGCAATATCGCCCATGTCACCAAATGGCGAGGTCCCCGCGGCGCTGGTGGCGGGGCGGACTTGGCGCCGCTGTCGCCGAAGGCGCCGCGCCCTCGTGAAACCTACTTTTCCGATTTGCGTCTGCATGTCGGCTCGATCAAGACGAAGGCGCGGGAGTTCCGGTAGGCTGCGACTATGAAACTGCATCCGCAAGACCTGCAAAAAATCGCCCGCCTCACGCTGGAGCACTACGATCAGCGCGCCGCAGAATTCTGGGAAGGCACGCGCGGCCACGATGTCAGTCAGAACATCGTTGCACTGTTGCGCCATATCGAGGGGGAGCCGCCGTTCAGGATTCTCGATTTTGGCTGCGGCCCAGGACGCGACCTCAAGGTGTTTGCCGGGCAAGGCCATATCGCAACCGGTTTGGAAGGCGCCGCGCATTTTGCGGCCATGGCGCGCGTCCATAGCGGCTGCGAAGTATGGCAGCAGGATTTCCTCAAGCTCGAACTGCCGGAAAACTATTTCGACGGCCTGTTCGCCAACGCCGCGTTGTTTCATGTCCCGAGCCAGGAGCTGCCGCGCGTGTTGCTGGAACTCTACGCCACACTAAAACCGCGTGGTGTGTTGTTTAGCTCGAACCCGCGCGGGCACAACGAAGAAGGCTGGAATAGCGGACGCTACGGCGTGTATCATGATCTTGAAAGTTGGCGCCGCTATATGTCGGCCGCGGGGTTCGTGGAACTCACCCATTATTACCGCCCCGATGGCGTGCCGCGCGAACAGCAGCCTTGGCTGGCGAGCGTCTGGCGAAGGCTCGCGCCGTGACATCCATTGCTTCTGCCGGGACGTCCGAAACACTTAGGGCGAGCACGTTTGCATGCAAGAGGGAGCGAACCATGAGCGAAGGAATTGCCCGGCGCTCGGCCGCGCCGCGGCGCGAGGACTATGTTGTCGTGGACGGCTCGCGAGGGCCGCGGCGGGATTTCAGGATCACCGCCGGCTTGCGCGAGGGTTGGGACGAGGAGGGGCGTGTCTACGACATTTCCGAGGCTGTGCGCACGGCACGGGCTTGGATGAGGGGCCGGGTTGATGCCGGCCTGCCGGCGCTGTCCGGCATGTTCACCCGCGCCGAGGTGACCTATGCCTGGCCCCGTCCGGACGGCTCGGCCGGGTCCGGACGGGAACCGGTGGCGGTGTTCACTGGCGAGGCGGTGCATGCCTATCTCGGACATCTGTCCGACCTGGAGATCGAGGCGATGCTGAACGAACTTGCGGTCGAACTCGGCGCGGCGCTTGGGCAGGAACGGCTCTATGTGGCGTTTTGCGACCGGACCTGGATTCTCGACGCCGGCGAACGCGAAGGCTAGCGGCGGCGGGCCGGGGCCAGCGGCGGGGTCCAGAGCGACCGGCCAAAAGCGGCACTCAATATTGCCCGGCCAGCGAGCTTTCGAGGAGTGCGATTTCGTCTGGCGTGAGGTCAAAAAGCTTGTAGACGATGGAATTGATCTCGCGTTCGGCCTGTTGGATTTCCGCAGTCAAGCGGCGGATTTTCTCGCCTTCCTCGCGGAGAAAATTTTCCCATTCGTCTCGCTGCTTGAGGGGAATATCCGCCTTGAACGCTTTTTTGATTTCGGCGCGGAAGGATTTGAAATCGAGCTTCCACCATTCGCGCAAGCGGTTGGTGAGTTTTGCCGCGCAGTGCGGTGGGCAGAGGTCGGGGAGACGCCGCAAAATGCCCTGTTGTGCATTGAGCTGCTCTCGACTTGATTGGGAACAAAGCGTACTCAATTTGCCGATTTCGTCCCAAAGCCCATGTGAACGTTCTACGAAAGGTAATATGCTGATGTGTTGGGCTGTAGCTTCTCTGTAGCCCCCTCTCTTCGGCACGCTGTGAGACACAAAACAGAACCAAAGCACTCTCGCATTGAGGTACCCCGCAAGCGCAAGATCGTTCACGCTGAAAAAGTAAGCTTTATTTATTGGATACAGCCCTGTTTTATCAAAACAGAACTCAGGCTGGTTAAGAAACTGAGGCCAAATGACTTTCGGCGCTTTGATTGCTTCCTGATACGCCAACTGCGCTTGCTGCAATTCGAACCATTCCTGCTTTGTCGCGCGTGCCTCAAGCGCGGGCTTGAACGGCAGGAGGTGATCGCGGATCGCGGGATAATCCTCGATCCGCACCTTGCCCCTTGGGATATTGATCAGGAACAAATCCTCGCTCTCGACGCGCCAGCGTTTGATGTTCTCACCGCGCAAGAAAGGCACAAGCAATTCGGCGGATCGCGCGTCGCGGGCGACCAATTCGTCCCGCCTTTCCCGGCTCACGGTGAAAGCCTCGTTTAGGCCTGTCTTGATGCCATAGAGCGGCGGCCCGTAGACCTCGCCGAGTGTCTTCCTGCCCGCTTTGATTTTGGCCCGCAGCGCGGCGAGTTTGTCATCTTCGAATTGCCAAGAGCCATCGCCGAGACGCGCGCGGGGCATGGTTTGCGCCTCGCTGCGAAAAGTGCGGGACAAATCCTCCGGCACTTCTGATTTGATATTGAGAAAGCGAAGCTTGCCTTCGTGGCCGTCCTCATTGGTAGCTGGTGCCCGCCGCATGGTCACGATCGCGGGGTAAGTCGTGACGCCCTCAAAGATTTGCAGATCGCCGAAATCGACGACGGTCTCGATCTCCGCCCGTGTGCGCAAATAATGCCGCAAATTCTCCCCCGATCCCGTGCGAAGGAATGTGGAGGACGAAATATAGCCAAGGCGCCCGCCTGGCCGCAGCAGCTCAAAACCTTTCTCGTAAAAATAGGCGTAAAGGTCCGCCCGGTCCGCGGACACCGCGTAATGCTTTTCGAGATAGGGTTTGAACGGCTTTATCGTCTCCATGCGGACATAGGGTGGATTGCCGAGCACGATGTCGAAGCCGCCGCGCGCAATAATTTCGGGAAACTCCGCTTTCCAGTCGAAGGCGCGGCCGTGCTCGTTTTTATTGGCGATCAGGCTGTTGCCGCATTTGATGCTTTGCTCAAGGTCCTGCAGCAGCTTGCCGCGTTTCGCGGTTTTTAGCCAAAGTGAGAGTTTGGTGATTTCGACCGGCTCAGGATTGAGATCGACGCCATGCAGGTTGCCAGCAAGAATTTCGCGGTCCACCTCGCTCGCATCGACCGCTTCGCCCAGTGCTGCGAGGCGTTCGGCGACGCGCTTATATTCCGCCGCGAGATAATCGAACGCAGCGATGAGGAACGCTCCCGAACCACAGGCGGGATCGAGGATGGGTAAGGCCGCGCAACTCTTGCCGGTAGTCGTGCCACACGGCGTGTTCGACCTCTTCTGTCCAATCGTAGACGACATCCTTTTCGGTTTTACTTTCGATAACGCCATGAGTTTCGAGCACTCCCGCGAAACGTTCGGAAAGTGTCTTGCCGATGGTTTCCTCGACAATGAAGCGCGTAACAATTCCGGGCGTGTAGACGACGCCATCGCGCTTGCGCTTATTGGTCTTGGGCGGTTCTTGGCCTTGCGCTTGTGCGCGCATCGTTTCGATATCGGAGACGGATTGCTCAAAGATATGCCCGAGCACACTGACCGGCACGTCACTTGAAAAATCGTAGCCGGCAATCTTCGCGAAATTCCCGCAGACCAAATTCGAAAGGCCCAAAGCGTCGATAATGGCGTTTCTCGCGAAAAGCCCGCCGTTATAGGCCGGGATGTCGAGAGCGAGATTGCCTTTGTCCACGGCCTCGAAAAGGCCGACAAAATTCTCCCACGCGCCATTCGGTCGAAATGGGCTTTTTTGGTCCCACGCCTTGCGGATCAATTTTTCAGGCAACAATGCGGTGGATTCCGCGAATGCGATGAAAAGAACGCGATCGAGGATCGTTTGCGCATGTTCGATTGCAGAGAGCGCCGCGAGGCGCGGCGGCTGGTCCTGCAACGTCTGAATGAGCGTATTGCGGGTCTGTTTGTAATCGACATAGAGCTTGTTGGTAATATCCTTTTGTTCGTTGGCGCTTTCGTCGAGCAGCGCGGCGGTGCGGCCGGAGAGAAGGTTCTGCGCGCCGACGAGCAGCCAAAGCCGTTCGTGCGCGTTCGGGTCGTCGAGACGCCCGAGGTCCCATGTCTCATATAGCTCGCGGCCGTGGCCGAAGGCATAGAGCCGGATTTCCGCACAATTCGAAACAAGCACCCATTTCGCCCCCGGCGCGTCGATGGCATATTCCCAGGCCTGCTGGACGGGGCTTTTGTTCCGACCCGGCATGATCGCATCGAGGTCGCCGGTTCCCGGCCCCTTCAATTCCAAGGGCGCGAGAATGGTCCTTTCGCTGCCGGAGAACGTTCCGAGCGCGGTATCCACGGCGCCTTTGCCCAAGGCTTCTTCCGTAGCAATCGTGTAGGTTTCGCCCGCGCGGTAAGGAGTGTAACCGAGGACCGTGACGAGCACCTTTTGAATGAACTCGCCCCGGACGGAGGTTTCCTTGGCTTTGTAAAAACTTGGGTGCCGGACTTCCGCCGCCCAATCCTTGGCCGCCTTGCGCTGTTGCTCCGTAGGATCGAATACGATCTTGGTGAGCGCGCGATTGATGGTCTTCCGGTTGAAAAGCGTGCCAGCTCGGCCAAAATCGAATCGTTTTTGCGATGCCATGTGGCATGTTTGGCGAACAGGCGAGCAAGTCGCAAGCAAGTGTTTGGCGCAATCCCCGATTTGGCGCAGCTTTTTGCTTAAACGGCGCGTTCAGATGAGAGCATGACTGAGTTTTTTTGAGGCTCCGTTTTGGCGCCAGCCAATTTGGCGCGTATTGCGGAAAAGCCGCATGATTCGTTGTCGCGTGGGGAATTCCAATCTGAAACGTAGAGGAGCCGCAATTCCTTGATTGCGCCCGCGCCTGGGGAAACCGACGAGCGCTATCGCTCGACGAAATAAATCATGTGTCCGCAATCGCCGACAGCCTCGCCTTCACCGTCGAGCAGATGGCGAAAATCGACGAGGCCTACCGGGCCGCTTTTCCCGGCCGGGGATAACTTTACGCGAAGCTCGCACCGGCCATTGCATTGGTGCATTATGCATATGTTTCGTCTCTTCCGAGCGTGGAACGCATGGCTCGCCACCGGTCAACCGGACCTGTTCGGCGCGGAGGCCGCTCCCGCCTATCGTACCAATCCCGACAAGGTGCGCGCACGGCTGCACAAAATTCTTAGCCAAGCGCGGGCGGCGCAAACGTCGCCCTGGGAGCCGACGCGTGTTTCGCTCTACCGCACCATTTTCCCGCAGATGACGCTTTGGCTGCCCGAGGACGAAGCCGCCCAATTGCGCTTCGAGTTCGAGACGGAAATGGCGCGGCTGGAGACAGTCTGATTTGCTTAGCCCGCTCGATGCGCCCGCGCCGCAAGGACGCTGGCGCCGCGATTGATGGCGAGGGCTGGGCGTTCAGCCAGTCAGGGAAAACCGGGGTCTCCCTCATGCCTGTCCCGCCCGGTCGCGGCTGAGCTTCTTGGTATTGAGCTCTGCCTCATAGGCCGCCCATTTCTCGTGATAGTGCGAGCCAAGCTCGTGGAGATAGTCCCAGGTGAAGATGCCAGTCGCGTGCAAATCGTCGAAGATCAGGCGCACCGCATAGCTGCCGACCGGCTCGATCCCGGTTATCGCGGCATTGCCGCTTGCCGCCGATGGTCAAGTGGTCTTCCCGGCGGTGGCCTTGGACTTCCGCGCTGGGGCTCATAACCCGCAGATATTCGGCGGACAGGTCGTAAACGTCACCACTCTCGAAACTGACCCTAAGGATACGGCCGTTTTCCCTCAGCCGTATTTCGCTCGGCCAATGTTCCGGATCGTCATGCATCGCTTGACCTCCAACCTGCCCAGCCCTCGTGCTTACGGATTTTGCTGCAGCGCCTCCGGCAGCTCTCATTATCTATCATTTTGGCGTGGAATTTTCGCCCCCGGATAGGTAAGTGTATGCTCATGAGCATTGCAACGCCAATCCCGCGGGCGGATTTTGAACCGGCGCCCGCCCCGCCAGTCACGGCGCCGCTCGCCGATCGGTTCGGACGCACGATCTCCTATGTTCGCGTGTCGGTGACCGATCGCTGCGACATGCGTTGCGTCTATTGCATGTCGGAGGACATGAATTTCCTGCCCAAGCGCGATTTGCTGACCTTGGAAGAGCTCGACCGTTTGTGCACGGCGCTCATCTGGCGCGGTGTGCGCAAGCTCAGAATTACCGGGGGCGAACCCTTGGTGCGCCGAAACATCATACTCCTGTTCCACGCGCTCGGCCGCCACATCGAGTCGGGCGCGCTCGACGAATTGACCCTCACGACGAATGGGTCCCAGCTCGCGCAACACGCAAAGGAGCTCGCGGAGGCGGGCATACGGCGTCTCAACGTGTCGCTCGATACGCTCGACCCGGCGAAATACAAGGCGATCACCCGCTGGGGCGACCACGCCCAAACCATGGCCGGGATCGATGCCGCGCAAGCGGCGGGGCTAGCGGTCAAGATCAACATGGTGGCGCTTAAGGGCGTGAACGAGGACGAGATTGTCCCGATGCTCGAATGGGCACACGCGCGGGGGCTCGACCTTACCCTGATCGAAGTCATGCCGCTCGGTGCGATCGAGCCGGGGCGCGCGGATCAATTTTTGCCCCTGAACCTGGTCGAGGCGCGGCTTAAGGAGCGCTTCACTTTTCGCGAGACGGGGTATCGCACCGGTGGACCCGCGCGTTATGTGCATATCGCGGAAACCGGCGGCCGGTTGGGCTTCATCACCCCGCTCACTCACAATTTTTGCGAAAGCTGCAATCGCGTGCGCGTCACTTGCACCGGAACGCTTTACATGTGCCTTGGCCAGGAGGATGCGGCCGATCTGCGCGCACCGTTGCGCGCCTCGGCCTCCGACGAGCCTTTGCACAAAGCCCTTGACGCCGCCATCGCCCGAAAACCCAAGGGCCATGATTTCATCATCGATCGCGATCATTCGAAGCCCGCGGTTGCGCGGCACATGAGCGTCACTGGCGGGTGAGCAGTCCGAACGAGTTCGTGGCTTTTGAAAGCCAAGCGGTACGCGGCAAGATAACTAGCGGGAGGCGCCTATGAAATGGCAAGAATTCGGCCGCTCTGACAATGTCGAGGACCGGCGCGGGCAAACCGGCGGCATGGCCGGAAAGGGCGGTCTTGGCATCGGGACCGTGGTGGTTCTGGGTCTCCTCGGCTGGGCGCTCGGCATCGATCCGCGGCTATTGATCGGCGGCGCGGAAATGGTCAACAAAGTGCGCCAGGGCGGGCAAACCGCGGTGACGCAGCCCGGCCAGATAGGGACGCCCTCCGACGACATGGGCCAATTCGTCGCCGCCGTTCTCGCCGCGAACGAGACGGTATGGGCAGAGGTCCTGCCGCAGCAGAAAGGGATTGCCTACGTCAAGCCGAAACTCGTCCTCTATAGCGGGCGGACCGCCTCGGGTTGCGGCGGCGCCCAATCGGCCATGGGACCTTTCTATTGCCCGCTGGATCAAAAAGTCTATCTCGACACGGCTTTTTTCGGCGACATGAAGCGGCGTCTCGGCGGCGGCGGCGACTTTGCCTACACTTATGTCATCGCGCACGAGATAGGCCATCATGTCCAGAATCTGCTAGGCATTCTGCCCAAGATCCAGGCGGCCCAGCAAGCCGCCGCGAGCAAGGGCGAAGCGAGCACCGCGAACAATCTTTCGGTGCGTGCCGAGCTCATGGCCGATTGCCTCGCCGGCGTATGGGCCGCCAATGCCGAACGGAAATATCAATTCCTAAAATCGGGTGACCTCGAAACCGCGGTCGCGACCGCCCAGGCGATCGGCGACGATCGTTTGCAGCAGGCCTCGCGAGGCGTTGCCGTGCCCAATTCCTTCACCCACGGCTCGTCGGCGCAGCGCGTGCAATGGTTGAACGCCGGCCTGAAATCGGGCCAAGTCGATTCGTGCAACACCTTCGCGCGGTAGGGCCGCGCTGAGCTAAAGGCTCAGAATTCTTGGTCTTGCCGCTTAAACATAATGAGCAGCACCGCCATCGCAACCAATACAATGGCCACCAATAGGATCAGCAGAGTCGCTTGGTCGAGCCAAGCGATGGCCGGAACGGCAAGGGCCAGCACGACTCCGACGAGGCAGATACGCCAGGCACCAATGTGGACGCCGGCTGTAAACGTCCCCAGCGCCAACAATGTCAGCAACATGAGTGCAGTGGCGTCCGAGTTCATCATTTGCTTTACGTCCGCCACGAATATGAGATACATCGCAGCTAGAACCGCAAGCCAGTGCAAAGCCTCAGTTTGGATAAGGCGCCAACGCGGCACCTTTCCATCGACGTTTCGCCAGCGAGTTAACACACAGATAGCGGCGAAAAAGGGCGCAAGAATAACCCAATAGCTCGTCAACGCTGATCGTGCGATGCTCGTACGAGCGACGCCGACAAAGGCCAGCGCCAGCATGGCGAAGTAGGGCCAGTCCTTGGCGAGAAAGGCGCGCAGGCCGGAGAGTGACGCCTTGGGGTTGTCATCGTTGGATTCAAAATCGGCCATGGTGCAAGTTCCAAGTAAGCTCCAAGATGGAGACGGCGCTGTTCGTTCGGTTGCGCCGCTCGATCGGCGGAGCCATTCTAGCGCTGGAATGGTTTGGCGGATAGCTCCCTCGATTTTGCCGGGAATTTCGTGCCGAGGCTCAAACGCACCACGCACGAGAATCGATGCATTACGATAGACTTCATGGCCCGCAAAGCACTACCGGTGTACTCTTCGGCCATAGCAAACGCCATAGCCACAACGGCCTCGGGACCGCGCGACAGCAAGAATTTGGTTGGACGGCGTGCGTTGCCCGCACTGCGGCGGGAACTTTCTTCCGGCGACCCCGTTGTAAGAGGGGGAATACAAACCATCGCGTTTGAAAAGGCAGAAACGAGCGTTTTTAAATAACGGAGCAAGTGAGATGGCGGTTTTGGACGGGCTCGCTAAAGAAATCGTGCTGAGGTTTGATCTTGGGGTTAAGGCCCGCCCGCTTGTTCAAGAGGTAGCGGATCTGATTGCCACGCAACCGGAGGGACTTGGCGGTTTTCTGGACAAGTTCAGGGCCGCCGGCCTCGATGCCAAGGTAGCCTCATGGCTTGGAGGACCCTCTCCCATGGCGCTTTCGGCGCGAGAGGTAAGAATGGCGCTTGGCGATGAAGTAATTGAGGAAATTTCTGACAATACCGGAGTAAGTGAAGACTTCGCCATCGGAGTTTTAGGCTATGCCATACCGAATATTGTTGCTCTCTTGACGCCTGGCGGTACTATTCCAGAGGAAATTCCTTCCGTTTTATTGAGCTCTCCTGGCTCGGTACACACATATTCGCCGCCGCGCGTCGAGGACGTTTCACTAGGGGAAGGCGGTAGCCATGGCAAGGGACCCCGTATGGTTATTCCCGGCGCGGCGCTGCTCATAACACTGGGATTGTTCGGATACGTCATCTCGTCTGGCACGGCAGGCGACAATGGACCTGTCCCATCCGCAGCTAGGGTAGCAGAAAATGCACAAGTGGCGTCTTCACAGACGCCCTCTATGCCATCACACCTCGCCGATGCGAGAGGTGCCGCGTCCGGCACTATCGCAAACGAAGCTGATTTCGCGGTCAAGGCAGGATGGATCAAGAATCTTCATGAAGGATTCGTCGATTTTTGGAGCCGGGACCGGAACTCGCAGGCGCTGTTCGCAGGCAAAATATTCAACGTTGGACGCACGAGGCCTGTTGCGGACCGCGCTTGGACGATTGCTTCGTTGCAGTCCGCGCAGCTGCCACGATCTGTAGTAGCGGCCCTGACAGGCAATGGCGCGGCTGGTACAAGGATAGCTTCGACAACATCGAAATTGGATTCGAGCCTCAAGGAGGCAGTCAATCATTCAAGTCAGGCAACGCCTGATTTCCCGGCCATCGTTTTCTCCGCCAATAGTGCAAAGGTCCCACGGAGCAGTCTCCCTCTCTTGCGGCGGATCGCAGGGCAAATCAAACAATTGCCTTCGGGAACGGTGGTTCAAATTGTTGGCTATACGCACGGCACGGACGCGTCATCCTCCAATGTGGAGCTGTCCCAACGGCGTGCGGACTCCGTGTACCGGGTCCTTGTTCGTGAAGGGGTGAGCCCATCCGTGCTGAGCGCAAAAGGAGACGGCAGTTCGCCGTCCTCCCTGGCGAGCAACGACGGGATAGTAGAAGGCCGCAGCAGCCATAGTATGGTCGATGGGGATAGGCCGGGAATCGACCGGCGTGTCGAATTCCGTGTTGTTCAACAACACCCTTGACGTCTCCGCGGCGTTTGGGGAACTTAATTAAGGCCTAACTGAACAACGTGTCAAGTCCCTTGTCCGGGTCGATCGCCGTACGTGATTGTTCCGCGCACCGGGGCGACAACGGGATGCGCGGGTACGTTCAGCCCTAACCGCCAGAGCCCGTCGAAATCAGCCTTGATCACGGCCTCGAGCGCGGCCACCCTTTGGCTCAGCTTTTTGTTTTCGTCGCGGGCCTTCGCGGCCATCTGCTTAACTGCCTCGAATTCGTCGCGCGTGACGACATCCATCGTCGCGAGAAGCCGTTCGAGCTGACTTTTCATTGCCGTTTCGGCCTCGCGGCGCACACCTTGCGCCATCTCGGAGGCATCGGTCATAAGACGCGCGAAATCGTCGAACACCCGGTTTTGTGACATGAGCAACTCCAGCCTTTGTTCGTTTGTAGCACGGAGCATTCCCGCGGCCAATAATTTGTGGCCCCATTGCCGGTAGCACACGATCAGTCCGGTAAGCACACCTCTTTTGAGAGGGGTGGGAGGCGGCGGAACGTGCTGCGCACGGCCTTTGACGCCGGTAAGCAATTCGTGGAGCACATTGCGAATTTGCTTTAGCCTTCCCGGCGCCACGGTCCGAAGCCGGCCGGGGCGGGTTCAAAACGAGCTGCCGAGTCTAGCTTGTGCGACAAGGCCACCGGCGTCTCAGTGCAGCGCGAATACGGTGCCGGCGTTCTGAGACCCTCCCCCCACAGTTGTCCCGTAGAGCGCTCCGTTGGGGCCGAAGATCACGCTGCCGGTAAAAGGCTCATTGCCGTCGCCACCACCCGCGAAGTTATGCAGGACGGTAAAGGTTCCTTGCGGCGTCAGCATGAACAGCGTGCCAAAAACCGCCGACCCTCCGAATGTCGTCGTGCCATAGAGCGCGCCGCCGGGGCCGAAGACCACCCCCGCAAAGGGAGAGCCGCCGTCCGTGGAGGCCGTGAAGCTATGCAGTATGGTCTCGCCCCATTGCGTCGCCGGAGGGACTGGCGGCGTCAGTTTGAACACTGTGCCCTGGCCCTGAGCTCCGCCCGTCTCCGTCGTGCCGTAGAGTGCGCCGTTGTTGTCGAAAATCAGTCCGGCCATAGGGGAAGCGCCGTCGCCCGGACCACCCGTGAAGCTATGCAGCACGATCTCGGTCCACACCGTCGCCGGAGGGACCGGCGGCGTCAGCTTGAAAACCGTGCCCTGGCCCGCGCTCCCCCCTCCCGCCGTCGAGCCGTAGAGAGCGCCGCTGCCGTCGATGAGGAGATGGGGAGCATAGGGATCATTACCGTCGCTTCCGCCCTGGAAACTATAGAGCACGGTCTCGGTCCATTGCGTCGCCGGAGGGACCGGCGCCGTCAGTCTGTACACCGTGCCGCAGCCCTGGTTCCCGCAGCCCGTGCCCGTTCCCCCTATTGGGCTGGCGCCATAGAGGACGCCCGGACCGAAGGTCAAGCCGCCTAGCGTGTTGAGCGGCGTCGCTGCCGCCCTGGAAGCTGTAAAGGATGGTCGCGCCCCAGCGCGTCGCCGGAGGGACCGGAGGCCTCAGCCTGAACACCGCACCGGCGCCCGCAGTTCCTCCGCTGACTGTCGTCCATAGAGCGCGCCGTTTCCGTCGATGATCAGGCTGCCATACGATGGAGTGGCAGCGCCAAAAACAGTCAAGTCGAAACTAAACGCGGACTTGCTCCATTTCGTCGCCGGAGGCACCGGCGGCGTCAGCTTGAACGCGGTGCCAAAGCCCGCGCCTCCCCCATTTGCCGTCGTGCCATAAAGCGCGCCATTCTTGTCGGCGACAAGGCCGGCGTAGGGCGCTTGGCCGTCAATGCCGCCCTGGAAACTAAGCGAGAAGTAGCTTGGGACCGCTGGCGTCTGTGCCCAGGCGAAGCCTGCGGCGACGGCAATTGCGGCGGAACCCGCGATGAGGCGCATCAGCGCCGACTGGAACCCTTGGAAGAAGTGATCAGCCCCGTACCCCATAGGAAATCTCCCCTCGCGAACAGGTGTCACAGCTTATTTTACAAAGCGGCTTCACACCCTGGTTAATTAATTTGAGTGCTATTGTCCGACACACACCAGACGACAGCTTGGCCGACGCTGAGATAACTGCTTTCGACGGATTTGATCAACCCCCATTTAAGCCATCGCCTCGGCTCGGCTTTGGCCAATATCGAATGTGTTGCCGGGCAGCGGATCATTGCCGCCGAACGCGGGTTAAGGTCCGCCATTTGTCTCTCCTCCAGCGGCCGCGCTGCGGCCCGGTCTTTCATCTTGGACGAGGATGTCGCGGGTGATTGCGCCTATGCTGGTCACGCCGGTGAGGGCCATGGCCACTCGCATTTCGGCCTCCACCAATTGCAGCATATGCGCGACGCCTGCCTCTCCACCGCCCGCCAGCGCATAGGCCCAAACGCGGCCAAGGAGAACGGCTTTGGCGCCCAAAGCCAGCATCCGCACCACATCCAACCCGGAACGCACGCCGCCGTCCGCGAGCACGGTCAGTTTGTCGCCGACAGCATCGGCGATAGACGGTAAGGCACGCGCGGTGGAGGGAACGCCGTCCAACTGACGGCCGCCGTGGTTGGAAACAACAATGCCGTCCGCGCCAATTCCGGCGGCGGACTTAGCATCTTCCAAGTCCAAAATGCCCTTGATGACGAGCGGTCTCGTCCATTCTGAACGAACGAAATCCAAATCCCGCCAGCAGACCGTCGAATCAGAGTTGTTGCGTATCCAGGCGAAATAGTCATCGAGCCCCGTGCTATCGCCCAGAACAGGTACGACATTGCCAATCTGGTGCGGACGGCCACGGATGCCCACGTCCCAGGCCCAGCCCGGCCGCAGAACCGCCTGGTAAAGCCGCCGGACCGCGCCGCCGATCCCCGGTGCCCCGGCAAGCCCCGAACGATAGTCGCGATAGCGCGATCCAGGCACCGGCAGGTCGACCGTAAATAGAAGCGCCGAACAATCGGCCTCGCGTGCGCGGGCGAGCAAATCGCGCATGAAGCCGCGGTCGCGGATCATATAGAGCTGAAACCAGAATGGCCGGGTGACAGCGCGCGTTACTTCGGCGATTGGACAAGCAGAGAATGTCGACAAGCAAAACGGAATTCCCGCCGTCTCCGCTGCACGCGCGGCCTGGCACTCGCCGCGGCGCGCGCTCAAGCCGGCCAATCCGATTGGCGCGAGGGCGATGGGCAGGGCAAGCCGCTGGCCGAACAGCTCGGTCGAAAGATCAAGCCTAGACACGTCGCGCAGAACGCGCTGGCGAAGGGACACCGCTTCGAGATCGGCGACATTACGCTTAAGTGTCACCTCGGCATAGGAGCCGCCGTCAATATAGTCGAACAAAAACCTTGGCAGACGCCGCCGGGCGAGTTCGCGATAGTCGAGCGCGGACGCCGCTTTCAAGCCGCCGCCTCCGCGCGATTGGCCTCATTGAGCCAGCGGTCGCGGTAGAGGGCCAGGTCCTCATCGAGCGGCAAGACTTCCGTCAAGGCTGGCGGCGGCGCCACATCGGGATCGATCAAACGCCGCGCACCGTAGGAGGCATCGTTGTGCGCGCTGCCGACATATATTTTTGCGCCGGCGCGCAAGCTCGCCAAGGCACGCACGAAGATTGCAGCCTCCGCAAACCGCCCTTCGATCAGGATCCGCTCCTTTGCGCCAATGAGGTTCAGAGAAACGTCGGCGACGAGCGCGGCATAAAGGCTGATTGCCGCTTGCCGCTCGAAGGGGCTCGATGGAATGCTGGTCCAGCGTCCGCGGCCATCCGGAAATGGGCCGCAGCCAGGCGACATGGTGGGTAGGACGCTGGCGCCGCTCCCTAGCACTGCGGGCACGGCGCCGGGAAATTCCGGCGGACCGGACACGCCGTCAGCGCGCCGTGTTTCAATTCCACCCAACATCTCGATTTCGCGGCCGCCCATGAACCGGGCCGACGGGACGGGTTGTCCGAAAGCATCGACATTGACGTAGCAGTCGCGTCCCTCTGGCAAGGCGGCAATATCGACGGCCGCGCCGGCCACCGGCGTGCGCATCGCGACAAACCACGTTCCTGTCGACAGCACCGTCGAATTCATTTGCGGCAATCTCGGGATTTGCCCGGGCGGCAAGCAGGGCGGCGTTTGAATCATGTAGGCCGCAGTGGATGCGCGCGCTCGTGGAAAGGCCGGTGCGCGCGGCCCAGGCCGGGGAAAGCGTGCCGAGCACCTCGTCCGCACGCCTAAACGGCGCGAAACGATCGGCCCAGCCGCGCACCCGGGAGAGTGCCGACGGCGCTCCTTCGATTGGCCGCCACAGATCGGAATGGCAGCCAAGGCTGGTCACTTCCGACGCAGCCACGCCCGAGAGCACCCACGCCCAATATTGTGGCCATGGCAGGATCGTCGTCCCGCTCTTGAAGAGACCGGGGTGCAGCTGTTCGAGCCGGTGCAATTGAACCCCGAGATTGAGGCCGCCGGGAAGTGGTGGCGATCCCGTCATGGCAAAACCATCGCGCTCGAGGTCGTAGCGCCGCCGTTCGGCCGCAGGCACAGGGTCCTCATAATCTATCGGCGCGCAGACGAGGGCGCCGTCGCGCACGATCGCCGCCGCCGAACCATGGGCAATGGGAATGATCCGCTCGACCGCGGCCAACTGCGCGAATTCGGACAGCACGCCGGCCATCCATTCTTCGATGCCCGCCACGTCCAGAGCGCGATAGCCTTCGGTGATTACTCTGACGTTTTGGCGAGTCCGCCGCTCGATCGGCTTTTCGCCTTCGGTCCAAAGGCTTAGCTTCGCGAGGGTTTTCCCCACATCGAGGACAATTGTCCCCATTTCGATGGCTCCTCACAGGCCACGCTTTGGCCGATTGTTATCGATTGAGATTGATTTACACTAGTCCTGTGCTAGGCACTTCCCCAAATTCCTTCATCCGTGAGATGATTGAAATGAGCGATGTTCTTGATATTCCCGAAGCGCGGGCTCCGTCTGCCTTGCTGTTTCAAGAGTCCCGCAGATGGCTGGTCGGACTCCGATGCCGCGGCTCATGACGCCCGCCGAGCTGCTGCTCTACCGGTCCAATCTGCTTGGCTCCGATCTCACGGTGACCAATTTTGGCGGCGGCAATACGTCTGCCAAGCTCCGCGAGAGCGATCCACTCAGCGGAGAACAAGTCGAGGTGCTTTGGGTCAAGGGCTCGGGCGGCGATTTGGGTTCGATGCAGCTCGATGGCTTCTCCACGCTCTATCTCGGCAAGCTTCTCGGCCTGGAAAAGCTCTATCGCGGCCTCGCCCATGAGGACGAGATGGTAGGCTATCTCGCCCACTGCACCTTCAACCTCAATCCGCGCGCCGCCTCGATTGACACGCCCTTGCATGGCTATCTGCCGTTCGCGCATGTCGACCATGTCCATCCGGACGCGATCATAGCACTGGCCGCGTCTTCGGGAGGACCTGCCGCGACCCGCGAAATCTGGAGCGGCGAGGTCGGCTGGCTTCCGTGGAAGCGTCCTGGCTTCGATCTCGGCCTGCAGCTGCGAGACTATGTCGCGGCCAATCCCAGCCTCAAAGGGGTGATGCTGGGCGGCCACGGCATCATCTGCTGGGGCGATACCTCCAAGGCCTGCTATCAGAACACCATTCAATTCATCGCCCAGGCGGCGGAATATCTTAATGCGAAGCTTAAGAAGCGGCCGGCATTTGGCGGTCAGGCGATTGCCCCATTGCCGGCCGACGAACGCAGGGAAGCTCGCCTCGCGGCTGATGCCGAAGCTGCGCGGGCTGATGGCCGGGACCAGACCGAAGGTCGGTCACTTCTCCGATGATGCGGAGGCTCTGGAATTCGTCGGTTCCGTGGACTTCGCGCGGCTGGCTGCCGCTTGGCACGTCGTGCCCCGATCACTTCCTGCGCACGAAGATCGCTCCGTTGACGCTCGACCCAGCGAGGATTGACGACGACGCTTATTTGAAAGGCGCGATTGCGAACTATCGCGAGCGCTACGCGGCCTATTATCAGCGCTGCGCACGTCCGGACAGTCCGCAAGATGCGCGATCCCAATCCGGTGGTCATATTGCTTCCCGGCATAGGCCGCATGACATTCGCCGCCGACAAGACCACGGCACGGCTCGCCAGCGAATTCTATGGCAATGCGATCAACGTAATGCGCGGCGCGGAAGCCATCGGCAGCTATGTCGGACTAGACGAACAGGAAGCCTTCAACATTGAATACTGGGCGCTGGAGGAAGCCAAGCTGCAACGCATGCCCAAACCCAAGCCATTGGCCGGAAAAATCGCGCTCGTCACCGGCGGAGCGGGCGGTATCGGCTCTGCCACCGCAGAGCGGCTGCTCGCCGATGGCGCATGCGTGATGCTGGCCGACCGCGACGCCGCCGCGGCCGGGCAGGTCAGCATGGGCTTGGCCAGCCGGTATCGGCAAGGATGTCGTTCGCTTCGCGGTCTGCGATGTCACGGACGAGGAACAAGTCCAAGCCGCGTTCGATGGTTGTGCAAGGGAGTTCGGCGGCCTGGATATTGTCGTCGCCAATGCCGGCATTGCGTCCTCCGCGCCGGTCGAGAAAACCACGCTCGCGCTCTGGCGCAAGAACCATGATGTGCTCGCCGAAGGCTATTTCCTGACCGCGCGCGCCGCCTTCCCGCTGATGAAGGCAAACAAGAGCGGTTCGATCATTTTCATCGGCTCGAAGAACGGCGTCGCCGCGGCCACCGACGCAAGCGCTTATGCATCGGCCAAAGCGGCGGCGCTGCATCTTGCCCGCTGTCTGGCGCTCGAAGGCGCGCCGGCGGGCATTCGCGTCAACGTTGTCAATCCTGACGCGGTCATCAAGGGATCCAAGATTTGGAACGGCGCGTGGCGCCAGGAGCGGGCCGGCGCCTACGGCATCGATGCCGGCGAGGAGCTGGAAGCGCATTACCGCAATCGATCGATGCTGAAACAGGCCGTTTTGCCGTCGGATGTCGCCGAGGCCGTGCATTTCTTCGCGTCCGATTGCTCCGCCAAATCGACCGGCAACATGATCAACGTCGACGCGGGCATCGCGCAGGCCTTTGTCCGCTGACGCGGGAGAACGGCATGATGCGCGAGCCTCCATTGGCCCAGGATCAGATCGACAGTCTCAACGCGGGCCAAATCGAAGCGCTCCGGGACGACTATGATAGCCTTGGCCGGCAGCTGGCGCGGCGCGGATGCGGCATCGATTCCATCAAGGCCGAGCTGGCCAACTTCTCGGTCGCCGTTCCAAGCTGGGGCGTCGGACGCGGGGGCACACGCTTCGCCAAATTCCCGCTCGCGGGAGAACCAGCCAATATCCACGAAAAGCTCGAGGATTGCGCCGTCGCGCACCAGCTCGCGCGGATAACGCCGCGGGTTTCGCCGCATTTTCCGTGGGACAAGGTGCAGGATTACAGAGGCGCTGCGCGAGGAAGCGGCGGCGTTTGGCCTGGGTTTCGATGCGGTGAACTCGAATACGTTTCAAGACCAGCCCGATCAGAAGATCAGCTACCGCAACGGCAGCCTCTCTGCGTCCGATCCGGCCGCGCGGCGCCAAGCCATCGCGCACAACATCGAATGCATCGAGATCGGTCAGCAGCTTGGCTCCAAGGCGATAACGGTCTGGATTGGCGACGGCACCAACTTTCCAGGTCAGCAGGATCTTTCCAGCATGCTCGACCGCTATCTGGAGTCAGCGGCACAAATCTACGCGGCATTGCCTGACGATTGGCTGATGCTGATCGAGCATAAACTCTATGAGCCCGCGTTCTATTCGACCGTCATCTCCGATTGGGGCACGTCGATCCTGGCCGCCCAGGAACTCGGGGCCAAGGCAAAATGTCTTATCGACCTCGGCCACCATGCCCCCAACACCAATATCGAGCAGATCGTGGCGCGGCTGCATCGCTTCGGCAAGCTCGGCGGCTTCCACTTCAACGATAGCAAATATGGCGACGACGATCTCGACACGGGATCGATCAATCCGCACCAATTGTTCCTTGTGTTCAATGAATTGGCCGAGGCGAGCCTCAATCCGCGGGGCGGATTCGACCCGGCCTACATGATCGACCAATCCCATAATGTGACCGATCCGATCGAAAGCTTGATCGCCTCGGCCGAAGCAATCGCAGCAGCCTATGCCAAGGCCTTGATTGTCGATCGCCAGGCATTGCATCAAGCCCAGATCGACGACGACACGATGTTGGCGTTTCAAACACTGCGGCGCGCCTACCGCACCGACGTGACGCCGATCGTTGCGATGGCACGGTTTGAAGCTGGCGGGGCAATCGATGCACTTGCGGCATATCGCGCCAGCGGCTGGCGGGCGCGCAAGGCCCAGGAACGCAAAACTGTGAGCTTCGGCGCCGGGATCGTCTAATCCGGCCTCTCAAGCCCCACACTTGCCTTGCGTCGCGCGAGAGAGGAGGAACTGTGGCTGCTCATGCACGGGCGATGCGCGCGAAACCATGATATTGAAGAGATTGTAGATCATGGGCCTGCTCGCCTACCGTGATCTCGGTCTCGTTCTCCCGGCAAGTCCTGCGATGCCGCGCCGCGATCTCGACCGGAGTGCGCCCCCAAAGGCAGGACAGGATTAGGTTTCAATTTTGACCGGCAGCCGCAGGATCGCAACTCTTTCCATTCGCAATCCGCAATTCGCTGCGGCCCGGACCCTGCCTCCATGCCACTCTTCGAGCCGGAGGACCTCTTAAAAAAAACCGGGCCATTGTGGCTTTTTCGACACAATGTCCGGATAAGGTGATCTGGGTACGATCGAAGAGTGGCCGCACGCGCCCGAGAATGATAGGGGAATGGTTCCATGTGGAACAGGTCGTGAATGCCGAGAGTTTTCCCATTTATCGCGCGCATCTTAGTGGCCGGTGGAGCGTGTCTCGCGGTTGCGGGTTGTTCGACCTTTGCAGGGGCTGGGCCGAGCGCGACCGACGTTGTTAATGAAGCTGGCACAGGGGACACGCCAAGTTACGAAGTCGTCGATATAAATTCCTTTGTCATCGAGACTTTGCGGCATCGTGGGCCGAACAGCTTTCTTGCCCATTTTGGAGACTACCGGCCGGCGGTCGAACCTAGCATTGGCATTGGCGACACGGTCGCGGTGACTATTTGGGAAGCGGGCGCGGGCGGCCTCTTTTCGGCACCTCTCGTCACGGGCCAGTTCAGCCCCGGCTCGAAAAGCGCGACAATCCCGGATCAGGTCGTTGGACGGGACGGGGCGATCACGGTTCCTTATGCTGGCCGTATCCAAGTCGCTGGGCGCACGACCAGAGCCGTGCAGACCATCCTGGAAAATGCGCTCCAAGGTAAAGCAATTCAGCCGCAAGTCTTGGTCAATGTCACCCACTCGGTCAGCAATACTGTCACCGTCACCGGCGAAGTTGCGAATGGCGCCCGGGTGCCGTTAAGCGTCAAAGGCGATCGCGTGATGGAGGTCATCGCGGCGGCCGGCGGAATTCGCGCGCCGGTCAACGAAACCTATGTCCAGTTGTCGAGGGGAGACATGACCGAGCGCGTTGCGATGACCCGGGTGTCCTCGGACCCTAAAGAAAATATCTACATGCGGGCGAACGACGTTTTGACTTTGATCCGGGATCCGCAAACTTTTATCGTCTACGGCGCGACGGGCCGGAACGCCGAAATCCCTTTCGATGCGGAAGGTATCAGTCTTTCGCAGGCCCTGGCTAAGGCCGGCGGGCTTCTTGATTCCAGGTCCGATCCGGCCGGTATCTTCATTTTCCGCTATGAACCGGAAGATGTTGTACGCGCGCTGAGGCCCGAATAGTCCGCTGATCCAGCATGGCTATTCGACGCCGTTTGTCTATCGGCTAAATCTCCGCGAACCCAACAGTCTGTTTCTCGCTCAAGGTTTCCAAGTCCAAAACCGGGACTTGCTTTATGTGTCCAACGCCCCGATCGCCGATCTGCGAAAAGTCATGGAAGTCGTCAGCTTGATTACGACGCCGGCCTACACCGGGATAGTCGCGGCTAGGGTCGTAAGATGATCATGTCATGGGCCGTGGATTGCACCGCCCCCAGCCCATTCCATCAATCGTTTTTGTCGAACATTCCGCCATCTTCGCGCGTGGGGCGTTTCATGGAACCGCGAAGGGGCGCGCTTGGAGACGCAAGGCCTGCGAGATTTGCCCCAGCATCGGGGTCAAGCGCGATCCCGGTATAAGCAGCATCTGGGGGGAAAAGAAATCCTCAAAATTGCAACAAGCTTTGCTTTTTTTTGCCACATTCGGCTGCAAACTTATCTTGTTAGCAGAAGATAAATATTCATTGATTGAATGGTGCAACGTGATCGATAATTCATAACCTGCGGGGGCTTCCGGTGCAACGCGTTGCTGTCGTTCAAGATATCCAACAAGCGCTGAAGCCGCCGCCCGTGGTTTCGCGCGTTCAAGAAAATATTCTCGCCGAACTCGAACGCTATATCCTTAATTGGCTTTGCCTGCGTATGCCGCGCGCCGTCACTCCGGACCGGCTCACGGGATTTGGTGCCGCCGGTGCCGCACTCGTGTTCGCCGGCTATGTGGCGACCCACGTTCATCCCGCGTTTTTCTGGGTGGCGACGCTAGGCATTGTCATCCACTGGTTCGGCAATTCGCTTGACGGAAGCCTCGCCCGTTACCGGCGGATTGACCGGCCGCGGTACGGATATTTTCTGGATCATTCCGTCGATGCGCTCTGCAACTTGGCGATCATGACCGGCGCCGGACTTTCCGCCTATATCCGGCTGGACGTAGCCTTGTTTACGCTGCTCGGTTATTTCATGCTTTGCATGTACGTATTCCTATACAACCAAGTCTCGCACAGGTTTCAATTGTCGTTTCTGGCCCTGGGACCAACGGAGCTTCGCGCCGGGTTGATCGGCATCAATTGCTGGATGTATTTCGCGGGCGATTGTAAGATTGCGATCTGCCGCGAAACATTTTCGCCCTACGACCTCGTTCTTTGCGGTGCTGAAATCGTTTTCGTCTGCCTCTTCGCCGTCAACGTTTTCAACGTGGCGCGGACTCTGCGGCGCGAGGATGTACCACTCGGCCGGCGGGGATAGGCGATAGGCCGTTTTTATAGAGATTCTAGAAAGTCTCTAATTTCCGCGAAATAGTTCGATCCTGCGGTTGTTCCGGCGCTTTCGCTTGCGGCCCCGATCGTTTGAGGTTCCGGGCGATTGGAACTGGCCAAGGTTCGGATCGCTTCGAGCCAGTCTTCGCCTGCAATCGGACTGAGCGTCGTGATGCGGCCGCCTCCAGTTTCGCGGAATACTGGGATATTCGAGGCGACCACCGGCACGCTCGCCGCCAAGGCTTCGGCAACTGGCAGTCCGAACCCTTCGGCGAAAGACGGCATGAGCAAAGCGCGGGCGCCGTCGAGCAGCCGCTTCAGACCTGGCGTAGATAGGCCACCGACCTCGATGACATGATTGCTGATCGAGGGGCAGCGTTGAAGCAGATCGACGGCATTTTCATTTTCCCATCCCCGGCTGCCGACCAAGACAAGTTTTGGTGCCGCCGCGCCATCGCGTCCCACGAGTTCCCGCCACACATGCAATAGCATGAGATGGTTCTTGCGCGGTTCGATTGTACCGCAGCTCACGAAATAGGGTTTGTCCGCCAAAGCCGGGTCGACCGGGTCGCGCCGCCAAAACACCGGCGCGGCGGGAAAAGGCGCAACAAGAATCGGCATGCCGGTGCGGCCAAGCGACGCCAAATGGCGCTGCAGCGCGGCTTTCACGACCTCCGTCGTCACGATCACCCCAGCGCCGAAACGCGCTAGATTGATCAGCCGGCGCAAATGCCTTTCGTACTCGGGTTTCTGGAAATATTCAGGGGTCTCGACCGGCAGCAAATCGTGAATGAAGAAGACGGCCTTGATATCCGGACGCTCGTTCAGCCAGGAGAAATAGCGGGCAATCCAAAGGGGAAATTGACTAATGTTGAGATAACGCGCTCCCTCCGGCAGAATGGCTGCGGGAGAGCGGCCGAGGGGAAGGCCGTGCTTGGCAATCCATTGCAGAACTCCGGCCGTGCGATGGGGACGTCCCCGCTCAATCCGGCGAACCGCGGGGGATGGCGCTGCCTCGCCTCGGATCCAAGCGGCGACCTTTTGAAAGCTTTCGTCGTGTTCTGGCTTGTCTTCCTCGCCCCAATGAATGGAAATCCCATCCACGATGTCGCGCGCCGCCCCCGCCGCGATCACGCGCGGCGCTAGCGGCGTCATCATGATTGCTAACCGCTCTTGCCGCGTAGGGTCGACAAAATGGGAAGCGAAGGCGAAGTCAATCCGGTCGATCCCGTTCGGCGTAACGTTCAGCACGCGCGTGGCAAGTCTCGTAATGTCGAATGCAATGGGGACAGCCATCAATGGGCCTTCAAGCGCGCGCAGGAGGGGGAAGCGGCTTTATGAGAAATAATTACGAAAAAGAAGGACCCCTGCCGAGTGACGAAAGCCCGCGCGCCCTTTGGGTTGGAAAGCTTGCGCGGTTCCCTCGCCACGAGAGCGTGCATCCGGAGCATGGTCCCGATCAAACTAAATCATTTGATCGATAGGGACCGGCCTTAGCGCAAAATTTGGGTCAGATCGCGGGTCCGGTCCTCAACAAGGACGGTCAGTGTTTCGAGAGCTGCGGGATCAATTCCTTTGCCGAGATGGCGCTCAGTGAGAGCTTGCGCGACGGACTCTTCTTCGCTTGCCGGGTTAATGCAAAGCCCGAGGAGGTGATCGGCCAACTCCATGACGGTGAATCCGCTCGCCGGCGTAGAGAGCGGAGCCTCGAAGTTCAAGCGCTCCTCCAAAGTGGCTGCCAACTCAACCGCCATCAAGGAATCGAGGCCAATCTCGGCAAGCGGCTTTCCGCGGTTCAAATTCTCTTGCGGGAGCCGCAAAATATGAGCGATTTCATCGACGATGACACCGATGATTTCCTTGCGTGCTTCTTCTAGGGGGAGCGTCGCCACCAGGGCGCGGATATCGACCTTTCCGCGAGTGTCGGCACCAGCCGCCTCATCCGCGCGAACGAGTCTGCTAAACGCTGGCGCCTGCAGCAGCGGCAAATGCGCGCGCGCCGCCGGCCAGTTCATCTCGCCAATGACGAGCACGGCCTCCTCGGGGGCCGTGCTCGGATGCGCTAGGGCTTCCCCCATGAGATTGAGTGCGTCGCGGGCCAGCATCGGCTTGACCCCCGCACGGCTCGCAAGCATGTCCTTGACAAAGCGGTTTCGCGCCAGCAAGCCCACGTCCTCAATTCCTCCCCAGGCAATGGCGAGCGCCGGGCGGCCCGCCGCTCTTCTTTTCCGCGCCAGCCCTTCGAGGAAGCCATTGGCTGCAACATAGCTGCCTTGACCGGGATTGCCGATCGCAGTGGTCGCCGAGGAGAACAGAACGAAATGCTCCAGCGGCAGATCCCTTGTAAGCCGGTCGAGGTTTTCGGCGCCCGTCACTTTCGGCGCCAACACTTTTTTCAGCCGTTCGGCGTCGAGATTGGTGATTAGCGCATCGTCGAGCACCATCGCGGCATGAAAAACTCCGGCGAGCGGCGGCATTGTGCGGCCAATCTTTTGAATGAGCGCTTCGACCGCGGCCGCGTCGCTAACATCGAGCGCCTCGGCGCAAACGTTTACGCCGCTGGCCGCGAGGCTGGCGAGCCCTTCCCGCGCCTCGGGGCGCGCCGCGCCGCTCCGCCCGGCAAGGACGAGATGCCGCGCGCCGTGCTCGGCAAGCCAGCGCGCCGTCGCCAGGCCAAAGCCGCCGCAACCTCCGGTAACTAGATGCGTCTTGTCCGGCGCGAGCGTGAATTGCCGGCGCGGCGCGATTCCAGCCATGCCTGGCTCGGGCGGCGTGACGACAATTTTGCCCACGTGGCCGGACTGCTGCATGAGCCGCATCGCGTCGATGAATTCGTCCGCTCTAAAGGTGCGATACGGCAACGGGAAGAATTCGCCTTGTGCAATCAGCTCTATGACTTCCTTGAACAATTGCCGGCTCACGTCCGGTTGGACCAGCATGAGCTGGTCGAGATCGACACCGAAGTACGTAAGGTTATTGCGGAAAGGGCGCAGACCGATGTGCGTGTTCGCTAGAAAGTCGCGCTTGCCAAGTTCCACGAAACGGCCGAACGGGGCGAGCAGTCCGACCGAAAGCTCCATCGCCTCGCCAGAAAGACTGATTGAGCACGACCGCCACGCCGCTGCCTGTTGCCTGGCGCACGCCGTCGGCGAAACCATGGGCGCGCGCGTCAAAGACATGTTCGGCGCCGAGCGCTGCGACGAGATCTCGTTTTTCAACCGTACTCGCGGTCGCGATGACCCGCGCGCCCCGCCAGCGCGCGACCTGCAAAGCCGCGAGTCCGACGCCACCCGCCCCGCCATGGATAAGAACCCATTCTCCGCGGGTAAGACGGGCACAAGTGACCAGGGCATAATAGGCGGTGAGAAAGGCGACCGGGATGGTGACGGCGGCTTCAAGCGGCAGGCCCTCCGGGACTCTTTGCCACCGTCGCCGCGTCCACGGTGACATGGGTGGCGAATGCTCCCCCGGTAATGGCGACAACCAAATCGCCGGGGTTGAAGCCCTCGACATTCGCTCCCGTCGCAACGATATGGCCCGCGCATTCGAGTCCGAGGACCGGACCGGCCAACCCGTCTTCGAGCATTTCGTCAGGCAGAACCGAAAGCCCCCACATGACATCTCGAAAGTTAAGTCCGGTTGCCGCGACGGCAATTTCCACTTCCCCAGGCTCCGGCGGCCGGCGCTCGGCCGGCACCCAGCGGATGCGTTCGAGGCCAGTCCCCTTGCCCTTTTCGAGCCGGCTCGCCGGAGCTGGCGGCTCTTGTGCCGCTGCGGCCGCGGGATCGCGGGCTTGCAAACGCACGACCCTAGTGGAATGCGCGTCGAGAATGATTTCTGTCTCGGCCGTCCCGGAAAGAATGACGTCGGCCAACCGCCGCGCCTTGACGCGTGCCGGCAAGCTCTGGTCAAGATCGACCCGCCGCACGTCAAGCGCCGGAAATTCGTTGGCGAAGCTGCGTGTGAAGGCCCAAAATCCGGCCTCAACGGGTTCCGCCGCACCCGGCCCGGCGCGCAAGGCGCCAGGGCTTTCGATCCAAAGCCGCACTTTGTGTTTTCCGAGGTGAGCCGCGAAGTTTTTGAGGGCCATGCATCGCTCGGCAAGTTGCCCGGCAGATGCCGCCCCGTGCGTCATAATTGGCGCCAAAAAGACGACCGTGTCGGCATCCGCAAAAGGGAGCTCCTCGAACCGGCGTTCATCTTCGATCGTACAGGCAACCCCGGCGCCCCCTAGCAGCCCCGCCAGCGCGGTGGCGGTTTCCGCCTGTTGCGGGCCGTTCCGGCCGGCGATCACTACCTTGGCCGGAAGGTTGCGCCGCCCGGTGAATGGCGGCATTTGTCCGGCGACGAGAAGCGCCGGGTCGACCTCCGTCCCGACCGTCTTAACCGCGAGTCCATGCAAGGACGTGGCCGCGAACCGCTCCGCCCAACCAAACTGCGAGGAAGCCGGCTCCTCCTTGGAATCCGTGCCACTAAGCGGGTCTGCCAGGAGACCAAAAACAACCTCGCGAAAGAGCGAGCGTGCCGGCTCAATTGCGGCTAGCAAGGCCTCTGGTGCCATCATTTCGACGATCCGCGCGAGACGGGCGGCGTCCGGCGCGACCCGATGCAGGGCATCCGCCGCGATGATGAGATCGAAGGACCCGCCTTGAAGACTTTCGACGCCGTCCGCAAAGCAAATCCCCGGCTCCCGCGTGAAAGCCAGGCGAGCGCGTTCAAGGCGGCGAGGATTGGGATCGAGTATCGTCAGCCGTCCGCCGCGCGCATTTGCCAGTGCCGCTGCGTGCCATGATAGCGGCCCATGGCCGATCTGCAGGATCCGTAACGCCCGGTCGCGCGGCCACGATGCCTCCGCTCGACGCAGGAGTCCGGCAAGGAGCTCCGCCGCCGCGACAACCGAGACCGAACCGGTTTCGAACGACTCGATCATGGAGCCGGCGATCGGATCGCTCGCATCTTTGCCCGCGGCCAAGGCCTCCATCACAGCGCTGGAGCGGGCCGCCAGCAAAAGCTCGGCGGACCGGCGCGGGTATTGCTCCGCGATACTACGCAAAATGTCCCGTGGTGCGGGGAGCGAGACACCATCCGTCAAAACGAATTTTTCGCCATCGGAACGGACGAGGCCGCTCGTTTCGAGCGCAACCAGCAAATTGACGAGCCATCCGCGCCGCGCCGCGGGGAAGCGTCCCGCCGCGATCAGCCGATCCGGGGCGATAGCGCCATCAATTGCCAGCGTGCGGGCGCAACGGTGGGCAGCCGCGGTAGCCCAGCCCTCGATCAACATCAAATCCGGCGGCAAGGAATCCCTGGCGGCGGCGGCCTCTGGGAGCGCCGCCTCGAGCAGCAGTTCGAGGGAGAGCGGAGGATCGTGCGGGATCGCCGTGGGCTCGTCCGCAAGGATCAACGTTGGCACGAGAGAATTGCTGGCGAGGTCGTCTGTTCCGCGCGGACGGACCGCTTGGTATCGCGCACCACGCAAACTCGCGATCAGGCCGCCGCCGGCATCGATCAGCGCAAAATCGGCGATGATGGCACGCGCGTCGTGGCGGCGGACGTCGATCCGCGCCCGCGCGATCGCGGCACCGGGTTTTTCCAGCCTTATCTCGCCGAAGTGGACCGGCAAATAAGCGGCAGGCCGCTGGCTCGAAGAATTGTCCGCAAAGAGCAGAATCAACCCGTGGAAACAGGCATCGAGACGGGCCGGATCGAGGCCGTACTCCGGTGTAGCCTCCGCAGCAACCAAATCCACAAGGATGACATCTTCGCCGATCCGCGAGGCGGCCACGACTTGCCGGTAGGCGGGACCGAATTCGAGGCCCGAACGGCGCGCAGCCGCGTAGAGTCCGGCGCCGGAGGCGGGCTTTGAGCGCCCCCCGGGGATGGCGGGGGTGGCGCCAGGCGGCGAGGCCTGAAAGATAACTTTGGCCTTGGCATGAACGGACCAGGGAGCATCGCTCAACCGTGCCCGGCTCATGATCTCGATCGTGCCCGTAACAGGGGCCGCCCGGCAGAGGATCTCGCGCGATGTATTCGGGGCAAACACCATGGGTTGGACGATTTCGAGACCCTTGATCGTCGCGGCTTCCGCGCTAGTCCAATCGCGCGCCACCGCGAGCGCCATTTCGGCGAAGGCGGCACCTGGAAGAAGCACCTGACCGTCGATACGATGATCGGCGAGGCCGGGCACGAGCAACGGGTCGAGCTGCGCGCGCCATTCGAGCGAATCGGACGAAAGACGGGCGCCGATGAACGGATGCGAGGGACGCACGCGGAGCCATCCCGTCGATTCGGAGGTTTCTGTGAGCCGGTAGGGCTTGCGTTTCCACGGATAGACGGGCAGGTTCGCCACCGGGCCCAGATCGCTACCGAACGCGCGTTTTGCATCGATTCGCGCGCCAAGCGACAAGGCGAGCGCAACCGCGTGGCGGAACGGATCGCCGGAGACTGGCTTTTGCTCGTGGATGTCGAGTGTCGCAACCGGCGACTCCGACAGTTCGGCAATCTTTCTAAGATCTGCCAGCAGCACTGGGCCAGGCCCGATCTCGACAAAGACCCGCGCCCCATGACGCATCGCGAGCTGCACGCCTTCCATAAAACGCACCGGTTCGCGGACATTGCGCCACCAATATTGTGCGTCGAGGCCGCCACTGGAAACAACGCCGACGTCGACCGTCGATAGAAAACTTGCCCGGCTCGGACCCGCCCGGAGTCCTTCGAGATCGGCAAGCAAAGGCGCCTCGACAGGCGCCATGAGATCGCTGTGGAACGGGTAGGCGAGATCGAGGCGGCGCATGCGCGCTTTATGGGCGCGGCTCATCTTGGAGGCTTGATCCAGGGCAAAGAGGGGACCCGCAACCGTGAAGCTGCGGGGCGAATTTTGCGCTGCTATCGCGAGCCCGGGCGCCTTTTGGACCAGTATATCGATCACCTCGCGCGGGCCAAAGACAGCGGCCATGCCGCCGGCGCCGCGGACCACCTCCTGGTGGAGGCTCCGGAAATAAATCACCTGGACAGCGCTTTCGAGTTCTAGAACGCCCGCCGCCTCCGCGGCGGCGATTTCGCCCATGCTGTGGCCGAGGACGATGGTTGGGGCGAGGCCGAGCTCCGCAAGGCAATGCCTCGCCGCAACCTGGATCGCGAAGATGAGCGGTTGGGCGACGCTTGTCTTTTGGAGGCGCGCGGCGAGGCCGGAGCTAAACATTGTTTCGGCGAGCGACCAGCCTGAAAGGCCGAGGAAAATGCGGTCAATCGCATTGAATTGCGCACGGAAAACCGGGTTCGCCTCATAAGCGGCCCGGCCCATTCCGGGAAATTGGCCGCCATTGCCAGAAAACACAAAGGCAACCGGCGCGGCACGCTCAACCGCCGTACCCGCGATTGCGTTCATTTCCGGGGCATTCTTAGCGCCAACTTGCTCTAGTGCCTGAAGCAAAGTCTTGGGGCCGTCAAACGGGATCACCAGCCGTTCGGAATGGAATTCACGCCGGTGGCCGGCCGCGGCGGCGACCCGCTGCGTCTCCTCGGCGCCGGCGCCGGCGAGCCGGACCGAATATTGGCGCGCGAGGTCCGCCAAACTATCCTGGCCTTGCGCGGAAAGCAGCAGAAACTGGGGTGCGATGGCCACGCGATCCCGGTTAGCGGCGGGCGGCGGGTCGGCGAGGATCACATGCGCATTCGTGCCGCCAAAACCTAACGAACTGACGCCGGCATAACGAACACCGCCATTACGGGGCAGCGCCAGAAGCTCGGCGCAGACCGAAAGGTTGAGATCAGCGAAGGGAATGTCGGGATTTGGTTCGTCGAAATGCAGCGAGCGCGGCAATTCGTCGTGCTCAAGTGCCAGCATGGCCTTCAATACGCCAGCGAGGCCAGACGCTGGTTCGGTATGGCCGATATTCGTCTTGATCGAACCGATTGGCAACGGCCGGGTGCGCCGCTGACCCAATACTTCGCCGATTGCGGCCGCCTCGATGGGGTCGCCCGCGCGCGTTCCCGTCCCATGCGCCTCGAAGAAGGCGATCGCATCGGGATCAATGCCATTCTTCAAATAGGCCCGTTCAAGAAGAGCGGCCTGATGCGCCTTCGAAGGCAAAGAGATGCCGGCCGTGCGGCCATCGGAATTGCTGTGAGAACCGGCAATCACCGCATGGACGCGATCCGCACGGGCGCGCGCGGAGTCGAGCGCGCGCAGCACGAGAACGACTCCGCCTTCGGCGCGGACATAACCATCGGCCTGCGCGGAAAATGCCCGGCAAAGACCGGTTGGCGACAACATCGTGGCCTGTGAGAAGCTGATAAAGCCGAAGGGACTGGCCAGAATGTTCACGCCGCCGACTATCGCCGTGTCGATTTTGCCGGACTGAATCGCCGCGACCGCCGCATCCAATGCGACGAGTGAGGAGGAGCACGCGGTATCGACCGTGAAGCTGGGCCCATGGAGGTCGAAGACGTAGGAAATCCGGTTTGATAAAATGGCCAGCGAATTTCCAGTGGCGAAATAAGCGTCCGCGGCGGCGGCGTCATGCAGCCTGAGGTTGCCATAATCGAGCGTCGATCCGCCGACGAACACCCCGGTTTCAGTTCCGGCAAAGTCCGACGGACGAATTCCGGCGTCTTCGAGAGCTTCCCAGGTAAGTTCGAGCAGCAGCCGCTGCTGCGGATCCATTTGTTCGGCCTCGCGCGGGGAAATGCCGAAAACGGCCGGATCGAAGCCCCACACATCGTCCAGAATACCCGCCGCCCAAGAATAACTGCGGCCGCGTTCCTTCGGACGCGGATGGGCCAGCCGTTCCAGCGGCCATCGATCCGGGGGGATGCGGGACACCGTGCAGCGGCCCGCCAAGAGCAAATCCCAAAGCTCTCCGGCGGAGTTAGCGCCAGGCAGCCTGCACGCGCGGCCTATAATTCCGATTTCCGGCCTGTCCAAATTGGCCGGTGCTGGGCGGCCGCTCTTCTGCTTTCTCATAATCCTGCCTGATTTATAATACCTAATTGGAACCGAGCAGCGTCCCCTCCGACAAGATCGCGGAAACCCTCATGTGATATGTCAACTTGTCATATAGCCGTGAATTCGCTTTGCCTAGAGCTATGGAACCAAATCCGCTGGAAAACCGTCGTGGGAAGTTAGGAACAATTGAGCTCGGCCGCTAGGCGCAAACTTCACATGTTAAGCAATTCAACGGCCAACTTATGTGAAGTGTTTTTATTGTTTTCATGGACGTTCCCATGTTTCATGGCCCTATTATGGCAAATGGAGTCGTTTACAGAGAAAAAATGTATTTCTAACGAAAGTGATATGCTTTAATAATTTTTTTATTGAGTGTATTTTTGCGTACGGTGTCTCTTTTTAACCATATGTGGAGGTATATTTCTGCGCTTTTGTTTTTGCTGGTTGGCTAACCCGGCTTTGGCGGCGAAAACAATCGACGGTGCCAATTTCTAACTTGCCGGCCTAGCCTCATTTTTCTGAAGATAACTGGTATATGCCTTGTCCTTCACAGCTGCACGATGCCTGACCTATATCAAGGAACGATGTTAGAAAGTCCGCAAAAGTCCGCTGCCCGAAAACTGCCGAGGCTGCACTTTGGCGGGTATGCGCGCGACTTGCGCATGAGCCTTTGGTTTTCGATCGAGAGGTTGAGTAGGCTTGCCACGAAAGCTGGCCGCAGCTGGCAAAAATCTAGCCATTCGGAGGTCAACGCGGGTGAAGCAGCGACCGCCGCAGGCCCGCGATCATCGTGGTTTTGGCGCAGTTTCCTTGTCCTTGTCGTCGCCCCGATAGTTGCGAGCTCCATCTATTTTGGATTCCTCGCGTCCGATCAGTTCGGCTCCGAAATGCGCTTCGCCGTGCGGGGCACGACGGAGCCGCTTCCCGGCACCGACGCCATGGGGCCGGGTTCGGCCACTTTGGCGGCCCTCGATTCCAATCAGGATGTTTTTATCGTCGCCGAGTACATCGATAGCGGTTCGATGATCGGTGATCTCTCGAAGGAGATCGATCTCCGAGCAATCTACAGCAAGCCGGCGATCGACTGGTGGGCGAGGTTCGTTCCGTCGGGAGCGGCGGAGAACCTGCTTCGCTATTGGCGAAAAATGGTCGAAACGTCGGTGGACGCCGCTTCGGGCATCGTAACGGTCACCGTCAAGGCATTTACCCGCGAGGATTCGGTGCGCGTCGCCGCCGCCATACGCGCCCGATGCGACATCGTCGCAAATCAGCTTTTGAACCGGGTCCGGCACGATGCGGTCGAGCGCGCCGAGGGAGAGGTGAAGACCGCTATGGCACAAATCTCCGCGCGCGAGGCAAGTCTCGAACAGTTCCGGAACGCGCGGATGCAGATCGACCCGCTTGGCTTGGCGCACTCCCTAGGCGACACGATCACCACTTTGAGGCGCGATCTCATTGACCTTGACGTACAGTTGGATACCGCAAAAGCCTCGCTTAGCTCCGATGCGCCGCAAGTCAAGACGCTCGCGACAAACCAGCAAATCCTTTCCGATCAGATCGCGGCGCTCGAAGCAAAGATCACCAACACCAATCTCAATTCGCCGGCCGCCTCCGCCGTGCTCGCCGAATATGACAAACTCGACGTCGAAAAAAGCTTGGCCGAGCAAGCCGCCTTGCTCGCGGAGAAGATGTTGGACGATGCAAAGGCGGACGCCAATCGACATCATATTTATCTCGCCGCAATTGAAGACCCCACGGTACCGCAAAGCCCGTCCGCACCGCGGCGAGCACAGATGATTTTGACGATTTCGCTGGGTGCGCTGAGCTTCTGGTCGCTGATCACGGCGATCGTCGCCAACGTGCGCGACCATATCATATGAAGGACGAGCTGACGGCCGGGGTCCAGGCGGCATTCCGATGAACGAAGCGCATTTCGCGGCTAGGGCCGCCGATCGCTCTCCGGCTGGCCTATCAGCCAAGACCGGGTTAGATCCTTTTGCCCTGAGGGAGGATCTGCGCCGCTCCTCCGTCCCGATTGATCAATTCGGCTCATGGCGCATGCATGGTTTGTCGTTCGCTCTTCTGGTCGTACTGCCAATAATGTGCTCGGCAATGTACTACGGTCTTATTGCTGCCGGAAAATATAGCGTGGAATTTCGATTGAGTGTCAGATCGGCGGCGGACCTCGCCGCCGCCGACGACACTATTGCGCTGATGCTCAAGGCCACCAAACCCGGGACCAAGGAAACCGGGTCTGTCGCATACATGGCCGCGGACTATCTGCGAAGCCGCAACGTTGTCAGAGAACTCGACCGGGACGGTTGGTTGCGGTCAATATTTTCGCGGGATCAGTCGGATTTTCTGTCTCGCTTCGATCCAGCGAAAAGCGACGACGATCTCTGGCTTTATTGGCGGGAAATGATTAGCGCCAACGTTGACCGCATTTCGGGGCTCGTGCTCGTGCGCGTCCTGGCCTTCACCCCCGAGGATGCGCTCGCTCTGGCTCGCGCGGCCTCGGATTCCACCGAAAAGATGATCGACAGTGTCTCGAAGCGGGAGCGCCGCGACGCGCTGTTTTCGGCTGAACAGGAATTGGAACGCGCAAGCCAGCGTTATTCAGCGGCGCTCACAGGATTGCGTGATGTGCGCAACCAGGAGGGAACCATCGATCCAGAACAAACAGTAAAAAACTATCCGCGGACATTTTATTGGGCGTCATGCGTGAGAAATTGTCTCTGGAACGCGATTACGCCGCCAACCTCACGGTTATGTCCGCCGATTCGCCTCAACAAAAAGTTCTTTCCGATCAGATCCGGGCGCTCGGCTCCCAAGTCGCTTCACTGACCGAGGCACTGACAGCTCGCCGGAAGGACGCCAAGACCGCAGCTCAATCTATCGAGCAATTCGAAAAGCAGCAATTGGAAGTCCAGTTCTCGAAGCGTCTTCTGGAGATCGCCCAGGCCTCATATGAACGCGCGCGTCAGGAAGCCGAGCGGCAACATATTTATTTTGCGCTTTACGTCGAACCGAAGAAACCGCAGACCGCCGAATATCCGCGGCGAGCCCGATCGGTCGCTTTCGTTGGGATATGCGCG
>CAWKON010000007.1:0-140267 GCA_963851225.1 uncultured Alphaproteobacteria bacterium | reverse complement strand
AGATATCGATGATGATCGGGCCGCCGCCTCCGGCTGATAGGGCTCAGACGCTGCGGAAGCGGAGTAGCCGCTCCAACCGCCCCAACCCCAACCGCCGACGAGAAGCTGATTTCCGCCAAAGCGATTGAAGCGGTGGAAGCCGAAGCGATCGAACCGGTTCGGGTCGTAGCGGTTGAAGCCAGATCGGCCAATCTCAAAGCGCGGATTGAACCCGTGGGGCGCGAAATGGGAAGCATGACCCATCCCGAAGCTTGAGCGCCCGAATGACCCGCCGGCCGAACCACCCATCCGGGCAAAAGAAGGCGAGAGGTCGAGAGAAAACGAGCGTGGCGAGAGTGCAGGCGCGCGCCACCCTGAAGCTCAAGGGAAACCGCATGGAAATATCTCCGGCGCCGCAACGTCAATCTAACCGCAAGGCGACGCCGCTGTCCAGGCTTCCGGCCTCTCATCGCACCACGGTCAGCTTCCGGGCGGCGCGGGTCAGCCCGGTATAAAGCCAGCGCGCCCGATGCTCGCGGAAGGCGAAGCTTTCGTCGAACAGCATCACGTTGTCCCACTGCGACCCCTGCGCCTTATGGACGGTGAGCGCATAGCCATAGTCGAACTCGTCCGAATTCCCGCCTCAAGGGAAAGCTGAGTTCCCCCTCGGTCCCCTCGAAGAACGCCTTGAGCACCGCGACCTTGACGGTCGCGCGCGCGCCCTCGTCCTCCGAGCGCAAGGTCATCTTGACGAAGTCCTTTTTGACGCCGCCCAGCGCCTCGACCCGCCACAGGCCGCCATTGATGAGGCCCTTGGCGCGGTCGTTCCGCAGGCAGACCAGACGGTCGCCGGCGACCGGCAGCGGCTCCCGGAAACCCTTGAGGTCGCGCATGCGCTGATTATAGGCGCGGCGCGTGCGGTTCGTCCCGACCAGCACCTGATCGGCGCCGAGCACCTGAGCCGGATCGACGGCGGCGCGCGGGATGACGCGCGTCTCGCCGTAGACGCCCTCACGCAGCTCGCCGCCCGAGCGCACGATCTCCGACAGGCGGATGATCGGATTGTCCTGCGCCTGGCGATGGATCTGGGTCAGCATCACGTCCGGCGCGCCCTCGGTGAAAAAGCCGCCGCCCTTTGACGGGCGGCAGCTGGAAAGGGTCGCCCAGCACCAGGATCGGCTTGCCGAACGAGAGGAGATCGCGCGCCAGCTCGGCGTCGACCATCGAGCATTCGTCGATCACGATGAGGCCGGCGCGCGAGGCCGGCCCGTCGGCGTTGAGGGTGAAATTCGGCGCGCCCTCCGCGCCCTCGCTCGCCCGGTAGATGAGCGCATGGATGGTGGTCGCGCCCGCGCAGCCCTTCGAGCGCATCACCAGCGCCGCCTTGCCGGTGAAGGCGGCGAAGGCCGTTTCGCCGCGCGCGCCCTCGGCGATGTGGCGGGCGAGCGTCGTCTTGCCGACCCCGGCATAGCCGAAGAGGCGGAACACCTGGGGCTCGCCCTGCTTGAGCCATCGGCCGACCTGGTCGATCGCCCCCGCCTGCTCGGGCGACCATTCGCGGCCGATCGGGCGCGAAGGCGGGGCGTCGACGGGCTGACGCTCCGTCTCGGCGGCCGCCGCCTTGGCGGCTGGCCGCTTCGCGGCTTGCTGCCTCGCTCCGCTTCGGCTCGGCGCTCGCGCCGCAGCGCGAGCAGACCGGCGGCTTGCGGCCGAGATCATAATATTTGGCGCCGCAGGCCAAGCATTGCCGCTTGGTTCCGAGCCTGCCGGACGCCGCCGTGTTCTTGGTCAATAAGCCCTCGCCCTCCGGCCCGAAAACATAAACGATTGGTTTAGATTTGAAGCGCAGCATTTTAACAGAATTGTCGGAACTAGCGCCGAATCAGAGGCTTTCGCTAGGGCAATCCACGCCTTGAACGTTGGATCGCGGGCCTATATCGGTTCGGTCCGGAACTTCGAATAGCTCCGGGTGAGTTGACGGCAAGAACCGGACCGGGCGCTTATGGGAAGGCCTGAAGTTCCGGGAAGCGCCTGAAAGGGGCTTCGAACATGGTGCGTGTGACGGCGCTGACCTCTCCGCTGCTGCTCGGCTTCGACGACCTCGAGCGGGCGCTCGACAAGGTCTCGAAGGCGGGGACGGACGGTTATCCGCCCTATAATATCGAGCGAATCGCGGCCGAGCGGCGATGCGCCGGAAAAATTGCGCATCACGCTCGCCGTGGCGGGGTTTTCGCAAGACCAGATCGAAGTCACGGTCGAGGAGAACCAGCTCACGATCCGCGGCCGGCAGCAGGAGGACAAGACGCGTGAATATCTGCATCGCGGCATCGCCGCCCGGCAGTTCCAGCGCAGCTTTCTTCTTGCGGACGGGATGCAGGTGCTGAGCGCCGAACTCGCGCAAGGGTTGCTGTCGGTCGATCTCGTTCGGCCGCAGCCGGAGCGGCTGGTGCGAACGATACAAAATCGTGGCGCGCGATTGAAGGATGCGCCGGGCGGCGGGTCTAAGCAGCCGCCGGGTAAGGAGTAAAGCGATGAGATCCGAAACCAGCAAAGCAATCGTGACGGCGGCGCCCGAACATGACGGCGCAGGAATTCGCCCATCTTCGGCGACGGCTCTCTCGCCTATGTGAAGACGATCGCTTCCGAAGACGTCGCCCGCCTCTTCCCGCAGGCGCCGGCGATCAAGCCCGGGATTGACCCTGTTCGCGCTGCTCGGCGCGGACGGTTCGCCGATCATGCTGACCGATTCCAAGGATGCGGCGATCGCCAACGCCTGGGAAAACGAGCTCGAGACGGTGAGCCTGCACTGATCCCCTAATTGGAGCCGCGGCGCGCAAGGCGCCGCGCGCGGAGCAGCGCGAATCGGTATAGAGGTTGCGGTCGGTCTGAGCGTAAGGACCGCGAGCCCATGCAAGCCTATCTCGATCTCATGCGCGACGCGCTCGATAACGGCGCGGTCAAGACAAGACCGCACCGGAACGGGCGTGCGCTCGCTGTTCGGCCGGCAGCTTCGTTTCGATCTCGCGCAAGGCTTTCCGCTCGTCACGACGAAGCGGCTGCATCTCAAGTCGATCGTGCGCGAACTGATCTGGTTCCTGCGCGGCGACACCAACATCGCCTATCTCAAGGCGCATGGCGTCTCGATCTGGGACGAATGGGCCGACGCGGACGGCGATCTCGGTCCGGTCTACGGCAAGCAATGGCGCGCCTGGGAGGGGCCGGACGGGCGGACCTATGATCAGATCGCCTGGGTGATCGACGAGATCCGCCGCAACCCCGACTCGCGCCGCCTCGTCGTCTCGGCCTGGAACGTCGCCGAGATCGAGCGCATGAAGCTCGCGCCCTGCCATTGCCTGTTCCAGTTCTACGTCAATGGCGGCCGGCTCTCGTGCCAGCTCTATCAGCGCTCGGCCGACATCTTTCTCGGCGTGCCGTTCAACATCGCGAGCTACGCGCTGCTGACCCATCTGATCGCCCACGAATGCGGGCTTAAGGCTGGGGAGTTCGTGCATACGTTCGGCGACGCGCATCTCTATCGCAATCACGAGGACCAGGCGCGCGCGCAGCTCGCGCGCGCGCCGCGCCCATTGCCGAGAGCTCAAGCTCGAGCGACGTCGGCTCGATCTTCGACCTCAACGCCGACGCGATCGCGTTCGAGGGCTACGATCCATGGCCGGCGATCAAGGCGCCGGTCGCGGTGTGAGGGACGTCCCGCTCGTCCTCGTCGCGGCCGTCGCGCGCAACGGGATCATCGGCGCGAATGGCGGACTGCCCTGGCGGCTCTCGAGCGACCTGAAGCGCTTCAAGGCGCTGACCTGGGGCAAGCCGCTGGTGATGGGGCGGAAGACCTTCGACTCGATCGGCCGCGCGCTTCCCGGGCGTGAAACGATCGTCGTCACCCGCGACCCGGCCTTCGCTGCCTCGGGCGTCCTCGTCGCCCACGATCTCGAGGCAGGACTCGCTCGCGCTGCCGAGCGGGCGAGCGCTATGGGCGCAGACGAGATCATCATCGGCGGCGGCGGCGAGATCTATGCCCAGACGATCGGGCGCGCGAGCCGCCTGTTCATCACGGAAGTCGCGCTCGACGCTGAAGGCGAGGCGCGTTTTCCGCCGATCGATCCGCAGCGTTGGCGCGAGGTTAGCCGCGAGACGGGCGAGCGCGGACCACGCGACGAGGCGAGCTTTGCTTTTGTGAGTTACGAGCCGCTGGGGTGAAGGCCTATTCCGCCCGTAGCCAGTCGGTCAGGATCAGCCCGTCATCGAGCCGGACGGGCGGCCGCGCGCTCAGGCCGGCGGCGGACAGCGCAGCGTCGGGATCGCCATCGGAGATCTTGCGGCCAAAGACCGGCAGGCCGCCCGGCAGACGCACGTTGACCGCGCGACTGAGATGAAAACAGTCGTAACCAAGCTTGAGGAACAGGGTGAAGACCCGCGGGCCGCCGATCACAGCGACCGTGCCTGAACTCAGGCCCAGCGCGGCGCATGCGTCTTCCAGCAACGATCCGGCAGGATTCCAGAGCCGCGCTTTGGGATTGTTCGGGTCCGGCGCGACGCCCGCGACTTGCCGGGTCACGACCAGTCGGCGCCGGCTCATCGCGTTCCGCATGGCCCTCCTGCGAGTGGCGCCCGTTCACGACCACGTCGGCGCGATCGAGGCCCCGCTCGAAATGTCGCTGGTCGGCTTCGAAATGCAGCGAAGCCGGCTGCACGCCGCTCGCGTCCGCGAGCATGCCATCGGCCGAGGCGATGACATAGGCTTCGATGCGAAACGCGCCGATCATGCGGCGCGTTATTCGTGGCTGTCCGAATTGACGAGCGACAGGAACTCCTGCACGCGTCTGCGGGCTGGTCGCGGAACACGCCCGAGCATCCGGCTGGTGACGAGGTCGGCGCCGCGCTTGCGGACGCCGCGGTCGATCATGCAGTGATGCGCGGCCTTGACGACCACGGCGACGCCGCAGGGCTTCAGCACCTCCTCGACCGCGTTGGCGATCTGCGCCGTCAGCCGCTCCTGAATCTGCAGCCGCTTGGAGAAGATCTCGACCACGCGGGCGAGCTTGGAGATGCCGACGACCCGCTTGTCGGGGATGTAGCCGACCCACACCCGGCCGATGATCGGGGCGATGATGATGCTCGCAATGGCTCTCGAAGGTCACGCCGCGCAGCACGATCATCTCGTCATAGCCGTCGACCTCGCTGAAGGTCTTGCGCAGAACCTCGTGCGGATCCTCCTCGTAGCCGGCGAAATATTCGCGGTAGGCGCGCACCATGCGGTTGGGCGTCTCGATCAGGCCGTCGCGATTGGCGTCCTCGCCGACCCACTTGAGGATGGTGCGGAACGCGTCCTCGGCCTCGGCGTCGGTGATCGCCTTGCCGCCGCCGGAGGCCCCGTCGAGATTCTCTTCCCTCAGCGCCATGGCTCGTCTTTCCTCGTCCGCGCGCTCAAGAGCGCCCCGCCGCCATTTAGTGCGCTCTCGATCGGATTCTTAAAGGAGCGCGTCTATCCCGGAGACCTTGGAGAAGTCGGCCACGGCGTGCATCGCCTCGCGCAATTCGCTGAGCAGTCTCAGTCGGTTGAGTCGCATTGCCGGATCGGCGACGATTGACCGTCACGTCGAGGAAGAAGGCGTCGACCGGCGCGCGCAGCGTCGCCAGCGCCCGCATCGCGCCCTCGAAATCCTCGCGGCCGACGCGCTCGCGCGCCGCCGCGCCGGCCGACGGCGACGACGTCGGCGAGATCCTTTTCCGCTGGCGGAGCGAGCGCGGCCGGATCGTGCTCGCCGGCGAAGGCCTCGGCGCCGTCCTTCTTTTCCTCGGCGCGCAGGATGTTGGCGGCGCGGCGATAGCCGGCGAGCAGGTTCTTGCCGTCCTCGGTGTCGAGCAGCCTGCCGAGCGCCTCGACCCGGCGGACGATCATGAGCAGATCGTCCTGGCCGGGCAGCGCGAACACCGCGTCGATCAGATCGTGCCGCGCGCCCTTGTCGCGGAGGTAGACTTTGAGGCGGTCGGCGAAGAAGGCGAGGAGGTTGCGCGGCTTTCGGCTCGATCCAGTCCTCGCGTGAAGCCGCATCGGCATCCCGATCGTCCCGTCTGGATCGCCGCGTCTTGCTCGCGGAGCTCCTGATGCGATGAGCGCTGCGCCAGAGCCTTCGAGAAGACGGTCGGTCAGCGGCAGCGCGCAGCCCATTCTCCAGCACGATGCGGATCACGCCAAGCGCCGCGCGCCGCAGCGCATAGGGGTCCTTGCTGCCGGTCGGCTTCTCGTCGATCGCCCAGAAGCCGACGAGCGTGTCGAGCTTGTCGGCGAGCGCGACCGCGATCGAAACAGGCGACGTCGGAATGCGGTCGTTCGGCCCTTGCGGCTTGTAGTGGTCTTCGATCGCCGCGGCGACGCTCGGCTCCTCGCCTTGGGCGGTCGCGTAATAGCGACCCATCAGCCCCTGCAGCTCAGGGAACTCGCCGACCATTTCGGTCGCGAGGTCGGCCTTGGCGAGATGCGCCGCGCGCGCCGCAAGCTCAGCGTCCGCGCCGACCTTCGGCGCAAGCTCGCGCGCCAGCGCCTCGATGCGCTCGATCCGCTCGCCCTGCGTCCCGAGCTTCTCGTGAAAGACGACGAGGTCAAGTTTCTCCAGCCGCTGGTCGAGCGGCTTCGCGGTCTTGTCCTTCGCGTCCGGCAGGGTCGCGAGATCGGTCCGCCAGAAATGGCGCGCGTCGGAGAGGCGCGCGCGCACGACGCGGCCGTTGCCGGCCGCGATCGCCGCGCCGTCGTCGGGGGCGACGAGGTTCGAGACGAGGATGAACTTGTTGGCGAGCTTGCCGGCGCTTTCTCGCGCGTCATGGCCGGCCTTGTGCCGGCCATCCACGCCGTTCCGCGTCGCGGCTCCGTCCGGTTTCGCGCCTAGCGGCGCCTCGTGGATGGCCGGGTCAAGCCCGGCCATGACGGAAGAGGACGTGCGTTCGTCGCGCAGCACGAAGCATTTCTGATTGGCGCGGATGGTGGCGCGGATCACTTCGGCCGGCAGATCGAGGAACGCCGCCTCGAATTCGCCCATCAGCACGACGGGCCATTCGACGAGCCCTGCAACCTCCTCGAGCAGGCCTTCGTCCTCGACCAGCGTGAGCCCCTGCGCAAAGGCGAGGTCTTTGGCGTCGGCGAGGATGATCGCCTTGCGCCGGTCGGCGTCGAGCACGACCTTGGCCTTGTGCAACGCGTCGACGTAATCGTCGTAACGGCGAACATGAATCGGCTGAGGCGCCATGAAGCGATGGCCCCAGGTCACGTCGCCGGCCGCGATCCCATCGACATCGAACGCGACGATCTCCGCCGTCTCGTGTTGCGTCGCGAGCGTGCAAACGATTCCGCGCAACGGGCGCACCCAGCGAAGCGCGTCGGGCTTCGCCGACGACCGCGCCCCAGCGCATCGATTTCGGCCACGGAAAGGAGCGGATGATCGCTCGGAATAATCTCGGCGATCGCGTCTTTGGTTTCGCGGCCCGGCTTCTCGATTACTGCGACATAGAACTGGCCCTTCTTTGGGTCGTTCTCGATGCGCGCGTCCTCAAGGCGGCTGAGGCCAGCGCTTTTGAGAAAGCCCTGGATCGCCGCGTCCGGCGCGCCAACGCGCGGGCCCTTGCGCTCTTCGCGCGAATGCGCTTGAGCGGCCGGCAAGCCGACGACATGCAATGTCAGGCGCCGGGGCGTGACGAAGCTCTGCGCGCCCTCGTAGAGCAAATTGCGCTCGACGAGCGCATTGGTCACGAGACGCTTCAGATCCTCCGCCGCCTGCCGCTGCATGCGGGCGGGAATTTCTTCACTGAACAGTTCGAGCAGAAGATCAGGCATACCTACGACGCGCCGCCGCCAGCCGTTTTGAGCCATGCTGCGCCGCAGCCCCGGGCGAGTTCGCGCACTCTCAAAATATAGCTCTGGCGTTCGGTGACCGATATCGCGCCGCGTGCGTCAAGCAGATTGAAGACATGGCTTGCCTTAATGCATTGATCGTAAGCCGGCAGCGCCATGAGGTGGCGTTCGGCCGCGGCGCCCCGCTCCAGGAGCGACATGCATTCCGCCTCAGCGTCTTTGAAATGCTGGAACAGCATGTCGGTGTTGGCGTGCTCGAAGTTGAAGCGAGAATATTCCTGCTCAGCCTGCTGAAACACGTCGCCATAGCTCACGCGCTCGGCGCCTGCGCCGCCGTTGAAGTTAAGATCGTATACGCTCTCCACGCCCTGCACATACATGGCCAGCCGCTCGAGACCATAGGTCAGCTCGCCGGATACCGGCGCGCATTCGAAGCCGGCGACTTGCTGAAAGTAAGTGAATTGCGACACTTCCATGCCGTCGCACCAGCATTCCCATCCCAAGCCCCATGCGCCGAGCGTCGGGCTCTCCCAATCGTCCTCTACGAAACGGACGTCGTGCAGCGCCATGTCCACGCCGATCGCGGCGAGCGAATTGAGATAGAGCTGCTGCAGGTTCTCTGGCGAAGGCTTCAGGATCACCTGATACTGATAATAATGCTGCAGTCGGTTGGGGTTCTCGCCATAGCGACCGTCCTTGGGTCGGCGTGACGGCTGGACGTAAGCCGCCTTCCAGGGCTTGGGCCCAAGCGAGCGCAAAGTCGTCGCCGGATGGAAAGTGCCGGCGCCGACCTCCATGTCGTAAGGCTGCAGCATCACGCAACCATGGCCAGCCCAGAAGGTCTGCAAGGTGAGGATGAGGCCCTGAAACGATTTGGCCGGATCGAGCGCTGCGTCTTTGGCGGGAGCCATGAATTTGTCGTCGGTCCTTGAATTTCGGCGGGACCCTAGAGTTGCAGGCCCCGATGGTCAACGCGGAGACGGCCGCCCCTTTACGCGAATTTGCCAGGCGAGGCGTCTGCCGCTAGATCGGGCCGATAAGATGAGGGAGGTCCGCCCATGCGTCCGTCCAAACGCGCCGTCGATGAAATGCGCACGGTGAGCTTCGAGCGCGGCGTGGCGCGTTATGCGGAAGGCTCGTGCCTCGTCCGTTTCGGCGAAACGCATGTCTGTGCGCGGCCTGCTCGAGGACAAGCCGCCACCGTGGCTGCGCGGCCGGGACGGGCTGGGTCACGGCCGAATATGCGATGCTGCCGCGCGCGACCCTGACGCGTACGAGGCGCGAGTTGCAGCCGGCAAGGTGTCCGGCCGCACCAGGAGATTCAGCGCCTCATCGGCCGCTCGCTGCGGGCGGTCGTGGACTCCGCGGCTCGGGACCGGCAGATACACCATCGACTGCGACGTGCTGCAGGCAGACGGGGGCACGCGCACCGCCTCGATCACCGGGGCCTGGGTTGCGTTACGCGACTGCCTGCATTGGATGTCGCAGCGTTCCATCCTGCGCGAGACCCCGCTCAAGGATCATGTTGCTGCGGTCTCCTGCGGCATCGCCGGCGGGGAGGCAGTGATCGACCTCGACTATGTCGAGGATTTCGAACGCCCACACAGACGCGAATTTCGTGATGACCGGCTCGGGAGGCTTGGTCGAAGTTCAGGGTTCGGCGGAAGGCGCGCCCTTCTCAGAGGACGAACTCATCCGAATGTTGGCGCTTGCGCGCAATGGCATTCGAAACCTCGTCGCAATGCAGAAGGCGGCAGTGAGCTAGGCTTTTAGTATAGGGGGCGCGGTCATCGTAGCCTTCGACCTCTCGGTCCCAGCGGCCTGGAGTGCAAGCGCAGCGGCGGCCCGGGGACGCCTCGTTTCGGCTCTCGCGCTGCTGCCGACTGGTCGGTCTACCGATTTAGAGACGATTAGGGTTGCCGAGCGACACGGCGTAAGAAACCAACGAGTGCATTCGAGCCGGCGGGGACTACGGCTGGGTCTTCTCCAGCCTGTGCGTTTGATTGGAAATGGGGGCCAGACCGGCCCTCCGCCGCGCCGCTACGTACATAGTGTTCCACTGCGTCCATTCCCGCGTCCGCCACGTCAGGATAAGTGGTTAAATACCATTCCGAATCGAACAACGCCGAGCCGGCGACAACGCGGTAGTTGTCCGCGAGAGCGCGCGTTTTCGCGTCAACCAGCCGCCGCCATCCTCGCAGCGACGGGGGCAGTTCGCCGCCGTAGCTCGCTCGCGTGAGTCCCGCAAGGAGCGTCGTCATGTCGCTCGGATCGCCAGCGTCGAGGATAGCCGGATCCGGCGAGGAGACGAGCTGAGTTGCAGCCTCCGGCGCCGATGCGCGCTTTGGTCCAAGCATCCAGTCGGCCTGTTGACGCGTTTCGTCCAACTGCCGGAGCAAAAGCGCGCGTCGTCGCTCCTTCAACGCTTCCTCCGAGAGACGCGTCGCGCTTTTCTCGAGAACGGCAGTGAATTCGACCGCCTCGCCCTCCTGCAACTCGGTCACGCGCCAATCGATCAAGCCGAGGCCGTGAAGATCGAGTATGAGGCACTCAAACGAACTGGGAGTGAAAACCCAGCCGTGGACATCGATGTACTCCCCGGGTCCTATCTCGTCGTAATTGGCAATCACCTCCCATGCCGTTCCGAGGGTCCAGGTGAACTGTGGCTCAAAACTGACATCGCGCGTCCAGCCCAGATTTCCGCTGCGTGTTGCGTGGTAGGCTTTGTGGTCGAAGACTGCTGCGAGGGCGTGGCGTTGGCGCTTCGATCGCGACGCGGCGATCATCTGGCCCGTCGTGCTGACGGGCCGCAAACAGTCGAAGCACAATCGCCTGTCTGGAACCGCAAGGGCGATGCGTCCGCGTTCGTTCAACAACCGCGAAGCCGAATCAAAAAATGCGATCGGATCCACAATGTGCTCGATGACGTGGCTGGCTATGATCGCGTCGAATGCGCCCAGTTGGTCCTGCAGGACCATTTCGAGCGGACCGTTTGTCCAAACGCGGTCGACATCCTCGACTCTCGAGAGCGCGTCGCTGGGAAGCATATGGTATTTGGCGAGGAGCGCCGGCCGATCGATGTGATCGACGATCGTCGTCAGCCATCCGTCGCGCTTCGGAGCGACAGGGCTAAAGCTGGGGCCGACTTCGAGGATCCTCGAAACCCCAGGCTCAAGCCCTTTCAACAGCGTTTCGTTCCGACTCATCCATTCGGCTCCTTCGGTTAATGGCGCGCGACCCTGCAGAAGCGCCCCAACCGAATCCTAGGGCTGGCTGAATTGGCGCGGCGCGAGCCCCACTCGAGGGCGATCAAGGATAGCCGTGCGAAAAGATGTCCATGGCCTCGAATTCCCGCGAGATCGAGGCGGACGCGGTCGGGGAGATAAGCAAAGGCGGCATGCGCGAGTCCGGCCCGGCCCTCGCGTTTCAACATGGCGTCAAGCTTCTCGCGCAGGGCGTGCAGATGCAACACATCCGATGCGGCATAGGCGAGTTGCGCTTCACTGAGCGTGTCGGCCCCCCAATCCGACGATTGCTGTTGCTTGGAAATCTCGACGCCCAGCAACTCGCGCGTCAGGTCCTTGAGTTCGTGCCGGTCGGTATAAGTCCGCGCGATCTTCGAGGCGATCTTGGTGCAGTAGACGGGCGCGGCCATGGTTCCGAATGCATGCTGCAGGACGCCCATGTCGAAACGGCCGAAGTGAAACAGTTTGACGATGCCCGGATCGGCCAGAAGCCGCTGAAGATTGGGCGCGCTCGTCTGGCCAGCGCCAATCTGCACGATATCGGCGGTTCCGTCGCCGCGTGACAGCTGCACGACACAAAGCCGATCGCGGCCGAGTTCGAGCCCCAAGGTCTCCGTGTCGATGGCGACCGCCTCGCCAAACGACGCATCGGCGGGCAGATCGTTGCGGTGAAACCGGATCATGGTCGTCGGATAGAGCCGCGTGCGCGGGGCGTCAATCGGACCGGTCCGAAAGACGAAGGCTCTTGGGCTCCGAGCATCGCGTGCGATGAACCAAGTAACGCCGCCTGGCGCTACCAGACCCGCCGCATCAGCCGCGCGATCAACCCCCTCTCGCGCCTCATAGTGCGGGGTGCGGTGCGGCTCCATCGTTCGGCGCGACGCGCGAAACAGTGGAGGACCGGTTGAGATCGCTGAGCCTTCCGACCGCGGCGCAGAACACGTAGCCAATGCCTCGCACCGAGCGAATCAGCGGAGAGCGATCAGCCCCATCGTCCAGCTTTTTGCGCAGGCGCGCCACCAGCGTGTCGATCGAGCGATCGAAATATGTCCATTGACGCCCGCGCAATACGCCGAGAAGAGCGGCGCGGGACAATGGCTGCCCGGGATGGCGCACAAACGCCATCAAGAGGTCGAACTCCGACGAAGTCAGGTCGACCCGCTGCCCCGCCGGGCTGAGGAGGTCCCGCGTCGTCTCATCGAGGCTCCATCCTGCGAACAAATGAGGCAGCTCGATCGGCTCGACAGGTTGCGCTCGCCGAATTTCGAGCTCGCGTGGCCGGATGGATTTATCAATTGCGGCCAGTCCCTGCCCGGCCTCTTCGAGAATATGGATATGCATCGCGCCCGCCTTCAAATTACCTGCCCTGCGAATCGTCACAGTCAAATGATTCGAAGCAGGACATGTATCCTTGTCAATGAGTAACGATACGTTAACCAGATCTTTATTTGATTCTGGACGGCGGACGACGTCAAATGGCGCGTGGAGCTTGAAGATATTCTTCATATTGCCGTGCATTTATTCCCCATCACTGCCAGTAAGCGCGCCAGTGTGCCGATACGTAATGCATCATTATTTCAAGTAATGACGAACGCCGCCAAAACACAGAGCGCCTTTGCCCCACCTGAGTAACCCGGTTGGGCGCGCAACACGCGAATGGTTGCATGTCCCCCCGTTATGGCGAGGGCAAAAATATTGTACATAGAAAACGGAGTCCTTTCCGGGAACCTTCTCATGCGCGGCATTCCCATCGACATTTTGCGGGCCTTTGTCGCCGTCGTGGAGGCGCAGGGCTTTACCCGGGCGGCGGAGGAACTGGGACGGACCCAGCCCACGATCAGCCTTCAGGTGAAACGACTCGAGGAACTCGTCGAAGCGCCGTTGTTCAAGAAAGGCGGCCGCTTCGAGTTGTCTCCTGTCGGGGAAATCTGCTTCGATTATGGCAAACGCCTGCTTCGGCTGCATGACGACATGCTTGACGAGCTTGGCCGCAACGATCCGAACATCGCAATGCGGATTGGCATGCCGAGCGAATTTGCTCCGATTCTCGCGCCGAGGCTCAATGAACTGCGCTCTGACACTGAGGTCGCCACGACCTTTGAAGTGATCGTCAACAGCTCGCAGGCGCTTTCAGTCGCCTTTCGTCAAAACGCGCTTGACGTCGCTTTCATCGTGGGGACGGGTGAGAGCGAGCCGAGCAGAATCGAACAATGGCGCGGTCAACTGCGCTGGTTTGGCAAGACGTTTGAAGATGAAAAAGACAATCGGCCGCTGCCGCTCGTCCTGCCGCCTCCGGGATGGTCGTTTCATGAGGCGGCGATTGGCGCGTTGCGCGCTCAGGAACTGAAGTTCGAGATCGTCTGCACGTCTTCGAGTTTTGCGGTGCTGGCGGCCGCAGCGAGAGCCGGGCTTGGCGTCACACCCATGATCGATGGGCTCGCGCCACCTGGACTTGACGCGTGCGCCGACAAGCGGCTTCCGGCTTTGCCCGAGGTGACCCTGTTGCTGCTGGCGCGATCGCAGACGTTGGCGCTCGCCAGCCGGCGTTGGGTTGAACATCTTGTCGAAGCCCTTCAGACTGACGTATAGACACTCGCTAAAGTTGCATTTTGTTACAATTCGTCACCCAGTTCTCAATCCGAGAGTGGCACAATTCGGCATGCCGCGAATCTGCGGCTCATGAGTTGCCGATCATGCAAAGACTGGTGGACAAGCCGGCTAGCGCCGCGAACGAGCCGTTTCTCCGCGCGAATCGCTGAAGAGAACCGCGAGTTGGCGCTCCTAGCCCAGTTTATGCGTCACGATTCGGTTGACTTCGCTGGCCCAGGCGATCGCCCGTTCGGACGGGAGCGTGCGAGCTGCGGATCTCATCGCCGAGGCGGGCCTAAGCCCCCGCCCGATGGCTAACGCTGCAACGGCCGGCCAAGAGTGACGTCGGTTAACTCAGGCGCAGGACTTACAGGTTAGGCCCATCGCGTCATGCTGGCCCTTTGCCTCTTCAACCCGAACCCGGCCAATCGCCCGTGACAAGCACGACAACCGCCTTTCTCGCCGTCTCGCAGAACCTGTCCCGCTATCAGACGATGACTGCGGCTGAGCCGGCAGTGAAAACGGCAAGCGCCTATTACGCGGCCAATATCGGCTCGGTGAAATCGATCAGCGACCTTGTCGGCAACTATCGACTGCTGTCCTATGCGCTCGACGCCTATGGACTCGGCGACCAGATCAACGCGAAGGGGCTCATCACCAAGGTGCTGGAAGGCGGAGTCGCCAACCCGAAGAGCCTTCGCGAACACTCTGCCAAACGCGCAATGGAAGGCGTTCGCCGCCGCATTCAATTTCGTCGACAGCGGCGCAACTCCGCCTTCATCAACCAGCGCCGTTGCGACGACAACGAGCGACTATGTCGAACAGCAGCTCGAGAGCGATCAGGGCGGCCAGGACGTTGGCGTGCAGCTCGCGCTCTATTTCCAGCGCGTCGCGCCGACGGTCAAGAGCGAAGAAGGCATTTTGGCCGATCCCAATCTTCTGCAGGTGGCCGCGACGATCATGGGGCTCCCCCCGACGGCGGCGGCCGATCTGCAACCGAAGACGCTCTCCGAGCTCATGCCGCTCTCGGACCTGAAAGATCCGGCCAAGCTCACGCAGCTGACCGAACGATTCACGGCGATGTATGACTACACCTACGGGCCCAGCTCCGGTTCGACTTCTGACCTGACCGTGGATTCGGGCAATTCGAGCTCGAGCCAACCGTCGGGCGCCGCCGCTGTCCTCGCCAGCGTTATCAGCTCGAACGGCTCGGTGCTGGGCAGCGCGCTGAACGACTTCACCGGGGCGTCCCAGCCCATCTTCTCGACCTCGCTCATGTCGAGCATGTCCAGGCTGACGCTGGGCGGGTAAGCCCGCAAGGGCGCCTTGCATTTCGCTTTAGAAAGGTCCGCGCAAGCGCCGCGCTCTAAGCGGAGGGGATGCTTTCACGCAATCTCGATGCCTGACGCCCTCCGGACAATCCGCGCCGCGGCGAGTGAAGCCCCAGGCGGCGCTGATGCGCTTTACGCGGCAGCCGTCACGCTGTGGCGCGAGAGGCGGCGCGACGAGGCGATCAAACTCATGGACGAGGCGCTCCGCCTCAAGCCCGATTTCGCCGACGCGCTGTGCATGGGCGGCTACATGCTGAGTGAATGCGGCCAGCCTCAATCGGCGATGCGTTTCTACCAACGCGCGCTCGAGCTCGACGACTCGCTCGTCGTCGGCCACCTCAATCTCGGCAAGCTCCTGTTCGCTGCTGAACGCTTCACGGAGGCGCTCGCGTGTTTCGAAGCGGCGACAATCCTCGCGCCGCGCGACCCGGACGCATGGTGCAGCCGCGCGGGAACGCTGCGCGAGCTCGGGCGCCTCGAGGAATCGGTCGAGGCGGCGAAGCGGGCGCTTGAGCTGCGCCCTGATTTTCCAGAGGCGGCGATCAATCTCGGCAATGCGCTTCTAAAGCTCGATCGCGCCGAGGAGGCGTTTGACGCCTATCTCCAGGCGAGCAAGCCGGGGCCTTGCCTCGCCAAGGCGCTATTGGGGCAGGGTCTGACCTTGCGGAATCTTGGCCGCTTCTCGGAAGCCATGTCGGCGTTTGACCGCGCCGCAGCGCTCGGCAGCCGCGAGGCTGTTGCGGGCAAGGGCTGCCTCATGCTGACGCTCGGCGACTTCGAAAACGGACTTGAGGGCTACGAGGCGCGCTGGCTCAAAGGCAAGTCGATCGCTGAAGCGCTCGGAACGCGCTTTCCGACCTGGAAGGGGCCTGGAGGCGAGGCCAAGCGCGTGCTGGTGCTCAACGATCACGGCCTCGGCGATACGATCCAGTTCTTCCGCTATCTGCCTTTGATGGCGGCGGCCGGCGTCGACACGACTTTCGTCTGCCCGCCGCGGCTGCGCCGGCTCCTCTCGTCGAAGGCCAAAGTGCGATTCGTCAATTCGCCGCCGCGAAGGGGAGCCATTCGACGCGCAGATCGCGATCAGCAGTCTGCCTTACGCATTCGGCACCCGCCTTGAGACAATCCCGGCCGCGGTTCCCTATCTCGCCGCCGAACCGCGCTTTGCGCGAAACGTGGCTCGAAGCGCATCGGCGCCGAAGGCTTCAAGATCGGCGTGGTCTGGCAAGGCAACTCTGATCCGGAGGCCGACCGCGCTCGCTCCCTGCCGCTCATGGCGCTCGCGCCGCTCGCCGGGATCGCGGGCGTGCAGACTCATTTCGCTGCAGAAAGGCTTCGGCGAAGAGCAACTTTCAAGCCTGCCGCCGTCGTTGCGGGTCGAGACGCTAGGCGCCAATTTCGACGCCGGCGCCGACGCCTTCGTCGATACGGCGGCGGTGATGACCTGCCTCGATCTGGTCGTCACTTGCGACACCTCGATCGCGCATCTCGCGGGCGCTCTCGCTGTTCCGGTCTGGGTCGCGCTCAAGCGCGACGCGGAATGGCGCTGGCTGACCGGACGCGCCGATTCGCCCTGGTATCCGACGATGCGCCTCTTTCGTCAGACGCGCCGTGGCGTCTGGAGCGACGTGTTCGAGGCCATGGCGGGCGAGCTCGCCCAGCTTGCCGAGCGGCGCGCGGCGCCGCGCATGGTCTCGACGCCCATGCTCGCTCGGCGAACTGCATCGATAAGATCACGATCCTGCGCATCAAGGCCGAACGAATCGGCGAGCCTGACGAAACTCGCCAATGTGCATCGCGAGCTGACCTTGCTTGAGCGTTCGGCGCGCGAGGACGGCCTCGTCTGGACCATCGATCAGTCTCCTGACCGATCAGCTCGCGGCCGTGAATGGGCGCCTGTGGACAATCGAAGACGCGCTTCGCGCGTGCGAGCGCGAGGGAGACTTCGGGCCGCGCTTCGTCGCGCTCGCGCGATCGGTCTATTGTGAAAACGATACGCGCGCCGCGATCAAACGCGCCATCAACACGCTCGCCAGCTCCGCCCTGGTCGAGGAGAAAGTCTTATGCGTGAACCGGCTTAGCTGGGAATCGCGTAATAGCGTTCCCTCAGCGCGGACCTTCGGCTTGCCGTCATCGCGTCTGCCGGGAGCGTCTCCTGCAGCTCGAACTCCGATTGTCGACCCACGCCGCCAGACGATTTTCGCCTCGCGCACTTCGGATGTTTCGTCGATGTGAACCGCCAGTCTGGGCGGAAGCGTAACGTCGCGGGCAAGCGCCAGGCGCAGGCCATCGCGAGACCGGTCGCAGACTCCGGCCCTCGGACAGGAAGCGGTACGAGCCGTCGAGGAGCTTAGCGGAGCGCAAACGCGTTCGCTGCCGGGGGTGCGCACGCAGATTGGCGCTTTTGCCTGAGGGCGGAAGGCCCGTCGTGCTGAACTCTCCCAATAAGCAATCTCGCCTCGCTCGGCGAGTTTGCGGCCAATCCCGCGCGCCGCCTCCGATCGCCCTCGCCAGTCCTGTCGCTTGACCCCGACCAGCATCGGCGCTCGCGCGTCGACGCCGTGGGGCGCGGAGCGTGGTCCTCGATGTGGGCTTTCGCCATCCATATGAATCCAACATGAAGGCATTAATTTCATACATATCTTGTTAACCAACGCCGCGTAGTTTTCTGACTCGTAGAGGGTTGTGTCAAGCAACACCTCCGCTGAATTAAAACGACCCATTCAGTAATCAATTGTCACAGTTAATAACAAAGTCCTTGTTGCATAATAACATAACAAACATCAGAATGGTTAATTCGAGACGTTTGTCTCACGTGTGTTGTGTGCCCGCGTTGGCGTAGCGGAAAGCGTCCCCTTGTCACTTCAGTAGGCTGGAGCACGAGTATGTATATTATTGTAGACGATCGAAACATGGTGGCCGGCGGCTACGCCAACGGTTTTGATCGCGAGGGCGTTTCGTCGACGGGCATCGAAGCGTCGGAGTTTCGCGAATGGATCGGTAAGATCAGCGATTCGGACATGCATGCGGTCGAAGCCTTCGTCATCGGCGACTGTTACTGAGCGCGAGGCGCTGTCCCGGCTGATTCGCGAGCGCTCGAGCGCGCCGCGTGCTTTGCCTCAATGAGCGTCAGTCGCTCGATGACACGTCTGGGGCTATTCGCCGCCGGCGCGGACGACGTCCTGCGCAAGCCTGTCCATGTGCGAGAGATCGTCGCCCGGGTCGGCGCGATCAACCGGCGCGTGTTCGGCGAGAACGGCAATGTGACGATCGGCGAACTGCGCGTCTATTTCGACGGGCGCGAGCCCGAGGCGAACGGCGAGCCTTTTCCTCTTCCACGCCGGGAGCGGCGGATCCTCGAATTCCTGCTGCGCTGTCGTGGTCGGCGCGTCAGCAAGACGCAGATCTTCAACGCCGTCTACGGCCTGTTCGACGAGGATGTCGACGAGAACGTCATCGAGAGCCACATCAGCAAATTGCGCAAGAAACTCAAGCATCGGCTGGGTTTCGACCCCATCAATTCCAAGCGATTCCTCGGCTATTGCATCGAGAAATAGGCGCTTGGCGTAGTCGCGCTGAGCCCTCAGTTTCGAGATAAAGGGCGTTCGGAAGAGCGCCCTTCTTCAATCGATTCTGGTCGCAGACAATTCGGGAGCTGGCTCGCAGTCGCCCGCATCTCGCTGCGCTTCCGGCGAGGAAGCCGCGGCAGCCACCCTGCTCCACGATGCTGCGCACCCCGTCCGGCCATTCTGGAATATGATCTCAGGGCCGGCTTCGAGGGGTGTGGTCAGGAGCTTTGGCACCACGTTTCACAATATACTTATCTATAACGTATCATGCTGATAGGTCTCAATCCGGCGCCCGCGAAGCGGAAGGAAAAGGCGCCGCAAGAGATTGATATCACTCAATCCGGAACCGGAAATGGCGCGGGGCATAGGTGAGCCTTCGGCGCTTTCGCCGGCCCGCCGCGCCCGGCGCTCCCGAACTCGGCTCACGCTGAAACTTCGGATCCCTACGCCCCTTCATGGCAGCCTTGCCGGGCGGGAAGCGGCGCGTGGCGAATGGATAAGGAATAGATCCCGAGTGCAAAGCAAAGGCGGCTGGACGAAGCCAGCCGCCCAGCGCGCTTTGTTACTGGAACAGCTTCAGGATCAGCTGCGCGTTCTGGTTCGCGATCGACAGCGACTGGATGCCCAGCTGCTGCTGCGTCTGGAGCGCCTGCAACTTGGTCGAGGCCGTATTCATGTCTGCATCGACCATGCCCGAAATGCCGTCGGAATAGTTGGTCATCAGGGCGGTGTTGAACGTGGCCGCAGTCGTCATCCGATCCTGCGTCGCGCCGATCAGCGCGGCGTAGTTGGTGACCTGGGCCAAAGCCTGGTCGGCGGCGCTTAGCGACGTCTGCGCGTCCGCCGCGCCGGTGACGCTGAGGTTGGTCAGGTCGATGCCGCTCTGGACGAGCAGATTTTGCGAGTTTGGCAGTCGTCGTCGTCGTGGTCACCGCATAGGACGCCGCGGTCGCGAAGGTCGGGCTCCCACCCTGGGCGATCGAATTGCCGTTGGCGTCGAGGGCCGTGTAGGTCGTCGTCGTCACAGTGCCGTCGAGCGCCCATCGACTGAACAGTCAACGCCTGGTTCGTCGTGTCCTCGAAGACCGCGTTCGTTGCCGTATGTCGCCGTGGAGCGCTGTAGCTGACGGCGGTCGTGTCCGCGGTGTCGGCCGCAAATTGGGTCTGCAACTGGCTCATCGTCGCTGCGTCGGTGATGCTGGACTGGCTTGTCGACGACGTCGACGCGCCGCCGGTGGCCAAGCCGTAAAGCGCCTGGGTGGTGAAGGAGATCGTGTTGATGGTTCCGCCCGTGGCGCTGGCGTTATAGCCGGAAACGAAATTGAGCGATGGCACGCTGCCGTTCAGGACGTTCAGGCCATTGAACGAGGCCGCGTTCACAGCGTCGGTCAACTGCTTGCCGAGCGAGGCGAGCGATGTGTTGATGTTGCTGATGTTGGCGCCCGGTTCGGTCGCCTGCGTCAGCGCGGTCTGAATCGAATTGATGGTCGTGATGACCGAATTGATCGCCGAGCTCGCGGTCGCCAGAAGCGACTGCCCCTGCGACAAGCGCGTCATTGGACGCCGACACGACGCCGCTGTCGGCAGTGAGCTGGGCGGCGATCGACCAATAGGACGAATTGTCGGCGGCGGTCGCAACCTTGAGGCCGGTCGAAACCTGGTTCTGGACCGTCGAAAGCGACTGCTGCGTCATCGTCAGCGCCTGCAGCGCGCTAAGGGCGTCCGGATTGTTTAAGATTGAACTCATGAGAGTGCTCCTGTCGAAAATGTTCACGCTGATTGGGCGACATTTCGGACTCGCACCGAGACGACGGATCGGCCGCATGCCTAAGGCTCGTAGGAGCCTAACCGTCGTGTAGACGCCTGGCGACGCGCGCTCATCGCGCCCGTCCTCGCCCTGGCCAGCGAAAACTAAGGCGCGCCCGCTAATGGCCAGTTAACGGGCGCAAAAATTTTGTTTGTCGCGCCGACCCGAGGCCGCGCTCGGAGCCGCCCGCGCAATGCCGGCGCAAGCTCCGCTCCCCACGATGGCGGCTCACGAATTCTCACTCAGGCCCGGATGTGGCGACGAATCTGTTGGCGCAAATCGAGCGGCTTTGGGCGAACCTGCGGGGGCTCGGCGTCCGGCGCTTGTCCGCGTTGGGGTTGATCGGCCTCGCCGTGTTCGCGACGACCGGGCTCGCCGGCTACTATCTCAGCCGCCCGACGATGGAGACGCTCTATTCCGGGCTCGATCGCGACGATATCTCCGCCATCGGCGCCGCGTTGCGCGAGGCGGGCGTGCCTTTCGACGTCAACGCCGAGAGCACGGTCGTTCTGACGCCGGCCGGACAGGCGGCGGCCGCGCGGATGATCCTGGCGGAAAAGGGCCTGCCGCGCAGCGGCGCTGTCGGCAACGAACTGTACGACAAGCTCGGCTCGCTCGGCCTGACCTCGTTCATGCAGGACGTCACCCGCCTAAGAGCGCTCGAAGGCGAACTCGCGCGCACGATCCAGATGATGCGGACCGTCAAGGCGGCGCGGGTGCATATCGTCCTCGCCGACGAAGGCTCCTTCCGCCGCGAGCGCCAGCCCTCCTCCGCCTCCGTGGTCATCCGAACCGACGGCGGCGACGATCGCGCCACCGGGCAGGCGATCCGCCACCTCGTGGCCTCGGCCGTTCCCGGAATGAAGGTCGAAGACGTCACCGTGCTCAACGTCGACGGCACCCTGCTCGCCTACGGCGCCGATTCGGTCGAGAAATCCCCGGACAATCTGCTCGCGCTCGAAAAGGAAGTGTCGCAGCAAATCCGCGAGAGCGTCAGCCGCACGCTGACGCCTTACCTCAGCGCGCAAAACTTTCAGATCTCCGTCGCCGCCAGGCTCAACGCCGACAAGACGCAAACGAACGAGACGATCTACAATCCCGACAGCCGTGTCGAACGCTCGGTGCGCGTCACCAAGGAACAGCAGAGCTCGCAGAACGCGGCAGGCGAGCAGGCCGCCGGCGTCGAAGCCAATCTTCCGAAGCCAAAACCAGCGGCGGCGAATCGAAGCAGTCGAACGACCAACACGCAGAAGCGCGAAGAACTGACGAACTACGAGGTCTCGTCGAAGTCGATTCAGACGACCAGCGCCGGCTTCGTGGTCCAGAATCTCTCGGTGGCCGTCCTGATCAATCGCGCCGCGCTCGCCGCTTCGCTTGGCGGAAAGCCGTCGGCCGAGGCGATCGACACCCAGGTCAAAGAGATCGAACAGCTCGTCGGCTCGGCCGCCGGGCTCAATCGTCAGCGGGGCGACGCGGTCAAGATTTCGGTTGTCGATTTCATCGATTCGAGCCGCGACCTCGAGCCAGCGCCGGGCCCTTCGCTGATCGAGATTGTCGCTCGACAGACGGGATCGATCCTCAACGCCGGCGCCATCGTGGCGGTCGCAGCGATGCTGCTCTGGTTCGGGGTTCGCCCCGCGATGAAGATGGCGTTCGCTCCCCCAAGCCCACCGGCCTTGACAGACGCGCGCGGCGCGTCCGCTGGGCAGACGCCCGCATTGGGAGCGCCGGACGGCGACGGTCAGCCCACGGAAAGCATTCTCATCGAAACCGCCTCCAATCGAGACGAGTTTCTGCGAGGCGCTGCTTGCGCGACGCGACAATGGTCCCGAGCGCAAGCTGCAGAAGATGATCGAATTCGATGAGAACCACGCCGCCACGGTCCTCAAACAATGGATTCGTCAAGGAGCGAACGGATGAAACCGCTGTCGATCGCCGACTATCTCGATCATCTCGGGCGCCCGGCGGGTGAGAAAGTCGCCGCCGCGGCCCGAGGGCTCGCCGTTTCGCCCTCGAAGCCTGCCGAACCCGCAGAACGGCGCTTCCGGCCCGAAGTCGGTCTTCGATCGCGTAGCCAACGCGGGCGGCCAAGCGCAAAGGGACGAGGCTCCCCGGCGCACGCCATGGGCGCCAAAGCCGGTTCTGCTCGAGTCCGGGCGCGCAGCAATCGCCGCCAGCAGGCGAGCCGGTCAAGACCGAGGACATGTCGGTCAACCTCGCCGAGGCTCATGCGCGCGGCCGGGAGGAAGGCCTCGCCGAAGGGCGGCTCGAGGCTTCAGACCGCCACGCGGCTGAACTCGCCGCTGCGCGGCAGCAGGCGGAGACTGCAGCAGCAGGCCTTTCGTCTCAGCGAATACGCGCAGATCGAAAGCACGGTGCGGTCTGGGCTTCAGACAGATCGAGGGCGATATCGGGGCCGCCGTCGCACGCATCCTCGCGCCATTTCTCTCGCAAGAGGTCCTCAAGCGAGCGGTCGACGAACTGGCCAAAGCGGTCGACCCGAATCTCTTCAAGCGCTTCGCCCGGATTGATCAAGATTCGCGGACCCGAGCGCGTGCTTGCGCTTTTGCGCCAGCGCATCGCTGATCTGCCGATCGAGGTTGAATATGTCGAAGACGGCCGCGTGGAGACAATCGTCGAGGCCAATTCCACACGGATCGTCGCCGAGCTTCGCCCGTGGGCCGAGTTGCTTGCCTCGTTCGAGGCCTGAGCTGAGCTGATGACCGAGGCGCATCCGGAAATCATCATCATCAAGCGCCATAGCGCGCATGAGGAGGAGCATCATGGCGGCGCGTGGAAGATCGCCTTCGCCGATTTCATGACCGCGATGATGGCGTTTTTTCTGGTGCTCTGGATCATCAGCGCCACGGACAAGAACACCAAGACGCTCATCGCGCGATATTTCAATCCGGTGAAAGTCGAGGAGCCGGCGAAGGCGCAAAAAGGCATCCACGGCGCGCCGGAAAAGGACGCGGCCTATGCGCCGGGAGACGGAGACTGGCGCCCCAAGCGCGGGAAAGCCCTCGTCCGAAAGCGGCGAAGGCGGCGGCGACAAGGCCAACGCAAACTCCTCCGAGTTCGTCGAAGCAAAACGAGCAGGCGCACCCGCCGACCCCGTCGCCCCTGCCGCCGCCCGACCCGGCGAAACCCTATCCGACGATGTCGGAGCAGGAATTGTTCCGCGACCCTCCGCGCGAGCCTCGACAAGATCGCCGGCGCGCCGCCGCCCGGGCCTCGCATCGATGCTTCGGCGCGCTGAAGGGCTATGGCGAAGTGGGGCCAAGCGCCGACGAGGCGTTGCGCGATCCGTTCCGTCCGCTCGGCAGCGACCAGGCGGTCAATGTGGTCGCCGACAATCCCGGCGCCCCGCCCGCCGCGGCCGCTCCGAGCGACGAGCCCGCGTCTCGCGTCGACCGCGATGCGCCGCCGCGCCGCCGCGCCGGCGCCGCCGAGCCCGCGTAGCCGAAGCCCACGACGCGGAATCGCCTGCCCCGTCCGCGGCGAATCCGCCGGCTCCCGACGCCGCCGCAGGCGCGTCAAACAGCCGCGTCCAACCTGCTCGCCGACTTGAATAAGCGGCTCGCGCGGCGAGCTCAAGCCGATGCAGGGGCCGCAACTCGACGTCCAGGCGACCGAGGACGGAATCCTCATCAGCCTCACCGACCGACACAATTTCGCCATGTTCGCCATCGGCTCCGCCGAGCCGCAGCCGCCGCGTCCTGCAGATGATGGAGGCGATCGCCGCGAGCCTGCAAGCGCGCCGGGCGCGATCGTCGTGCGCGGGCACACCGACGCCCGCCCCTACAAGTCGGCGACCTACGACAATTGGCGGCTCTCCTCGGCGCGCGCGCAAATGGCCTATTACATGCTGATTCGCGGCGGCCTGCCGGAAAAGCGGTTCGAGCGCATCGAGGGCTACGCCGACCATCGTCTCAAGGACGCCTCGCATCCCCTCGCGGCCGAAAATCGCCGCATCGAAATTCTCGTGCGCGAGGCGAAGCCGTGACGCGCGCCCCAGGCTACATTGGCTTTGGCCGCGTTCGCCGTCGCTTGCGCCTGCCGTGGCGCTCGCCGATTCGCTCGACGTCTCCGACCTTGTCGACGAACTGCAGCGGATCCAGCTCAGAATCGCCCAGGGCGACAAGGCCGCCTACGCCGCTCAGCTCAATCAATTGAAGACGATCGGCGCGGCGATCGCGGCCGCCAGCCCCGAAATCTGGAAGAACAAACGCGAAGCCGATTCGCTCGTCATCTACATCCTGAGCGGCGGCTCGCTCGCCAATGTCGAGCCGCTGCTCAAAGGCGACGCGCTCATCGAGTCCGAGCGGTCGCTCGCGCGCGGCGCGCTCGCCTATGTCACCAATCATGAGGCCGACGCGCATCGCGCTGCTTGACGAAGACGGATTTGACCGCGCTCGACGCGCGGCTGGCGGGCGAGGTCGCCTTCGCCCGCTCCGTCCTCGAGACGAAGCGGGACGCCAAAGCGGCGGTCGATCTTCTCGATTGGGCGCGTCTGCTTGCGCCGGGCGGACTGGTTGAGGAGGCGGCGCTGCGGCGCGAGATCGCGCTCCTCGCGGAGGCCAAGGACGTCGAGCCGCCTGGCGATGCTGACCCGGCAGTATGCGACCCGCTTCGCCGCCTCGCTCTATGCGGCCGGACTTCTTGCGCGATCTCGCGGGCGCCGTCGCGCGGCTCGGGCTCGCCGACGATCCCGCCGACTACAAGCTGATCTCGAGCGCGGTCGCTGCCTTGCCCCCCGACGGCCGGCGGGACTTCCTGCTCAATCTGGCCAAGTCCGGCGTCGTCAACGCGCGCTTCGCCGCCGCGGCTTCGGCGGCGACCGAAGCGCTCGAAGGCTCGAAGGCCGACAGTCCGGAGGCCATGCGCGCCCGCCTCTATCTGGCCGCCAGTCGACTGTTCTCGGACGCCTATGATGCGGCGATCGCCGATCTGAGGACGTCTGTCCGTCTCGAAACTCGACCGGGCGGACGCCAGCTTGCTGGCCGCGGTCCGAAAGGTGGCGGCGGAATTGCGGATCGTTCCCGACCTCAACTGTCTTCAACACGGAAAACGCCGTCGCTCTGCCCGACGCAGACAAGGAAAAGCCCAGCGGGCCGGCGCTGACGATCGCGCAAGCGCAGGAGGCGCTTCAACGCACGTCGAGCCTCGCGCCAACCGAAAGTGGAGGCCGCGCCATGACCGCGCCCGCCGCCGCGCCCGCATCGGGCGCCGATCGCGCCGGCCGCGCCGCGCGCCGCTCCGCAAGCCGCCGGCCGACCGCTTCGCTTTCGCCGCCATGCTCGATTCGCTTCCCGGCGCGGCGACGAAGGCAGGCGCCTCCGGCGCGCGAGGAACAGGCGCACGCCTTCGAACGAATCGCCGCAGGAACAGTCTTCGCGCGGACAGACCGCTCGCCATTCGGTGCCGAACGACAGCGCGCTCTTTGCGTCCTTGCCGTTTGCCTTGCGGGTCGCAGCCATGATGGACGAACGGCCGCAAGCCGAGGACAATTCGCCTTCGCTCGCCTCGCCCGGCGATGAAAGGCCCGAAATCCGAGGACAGCGGCGCATCCGCTGCCGCCGGCGCCAAGGCGGCAGCCGTCGGGCGCCTGATTGGCGAACGCGCCTTTCACTTGGCCGCCTCTGACGACCAACTTTACGCCCCACGCCGATCTGAAGGGCGAAAGCGTTCTGGCTGCTGGCTTCGCGCGCCGATCAGGCCGCGGCGGCGAAACCCGCCGCCAAGCGCCGTTCCGGCGCCATCGCAAGCGCGACGGCCTCGCGCGCCGATCGCCGCCTCGCGTGCGGGCTGCGCCTCCAATCAAACCGCGCAAGCCTCACGCGAGCAGCCGCGCACGAGGCCGCGCGCAGCGGCCAGAAGCCCGAAGGCTCGGCGCCGCCCCCGGTCATCCGGCCGCTCCGAGCTCGGCCTCGCCCGTCTGCGCCAGCGGAATCGAGCGCCAAGACGGCCGACGGTCTGCGCGCCTGATCCGACCGCGTTTGGCGCGCCGCCAACGGCGCAGACAAGCCCATTCGGCGCACAGCTCTCGACGCCCTTCGCAGTCAGGCGCGTCGTTCCAACCGACGCCTCGCCAGGAAGCGCCGCAGACGCCGACGCCTCGCCCCGCGCAAGCGCGCTCGGCCCCGGCTCCGCGTCTTCGACGCCGCCGGTCAAGGAGATCGACGTCGATCTTTCGCCGGGAGGCCTCGAGAACGTCTCGATGACGATGCGGCTCGCCGGCGACAAGCTCTCCGTCGTCATCCGCGCCGCGAGTTCTCAGACCTTGGGCTCAATCGAAGGCGCGCGCGACGCGATCACCGATCGCATGGCGGCGATCGGCCAGCCGCTCGAACTCGCTCGTTGTCAAGCAGACGGGCGTCAACACGGATGGGAATGCGAACGGAAACGGGTCTTCCGCTGACGGCGGCTCAGCGGGAGGCGAACAGCGATCGGCGCAAGGCGGTGGCGAGCGGAATGGTTCGAACGATGCGGGTTTGTCTCGGCGCGGCGCTGGTCGCGATCGCAGTTTCTAGCAGCGGCGCCGCGCGCGCCGATGGGTCGCTCGCCTGCGAGCGGGAGATGACGCGCGCCTCGGCGCAGCATGGCGTCCCGCTCAACGTGCTCTATTCGGTCGGCCTGACCGAGACCGGGAGCCGAGGCGGGCTCAGCCCCTATGACATGAATGTCGACGGCCAGGCGGTGCATTCCACAAGCCTCGCCGAGGCGATGGCGCGCTTCGCTGCAGGCGAAGGGGCGCGGCGCGAAGTTCATCGACATCGGCTGCATGCAGATCAACCACCACTTGCACGGCGCCGACTTTCACTCCCTGAGCGAGATGTTCGATCCCGGCGCGCAATGTCGAATATGCCGCGAACTTTCTGAAGTCGCTCAAGGCGCAGGAAGGCTCGTGGACGCTTGCCGTGGCGCGCTACAACGCCGGGCCCGGCAATCCGGCGGCGGAGAAGACCTACGTCTGCTCGGTCATCCGCAACATGGTCGCGAGCGGTTTCGGGCAATGGACGGCGAACGCGCGGGCGCTCTGCCAGTAGGGCTGCGCCGCGCCATTAGCGAGTCCGAATTGAGCCATTTCAATGGGTTGAGGCGCGTTTAACGAGTCACTCGGCAATCCGACGCGGCACGCGCCGAGAACCGTTTCATCCGCGCCAGACCGAAGTTGGAAAGCGGTCAAGGCCAAACGCTCATTTCGCCATACGAAACGAAACGTTTCGCTTGTGGGTCGTAAGTCATTGGAATGATTAGGGGCTCCGAATCACTCATTTCTCGGTTTCGTTTGTTTTCAACGACTTAAACCCATTTTTGTTTCGCCGTTTTCTCTTCGCCCTGCGCCCACTCACAGTCTCGTCAACGGCGCAGCTTTGCGTCGATATCCACCATCATATCGTATATTCTGAAAACTACAAGATATTGTGCATTTCCAGAATTGCGCATGCGGCCGGTTCCGACAGTCCCGACACCCTTTGATTGAAGTCGCGCCGCGATTCGGTCGTGTCCCGGCCATCGCCGCAATTCGCTCGTGATGGGGGATTGGCGCAGGGGAAATCAGTGTTGCGCGGGTCTCCGGTCAGGGCCACCGCCTGGCAGCGGCAGCCGCCCCAGTCGACTTCGCGCCATCGCAAGATCTGCAAGGGTCCGGCATCCAAACCATGCAGCGTAGCGCCGGGAAGGCGAGGTTCGAGGGCCGGGCGGCGCTCAACAACGATCGCGCACGTTCCAGAATTCGAGGGGCCGGGGCATTACCCTGGCTTGTTCCGACAACTCCACATTTGAGGAGCGGCGACGTCAAAACTACGGCGACAGTCCCGTAGGGATCTGCTATTCATGAAATGGCTTGCGAACAGGAGAAACAGATGGAATTCGCGATCTGGATTTGGATACTCGCCGCTCCGGCCGTCGCGTTTGTGGCGATGAGCCGTATGAAGTAGTTGAATCAAATCCGCGCCCTGATGGGCGCGGGTTAACGCCGAAGCTTTTAGGCCATCGGGGCAAGGCGCCGAAGGGTTGGGCTGGATTTTGTCCGGCCGCCCGCCTACTGTTTGAGAGTTCGGACCCTACGCCTCGACCTTTTCTTTGTACGACCGCCAGCGCAGAACGCCGTCGCCGGACTCGGATTCCGTCATGGCCATCGCCGCGATGCGCTCGTGATGCGGCGACTTGTGGCAGGCGGGGTCGGTGTTGCGCGCGTCTCCGGTCAGCGCCAGCGCCTGGCAGCGGCAGCCGCCCCAGTCGATCTCGCGCCGGTCGCATGAACGGCAGGGTTCCGGCATCCAGTCCGTCGCCGCGGAAGGCCTTGAAGGCGGGGTTCGAATGCCAGATGTCGCTCAGCGAATGATCGCGCACGTTCCAGAATTCGAGGCCCGGGAATCGATCTCGGCCGCGTGGCACGGCAGAGCCTTGCCGGTCGGCGACACGTTGATCGCGACCCGACCCCAACCGCCGGCGCAAGGCTTCGGATAGCGCGCGTAATAATCGGGGACCACCAGGTCGATGACCAGTTCGCCCTTGAGGCGCTCGCGGGCCGCCTGCACGATCGCGATGGATTTGTCGACCTGGGCTTTCGGCGGCATCAGCGCGGCGCGATTGGCGAGCGCCCAGCCGTAATATTGCGTATGCGCCACTTCGAGCCGGCGCGCGCCGAGCTCGACCGCGAGATCGATGAACGCGGCCGACCTGATGGATATTCGCGCGATGGATGACCGCGTTGATCGGTCAGCGGCACGCCGGCCTTGGTGACGTAGCCGGCGAAGGCGCGCTTGCGCTCCCACGACGCCGTGTAATGGCCGAGGCGGTCGTTGGTCTCCTTGTCCGCGCCCTGGAAGGAAAGCTGCGCGTGGTCGAGGCCGGCATCGACCAGTCTCTCCGGCACAGCGTCTCGCTCACGCCCGATGCCGGAGGTGATGAGGTTCGTGTACAGGCCGCTCTGCGAGGCGTGCCGTGTCAGCTCGACGATGTCGCGGCGCGCCGTGGGCTCGCCGCCGGAGAGATGCACGTGCAGCGCGCCGAGCGCCGCGGCTTCGCTGAACACCCGCTTCCAGGTCTCGCCGTCGAGCTCATCGCCGGGCGCTCGAGCGCCACGCGGGTTCGAGCAATAGAGACAGCCGAGCGGGCAGCGATGGGTGAGTTCGACCAGAAGCCCGATCGGCGGCGCGGGCGGAGGCGGCGTATGCGCGGTCATGTCTCCAGCACCTTCTTGGCCTTGAGGTCGGCGAGCATGGCGACGACGTCCTTCTCGATCACCGCCGGCGGCGCCGTGTAGCGCGCCGCCAGCTCGGCGACGATTCCGCCGAGATCGCGCTGCCCGTCGCAAAGCTCGAGCACGGCCGCCGCCATATCGTCGATCTCGAAGATCCGCTCCGGCGCGAGCAGCGTCCACCGCCCGCGCGCCTCGTCGCGCTTGAGCCTCACGCCCGCTGCGGAAGACGCGGCCGCGACGAGCGTCGATTGCCTTCGCTCGTCCATCGCCTTCAATCCGGCCGGAAGGCCCCTGGAGGGATCGCGCCGTCGACATAGGCGTGATGCAGCGCGTCGAGCTGCGCCCACAGCACATCGGTCTTGAACGTCAAGCGCCGCAAGGGCGCCTCCTGCTCGTTCGACGGTGCGGGCGTTGCGCTTCACATAGTCGAGCGCAAAGTCGGCGTCGCGCGGCGCCTGGTCGAGGCGGCGGCGGAAATAGGCGATGACCTTCTCGTCGATGAAGCTGTAATTGGCCAGCATCCCGGCGATCCGGCGCTTGTGGATCGACGGGCGCGAACAGCTCGGTCAGGCTGGACGCCACCGCCTCGACCAGCGGCCTCTCGCGCACGAAACGCACATAGGCCTCGACCGCGAACCGCGTCGCCGGCAGCGCGCCCTCCTGCGAGATCACATAGTCGCGGTCGAGCCCGAGCCCGTCGGTGAGGATGAGCCAGCGCTCGATGCCGCCCTGCTCCTCGCCTGACGCCGTCATGATCGGTGATGCGGTGCAGCCACTCGCGGCGCAATTCGCGATCCTCGCAGCGCGCGATCAGGGACGCATCCTTGCGCGGGATCGCCGCCTGATAGACGAAGCGGTTGAGCGCCCAGGCCTGCACCTGGCCCTTGTTGAGCTTGCCGTCGTGCAGAAGGCCGTGGAACGGATGCAGGTCGTGATAGCGCACCGGGCCGATGGCGCGCAGCGCCGCCTCGAGCGCGTCGGGGGTCATGGGTTCCGATGGCGCATGGACGTTCATGAGGAAATCTCCATTCCGTCGAACGCGATCTCCCAGCCGGCCGCTTTCACCTTCGCCTCTTCCGGCGATCCCTCGATGAGAATCGGGTTCGAATTGTTGATGTGGATGAGGATGCGCCGCACATGCGCGTGGCGCGCGAGCGACTTCGAGCGTTCCTCCTGGTCCCGACACGGGCATGTGACCCATGCGCCTCCCGGTTTTGTCGCCAAGGCCATTGGCGATCATTTCGTCATCGGCGAACAAGGTGCCGTCGAAAAACAACACATCTGCATTGGCGATGCGCGCGTCGAGGTCCTCCGTAACATGGGCGCAACCGGGCGCATAGACGAGTCGTTTGCCCGCCGCTTCCACCGCGACGCAGACCGTCGCCTCGCCGATGTCGTCGGTGCTGACGTTCCCCTCTTCGAGCCACAGCGGGACCTTGCCGGGAATGGCGAACAATTCGAGCTTGACGCCGGGCAGCGGTTCGAATGGTTCGCCGAGACGCGACGGCGCGGCGCGGCGCGACGTCGCGGTCGACCACGTCGAACATGCGATTGGCGCCGATCGCATCCAGCGTCGCCTGCGTGCCGAAGATCGCGATCGGCTGGCGCTCGCGCAGCGCCAAAAGGCCCGCCGAGGAATCGACCTCAGCATTGGTCAGAACGACGGCGCGGATCGGCGAATGGCGCCCGGCGCCTTTCGGATGCAGCGCCGGCGTCGCCAGGATTTGCTGGCGCAGGTCGATCGAGGCGTTGAGCAGGACCCAGTTCACGCCATCGACGGTGAGCGCCAAGCCGACTTGTGTGCGCGGCTTGACGCGCTTGTCGCCGCTCCAGGCGAGTTGGCAGACGCGACAGCCGCAGTTCCATTGCGGCACGCCGCCGCCCGCGCCTGAGCCGAGCACGAGCGCGGTTAGTAGGGGTCTATTGGGCGACATAGTTGAAATTCGTCGCAGTGCTGAGAGCCGCCAGGCGGCGGGGGGAATCGAGCCCCCTGCACCAGGGAGCGCGCCGCGGCATCAAGATCGCTATCGCCCGAGGAACGGGTGATTGAAAATGAGGTCACCGCGCCGACGCACCGATCGTGAAACACGCCCACGACGCCCTTCGCGCCGCGGGCGCGCGCATCTTCCGGATAGAACGGCGACGATGTGGATGGTGCTCACCTCGCTTCCATTAAGCCGATACAGAGGAAGCTGTGATCTGACGAGCTTGCTGAGGAAATGGGATCCAACGGAAGGGAACGCTTGGGGCCGCCGGAGCGGCGAAAGCGTGGACACTGCTTGTGCTGATCGCGCGACTTTGAAAATTGCTCACAAACAGCAGTGATCGATTGTGCGTGGATTCTGAAGTCTTTGGAGGTTCCTGCAGTCAGCTTCTGAAGATCGTAGCGGGAAGGCCATTTAGGAGACAGCCCACCGCTGTAGATTCGCTGAATTGATCGTTGTGTCGCGACACAGTAATTCCACACCTGATTTGCTATAAAGGCGAGACGGCGAAGCCCACGGAGGCAGCGCTTACCTTTCAGCTGGTATTTGTAGGTGAGGACCACTAGGATCACTTTACTTGAAAAAACTGACAGTTTCTAGGGTGTCAACCGGATAAGCATGTGTGATACAATCACGTCAATGGCGGATCGACCAGCCGTCCCTCCTCTCGTTCAACTCCTCGCGCAGTGCCGCACCGAGCCTCTCGTCGCTGACGAAGTGCTCGCTGAGCTGTGTCCCGAACTCGAGCAGGCAATCCTACAACGCATGGCTGCTTCCCAAGGCAGAAGCACGCAATCGCTTAACGTTGGCGGGTGGAAGTCTCCAGAGGACTTCTTTTCGTGGCCTGTCCCAGCGGTGCTTTTGGTGCCGTTTAACCGTGTTGACCCCGCGCACGATCGCGCGCTCCTCCTTGGGCTGAACCCGCACAACCTCGCCGGAACGGCCTTTGTCGCGCCCAGCCAGGACAACGACCCTGTCGCCCTTTTTGATTTTTGCCGCCATCACAACACCTCGGGCGCGAGCGAGATGATTTTCATCTGGTTTTTGGCGCGCAATTCGCGCGGAACCGGCCCGAAAATGCGAGTGCCGACCGGCTCCGCCTGATTGTTTATCAACACCGCCGCGTTGGAATTGAACCGGATGACCGATCCGTCGGCGCGCTTGATGTCCTTCGCGGTGCGCACGACCACCGCTTTCATCACGTCGCCCTTTTTGACGCGCCCGCGCGGTATCGCTTCCTTGATCGAGACGACGATGATGTCGCCGACGCCGGCGTATTTGCGCTTCGAGCCGCCGAGCACCTTGATGCACATTACCCGCCGTGCGCCGGAGTTATCGGCGACATCGAGGTTGGTTTGCATCTGAATCATCGTCTTGCACCTTTCTTCTCAGACTGCTGTCCGGCGGCACACGGCAACCGGACTTAGCCCGTTGGAGGATTTCGCCTCCCCACCGATTAATTCATCATTTCGCCGCCGCGCCGGCGACGGTCCAGCGCTTCAGTTTCGAGATGGGCCTCGTCTCTTCGATTGACACCGTGTCCCCCACCTTGAAAGCTTCCGTCTCGTCATGTGCGTGATAATTCTTCGATCGCCGCACCGTCTTCTTCAATAGCGGATGCGTAAAACGGCGCTCGACCTTGACGACTATCGTCTTTGCTTGCTTGTCGCTCACCACGACACCCTGGAGAATTCGCTTCGGCATGATTACTTGAACCTGTCCTTGCCAAACCCTGTTTGCGGTCCTACTTCGCGCCTTCGTGCCGAATTTCCGCAGAAAGCGACTTGATCCTTGCGATGTCGCGCCGGACAACGCGCACCCGCGCGGTGTTTTCGAGCTGCCCGGTGGCGCGTTGAAAGCGCAAGTTGAATTGCTCTTTCTTGAGATTCAGGAATTCTTGCTCAAGCTGATCCTTGGACATCACCTTGAGATCGGACAACCGCTGCTTATGTTTCATGACCGCACCTCTCTACTCGGCGATCCGCTGGATGAAGCGTGTCTTGACCGGCAGCTTGGCGGCGGCCAGGAGCAGTGCCTCCCTGGCAAGTTCGACGGGAACCCCGTCGAGCTCGAACATGATGCGGCCCGGCGCCACCCGGCAGGCCCAGAATTCCGGCGCGCCCTTGCCTTTTCCCATACGAACCTCGGTCGGCTTTTTCGAGACCGGGACATCCGGAAAGATCCGGATCCAGACGCGGCCAGCGCGGCGCATATGGCGTGTCAACGCGCGGCGCGCGGCCTCGATTTGGCGGGCGGTAATCCGCTCGGGTTCAAGCGCCTTGAGTCCGAACTGGCCGAAATTCAATTCGAACCCGGCTTTCGAGGCACCGCGAATGCGGCCCTTGAAGGCTTTCCGGAATTTGGTTCGCTTAGGCTGCAACATGATTTAGAACTCTCAAAGCTCGCACCCGGCCGTCAGGCAGCATCGCGTTCGCGCCGCCGCCGTTCTCCGCCGCCGCCGCCAGAATGATCCTGTTCGGCCATTTTCTTGTCTTGCGCCATCGGATCGTGTTCGAGAATTTCGCCCTTGAAAATCCAGACCTTGATCCCGCAGGTGCCATAGGCCGTGTGCGCCGTCGCGGTGCCGTAGTCGACATCGGCGCGTAACGTATGCAGCGGCACCCGGCCTTCGCGATACCATTCGAGCCGTGCGATTTCGGCGCCGCCGAGGCGGCCCGAGCAGTTGATCCTTATGCCTTCCGCGCCGAGCCTGATCGCCGATTGCACCGCCCGCTTCATGGCGCGGCGGAAGGCGACGCGGCGCTCGAGCTGCTGGGCGATCGAATCGGCAACGAGGACCGCGTCGACCTCAGGCTTGCGCACCTCGACAATATTGATGACGACTTCGAGACTCCGTCATCTTCGCGACGGTCTTGCGGATCTTGTCGATATCGGCGCCCTTTTTGCCGATGACGACGCCGGGGCGCGCCGAATGGATTGTCACCCGGCATTTCTTATGCGGCCGCTCGATGACGATCTTCGAAATCGCCGCCTGTTTGAGGCTCTTCATGAGCGTCGCGCGAATGGCCATGTCCTCGTGCAGGAGCTTGCCATATTCGCTCCTGCCCGCGAACCAGCGCGAATCCCAGGTTCGGTTGATGCCGAGCCGCAGGCCGATCGGATTGACTTTTTGTCCCATCGATTTCTCCTTACGCCTGAGAGGCGGCGGCGCCGGCTTCCCGGACGACGATCGTCAGATGCGCAAAAGGCTTGCGAAGGCGCCCGGCGCGGCCTCGCGCGCGTGGACTGAAGCGCTTCAGGACCATCGCGTTGCCGACATAGGCCGCGGCGACGACGAGATCGTCGACGTCGAGATTGTGGTTGTTCTCGGCGTTGGCGATCGCGCTCTCGAGGGTCTTCCTAACATCGAAGGCGCTGCGCTTACGGGAAAACTCGAGATCGGCGAGCGCCTTCTCGACCTTCTTGCCGCGGATCAGCTGCGCCAAGAGATTCAACTTCTGCGGACTGACTCGCAACATCCTGGCGACCGCCTTGGCTTCATTGTCCTTCAGCGCGCGCGGCGCTTTCTCCTTGCCCATGACCGGTCTCTCTCAGCCTCGTTTGGCTTTTTTGTCCCCCGCGTGACCGTGAAAGGTCCGCGTCGGCGAAAACTCGCCGAATTTATGGCCGATCATGTCTTCGGTCACGGAGACCGGCACATGCTTGTGGCCGTTATAGACTCCAAACGTGAGCCCGACGAATTGCGGCAATATGGTCGACCGGCGGCTCCATATCTTGATGATTTCGGAGCGGCCTGAATTGCGCGAGTTCTCCGCCTTCTTGAGCAGATAGCCATCGACGAACGGGCCTTTCCAGATTGAGCGCGCCATGATCAGCCCTTCTTCTTGCTCTTGTGACGCGAGGTCACGATGAATTTGGCCGTGGCTTTGCTGGTCCGGGTTTTTTTGCCCTTCGTCGGCTTGCCCCAGGGCGTCACCGGATGGCGGCCTCCCGAGGTCCGGCCTTCGCCGCCGCCGTGCGGATGATCGACGGGATTTATTGTCACCCCGCGATTGTGCGGCCGCCGCCCGAGCCAGCGGCTGCGCCCAGCCTTGCCGTGTGAAATATTCATGTGATCGGGATTGGACACCGCGCCGATGGTTGCGAAACATTGGCCGTGGATCAGCCGCTGCTCGCCGGAGTTAAGGCGGACGATGACATACCCCTCGTCGCGTCCCACGACCTGGGCATAAGTGCCGGCCGAACGCGCCATGGCGGCGCCCTTGCCGATCTTCATCTCGATATTATGAACGATCGTGCCGACCGGCATATTGGCAAGCGGCATCGCATTGCCCGGCTTCACGTCGGCCTGCGCGCTGGAAATGACTTCGTCGCCGGGGCCGAGCCGCTGCGGTGCGATGATGTAGGAGAGTTCGCCGTCGGCATAGCGTATTAGCGCGATAAACGACGTCCGGTTCGGATCATATTCGATCCGCTCGACTTTGGCGGGAATATCGAGCTTGCGCCGCTTGAAGTCCACGATCCGGTAACTCTGCTTGTGACCGCCGCCGCGAAAACGCACGGTGATACGGCCATTGTTGTTGCGGCCGCCGGCCGAAGGCTTCCCAACCGTCAGCTGCTTCAGCGGTTTGCCTTTGTGGAGGCCGGAGCGATCGACGATGACAAGCTGGCGAAGGCTAGGGGTGACCGGTTTGAATGTCTTCAGTGCCATTGGCGCATTCCTCAAAGTCTCAAAGCCCGGTCGTCACATCGATCTTTTGACCCTCGGCAAGGGTCACGACCGCCTTCTTCAAATCGGACCGGACGCCGCGGGTGCCCTTGAACATTTTTCGCTTGCCCTTGCGGATGAGCGTATTGACCGCTTCCACCTTGACATCGAAGAGATGCTCGACTGCCGCCTTGATCTCCGGTTTCGTCGCATTTTTACGAACCTTGAAGATGACCTGATTTGCTTCCGACGCCAGCGTCGCCTTTTCGGTAATGACCGGGGCGACGATCACGTCGTAATGATGCGCATCGTGCACGAGTTTGGCCGGACTTATTTGAAACGCGCCTCCAAGGCATCGATCGCCGCTTTGGTCAGGACAAGCTTTTCGCGCCGCAGAATGTCGTAAACATTGATGCCCTGCGCCGGAAGGACGTCGATTTGCGGAATGTTGCGCGCGGCAAGGCGAAAATTTGCCTCGATCTCCTCGCCGCCGACGATCAAGGCGTTGGTGAGTTCGAGCTTGGCGAAACTGGCCTTTAAGGATTTGGTCTTGGCGTCCGCGGCGCTTGTGTCCGGCCACACGATAATCCCGCCATCCAGGGCTTTGGCGGAAAGCGCATGTTTGAGGGCGAGCGCGCGCAGCTTTTTAGGCAGATCATGCGCATGCGAGCGCACGACAGGGCCGAACGCGCGTCCGCCGCCGCGAAATTGCGGTACCCGCGCCGATCCGTGCCGCGCCGATCCGGTCCCCTTCTGCTTGTACAATTTCTTGCCGGTGCGCCAAATGTCGGCACGGCCAAGCGTCCGATGAGTTCCTGCGCGGCGTTTGGCGAGCTGATAGCGGACCATTCGCGCGATCAAATCTTGGCGCGGAACGAGTCCGAATATCGCATCATCGAGGTCGATCGAACCGGCGGCCTCGCCGTTGAGGGAGGTGATATCGATCTTCATGCGCTGGCCTCCGCCGCGTCTCGGGCCGCGCCGCTTGAATTGGCATCTGCCATGCGGTATTTGCCGGGCTTCGGCGCCGCTTCCGGAAGCGCCTTTTTCACCGCGTCGCGCACGTAAATCCAGCCTCCGGAGGTTCCGGGCACCGCGCCCGCGACGAGAATAAGTCCACGCTCGATGTCGAGTTCGACAATGCGCAGGTTCAAGACCGTCACCCTTTCGGCGCCAAGGTGACCGGCCATTTTTTTGTTCTTGAAGGTCTTGCCCGGGTCCTGCCTGCCACCCGTCGAACCATGCGACCGGTGCGAGATCGAGACGCCGTGCGTCGCCCGCAAGCCGCCGAAATTCCACCGCTTCATCGCGCCGGCAAAGCCCTTGCCGATGCTCGTCCCGGTCACATCAACGAATTGACCAACGACGAAATGATCCGCTGTTATCCCGGCGCCGACCGGAAGCAACGCGTCTTCATCGACACGGAATTCGGCCAGCTTCATTTTGGGCTCGACCTTGGCGACCGCGAAATGGCCGCGCTCGGCTTTCGATACATTCTTGACCTTGGCGCGGCCGATACCGAGCTGGAGCGCGGTATAGCCATTGCGCTCCTTCGTCCGATGCGCCACGACCTGACAGCCATCGAGCTTCAACACCGTGACCGGCACATGTTCGCCCGCACCGTTGAAGATGCGGGTCATGCCGAGCTTTTGCGCGATTACACCTGAGCGCATGGTTTTATTTCCTCAACAACTTCGCATGGCGACGCGCCGCGCGACGTTCATCTCAAATCAGAAAGCCCAGAATTCGCTAAAGCTTGATCTCCACATCGACGCCCGCGGCCAGGTCGAGCTTCATCAAGGCATCCACCGTCTGCGGCGTCGGATCGACGATGTCGAGAACCCTTTTATGCGTTCTGATCTCGAACTGTTCGCGCGATTTCTTATCGACATGCGGCGAACGGTTGACGCAAAATTTCTCGATCTTCGTCGGCAGCGGAATGGGGCCTCGCACCTGGGCTCCCGTCCGCTTCGCCGTCGAGACGATATCCTTCGTCGAGGAATCGAGGATTCGATGATCGAATGCCTTGAGGCGAATGCGAATATTCTGGCCGTTCATCGCATGAAATCCTTGCCTGCCGGCCGCGCTCTCGGCCCCAATCACTAATCCTAATCCGTGTTCTCCGACATGCCGCGCCCGCCTTATTCCGTGATCGAGGCGACGACGCCAGCGCCGACGGTGCGGCCGCCTTCGCGGATGGCGAAGCGCAGCTTTTCCTCCATGGCGATCGGAACGATCAGCTCGACATCCATCGTCACATTGTCGCCGGGCATCACCATTTCGGTGCCTTCCGGCAAGGTCACGACGCCTGTCACGTCTGTGGTACGGAAATAGAATTGCGGCCGGTAGTCGGTGAAGAATGGGGTATGACGGCCGCCCTCGTCCTTGGTTAGGACATAGGCTTCCGCCTTAAACTTCGTGTGCGGCTTCACCGAACCTGGCTTGCACAAGACCTGGCCGCGCTCGACATCCTCGCGCTTGGTGCCGCGCAAAAGCGCGCCGATATTGTCGCCTGCCTGACCCTGATCGAGGAGTTTACGGAACATCTCGACGCCGGTCACCACCGTCTTCGCCGTCGGCTTCAGGCCAACAATCTCAACCTCCTCGCCGACCTTGACGGCTCCGCGCTCGACCCTGCCCGTCGCGACTGTGCCGCGGCCGGAAATCGAGAACACGTCCTCAACCGGCATTAGGAACGGCTGATCGACCGGACGCTCGGGTTGCGGAATATAGGCATCCACCGCATCCATCAGCTTCAATATCGAATCGTGCCCAATCTCCGGATTGCGGCCCTCGAGCGCGCATAAGGCCGAACCTTGGACGACCGGAATATCGTCGCCGGGGAAATCGTATTTCGACAAAAGCTCGCGAACCTCAAGCTCGACGAGCTCCAAGAGCTCGGGGTCGTCGACCATATCAACTTTATTCATGTACACGACCAGCGCCGGCACGCCGACCTGGCGGGCCAGCAGAATATGCTCGCGGGTTTGCGGCATTGGGCCGTCCGCCGCCGAGACCACCAAAATCGCGCCGTCCATCTGCGCCGCGCCGGTAATCATGTTTTTGATGTAATCGGCGTGGCCCGGACAATCGACATGGGCGTAATGCCTGTTCTTGGTCTCGTATTCGACATGCGCCGTCGAAATTGTAATCCCGCGCGCTTTTTCCTCCGGCGCCTTGTCGATTTGATCGTAGGAGGTGTAGGTCGCACCCCCAGTCTCGGCCAAGACCTTGGTGATCGCCGCGGTGAGCGACGTCTTGCCATGGTCGACGTGACCGATTGTCCCGATATTGCAATGCGGTTTTGTCCGCTGGAATTTTTCCTTGCCCATCGTCCGGCTCCTCTAGGATTTTCTCACGTGCTGCCTCAGGGGATCAGGCATATTTGGCCTGAATCTTCCCGGCTTCGCCTGCCGGGACCTGTTCATAATGATCGAATTGCATTGAGTAATTGGCGCGACCCTGGCTGAAGGATCGCAGTTGATTGACATAGCCAAACATATTGGCGAGCGGCACCATCGCATTTATGACGACCGCGTTGCCTCGCATGTCCTGCCCCTGGACCTGCCCGCGCCTGCCGAGGAGATCGCCCATCACCGAGCCCGTGTAGTCCTCGGGAGTGGTGACCTCGACCTTCATGATCGGCTCGAGCAAGACTGAGCCGCCTTTTCGCAGCGCCTCCCGAAATGCCGCGCGTGCGGCGATCTCGAACGCGAGGACCGACGAATTGACGTCATGATAGGCGCCATCGACCAATGTGGCCTTGACGTCGACAACCGGGAAGCCGGCGAGAATGCCAGATCCCATGACGCTGTTAATACCCTTTTCGACGCCAGGAATAAATTCCTTGGGTACGGTACCGCCGATGATTTGGCTCTCGAAGTTCGAGCCCTTTCCCGCCTCGTTCGGCTCGAAGATAATCTTGACCCGGGCGAACTGGCCGGAACCGCCAGTCTGCTTCTTGTGAACGTAATCGATCACCTCGCGCCGCGTCAGTTTCTCGCGATAGGCGACCTGCGGCGCGCCGATATTGGCGTCGACCTTATAGGTGCGGCGCAGGATGTCGACCTTGATGTCGAGATGGAGCTCGCCCATCCCCTTCAGGATGGTTTGCCCGGATTCCGGATCGGTCGAAACCCGGAAGGATGGATCTTCCGCGGCAAGCTTGGCTAGGGCGACGCCGAGCTTTTCCTGATCGGCCTTGGATTTCGGTTCGATCGCGATCTCGATCACCGGTTCCGGGAATTCCATGCGCTCCAGGATCACCGGCTTGTGGAGCTCGCAGAGCGTGTCTCCGGTTCTCGTATCCTTCAGGCCGGCCAGCGCGACAATATCGCCAGAATAGGCTTCCTTGACATCCTCGCGGTTATTCGCGTGCATGAGAAGCATGCGCCCCACCCGCTCCTTCTTGCCCTTTGTCGAGTTTAACACGGTGGTGCCAGACTTGACAAAGCCGGAATAGACCCGCCCGAAAGTTATTGTGCCGACAAAGGGATCATCCATGATCTTGAAGGCAAGCATCGAAAAAGGGTCTTCGTCGCGCGGCAAGCGGACCACATCGGCGCCGGTGTCCATGTCGATGCCCTTGATCGCCGCGCGGTCGAGCGGCGAAGGGAGAAAATCGACAACGGCGTCGAGCAACGGCTGTACACCCTTGTTCTTGAATGCCGCGCCGCACAGAATTGGGATGAAGGCGATGTCATGGACCGCTTTGCGCAAAAGGCGCCTCAAGGTCGCGGCGTCGGGTTCCAGCCCATCGAGATAGGCAGCCATGACTGCGTCGTCGAGTTCGACCGCCGCCTCGACGAGAATATGCCTGTATTCCGCCGCCTTGGCTTGCAAATGCTGCGGGATATCCATGTCGGCATATTTTGCTCCGAGCGCCTCGTCATCCCAAACCACGGCTTTCATCCGCACGAGATCGATGATGCCTTTGAAATCGGCTTCCGACCCAAGCGGCAGTTGAATACAGACCGGGCGGCTGCCGACCTTGTTTTTGATTTCATCGACGCAGCGATCGAAATCGGCTCCAGTCTTGTCCATTTTGTTGACGAAGACGATGCGCGGCACACTGTATTTCTCGGCTTGCCGCCAGACGGTCTCGGTTTGCGGCTCGACCCCCTGGTTGGCGTCAAGGACACAGACCGCGCCGTCAAGCACCCGGAGCGAGCGCTCGACCTCGATCGTGAAATCGACATGGCCAGGCGTATCGATGATGTTGAGACGCTTGCCGTTCCAATGCGTCGTCGTCGCGGCCGACGTGATCGTGATGCCGCGTTCCTGCTCCTGTTCCATCCAATCCATGGTGGCCGCGCCGTCATGGACCTCGCCAATCTTATGCGATTTGCCGGAATAATAGAGGATTCGCTCCGTTGTCGTCGTCTTGCCCGCGTCGATATGGGCCATGATCCCGAAATTCCGGTAATCCTCGATCGGATGGCTGCGGGGCATGACTGAAATCCCTTCCGGCGGAAAACCGCTTACGCAAATGTTCTACCAGCGATAATGCGAAAACGCGCGGTTGGCTTCCGCCATGCGATGGGTATCTTCCCGCTTCTTGACCGCATTGCCGCGATTATTGGCGGCATCCATAAGCTCCGCCGACAGACGATCGACCATCGTCTTGTCGTTGCGCCCGCGCGCGGCGGCTATGATCCAGCGAATGGCGAGTGCCTGACGGCGCTCCGAGCGGACCTCGACCGGCACCTGATAGGTGGCGCCGCCGACGCGGCGGGAGCGAACTTCGATCGCCGGAGCGACATTATCCAGGGCCTGCTTGAAGACCGGAAGCGGCTCCGACCGCGTCTTCTGCTCGACGATGTCAAAGGCGTCATAGACGATCGATTCGGCGATCGACTTCTTGCCGTCGTACATGATCGAGTTCATGAACTTGGTGAGGACGACATCCCCGAACTTCGCGTCCGGAATGACTTCCCGTTTTTCGGCGCTATGGCGGCGCGACATCGTGAGGCTCCGTCGGATCTCGTGTGGGTGTTCAAAGGCCGCAATTGCCAAATGCGGAGGCGGCCCTAAATCTCCAGTTTCTTACTGTCTCTGATAAATTCACCTGAAAGTCATTTCGGCCGCTTGGCGCCGTATTTGGAACGGCGCTGCTTGCGGTTCTTGACGCCTTGGGTGTCGAGCACGCCGCGCAGTATGTGATAGCGCACTCCAGGCAAATCCTTGACCCGGCCGCCGCGGATCATGACGACCGAATGCTCCTGAAGATTATGACCCTCGCCCGGGATATAGCCGATCACCTCGAAACCATTGGTCAGGCGGACCTTGGCAACCTTGCGCAACGCCGAATTCGGCTTTTTCGGCGTGGTCGTATAGACCCTTGTGCAGACCCCCCGCTTTTGCGGGCAGGAGCCGAGATGGCGCGCTTTTTCGCGATAGGTCTTTTCTTGCCGCGGCTTGCGGATCAACTGACTGATCGTGGGCATCCCTGGTCTTTCTCAGTCTTCACCAATTCAGTCTTCTCCGAGTGAGCCATCGCCAAACGGCCCGGCGCGGCGAAATCAATTCTCCGGCTTTCCGGCCGGGACTGCCGTCGACGCAAACGGCAAAGCGCCTCAAGCCCCCCAAGGCTTCCGGCGCCGGGATTTGGCAGAGGATCACGGCAGAAGATACCGCGTTCTTGCCTCTTGTCGATCCAAGCGATCTGCTGGATCTATTGTGATTGTCAAGCCGCTGGGTACGACAGCGTTTAGGTTCGAAAAGTCCGGGGCGAGGCGCCCCGAAAGCAAAACCTACTGCCTGTCCAAAGTGGACGGAACTTAATTGTGCCCGCCTCGCGCGTCAACCCCTCATTCGCAGGAAAAACCAATTAACGAGGCCGTGCCCTGATCGTGTCCGCGAGGGCCGAAGTGTGGCTCGAACGTAATCCGCGAAAAGAGACTCTAGTTTTGATGATAAAGATCAAGGGAAAACGACAGCTCTAAGCGTGATCCCAGTCACATCGCGCGCGGCTTCCGAAGCGGCGCTCGATGCGCGTTCCGGCGCGCAGAATGGGCCAGGTCAGAGCTGATTAAATTAGGCGGGTTGGGCCTACGATGGCTTGCGGCGTGTGTGGGCTAAAAATCCGCGAAAACCTCGCGCTACCGCGAAAATATCCGTCGAAATCAGCCCCGTGACGTAACCGAGTTCAAAGCTTGCGATCAGCAGGCCAATTGCCAGAAAAAAGTCAGCCAAGGTCAGCCCGGCGACCTCGCGCATCGCCAGTAGCACTGCAATCGCGAGGGCACAGACGGGTATAAGAACCAAGACCTTGAAAAATCGCCCTAGGACGGCGCCAAAAAAGGCACCTCCTGCGATCAGGATTTCCATTTCGATGCCTCCCATTTGCCTTATGTTGGCTTAGTTTTCTTATCTGGCGCTTGCGTTTTTCTTGGCGCTCAGTTTTTTGGCGCGATAGGTGCCGTATGAAGGTTGTCCGCCGTGCCTCTCCCGGCGGTGGCTGGGGTCCCGTGGATGGGATGGCAGTAACCGGCCGCGCCACCGGTTTCGACGGATGCGGCGGAGCTTGGGTTGCCTCCAGTAGCCGGCGCGGCCCAGCTCCGGTTCGCATCGTCCACCATGGCGAGTCGGCGGTGCTACCGGGGTTGCTTGAAAGCCCGGCCAGCCTACGGCGCTTCCAGACCACCCCTCCGTTGAGGCGTTTTGCCGCACTGCAACAATCGCTTGCTAAACTTTTCGCAATCTTGGAAAATGCCACATTGCCTGTTCTATTGAATATTATGGAGACCGTTGACATTTTAGGCAGTTACAATCCCTGGGTAGATCTTAAGGATACGATGGAGCTGTCTTTGAACAGCCGGAGAGACGCGAAACCTGGCTTGAGAACGCCGCGAAACAATGATACAAGGATAGCAAATCCAATTCAATTTGAGAACTAACAAATTGAAAAATGCTTATGCTTAGGTGATGGTAGTCTTTAATTATCAGTTAATGAAAGGTCTTCCTATGTTTCAGACCCGCTTAAACGATATTGTGGCGCCTCGAAGTCGTGCTAAGCCAGAAGCGCGGTTTTTCAGTCAATTCAGAATCTCGAGCCAAAATATCGAAATCCTGGCCCGGGGCGTTGATCTGTTTCTTATTATGATTGCGAGCGCTTTAGGAGGAATTGTTTACCAGCAAATTTGGCACGGGAACCCCGCAAGCGTCGAAGCCTGCTTGCGTGCCGGCATTATTGGTGGCGTGTTGTACGTTTGTTCGGTGAGTGCGCGCGGTCTTTACCGGCTTCCCGTGTTGCTCGCGCCGGTTTCGCATTTAGGCCGGCTCCTTGCGATCTTCGCCTCCACATCAGTTTTGGTGGTGGCATTATTGGTATTGGTGAATGGTAACCTAGCGTTTCCGGCCTCTCCCTTAGTTGCGGCTTTATTGCCCCAATTGATTTTCTTGATACTTGCTCGTTGGGTTTACGCCACAGCAACGAATGCCCTGCTGTGCGCGGGCAGCCTCGATGGGCGCCGAGTTGTGACGATTGGCGAACCGGCGGAGTTGCTGGGCTTGAATGCAAGTTTCCTATTGCGACACTATGGGTTGCGAGAAGTCTTCCGGATTGCAGCCGCAACGAATCACGGGCACCGCCCGGCTGAGCTCCTGGCCGGTTTGGACGGCGCCCTCGCGGCAGCGCGCGAACATGGCGCCGAGGAATTTTTGGTGGCGCTGCGCTGGTACAGACAAGAGCTGCTCGAAACAATTCGCTCCCGCCTTCGCGAGTCTCCGCTTCCGGTCCGGCTTTTGCCGGACCATACCGTCAGAACCTTGCTGTGGGAGCACGGTTCGTCCGCGAACGGAATGCCGCTCCCGTTAACTATCCAGAGGGCGCCGTTGACCCCTTTCGAGAGAGTGGCTAAGCGGACTCTGGACATAATTGGTTCCGTGGCGGCGATTTTGATTTTGTGGCCGCTTCTTTTGATTGCCGCGATTGCCATCAAATTCGATAGTGGCGGTCCAGTCATCTTCCGTCAACGGCGAACCGGGTTCAACGGGAAGGAGTTTGTCATTTACAAATTCCGGACGATGACCGTTCTCGAGGACGGACCGGCGATAACTCAAGCGTGCCGTGGCGATGTTCGCGCGACCCGGGTCGGCAAATTTCTCCGCCGGTCGAGCATCGACGAGCTGCCTCAACTTATTAATATTTTGAAAGGCGACATGTCCCTGGTAGGGCCTCGGCCGCATGCTGTTGCCCACGATAAGGAATACAAGGTTTACATTGCCGATTATGGTTTTCGCCACCACATCAAGCCGGGGATTACCGGCTGGGCGCAGGTCAACGGATTGCGCGGCGAAACCCGGTCGGTTGAAAAGATGAGCGAGCGGGTGAAAATGGATCTGTGGTATATTAACAATTGGTCGCTCGGTTTCGACATTAGTATCTTAGTCCGCACTTGCTTCGAAGTTCTGCGCGATCGCGCCTATTGATTGCTGGCAGCGGTTCGCCGGAGACGGCAAAATTTGGACTTCGCAATGCGCCGGGAGATTAACCCGCTGACGCGTCGCGCGAGGGCCGCCCGCCTTTGCGCAACGGCGGGCCGTCCGGCATTTCAAGCGAAGCGGAACCGGGTTCACCCCGATTACGGGTTCTGTTCCAACGCGTCGAGCGGCAGAGTTTCTCCTTGCGCGAAGATCGCTTCGAAACGCCGCTTAAATTCTTCCGCCGCGGCTTGGCTATCGATGACGAGGAGATCGTTGTCTTGCCGTTTCAGTCCCGACGCGGAAAAATTCGCGGCGCCCGTACGTAGCCACCGGCCGTCGATTTGATAGCTCTTAAGGTGCATCAGAGGCGAACCCGGACGCTTGAAACGCATTTCGATTTCGGGGATTGGCGAGCAGCTCCCGGAACAGCTGTGTCGGTTCCCGCTCGCCGATTTGCCGGCCATCCATGTAAATGCGAACTTTGACCCCTCGCCCTGCCGCGCGGATCAGTGCCCGCATGACAGGCCAATCGGTCAGAACATAAGCGGCGATGTCGATGTCATGCGTGGCCCGGTCGATTAGCGCGACATCGGCTTGCTCCAAATTTTCAACCGGTGCATAGTGAATAATCGGTGCAGGATCGGCTAGGCAAGGTACAAGCGTGATTACCGCGAAGATGAGGCGAAGAGAACGACCAGCGCTAGCACGCAAATGCAATAGGGTCATCGACCAGTGTCCAACTTGCAGCGTTAAGATCGGAATTAGCAAACTGGCCTTTCGCGTGCCTTTCGTCCGGTCTTGCGGCGGTTGCGCCGGAACTGCTTTTTCTGCGCGTTAACAAGCGATCTGCGACGCCAAGATCGCGGTGATGCGCGAGAGAATGCCCAGCGAAAGGCCGGATCGCGGCTTTAATTGCAATTCTTGAGATGGGGACGGTCTTTGACAACATCGCCAAGAGAAGGCCCCGAGCGCACGTTGTTGCCAGAACGGCTCGTCACTGGTTACGAAGCCTTTCTCGGCGGGCGTTTCGCGCGCGAACAAGGCCGTTTTCGTCACTTGGCAGAGGTTGGCCAAAAACCCCGGATCATGCTGATCGGATGCTGCGATTCACGCGTCTCGCCAGAGGTGATCTTTGACGCGGAACCGGGCGAGCTCTTCATTTTGCGCAACATAGCCAATCTCGTGCCACCTTATGGGCCGAACGATGATTTGCACGGCACTTCCGCCGCGCTCGAATTCGGGGTGATGGGGTTGGAGGTCGAGCATATCGTGGTAATGGGACATGCAGCCTGTGGCGGGGTGGCCGCATTCGTGCGCGGCGAAGCCAGCGCCGATCATGAGCCGCTTTCGCCGGGCGATTTTATCGGCAAATGGATTAGCCTAATCCATCCCGCGGCGGCGCGAATTGCACCTGCTGGCGCCTCGCCCAACGATTACATCGAGCGTTCCGCTCTGGCTTCGGTCATCCAAGCCCTCGTCAATTTGCGCACCTTTCCATGGATTGCCGCGCGCGAAGAGCAAGGCAAGCTCGTCCTTCATGGTGCTTACTTCGGCATTGCCACGGGCGCTTTGCTCGCGCTCGACGAAGCTAGCGGTCGCTTCGAACCCATTGCGGCGCCGGCGCACCGCGCCGCCTTCGCCAATCCAGGCTCATAGGGCAGGAGCGGTAGTCCATGCATCCCGTGGCCAGCGTCGTTTCGTGCGGTCCCGTCCCGGATTTATTTACGTTTCGCCCGCCATCAGCTCAGCCCGCGGTTCCATAATTTCCAAAGCCCGCTCAAAACTGGCCGCTCTATGCACCGTGCATGAAATCCGGCAAAGTAAAAAAAAGCCCCAGCATCGACGCCAGGGCCCTTGCATCAGAACGTAGTCCTGCCTTCAGGCTGCGCGCAAGGTTGCCCGCCGCGGACTTGCCGGTTCGCTTGTCGGCAATGACTTCGTAGGCGATTTTCTGGCCTTCCTGCAGATTGCGCAATCCTGATTGTTCCACGGCGCTGATGTGAACGAACACATCCTTGCCGCCGTCGTCTGGCTGTATGAAGCCGTATCCTTTGTCCGGGTTAAACCACTTCACGGTTCCCGTAGTCATAGAAGCTATCCTTAGAGTCGTAGAGAGAAGTGGCGTCCATCCATGCGGACGCCTATGCGTATCGAGGTTTTGAGGAGGAGGTCGTCAGCAGACGCAAAAATGCGAGGCCAAGCCGTCGGCAAAAACACGACACTCCACAATGTATGTTTTTACGATGGAGCAAAACAAGGGGGTATCACGGTTTTCGAGAGAAGCCAAACGGCGCTGGCTTGCTCGATTTTCTAAGATCATGGTTTCAAAAAGATTCTGACTTTAAGATAAGATCATACGAAAAAACAAAGATATAGAGACCACTGGGCGATCGAGCTCGAAACGCTCATGGCCTAGGTTCTAGCATAGTTGGAAATGGTTCGCGGCAAACACGTGCCCCGGCTAATTCCCCTGCCGCCATTTTTTGCTCAAAGCCTTTCGATCCGCGCAAGGGTAAACAGTCCAAACGGCGGAAGTTTGCGGCGTTCGACGAGACGGACGGAAGGCGTGGACATCGATCCAATCGCCGAGAACCGACCAGGCGAATTCCGGCCGCCAGCCGAGTTCGGCGCTGCATTTGGCGAGCAGCCGATTTGATCCAGGCCATCGGGCCTCTGCTGCTGCCGATATGATTGACGAGGATGATCTCGCCGCCCGGCTTCACGACACGGGCGAGTTCATCGAGACTCGCATGCGGATCGGGCACGACCGTCAGAACATAAGGCGCGACCACCGCATCGAAATGGGCGTCTGGGAAGCCAAGGCGCGCCGCGTCCATGACGACAAGGCCTTCGACATTGGCCTAAAGCCTTGGCGTTGACGCGCCGTTGCGCGCGCCGCAGCATGGGCTCGGAAAGATCGACCCCGGTCACTCGCGTCCGCCGGTCGAACATGGGCAATTCGAGGCCGGTGCCGACGCCGACATCGAGAACCGTGCCCGCCGGGCCGGTTAGCCGCCGCGGCGGCGGCTTTGCGTCCCGGGCCGCAGGATGAGCGCAAAGACGAGATCGTAAACCGGCGCCCAGCGCGCGTAGGACTTTTTGACATGATTATTATCGAGAATGGCCGGATCGCCTGCGTGCCCCGGCCCGGTGTCCAAGGCCGCGGCATCGCCGTCTATGAGTTTCCTCTTGCACAGGCGCGACCCTCCGCGTTTCGCCGCAGTGTGCTTCCATTCTCATGGCCCCCGCTCCGGTCAATCGCTCCTGTGCCTCTGCTTCCGCGCGTGCGATGCCGGTTTCCCTCAAAGCGGCAATTGCTCGGCTCGCGCGAACTTATTTTCCGTCGGCCGCCGGACAAGCTGGTTCCGCTGAAACAATGAAGCCGCCGCCCAAAACCCGCGCATGCGGCTGGTCAGAGGCATAAAAGACGCAGGCTTGGCCAGGCGACACGCCATCTTCGGCGGCGGCGAATTCGACCGCGGCCTCGTTCGGGCCAACAAAAAGGAAAGCCCGGAACCGGCGGCCGGGAGGAGCGCACCTGCACGTAAATTTCTTGTCTCCCTGGCGCGATCGCTCGAGCGTGCCAGGCCCGATCCAGTTCAGCGCGCGCAAATGGACCCGGCGGGTCGCCAGCGCCTCGCGCGGGCCGACGATGACGCGAGCCCGCGCGGCGTCCAGCTTGACGACAAAAAGCGGCTCGCCGCCGGCGAATCCGCCAAGACCAAGGCCACGCCTTTGACCGACCGTGTAATGGATGACGCCCGGATGGCGTCCGAGCACCCGGCCGTCGACATGCACAATGTCGCCCGGCAGCGCCGCGCCAGGCGTCAAGCGTTCGATTAGATCGCTGTATCTGCCAGTTGGAACGAAACAAATATCCTGGCTGTCGGCTTTTTCGGCGACCAGCAGGCCGAACCGGCGGGCGAGGGCGCGAACTTCCGATTTTTCCATTTCGCCGAGAGGAAACCGCAAAAATTGGAGCTGCGCCTTGGTCGTCGCGAACAAAAAATAGCTCTGGTCGCGGGAAAGGTCGTGGGCGCGGTAGAGCGCGCGATTGCCCGTAGGCATCGAACCGGGACGACACTAATGGCCGGTCGCCAAGGCATCGGCGCCGAGGTCTAGCGCCGTTTCAAGCAGATCGGCGAATTTGATTTCGCTGTTGCAGGCGACGCACGGTATTGGCGTTTCGCCCGCCGCATAACTTTGCGCAAACGGAGAGATGACCTTGCGCGGAACCGCTCCTCGTAGTCCAGCACATAATGCGGGATGCCCGAGACGGGCGGCGGTGAGACGCGCATCATGAATGTCCTGTCCGGCGCAACAGGACCCCTTGCGGTGAACCGCCGCGCCATGATCGTAAAGCTGCAGGTCACGCCGATGACTTCGTAACCTTGCTCCTTGAGAAGTGCGGCCACGACCGAGGAATTGACCCCGCCCGACATTGCGACGATCACGCGCGTTTGGGCCGCGGGCTTATCGAACCCGAGACTATTGGGACTTCCGACCTCTCCCAGCGCGGGATTTTTGTTCATGGCCGTCGCCCATCGCCCATTCAATTGGCCAGCAAGTGCCCATTTGCCGCGTGCCGGGGTGATCCGCTACTTCCATTGCCAAGCAAATATGCCCGGCTGGGCGCCGCCGCGCTGGCCTCGGCAGTCAATCGAGCAGACCGAGGCGTGAAACCTGGCATTTGCGTTACCGCCACGCGCGCGGACCTGCATTGCGTGGCATTGATATTTACTACCTCCCTTAGCCGAAATGCAAATTCACGCGCCTTCTGGCCCCGCCTCCGGGCTTTTTGCCAGGCGCATTCCTTAACGTTATGCAAATCAATCGTATCAAATAGAGACATAAAGCATCCAACAGCGCGTCCAGGCCAAATAATCGAGAGGTTTGGAACGAAATTTCATTAACAAAAGCGTAACTTTAGCTTAGGCAAATCTTAAAACACCTCGCCTATTTTGTCTGCCAACAACGTCAGTCTTGCATGTGAGTTTTGAATATGGCCGAACCAAACCGTCCCACGGGCGAAATATGTCATCGGCCCCGACGGCAGTCCTTTGACCGTCGCCGATCTGCCGCCTTCACACGACCAAGCGCTGGGTGATCCGGCGCAAGGCGGAGGTCGTGGCGGCGGTGCGCGGCGGACTTCTGTCGCTGGACGAAGCGTGCAGCCGCTATACATTGACCATCGACGAATTTCTGTCCTGGCAATTGTCGATCGATCAATATGGGCTTGCCGGACTGCGCACGACCCGCATTCAGCAATATAGGACTTTATCGCGGCGCGGTCTGCCCTCGCGCGCGGCGGCATGTCTCCGAGCCCTGCCAGCGAGGCCGCCCTGTCGATCAAGCCAAACTCAATCATGATCCGGCGTGCGTTCCGCCTCGTCGTCTGGCAGCTTGTGGCGCATGATGAGCGGCACCTGAGCCACCGAAAAATAGACAAATGAGAATTAAAATTCCCGGAAACTTAAAGGCGACCCAGACATCGTTCGATTGGGTGCGCCAAACCATCTCGTTTAAAGCCGCAAGCGCGAAAAAAAAGCCGCCCCAACGCAAGGTAAGAAGCCGCCAGCCACGCCCGGTCAACGCCATGGCGTGATCGAAAATGATCGGCAGAACCGGCTTATTTATCGCGAGGCCGCCGAAAAGCGCTACCCCGAAGCCGGCATAAAGCACCGTCGGCTTCATCTTGATGAAGGTGGCATCCTGCAAATAAAGCGTGAGCGCGCCGAAAACGAGCACCAGAACCGCGGTCATCAGCGGCACGAAGGGCAGCCGCCGCGTCGAAACAAACGAGACAACGAGGGCAACGGCGACCGCCGCCATCAAGACGAGCGTTGCGGTGAAAAGCCCGGCATTGGGACCGTTCAACACTGGCGGCGGCAGGAAAGGCGCGACGGCGGGCGCGAACAATTTTGGCCGCGCGTTGGCGAAAAAAAACAGGATCAACGGCCCCATTTCCACGCCGAATTTGAGCCATGGCGCTTGCCGCTTGCCGCTCGCCTTCGACACCGCGGCGCCGGCCTGCATTTCGTTCATTCAATTTGACCTTTCCGGTTTTTCGCCACGTTACAACAACTCCTAACCATCCAATCCGGCGATGGCACGGGCAAAATCGCGCGCCTCGAAAGCCTCCAAGTCGTCTACGCCTTCGCCGACCCCGATGAAATGCACCGGAAGCTTAAATTTCTCGGCGATCGCAACGAGGATGCCGCCGCGCGCGGTTCCGTCGAGTTTTGTCATGACAAGTCCGGTCACGCCGGCGGCACGGCCGAAAATCTCGACCTGCTTCATAGCGTTTTGGCCGACCGTCGCGTCAAGGACGAGAAGCACGGCGTGCGGCGCGCTTGCATCGGCTTTTTTCATGACGCGAATGATTTTTTTTAGCTCGGCCATGAGCTCAGCCCGGTTTTGCAGCCGCCCGGCGGTGTCCATGAGCATCACGCCTGCGCCAGAGTCCTGGGCAGCCTTGATCGCGTCGAAAGCCAGCGCCGGCGCATCGCCGCCTTGTTCGCGCGCAATGACCGGACAGCCTATGCGCTCGCCCCAGATGCGCAATTGCTCGATCGCCGCGGCGCGGAACGTATCGCCCGCCGCAAGCAGAACGCTGGTCCCGTTGCTTGACAATTGCGCCGCCAGCTTGCCGATGGTCGTCGTTTTGCCAGATCCGTTCACCCCGGCAACGAGTATGACAAAAGGTTTCTTGGCTTTATCGATCTCCAGCGGCCGGGCATAAGGGGCTAGCGCGCGTTCGATTTCTCCGGCGAGAACCGTCTTGACCTCGTCGACTTCGACATCTCTGTCGTAGCGTCCGTGGCCGATCGCTTTCGCGATCCTCGCCGCCGTCGCGACGCCGAGATCGGCGCGGATCAGTACGTCCTCCAAATCATCGAGCATTGAAGCGTCGAGCTTCCGCTTGGTGAGGATCGCGGCGAGGCCTTCCCCCATCGAACCGGATGAGCGTGACAGGCCTTCGCGCAGCCGCGTCCACCAGCTTCGCGTTTCTCCGGCAAAGGGCGGCCCGCCAGGAGGAGCAACTTCATGCACGCTGAATTCCGGCTCGAAAGCTTCGTCTTGCGCCTGGGCAGAGAGGTCAGGCTCCAAGACCTCATCTTCCGCGGGAACCTCGGCAGCGATCGGCGCGGGATCAGCGGGCACTACCGCGCCGCCATCCGTCGCTTCTTCAGTCGGAGGTGCGATCTCGGCCTCTGGCGGCGAGTTTTTTTTCCGCTGCGACCGCCATTTGAAGGCGGCCCGGACCGTTGTGCTCACGATTTGCCAACTTCCGGTGCCCAGAAGGAACGCGGCGGCGAGTTCGAGTGCCCTCTCCTGCTGCAGAACAAATTCGGTCAATTGGCTCCACATGAACCGGTGCTCCCTATCGGGATTGTGTGTTTCGATCGCCTGCGCCGCGCGCGGAAACCCCGAGGTCTACATCAATTCGCGCGCGCTGAAGCTTTTTTCGAGCGCAGTCCCGGCTAGGGAGAGACGGCAGGCATCCGCATCCTGTGAATTTAGTGGCCGCCGCTGAGTTTTGCGACACAGTGCTCTTTAATCGACACCAGTTAGCTCACCCCAAGCAAACTTCCATTTAGCCTCACCAGCGTAGGTGCCAACTTTCAGATTGCCAACCTCCGCAGACCCCCTAAAGTATCTGTCCCCAATGGTCCACCCGGCAGATTTTGTCTAGCCCTAAGCGGCGCTTTTTCTATTCCTGGTAATCGGCCAAGGTCCGTTCAAATCATTAGACATGGCTGTTGCACTCGCAGGCACGCATATGGGTCGCGATCCGGTCCAGAAAGAAGCGGGCGGGCCGGTCACCGCGCCGCCCGCGAGCGGGTCCTCGAATTAGATTTTATGGATCAAAGATTGCATTTGACCGGGCCGCGGTCTAAGAGCCGACGAACTTTGAGATCGCCGTTTGCATGTCCTTCCTGCATAAAAATTGGCAGCACTGCCCTTTTCCCTCTTGCACGCGGGGAAAATCATTGCGAAAGCTAAGACGATCCAAACCGCGCGGTAAGCATGGGCACGAGATCATGCTCAACCTGCTGGCCGTCCCGCGATAGACTATCCTCAATACGAAAACGCTAGCGGCCGTTTTTCCATCTCAAAAACGACATCATCAACTACTTTGCCGTCGACGGGGCCACCATCCCTCGCCTCGCCAATGCCGACCGTCTGCGCGGCTTGACCGGCGGCCAAGAATCGGGCTGTGTCACAGCTTCAAGGACTTCCGGAGCCATTCATGCTGATTGCCATTCCCGCCGAAACCGATCCCGCCGAGGGCCGTGTCGCGGCGACGCCAGAGACGGTGAAAAAATTTGTAAGCCTCGGCGCGGAGGTCAAGGTGCAAACGGGCGCCGGCCTAAAATCTGGGATTTTGGATCAAGACTATGTGGCAGCCGGGGCTGCGATCGTGTCCGATCCTTTGGCCACCGTGAAGGACGCCGATACTGTGTTGCGGGTCAGGCGGCCAAGTGCTGCGGACATCGCAGGCGCCAAGCCAGGCGCCGCCATTATCGCGATCATGGATCCTTATGGGCATATCGATGCGCTGAACGCATTGGCGGCGGCGGGCACTTGTGCCTTCGCCATGGAACTCATGCCGCGCATCACACGCGCGCAGACGATGGACGTCTTGTCGAGCCAGGCCAATATCGCAGGCTATCGCGCCGTCATCGATGCCGCCGCCGAATATGGCCGGGTCATTCCGATGATGATGACGGCGGCGGGCATGATAAAGCCCGCGACAATCTTCATTATGGGCGTCGGCGTCGCGGGGCTGCAGGCCATCGCCACCGCGCGCAAGCTCGGCGCCATCGTGACTGCTACCGACGTCCGGCCGGCGACGAAAGAGCAAGTGGTGTCGCTTGGCGCCAAATTCATTGCCATCGAGGACGACGAATTCAAGGGGGCAGAGACGGCAGCCGGATATGCCAAGGAAATGTCGGCCGGCTACAAGGCAAAACAGGCGGCGCTCATAGCTTCACATATCGCCGCGCAGGACATTGTCATAGCGACGGCGCTTATTCCCGGCCGCCCGGCTCCGGTCCTTATTACGGCCGCGATGGTTGAATCTATGCATCCCGGCTCGGTGATCGTCGATCTTGCCGTCGAGCGTGGCGGAAACTGCGAATTAGCGAAACCCGGCGAAACCACCGTGTCGAAAAATGGCGTTAAGATTATTGGCCATTTGAATACCGCCGGCCGGCTGCCCGCCACGGCCTCATCGCTCTATGCGAAAAACCTTTTGGCTTTCGTCGAGACCTTGATCGACCCGAAAACCAAGTCGCTCGCGATCAAATGGGACGACGAACTGGTCAAGGCAACCTTGATCACCAAGGATGGGGGCCTCGTGCATCCAAGCTTCCAAGCCGGAGCTTAGGCCAAGATCGCAGCAACAACCCAACGTTCAATCGGCAAAAAATCAAGCAGGAGGGCATGAGATGGCGGAACTCGATCCACAATTGCTGGACAAGATACAGAACGCGGCCCATGCCGTCAGTAGCGCGCAGGCCTATGCCGAGCAGATCGCGGCCGGCGCCTCGGCGGCAAGCGGTGGGGCGATCGACCCTTTCATTTTCCGGCTGGCGATTTTTGCGTTGGCCGTGGTCGTTGGCTATTACGTCGTCTGGGCCGTGACCCCTTCCCTGCACACGCCGCTGATGTCGGTAACCAACGCGATCTCCTCGGTCATCGTGGTTGGCGCCCTGCTCACGGCCGGCATTGATTCGAATGCGGGCGAGGGATCAGGCGCCGCCCGGCTGTTCGGTTTCCTCGCCCTAACCCTTGCTTCGGTCAATATTTTTGGCGGCTTCCTCGTCACCGAGCGGATGCTGTCGATGTTCAAGAAGAAGGGCTAGAACGATGTTGAACGGAAATATCGCGGCTCTTTTGTACCTCGCCTCGGGGATCCTCTTCATCCTCGCGCTGCGCGGCCTATCCTCGCCCGAAACCGCCCGGCAAGGCAACCGGTTCGGGGTGATTGGCATGGGGATAGCGGCGGGAACAACTTTCCTCTATCAGCTGCCGTGGGGGTTCTTGTCGTTTCTGTGGGTTCTGCTCGCGATAGGGATCGGCGGCAGCATTGGCGTTTGGCGGGCCCGCACCATCCAGATGACGGCGATGCCTCAGCTCGTCGCCTTGTTCCATGCCTTGATCGGCCTTGCGGCCGTGCTGGTCGCGGCGAGTGCTCTTTACGCGCCGCAAGGATTTGGTCTTGGTGCCGTTAATGCGATTCATGGCTCGACGCTGTTTGAAATGTCGCTCGGCGCCGCGATCGGCGCGATCACGTTCACCGGGTCGGTGATCGCATTCCTTAAGCTTGATGGGCGAATGAGCGGCAATCCCATCCTTCTCCCCAATCGCCATGCGATCAATATCGGGCTTGCGATTTTGCTCGCGGTCTCCATCATTGCGTTCATCGCGACGGAATCTCACTTTGTATTTTGGCTGATCGCGTTGGTGTCCTTCGCCCTCGGCGTGCTGCTCATCATACCGATCGGCGGCGCCGATATGCCTGTCGTCATATCAATGCTGAATTCCTATTCGGGATGGGCCGCGGCCGCCGTCGGATTCACCCTTGCCAATTTGGCCTTGATCATCACCGGCGCATTGGTTGGCTCGTCCGGCGCGATTCTTTCCTACGTCATGTGCAAGGGGATGAACCGCAGTTTCATCTCGGTCATTCTCGGCGGATTTGGCGGCGAAGTTGCGGCGCCCCCGCCTGGCGAGAGCGACGCGGAAAAGCGGCCTGTAAAGCAGGGCTCGGCGGAGAATGCGGCTGCGATGCTGCTCGCCGCGAAGAGAGTGATTGTCGTACCGGGCTACGGGATGGCGGTAGCCCAAGCCCAGCATGCCGTGCGGGAAATGGCCGACATTTTGAAAGGCAAGGGCATCGATGTCAAATACGCGATCCATCCGGTCGCCGGGCGCATGCCGGGGCACATGAACGTGCTGCTCGCCGAGGCCAATGTGCCTTATGACGAGGTTTTCGAACTCACCGACATAAATCCAGAATTTCCCGAAGCCGACGTAGCGTTTGTCATCGGCGCCAACGATGTAACAAACCCCGCCGCTAAAACCGATGCCTCCTCGCCAATCTATGGCATGCCGATTCTCGATGTGGAGTACGCCAAGGATGTGCTCTTCGTCAAACGCAGCTTGGGCTCCGGCTATGCGGGCGTCGACAATGAATTATTTTTTAGGCCCGATACAACGATGCTGTTTGGCGACGCCAAGAAAATGGTCGACGCGATCGTGAAGGCCATGGGCTAAATGCCACGCGCGAGAGGGTGACGCCTCCTGGTTTTCAGGCGAAGCGAACACTGTTTCGCCTGAAACCTTCTCCTTTGAGGCGTGATCGCGAAATGGGCGCGGGATACCACGGGCGATTCGGCTTGCGGCCATCGCAGACTAGTCGATCATATAGCGCACGCCAGCGCGCACCTCGTTGGCGCGAACCCTCTGGGTCACCGGCGTCCCAGTCACGGGTGATATGCCGGTGAGCGAACCAAGATCGAGAAAGCGGTAACCGACGTCAAACTGCGCGTGGTCTGTCATCGCAATAGCTACTCCGGCCATCAACGCCCAGGCGAATCGGTAGATCGTTTGCCCTTGGGTGTGGTCGAAATCGGCAAATGTGACGATGTTGCTGCCGTCCGTGAATCCGCAACTTGCAAAGCAAGGCTGACCATTGAACGCGAAATTGACCGATTGATTGATGTGCGCCCAGGTGACACCGGCTCCCGCGCCTATATAGGGGGTGAAGCCATCCCAGGTGCCGAGGTCGAAATAGCCGTTGGCCAGCAGGTCCCAGCGGCGGATTTTGTTATCGAAAAGACCAGTACAGGTTTCGGGCTGCGGATTCGGTTGGAAGGGTGACGGGTTGCTCACATTGATAAAGCAACTCGCTGTTCCGGTGCCGGCCGCATGGATATCCGAGCGATAATCGAGAATGAGATCCGTCCGAAACCAATTGTTGACTTTGTATCCTCCTCCGATTCCAGCACTAAATGAGTTGAGCATGGACGGCGAGGAGCCTAACGTAAATGGAGATATATTAGGAAAGGTTTCTTGGGCATAGGCGAGATCGCCACGCACATACCAGTTGGTGGCGAACTCAACCATGTCCGGGGCTGGCGGCGGGGCGAGATCAGGGAACGGCTGCGCGAAGTCCGCGCCAGCCGCCGGCTCCGCAAAATTGCACAAGCCGGCCAACGGCAGAACGCCAATCATCGCCGCCGCCAATGAAATGTTCCGCACCAAATATTTTGAATTCATCAGGGTCATCCTTTCGAGCGCCCGGCCACCGCTTCCGGAGCCGATGTGAAAGGAAGACTGAAGCGAATCTCTTACACGCCGCTTAACCATGGGAGCCTGGCGGACGGGACTGCAAGTTTGGCGCAAGCCTGGAGAAATTGCGCCCGACTTATCGCAATACAGCAGCCCGCCAAGGACATACTTGCGCGAGCAAACTTCGCCACTATAGTCGCGTGGGTCTTTCCTCCCGCGCGAGATCTCCATGGCAGCTAACATAAAGGACGTGAAAAGAGTTGTGCTCGCCTATTCGGGCGGCCTCGACACGTCGATCATTCTCAAATGGCTGCAAACGACTTATGGCTGCGAGGTCGTGACCTTCACGGCCGACCTTGGCCAAGGCGAGGAACTGGAACCGGCACGTCAAAAAGCGGTTCTCCTCGGCATAAGACCTGAGCATATTTTCATCGAGGACCTCCGCGAGGAATTCGTCCGCGACTACGTTTTCCCGATGTTTCGCGCCAACGCGCGCTATGAGGGGCTCTACCTCCTCGGCACCTCGATCGCGCGGCCCCTAATCGCGAAGAAGCAGATCGAGATTGCCCGTAAGGTGGGCGCGGATGCGGTGGCGCATGGAGCGACCGGCAAGGGCAACGATCAGGTGCGCTTCGAACTTGCCTATTACGCGCTGGAGCCCGACATTAAGGTCATCGCGCCCTGGCGAGAGTGGGATTTGACCTCGCGCACCGCGCTCATCGCTTTCGCGGAAAAAAATCAAATTCCCATTGCCAAGGACAAGCGCGGCGAAGCGCCGTTTTCGGTCGATGCCAATCTCCTTCACGTGTCTTCGGAAGGCAAGGTGCTGGAAGACCCGGCGCAAGAAGTGCCAGATTATGTTTATTCCCGCACGCTCGATCCGGAGGACGCGCCAAACGAGCCCGAATATGTCGAAATCGACTTTGAGCGTGGCGACGCCACCGCCATCAATGGCACGTCAATGCGGCCCGCGGCCCTGCTCGCGCAATTGAACGGGCTTGGCCGCGCACATGGCATTGGACGTCTTGATCTCGTCGAAAACCGCTTCGTCGGCATGAAATCGCGCGGCATGTACGAAACACCCGGCGGCACGATCCTTTATTGCGCCCATCGCGGCATCGAGCAGATCACGCTCGATCGCGGCGCCGCCCATCTGAAGGACGAACTGATGCCGAAATATGCCGAGCTCATCTACAATGGCTTCTGGTTTTCGCCGGAGCGCGAAATGCTGCAAGCGCTGATCGACCGCAGCCAAGAATTCGTCACCGGCCGGGTGCGTCTTAAACTTTTCAAGGGCTCGGTTTTCGTCGTTGGCCGCTCAAGCCGCTATTCCCTCTACGATCAGGACCTCGTGACCTTCGAGGAAGGTGCTAGCGCCTACGACCATCGCGATGCCGCGGGTTTCATCAAGCTCAACGCGTTGCGGCTGCGCACGCTCGCCAAACGCGCCCGCAAGACTGCCGGTTGAGATGTGCGGCACAAAATAAACGCGAAGCGCGCGATTGACTCCGCTGAGTGGATTCATGAATGCTCCCGTGTACAGTGGAAACTGTGATACGAGGGAGGAACACATGCGTCGGTTGTTGATGGTTGCGGCTGCGGCCGCATTCTTGACGGCCACCACTGCGGGCGGGAATGCGCAGGCGGCGGCCATGCCGAATGCGGCTGCGGCAATTTCAGCAAGCGCAGCAGTTCCCCTGCAAAAAACCCAATATTTCTGGGGTGGCCAAGGCTATTGTTGGTATGGCAATGGCTGGCAAGGACCTGGCTGGTATTGGTGCGGCTACGCTTGGCGTCGCGGCTATGGCTGGGGCGGCGGCTATGGTTGGAACGGCTGGGGCGGCGGCCGGGGCGGCTATGGCTGGCATGGCGGGGGCTGGCACGGCGGGGGCTGGCATGGCGCGGGCGGACATGGCGGAGGCTGGCATGGCGGGGGCGGACACGGCGGAGGTTGGCATGGCGGGGGCGGACACGGCGGAGGCGGGCATGGAGGGGGCGGAGGACATCGCCGGTAACAGAATTGGAATGCCCGCGCTTCAAATTGTCAGCGTCAAGCAGAAGAATTTGGTGAAGCAAGGGATTAAGAACGTGATCGGATTTCAACGGAATTCGGATCACGTTTTCCCGGTAGGATTTCGGCGGACAAAATGCTGATGACGCAGATGAAAGACTGCGCCGTTGCGGTGATCTCACGTTGCGGGCTTATTGTGTGCCGCCAGGGGTGAGCGCTGCTACCTCCACGCCCGGCTGAAATGCCGGACCGGATTGCGGCGGATGCACAGCGCGAGACAAGGAGCGGCGCAATGCCGTTCGAGAATCGGGCCGCCGCGGGCCGCGGCCTGGCAGCGGAGCTTGCCGGATACAGGACGCGCCGGCCCATTGTCCTGGCGCTTCCGCGCGGAGGCGTGCCTGTCGCGGCCGAAGTCGCGGCGGCTTTGGGCGCGCCGCTCGATCTGATCCTGGTCCGGAAAATCGGCGTTCCGGCGCAACCCGAACTCGCCATGGGCGCGGTGGCGGACGGTGCCGCGCCGATCGTCGTGCGCAATGTGCAGATCATCGAAAGCTTGGGAATTACCGAAGTGCAATTCAATGCGGTCCGCGACGCCGAGCTCGAGGAACTCGAACGCCGCCGCCGCCGCTATCTTGGCGCCCGCGCGCGCGAAGATGTCGCGGGCCGTACCGTCATTGTCATCGACGATGGCATCGCGACTGGCGCGACAATGCGTACGGCCCTTCGCGCGGTGCGCGCGCGGGCACCAAAGGAGCTGGTGCTCGCCGTGCCCGTGGCGGCCAAAGACACGCTCGACGAGCTGCGAAACGAAGCAGACGTTGCCATATGTCTAGAATCGCCGGCATGGCTCGATGCGGTCGGTAGCTTTTACGGCAATTTCCGCCAGGTCACGGACGCCGAAGTGATCGCAACACTTGCCCGCTTTCCGGGCGAGCGAGCGCCAGGGGCATGCAGATAGAAGCCAGCTCGTTTGCCATCGAAGACGCCACAAGGAATTGGACAGCCACGCCATGGACGAAGAGAACAATTGCGAAAAAAACCCGCTTCTCGAACCATGGTCAGGGCCTTTTGGCGCGCCGCCGTTCGATCGCCTGAAGCCAAGCCATTTTGAACAAGCTTTTGAGATCGCGCTTGGCCGTGCGAAAGGCGAGACCGGAGAAATCGCGGCCGACCCAAATCCGCCGTCTTTCGAAAACACGATCGAGGCGCTTGAGCGAAGCGGTCGCGAGTTGACCCGCATCTGCTCGGTTTTTTTCAATCTGGCGCGTACCGACACCAATGACGAACTCGAAGCAATCGAACGCGAGATTGCGCCAAAACTTGCCCGGCATCGCAGCCAAATCTACCTGAACACCGCCTTGTTCGAGCGCGTCGATGCTCTGCAGTCGCGGCGGGGCGAACTTGGGCTTAATGCCGAACAGGCGCAGGTTCTCGAGCGCTATCATATCGCCTTTTTGCGCAATGGCGGCGCCCTTTCAGAGGCAACCAAACAGAGGCTTGCGGCGATCGCCGAGCGGCTTGCAGTGCTTGCCACTAATTTCGGCCAAAACGTCCTCGCCGATGAAAAAGCCTATATGCTGGTTCTCGCCGGCGGAGACGATCTCGCCGGGCTTCCCGCGCAGCTCGTCTCCGCCGCCGCGCGGACCGCTGCCGACCGCGGCCTCCATGGCAAGCATGGCATCACACTATCGCGTTCGAGCATCGAGCCTTTCCTGCAATTCTCGGCCCGCCGCGACCTGCGCGAGAAGGCGTTTCGCGCCTGGATGCAGCGCGGGGAATCGGGCGGAGCGACCGATAACCGCGCCATTGCCGCCGAAATGGTGGAGTTGCGCACCGAGCGCGCGCGGCTTCTCGGTTTTGCAAATTTCGCGCACTTCCGCCTGGCCGATACGATGGCCAAGACCCCGCAAGCGGCGCTGGGTCTTTTGCATTCAGTGTGGGCGCCGGCACTTGCGCGCGCAAGGGGCGAAGAGGCGGCCTTGCAGGCGATCGCCGCGGATGAGGGCGGCAATTTTGAGATCGCGCCATGGGATTGGCGCTACTATGCCGAAAAGCGCCGCAAGGCGGACTTCGACCTCGATGAGGCCGAAGTCAAACCCTATCTGCAACTCGACAAAATGATTGAAGCCGCGTTTTTTGCCGCGAACCGGCTGTTTGGCCTGTCTTTTCTGCGAACGCAATGACGTGCCGCTTTACCATCAAGATGCACGATCGTGGATTGTCACAAGGCGCGACGGACAAGAGATCGCGCTTTTTATCGGCGATTATTTCGCGCGGCCTTCGAAACGAAGCGGTGCCTGGATGAGTTCCTTCCGCGAACAGCAAAAGCTCTACGCAGATGTGCGGCCGATCGTCGTCAATGTCTTGAATTTCGCCAAGGCCAGCGAGGGGCAAGCCTGTCTCTTGAGTTTCGACGATGCGCGCACCTTGTTTCATGAATTTGGCCATGCGCTGCACGGCATCTTGTCGGACGTGACCTATCCGTTGATCGCGGGCACCAACGTCGCCCGCGATTTCGTCGAATTTCCTTCGCAGCTTTACGAGCATTGGCTGGAGCAGCCGGAGGTGTTGCGCCGTTTCGCCCTGCATTATGAGACAGGCGAGCCGATGCCGGAAAGGCTTTTGCGGAACTTGGCGGCGGCGCGCCAGTTCAATCAGGGTTTTGCGACGGTCGAATATACCGCCTCGGCGCTGGTCGACCTCGCGCTGCATCTCGAGTCCAGTGGGGATGCAATCGACATTGTTGATTTCGAAAAAAAGCAACTCGACAAACTTGGCATGCCTGCCTCGATCGCGATGCGCCACCGCACGCCGCATTTCCAGCACGTCTTTTCGGGCGAGTCCTATGCGGCGGGATATTACAGCTATCTCTGGTCTGAAGTTCTCGACGCCGACGGATTTGAAGCTTTCGAGGAGCGCGGCGATATTTTCGATCCAATGGTTGCCAAGAAGCTGCAGGAGCACATTTATTCCTCGGGCTACCGCCACGATCCGGAGGAAGCCTACAGGGCGTTTCGCGGCCGCGCGGCAAAACCCGGCGCGCTGTTGCGTAAGCGCGGCCTCGTCGAGGTGCCCGGAGGAGAGGCTGATACGGTTTTGGGTAATTAGTTCGGATTGATGGGCTTTGGCCAGCACTGGAAATTGGTGCCGTGATATTAGTTCTCGCCGGCGAAGACGATCTCACCGGGCTTCCCGCTTCGCTTGTCTCCGCCGCCGCGCGGACCGATGCCGACCCCGGCCTCCAAGGCAAGCATGGCATCACCCTTTCGCGTTCGACTATCGAGCTTTTCCTCCAATTCTCGGCCCGCGACGACCTGCGCTAGAGCGCGTTTCGCGCCTGGATGCAGCGCGGGGAATTGAGCGGGGCGATCGATAACCGCGCCATTGCTGCCGAAATAATCCCTTGCATCATTGCCCGAAACATGCTTATTATACTAGATATGTGTAACTAACCTATTGCTGTTAGCATTGTTTATTGCTGTTAGCATTGTTTATTGCTGTTAGCACTGAGCGAATTCGTGCAGTTGACGCTCAACAAAGAACATTGACTTCGGGTGCCAAATCGGACTCTCAAGGGAGGCTCTCATGCGCCAGTTAATTGCGTTGATTGCTGCTGCTTCCATAAACGCGATGGCTCACTTTGCGATTACTCGGCCGGCTTCTGCCGCGGAGAAGGGGCAAGAATGTGATGTGAGGGGGGTTCAAATACCAGGTTGCGAGCCGGGCTCGAAGGTGCAGCCGGCAAAAGGGAAGCTAGGAACTGGACCCGGTCCGTCCACGGGCAATGGCCATCCTTCAAGTAGCAGTGCAGGCCCGCAGGTCAAGAATGGTAATATAGTGCCGTATCAAGAACCTCCGCCCCCGCCACCGGGGGCAAAGTAAATGCGTGCTTCGGCCTGAAAGATGTCAAATCTAATTAGGGAGGCCTACATGCGTACATCGCTTTCTTTGATTGTTGTCGCTTCCTTCATGGCCCTTATGCAGGCCGCTTCTGCCGCGGAGAAGGGGCAAGAATGTGATGTGAGGGGGGTTCAAATACCAGGTTGCGAGCCGGGCTCGAAGGTGCAGCCGATGAGAGGGGCGGAGCCGACAGGAAATCGCGCAGCACCGGGGTCGGGGCCAGTCTCGAGCGGACCTGTCGATGTCCAACGATCGCAAAATGCGCAGGGCTCCGAGCTCCAGGGCAGCAACGACAAGCCCCATGTAAATCCAAAGTCGCAATAAAACGAAACATTTTCGGGATGGGATGAAGATCGCCAACTTAGGAGTAAGCGGGCTCCAATGCGTTTGTTGGTTGTAGTGATAGCCACCACTTCTATTATCGCACTCACCCAGTTGGCTTCTGGCGCTGAGCGAGACGAACAGGGTTGCGATTTGAAGGGAGTAAAGGGATCAGGTTGCGAGCCGCCCGGAGGACTGAGGAGCCCGACGACGAAGGACAATAAAACCGGCACAATTCGTGTTCCCGGTCCAACGTTTCCGCCATCGGGTCCCCCAGCAACGCAGAAATGAGCGTCGTAGCCGGACGCTCTGCCCCATCACTCCTCGGGAAATTCCAAGCCCATTTCCCGGTAGCGTGCGGGATCGTCGGCCCAGTTTTCGCGCACTTTGACGAACAGAAAAAGATGCACCTTTTGTCCGGCCGCCTCGATAATTTCCTTGCGCGCTGCGGTCCCGATACCCTTGATGGTCCGGCCACCTTCGCCGATCACGATCTTTTTGTGGCCCTCGCGCAGCACATAGATCGTCTGTTCGATCCGCGCCGAGCCGTCCGGCATGTCTTGCCAAAGCTCCGTTTCGACCGTCGAGGCATAAGGCAGCTCGTCGTGCAGCCGCTCAAAAATCTTCTCGCGCGTGATTTCGGCGGCAAGCGAGCGCAAAGGTGCATCGGAAATCTGATCTTCCGGATAAAGCCATGGGCCAGGCGGCATCAGCGCCGTGAGTTGCTGTTTGAATTTGGCGACTCCGTGGCCGCGCAAGGCCGAGATCATAAAAGTTTGCGCGAAGGGGAGTGCGTGGTTGAGCCTGGCGGCGAGTTCGAGAAGCCTTGGCGGTTCCAACGTATCGATCTTGTTGAGGACAAGAATTTTCTTGGCAGCGACGTGCTGCAAGCGGCCGAGAATGGCCTCGACCTCGGCATCGATGCCTTTGCGGACATCGACAAGCAGCGCGGCCGCATCGGCATCGATGGCGCTGCCCCAGGCGGCCGCCACCATGGCCCGGTCGAGCCGGCGTTTCGGCGCGAATAGGCCCGGCGTATCGACGAAAACGATTTGCGCCTTGCCTTCCAGGGCAATCCCGCGCACGCAACTCCGCGTCGTCTGAACCTTGCGCGAGACGATCGAAACTTTCGTTCCAACGAGCCGGTTAATAAGGGTCGATTTGCCCGCGTTCGGTGCCCCGATAAGGGCGACGAAACCGCAGCTCGTTTCGCCGCTGCCGTTGTTCACGAGGCGCCCTTTTGGACATCCTGACCGATGCCCTCGCGCGCGATAAAAGCCGCCGCCGCGGCTTGCTCGGCGAGGCGCTTCGCGAAGCCCTTTGCCTCGGCATTCCGGTAGCCGGGCAGTTCGACCGACATCGTGAATTCCGGCGCGTGATCAGGCCCCGATCGCGCGGTTTCGCGATAGAGCGGCGTGGGAAGGCCGCGCGCTTGCGCCCATTCCTGCAGTGCGGTTTTGGGATCGCGCAATGGGCGTCCCGGCGCATGCATCCGTTCGCCGAACGCGGCGGTCACGACGGCCTTCGCCGCCGCATAGCCCGCGTCGAGAAACACCGCGCCGATAATCGCTTCGCAAACGTCGCCCAGAATCGCCATGTTGGGGGGGCTTGTTTGGCTCTCACTTTCGCCAAGCCGGACGCAGGATTCAACGCCCCAGGCGAGGGCGACCTCGGCGCAGCTTTCCTTGCGGACGAGGCCCGCCAGGCGTCGCGAGAGTTCCCCTTCGCCTGCTTCGGGAAATGCTTCGTACAGCATCGCAGAAACGGCGAGACCCAAGACATGATCGCCGAGAAATTCGAGCCGTTGATAGGTTTCGCGCTTGCGCCCGGCTGCCGCGCTAACATGGGTCAGCGCCACCGCGATCAGGTTACGATCGGCAAAAAAATGCCCGATACGCGCCTCGAGCGCATGTACACCCTCGACTTGCCGCGCCATCCTATTTCACGGATTTGAGCATCCGGTCGAGTGCGCACCGTCCACGGCCATTCCCAGAACGCCCAGGCCGGCTCGCCCTTGCTGACCGAAAAGAAGATCAATTCCGCGCGCCCGACGAGATTTTCAAATGGCACGAAGCCGACGCCTCCCTCATCGGGTGGAACCCGGCTGTCCGTCGAATTGTCCCGGTTGTCGCCCATCATGAAATAATTTCCGGGCGGAACGTCGAAAACCTGGGTATTGTCGTTGTATCCGCTGTCGCCTTGTATTTCGATGATCGTGTGGCTGACCCCGCCGGGCAGTGTTTCGCGATAGGTCGCGACGCCGGTTTCACGTCCGTAAAAATCTTCGGTACGGACCTTGTCAATCGGCTCGCGTGGAACGACTTCGCCATTGATGTAAAGTCGGCCCTCCCTCATTTGAATTTTGTCGCCGGGCAGGCCGATCACCCGCTTGATATAGTCCGTTTGTCCGTCGCGAGGAAGCTTGAAGACGGCGACGTCGCCGCGCTTCGGCGGCGAGGCAAAAATTCTGCCGGAAAATAAATTGGGGCTAAACGGAAACGAATGATCGGAATAGCCGTAGGCATATTTGGAGACGAAAAGATAGTCGCCGATCAGCAAGGTCGGGATCATCGACCCGGATGGAATATTGAACGGCTGAAACAAAAAGGTGCGCACGACGAGCGCGATAAGCAGCGCCTGAACGATGACCTTCAAGGTGTCGCCCTTCGATCCTTCCTTTGCGCGCTCCTTCATCTCAGTGCCTTTTCGATTCAACCGTGCCGGTTCTGTCATGCTCGTTTTCTCTCCGAAGTAGCGCGTCCTGACTCTGCTCCCTAGCAAGGCCGCCCGCGCGACGGAGCGCTCCTTACCATGCCGCGAAAGGCCGGTATAGGGCTCGCTCCACGGCTTCGGCAACTCCCAGTCCCGGCGCGGTCAGTGCCGAATACTGTGAAGAAAGCTCTGCATTGCTCGCCCGCCCGGATTGTCCGGCTCCGAGGCTGCAGCTATCGTCGTCCGGTGATCGCTCCGTCCACGATAGATCTTCTGCGCCATCTTGCAGGAAAACCTGGCCATGACGAGGTCAAGGCCGATATCCGGCAATTGCTGATCGATGAATTCGGCGCCGAGCTTTCGGCCCTAGATTTCGAGCATCGGGTCCCCGTGGTGCGCGGCCGTCTCGATGCGCTGATTGGCCGGACCATTCTCGAAGCCAAGCGCGATCTTGACAAGGAGTTGGCGGACGTCGAGCGCAAGATGCCGGAATATCTAGGCGATCGTGAGAGGGAAGAAGGCGAGAAATTCGTCGGAATAGCCTCGGATGGGCGACGGTGGATCGCCTACGAGCTCGAAGACGGCAAGCTCATCAAGATTAAGGAAATTATTCTCGATCTCCAAAAACTGGAACCCTTTCTCGCGTGGCTCGACGGCGTCGTGGCATTAAAGGCGTCACTGCCGCCCGATCCGCTGACCATCCGCATCGAACTTGGGCAGGATTCGGTCGCGTTCCGCCGCGCCGGTGCAGCGCTCGCTGGCCTTTGGGGCAAGCTGTCCTTGTCTCCGCCAGTGGCGCTGAAACGGCAGCTCTGGGCGCAGCTCTTAAAGCTCGTCTATGGGCGCGAGGTCGAGAGTGACGCGCTGTGGTTTCAGCACACGTTTCTTGTTATCGCCGCCAAGTGCATCGCGCTCGCCGTTCTCGGCCTGAGGGAAGACGATCCGAAGCGGCTTCTTTCGGGCGAGCCGTTTCAATCAGCGGGCATTTCCGGTGCCGTCGAAAGCGATTTCTTCGATTGGGTCGTGGCGGATAGCGAGGGCGAGGACCTCGTGCGCCGCATCATGGCCCATGTCCGGCGCTTCCGTCTCGCGGAAGTCGAAAGCGACGTTCTCAAAATTCTCTACGAATCGCTCATCGACTGCGACCAGCGCCATGGACTCGGCGAATATTACACGCCGGATTGGCTTGCCGCCAAAATGGTGAAACAAATCGCAGTCGACCGGCCACTGGTCGAACACCCGTGCTCGATCCGGCTTGCGGTTCAGGCACTTTTCTGTTTCACGCCATCCGAGTCTTTCTTGAAAAAGGCAGTGGAGTCGGACATGAACCCGGAGCTTCGCGCGGCGGAGGTCTACGCGCGGATCGACGGGCATGGATATTCACCCCGTCGCCGTCATCATCGCGCGCGTCACTTATCTGTTGGGGCTCGCGCCCGCTGCTCAAAGGATCGCGGCGCTTTTTACGTTCCCGGTTTATCTCGGCGACGCGATGCAATTATCGATCAGCGAAATCGTCGGCGGCAAAGAATTGACGATCCGCGTGCCGCCGCCGCCCGCGGGCGCGGGAGCGAGCGGAGACGCCCGACGCCAATGGGACGCGAGCAACTCGATTTTCCCGATACTTTTTGCCGCGATCCCGCTCTTTTTGACAAGGCCATTGAGCGGATGCGCAGCGGGATCGGAAACGGGCATGTCTCGCGCGCAGATCGAGGCGGCGCTTTTCCACATCACCGAGCAGCATTACCGCGCCGACGTGACGGACGAGCAAAAGCTGGCGATAAAGCGATCTCGGCAAAACCTATGTCACTTTCGACAAGCTCCGGCGCGAGGGCCGCGATTCGGTGTGGGCTTATGTCGCGCGCAATCTTTCGCGGCCCTTGGCCTTTTCGGCCGCCAACCGCTGGGCCAGTGTCGTCGTCGGCAATCCGCCTTGGGTCGCCTATCGGCATATGAGCAGCGACTTGCAGAAGCGTTTCAAGGAGTTGGCGAAGGGTGAAAACGTTTACGTCGGCGGCAAGCTCGCGACGCAAAACGATCTGTCCGCGCTCTTCACCGTGCGCGCGACCACGCTTTATCTGCGCGACGGCGGCAAGCTCGCTTTTGTCCTACCGCTCGCGGCGCTCTCGCGCGGACAATTCGAGCGCCTCCGGTCGGGATCGTTCATGTCTGCGCGAATCGCTTGGGATGAAGTCTGGACGATGGACGACGGGGTCCAGCCCTTGTTTCCGGTGCCATCGTGCGTTGTCTTCGGGCGGCGGCGCGCGACATCAAAACCATTTCCTGACAAGGTCCGCGCCTATTCCGGGACGTTGCCATTTCGCGACGCGCCGGAGGAGATCGCGGATCGAAGTCTGAAGGTGCGGAAAGGCGCACCCGCTTTGGACATCGCGATCTTTGAGGGCGGCTCGTCCTACCGGAAAATGTTTCGTCAGGGCGCTACGTTGGTGCCGCGCATGTTGTGCCTTGTCGAGCGCAAGACGATGGGACGGCTCGGCGCGGACCCGAGCGCGCCCTATGTCGAGAGCAGGCGAACCAACCAGGAGAAGGAACCTTGGAAATCTTTGCCAGAAATTGAGAACCGGGTTGAGGCGGAATTTTTGCGTCCCGTGCTGCTCGGCGAGAGCATTTTACCCTATCGCGTATTCAAGCCTTTCGAAGGCGTGGTTCCCGCGACGGATAAAGGCGAGGTCCTCGATGCCGAGGCCGCCGCAAATCGCGGCTTTGATAGCTTGCATGGCTGGATGAAAAAGGCGGAGAAGGTGTGGAATGCCAATGCGGAAAGTGGCGAAATGACGCTTATCGGCCGCTGGAATTATCACAACGAATTGGGCGCGCAGTTTCCTCTCGCGCCGCTGCGCGTGGTTTACGCGGCTTCGGGGACAAACCCCGCAGCCTGCATATTAAAAGAACCAGCGGTCATTGAGCACAGTCTCTACTGGTCCAAGCCTGACGCGGAAAAGGAAGCGCGTTACCTCACTGCTCTTTTCAACAGCGAAACCGCGCGCTCACGCGGCAAATCCCTTCAAGCTCGCGGTCAATTTGGCGCGCGGCGCTTCGACAAAGTCATGTTCAACCTGCCGATCCCGCGCTTCGACGCGAGCGATCCCCTCCACAACGCCATCGCCGTCGCCGCGCGCGAGGCGGAAGCTCTTGCCGCCTCCGTGCCCCTGCCCGAGAACATCAAATTTCAACGCGCGCGAGGCCTTATCCGCGCGGCGCTGACCAGGCTGGCATTGCGCAAAGGATTGACGCGCTCGTGGCAAGGCTTCTCGGTGGCGCGTAAGAGCCCTGGATATTTTTCACCAGCGCCCCCAGCGGATCACGCCATGCTGGATCGCGGCGCGGCGCCGCATCAATTCGCATGCCGCCGGTTCATCGTCCTGGGGCGCCGCGTTTTGCCTGGTTCGCCGCGGATATCGCCTCGAAGGGTGCCGCTAAGCTTGCCTGATTTTCGAAGCTGACGATCTCGATCTTGGTGGCGCCCGGCGCTGGCGTGTCGAAGAATTTTTCTTCCTTGAACCGCCTGAAGATCTCAAAGTTAAGGTCGCTCTTGACGCGAACGCTGGTTTCGACATCGCCGACGAAGACGCGCAGCTCGAAGTTGAGCGCGCTCGCCGACATGCCGGTAAACAGGATTTGCGGGGCCGGCATGGTCAAAACGAGCCGGTTTGCCTTGGCGATCGCAACCAAGACCTCTCGCACTTTCTCCGGATCGGCGAACGCCGCGACCGTGAGTGGTATCACCACCCGGCCGGTCCGGTCGTTCCGCACGAGGTTGGTGACGACGCCGGTGACGAGGCTCGAGTTCGGGATAATCACCTGGGCACGATCAAACGTCTCGATCTCGGTCGCGCGGACATTGATGCGGCGCACGAAACCTTGATCGCCGCCAACCACGATCCAGTCGCCGACCCTGACGGCGCGCTCCCACAACAAGATTAGCCCCGAGACGAAATTGTTGACGATTGACTGGAGGCCGAAACCGATGCCGACCGACAGGGCGCCCGCCACAAGGGCAAGTTTCTCGAAATTCAAACCGAGATAGCCAAGCGCGAGGCCGGCTGCGACGAGAAAATTGAGATAGCCGAGGCTTGTCCGAATCGAATTCCGCAGCCCGACATCGAAATTCAAATGCGGAAACACTTTGGAATCCGCCCATTGCAGCACCGCATGAAAAATCCCGAAGGCGAGAGCGAAAAGAGCGATGGCAATGAAGATGCCGAACGGCGAAATCGTTATGTCGCCAACCTTGAAGCCGAAAAAGGCATCCCCAATATCGATCGGGACATCGCTACGCTGAAGTCCCCACGGTGCCAGGACGAGACCCGCGGCGATGGCGAAAAGCACAAGCCTAATCAATCCGGCAATGAGGACGCCGGTAAGTTCAAGCGAGTTGCGATTGAAGCCGATGCTAACGATCAGCCGATGCCCGAGCCGCGTCGTCGGCGCCAGGCCCGCGCCGATTGCTTCCTCGGCAAGAGCGATCGACATGAACAACCCGCAACAGACAACGCAAACCCGGAAAAATTGATCTGTCAGGAAGCTGCCAAAGGCGGTGTAGCCGGTCAAAACCGAGGCGGCGATAGCGAAAGTCACCGCCCAAACGGCGACGCGCGTGAGGTCGAACCAATCTCGCTGCTTGGCAACCTCGGGGCCGAGGCAATCGTCGGCACTGGCGCTTGTGCCGAAGCGCCACAACTCGATGCCGAGCATGAGTGCCGCGATCATGACAGTAAGCCCGCGCATCGCGACAGCCATTTGCAAGGAGGCGCCGGTAATGTCGTTGAGAGCTTCGAAAAGACGGGTGACCGAGACTATGCAGGCAAGGCTGATCGCCGCGCGGACGATGCCTTCCGCCACCTCGTCGTTGAGCCTGGGAAGACGCCAATTGGGGTGTGCCGGAGCAAACAAGCCGCGCGCTATTCCCGCCGCCGCAGCGACGCGGATGATCGCCTCGCCGCACGCCTGGAGGAAAGGCTGCAATCGCGTATTGGCGAGATCGAAGCTTTGCAACACAAGGCCTGCGGCGTAGATCGTCGCGATTGCCGGAACCGCTACAACAAGCGCGATCCACCAGGCACCAAGAATCTTGCGGAAGCGGTTTGGTTCGGAGGCCGCCGGACCGCGTTCGAGCAGACGCCAGGCCAGCCGCGAGCGTGGCAGACAGAGCAAAAGGATCAGGGCCATGACACTCCAGAAAACCAGCGGCCGCTGGCCGTCGAGCCGGATGCCGATGCCTTCGATCCATTCGCTGAAGACCGATTTTATGGTGGCGGCGTAGCGCGGTGCTTCGTGCCAGACGCCGGCCCAAAGCGCGGGATTGGCTATACTTTCCGCCTGAGCGAACAATGAACGCGTGAACAAAGCGCGCCGCCGCGCTGTAATAGTCGCGCTGGTCTGGTCCGCCTCGACCGCCAGCAGGCGAGCGCGCTTCGAAAGTTCGCTGGTGTCGTCATAAAGCTTTTGCTGTGCGGCGCGCTCCTCCGTCACTTCCGGACTTTCTGGCGGCGCGGAATCGTCGGGTTTCGGGCCGAGCTGGTCCAGCCGCGCTTTGATTCTGTCGAGGTCCGGCGTCAGACGGTCGAGCGCATTAGCTAGCGCCTCTGAAATCGGATCAATCTGCTGACGCAAGGCCAAAAGATCCGCATCGGTGAGATCGTGACGCTCAAGGCTGGTTTCGATTTGCTTTAGGGAAGCGCTGAGTTTGTCGAGGGCCGGACCGGTCGGCGCTTGTTCCGGCGGCACGGTCGGCGGCTGAGCTTGCGAGCCCGCAGGCTGCGGTGTCGGGCTATTATTGGCAGGTCCCTGTTTTGGCGTGGGAGCTTGCGTTTTGTCCTGTGTTTGGACCGGCGCCTGCTTCGCGGGAGTCACATGCGCCGGCACTGCAGCCAGCAGCGCGGCAATACCGAATACGTACGCAAGATATTTTAACAAGGCTTCTCCCTTGTGTCGCGCGCGGCCAAGCGCAAAACCGGTATTCGCTTAACCAAGCCGCCAAGGCAATCCACGCTTCTTACTTTTGATTCTTGCAGCGGATATACGTGCCGCCCGCCCTTGTAATCGGCGACTTCGTAGGTTTCGCCAGGGGATCGGTCTATGAGATAATTAGGGCCAATTGGCGACTTGCCGTGGCCGCCGGGAATATCGAGCATGTAATAAGGCTGGCACAGGCCCGAGACACGGCCACGCAACTGCCGCATCAAGTCTTGGCCTTTGGCGATCGGCACCCAAAAATGCCCGGTTCCCGGCGCCCGGTCGAGCTGATGCAGATAATAGGGCTTGATTCGCGTCTCGACGAAGGCCTGCATAAGCTTTGTCAGCGTTTCGATATCGTCGTTCACCCCGGCGAGCAGCACGCTTTGGCTCACCATCGGGATACCCGCGTCGATGAAGATCGCGCACGCCTTGCGCGCGGCTTCGGATATCTCGCGCGGATGATTGGCGTGCAAGGCCACATAGACGGTCTTGCCAGAGGACAGCAAAACTCCGGCAAGCTCCGCCGTAATCTTTGCCGGTTCGGCAACCGGGACACGGGTGTGCAGGCGAATGATTTTCACGTGATCGATGGCCTTGAGCCTCGCCATGATTTCGCCAAGCCTTCGCGCCGGCAAGGTCAGCGGATCGCCGCCGGTGAGGATCACTTCCCAGATCTCCGAATGGCCGGCGATATAGTTGATGGCGGCGGCCAGCGCGTCCGGCGATAGATAAATTGGACCGTTTGGCCCGACGGCCGCGCGGCGAAAACAGAACCGGCAATAGACCGCGCACACGTGCAGCAATTTTAACAGCGCGCGATCTGGGTAGCGGTGGACAATGCCTTCGACCGGGCTGAAGGCGAGATCGCTGGTAGGGTCGCTCATTTCGTCGGGCCGCTGCGAGAGTTCAGCCAAATCCGGGACAAACTGGCGGGCAATTGGGTCGGCGGGGTCGGCGGGATCGATCAGGTCCACCATCGTGGCTGTCACGCCAATGGCATAGGCAGCCGCGACCCGCTCGATCGCGTCCCTGTTTGCCTCCGGCAAAAGCCCGGCTTCAATGAGACTGGCGGCACTGCGCAGGGTTCCCGGAGGCTTCTTCAAAGGTCCGGCGTCCCTTGCGATACCGGCGTCCATACTACTTGCTCGATATGGGACGCGCCGGTCGCGAGCATTACCAGCCTATCGAAGCCAAGTGCTATGCCGCTGGCTTCGGGCATGATCGCCAGAGCGGCCAAGAAATCCTCGTCGATCGGATAGGCCTCGCCATAGATCCTGAGCCGCTCCGCCATTTCCGTTTCGAACCGCCGCCGCTGTTGCACGGGATCTGTCAATTCGCCAAATCCATTGGCGAGTTCGACGCCGCATGCATAAAGTTCGAACCGCTCGGCGAAACGCGGGTCATCCTGCAATTTGGCGAGGGCCGCCTCGCTCGCCGGATAGTCCATGAGGATCGTGGGGCGGCCATGGCCAAGTTGCGGCTCGATCTTCGCCGCCAGGATCTTGCTAAAAATATCGGACCAGCTGTCGTCTGCCACGGTTCTGATGCCGTGATCGCGGGCGCCGGCCGCCAGCACCTCGCGGCCGGATTCCTTGAGCGTGGCGAGGAGGTCTATGTTGGCATAGTTGTCGAAGGCTTCGGCCACGGTCAATATTTCCGGTTCCTCGAACGGATCGGCAACATGGCCGCCAAAACGCAGGTCGCGGCTGCCCGCCGCGGCAACGGCGCGAGCGAGAAGGCCCATGCAATCCTCGATCAATCTCTGATAGGGTGCGCCCGCGCGATACCATTCGAGCATGGTGAATTCGGGATGGTGGAGCCGTCCGCGTTCGCGGTTCCTGAAGACGTGCGCAAAGGAAAAAATGCGCTCTTCGCCCGCGGCGAGCAGTTTTTTCGCCGCGAATTCCGGGGAGGAATGCAGGTAAAGCTTTGATTGGGCTCCGGTGTCGTCCAACATCTCGGTTTGGAAAGCGCTAATATGAGTTTGGTTTCCGGGTGACACCTGGAGAATTGCCGTATCGACTTCGATAAAGGATTGCGCCAAAAAAAAACTCCGCGCCGCTTCAACCATTTTGGCGCGCCCTATGAGGAAAGGCCGCCGGTCGCGGTGAACATGCGGCTGCCACCAGGGCGATCGTTCGGGGGTCGTGCTCATTTGTGCCATTTCGCTGGAAATGCGGCCGGGGCGGGCTTGCGATTTCCTCGGTGATACATTTTCTTGGGGCGAACCGGGGCGCGCATTCGCCCGCAAATGCCCTGGCCAAAAGCCGGAACATGGCTATTGTGCCGCCGGAAATCGACGGACGAGCCTGGCGCTTTTGCCCCGGGCGCTCCAAAAACCCACTTTCGTATAAGGAAAGCCAGTGAAAGTCATCGCAAGTTCAATCCGCAAAGGCAATATTATCGAGCGGGAGGACGGTCAGCTATATGTTGTTTTGACCGCGGAAAGTTTTCATCCCGGCAAAGGCACACCGACGACTCAAATCGATATGCGGCGCCTCTCGGACGGCGTCAAAACGACCAGCCGCTACAAGACGACGGAGCAGGTCGAGCGCGCCTATGTCGAGGATTCGAATTTCAGTTTCCTTTTCCAGGATTCCGATGGCTTTACCTTCATGAACGCGGACACCTTCGATCAGATCGTCGTGCCCGCCGAAGTCATCGGAGACCAGGCGATCTACTTGCAGGAAGGCATGATTTGCGTGGTCTCGACCTTCAACGGCGCTGCCGTCGGAATTCAACTGCCCGCGCGGGTGACTCTCGAAGTCGTCGAGACGGAGCCCGCCATGAAAGGTCAAACGGCGTCGTCGTCATATAAACCGGCGAAACTTTCTAACGGTGCGCGGATAATGGTGCCGCCGCATATTTCGCCGGGCGTCCGCGTCATTGTTCAGACGGTAGATGGCTCCTACGTCGAGCGCGCCAAAGACTGAGATGACACTTCCAAGGCATGTGGCTCGCGCCGCCTCCGGACCTAGTGCCGCTCCGCCGGCTCGCTGCGGGTCGGCGTCGGAAGCCGCGGCGGGTTGCCGAGTCGGCGGTCGAGATATAGCCCAACCTCTTCCGCCAAAAGATCGATGCAGTTTTCGAAGAAATGGTTGGCGCCCGGAATGATCGCGTGCTCGATGGAGATGCCCTTCTGAGTCTTGAGCTTTTCGATCAGACTGGTGACCTCTTTCACGGGCGCGACCCGGTCGCGATCGCCATGCACGAAAAGTCCGGAGGAGGGACAAGGCGCGAGAAAGGAAAAATCGAAACGGCTGGCCGGCGGCGCGATCGCCACGAAACCTTCGATCTCCGGCCGCCGCATCAAAAGCTGCATCCCGATCCAAGCGCCAAACGAGATTCCGGCGATCCAGCAGGCCCGCGCCTCGGGGCTGACGGCCTGGGCCCAGTCGAGAGCCGCCGCCGCGTCCGACAATTCGCCCTGGCCGTGATCGAAGGCGCCCTGGGAGCGTCCGACGCCACGAAAGTTAAACCGCAGCACGGAAAAGCCACGTTCGGCAAAAGTGTAATAGAGATTGTAGACGATCTGGTTGTTCATCGTCCCGCCGAATTGCGGATGCGGGTGCAAGATGATCGCGATCGGCGCGCCCCGGATCGTCGAAGGATGAAATCGGCCTTCGATGCGGCCGCTAGGACCGTTGAACATGACCTCGGGCATGCTTACTCCACTAAGATGCGGCTACGCGTTGAAAGCGGCCCTCGGCGATCAGGCGGATTTTCCGTGCAATTCGACGTTTCCCACCCGGAGCACTTTCCTGGCGCGCATTGGCGGCGTTTGCGGTGCGCTTGACTTTGCTAGCCGCGCGGCGCCTCAAAATGGTTTGTGGCAATCGGGGGCAGGCGACGCAAGGTCGATGCCGGTTTTACGAAATTGTAGCGATCCCGGCAGTTCTACTAGCACGCATGCCCCATTGGATTGCAAGCTCTTTTGGATTGCCGGTGTGAGGGGCAGGGGGTTGCCTCTCCTCTCGATGCAATAATTTGCGGAGGTTGCGGATTTCGTGTCATCTACGCGTGTCTACCTTGATCATAATGCCACGGCGCCGCTGCACCCGGCGGCGCGGGAGGCAATGTGCGCGGCCTTCGATCTTTGCGGCAACGCTTCCTCTGTTCATGCCGAAGGGCGAGCCGCGCGGGCAGTGATCGAATCTGCCCGAGCCGAATTGGCGGCCTTCGCCGGGGTCGCGCCCAAAAATATCGTTTTTACCTCCGGAGGGACGGAGGCCCTGAATTTGGCGCTTACGCCCTCGATTGAGACGCCGGACGAAGCCGGACCCTTCGATCTGCTCGTGGCAAGCGCCGGGGAACATCCCGCCGTCCTCGCGGGCCACCGTTTTCCAGCCGCGCAACTTGAACTTGCCGGTCTGACGCCTCAAGGCGTGCTCGATATCGAGGCACTTGCCGCCGCCCTCGCCCGCGCGAGGGCAGCGGGGCGCCGCATCATGCTTGCCCTTCAGGCCGCCAACAACGAGACGGGGATTATTCAACCCGTCGCGGCGGCGGCGGAGATGATCCACGCGGCGGGCGGTTTTCTGGTCTGCGACGCCGTTCAGGCGGCGGGCAGGATCGATTGTGACATCGAGAGCTTGGGAGCGGACGCGATCGTCTTTTCGGCGCATAAATTCGGCGGCCCGAAAGGCGCCGGGGTGGTTTGTTTTCGGTCTGGTTCTTCCCACATAAGAGAAGCGCTTCTGCGCGGCGGCGGGCAGGAGCGGGGCCTACGAGCAGGAACTGAGAACGTTGCCGGTATCGCCGGCATGGCGGCCGCCCTTTGTGCTGCGGAGGTGCGTCGGCCGGAGGAGGCTGCGGCTCTCTCCCTCTGGCGAGACGAGCTAGAGGCAAATATTTCGCGGGTTGCGCCCGGCGCGGTGTTTTTTGGCTCCGGGGCGGGAAGGTTGCCGAATACGTCCTGCTTCGCCGTGCCCAACATCGAGGCGCAAGTGTTGCTTATGGCTTTGGATTTGGAGGGTATTGCGGTATCGTCAGGCTCCGCCTGTTCGTCGGGGAAGGTGAAACCTTCGCATGTCTTGCGCGCGATGGGCGTGGTGCCGGATGTGGCTAAAGGCGCGATCAGGGTCAGCCTCGGGTGGAATTCGCGGCGGGAAGATTGCGTTCTGCTTGTCGAGGTTCTTGAAAGGACGCTCTGGACAATCAAAGCAAGGCGGAAAAAGTCCGCCGCATGAACGCCCCGGCTGTTCCCGGCGCATAGCGGCCGGGTACTTTACCGGGTTCCCTCCCGCTTCTTAATAAGGTACTCTACTTTATAATATGGTATTCTACGAATTCTGAACCAGCGGTCCTTGAAACCGCCAAGGTGAGGAGAATGGCATGTCTGCGGTCCAAGCGACCGTCGATCGCGTGAAGGCGATTGGCGCCAGCGAATATAAGTATGGTTTTTTCTCCGACATTGAATCCGACAAAGCCCCGAAGGGTCTCAATGAAGACATTGTCCGGTTCATTTCGGCAAAAAAGGACGAGCCCGCCTGGCTAACCGAATGGCGGCTCGGCGCCTACCGGCGCTGGCTGACGATGCAAGAGCCGCGATGGGCCAGGGTGGACTTTCCAAAGATCGATTATCAGGACCTCTACTATTATTCCGCGCCCAAGACGGCCGCCGGTCCGAAATCGCTCGACGAAGTCGATCCGGAGCTTCTGAAGGTTTACGCAAAGCTCGGAATTCCGTTGCGTGAGCAGGAGGCGCTTGCCGGCATCGCCCCGGACCGCAAAGTCGCGGTCGATGCGGTGTTCGAACTCGGTCTCGGTCGTCACAACCTTCAAAGAGGAACTGGCCAAGGCCGGGGTGATTTTCTGCCCGGTCTCGGAGGCCGTGCATACGCATCCAGACCTCGTCCAAAAATATCTCGGATCGGTGGTGCCCGCGACGGACAATTTCTACGCGACGCTGAATAGCGCGGTATTTTCCGACGGGTCCTTCGTTTACGTTCCGCCGGGCGTCCGCTGCCCGATGGAACTCTCGACCTACTTCAGGATTAACGAACAAAACACCGGCCAGTTCGAACGCACGCTTATCATCGCCGACAAGGGCAGCTATGTTTCCTATCTTGAGGGCTGCACGGCGCCCAAGCGCGACGAAAATCAACTGCATGCGGCGGTCGTCGAGCTGATCGCCCTTGACGGCGCTGAGATCAAATATTCGACTGTGCAGAACTGGTATCCGGGCGATGCGGACGGCCGGGGCGGGGTCTATAATTTCGTCACTAAGCGCGGCGATTGCCGGGGTGCGAATTCCAAGATCTCCTGGACTCAAGTTGAAACCGGATCCGCAATTACCTGGAAATATCCGTCCTGCATTCTGCGCGGCGACAATTCGCGCGGCGAATTTTATTCGATCGCGATTTCCAACGGCCGCCAGCAGGTCGATTCCGGCACCAAGATGATCCATCTCGGCAAGAACACGACGAGCCGGGTCATTTCAAAGGGAATTTCCGCGGGCAGATCGCAAAATACCTATCGCGGTCAGATTTCGGCGCACCGGAAAGCCACCGGTGCCCGCAATTTTACCAATTGCGATTCGCTGCTCATCGGCAATTCGTGCGGCGCACATACGGTGCCTTACATCGAATTGAAGACGCCGAGCGCGCAATTCGAGCATGAGGCGACGACCTCGAAAATTTCCGAGGATCAGCTGTTTTATTGCATGCAGCGCGGGCTTTCGGGCGAGGAGGCGACGGCCTTGATCGTCAACGGCTTCGTGCGCGACGTGTTGCAGCAGCTGCCGATGGAATTCGCGGTGGAAGCGCAGAAATTGATCGCGATTTCGCTCGAAGGGAGCGTCGGCTGACGCGGCTCATCGGCGGCGCGGCAGGCAATTCCATTTGGCAGCTGGCCGCTCCGGAAAATCACGAAGAGCGGGCAACCGGCGCTCAAATGGTTAAACACGCTGATTTTTGGTCAAGGAAGAATCGTGCTCGAAGTAAAAAACCTCATTGTTTCCATCGGCGGACGCAAAATCCTGGACGATCTCGATCTCACGGTCCGGGATGGAGAGGTTGCGGCGCTCATGGGGCCGAACGGGAGCGGCAAGTCGACCTTGTCCTATGTCATCGCTGGCCGTAAGGACTACACGGTAGAGACTGGCGAGATATTGCTGAACGGCGAGAGTATCTTAAACCTCGAGCCGGATGCCCGCGCCGCTAAGGGGCTTTTCCTCGCGTTCCAATATCCAATCGAAATTCCCGGTGTCGCGACCCTGACCTTTCTCAAGGCGGCTTTGAACGCCCAGCGCAAGCAGCGTGGCCAGGAAGAGCTCTCGACCCCAGAGCTTATGAAACGCGTCAAAGCAGCGGCCAAAAAGCTCGGAATAACGCAGGACATGCTCAAGCGCGCGCTCAACGTTGGATTTTCCGGCGGCGAGAAGAAGCGCATGGATATTCTCCAGATGGCGCTCCTTGAGCCTGCTTTTGCAATTCTCGATGAAACCGACTCTGGCCTCGACATCGACGCCTTGCGGGTGGTTGCCGATGGCGTCAACGCGCTGCGATCGCCAAGCCGCGGTTTCCTCATTATTACCCATTACCAGCGTGTCCTCGATCACGTGGTGCCAGACACCGTCCATGTGATGGCGCAGGGCCGAATCGTCCGCAGCGGCGGCAAGGAATTGGCGGTCGAACTGGAAAAAAGCGGATACCGTGATTACGTCGCCGAACCGGCCGTGGCGTAGAAGATAATGGAAATGAGCGCTGCCATCATACCAGCGAGAACGCCCGCCGAAATCTTCCTGGCCCGGGCCTTTGACGCGTCCAAGGTTGGGTTGCCCGGCACCGCGGACGTGGCCAAATGGCGGGAAGAGTCATTTAGAGCGTTCAATGCGTCGGGGCTGCCGCACCGGCGCATCGAGGCGTGGCATTATACCGATTTGCGTACGCTCTTGCGCGACGCCTTGCCGCTTGCCTCGGCCCCCGGCCCCGCAACAATCGATGTGCTGCGAAAGGAATTGGCCGCTGCCGCTTTGCCCGGGCCGCGTATCGTTTTGGCCGATGGCTTTTTCGTGCCGGAATTATCCGGCGCTTTGCCCGAAGGGCTAAAGCTGCGTTCGCTCGCCTCGGTATTGACCGAGGGGCGGTCCGATTTGATCGCGCTATTGGCTTCGCAAGATCTTGGCGCGCAGGATTTGATCGTTTCCTTGAACGCGGCTTTGATGCAAGACGGCGTCGTGATCGAGGTGGCGCCGGGGACTGTGATCGCCGAGCCGGTCCACCTTATTCACGTCAGGGCTTCACCCGCGCCCGCCGCGCATTTCTCGCGCTCGGCTCTCATTGTCGGGGCTGGCGCATCGCTGCGCCTTGTCGAGTCGATGTATGCCGCAAACCGTGCCCGAACGGTCCCGGCGGCCCAGGCCAACGCCTGTCTCATTGTCTCACTCGAAAATGAGGCGAAGCTTGCTCATACGGCGATGGTGACGGGACCTGCTCCGGGTGACGTCCGGCTCGAAAGCGTAATGGTCCGAATCCGCGCCAAGGCAAAGTTCGACAGTTTCGCGCTCGTCGCAGGCATCGGCCTTTTGCGGCGGCAGATGTTTGTCCGGTTCGAGGGCGCGGAGTTGGAGTCCTCGCTCAGCGGCGTGTCGCTTCTTCACGGCCGCGAACATGCCGATACGACCTTGCTCGTCGAGCACATAGCGCCAGGCTGCGTGAGCCGCGAGACTTTCAAATATATTCTCGACGAGGAAGCAACCGGCGTGTTCCAGGGCAAGATCCATGTTGCGCAGGGAGCGCAAAAGACCGATGGCAAGATGTTGTGCAAAGCCATGCTGTTGTCCGGTATGGCCGCAATGAACAACAAGCCGGAGCTTGAAATTTTTGCGGACGACGTCGCCTGCGGGCACGGCGCGACATGTGGCGGCTTGGACCTCGACCAGCTGTTCTATCTTCAGACCAGAGGATTGCCTTCCGCGCAGGCCGAGGCGCTTTTGCTAGAAGCCTTCGCGGGAGAATTGATCGATGGGATCGGGCATGAAGGGTTGATCAAAGCCAATCGCGCCGAGGTGAGCGCTTGGCTTGCCGCGCGGCATCTGCCCACGGCGGCGCCGAGCGCGGTCATTGCCTAGGGTAAATGGACGTGGTGGCGCGGGTCGCCAATTTGGAGCAACGCATGAACAAGCATACCGGGGTGGACGTGCCGCTCGAAATTGCCTCTCTCCGCGAGGATTTTCCGATTCTCTCGACCAAAGTCTATGGCAATCCGCTTGTCTATCTCGACAACGCCGCTTCGGCGCAAAAGCCAAGGGAAGTCGTCGAGCGGATGCTCCACGCGACCTATCATGAATATGCCAACGTTCATCGCGGCCTGCATTATCTTGCCAATGCCGCAACCGATGCTTATGAGGCCGCGCGCGAAAGCTTGCGGGCTTTCCTCAACGCCGGGTCCGTAGACGAGATCATTTTCACGAAATCGGCAACGGAGGCAATCAATCTGGTAGCGGCCTCTTTCGGCGAGGCTTTCATCAAGGAAGGCGACGAGATCGTTCTTTCGATCATGGAACACCACGCAAACATCGTGCCGTGGCATTTTTTGCGCGAGCGCAGGGGCGCCGTCCTGAAATGGGTGGACATCGACGACGAAGGAAATTTCTTGCTCGAAGCGTTCGAGCAGGCGTTGACGGAAAAGACCAAGATCGTCGCTCTAACGCATCTATCGAACGTGCTCGGCACGGTAACTCCGGTCAAGGAGATCATCAGGATCGCGCACGAGCGCGGGATACCCGTGTTGATCGATGGTTCGCAGGGCGCGGTCCATCTCGATGTCGATGTTGTCGATCTCGATGCCGATTTTTATTGCCTAACCGGCCATAAGCTCTATGGGCCGACCGGCATCGGCGCGCTTTACGGCAAGAAGGAATGGCTTGAGAAATTGCCACCCTTCCTCGGCGGTGGCGAGATGATCGAGGAAGTCACGAAGGATCACGTGACCTATAACGAGCCGCCGCATCGCTTTGAAGCCGGCACGCCGCCGATCGTGCAGGCGATCGGGCTCGGTGCCGCCGTGAATTATGTGCGCAAGATCGGCCGCGCGCGCATTCATGCGCATGAAATGGCCTTGAGCAATTACGCGCATGAGCGCTTGTCGCGGATCAATTCGCTGCGGGTATTCGGCCACGCGAAAGGCAAGGGCGCCATCATATCCTTCAACATGCACGGCGCCCATGCGCATGATGTCGGCGCCGTGCTTGATCGATGCGGCGTCGCGGTCCGCGCCGGAACGCATTGCGCGCAGCCGCTTCTTTCGCGCTTCGGCGTGACATCGACCTGCCGCGCTTCCTTCGCGCTCTATAACACCCTCGAGGAAGTCGACAAGCTCGCTGAAGCATTAATCAAAACCGAAGGCCTATTTGCTTGAGCAACGAGGAGCCAGACGTGGCGGAAGTCCAATCTTTGGAACCACAAGAAATCTTTGAAGGTCCCGACTCCATGCCGAACGAGCCGCAATGGCTGTTCGACGGATCGGTGCCGGAAAGCGAGCGCGTGCGTCTAACCAACGACATCGTTGCCGCTTTGAAGACGGTGTTCGACCCCGAAATTCCCTGCGATATTTACGAGCTTGGCCTGATCTACAAAGTGGAGATTGGCGAGGATCGCCTGATCAAGATCGATATGACCTTGACCGCGCCAGGCTGCCCGGTAGCGGGCGAACTCACCCGCTCGATCGAGACAGCGGTCGGTGCGGTGCCAGGGGTTCTCGACGTTAATGTTACGATCGTGTTCGACCCGCCATGGGACCAGGGACGCATGTCGGACGAAGCACGCATTTCGCTCGACATGTTTTGAGGCCGCCGGCGCGCGATTAGCCCTTCAGGAGGGGATCGAGCAATTTTGCGAGACCTTCCGGTGTCAACTCGCCTGTCTCCCTCTTGCCGTTGATGAAGAAGGTCGGCGTGGAAGTGATTCCGAATTTCTCCGCCGCGCGGTCATGCACCTTGTAGACCTTTTCGTAGAGGTCTTGTTTTTTGAGACAGGCCTCGAAACTATTTTGGCTCATTCCAGTCTGCTTGAGGAGAGCGGCAAGAGCTTCGAGGGGCTTGTCCGTAAAGGCCCAGTTCTTCTGTTGGGCGAAGAGAAGTTCGACGATTGCATTTCGTTTGTCGTCGCCCGCGCAGCGCGCCAACATAAAACCCGCCGTCGCCAAGGGGTCGAGGGGGAATTCTCGCAAAATGAAACGGACCTTGCCGGTGTCGATATATTTGCTTTTTAATTCCGGAAAGGTGGTGGCGTAAAAGGCCGCGCAATGCGCGCAGGTCATCGAGGCATATTCGACAATCGTCACCGGTGCCGTGCTTGCTCCAAGTGCGACGTCCGGCAGCGCCTCGCCGGCCATCAGCTCATCCACCGCCACCCCCGCGTCTTCCGCCAGAACTGCGGTCACCGGACCTCCGGGCAGCGCGAAAAAACCAGCGGCTGTCAGACCGGCGGCGGCCACTATCTCGAGCATGCCGCGGCGACTCCGCAAGGCAGCCTGGCCAGCTCTAAACGAATGCATGATTTTAGGCTCCATTGGCAATTGCGCGCAGATTTGCCTGATGACAAGGCAGGAAGGCAAGACAATTATTGTTCTAGCGTAAGAACACGCGCGCCGAGCCGCGTTAGGGCTAGCCGCAATGGTTCGTCCAAGACACCGCCGGCGATCGTTGCCGCCGCTGTCTCGGCGGCCCTATCCGGCGGGCGGGGCGCATGCCTGGAGTGGGGGCGCGCTGCAATCGGACCTTGTTTCAACAGAAGGCGCGACACGCAACGCCAGCCGAAGTGGGCGTTGACGCGCTCGATCACGATGGGAGCAAGATGTTGCAACTCTAGTGCAAATCCCGTCTCGACGCGCACAATGAGCGTCGCCGGGGCAGGGCCGTTTTCCGCCGCGTAACCCTGTTGCCGCGCCGGCCACTGAACTTTGACCGGTTGCGACATTGCGGCAAGCCTCTCGCCGACAATATCGTCCCAATACAAGACGAGACTGGAATGACCAAAACCTTGCCGCCTCAGAACCGGATCAATCGCGGTTTGAACAAGGTCGGCGAGCGGCCGGGACCATGGGATTTTTCTGACACGATTCCGCATAGTCCCTTATACTCTGACTGGGCCGCCGCGCCACGCGAAAATTCGGTGCTTGCAAGCGCCTATCTTCCGGCCCCTTCGCTCGCAGTTGAGTTATGAGGAGCGGTCAAACGAGGCGCATCCATGGCCTTCATAACGAGCCCTGACACAGCCGCCGCCGCCGCGCTTCTTGCTTGGTATGACCGCCATCGCCGCGACCTGCCTTGGCGCGCCTTGCCGGGCAAGCCCGCCGATCCTTACAAAGTTTGGCTTTCCGAAATCATGCTGCAACAGACGACGGTCGCCGCCGTAAAGCCGTATTTCGTGGCGTTTTTGTCGCGATGGCCGAGCGTTCGTCTTTTGGCGCAAGCCAGCGGGGAAGAGGTGATGCGGGCCTGGGCTGGCCTTGGCTACTACTCCCGCGCGCGAAACCTTCATGCATGCGCCAAAATTGTCGCTGGATCGCTCAAGGGCAAATTTCCGGACACCGAAGCGGGATTGCGGGAGCTTCCGGGCATTGGCCCCTATACCGCGGCGGCCATAGCAGCGATCGCATATGGGCGTCCAGCGGCGGCCATCGACGGAAATGCCGAGCGGGTGCTGGCGCGCCTCTATGCGATCGCCACGCCGCTACCGGCGGCAAGGTCCGAAATCAAGGCCAAGGCCGCCGCCATGGTGCCGGCCGAGCGGCCCGGCGATTTCGCGCAAGCCGTTATGGACCTTGGCGCCACGATCTGCGCGCCAAAACGCCCTGCTTGCGGGATTTGTCCTCTGCTAAAATTTTGCCGCGGCCATGCCTCGGGATGCGCCGAAAGCTTGCCGCGAAAGGCGCCGCGGCGGGAGAAGCCGCTGCGTCAGGGCGCCGCGTTTTTCGTGCGCCGCCGGGACGGCGCGGTTCTCGTCCGCACCAGGCCGCCCAACGGCCTCCTCGGCGGCATGACGGAAATCCCCGGAACCGCGTGGGAGACTCATTTCGATGCGGCCTCGGTGGCAAGCCACGCGCCGATGGAAGCGTCTTACCGGAAGCTCGAAAAGAGTGTCTCGCATGCGTTCACCCATTTCGCCTTGCGGCTCGACATTTATGTGGCAGAGGTTCCAAGCAGACGGCGCGCGCCGGCGGGCTATCGTTTCGTGCCCGAGTGCGGCCTCGACAAGGAGGCTTTTCCCAGCGTCATGCGCAAGGTGATCGAAGCCGTGCGCGTATCGAGTTCGCCAATCGTACAAAAATGCTTCACGTGAAACCTTTTGGTACGATTGGCGAGGCTGAATACGCAAGGGCCTCATACATCCGGCGGCCTTGCGACGAGTAAGATCGCGCGGAAGGTTGGTATTTTTGGCGGGTTTGATGGCGCGGCCGTGCGCGGGGGCTGGTTTTTTCCCGGTGCGAAAGTTCATTGAGGTTGCGGCGAGGTGAGGGCCGCGTGCGTAAGCGACACGTTCACGCCGCTTGGGCCACTAACGACTTCGACCTCTGCACCGAGGTCCTGCGCGAGCGCCTTGACGAGGGTTGTGCCCAGGCCGCCCTTCGCCGGAGTGGTGCCAGCATCCGGCTTTCCGGCCCCATTGTCGGACACGGCAAGCTTCCAGCTGGGTCCGTCGATCTGGTAGCTGACGACGACCTGACTGTCTTGTTTGTCGTCGGGAAAAGCGTGCTTCAGAGAGTTGATCACGAGTTCAGTGACGATCAGGCCGAGGCTAACGGCCTTGGAGGACTTGACCGATCCGCCATCGACCAGAACCTGCAGCGAGATCGGCCGCCGGTCACGGATCATCGAGGCCGCAAGGCTTTCGCATAGCCTCGACAAGTAAGGACCAACTTCGATCAGGTCGTGCCGCTCGGATGCGTGAAGGTGTCCCTGCACGGCTGCTAGCGCCAAAACGCGTTGATGCGCGTCTTGCAGATGCTGGCGGGTTTCCTCCGAGGTCACGGTGCGCGCCTTCAGCATCAAGATGCTGGCGATGATTTGAAGGCTATTGGCGACTCGGTGCTCCAGCTCCCGGAGCAGCACGTCCTTCTGCCGCAGCAACTTTTTCCGCCTGCTGCAACATTTCTTCCTTTTCGCGTTCGATGGCACGCCGCGCGGTGATATCCTCAAAAGCAAGAAGCAGGGTCGTGTCAGAATGATCCGCGTAGAACACCTTGCGGGCGTTCAGGAGCATGATGCGGCGGCCAATCCTAGGAAACTCATGCTCGACCTCGAATGCGTCCATGGCGGCGCGCTCCGGGATGATTTTCCCCAGAAACGAGCGAAGAGCTGGAATGTGCCACTGGCCGTCGCCGAGCGCGTAGAGCGGCCGGCCCAGAACGTCCTCGCGGTTAACTTGGAATGTCAGATAGTAGGAGCGGCTGCCCGCGAGCACGCGGAGGTCGCCGTCAAGCACGAGCAGGGGTTCGCGCACCGTGTCCACGATGGCCTGCGCGAGCGCCCTCGCATCCTCGATGTCCGTGAAAGGCTCAGTCATCGCCAAATGACCAGAAATACGACAGCCGAGTTAAGGCTACGGTCCCCCACAAATGTCTACTACAGCATAGACGGATATCCAATCAGCGGAAGCAATCGGTTCACGATTGCCGCCAAACAAACCAGCACCACTAGCAGCTTGAGAAGCTGCGCTAGCCGTGCGTCAGGACAAAATCTATCGATGACCCAAAACAAGATCGCACCGACAACGACGATAATCAGGATTCCAATTACGAGTGTGAGCACGACGATCTCCCATCATATTCTACGGCATAGTTCGCGAATTCTTTGCGTCTGATCCTGAATTTCATAATTGATTACGGTATGCCGCCTAAAAAGCCTCCTAAAATACCTAGGCCAATAGCGGCTCCCGGATCACCACCGTAATAGCCATTATAACCGTTATAACCGTAACCATAGCCGCCACCTCTGTAGACGTGACGATAGCCATGAAAACCGACGCTGCGTCCGGCGTGAATTCCACCCCAGGGGCCGCCACCTCCACCGGCACGGGCAAATGCCGGAGTCGTCGCGAGGGCAAGTGCTAATATTAGAGCTAATTTTTTCATCGAAAAGTCCTATATGTTATACGGTGCCCAACCATTTTAAGCCTCTATATCGCGGTCATTTCACCGCCATGGCGAGTCCAGATGCCGGGGTCTCATAGAGGATACCCCGGCCAGAGGCCGATCAGCCGAGGCGCAAGCCGCCAACCAACCAGACCACGACGGCGATAGTCAACACTAGGCCAAGAACGCCGCCAAGGCCGGCCCCGCCATACATGCTGTGACCGTAGTAACCACCGCCTCCGAGCAGCAGAATCAGCAAGACGACAATCAGAATTGTACTCATGTCACACCTTCCTTGAAGTTTCAGTTGATAAGGTCCGGCCGTCCATGAGCTAAATCACGTCGCATTCGGAAGCGCGGGAGGTAGCCGATGACCCGTCGTCGATCACGTGCCTTGGCAAGATGCCCGCACCCTTGCCGGTACGTGCCGGCAACAGTGCGATGCACGGGGTTCCCGGCAATGAGAACCCCGCCTTAGCGGTTATTCTCCTTTGAGCGTGTCTTTGACGCCGCCGACAGCATTCTGAACCTTTCCTGCCGCCTGGTCTGCCTTGCCCTCGGATTCAAGTTTGGCATCACCAAGCACCTTGCCGGCGACCTCCTTGATTTTGCCTTTGATCTCCTGCGCCGATCCGGCGATCCGATCCTTGTCCATGATATATTCTCCAAAAAAGTAACGCCGCCCAGGGTGGGACGTGCACACAATAGTTTTCGATGGATTCGATCACTATCGCCAGTCAACGTAGCTGGACATTTGGGTAACTCGCGCCATATCAAAATAGTTCCGCCTAGCTTTCAGCAGCCGAACAATTAATTGTGTATGGAATTCATTTTAAAGATGATTATTTCTAATCTAAAGCGTAGCCATGCAAAAGCTATACATGATAAAAACCTGATCGCGAGTTTTTTAACAAGTTATTCATTTATTTATATTTCATAGAATACTTATTGATAATTTGTTTTATATACTCTAATTCCTCGATAATTCTCGCTCCATCGGCGCCCTAACTTCCGCCACCCGCTTTTGACGACCACCTTGTGAACGAGGTTGTGATTACCTTTGGATTGGTTGTGTATTTTGCCTCCCGCTACTTGCAAAGGCGCACACGACGGCTCTCGACGCACCATCCTGGTGTTGGTTAAACGTTGTCGAGCTGATTTCGATCCACAAAGCGCTTACCTCGATCGCTGCCGCAGGTTTGCGCTCGTGGAAGCGGCGAGAACCACAAGGGCGGTGCTACTTGGGAAGGAGCAAATTCAGCTCATAACAAGGGGCGCAGGTTCGCCCTTGCTAATGACCTCAGAGCGTCGATCGGCTGATATTTTCCGTCGCGCTCAAAATGCCAGAACGTCCAGCCATTGCAGGCGGGCAGGCCTTGCACCAGCGCGCCGATTTTGTGAATTGAGCCGGCGATGGTGCCGATTGAGAGCGTGCCATCAGCACGCACCGTCGCGGCGTGCCGCTTTCTTTCATCGACGAGAATTTCGCCAGGCTGGATCAGTCCCGCCTCGACGATCGCGGCGAAAGGAATCCGCGGCTCGGAGCGTTTGTCCGCAACTGCCGCGATGGCCGCGTGCGGGAGCGGTTTTACGTCCGCGATCCTTGTCCGGCCCGCACTCACGTAGCTTGCGTCCCGTTCAATACCGATGAAGGACCGCCCGAGCCTTTTCGCAATTGCGCCGGTGGTGCCGGACCCAAAAAATGGATCGAGAACCACGCCGCCCTTGTTCGATGCGGCGAGCAGAACGCGCGTTAGCAGCGCCTCGGGTTTTTGTGTCGGGTGGAGTTTGCGGCCAGAGGCATCTTTCAGGCGCTCAGTGCCGGTGCAAATCGGCAAAAACCAATCGGAGCGGACCTGGCAATCCTCGTTGCCGGCTTTCAGCAATTCGTAGTTGAAGCAATAATTCTTGGCCCGCGCGCTTTTGGCCGCCCAGATCAAAGTCTCATGCGCATTGGTGAAGCGGCGACCGCGAAAATTCGGCATCGGATTGGCTTTGCGCCAGATAATATCGTTCAGGATCCAAAAGCCCAGGTCCTGCAAAATCGAGCCGGCCCGGAAAATATTGTGGTATGAGCCGATCACGAAAATCGTCGCGTCCTTTTTCATGACCCGGCGCACCGCGGCGAGCCAGCTCCGCGTAAAATTGTCGTAATCGGAAAAGCTCGCGAATTTGTCCCAATCGTCGTGGACGCCATCGACGAGGCTTTGGTCGGGCCGCGAGAGAGACGCGTTCGAGCTGCAAATTATAAGGCGGATCGGCGAAGACGAGATCGACGCTGGCCTGCGGCAGCCGGGCCATCGCTTCGAGGCAATCGCCTTCGATGATTTCGTCGAGGGGAAGCGCGCCCCGCGCGAGATCAGGGCGGGGCGTGACGGAGCGCGCCGGCGAAATCCCAGTACGCATCACCTTGATCTGGGATTTTGGACCGGGCGTTCCGGCACTTTGTTGACGCATGGACGAAAACCGGCTCGTGGCGCGATTGCCTGCGCCGCGCGGGGCGGCCCATGGGGCATGTTTGGAAGCCCAAACGATCCTGCGTCACGTAGGGTAAAGGCCGCGTTTAGATGGCAAATCCGGACTGTCCCGTTTTCGCACGCCGGTCGGATCGCAGCGAAAGCGGAATGTGTCCAGGCAGGCGCGGTGATCGCAGCTTAACCCGCCGCGAACGGCTTGAAACTCAAGCGATGAAATGGGCACGGTCCATGCCCGGCGATCGCCGCGAGATGGGCTTTCGTGGCGTAGCCGAAATGCTCGCTGAAACGATAGGCTGGATAAAGACGGCAGAGACGGCGCATTAGGCGATCGCGGGTCACTTTGGCGACGATCGAGGCGGCGGCGATCGACGAGCAGATGGCATCGCCCTTGACGATTGTCCCGGCGGGGAGGCCAAGACCCGGCGGCAGATCATTGCCGTCGATCAGAACATGGTGGGGTGTGACAGCAAGCGCGAAAAGCGCCCGCCGCATGGCGGAAAATGTCGCTTGGCGGATGTTGATGCGATCGATTTCCGCCGCGCTCGCGAAGGCGATCGCCACCGCTGTCGCATTCAACATGATCACGTCGTAGAGGCGTTCGCGCTCGTCAGGGGTAAGAAGCTTCGAATCGTTCAGTCCGCGCGGCAGCTTGCCGGGATCAAGGATGACGGCCGCAGCCGCAACCGGCCCGGCGAGGGGGCCGCGGCCCGCCTCGTCGATTCCCGCCACCGGCCAAATCCCGCGCTTCAGCAGGTTCCTCTCGACACGGAAATCGGGCCTTGTCATGCGGGGCTCGCGCGGCGGCCAGGTGCCTATTTTTTGCCGAAGCCGAGGCCGCCGAAGCGGGAGTTAAAGCGCGACAAGCGGCCGCCGCGATCGACCAAATGCTGCGAGCCCCCGGTCCAGGCAGGATGGGTGGTCGGATCGATATCGAGGTGCAAGGTATCACCCGCTTTCCCATAGGTGGAGCGGGTGAAGAACTCGGTCCCGTCGGTCATGACCACTTTGATTAAATGGTATTCTGGGTGAGTATCGGGTTTCATCGGCAAATCCTTTGTAACTATCCGCCTGCACCGCCGCCCCACGCCGCGATACTTTCCTGTTCGTCGATCATGACTGGAGCCGCCGCCCTATACCCCAGCCGATGAGGTGTTACAAGGCAGAACGCATTGCTGCGATAGCTTTTCGCTGCTACGCCGCGAGCAAGTCAGCGCGCTTTGCGCCACCGATTTTCTCGCCCTTGGCGATTTGGCACCTTGCCCGGTGTATCCTCTATCTCGCCAGTCGATCTTGGCGACCATGATAGCGGCGCAGATCACGTCGCGTCTGGGCGCTTCTCGCCTTTAGGGCCGGGGGCATCGCTCTTTTACCTGACGGCCTTTCGGAGGTGCTCAGAAATCGCCGCCACGGTTCCATCGACGTTGATCTGATGTTCTTTATCGAAGAAGATCGCGACCGTTTTAACATCAATTTCAATGACAAAACGAACGAGTTGCGGGTTAATTGCGATGCTTTTGCCACTCCCGCTTTCTGTCAAGAAAGAAAGGTCATATACCATCCGTGTGCTCCTTTATGCTTGGCGCACTGCATAACACGGAGGTTGGGGCCGAGCGAGTGATTGTTAATAACCCCAATTTCCAACTGAGTCACTACCTGCGGGCGCGCTGGTCCGAGGTTGGTCTGCGCTGGGCGGAAAGGCGACAGCTCACGTCCAAGGCGTTACCGCGGGCACTTCGCATGGAGCAGGTACATCGACCGTGCCGAAGTTGGCAGGCCCGGCGACTTCCAAATATTCCATGTCCTTCGAATAGTCGAACAAATAATGAACTATGCCAGGCCGTTGATGAACGCAGTCGCCGGCCTCGACCAGGGTTAGCTGGTCTTCATACATGAAGCGCGCCCAACCCTTGAGCATGATCACGATGTGGAAATCGGCGATGTGCCGGTGCCAGCCGGTGCCTTCTTCTGGCGGCTTGTTCGCCCTCACCAGCGTTGCAACGACTTTACCGCCGGTGGCCTTGGCGATGCCGAGATCGCGATAAAGGAAGAAGTCGCGGAGGCCATCGGATTTAAACTCCGTATCGCCTTCCTTGACGTGCGAGAATGCGGTTGACATCGGCTGTTCAGGTTTTGCAGCTTCCATTGTCATCCCTCTTAAGAATTGGGATAATTTTCCTGCTCTTGCAGCGGACAAACGCCCGTACGGTCAAGAGAGGTGCAACTCTCTCGTGCACCGACAATGGGCGGAAAATGCCGGATGGTAGGCGAAATTGGCGGCACGATGCTCAAAATTCGACCTCGAGTTCTTCCAGTTTTCGGGTTCCTCCTTAGCCGCACCGACCCACTCGACCATCTCGGGCATGGCCATGATCGTCTCGCAATAGGCCGCGCATTGTTCATCCAATTTGACATGATAGGTGAGGAATCGTGTCACCACGGGAGCGTACATGGCGTCGGCCATCGAGCGCTCGCCCAACAGAAATGGGCCCGCCGTAAAGAGTCGAGGCACTCCCGCCAGATCGCGGTGATTCGGTCGATATCGGCTTGGGCCCGAGTCCAGACCTTGAAGTTGGGAAAGTCGCCCTTGATGTTCATCGGCAAGGCCGAGCGCATCGGAGCCAAAGCCCGAATGCATCTCGCCGCTGATCGAGCGGCAGCGGGCCCGCTTCGCGCGGTCCTCCGGCAGCAAATGCGCCATCGGGCTAATCTCGTTGAGATATTCGCCGATCGCCAGCGTGTCCCACACTTTGAGTCCGTTGTGGCTGAGGCACGGCACCAAGAAAGGATGAGGACAACAGCAGCAGCTCGGCGCGCATCGAGGGATCATCCGGCGAAATGATTTTTTCCGTGAAAGGAATCCCAGAAAATTTGGTCATCAACCAGCCGCGAAGCGACCATGAGGAATAGTTCTTGCTGCTGATTGTGAGTGTGGTGTCGTCCAATGACCCGCCGCTCCACCGTCAAGCGTAATCTTGGCTCGCTTGTGAACCGGAATAACCCTGGCAGCCAATCAAACCAGAGCATAATGCATGCCGCCAGCCACGCTTTGATCCCGCCGCTTTACAATCCTCCCGCCCAAGGACGCCGCGCGCTAGGCGAATTTTCCTCCGGACATGGTAGAAGTGCCTTCGATGATTTATCAAGCCTATAGAAACCATGCGAGTTTTCTCGATCTGGTCAGGCCGCTTGTCGCCGCCGCGGGCAAGACGTTGCGTTTACCTTGGCCTTTGCTTCGGCCGGATTGGCCAATCCGCAAATTCGCCGGCGTTCTGGAAACCTTCGGCGATCTGACCGTAACCCATGCCCGGCTCCCTTTTGGGATCGACTCCATCGCAGGCCGGCAATCGTCTCATCCCGGTGACGGAGGAGGCGGTCCTTATGCCACTCCCTTCGCCACGCTTCTGCACTTCAAGAAGGAAACCGAGGCAGCGCCAGCCGCGGGTGTCTATTGGTCGCGCCGATGTCGGGTCATTTCGCGACATTGTTGCGCGCGACGGTCAAAACGATGTTACCCACCACGACGTCTATATCACCGACTGGCATAATATTCGAGATGTGCCGCTCGCGGACGGCTCGCTTTGATTTCAGTGCCTTCGTTGACCATGTGATCAAATTCCTGCAGGTGATGGGCCCGGGCTCCCATGTCGTCGCGGTCTGCCAACCCTGCGTCCCCGTCCTTGCCGCCGCGGCGTTGATGGCGGAAGACGGCGACGCTGCGCAGCCGCGCAGCATGACCTTGATGGCGGGCCCGATCGATACGCGCATCAACCCAACCAAGGTCAACGACTTGGCCATCGCAAAAGCCGATCGAATTGGTTCGAGCAGCAATCTGATCTGCCGAAGTTCCCGCCGCTTATAAGGGCGCGCGCGCGGCAAGTCTATCCAGGCTTCATGCAGCTTGCGGCGTTCATGAGCATGAATTTCGAACGCCATCTTCGCTCCTTCAAGGATTTGGCGGAGGCGCGCGCGGCCGGATGATCAGTCGAAATTCCAGTTTATCCAATCATTCTATGAGGAATATTTCGCGGTCATGGACTTGCCAGCCGAGTTCTATCTCGAAACGGTGAAATCGGTTTTCCAAGACCACGCTCTGCCGCTCGGCAAGCTCGAGGTGCATGGCCGCCTGGTCGAACCCGGGCGCCATCAAGCGCACCGCGCTGCTGACCATCGAAGGCGAGCGGGACGATATTTGCGGCCTTGGTCAAACCCTCGCCGCGCAGGACCTTTGCACGGGATTGCGGCAATATATGAAGATGCACCGTGTGCAGACGGGAGTTGGCCATTACGGCGTCTTCAGCGGCCGGCGCTGGAACAACGAAGTCTATCCCAATGGTGCGCGATATCATTCAGATGACGAACTGAGGCCCGCTCGCAAGGCACCAGACAGTCGAAAACGTCGATGGCGCGCTCGCCTGCGGCGCGAGCTTGCGGTCTGCCGAGTTCATGGCGATCGTGGGGGTTACCGGTGAGGGGCGGACGAACGCTATTTAGCCTTGGGCGTCTTGATCCGTGAGACCTTCATCGACGAGTACTCCAATATGTTTTTGAAGAACGGTTCGGCGTTGCCGCTAGCGAGATTGGCGATTCGTTGCCGGCACCATTCTGGCGATGCGTTCTTGAGCTCTGGATTATCGTTGTCGAGCTTCTTGACGAGACTGAGAGCCTTCGGTTTGGTCAAGCGCCCTAGAACCAGCGTAAAACTTGGCGCGCCGTTTTCCCTCCAAAGATCGCGCGCTTTATTGAGGTTTATCGTTTTGGCCCCGAGTTCGGCCGCGAGATTTTCTTGCTCTGGCGTCAGCGCCGATTTCTTGCGCGTGGGCTCCTTATTGGTTGTCTTGCGCACGGGCTTTGGCGGTTTCTCCGCTGGCTCGGCCGCGCCGCTTGCGAGATTGGCAAGCCTTTTGCGGCACCATACCGGTGTCGCGGTCTTGAGTTCCGAATTGTCCTTGTCCAATTTCTTGACTAGAGCCGCACTGGCAGAATCCGTTTGGTAATCGAGGATAAGCACAAGAGCCTCGCCGCCTATCACGCGGCAAATATCCCGCACCAGTTCGAGATCTATCGTTGCCGGCTTGAGTTGGGCGGCGACATATTTCCGCGTGAAATTATTGATCTCGGAGGCGGCGTCGGGGAAAACCTTAGGAGCTAGGGCGATCGCCCGGAGGACCGCGATGCCGTCGATGTCAATTGGCATGAAGCACTCCCTTCACCTCCTGGACGAGTTGGTTTAGCATGGAGGCCACTTCTCCTCCGTATTTCCGAATGAATGCCGGGTGTTTCTGATTCAGTGTCGGCGCTTCGTCTATTTTACCCATCGCCTCGGCCAGCGCGGCGGCGTGCTGAACCTTGGTCTTGAAGAGGCAAATTGCCGGATCCTTAATCCTCGCAACCTCTTCCAGCTCTTTGACCTTGGCTATATGTTGCCTGACGCCTTTTTGAAACCTAGTCACAAGGACGTGCGGCTTTAGTTTTGGTGGCGGGAGAGTGCCCTTTGGCGCTCGCCAGAAAACCCTGAGGAACCCATTAATTCCGTAAACGGAAATGAAATCCGGAATTGTCGGCACGATAACGAGGTCGCTTGCTCGGATCGCAACTTCGCTCACCGGCGAAACTCCAGGTGGACAATCAAAGAGTACATAGTCGAAGGTTTTGCCGAGCGGCAGAAACTCCTGCTCAAACAGTCTCCACATTTGGCCTTCGATGCCCCTCATACTTAATTTTCTATCGTTGAGACTATAGATGATTTCGCGTTCGACCACTCGAAGGTCTGGTCCGCAGGGCAGAAGCGAAATTTTGAGCTGGTTGCCGCCATGCGTGGTGTGGCTCACGGCTTCGCGGATCCTCGGAGCGAGTCTCGCCGAGACGCGCGCGATAAGACGAAGGTCGAGAAAGGCATCGAGCGTTCTGCTTTTTGTGATCATCTCCGCCAAAAGATCGTCGCCCGCGAGACATACCGAAGCGCTTGCTTGCGGATCGAGATCGACCACGAGGATCGATGCTTTTGGATTATCCGCCGCCAGCGCCTCTGCGAGGCTGACGACTGTCGTCGTCTTGCCGACGCCACCCTTCATGTTCGCGACCGCGATCAGCTTGCCAGCCATTAGCGGTCTCCATGCACGGCGCGGGCAAGCTTGCTTTTCTGATCGTCCGTAAGCCGCGTTTCCAAAAATCCTTCGATGGTTAGCGTCAGCGTCGATTTCCGGACAGGGTCGACGAGGATTTCACATCCCTCCTTGACTGATGGATCGCGCATGCGGATCAAGCCGATCCCATGCTCGCTGCAATGGTCCTCTATCTCGGCGAGCCGCGCTTCTGATTTCGAGCCTTCCGGCAAGTGCCACACGAGATGGCCGAAATGGGTGAACTTAGTCTGCGCCAAGGCTTCATGAACGCTTAGCACCGAACAGCCCGTTTCGGTCTTCAACTCGAAACTATGTACGTCGACTTGCGCGCCGGGCATGAATTTGAACCGCATGGCGCTGATCAAGATGAAATCGGGCCGCGCCCAAAGCCCCTTCGCCGGACCTTTAGCGGAGGTATCTTGCACGAGACTAACGCTATCCGATGGGAGGTCGAGCCCGCGCCGGAACGCCCCCTCGAGGTAGGTGCGCAGCGGCCGCATGAGTTTGGCCTCTGCCCAGGGCTCGCTCGGTTCCGCGGCGGCGGGTTGTGTGCCGTTGAGCGCGGCCAAAAAAATCTGACCGCTTTGGCCGCGTAATCTTCCGATTTTGCCGCTTTGGAGAAGCAGGTCGCGGGCCGCGAAATAAAGATCGGGCTCGATCTGAATTCTCCAATTGGCGCGATAACATCACCCTCATGACGCGGTTGAGGACCGGAGTCCCATCCTGCGGCAGCAAGGGCAGGATATGCCGCGCCAAGACCTCGGACGTTACCCGTAATTGTTCCATTTTATAAGTTCAAAAATACCACCTTTCGTAATTGCTAACATATTTGGCGAACGCGAACAGTGCAATATCGGCAGCAAATGGCGCATTGCGCGCGATTAGGTCAACCGCGAAATTGGTGGATTTCCTCCACACGCGGTTAACCGGGCCAAGTCGGCGGCCAAGACTACAGCGTCAACATCGAGTTGCAAGGTCCTCAAACGGCCGCTCGCACCGGCCTCGATCCGCATCGTGCTGGGCGGAATGCGAAGCGCATTCGCGAGCAGCCGCGTGACCGCCTCGTTGGCTTCGTCATCTCAGGAACACGAACACGCACTTGCAAAACCGTCCGGCCATCGGGAAGCCGCTCGATAAAGAAGATTTCGTCGCGAGAGCTTTTTGGGGTCACGCGGACGGACTAGGGTCTGGGCTCAATTGAGCCAATAGCAGAGCGCGGTGACGAGGCACAGGCCGGCGAGAAAGTTCCGAGCGGTTTTGTCGTAGCGGGTGGCGATGGCCCGGAAGTCTTTCAACCGGCAAAAGGTTCTCTCGATGACGTTGCGCAGGCGATAAAGTTCGGCGTCGAACGGGAAGAGGGTCTTGCGGTTGATTTTGTTGGGAATGACCGGCGTCGTGCCGCGTGTTTGCAGGAACAGGCGCAAATGATCCGCGTCGTAGCCTTTGTCGCCGATCAACCGTTCGCTTGGCGCTGTCGCCGCGAGCAAGGCCGCGGCGCCCTTGATGTCGGCGACGTGTCCGCCGGTCAGCAGGAAGGCGTGCGGACGGCCTTCTTCGTCGACGAGCGCATGGATTTTTGTCGTGCGCCCGCCGCGCGAGCGGCCAATGGCTTGATTTTGCGCCCCCTTTTTCTGGCGCCGCTCGCCGAGCGATGCGCCTTGACCGCCGAACTGTCGATCATCGTGAGCGCTGGGGGATCGCCGCCGGCAACCAGCGCCGCGAAGATCCGTTGCCAAAGACCGCGTCGGCTCCAGCGGTTGTATCTGTTGAAGGCCGTCGTATACGGCCCATATTCGTCGGGAAGCGCACGCCAACGGCAGCCCTCGCGCAACCGATGGATGATCCCGCTGATGACGCGGCGATCGTCCTTGCGTTCAGGTCCGGTGTGGACCATCGGGAGATGCGGCTCGATCGCCGCCCATTGCTCATCGCTGAGCCAGAAATTGTCCGCCACAAATCAAGCCCTCCTGACGAGCTTAAAATCATGACGCGAGGTTCAATTCAATTGGGTACGGACCCTAGATCAGCTTGTCTCCGCGCAAGCTCCACGGAACGCTGGCCAAGACCTGTTTAGAATAAGTTTGTATAAATATCGCTGCAATCTGGTCGAGCGCACGGCGAGCCTTGGATTATCGTTGCGGGCAATACCTTAAAGCTGATTTTGTTTGGTGTCGATTGCCGCTCGACTTGGTGATTTTGCGGTGTTTTTTCGATTGTCCTGATCTGTGAGCGTTGCCCGAAAACGTTGACCGGACGCTGTTTTCGCAAGGCATGGATTTCGTACCCTGGACGAGGATAAAGCTGTGGTCTATTTTCACCATGAGCTTCGCGGTTTTCACAGAAAAATCATTGCAAACCCTTGCGCTTGTCAGGGCGTTCGCGCCGTAATCGGCATTAGCGAATCATGCGGCATTTGGTCCGGCACTGCGGCCCCCGCGCGATTGGTTAACCAAATGCTAGGAAGCTTTGTCGAATAATAGGCAAGTATCCAAAGCCTTTTTCGCGGCACAGGGGCCGGGCCATGAAACTCACAAAACTTCGCATCGCGGGTTTCAAAACCTTTGTCGAGCCGGCCGAATTCCTGATCGAGCCGGGGCTGACCGGCGTTGTCGGACCCAATGGCTGCGGCAAATCCAACCTTGTCGAGGCGCTGCGCTGGGTCATGGGCGAGAATTCGTCGAAAAGCATGCGCGCATCGGGCATGGACGATGTGATTTTTTCCGGCGGCGGCGACCGGCCCGCGCGCAACATGGCGGAGGTCGTGCTCTTTCTCGATAATCGGGACCGCTCGGCGCCGGCGAGCTTCAACGATGGCGAGATGATCGAGGTTTCCCGCCGCATCGAGCGCGAATCTGGCTCCACCTACCGGGTCAATGGACGCGAGGTGCGCGCCCGCGACGTTCAATTGCTGTTCGCCGACGCTTCGACCGGCGCGCGGTCGCCGTCGATGGTGCGGCAGGGCCAGATCGGCGAGATCATTGCCGCCAAGCCGCAGGAGCGCCGCCGGATCATCGAGGAAGCCGCGGGCATCGCGGGACTCCATTCCCGCCGCCACGAAGCCGAGCTGCGTCTCAAGGCGGCGGAGGACAATCTCGTTCGCCTCGACGATATTTTGCGGCAAATCGATACCCAGGCCGAGAGCCTCAAGCGGCAGGCCCGCCAAGCGGCGCGCTACCGTGGTCTCGCGGGCGAGATCAGGCGCAACGAAGCCCTGCTTGCCCTGATCAGCCAAGGGGAGGCGGCGCGCGCGCTGCAATCGGCCGAAGCCAAACTCGATGCCGATCTGCGGGACGTCGCGGAAAGAACCAGGGCGCAGGCCGAGGCCGCCCGGCGGCAAGCGGTTGCCGCGCATGAGTTGCCGGAGCTACGCGAGGCCGAGGTCACGGCGAGCAGCGAATTGCAAAGGCTCGTTCTTGCCCGCGAGACGCTGGACGGAGAAGAAAGGCGCGCGAAAAGCCGCGCCGCCGAACTGGAACACAGGATCGCGCAAACGGCGAGCGATATTGTTCGCGAAACCGCGCTGATCGAGGACGCGGCAGGCGCTCTCGCGCGGCTCGATGAGGAGGCAAAGGCGCTCGCGGACAACGGGGCGAACGAAGCCTCGAACGAGGCTCTGCGCGAAAACCTCGCGGACGCTAGAGCGGCCCTCGCGATTACCGAAACGGCGCTCGCCGGGACGCAAGACGTCAGGGCCGCGATAGAGGCCCGGCGCGCAGCGCTTGAGGCCGCAATCCGGGAAGAAACAGACCGCGCGGTGCGGCTCGATGCCGAAGCCGGAAAGGTGAGGGGGGAACGTGACGCGCTTATGTCCGATTCCCCGGACGGCGCGAAGTTCGGGCTTTTGGAGGCGGCGCTCGATGCGGCCCTAGCGGGGGCTAAGGCGCAGGAAACCAAACTTGCCCTCGCCGAGGCCCGCCATGCCGAGGCCGGCGCCGAAGAACTAAAAACCCGGGCGCCGCTGGCCGAGGCCGAGCGAAAGGCGCAAACTCTCGAGACGCAAATCGCGACATTATCCAAATTACTGAACGCCGGAACCGGCGGCTTTTGGCCTCGGTCATCGAGGAAATCAGCGTTGCGAAAGGCTATGAGGCGGCGCTCGGCGCGGCGCTCGGCGACGATCTCGACGCCTCAACCAATCCGGCGTCGCCCGCGCATTGGGCGCAAACCGATGCCCAGGACGACCCGGCTTTGCCGCCTGGCGTCGAGGCGCTCTCGCGCCTCGTCACGGCGCCGGCGCCTCTCGCGCGGCGGCTCAATCAGATTGGCGTCGTCGCGCGGGCTGAAGCCGCTGCCTTGCGAACGTCGCTGAAACCCGGCCAAAGGCTGGTCTCAAAGAACGGCGATCTGTGGCGCTGGGACGGTTTCACGCAAGCCGCCGAAGCCCCTACGCCTGCCGCGCGGCGTCTCGCCGAAAAAAACCGCCTCGGTGATTTGGCGAACGAAGCAGAAGCCGCGCGCGCCGCCGCTAGCGCTCTGAAAGCTGATGCGGAGCTGGCCCAAACGAGTCTAGCCGCCGCCGCCGCCGCGGAAAACGCGGCAAGACAGGGGCATAAGAGCGCGCTGCGCGACGTCGATGTGGCCCGCGCGGAAATGGCCGCGGCCGAAAAGCATAAGGCCGCGGCCGCCGCGCGGCTCTCGGCGCTCGAAGAAGCCCTCGTCCACCTTGATGCGGGGCGCGGCGAGGCCAGTGAAAAGCGCGCGCAAGCCGAAGCGGCGCTCGCCCAATTGGACGCCCCGGAAGAAATGACCGCGCGGCTCGACATTGCCCGCGCGGCGGCGGCGCGAGATCGCGCCGCGGTTGCCGAAGCCAGCGCCGAATTGCAAACCCATCTGCGGGAAGGCGAGATGCGCGCAAAGCGTTTTCGCGGCATCGAGGAAGAGCGCCAATCCTGGCATGTCCGCGCCGAGCGCGCGGGCGGCCAAATCAGCGCGCTGGAAGCGCGGCGCGAGGAAGCCACAAAGGAGCTGCAAAAACTTGCCGAGGCGCCGGACATTTTTCTCGCCACCCGTCAAACGTTGATGCGCCAAATCGAAGCGGCCGGGGAAGCACGCAATCAGGCCGCCGACAACCGGGCCGAGGCCGAGTTCGCGTCTTGCCGAGGCGGATCGCGCTGCCCGCGATGCGCTCGCCGCAATGAGCGCGGTGCGGGAAGAAAAAGCCCGCAGCGAAGCAAAGGTCGAGGCGGCGCGGGCGCGGCGTGACGAGATTGCCCATATGATCGCGGCAGAGCTCGATTGCACGGATGCCGAACTGTTCGGCCTCGCCCATGTCGCGCCGGGAGACACTCTTCCACCCGCGGAAGAAGTTGAAAAGAAGCTCAATGGTTTGAAAGACGACCGCGAGCGGCTCGGCGGTGTCAATCTGCGGGCAGAGGAAGAATTGAACGAGATCCTAACCTCCAAGACCAACCTTGCCACAGAGCACGCCGATTTAACCGAGGCAATCCGGCGGTTGCGCCAGGCGATTCAAAGTTTGAACAAGGAAGGCCGCGAGCGGCTGCTTGGCGCTTTCGATGCGGTACATGCGCATTTCAAGGAGCTGTTCACCACGCTGTTCGGGGGCGGCTCGGCCGAACTGCAACTGATGGAATCCGAAGATCCGCTCGAAGCCGGACTTGAAATCATCGTCTGTCCGCCGGGTAAGAAGCCGCAGGTCATGACGCTTTTGTCCGGCGGCGAACAGGCGCTGACCGCACTGGCGTTGATCTTCGCGATCTTTCTTACCAATCCGGCGCCCGTTTGCGTTCTCGACGAAGTCGATGCGCCGCTCGATGATGCCAATGTCGAACGCTTCTGCGATCTTCTCGAAAATATGCGTGGCAAGACCGAGACTCGCTTTATCACCATTACCCATAATCCGATTACCATGGCGCGGATGAACCGCCTCTATGGCGTTACCATGGTGGAGCGCGGCGTGAGCCAGCTCGTCAGCGTCGATCTCGAAGCGGCCGAGCGATTCCGCGACGCTGGCTGAGCGCGGCAAGCCGCCGCTTGATCGGGATTCTCAAATACACGTGCTATCCCCATTTTATGCATAACAGGCTTGACCCGAGTGGCAGGGCAAATACGAGCGGCTGCGCGCTTGGGCCGAGGACAACATTGAAGAGACACAAACTGTAAATGTCTGGATTTGACTTGACGGACACTGCCCGACGAACTCGCAGCTTCCGATTCATCTCATGGCGGCGCGCTTGCTATCTTACGTTGGCCCGGTCAAGGGGTCCATCCCCCAGCGCCGAGACCCGTATACGGGCTGGGATGAATCCTCCAGTGCTGTCCAGGAACGGTGCTAGGATAGTTAGGGTTGGCGCCGCAAGGTTGAAGAAGCGGCCAATATTGCACCGCTGCATTCGGTCCAGCCGAGGTCGAAATCGTACCGAGGCACTTGCCGTCGCCAGAGAAGAGAGTTTTCAACTGCATCCAATCGCCATCTTGGACGAACTTCCAATGCTGCCCTTTCCAAGGCTGCCCAGTGGGATCGTCACTGCATTTTTGAAGCTGCGGCTGGTTCTTGACTGGCCCATTGGGAATTATGCCAAGACACATGTCAGGGCCTAAGAATGCTGATTTGAGCAAAACTGTACCATCTCTCTGGGGCTCTGCGCGCCATGACTCTTTTTGGATTATGTCGGCGCCCTTTTGTCCATCCGGCAACACTGAACCGAACTTCGCGAGATTATAATTATCAGTGAACCCAGGGTCTAACGTGAGCTTATTAGACGTAAGCCGCTCCGTGTTGAGTCGGACCCATTTCGCTCCTTGGTCGGGAAATAGCTTGCTGCATTTGTCGTAGGTGTAGGCGGCGGTCACTCCAGAGACACCGCTGGTGTCAACAATCGCGGCGATTTGGGCCGCCAACCTGGCAATGTCCGCTTCGGTAAAGACGTTCAACGAGGTCTCGGCCGCCGTTTTTACTGCCCATGCTTTCGTGCCTGCGGAATATAGATTTTCCGCGCTCTGCAGTTTCGCGCTTGACTTCTTCGCGGCTTCATAGAGGCCGACAAGGTGGTCGTATTGCTCCTTCAATTGGGCGAACTTGCTCGCATTTGCCGGCACGCCCGCTGCCTCTGACGCGACCATGGACGCTCCCAGTGTCGCTACGGTCACCGCCAGCCTGCCCACTTCGCCAACTTGGCTCAAAATGGTCGATGCGCATGTCTTGGCATCCTTCGCGGCTCCCATGCCACAATCAACCCAGCCCCACGGGGGCGCCTTCCAACAGACCGGCCCGACACCGTAATAACCCAAAGGGCATTTCTTATAGCAGAGTCCCGCGTCTCCTTCCCGCCCATCCCCGCAAATGCCAACCTCGGGCGAAGAAGCAATTTTAATCTCCTTTGCGCAGGAGAGGTCGACCTGTCCCTCCTTCTTCAGTCCCAGCCGCTGACAGTCGGGAATAGCCGGACGGCAGATACAGCAACCAAAATTGGTGTAGCCCTCCTTGCATTTGGGATAAATGACCGCTCCCCATTGTTCGCATTTGCCCGTACCCTCTTTCGCCTCGCAGCGACCTAACGCGCGGCTGAGGTCCATGGGGTCTCCAAACGTCCAGGGGTACCCCGAGCCCCGGGCATATTCGGGAGCGCGACAGAACAAACCCTGATCGGTCATTCCGCTCGGGCAAATCGAATGGCAGTCAATTCCCGCCCGCTTCATACCTGGGCCCGACTTCGGGCATTCATCGTAGCAGAACAGGCCGACCATTTCCTTGCCTGGGCCGCAGGAGCCTGGGACCGTGCCGACACCGCGCCCATCAGCGTCCTTCCAGCAGAAATCCGCGGCGGCGAAGCTCGGTGACGCAGTTATCACCATCAGCACCATAACCACCAAAATAAAACTAAAACTCGTAAACCTTTTCACGGTTTTTCTCTACTTAGTCTTTTTGGCGGACAAGCGTATTCAGCTCGTTTGTTCTATCGCGGCGCGTTTATCACGTTGCTCGCATCCTTTTCGGTGGCCGCTTCTTTAGCAACATCGGTATCAACTTGGCGCTGTACAGCTTTGACCCAAGCAGTGCGTTCATCCACGTCGGTTTTCTCGATGTCGTCGAACGCCTGTTTTAGCAGTTGCTCGTGCTGCCCGTTGTTTGGATCGAGCCACCGCATTTCGTCAGCCAGCGCCTTTTCCGCGTTTTCTTCTCGGCGGATCGCCGCATCAATAGCCGGCTTGAGGCGTTCGGCTGTGTTCTTGTCATTGATGCTGTTGTAGAGGCGGATCAACTCCCGAGAGGCGCTGTTGATGTTATCCAGTTCTTTCCGGATCTTTTCGACCGCTACGGCTGCAGTTTCTGCGCATGAAATCGAGACCGCACCAACAAGGCACGTGGATATCACGGCGACGAACAGCACTAGCCTGCCGGGCCATAATTTTCGAGCAATCTTCATGGCTAGTTCTCGAGTTGAGCAAGACGCTTGAAGTAGCATCCACCGACATTCCCTAGGTAGGGCTCCGAACGAACTAAATTCTACCTGAATTTGGCTGGCGCGTCCACTACGTAAAGAAGAAGAAATTCCAGTTGAGAGACCACCAAAAAGCGGCCTTCCTAGCTTTTTGCTCAGGAACGGCGCATAAATTTCGGCTTAAGTGCATTTGCGAGGTAGATTGAGGGCGAGGCGGAAAGCAGAGCGGGAGAGAGAGACCGGGAGCCCCGGTGTGCATTCTCGTCCGTCTGAAAGACGCCGTCTTAGTGTATTTCGCGCCGTCCCTGCCTGGATCGCCCATGAGGTGTCTGTCCTCGATCCTGGCTGCTTTGCTATCATAATGGCGACGGGAATTACGTCGAACGCGATGCTTGCCGAGCGCCAACATGCATTGTCGGACGCACTATTTCGCGTGAACCTTTTCGTCTATCCGTGGCTTGTTCTCGCCACTATCTTACGAATGACCGACATCCGCGCCGCATTATGGAACGACCTCGCTAACCCGCGCCTCGTTTTTTCGTTTTTTACGTTCGTTGCGGCATCGGACGTCCTTGGCGTCCAGATTGCCCTGCGCGGATTTGTAATCGTCCCCTTTCTGTTGTGGTTATCGGCGCTTTGCGCCTTCGCCATCCTCACCTATTTCAGTTCTGGCTTGCTGATATTCCGCAACGCTGGATGTGGAGCCGATCTGATTGTTCGTGGCGGCGGGCTTCTTGCTATCGTAGGCGCCCATTCCTTGGTACTTCTTGGCGTGCCGGTGGCGGCTTCAATGGCCACCGAACATGGGGACCCTATATTTGTCCTCCTTCATGCGCTCTGGGGAGTAGGACTGGTTCTTTATGGAATATTTATTACGCACTTCGCCTATCGAATCTCATACATGCGTGTCGAGCCCCAAGATTTGACCCCGGTTCTTTGGGTGGTCATGGGTGCGGCCGCGATTGGCACAAATGCCGGATCGATGCTGGTCCAAAACGGGCATGGACCGGATTTCCTGCGCGCCATGAGACCGTTCGTTGATGGCGCCAGCTTTACATTTTGGGCATGGGGGACTTGGTGGATTCCGCTCCTCGTCATGTTCGGCATTTGGAAACATCGTGTACGCCGTGTCCCGCTTGGCTACACCTCGATGTTGTGGAGCATTGTGTTTCCGCTCGGAATGTATGCCGTTGCAACCGGCCGCCTCTCGCGGGCCAACGATTACCCACCTCTGCAATTGCTGTCGCATTCGATGGCCTGGGTGGCGCTCGCCGCGTGGATCGCGACCACGGCGTCGCTGATCGTCGCTTCCGCGCGAAGCTTGCGAAAGTTTGCGCGATCCAACGCGAATGGCCAGGGCTCCGAATAGAGGTAAGCACGATAGGGACCCCGGCGGCGCCAGAATGCCGCCGGCTGCGCCCTGATACGCTGGTACCTTAGTCTTGACAGGGGCCGCTGCCAGCCATATTGAGCGCCGTGCCGGCAAGCGCCTCGCCTTTCCAGTCGTCCGCTTTCGCGACATCGCAGAAAAGGCTGGTTTCCTCGCTTTTTGTCCACGAAGGCCTTATGAATTCCGCGGTAACTGCATTTGCGAGGTAGGAAGCACTCGGCGGAGCAATGCTTGTGGTGGAACGCGGCGGGCAACAGGACAAGGATCAGCGAGACCAAGCCAAACGGCTCGAAAATGAAGGCCGCGAGCGCGAAAATGAAGCCTTAAGGGCGAGGCTCGACAATTTGTCCAACGCGCTCGATGCCCAACACCGCAATGCCCACAAATCTTCGGGGGCAGGGGGCCTAGGGGACGACGGCGCCTTCCCCGCGCTGTTGGGGAGCGCGATGGGCCTCGCCTTTCGCGTGCTGACCGAGTTCGTAGCGGCAGTGATCGCCGGCGCCTTCATAGGATGGGGGATCGACCGCGTTGCCGGTACCACGCCGGCGTTTATAATAATTTTTCTCCTCATGGGAGCGGCAGCGGGATTTTTAAACGTCTATCGGATCGCCACGAAGCCACCGGGTTCAACGGGCCGGTAAAGGATTGAGGACAAACGATTATACTTTTATAGGAATTCAACATTTCATTCTTCCCGAGAGCGTAAAATGACGGACGCGGCTTTCGACCTTTGGCAGCAAGCCTTTACTTTGGCGGCGATGTCCGCCGGCGAAGAACTACGGCGAGGCATGCCTGACGCTCTGGCCATGGCGCTCAACGACACGCTCAAAGCGTTTCTCAGTCAGTCCAATACGGTGGACGCCATCGGCCGATGGGCAACGGTATCGGGTCCGGTGGTATTCGAGAGCAGACCAAACGGCCATAGCTATGCTGACAACGCGATGAACGTAGCGGCCAACGCGGATCAAACTGTCTATGTAGTTGGCATTGCGGGAACGAACCCGACGTCGATCTACGATTGGCTACGTGAGGACCTCGGCGTCGAGCACACCACGTCTTGGACGGCGGCGTTTCCGGGCCTACAGCCCTATGGTTTGCCGGATTCGTCCTCCCTCAACCCTTATATTTCTGCCAGTACGGCGTTGGGCGTGAACAACCTCTTGCACATGGTCGACAGGCTGCAAGGCACCAACAAGGACCTCCTTACGTTCCTGCAGTCTCTTCCGGTGCCGCAGACACGGAAGCGACCCTCATCTTCTGCGGGCACAGTCTGGCCGGTGCGCTGTCGCCCGCGCTCGCACTGGCATTTTTCAATCCCGCCGGCCGTAGGCTCAGCCTCTCGAATTGGGGGAAGGTCTATGTGTACCCGACCGCCGGTCCCATGCCGGGCAATGCGGATTTTGGGACATTCTTTTCCTCGGTGTTCAGACCGCTCGGTCCGGCGACCCTTCCCTACCAGGTCTGGAACATGAACGTCTGGAACAGTATCGACATTGTGCCGCATGCCTGGAATATCACCCTGCTGGAAAAGGTCGCGACGCTCTATCCGGCTTCGTGGAAAATGCCGCCCCTCGCATTGACCGGGGCGATTGATTATGCCAAGCACCGCTCGGACACTGGTGCTCGCACGGTTGGGGGTCCGTATCAGCCGTGCGCGAACCAGTTGCTCCAAGGCACGTTCAACAGCAGCATTCCGGTGAGCGACCTGGATTCGTTCGCAAAGCAGGCGATATACCAGCACACCACGGCCTACGATGTTCTGCTGAATGTCCAGAGCCTGGCGCCGGGCAAACGGAACCAGGCGGCCTTCAGGCCGGCCGTCACCGCTTTTCTGGCCGGTAATTCAGCAGAAGCACGCTGACGTTTTCTAACGAATCTATAAACGGCTTCTGACGAAAATCGGCGTGGTATTAAGGTTCGAATGAAAACCCTCTAGAGCTCATGCGATAGCAAAAAATCGCGCCCATTTCCCAAGCGAAGCGGGCAGGTGGCCGTGTTGACAAAAGTGTGTCAATCAAGAACCTAAGGCGAGTTCCATTGAACGGCTTTAGATGCAAGGGAAGATTAAGACGTGGCCGAAGAACACCCCTTGGATCCAATCCATCAGTTCGCTATCAAACCGATCGTTGGCCTGCATCCTTTCGGCATCGATGCCTCTTTCACCAATGCTTCTCTTCTCATGGTGATCGTCATTCTGGCGGCCGCCGCGCTGATGCTGCTTGGAACGAGGTCGCGCGCGCTCGTTCCGGGGCGCCTTCAGTCGATGGCGGAGATGGCGTACGAATTTGTCGTGTCCACTGTGAACATGGGGGGCGGACACGATTGCATGCGTTTCTTTCCCTTCATATTCACTTTGTTCATGTTCGTGTTGTTTTGCAACGTCATCGGATTGATCCCTTATACATTCTCGGTGACAAGTCAGATCGCGGTCACTGGCGCGCTTGCGCTCCTTGTCATTGGCATCGTTATTGTTTACGGCTTCGTGCACAATGGCACGCGGTTCCTGCGGCTCTTCGTGCCCTCGGGAGTGCCGATGGTGTTGCTGCCGTTCCTGGTGCCAATCGAAATCATTTCGTTCATTGCCCGGCCAGTCACCCTGGCGGTTCGTCTTTTCGCTAATATGCTCGCCGGGCATATTACGCTGAAGGTAATGGGCGGTTTCGTCGTGAGCTTGCTTGGCGCTGGTATCTTCGCGGTCGTCGCGCCATTGCCTTTCGTGGTGGCCATCGCGTTGTTGGCGTTCGAATTGCTCGTCGCCGTCCTCCAGGCCTATGTCTTCGCCATTCTCACTTGCGTCTATCTCAATGACGCAATTCATCCGGGCCACTGAACAATTATTTCAACAACAGACCGGTCGCCCATCTTCACAACCTTAAGGAGTACACACATGGAACCCGCAGCAGCAAGATTAATTGGCGCAGGTCTCGCCGCCATCGGCACGGGAGCAGCCGCGATAGGCGTTGGAATAATTTTTGGTCAATTCCTGCTGGGCGCGCTTCGCAATCCAAGCGCTTCGGATGGTCAGTTTGGACGCGTGTTTATCGGCGTTGCGCTCGCCGAGGGTTTGGGCATTTTTGCTTTGCTTATTGCAATTCTTTTGCTCTTCGTGGTCAAGTAGCAGAAGAACTTTGGTGCTCCGGAGCCCGCTCCGGGCGCATCCGCTTTGCTCGGGAAAATCGTTCCGTGAATGACGTGAAAGCCCGTTTGGAAGCTATCGCGCAAACGCAAGGCAAGCGCCTCGCCAGAACCCTGCACAAATGGGGCGAGACGTTGAGCGCTGCTATCGCAGAAAGCATAAAAGCAAATACGTCCGAACCTAAAGCCGCCAAACTCGCTGGGACGCACCTCTCCCCCCTCAATTGGCTGCTCATCGCTGCAGGTATTACCGGCGCGGCTGCGGCCCTCGTCATTGTGCTGGGGTTTGCGCTGCTGGACAACACAAGCTCCATCATCGCTCCCCTCAAAGAACGCGTAACCACGGAGGGCAGGCGTTTAGATGAGGCCGAACGCGCGGAAACGTCGCTTGCTAAACGCGTCGCCGCGGTCGAGAGCGCGCTAAAGGGGAGCGCGAGCCTGACAGAATCGACCGTTGCCCAGATCCAAAAGCCGCGAGAGGAGCTTTCTGCACAGGCAGCGCGGCACGTTCTTCCACCAGGTGAAACGGCCGCTGAACTCGCTGATCTCCGAAATCTCGAAAAACGGGTCGCAGCGCTGGAAGGCAAGGCCATTGCGGCTGGAACAGCCTTAGCGACCCCCCCATCGAAATCAGCCGAAAGCGCAAGCGACGAAGCCTCTTTCCCGCCGTTCGACCCGGTTAATTTCGTGCCGATGCTGATCTGGCTCTCGTTGTGCTTTGGGGTGCTTTATCTTTTGATGGCGAAAATCGCCTTGCCGCGGGTAGCAAATATTCTCCATGCCCGCGCCGAAAAAATCACCAACGACATTGGCGAGGCGAATGCTTTCCGGGCGCGCTCTGAAGAAGCCGCCGCGGCACATGATAAGACAATCGCCGGCGCGAAAGCCAGGGCGCTTGCGCTCGCCCAGGAAACTCATGCAAGGCTCAATACGGAGACCGAGGCAAAGCGCGTCGCGTTAGAAGCCGAACTCAACGGCAGGCTCGCGGCGTCCGAGACGCAAATTGTTGCAATGAAGGCTGCAGCCATGGAGAATGTCGAGGCGATCGCCAGCGAAGCGGCGGCGGCGATCGTTTCGCACATCACCGGCAAACCCGCCGACCCAACAGCCGTTGCAAGGGCGATCGCCGCGAGCAAAGCCTGACGCCGGAGAGTTTTGATGTTCGATGAAGAGTTTGTCGTCGCGATCTGTTTCGTGATTTTCGTTGGCGTGATGTATTATCTCGGCATGCACAGGAAAATCAATTCCGCACTCGACGGTCGCGCGGCAAGAATTTCGGCGGAACTCGCCGAGGCCGCACGATTACGGGCGGAAGCCGAAGCCCTTCTCGCCTCGTTCGAACAGCGGCGCGCTGAAGCACAAGCCGAGGCCGAGGCCGTCGTCGCGCAAGCCCATGCGGAAGCCGAACGTATCGCCGACGAGGCGCGAGAGCGCATGACCGAATTTCTTCAACGCCGGACCAAACAGGCCGAGGAGAAAATCCGCATGGCGGAAACCCAGGCGGCGACAGAGGTGCGCGCCGCCGCCGCCGATGCCGCGGCCAAAGCCGCGGAAATCGTATTGAGAGGCGAGGCGCAAGGCGCTTTCGGCGCCGAGCTTATCAGCAAGGGAATCGCGGATTTGAAAAGCAGGTTGCAATAGGACGGGAACCGCTTGCCGCCTGGCCTTTATGTACAAATTCACGCACGCTAATGCCGCCGCGCGGTTTTCTCATTGGGGCGGGAGAAAATTTCGAAGCCAATCGAAAATCTGAAAGACATACGGCGCGAGAGTATTCGTTACACCGGCCCAGCCTTCGATACCCTTGTTCACCTTTTCGCCAGCCTCGATAACTTTGACGATCTCATTGACCGCACCGCCGATTTCAAGTCGATGCTCTTTTTCCGTATCGACCTCGCCGAGCGGATCTGGCGGAGAACTCGGGAGCTCCGTGGACACCCGCGTTTCCGCAACGGCTGGGATTTCAGAATCGGCCTCGCGACGCCTTCAAAGGACTGTGAGACATTCGGCTCGAAATGCGTTGGAGTATAGGCGCACACGCCCTGAATAAATCCTTCAATGGCGTCCATTGGCAGTGGCGCTTCCAAATGGCCTCTGCGAACGAACTCATAGAAGTCTTCCGTCTCAGGGTAGTAGGCGCGAAGGCCTATGTGATGCTCAAGAAAGACTTGAAATTGCGCGGCAAGCCCTGGAGACAGGTTCCCAACGTCAGCCGCGAACATTGCTCGAATGATGCGCGCTTGAGCATCCGCCAGAAGGAAATTGCCTTTTCCTGGCTGCTGCGGAAGATATGCGACATAATGATCGAGCGTTTCTCCGTACTCGCGCCGCGCGTTATAGTTTCCGCTTCTTAGCGATCGAGCCGTATCGGATGCTATTTTGCGACTCGCGTCGAGACGATTTGCATGGTCTCGCTCGCCGCCCCGAAACGGAAAAACTGGCCAATTCTGGGCTCCCGCAACAACGGTAATCGTTCCTCTTGGCGTCCAATCATAGGAAATTGCCGAAGGAATGTTTTCGATTGGAGTAGGCAGAGTGTGACTTGGTTTTGGGTCCTTCTTTGTGCGCCCTGGCCGCTTGTGCTCCTCGATAAGCCATTTGATTTCGGCGTTTACAATGGCGGGGCCTTGGTCCCAGATGTCGTTCGGGATGGTGGTGCGGGCGATTTCGAGTTTTTTGTTGGTGCGCCTGCCTTCGAGCCTTGCGTCGTACCACTCCGTCCAAACCTCCCAACCCTGGTTTTCCGCAAGAAGCGCGGCTTTCATCTCCTGCCACAAGGATCGGAGCTGCTCCGGTTGCCCGAGCTCTTTGGGCTCAAAAAGGAGCATCGGGGACCGGGAACTAAGCCCTAAAACCATGTGCTGGCGCTGGGGCCAGAGCGGCGAACCGGCAATGACAGTGGCCGCCGTCCCCTCTTCCACGCGCGTCGCGTCGATAGAAACGACTGGCCAGAAAGCAGCGGAGCTGACGTCGTCGGCGTAGGAGGCGGCGGCGTCGGCGGCGGCGTAGGAGGCGTCGGCGGCGGCGGCGGCGGCGGCGTAGGAGGCGGCGGCGGCGTAGGAGGCGGCGGCGGCGTAGGAGGCGTCGGCGGCGTAGGAGGCGTCGGCGGCGGCGGCGTAGGAGGCGTAGGAGGCGTAGGAGGCGGCGGCGTAGGAGGCAAGCCGCGTTGCCTGGTCTGGATATTTGGCGGCAGACCAGGCAACGCCAGTAGCACGAAACACCGGCAAAACGATGGCGCTCGTAAAGTCCTTTGCGCCTTTTGCCAGGTGTACGAATGGAAAAGCGCGCAGGGCCGCGCGCGCGGCGAAGGCGACCGAAACCTCGCGCGGCTGATTTTTTAGCCACGCCTCCAGCTGTTCACGGTCTTTGATCTCGGCCAGCGGCAGCCTCCCAACCGTTCGGTTGGCTCAGCATGCCCCCTCGCTCAAGTTTAGGCAAGCGACAGGCAGCGCCGTCCCTCCGCGGGAAAGCCGAAACGATGCCCGCGGTTTTTTCAATGAGGCTACCGCGAATAAAATTCGATGACGAGATTGGGTTCCATCATCACCGGATAAGGCACTTCGGTCGGCAATGGAATCCGGGTCATCTTCGCCGTCATCTTGGTGTGATCGACTTCGTAATAATCCGGGACGTCACGTTCGGCGAGTTGCTGGGCCTCCAGAACGAGGATGAGCTGGCGCGAACTCTCCTTGAGCTCGATCCTATCGCCCACCTTCACCTGGTGGGACGCAATATTCACCCGCCGGCCATTGACCTTGACATGGCCGTGATTGACGAATTGGCGCGCGGCAAAAACCGTTGGCACGAATTTGGCGCGATAAATCACGGCATCGAGCCGGCGCTCCAAGAGCCCGATCAGATTGTCGCCGCTATCGCCCTTCATGCGGATCGCTTCGGCGTAATATTTGCGGAACTGCTTTTCCGAAATGTTGCCGTAATAGCCTTTGAGTTTTTGCTTGGCCTTAAGCTGGGTGCCGAAATCGGACAGCTTGCCCTTGCGGCGCTGGCCGTGCTGGCCCGGCCCATATTCGCGCCGGTTGAAGGGGCTTTTCGGACGGCCCCAAATATTCTGGCCCATCCGGCGGTCGATTTTATATTTGGCTTCGGCGCGCTTCGTCATCGCGTGTCCTCTTAGAACGTTGCGCCAGAAAAGGACACGGGCGCGCCCCGCCGCAGCGTGGCGCCAAACCGCGTCCTCCCGCCAGCTAGGAGGAGGAACGCGCCCTCCTCTGCCAGGCCCTCAGAGGCCAAGCCGACAGGCCCAACGCTTCACATGAATAGATTTGAAGGCAGCGCCACGGGTGTGTCTTTGGCAGGCCAGCCCACCGCATCGTCTCGAAGCAGCAAACAGCGCAACGGGACGCTAGCGAGGTAAAGGGTTTTGCCGCACGGGTCAAGAACGCCGCGCAGGCTACCCCCTTGCGAAAACAACTCGGCCTTCGCGGAGAGCAGCTTTGTTTCATGCCGCGCCTCCAAAATAAGGCGCCCGACCCCACTTTACGGGTGGCATCGCAATCCAAAATCCCCTATCGCCCAGTTACCGGCCGTCGGCAAAGGCTCCACCAGGATGCGAAAGAAGACCGCCCGCTTTTTCGAAATGAAGCGGAAAGGCCAGCCGATTGCCGTGCTGACCGGCTATGACGCGCCGACGGCCAAGGCCGAGGAGGCCGCCGGTGTCGATATTATTCTCGTCGGCGACAGCGTCGGCACCACTATGCTGGGTTATGCCAGCGAGAGGGAGGTGACCCTCGCCGATATGTGCCACCACGTCGGCGCCGTGCGCCGTGGCGCGCCCAAAACCACGGTCATTGCCGACTTGCCCTACCGCAGCTACGACACGCCGGAAATCGCGGTGAGCAGCTCAAACCTCTTGATCGAGGCCGGAGCCGACATCGTGAAATTCGAAGGCGCGCGTCCCGAAATCGTCGAAGCCCTTGCGAAGGCCTCGATCGAGGTGTGCTGTCACCTGGGACTTGAGCCGCAGCATCATGACGACAGACGCCTCAAAGGCCAAAAGGCGGCGGACGCGGCGCGGCTGCTCGCCGATGCGATTGCCCTCGACGGAGCCGGAATGGCGATGCTCGTTCTTGAACTCGTACCGGAAGAGGTTGCGGGTCACGTGACAAAATCCATCGCCGCGCCAACCATCGGGATCGGCGCTGGGCGCAAGACTGATGGGCAGGTGCTTGTTATTTCCGACGTGCTCGGCTTCACGCCCGCTAATTACCATCACAACCGGCGCTACCAGGAAGTAGGCCAGCTCATGCTGGAGGCCGCACAAGCCTATGTCTTGGATGTGCGTTCCAGAAATTTTCCGGCCGAGGCGAATAGATTTTGCATGGATGCGGGCGAGCTCGCGATCTTCCTGAAGGGCAAGCCGTAGCGCTTGCCGGCCAGTGTTTTGCTGCGTCTCACAAGATGGGCGGCACCGAGATTTCCCGCGCGCGGCAGCCTTGCCGGCTAATCTCCGGGCAGGCGTGAAAATCACGCAGATCCTTGGAAAAACAAATCCTTACCTCTTGCAGGACGCCGTTTGCGCAGGCGACGCCCAGCATGCCCGGCCGCAGCCGGGAGTTGGCGGCGATGAATGCGCGTATGATATCGATTGGCGTCCAGGTTTGTTGTTCCTTGGGGGCGGCAAACGGCGCGGGAATGACGATAGAATCGCGCGCGCGCCGCACATCGGCAAAATAATCGGTAGGACTTTTCCCCGAGCAGGTGCCGTGCTTTTGCCATTCGTGCCGGGCAAGTCCTTCATTTGGATAAAGTCCTTGCGTCGTTTGCAGCGCCATGCGCGACGGAAACCTTGCGGCGGGACCGCAATCCGAGGGGATAGCCCTGCTCATACTGCGGCCACAGCCCATGCACGACGAAGCCGAGATTGGCGCCCGGGTCGCACTGGCCGCGCGCCCGCGCGCCCGCGGGCATCTCGCAGAAGCCCGAAGACCAGGAGAGCGAAAGAACGTAAAAATCGAAATCACCGGGCGTGCTCGCACCGTACGGGGCCTGGACTCTTAGCGGCAGCAATGGGGCGGGGCTAGCGCAGCGATCCGGCGCGCAAAAAGCGGCGAGCGGCGCGGCCGGCAACGGGCAAACCCAGGCGAGCGAGGCAAAGGCGATAAGGGCCGCCAAAAAACCAGCCGGATTGCTTGACAGGAGCCTCGTCAACATTAGCCGCAATCCCCCTTCACGGCTGCGCCATTTTGCAATTGGGCGCATAGGCATCGTTGCGGTCGAGTCCGCCGACGCACCACTCGACGCCAAACCCGATGCCTATAATGCCAAGATCCTCGTTGATCGAATAGAAAACCTGACGCGGCTTTTCATCGTTCAAATAGGCGCGCGCGGTGCAATAGCGGCGGGGAATATAATCCTCGCCATTCGTTTTATAGCCGATTTCCCTGACTTTATCGAAGCCCAGGATGTCAAGGCCGGTGTTCCAAAACTCCGCTTCGCGATCATGAAAGCGGCCCTGTATCCTTTCGAAAACCGCTGGGTCGTTGCAGGCGGGCAAAACCCCATCGTACGGACTATACCGCCGCTCCGCCGGTACCAGCGGGCGCCCGGCGGCGGGCCCAAGGGATGCGCCAGCAGCGGCAATCACCGCCGCGCAAACGGTCAAAAAATCGCGCGCGAAAGGCAAGCTTGAAATTTGTCGTGCCATAGCCGGCAATACCTCGATCCATCCATGCGCGGGCGCAAACGCCGCGTGTCAACCGCGATTATAGACATCCTGGAGCCGGACAATATCGTCTTCGCCGAGGTAGGAGCCGGTCTGCACCTCGATCAATTCGAGGTCGATCCGGCCGGGATTGGCCATTCGGTGCACGCAACCGATCGGCAAATAGATCGACTCATTCTCGTGCACGATGATGAACCTCGTTGTCCCGTGTGACCTCCGCCGTTCCCTTGACGACGACCCAATGCTCGGCGCGATGGAAATGCTTTTGCAAGGACAAGCGCTCGCCTGGCTTCACAACGATGCGTTTGACTTGATAGCGCGCCCCGGAATCGACCGATTGATAATAGCCCCATGGCCGGTAGGAGCGCTTATGTTCCAGCGCCTCGGGGCGATTTTCGGTTTTCAGGTGATCGACCAGCTGCTTGACGCTATCACCCTGCGCGTTGTTGAGCACCAAGACCGCATCCTGGGTCGTGACGACGATGACATCGTCGACGCCGACTACCGTCGTCAAATGCTCGTCGGAGCGGACATGAACGTTTGACGCATTCATGACAACGCCGTGGCCCCGGATCGAATTGCCCTTGCTGTCGCGTTCCGACAATTGCCAGACCGCCTCCCAATTGCCGACATCCGACCAGCCGATGTCGGCAGGGACGACAGCGGCCTTGGCGGTGCGCTCCATGACGGCGTAGTCGATCGACTTTTTTGGCGCCTTCGCGAAGGAGTCCTTGTCGAGGACCAGAAAATTCAAATCCCGTTTGGCCTTGGCGACGGCTTCCGCCGCCGCATGCCGCCATGTCCGGCTCGAAATTCCGCACCTCATCCAGCATCACGTCGGCGCGAAAAAAGAAATTGCCGGAATTCCAGAGATAATTCGAAGCGACATAGCTCTCTGCCGTGGCGGCATCAGGCTTTTCGACAAATGCCTCGACCTTCAACACGGCGCCGTCCTGGGTCACCGTCTTTCCCGGCTTGATATAGCCATAGCCCGTGGCGGGGGTGTCCGGCTTGATGCCGAGCGTCACGATATAGCCAAGCGCCGCCGCTTCGGCCGCCGTTTTGCACAAGGCCATGAAACCTTCTTCGATCGCGCACCACGTGATCGGCGGCGAGCACCGCGACGATCGTGTCCGGTCCGGATTGCGCGGCGAGTTCGGCGGCAACCGCCACCGCTGGTCCGGAATCACGCCGCACCGGCTCGAGAACAATGCGCGCCTCGCGCTTGATCTTCTGCAATTGCTCGGAGACGAGAAAACGATATTCGTGATTGGAGATCACGATCGGCGTTTCAAACACGCCGCCGTCAAGCATGTTCGGTCACCATTTGAAAGGTGGAGAGCGGGCCAACGAGAGAAATGAATTGCTTCGGCAGGCTTTCGCGCGATCTCGGGCCAGACCCGCGTTCCCGCGCCGCCGCACATGATGACCGGAAGGATTTTCACGCTTTGCCGCTCCCTCGCGAAGAATATCGATAGTCCGTTCCCAAACCTGTTTTGCACACAATGGACGCCCGCGCGTCTAGCGCACCGCGCGATCATAGCCGGATACGCGAAAAATGTCGCCCGCTTCCGTGCAACAGTCCAGAAAGAGAATGTTAACCTCGAAAGCCCGCCAAAGTCCTGGCATCACCGTCGCCTGCATGACAGGGATGTTCCAGTCACGATCGCCGACGGATTTGGCTTTCATTTTCTCAAGGGCTACATCTCCGCTGCGAAGGATTTTCCCGGCAGGGCCGGGGGCCTCGACATGCTCGCCAGACGCAGGCGCAACCAACCGCCGGAATAAAATGGCAGAGGGCGGCAATCCCGCTTTGACGGACGAAGGCGCGACGATCGCAGAAATTCTCCTGCCGGTCGCGATCGATCATCCATATTCTTATCTCGTTCGACCCGGCACCACTGTCGCGCCGGGCGATTTCGTCGAAGTGCCGCTCGGCACGAGAATTACCAATGGCGTCGTCTGGGACGTCCGGTCCGGGGCCGGCGGAGCAAATCTGAAGGCCATCTTAAGCCGCCTCGATATTCCGCCGCTTCCCGCCAATTTGCGAAACTTCATCGATTGGGTGGCGCGCTGGACGCTTAGCCCGCGCGGAATGGTATTGCGGATGGCGATTGGCGCGCCGCTTCAGGCCGGGCCGGAACCGGCGCGGGTTGGCGTTCGCCTCGCGGGGCTCCCTCCGCGCCGCATGACTCCTGCGCGAGCCCGCGCGATCGCCGCGGCGGAAGGCGGCCTTGCTTTCTCCAAGGCGGCGCTCGCCGAGGCCGCCGCCTGTTCGATCTCCGTCATCGACACTTTGATCGGCGAAGGCACGCTTGAGACAATCGCGCTGCTGCCGGAACCTGCGACGCTCACTTGCGATCCTGCGTTCGCGAGACCTTCCCTTGAAGCCGCGCAGGAAAACGCCGCGTCTATTCTCAGCGAGCGTGTAAACGCCCGCACTTTCTCGGTGACTTTGCTCGAAGGCGTAACGAGCTCCGGCAAGACGGAGGTTTATTTCGAGGCCGCCGCGGCGGCGCTTGCGGCCGGACGGCAATGCCTGATCCTCATGCCCGAGATCGCGCTCACCGCGCAATTTCTCGACCGTTTCGCGACGCGCTTCGGGGCGCGTCCGGGGGAATGGCACTCAGGCGTCAGCGCGCGAAAGCGCGCGCGGCTGTGGCGCGCGGTGGCGCTGAACGAAGTCAAGGCCGTCATCGGCGCGCGCTCGGCGCTGTTTCTTCCCTTCGCGGACCTCGCAACGCTCATCGTCGATGAAGAACACGAGAGCGCCTACAAACAGGAGGACGGGGTTACCTACCACGCCCGCGACATGGCGGTGGTGCGCGGCCAAATCGAGCAAGCGGCCGTCATTCTCGTCTCGGCGACGCCTTCAATCGAGAGCCGCGTCAATGCCGCCCAGGGCCGCTATGGGAGTATCCGGCTCGGCGCCCGTTTCAAGGCGAAGGCGCTGCCCGCGATCGCGGCAATCGATCTTCGCGCCGGCGCGGCACCGCGCGGAAATGGATCGCGCCAAGACTTGCCGAGGCTATTTCAAAAACGCTCGCGCGCAGCGAACAGGCGCTGTTGTTTCTTAACCGGAGGGGCTACGCGCCTTTGACGCTTTGCCGCGCCTGCGGACATCGTTTTCAGTGCCCGAACTGCACCGCCTGGCTCGTCGAACACCGTTTCCGGCGGTCGCTAATGTGCCATCATTGCGGCCATCTCGAACGAAGGCCCACGATTTGCCCGGCCTGCCAGGCGGTCGAGTCGCTCGCCGCCTGCGGCCCCGGAATCGAGAGATTGGCCGAGGAAGCGGCAGCACGCTTTTCCCGCGGGCGAGGATTCTCGCCCTCTCCTCGGATTTTCCCGGCGGCACGGAGCGTCTGCGCGCGGAAATCGAAGCGATCTCGCGCGGCGAATGCGATATCGTCATCGGCACCCAGCTTGTCGCCAAGGGGCATAATTTCCCGCGTCTTTCGCTCGCCGGCATAATCGACGCGGATATTGGCTTGACGTCGGGCGATCCGCGCGCGGCCGAACGGACCTTTCAATTGCTGCAACAGGTGACCGGCCGCGCCGGCAGATTTGAGACCGAGGGCCAAGCGTTCATCCAAACCTGGCAGCCCGAGCATCCGGTGATGCGCGCGTTGCTGTCCGGCGATAGCGAGCGCTTTTACGAGGAGGAAATAAACCAGCGCCGGCGCGCCGGACTGCCGCCGTTCGGGCGTCTCGCCGCCTTGATCGTGTCGGGCAAGGACAGCGCGTCCACCGAAGCCTTTGTACGGAAGCTCGCGTGGGCCGCATTTGCCCTGCCGCCATCGGACGGCTGGAAGCTCACTCCGGCCGGCGCATTGCCGAAGGAGAACGAGCTGAGTTTGCTCGGGCCGGCCGAGGCACCGGTCGCGGTCATCTGCGGGCGCCACCGTTTCCGGCTGTTGGTACGGGCGCCCCGCGCGGCTGATTTACAAGGATTTTTGCGCGCATGGCTCGCGGCGGGGCCGCCGCAAAAAGGCAGCGTGCGGGTCGCCATCGATGTCGATCCGCAAAGCTTTTTGTGATCTAGCCTTGGCCGAAGCCGGGTACTAAAAAGGGGGCTGCGGTATGGAATTGGCCCAGTGTGACTGTGATCACGATGGAACGCCAAGGAGGGAAAATGCTCGTCCGTTTTTTGTCCGCAGCTTTTATTGCGTCATGCCTATTCGTCGTTCCCGCCAAGGCCCAGGCCGAATTGGAGGACATTCGTACCTATTGCATGAGCGACATAGAGCGGATGTGCAAAGGCGTCGAGCCGGGCGGCGGCCGGATCCTGCATTGCCTTAAGGCCAATAAAAAGGAAATGAGCGTGGGCTGCGCCCAAGCGTTGCAGAAACTCAAAGCGAAAAGGCAGTAGTTCCTCAGGAAACCCTTACTGTTTCCCAATGATTTCGGCGCGCCGCTGTGCAGGTCGCCGTCGATGGCGATCCGCAAAGCTTGTCGTAGCGCCGGAAAGGGTGGCTCCCCGGCCCTTTCCAACATGCCTTACGCCTCAGGCTCCGGAGCCAAGCTGTCGGGCCCGCAATTTGAAACCAAGTGCGAGAAGGCAAGCACCGAAAAAGGTCGCGTAGGCGCCAACCCACCAGGTCACCACCAAGGCGCCGAACATCGGTGCCGCGATCAGCACGATTCCGAAAACAATCGAAATGACCCCGCCGAGCGCCAGCCACCAGCGGCCATGGTCCGCGGCGAGCCTGAAGGCCGCGCGAAGCTCCAGCACCCCTGAAACGAGAGCCCAAGCCGCGAGAAGACCAACAAAGACCAGCACGGTTAGGCCGGGCATGGCCATGGCAGCAATCCCGGCGACGATGCCCGCGATGCCCTCGAAAATAAAAAATCCGAACCGTTCGTTCTTGCTTGCCGCGCGCACGGCGGCAACAATCGCCAAGATTCCATCGATGATCAGAAAGACCGCGAACAGGCCGACGAGCGACAACAGAGTTGGACCCGGGAAAAGGAACGCGATCAAGCCGATAACGAGCCCGAAAACGCCCCGCGCCATGACGACCGTCCAATTGCGCGCAAGGGTTGAACTGAGGCTAAGATCGAAATCCGGCTTTTCGCCAAAGAAACTCATTGTGTAGTTCCCTTCTTAAAAGTGCCGCCGCGGGGGAGGTCCGCGCCTGCTCAATGCTAAACTTAATGCCGCGCGCGAAAACGTCGAGAGGCGAACGCGCGGCATTGTTGTGCACTTTCCAATCCGACTCGGCTCTGGCTCGGCCCGACCGGGAAAGCAAACAAGAATTGTGGATTTGCCGGGCGGCTTATACCCCTGCGATATGAGCTGGCGGCTTCCCGTGTGATTTGGTTGACATAGACCGGACCACGCGCCAGGAAGCGGTTTATTGCGGCGATGCGTGGCCTTGAATTTGGGCCGTCACCGAAGTCGCGCCGCTGTTGCCGCCAATGGTCAGGGTCGCGTACACAGAGTTCTTCGTTCCAGTCAAGCTCGCGCCCGTTGCCCCCGCGTTGAACCTGTATCGCAAGGTAGCCTCCTGCACGATCTGCACCCCAAGGTTCACGCCATTAATGGTCCCACTGAACATGAAAGAACCAGCTGATTGTTTCTTCAAGTATCCGGGTGGGAGGGTGGCGGTGAAGGTGCCAACCTGGAACGTGACCGCATTGGAATTGAAATTGATCCCATTTTTGGCGGCGCTGCTCAAAGTGACGAGAGAACGAATATTAAAAGAATCCGTGTTCGGAGCAGCACCAAAGGCGATTTGGAGCTGCGTGGCGCTGAAGGCGAGGAAGGGCAGTCCCGGCGGCGGCGGAATAATGCCCACGCCAAAAGGGGTCATCCCCACCGTGACGTTGGTCCCCACCACCGTGTTGGTGGCCGTGGCGATCACCGACACGGTGTTGTTTGCCCGATTCGCGATATAGGCGTGCTTCCCGTCTGGCGAGACGGCGCCCCCAATGGGCATTGTCCCCACCGGAATTGGGGTCCCGACCACCGTTTTGGTGGCCGTGGCGATCACGGAAACGTCGTTGGAGCCAGTATTCGTAACATAGACATGTTTCCCATCCGGGGTGATGGCGATCCCAAAGGGGAAAGTCCCCACCGGAATCGTGGCCGCCTCGACGGTGTTGGTGGCCGTGTCGATCACCGAAACATTGTTGTCGTCCTCGTTCCCGACATAGGCGTGTTTCCCGTCCGGGGTGACCACGATCGGAAAGGGGTGACCCCCCACCGGGAGGGTGGCCGCCTCCACCGTGTTGGTGGCCGTGTCGATCACCGTAACGGTGCCAGGGCTGACATTATTCACGACATAGGCGTGCTGCCCATCCGGGGTGATCGCGACCGCTTCGGGATTAGGCCCCACTGCGAGTGTGGCCCCCACCGTGTTGGTGGCTGTGTCGATCACCGAAACGGTGCCGTCCGTATAATTCGGGACATAGGCGTGTAGCCCGTCCGGGGCGATGGCGACGGCAACGGAGCCAGTCCCCACTGGAATCGGGGTCCCCGCCACGGTGTTGGCGGCCGTATCAATCACCGAGACACTGCTAGACCCAAAATTCACGACATAGACGTGCTTCCCGTCCGGGGTGACGGCGACCCATGAGGGGAAAGATCCCACTGGAATTGGGGTCCCCACCACCTTGTTGGTTGGAATATCGATCACTGAGACGGTGTTGGCGCCGCTATTCGTGACATAGGCAAAAGGCGCCGCCGCCGCCGGCTGGGCCACCAAGCCCAGCCACATCGCCAGCACAATGGCTAAGAGCGCCCGAAAACCCCGCGCCCGAGTTCGCGTGGCCTCCATTACGATTATTGCTATACATAAAACATCCCTTCCCAAATGTTCCGGCATTTTTCTACCGCCGGATTAACGCTCAGCTTACTTCCCTTCAGCTCTCCCGGCAAGGCCAAGCCCGCGCGCCCGGAAGCGGGCCCGCTGGATTTTGTGCTGCTTCGCCTGGGTCAAGCTTTTCCGTGCAATCGCACCGTTTTTTGGCGCATTCCTACCGGTCGCAAGCCGCCCGACGTAAGGGTCCATGGATGTTCTCTCGCGCAATCGCATCGAGATGCTTCACGTGAAATGATTACGTGATAATATCAGATAATTAAGAATATTTGTATAATTTCTGGCGAGCAATGCCAATTAAGTCCCAAGGACGCCAGATCGAGCCAAAACGCTGGCCTTGGCTCAGAACCTGATTTAAGAGCCTGTGCAAACGCTTAGCCCTTACCCTGCGGAGGGCAAGGCATTTGAAACAAACGCTTAACTTGCTTCCGCGAGAAGCGAAAGCTGGGCCTTCGTGTCGCCGCTGGTATCGGTGAGGTGGGTCGGATAATCACCCGTAAAGCAATGGTCGGTGTATTGCGGCCGGACCGGATCGCGGCCCTTCTCGCCCATCGCCCGGTAAATGCCGTCGACGGAAAGAAACGCGAGCGAATCGCAGCCGATATAGGCGCGCATTTCGTCCAGCGTGTGGGTCGCAGCGAGCAATTTATCGCGCTCTGGCGTGTCGATCCCATAATAGTCCGGGTGGGTGATCGGCGGCGACGAAATCCGGAAATGCACCTCGCGCGCGCCGGCCTCGCGCATCATCCGCACGATTTTCACCGACGTCGTTCCGCGCACAATCGAATCGTCGATCAACACGATCTTTTTGCCGGCGACGACCGCGCGGTTGGCGCTGTGTTTTAAGCGCACGCCCAATTCCCGCACGGATTGGAAAGGCTGAATGAACGTGCGCCCGACATAATGATTGCGGATAATGCCGAGTTCAAATGGAATTCCGGAATTCTGAGCGAAGCCGAGCGCCGCCGGCACGCCGGAATCGGGGACCGGCACGACGACATCGGCTTCGACCGGCGACTTCTCGCGCGAGTTCCGCGCCCATCGCCTTGCGCACATTGTATACGGGCTTTCCGTGCACGATCGAATCGGGCCGGGCGAAATAAATATATTCGAAAATGCAGGGGCGCATGGGCCGCGGCGGAAACGGCAGCAGGCTCTCGATCCCCCTGGCCGAGATGACGACGATCTCGCCATTCGCGATATCGCGCAGGAAACGCGCGCCGATAATGTCGAGGGCGCAGGTTTCCGACGCAAGGATGTAACGTCCGTCGAGTTCGCCAAGGACGAGCGGCCGGATTCCCAAGGGATCGCGGGCGCCGATCAACTTTTTGTTGCTGAGCGCGGCCAGGGAATATGCGCCCTCGATCGAGCGCAAAGCCTCGATGAAACGGTCGACGAGGTGGGGACGCCTGCCGCGAGCAACGAGATGAAGGATCGCCTCGGTGTCGGAAGTCGATTGATAGATCGCGCCGCTTCTCACAAGTTCGCGGCGCAGGGATAGCCCATTGGTGAGATTGCCATTGTGGGCGATTGCGAAGCCGCCCGAGTTGAGTTCGGCAAAAAGCGGCTGGACATTGCGCAGAATGGTCTCGCCTGTCGTCGAATAGCGCACATGCCCGATGGCGGACTCGCCAGGCAGCCGTTCGATCGTCGACGCCTTTGAGAAATGATCGCCAACAAGACCTGGCCGGCGCTCGGAATTAAATCTGTGGCCGTCGAATGTTACGATGCCCGCCGCCTCCTGGCCGCGATGTTGCAAGGCATGCAGTCCAAGAGCGGTGATGGCGGCTGCGTCTGGATGGCCGAAAATTCCGAAAATCCCGCATTCCTCGCGCAGGCGGTCGGCGTCAAGATCAAGGCTCTGTCCGTCGTCCTCCGTTTCACCCATCGGCGGCTCCTCAAAGCTCAGGCGCGATCCGTGAAGCCCGCGCCAAAAAATCGCGCGAAGATTAAGGATTTTGGTCCATTACCCGAATGCACCCATCTCGAAAGACATACATAATTGACCTCGAGACGAATGTCAGCCTCGAGGGGATTGCAATGATCAAGTCTATACGAGCTGGCGCTCCGGGGCATCGTCAAAAGGCGAGGGTTTTCCCCAGGATTTGGCGGCGGCCGCGCCACCAAAATGCACTAGGGCCCACACTCACGTTCCTTTGCCAGTCTCGGCTTTTTTTGGTTCCTGATCGGTGTCTGGCGCCATTTCCTCAATGGTGCCGGCAGATTTCGGCTTCTTAAGTTTGTTTAAAAATCCCTCAACCTCGTCTGGCATAGGCAGAAGCGCGATGAGTTGGTCACCGGTCACCTGCAAAAGGGGCCGCATGCGCGCGGTTTTGACCCATCCGGGCTGGGTTTGCACGGGCACGAGCCAATTGAAGAATAGGAACGCGATGACGCACAGGAGTAGACCGCGAACCGCGCCGAACAGAAAACCGAGCGACCTGTCGAGCGCGCCGACCTTTAAGTCGAAAATCGCATCCGACACTTTGATGGTGATCAACCATACGACGATCAATGTCGCAAAGAAAACCGCCGCGGCGGCCACCGCAAGAGCGACGACGTCCTTAGCGATATAGGGTTTCACATAGGGCAAAACCAGCGGGTGGAGATAGATGGCGGCCACCGCCGCCGCGCCCCAAGACGCAATGGCCAGAACTTCGCGGGTAAAACCGCGCAACATCGCCAGAAACGCGGAAATCAAAACGACGGCGATCAAGCCGAGATCGAGATAGGATGGCATTGGTTTGGCCTCTCCGCCAAAAGCGCGATGACTGTTCGCGGCTAGCGGGCGCGAAGGTGGCAAAAGTCGCCGGACCTGATGGCTTTTCTCTCAATAATCGAAACAAAGCAAGGGCAATAGGTCCATCCTCCAGGGCAATCGGGCAACCAGTCCCACACGCTGAATTTCTGACGCGGACGCCGCGGTCCGCCAATCACGCTTTCTGATGGTGGCATTGCCGATCTAGGTTTCGCGTTATGCAAGTCCCAGGTTCCCAGCCGGCGAATACCTCATCCAACGGGATTCGGCATTTGTGCCTTCTCCCAATTCCACTGCCGGGCGGAGCCGCTTCCAGGAGATCACCGTGGCAACAGCGCCGAAGTTGCCTTTCTTGTCTCGTGCACCGCAATCATTGCTGTGTTGGCGCGCGTAGAGGCCCTTGTCGTCGATGACCCGGCCGGATTTCAGCTATCCCGCGCGCCCCAAGCGAGATAAGAAGCATGCCGCCTTGCCAGCGAGGCCGCGGCGGCAAGCTTTCGAAGAAGCAGAGAGCTTTTCCGCATCGCAGGCGAAGTTTTCTCGATTGAGTGCCTCCACTCGCCCGCGACGGCGCCGACGGACCGGCTGCTGTGCCCGCCGCATTCTCTCACTTAGAGCCGTGCAGCGAGCCCCACCCGGTACACATATTATAGTTTATGCCGGCGGCGGCTTCGCTAAATGCAGGATCGATGCCTTCCCCGAAGCTATTGGGAAAGGCCGTAGTCGCGCCAGCGCCGCAGACGCCGCCATTGATATTGGTGAAGTAAGTGGTGAGCTTCCCGAGGCCCGATAGGGCGTAAATGTTGGTCAGCGCGGCGAAGCTGTTCTTCCAAACGAAGCCCGACCGGTTGACGATGGCCGCGGCCAGCGGGCTCGCAGCGCTAGTGCCGCCGACAAAGTTCCAGCCGCCGAAACTAGGAGTGTTGTAGACCCATACCCCGGAAGCGATATCGGCAACCGCGGCGAGATCGGGTACGCCGCGGTGGGTGCCGACGATAGCGGAGACGACACTCTGGTAGCTGGGAATCGATTCAAAGGCGCTGGGACCGCCGCCGGTGCCTGGCGGGCTTGTCGTCTTCCCAAAAAGGAAGTCATCGGGGCTGTTGTTCCACACCACCTCGCTCTGGAAGGCGCCGGTGTTTTGGTTGCGGCTGATCGTCGTGCCGCCAACCCCTATGACGTTCGGGGACGCCGACGGATATTCCACTCCCGGCAAATCACCGGCGGACGCGAAATAGACGACGTCGGCGCCAGTGAAGGTGGAATCGAAAGCGGTCTCGCCAGCAAATTCGCTACCGCCAAAGCTCATCGACACCTCGCCGGAGCCGGACAACTGCACACATTTGGTCGCGACCGCGACAGCGTTGAACATGTCAGTGTTTGAAGCCGATTTAGCTTCTACGAGGTAGATATGGGCGCCGGGCGCCATCGCATTCGCCATCTCGATGTCCAAGGATTCTTCGACATCCCAGCCAGTTCCGGTGGCGGTCGGCGGCCGCGTTCCGTTTACGCAACCGCGGAGGGAGAGCCGGTCCCAAAAATGGTAGTGAAGGTTGCCGGAGTCACACCGAACTGGGCGTCGAAGGCAGCCAGATCGCTCGCTGCATCTGGATAGTCAAAGGCATCGACAATGGCGATCGCTCTCGAACCACCCGAGACGTTTGTCTTCACGACGTTGGGGTTGCAGCCCGAGGCTACGGTGACGAGCTTGTAAACGCAGGCGAGCGAGGCCGGGGTCTCTATCAGATAGCCGGCGAAGGGCGGCCCAACAACGATTGGCTTTGTGAACTTGGGGAAGCCGCCTTTGGGGGGAATCCCCACTTCGACGTTCGTATGGGCGTAGCCGGGTCTCTGCTCCAGGCCCGACGGCGGGGTGAAGAAACGCGCCCAGGGAGGGAACGGTATTACCTCGCCCGAAGCCGATTTGAGAACGATTGTGCCACCGCCCGCCGGGGCGACAGCCGGTGCAATTGTGTAGTCGCTGCCTGACGTCTGCGCCGCAGCGGTGTTGACCGTGAGCGACACCGCTGCCAGCATCGCCCACGGCAAAATTCTTAGATTGTCGCGAGTAGACATATCGGGTTCTCCCCTATGTGCGGAGTTCAATGCGTGGGCCTACCCCCTTTGCGGTGGGGTTTGGGCAAAATTCATAACGGTCTTTGTAGTTAAAGCGGTGTTATTGTCAACTTGAACGCCGTGCGGAGCGCGGTGAGTAAAATCTCTTCATTTCGTACCATCTTGATACGTCAAAACTCTCAACCTCGCTTCGTCGGCATGGCCGCGTTCTCCGGCTCTCCGTCCCCAGCCGCGATGCCGGCGGCGAGGTTCGAAATATGGGCGCACCTTCGCGCCGTGAGATCACTCGTTGGGGCGTCGCCGTTCTCCGCCGGGCCTTGCGGTATCGTGGCCCGGCAAAAGCCTAGTTTCGCGGCTTCCTTGAGCCGCGCTAGGCTGTGCGGGACGGGTCTTATGGCTCCAGACAGCGCAATCTCGCCAAAGAACACCAAATCGGCCGCGAGGCTCAACCCGCTCAAGGAAGACACAAGCGCTGCTGCGGCGGCCAGATCGGCGGCCGGTTCGCCGACCCGCAACCCCCCAGCGACATTGAGGTAAATGTCGTATTGCCCGAGCTTGACGCCGGCGTGCGCTTCGAGCACGGCGAGAACCATGGCGAGCCGCGCACTGTCCCATCCGACAACCGCGCGGCGCGGCGTGCCGAGCGGGCTCGGCGCAACGAGAGCCTGGATTTCGACGAGCAGCGGCCTCGTTCCCTCCATCCCGGCGAACACGGCGGCACCGGGTGTGGTTGCATCGCGCGACGACAGAAACAACGCGGATGGGTTCGCCACTTCGGCGAGCCCGCGCCCGGTCATTTCGAACACGCCGATTTCGCCGGATGGGCCGAAGCGGTTTTTTACCGCGCGGAGGATGCGGAAGTTTTGCCCGCCCTCGCCTTCAAAGGAAACGACGGCATCGACCATATGTTCGACGACGCGGGGACCGGCGATCTGGCCGTCTTTCGTGACATGCCCGACAAGGATCACCGCCGCTGCCGGTTGTCTTCGCAAAACGGATCAGCGCTTGCGCCGCGCCACGCACCTGGCCGACCGTGCCCGGGGTCAATTCGATGAGCTCGGTCCACATCGTCTGTATGGAATCGATTACAACGAGAGAAGGGCGCCTGCCATGGGAGAGGGTCGCAACAATATCCTCGACGCTGGTCTCGGCAGCGAGTTCGACCGGGGCCGCCGCGAGGCCAAGCCGCAGGGCGCGCAGGCGGATCTGATCGACCGCCTCCTCGCCGGAAATATAGACAACGCGCCCGCCCGCTGTGGCGAGCACGGCGCAGGCCTGGATGAGCAGCGTCGATTTGCCGATGCCGGGTTCGCCGCCAAGCAAAATAACCGAGCCCGGCACAAACCCGCCGCCGGTCACCCGGTCAAGTTCGCCAATGCCGGTCGTGACGCGCGGCGGCGCCGGCTGGTCCTCTTCGTGCAGTTTTGAGAGACCAAAAACCCGGCCTTTTCGTGCGCCCTGCGTGGCTCTCGCGCCAATCCCTGACAGCGCGCTTTCCTCGGCGATCGTGTTCCACCCGCCGCAGGCGTCGCAGCGGCCTTGCCAGCGCTGACTCACCGCGCCGCAATTTTGGCAAACGAAGGAAGCGTAAGTCTTGGCCATTGCCGGTCCTGGTAATGGGTCAGTTTGAATTTTTCGGCAGAAAGTCAGAAAAAAATGTCCTATCAATGCTGTGTACTGTTTGAGTAGTAACGCCCAACCCATATTCTGTTAAAATGGAAATTATCCCGTCTATATCGACCAAATCTATCTGTTGTGCACCTTCCCTTGTGGCCTCTCGCGTCGCTTCGTTACTAAATCTTGATGTCGCCAGAAAAATCCCCCTTTGCGCCCGTCCTTGCATCGCCCCCCGAAAGTCGCGCACGTCTTTCGGCGGCACAGACGAGGAGTAGCGCTTGCATTGAAACACAACGCGATCAGCTAGGACTGGATTGATTTTCAGGATGCCAACGCCGTCTATGCCACCGTCGCCACTTCTCCCGCGAACCTGAAGTTCCTCAAATCCGACTTCCCGCAAGACACGTTGGCATAGGCGCTCGAACCCGTTGGGAGTAAGTACTCGTAGGAGGCCGGTCATTTCTTCTCGGAAATCGGGGGCAATAGCGGCCTCTTGCTCGTTTGCGGGAGCTTGCGTTTCATCAGAAGCATCGGCCTCTTTAGCTGCCTTAGAGTTTGTATGGACTTCGCGGTAAATTCGAAGGGCATCATGATGGTCGAGATGACTCTCACGTCCTTTTTCCGTAAGAGCCCAAACTCCGCGTTTTGATGTGTCGATCAGGCCGGCTTTTGCCAGAAAAAAGCGCGCCCACGCAATTTGATTCTCAAATCTCGACAAACCGTTCTTGTTTGTGCGGTTTATTTCGTGTTCAGGGAGGCGGAGTCTGTCGGCAATTTTCTGAGATATCTCCTTTGGGCGCCCGCTCTCGCCCAAGTCGCGCAGCGTCGCTACTAACGGCGCGAAGAAACGAACAAACTCTGGACCTTCTTCTGGACCCTGTCGGTGAGCGCGCGACATCGTGACCCTCTTTTTCTCGTTAAACCGCGGGACACGGCCATTGGCACCGGCGAAAACACAATCGTCAGTCAGAAATTCTGAAAATCGATTTCCAGCAGGAGGAGTTTCGTCCTAAAAAAGTGCGTTTAAATCAGAAATTTTGCAAACAGTCTCCGAAGCGTGAGATGCCAGCTAAAAATGCTCGGGCAGGCTTTCCGCGCGGGCGAGATTGGAAAACCTTGTCATCTCGGCCTCAAATGCGAGTTCGATGGTTCCCGTCGGGCCGTGCCGCTGTTTGCCAATAATGATTTCTGCCTTGCCATGCACCTTTTCCATGTCGGCCTGCCAATTGATGAATTCCTCGCTTCCCTCGCGCGGCTGTCGGCTTTTCAAATAATATTCTTCGCGAAACACGAAGAGAACAACATCGGCATCCTGTTCGATCGAGCCCGAATTCCCGCAAATCGGAAAGTTGCGGGCGCTTGTCGTCGCGGCTTTCCACCTGCCGCGAAAGTTGCGAGAGCGCGATCACTGGAACGTTCAAATCTTTCGCCAGGGCCTTAAGGCCGGTGGTGATTTCGGTGACTTCCTGCACGCGCGAGTCGCTTCGTGTTTTCGAGCCGCCGAGCAATTGGAGATAATCGATGACAAGGACATCGAGGCCACGTTGGCGTTTGAGCCGCCGGGCGCGGGCCGCTAGTTGGGCAATCGATAGTCCGCCACTCTGGTCGATATAGAAAGGGATGGTCTGCATCGCGCGCGCGGCCTCGACGATACGGAGATATTCCGTTTCGCCGATGTCGCCCCTGCGGATTTTTGAGGAAGAGACGGCCGCTTGTTCGGCGATGATACGGGTCGCCAATTGCTCGGCCGACATTTCGAGCGAGAAGAAGCCGACGATGCCGCCATTGACGGTTTCCCGCGTGCCGTCGGGTTTGGGCTTGTCGGCGTGAGAACTCGCAATGTTGAAGGCGATGTTGGTCGCAAGTGCTGTCTTGCCCATGCCCGGACGCCCGGCGACGATTACAAGATCGGACGGCTGCAGGCCGCCCATGTAGCGATCGAGATCGGCGAGGCCCGTCGCGATCCCAGACAAGCGCCCATCGCGCTCATATGCCTTTGCCGCCATATCGACGGCGGTCGTCAAGGCATCGGAAAAACGTTGAAATCCGCCCTCGTAGCGGCCGGTCTCGGCGATCGAATAGAGTTTGCGTTCGGCATCCTCGATTTGCTCGCGCGGGCTCGTGTCAACGGGCGCGTCATAGGCCGCGTTGACGATATCCTCGCCGATAAGGATGAGATCGCGGCGCAGCGCGAGATCGTGGACGGTGCGGCCATAATCCTCGGCGTTGATGATGGTCGTTGCTTCCGCCGCGAGGCGGGCGAGATATTGCGGCACGGTGACGCCGCCGAGATCGTGTTCGCCAAGAAACGTTTTCAAGGTAATCGGCGAAGCGAGTTTTCCCGCGCGGATTAACTGCGCGGCGACGTCAAAGATCCGGCGATGGATTTCCTCCGAGAAATGCTCGGGCTTGAGGAAATCGGACACGCGATCAAACGCGTCGTTGTTGACGAGGATCGCGCCGAGCAGCGCCTGTTCCGCCTCGATATTGTGCGGCGCTAGCCGAAATGCGGGATCGGGGCTCCTCGCGAGGCGGGCTCTTTCGGCGAGGTTTTCGGCTGTTGGCATAGCATTCCCCGGCCTGCGCTGGCTTACGCGCGCGCCGAATCAGTTCGTGGCCGCTCCATTTGTGCCACGCCGGTGCTGCGGAAAGTAGGGAATTCTTGGCCTCCGAAGGTCAGGCTCCCGCTATCCACACCGGCAAAAAATTCTTGGAAATATGGCTGGACAAGATGCGCTTTTGAGAGCGGTCCTCACGCGATGCTTGTCCGGTTTCCGGCGTTCCCAAATCGTACCAAAATGTTTCGAGACCTGGGTGCGGGGGTTTCTTATTTTGTTGTTTGACGCGGCTTTGGCGATTTGCCGGGTTGGAAGCACTGCGGCTGGAAAATTCTGGTTGAGCTGCGGCCGCCCCGCTTCTCGCGGGCTTTGCCGCGGAGCGCTTTTGCCGCCGCTCAGGCGGTTTGCAGCCGGAGGGAGCGCTTCATATTGTAAGCGATGGCGGCAAGACGCACTTGCAATCTGGCTTTGGCCAAGCCCATCCACCGCATCGCGCGAAAGTGATAACTGCGCTTCCAGGTGCCAAAAATTTTTTCAATGCGCGGCCGGATGGGCTTGAGCGGGCGATTATGTTCTTTGAGCGCTTCGGCCTTGAGCCAGCGATGGCCCTTGCGCAAGAGCTTCGCGGTCCCGCCCTTCGCTTCGATCGCCGCCCCGGCCGAGAGCGCATCATAGGCCTTGCCGCCATAGACCTCGCCCGGATCATCGGGAATGATCGAAGGAGCAATGTTGACATCGGCCTCGTTGGCGGGCGCCGTCTCAACCTCGCGGATGATTCCCGTGTCCTTACCGGCGGCAATATGCGCCTTATAGCCATGCATGGGCGCGCGGCTCTTGTGCTTGGCCCAGGCGGCTTCGTGATCGCCCTTGGACGCCGGGCCAATCACCGCCGCATCGATCAGCGCGCCTTTGCGGACAGCGGCGCCTTTGGCTTCGAGATCGCGCGCGATTGCTTCAAACAAGCTCTTGTCGAGATCCTGCGCTAAAAGCAGGCGGCGGAAGCGCACAAAGGCGGTGCGCCCGGGGGGGTCTTCCTCGCGGGCAAAGCCGCAAAAGCGGCGGAAGCTCGCGCGGTCCGCGAGCGCTTCTGCCAGCATCACATCGGAAAGATCATACCAGCTTGCGATGAGCAGCGCCTTGAACATCGAAAACGGCGGCCAAGCCTTTTCGCCCATTGCCGGAGCATAAAGCCCGGTCAAGGTGCGGCCCGCGGGCTCCCAATCGATCAAGGTCAAAAGCGCATCAAGGCTCGTTGGCCGCACAGCCCTTGCGCCGAAACGAAAACTCTCCTGCCCGATCTGCCGCAGCGCCATGATCACCTCCAATCTCATTCGATGAAATCGAATCATAGACCGCAGTCCGCGACAAGCATTCGCAGAAACTTGCGCACAGGTCTCGAAACATTTCAGTAAGGACAGGCCGAAAGACTTTACAACATAGGTGGCCCGCGCATGATCTTCGTCATCTAGGGACCGCGCTTCGCGCTGGCCGCGAAGCGCACCGCTTCCTCGGCGGCGCGGAACAGGGCTTGCGCCTTGTTGACGCATTCGCGTTGCTCGGCGGCCGGATCGGAATCATAGACAATTCCGGCGCCGGCCTGCACATGCATGGTCCCGTCCTTGATGATTGCGGTGCGAAGGACAATGCAGGTGTCCATCTCGTCCGCGGCGCCGAAATAGCCGATGCAGCCGCCATAAATTCCGCGCTTGCCGGTTTCGAGCTCGTCGATGATTTCCATCGCCCGCACTTTTGGCGCGCCGGAGACGGTGCCCGCCGGAAATCCGGCGCATAGCGCGTCGATGACGTCGTGCTTGGGGGCGAGCCTGCCTTCGACATTCGAGACGATATGCATGACATGGCTATAGCGCTCGATCGCGAATTTTTCCGTCACCGCGACCGACCCGGTTTGCGCGACGCGCCCGACGTCATTACGGCCGAGATCGAGCAGCATCAAATGCTCGGCGCATTCCTTTTCGTCGGCTAGGAGCTCCGCCGCCAGACGTTCGTCCTCGGCTTTCGTCGTGCCGCGCCAGCGGGTGCCCGCTATTGGCCGGATAGTGACTTTTCCGCTCCGCACGCGCACCAAGATTTCCGGGCTCGAACAGACGATCTGGAACGATCCGAAATCGAGATAGCAAAGAAACGGCGCCGGATTGATTCGCCGCAGCGACCGGTAGAGCGCAAAGGCGGGCAGAGCGAAGGGCGCCGAAAACCGCTGCGAAAGGACAACCTGAAAAATGTCGCCCGCCCGGATATAATTCTTGGCGCTCTCGACCATCTCGAAAAAGCGCTCCTTTGGCGTGTTCGAGCCCGGCGGACCGGCGGCCAGAGTCGCACCGGCGGCATGGGCCCCCTGCGCGAGCGGGCCTTCAAGGGCGGCGATCACGGATTCGAGGCGTTTCCGCGCGCGGTCATGGGCGGCGCGAAAGGCGGTATTCGGCTCCGGGCGCAATGGCGTGACGACGAAAATCTCGTCCCTCACCGCATCGAAAATCACCATCACCGTTGGGCGCAGCATGAGCGCGTCCGGCACGCCAATCGGATCTGGCTTTGCTTTGGCAAGGCGCTCCATCTGGCGGACCATGTCGTAGCCGAGATAGCCGAAGATCCCCGCCGCCATCGGTGGGAGATCGTCCGAGGTCTCGATCCGCGATTTGGCGATGAGCGCGCGCAGAGCCGCGAGAGGAGGCCCGGCGCAAGGCGAAAAGTCATCAGGACCGGCGAGGGCGCGGCGATTGATCTCGGCTTTCCCGCCAAATACGCGCCAGACAATATCCGGATCGAGGCCAATCATGGAATAGCGGCCGCGCGCGGCGCCGCCCTCGACGGACTCGAGCAGAAAACTCCCCGCGGGACGGCCAGACGATAATTTCAAAAAGGCCGAAACAGGCGTTTCGAGATCGCCGGCGAGGCGGGCCGAGACGAGGCAGGCTTGCCCCGCCTCATAGCTTCGCGCGCACGCCTCGGGCAACGGCTCGAACATCGGCCCGACGCTCAATTGTTGTCCGAAAAGACGCCGGAGTCGTCGGCAGAGACGCCGGTCGTGGCGGACAACACCTTGGTGTTGAGTTTCACGCCAATCTCGCTTTCAAGCGTGGCGAGATATTGCGCGACCATGTCCTCGTCAAGGCCGCGCTTGACGTCGCCCATGATGTTGGTGAGTTCGGCGGCCTCGGGGTCGAAGGCCGGAGTGGTGGAGGAGACGACCTGGAACAAAATCCGGCCGCCGTCTTCGCTGGTGGCCGACCCCGCGCGATGGACACCCGCATTGAAGATCTGGGTGGAGACATTGAGTGCGAGGCCGCTCGATACGCCGCGCCTCACATCATTGGCGTGCTTGACCGCAAGGTTGCCTTCCGCCGCGGCAATGGACGCTATGGTCTCGCCAGCATCGAGCTTCTTGACGAGGTCCGCCGTCTTCGCTTGCAACAATTTCGCCGCCTTGTCCTCGCGCCAGGCCTTCTCGACTTCCGCCTTCGCTTCTTCGAAAGTTTTGTCGCGGGCCTTGTCGATCTTAGCGATTTCAAACCATTGATAGCCGCCGCCCGGCACCCTCAACGTATCGTTGTCGACGCCGATATCCGAGGCAAACGCCGCTTTGAGAAGCGCCGCGCTATCGACCAAATCCTTGACTGGGACACCTTGCGGATCGTTTCCCATTGCATCGATCGCGGTGATAAACCGTGGTTCGAGGCCAGCGCTTTTCGCGGCCTCCGTCAGCGATTTTCCGGATGTCCGCTGATCCTCGATCACGTCATGAAGCCGGGCGATCTCGCTTTGCGCACGCTTCAGGGCAATCTCATGTTTGAGTTCTGCGGCGACGGCGTCGTAAGGCTTGACGGTCGAGGCGACGATCTTGCCGACGCGCAAAATGACTGTTCCGAATTGCGCCTTGACCGGCGCGCTGACTTCGCCTTCCTTGAGCGAAAAGGCGGCGTCCGCGACGTTCTTATCGACGAGGCCAGAACGCGCGACTGTGCCAAGGCTGACATCCTTGGGGGTAAGATTTTTTTCCCGCAAGAGATCGTCGTAGGTCTTTCCCGCATCGAGTTTTGCGCGGGCCTCCTTGGCCTCGGCATCGCTCGCATAGAGTATTTGCTCGACCTCGCGCTTTTCGGGCGCCCCGAAACGACCGTCCTTGACTTCCTCATAGAGCTTTCGCGCGTCCGTGTCGGAAACGTCGTCCGGTTTGGCGATCAAAGCAGGAGTCAGGGGTACGACAGTGAGGCTGCGAAATTCCGGCGTGGCATAAAGCTGCCGGTTGTCATCGAAATATCGTGTCAGCTCATCCTGTGTGGGGGTAGGCAGGGCACTCGCGCTTGGATTTGGAACCACGATGTAGTCGACGCTGCGGGTTTCCATTTGAAAGCGGAAAATGGCCTCGAGTAAAGCCTTCGGCAATTGGGCGCCGCTCGTCAGTCCATCGGCGATTTGACGGCGCAAATGGACACCGCGTTGCTGCCGCAGATAGGTCTTCTCGGTCATTCCCTCCTCGCGCAGAAACCCGGCGAACGCCTGGCGATCGAACTGGCCAGTCGCATCCTTGAAATTATCGTCGCGCATGACCGCCTTTTTGATGTCCTCGTCGCTGATCGCAAGCTCTAGCCTGCGGGCCTGGTCATCGAGCGCGGCCTCGTTGACGAGTTGGGACAAAACCTGCCGGTCAAGACCATATTGGTGGGCTTCCTCATTGGTGACGCTGCGGTGTTCGGCGCGCTGCAAATTTTGCAATTCCGCCTGATACGCGTTTCGGTAAGTGTCGGCGCCGATCGCGATGCTGCCGACCTGGGCTAGATTGTTTGCACCGAAACCGCGGAAAATATCGCCGATGCCCCAGATCGCGAAGCTGAGAATGATCAAGCCCATCAGGACCGCCATGACGACGCGGCCGAACAAGCCTTGGGCCGAGGCACGCATTGATTGTAGCATGTGAAGGGATCTCTTTATGGGGTTTCCGGCGCCGGGCTTTTACAATTTGGCGCAGGACTATAAAAAGATGCAGGCCCGCATGCAACGCGGCTTTAGGCGAAATAACCGGAAACCTTCTGCATGACCCACGGATCGCGCTCTCTCGTCGCTGGCAATTGGAAGATGAACGGTTTGCGCAAAAGCCTTGCCGAAGCCGCCGCAATTTGCGAGGCGGTAGCCGCGGGCGGCGCGGGAACGGCAGAAGTCGTGATTTGTCCTCCGGCAACCTTGCTCATGGCGGCGGCGCGGATTTGCGAAGGGTCACCGGTTGCGCTGGGTGGCCAGCATTGTCATGGCGCACCGTTCGGTCCATTCACTGGCGACATTTCGGCCGAAATGCTAAAAGATGCGGGCGCCACCTATGTGATCCTCGGCCATTCTGAGCGGCGGTTCGGCCATCATGAAGGCAACGCCAGCGTCCGCGAAAAGGCTGGCGCCGCCTTCCACGCTGGCTTGACGGCGATCATTTGCGTAGGTGAGACGCAGGCCGAGCGGGAGGCAGGCGACGCCTTGCGGGTAGTCGGTTCCCAATTGGCGGGTTCAATCCCCGAGTCGTCATCGCTGGAACGCCTCGTCATCGCCTACGAGCCGGTCTGGGCGATCGGCACGGGTCACACGCCCAAACCACAAGATATTGCCGGAATGCACGGCTTCATCCGTGACCGGGTGGAGGAACTACTGCCGGGGCAGGGCGCCGGCATGCGCATTCTCTATGGAGGTTCGGTCAAGCCTGGCAATGCTGCCGAACTGTTGCGGGTCGAGGATGTCGATGGCGCGCTCGTCGGCGGCGCGAGCCTGAGCTCCGCCGAGTTCATGGCGATCGCTGGCGTTTACCGGTGAGCGGTCGACTCATGCACCTGCCAAGCTCGTGCATCTTTCGAGTTCCGCATTGTAATGTTTTAAAGCTTGTTCTAAATTTTCTGCCTGCCAGACTTCAGGTGTTCTTCTTGTTGAGACAGAATAGGCCTTTGCCAATATTGTTAGACCACTTTCAAGCGTAACCTCCTTAAGGACGACGCCTGCTTCCATGAGAAGAATACGGGTTTTAGACATGTTGGTTTCCTGAAATCACAATTTTCCCATTTTTGCTGATTCGCGGATGCGGCGCCATAGGCAAATTGCCGTTCTCCACATGTTCCCGTATTGAATTTTGAACCGAATTTCGGAGGGCAGCCGACATGGTCGATCTAGCCACGCGACTACGACATCGTTAAAAGGAGCCCATATTCCGCCACACGTGTATTCGGCGCTGAATCCGGGAGAGTATTTTCCATGCAGTCGGTCCTGATCGTTATCCATCTCATGATCGTCGTCGTCCTTGTTGTGGTGGTACTGCTGCAGCGCTCCGAGGGCGGAGCCCTTGGCGTGGGCGGCGGCGGCGGCTTCATGACCGGACGCGGCCAGGCAAGTGCGCTGACCCGCGCGACAGCAATTTTGGCGGCGCTGTATTTCGCGACCAGCATGGGCCTGACGATTCTCGCCCGGTTCAATCAAGCCCCGGACATGACCTTCCAAAGCCTGACCCCAACCAATCAGAGGGCGGCGCGGCGAAAAAAGAGGAGGGCAAGGGAAGTTTGCTCGACCAATTGAGACGGATGGAAGACCAGGCGGCCAAACCGCCGGCGCTTCCACCAGGCATGACCTTGCCAGGCCAGCCTCAACCGGCTGTGCCCACGCCCCCCTCAGCGCCGCAAGGTCTGAATTTGCCTCCCGTAAACCAGCCCGCGACACCGCTCGCTCCGCTTGCGCCAGTTCAAACCGGGCCTGCCGCGCCTCCGCCCGCTTCCATGATGGTGCAACCGCCGCCGCCGCAGTCCGCGCCCGGACCGGTCAAGGCTCAGCCCCCGGCCTCGGCTCCACCGTGGTCGAAATAGCCTTCGAATTCACGTGCAAAGTTGGCGCATAATTTGTCTCCCCAAGCGGGCGGAACAGGATAATCCCAAGCCCCATGGCGCGGTTTATCTTCATCACCGGCGGCGTGGTGTCATCGCTTGGCAAGGGGCTCGCGGCGGCGGCGCTTGGCGCGCTGTTGCAGGCGCGCGGCTATAGCGTCCGGCTGCGCAAGCTCGACCCCTATCTCAACGTCGATCCTGGCACGATGAGCCCCTACCAGCATGGCGAGGTGTTCGTCACCGAAGACGGCGCGGAAACCGATCTCGATCTGGGCCATTATGAGCGCTTCACCGGCCTGCCGCGCTCGGGAAGACAACATCACGACCGGCCAGATCTATCAGGACTCATCGCCAAGGAACGCCGCGGCGACTATCTCGGCGCGACCGTTCAAGTCATTCCGCACGTCACCAATGCGATCAAGGCTTTCGTGCTCAATGGCATCGGGGGCGCCGATTTTGTCCTCATTGAAGTCGGCGGCACTGTCGGCGATATCGAAAGCCTGCCATTTTTAGAAGCGATCCGCCAGCTCGGCAACGATTGGGGCGCGGACATGTCATCTATATTCACCTGACGCTGTTGCCTTTCATTCCAAGCGCCGGCGAAGTGAAAACCAAGCCGACCCAGCATTCGGTCAAGGAACTGCGTTCGATCGGTATCCAGCCGCACATTCTTCTTTGCCGCACCGATCGAGAGATCCCGAGTGAGGAAGCGCAAGATCGGGCTTTTCTGCAACGTACGCGAAAACGCGGTGATCGAGGCCCGCGACGTCGCCTCGATCTACGAGGCGCCGCACGCCTATCATGTGGCGGGGCTGGACCGGGAGGTTTTGGCCGCTTTCGGGATCGAACCCGCGCAATCGCCCAGCATGGACCGCTGGGACACGGTGATGGAGCGCGTCAACAACCCGGAAGGCGAAGTTACGATCGCGATCGCCGGCAAATACACCGGCCTAAAGGACGCCTATAAATCCTTGATCGAAGCGCTGTGCCACGGCGGCATGGCGAACCGGGTTAAGGTCCACCTCGATTGGATCGAATTGGAAATTTTCGAAACCAGCGATCCGGCGCCTTACCTCGAACATGTACACGGCATTCTGGTTCCTGGCGGCTTCGGCCAGCGCGGCGCGGAAGGCAAAATTCTCGCCGCGCGTTTCGCCCGCGAGCGCAAACTTCCCTATTTTGGTGTCTGCTTCGGGATGCAGATGGCGGTGATCGAGGCGCTGCGGTCCTTGGCCGGGATGCCGGAGGCCAATTCGAGCGAATTCGGACCGGCGAAGGAGCCAGCCGTCGGGCTGATGACGGAGTGGATGCGCGGCAATGAGCTGGAAATCCGGGCCGCCACAGGCGACCTTGGCGGAACGATGCGGCTTGGCGCCTATCGCGCGGAGTTGATGCC
>CAWKON010000006.1:0-14036 GCA_963851225.1 uncultured Alphaproteobacteria bacterium | reverse complement strand
CGCTGCTTCACCACTATGGCGTTTGCGGAATCGGGACCGGTACATGGCACGTTGGTGCTCGTCAGGCACTTCAGCTGAGGGTACCCGGTCGCCATCGTGACGGTCTGTCCAGAAATGGCGTTCGAGTCTCCTGTGACGGCGCTATAGGAGGTCGCTGTCGTCTTGGCCGTCCCAGGTGCGTTCGAGCAGCAGTTGATATCCTGCGCTCCCGCCAGCGCCGCGAGATTGGTGGAGCTCTGGAGGGCACTGTGAGTCCGGTAGAGAAGTGTTTCTTGAGTCACCAGACCTATCATACCGGCCACGGCAAATAAACCGAACGCCACCATGATGGCCACCACACCCCTCTGGTCTTTGCGCATGCGATGAAATAAGGACTTCCACTTCGTGTTCATTGGATACGCTCCGTAGTATTTACTGTCATCGTGCAGCTCTGTGCATAACTGACCGCCATCACGGTGAGATTGGGATTGCCTGGGATGCAGGGATATGATGCGGTCACAGACGCAGGTTGCCCGGCATTGGTCGACAGCGCGGCTTGGCACGTGCTGTCACTCGTGCATGCCGTTCCATTGACCTTCAAAGTAATCGTCAGGGTCGCTTGAGCGAGGCTCGGCGCTGCTTTACTGATTGCGCTAATAGTATCGGAGTAAGGCTTGCCAGTACTATCTCCGCGGCTAATCGCGAATTGGAGCGCACCCGCCTGCGCCGCATTGGTGAGAGTCACGTAATTGTTAAGGGCGACCCCGAACACAAACATGCCCACCAGCATAGCCAACAGTACTGGTACTAGGAGAGCAAACTCTACGGCGGCGATGCCGGACGTGTCACGCACAGCTCTCACACGGCCCATTGTTCCCGCCAGTACGTTCACGGCACTGGCAACCAATACATCGCTGCGGTCGGCGAAGAATCCGCGCAGTTTCAGTGCCTTGGGCAATACGCGCACGTTCCGCATGGGTGAGGCCTGGGAATCGATTCCCTGGGGCCTCAAATCGCACAGCCCGAAAAATAAATAGCTGCAATTTTTAAAAAATAGTGACCGCATAATCATTTCTATTAATAAACGAGTCTCTTCATATAATGAGATCGCCGGAATATGACTTTATATACATGACCTTCTAATTATTCATTTATATAATACTTACAATTTGATGGATGCGAGGACGTATACCAAATCTCGCGGATCCTGACTCATGAGGAGGCCCGTCATTGCGAGGAGCGAAGCGACGAAGCAATCCAAGAAGGGCCGCAAGGGAACTGGATTGCTTCGCCTTGCTCGCAATGACGGCGTCGGCATAAGTTCTCATTAAAGAGAGCTGGTAGTAGTGACGATTTAACTATCTGAGCCAGATGGCGATAATTATAACAGCGATTTTGACGAGGAGTTTGTGTCATATCGGGTCGCCACGCGCCGGAACTTGCCGCCTCTTCGGCGAAGCCGGTTTGGGGTTTTCGGACGAGGCGCTTGGACCGGTGTCAGTTTATCGCCTTCAACGCTTCCCAGCCACGCCGTGGCACGGCCGATGTGAGGCCGCGTTCGGCCCGCCATCCAGTCCGCAACCTTGCGGCTCGGCCACACTCCGCCGCCCGCCGGCGGGGACTGCCGCGAAGCTTTGCTAAAAGCTCCGGCTTCAAGAGATCGCTTCTCTCGCAAAGTGTGCTTCCAAAGCAGAGTTCTCAATTAGAAAATTCTTGTATACTCGAGAAGATGTCACTAACGTAGAAGTGACTGACATCGCATCCATCATAAAGTTCTAATTTATTGCACTGTATCTATGTCGGACGTGGTGTTATAGTATGATAAAAATTATAAATCATCAATATTTGTGAGCGTGAAAACACTGCTTGAGCTCCATGAAACAAGATTCCTTTCTGCCTCGACAAACCGACACTAATCCGCTTGTCCCGACAATATTCCATGAGCATTGGTGGCTTGACATCGCGTCAGGCGGTAACTTCGACATTGTCAAAGTTGCGCAAGGCGGAAAGACGGTGGGGTGGCTGCCCTACTTTTTGAAGAGCAGGTTTGGACTAAAATTTAGCACGAATCCAAACATGGTGCATTTTGTCGGGCCAGCTATAGACGCGGGCGAAGGCAGCCCTGAGACGCGCTTTTTGAAAAGGTTAAAAATCACACGCGAACTTCTCGCTAAATTGCCTCCCGCCTCGTTATACAAGTATAAGTGCGATCGCACGGTCACCGATGTGGTCGCTTTCCAGGCGGAGAATTTTGTGACGTCCGTGCAGTTTACCCATGAGATTCTGCCGCAGCCCGCCGATGCTCTGTGGAACTGCTTGCGTCACAAGAAGCGAAGCAAAATCCGCCGTGCCAGGGAGCTCGTTACTTTGACGGACATCGATGACCCCGAGTTATTTTGGAGCTTTTATTACAGCAACGTTAAGCAGCGAGGAATGCATAAATTTTTCTACGATCAAGTTCGTACATGCCGAATCGTCGAGGCATGCCTCTCGCGGAAATGCGGGCGCATCTACGCCGCAAAAGACAAATTCGGTTCTCTCGTCGCCGCCATTTTTTGCATGTGGGATAAGACCTCCGCCTATTATTTTATGACGACTCGCCGGGTGGACACGCACGGCGGCACCATTAGTCTCCTCGTCTGGGAAGCGATTCAAGATGCTGCGCGGCGCGGGTTGATTTTCGATTTTGACGGACTGGGCAACCAGGAAAGTATTTTGTTTTTCACGGAGTTTGGCGGGATTCTCTCCCGCGCTATATTGCGATACGCAAAACATTTACCGGAGGCATTGTGCATGAGTTGAGAGAGCGCTTTCACGGCAAGAATTACTTTTGCTGAGCGGACAAGATTCATGGTCCGCACGCTACTTAATGGTAAGCGCGATTATTGATCGCGTACTGGCGGGTACTGGCTTGCCCGATTGGCTCGGACCTTCATCTCCTCAAAGATCAACGGCAGCCGAATGGCGCCAAACGCTTGACGGGATTTTGATAAGCGATATAGATTATAAAATCTATAAAGTTTATAATGATGATCATGCGCTTCGGATTTCGACCGTCAAAAGTTCGTGAAGGACTTAAGGCCGCTTGGCTCAATGTGGCAGCCATCGGCGCGGCCGCCTTGGCGATTGGCCTCATCACGGCCAAGAATCTCGACGCCGGAACCGGCAATGAATTGCTGAATGTTTCCTATGATCCTACCCGCGAACTCTACCAAAGCTTGAACGCGCAATTCACCGCGAGCTACGCGAAAGCGACCGGAAAACACGTGCGCGTCAAGCAATCGCATGGCGGGTCTTCGAGACAAGCGAGATCGGTCATTGAGGGCCGGCAGGCCGCCGACGTAGTGACGCTTGGGCTTTTTACCGATGTCGACGCCCTCCGCAAGCGCGGTCTCATCGCGGAAGGCTGGGAAAATCGCCTGCCGCATCACTCGCAGCCTTATTTTTCCACTATTGTTTTCGTGGTTCGCAAAGGCAACCCAAAGCACATTCATGACTGGCCCGATCTGATTGCTCCCGGCGTTTCGATAGTCACACCGGATCCGAAAACCTCTGGCAATGGCAAATTGAGCGCGCTTGCCGCTTTTGGCGCCGCTCTATCCCGTGGTGAAAGCGAAGCTCAGGCGCGAGACTATTTGAAAGCATTTTACGAACACGTTCAGGTGCTGGACCCGGCGGCCCGTGTCTCCGCAACAACCTTCACGGTGCAGAACATTGGTGATGTCCACGTGACCTGGGAAGACGAGGCCTTGCGGGAAGTTGATGAGTTCCAAAGGCGAGTTCGCGATCGTTTATCCGGCGCGCAGTATTCTTGCCGAGCCTTATGTGGCATGGGTCGATACCAATGTCAGCCGCGACAAGACCGGGGAAATCGCCAAAGCCTATCTCGATTTTCTTTTCACCGGCGAGGCTCAGGAAACGATCGCCAAGCTCGGCTTCCGTCCAGCCAACCCTGACATATTAGAAAAATATTCGGGCCGGCTGCCAAAACTCGATCTCTTTCCCGTGACCACCCTGGCCAGGGATTGGGAGGACGCACAATATAAATTCTTCGCCGAACATGGCATCATCGACACGGTCCTGAAACCGGCACCCCCATGATCCGCACTGCCAAGCCGAGGGATTTGTCAGGAGGCAAATCATGCTTGCCCCAAATTTAACACGCGGGCCATTTGCCTTGAATTATAACTGGAGCAATGGCCGCAAGGATTTGCTTGCGGGTCTGACCGTTGCGGCGATTTCCCTGCCACAGGGAATGGCCTATGCGCTGTGATCGCCGGCGTCGACCCCTCGCTTTGGGCTTTATTCGGCGATCGTGGTGACGGCGGTTGCCTCGATCTTTGGGTCCTCTTCCCACCTCATCAATGGCCCGACCAGCGCGATCTCGCTCGTTGTCTTCAGCGCCCTGGCGTTTTTTGAGCCGGATCAACGCGTCGAAGCCTATGAAGCGATGTTCCTGCTTGGTGTGATGGCCGGTGTCATTCAGATTTTCATCGCCGTTTCCAAGCTCGGCGATCTAACCCGCTATATTTCCAAATCCGTCATTCTCGGCTTCATGGGCGGGGCGGCACTTTTGCTGGCGATTGGCCAAGTCGCAAATCTTCTCGGCATTGGCGACAAGGGAACGGGCCATCAACATGTCCTCTATCGGCTGTGGCTGACACTGACCAAGGGGGATCCCTTCAACCCACAGGCGATCGCCATCAGTGCCGCGACGATCACGGTTGCGCTAGTTCTGCGCGGGCTGGTGCGCCGCTACAGACTGCCCCAAATGGATATGCTCGCCGCGTTGGTGATTGTCTCATCGCTTGCCTTTCTGTTAGGCTGGATCGAGCCCAATGCCTCCGGCAAGACAATTGTCGCGGTCGCTGGAACCGTGCCGGCAAGCCTGCCTTTGCCGCATGTTCCGGCAATCAACTTCGCCTGGATCCCGGAACTGTCGTCGAGTGCCTTGGCGATTGCCTGTTTGGGATTGCTGGAGGCGCTGGCGATCGCCAAATCGATTGCCAACCATATAGGTCAAAAGCTCGACTATAACCGCCAATGCCTGGCGGAGGGAATCGCCAATCTTGTTGGCGGATTTTTCCGCTGCTTGCCGGGTTCGGGATCCTTGACCCGCTCGGCCATTAATTTCCAGGCAGGCGCGGCCACCCGCACATCGGAAATCGTGACCGCGCTCGCCGTCGCGCTCGCCGTGCTCGTCCTGGCGCCGTTGACGCAATATATTCCGAAGGCGGCGCTTGCCGGGCTGCTCGTGCTTACGGCTGTCCGGTTGATTGATTTGCCGCGCCTTCGCTATGTTTTCCGCGCGTCAACCTATGACGCCTTGTTGGTGCTGATCACCTTCTTCGCAGCGATTTTTATAGGCATCGAATTTTCGATTCTCACCGGCGTCGCCCTGTCAATCCTTTTGTTCATCCCGCGCGCGGCGAAGTTGAAGGCAGCCGAGCTCGTCGTCACGCCGGAACGTGTTGTGCGCGAGCGCCTTCCGTCGGACCCCCAGTGCTCGGCAATGATCGTGTTTGATTTGGAAGGAGAGCTTTTTTTGGCGCCGCTCCGGACCTCGAACGCACTCTCGATGAGTTGCGGCGGCGCGCCATCAAGCAAGGCACAAATTTCATCGTGCTGCGCCTGAAGCGAATGCGCAATCCCGATGTGGTCTGCCTCGAACGCATTGAACATTTCTTGAAGGATGCGGAGAAGAACGGAATTACAGTTCTGCTGGCTGGCGTCCGGCCCGACTTTTTTCAAGCGATCACGCGGCTTCGCTTCCAGGACTGGTTTCCCAAGGATCATATATTCCCCGAAGAGGGCGACGAATTCGATTCCGCAACTCTGAAGGCCGTGCGCAACGCTTATCAATTGCTCGGCAACGCGAAGAGATGCGGCCACTGCCGGCAATCGGAATCCGCTGAAAACCGCGAGGAGACACTCTATTATCTCGTTTGACGCATTTACCGGGTTTACCGCGCCGCCCCGTCTCACCTAAAACATGGTTCGGCCAAGTTTTAATCGGCGCTGGGCAAGCGCCGGATCGTGAATTCGATACGGTCGCCTGGGAGTTCGCGCCAGGACTCGATTTCCGTCATATAGGCGGCTTTCGGGAATTTCAGAAAATAGTCGCGCGCCTTGTCACGCGCCTCAAGGCGCGGAAGAGTATAGGTCTCGCGCCGCCAAGCGCTCTTGCTGGTTGCGGCAGTCCGCTCCGAAAGCCGGCGCGCAATGTCCGCTGGTGTTTTTTGTTCAGCGCTCACGACGCTTTTCCGAACGCACGCAAATGGCGCTCGATGGGCGCATCAGTCATTATACTAGTTTCTATATTAACGGCGCGATGTTTCGCGGCCCTATTTTGCCCCTCGCTGCATATCGTTAAGCAATCTCGCGAGACTTGCCGGGTCGTTCGGGAAGCCCGCCTTTATCCAGCGCGATTGCAGTTCCCTCAACGCCTCGCCGATGGCGCGACCATCCGTGATGCCGCGCGCCATCATGTCGGCGCCCGAGAATGGCAGGCGCGGCTCGGTGGTCTCGAGGAGAAAACTTCGCGCCCGCGCCCATTCACCGTCATGCCCCGGAACGGCGCCGGCTTGCGCCAAGAGGATCGCGTCGGCCGCCGCCTGGCGGCCATGGCGGAAAAGCAAGCTCCGTAATTCATCAGGACTTGGCGGCTCGTTCCGCCCGTGCAGTCCGCAGAGCGCGCGCGCGGCGGCTTCGAGACGCTCGGCTTCCGCATTCGAAAGCCGCAGCCGGTCGCGCAGACGCCCGGCGTCCTCGGGCAAAGTGACGCAGAGCGCGGCAAGCCGCAGAAGCGGATCTTGCGGCGGACCTTCGCCGATCGCTATGAGGCGCCGCAGCCGGGCCGGATTTGGCGCCAAGGCGATCAGTGGATGCAACAATCCGTCGTCGCACATTTCCTCGCAGACTTCAGCAGCTCTGTGCGCGCCGAAGAAGCTTTAGAAGCTCGGCACGGATTCTTTCGCGCGACAGGCGGGCTAGGCCCTCCCTTTCACGGATCGACGCCGAACGGCCGGCGGAATCGAGCGGACCATCGCCGAAATCGGCCGAAAAGCGAAAGAAGCGCAGGATGCGCAGATAATCCTCCTTGATACGCCGCGCGGGCTCGCCGATAAAGCGCACTTTGCGGGCGGCAATATCGGCGAGGCCGCCGGTATAATCGAAAAGCTTTCCGCCAGGCGTCATGGATAGCGCATTCATCGTAAAATCGCGGCGAAGCGCGTCGATCCTAAAATCGCGGCCGAAGCGGACTTCCGCATGGCGTCCATCGGTAGCGATGTCCTCGCGGAGCGTTGTCACTTCAAAGGTCTTTCCCCCGGCGAGGATGGTTACGGTGCCATGTTGAAGCCCGGTCGGAATGGCGCGAAGGCCCGCCGCTTTTGCCAGCGCCACGACAGCCTCCGGCAAAAGCGTGGTCGCCAGATCGATTTCGCGCACCGTCCGCCCGAAGAGCGCATCGCGCAAAGCGCCGCCGACAATCCTGGTTTCCTCCGGTTCCCGAGCGAGCGCGGCAAGAACGCTCAGCAAGGCTTGGCCGTCGAACAGGGCGGAAAGCGCGTCCGGCGCCGCGATGGCCTGGTCTTCCGTCTGGCTCATTGCAAGCGCCCCGGCACAAGCCGGCCATTCTCGATATGGGCCGGGATATAAGCGCCTTCGTGGCGTGGCGCGAAAATGCCGAAGGCAAGCATGCCGGTGGCGGCGATCGCGAGCCCCGCCAAGGCAAGCGTCGAGATCGCGCCCGTGGTCCAATGCTCGATCGTGAACGGATATTTCCGGCGCAAAATGAGATAGACGCGCATAGGCGGCGAAGGGCGAAGCAAACAGCAGTATAGGATCGAGGACGGCACGCCACATCAGCAATAAAGCCTTTCATAAAGATTGCGCAAAATGCCCGCGGTCACACCCCAAATGTTGCGCGCGCCATAGGGCATCGCATGGAAATGCCGCATTTTCCTTCGACCTCCTTATGGTGCAGCGCGTGATTGGCCGCTGTCCATAAGAAAGGCGAAAGGCACCTCGAAGGCTTCGTCCACCTCGCCGGGATTGATCGTTAAATGCGACTGGCGCCGTGACCTTGGCGACCACGGGGACGATGCAAAAGCCGGTTCCGGTCGTCTGAGGGTCAAGAAAGCCGAGCGGCTCGACAAGGCGCCGGGTCGAGGCCGATTTCCTCGTGCGCCTCGCGCAAGGCTGCGGCGATCGGCGTTCTTGTCACGCGCGTCGATCTTGCCGCCAGGAAAGGCGATCTGGCCCGAATGAACCCGGAGGGCCGCCGTCCGCTGCGTGAGAATGACCCCGACTTCGTCCGGATTGTCGGCCAATCCAACGAGGACCGCGGCGGGGCGCAGACGACCGGAGCCGCTTTTCCGCCAATCGCGATCCGGCGTGAGCGAGAGACGCGCCCGCACATGCGCAAACACCTGAGCGGGCGCGAAACGCCAGCCAGCTGATGCCTCGGCTTTCATGAGCTCCTTTTATCTCCCCGCCTCGACCGCTTCGGCCTCTTCAGCGTTTGCCATCGCGAAAAACACTCCCTCCGAAGTTACGCCGAAACGGCGCGCGCCTCGTGATCCCTGATTTCGCCGAGGCCGGCGAGATCGAGAAATACGGCGCGCGATGACGAGTGCCCACAAATCGCCCCGCACATGGATATAGGGTTTTATTCCACCGGAAGCGGCCTTTTCGAATCTAATAGGATGATGTGCCGACCCGCTTCGACCACATCCCCCACATTGGTCGAAAACCGCAAGACTTGCTCCGGCTGGAGGCCGCGCGACCGTCATATCCACGGCCAGAAAAGGCGCGTCCTCGACTGTTATGGCAGACTTTCTCGACGGGTGTGACCAGAACATAGCCGTCCTTGTCCTTGCGCAAAATGGTCGAGAAGAGCCGCACGAGGGCGGGCCGGCCGATCGGCGTGCCGCAGTAATACCAGGTCCCGTCGCGGGCAATCCGCATGTCGATGTCGCCGCAAAACGGCGGATTCCATTGCTCCACAGGCGGCAAACCCGCGGCCAAGCTTTCGGTACAGAATTTCGCATCACCCCCGGTCCGCTGCCCATGGTTGACAAGAAATTCTCCGGCCATAATCTTTGCCCCATTCTATGGGTTTATCGGATAGTTTTGATCACAAGCGTCGCCACATATAGAGCTATCATTTACCGTGAGTTATTGCCCGGTCCTCGCGCCGGGATGAATCTTTCGTTGACGCGGCAAACCAAAAGGCCAAAAACCCATGCCGGAAGTAATCACGGCTTCGCTTGAAGCCGCCATGCTGCGCACAGCGGAAACGACGCTTGAGCGGATCGCCGCGGCGCGCAGTTCGATCGAGACCGTCATCTTCGGGCAGGCGGGCGTTGTCGAACAGGCCTTGGTCACCTTGCTTTCGGGTGGCCACGGCCTGCTCGTCGGCGTGCCGGGCCTCGCCAAAACCAAGCTTGTCGAAACCCTTGGCACCGTTCTTGGCTTGGACACCCGGCGCGTCCAATTCACGCCGGATTTGATGCCCGCCGATATTCTGGGATCCGAAGTCCTCGAAGAAGGTGCCGGCGGGCGCCGCAGTTTCCGCTTCGTGCGGGGACCCGTATTCGCCCAATTGCTTATGGCCGACGAAATCAACCGGGCAAGTCCCAGAACTCAATCGGCGCTGCTCCAGGCGATGCAGGAGTACCATGTCTCCGTCGCCGGTGAACGGCACGATCTGCCGCGTCCCTTTCATGTGCTCGCGACGCAAAATCCGCTCGAGCAAGAGGGCACCTATCCCCTGCCCGAGGCCCAGCTCGATCGCTTTTTGATGCAAATCGATGTCGCTCTATCCCGATCGCGCGGCCGAGCGCCGGATCCTCATCGAGACGACGGGCGACACCGGATGCCGAAGCAAAATCCGCGATGAGCGCCGAAGACCTCCTGGCGGCGCAGCGGCTCGTCCGCCGGCTTCCGGTCGGCGAGAGCGTGATCGAGGCCATTCTCGATCTTGTCCGCCAGGCGCGTCCTGGCGAGGGCGATCCCAAGATCACCCAGCATATCGCCTGGGGTCCAGGACCCCGCGCGGCGCAGGCCTTGATGCTCGCGACGCGCGCCCGCGCCCTCCTTGGCGGCCGCCTTTCGCCTTCCCTCGATGATGTCGTGGCGCTCGCCGTGCCGGTGCTCAAGCATCGCATGGCGCTGACCTTCGCAGCGCGCGCCGAAGGCGTCAGCGTGAGCGATCTCATTGCCCGGCTCGCCGGACAGTCCGGTTGACCGATGCCCAGCGTCCGGCTTCTTGAAAAAAACGAGAGCCGCGCCGGGCGCCGCCACCAGAACCACGCGCTTGAATTGGCGCGGCGCTTTCCCAGCCTCTGCGCGAGCGCGAAAGAAGCCGCGGCGAGCGTCATGCATGGCGTCCATGGGCGCCGGCGCGCAGGCACCGGCGAGACCTTCTGGCAATTTCGCCCCTTCGTCGCCGGCGAAGCCTCGAGCCACGTCGATTGGCGCCGTTCCGCCAAGGACGATCGCCTCTATGTGCGCGAGCGGGAATGGGAGGCGGCGCATACGGTCTTCATCTGGATCGACCGCTCCCCTCCATGTGGTTTGCTTCGGGGCTCGCGTTGCAGCCAAAAATCGATCGCGCGCTCGTGCTTGGCCTCGCAGCCGCTGATTTGCTCGTGCGCGGCGGCGAACGCACTGGACTGCTTGGCCTCACCCCCGCCTTCGCGGTCAGACAAATCGTCGAACGTTTCGCTGAAGTTTTGCTGGCGCAGGAAACTACGGCCGGTTACGTGCCGGCGGAGTTGCCCGCGGGAATGAGCCTGCCGCGAGGGGCTCAGGCCATTTTGATCGGCGACTTTCTCGCCGATCCAGCACTTATTACGGCCACGATTGAAAGCATTGCCGCGGGCGGCGCCCGCGGCCATCTCGTCATGATCGTAGATCCGGTCGAGGAAAGCTTTCCATTCACCGGGAATACTGAATTCGTCGATGTCGATTTGCCGGCGCGGTTGCGCGTCGGCCAGGCGGAAACATTCCGGCCAGAGTATATCCGACGTCTCGCCTTGCATCGCGACGCCGTTGCCGACATCAGTGCGTGCACGCGATTGGACCTTGATGATGCACCGGACCGACCGGCCCGCCACCGAAGCCTTGCTCGCCTTGCGGGTCCAGCTCGACGGCAATCCGGGCTTCGATCCGCATGCAAACCGAGGGGCTTACCGCTGATGTCCGGTATTCCACTCGCGTTCACTTTTCCTTTCGTCCTCGCCGCGCTCGCGGGCCTGCCGCTTTTGTATTATCTGCTGCGCATCACGCCGCCGCGTCCGGTGCTTGTGCCATTTCCGCCGCTACGGCTCATTCTGGGTCTTCGCCCGAGGGACGAGACCGCGTCGCATACGCCCTGGTGGCTGCTGCTTTTGCGTCTGAGCATTGCGGCCTGCCTCATTTTGGCAATGGCGGGACCCGTTTTAAACCCGCTGGCCGCGGGGACCCCGGGAGGGCCCTTGCTCATCGTACTGGACAATGGCTGGCCGGCGGCACCGGGCTGGGATCGCAGACTTGCCGCGGCGGCCCATCGACTCGCGGCGGCCGGGCAAAATTCGCAGCTCGCTGCTATCGTCGCGACATCGGAAGCCGCTCGCGGCATCGAGCAACTCGATGCGATCAAGGCGCAAGATCGCCTGCGGGCCATCAAACCTGTGCCCTACATACCCGACCGTCTGCCGGTTCTAACCGCGATCGAAAAATATGCCGCCATCCATCAAAAGCCCGCCATTGTCTGGATCGCCGACGGGCTTAATCGCGGCCACGCGCGGGAATTCGCACGCAAGCTTGCGGCCCTTTCCAGCGAACTTACGCTGGTGACGGATGAGGCGACGGTTCGGGCGCTCGCGGGCGCGCAAAACCAAACCGGACGTCTCGACGTACGTGTGCTCCGCGCTACGCACTCAAGCCCCGATCAGGGCATTGTCCGTGGCACTAGACCGCAAGGGGCTCGCGCTCGGCGAAGCTTCCTTCGATTTCGCCGGAACAAACGAGGCGCAAGCCAAATTCGAGATTGCCTGTTGAGTTGCGCAATGAGATCGCCCGTCTCGAAATCCCCAGCGAACATTCGGCGGCGGCAGTTTTCCTGCTCGACGAGCGCTGGCGCCGCCGCCGCGCCGGCCTCGTCAGCGGCGAAACGGCGGATGTCGCGCAGCCGCTGCTCGCGCCAGCCTATTATCTCACCAAGGCACTTTCCCCCTTCGCGGATGTCCGCCAGGCTAGTCCATCCACAACCGATCCGGTGCGATCCCTCCTCGGCGATCATGTCGCGATGATGATCTTGGCCGATGTTGGCATGGTGCCGGGCGAAGCGCATGACGATCTTAAGCGTTTTGTCGAGGACGGCGGCATCCTCGTCCGGTTTGCCGGAACGCATCTTGCCGGGGCCTCCGACGATCTCGTTCCGGTCCGGCTGCGCCGGGGCGGCCGGGTGCTGGGCGGCGCCATGTCCTGGGATACGCCAAAAAAACTTGCGCCTTTCGACCGGGAGAGCCCGTTCTTCGGCTTAACGGTCCCCGACGAGGTCACCGTTTCACGCCAGGTTCTGGCCGAGCCGGATCCGGGCCTCTCGGCCAAGACATGGGCCCGGCTTTCGGATGGAACCCCGCTCGTGACCGCCGCGCGGCAAGGCAAGGGAATGGTCATTTTGTTCCACGTCACGGCAGACACCACCTGGTCGAACCTGCCGCTTTCAGGATTGTTCGTCGATATGCTGCGCAAAATCATTGCGCTGTCGGCGGAAACCGCGAAGGAGGCGGATACGCAAACGTCCGGCGAGACGAAGACCGAGCAAGCGGCAGCCCTCGCGCCGAACCGGACCCTCGACGGTTTTGGGGTACTCGGGCCGCCGCCGCCGGACGCAACAGCGATCCCGGCCGGGTTTGATGGCGCAGCGTTGCCCGAACATCCGCCTGGCTTTTATGGTCCGCCCGACGGGCTTGTCGCCATCAATGCCTTGGGACCGCAAGAAACCCTCGAACCGGCGGATTATTCCGGCTTTGGCTTTGTCACGGAACCTCTGAGCGAAACTGGGCCCGTCGATCTGCGGCCCTGGCTGATCGCCGCGGCGTTTCTCTTATTCACCGCCGATTGTTTGGCTTCACTTTGGCTCTCTGGAGGCTTGCGAAAACCTGCGCCTGGGCCGCCTTGCTTCCTTCGTTATCGTTGCCGCCGGCTCGCTGCTGCTGGCGGCGACGCCGGCCCGGCTCGCGGCCGAGCCCGCCGCCAACGCTGGCGTCCCCGCGCCTGATCTTGCCTCCGTGCTCAAGACACGGCTTGCTTATGTGGTGAGCGGCGACGCGCGGATCGACGAGGTGAGCAGGCAGGGTTTGGCCAGCCTTTCGCGCGTGCTCGCGCGGCGCACGTCGCTCTCGCCCGGCGATCCGGCCGCGATCGATCCCGCGCGCGACGAATTAAGTTTTTATCCCCTGCTCTATTGGCCAGTCGTCGCGACAAAACCGCAGCCGCCGCGCGAGGTTATCGCCAAGGCCGCCGCTTTCATGAAACAAGGCGGCACGATTATTTTCGATACCCGCGACGCGCTCACCGCGCGCATTGGCGGACCGCCGACTCCGGAAGCCAAATGGCTGCGCACTCTGCTCGATGGCGTCGATGTGCCGGAGCTCGAAACCGTTCCTGCCGATCATGTAGTGACGAAAACCTTCTATCTGATCGATGGTTTTGTTGGCCGCTACACGAGCGGCGAGACCTGGATCGAGGCACTGCCTCCACCGCCCGCCGATGGCAGCCCGCGTCCGGCCCGCGCCGGCGACAGCGTCTCGCCGATCATCATCACCTCGAATGATCTCGCGGCGGGCTGGGCGAGCGACCCGGACGGCGAAAGTCTCTATTCCCTGGTGCCAGGCGGCGACCGCCAGCACGAGCTCGCGCTGCGCGGCGGCGTCAATCTCGTGATGTACACGCTCACCGGCAATTACAAATCCGACCAGGTCCATGTGCGGGATTTGCTGGAGCGGCTGGCGCATTGAGGCGGGCGGGCGGAACCGTGAATACGCATAATTCAAGGATACCGT
>CAWKON010000005.1:0-16554 GCA_963851225.1 uncultured Alphaproteobacteria bacterium | reverse complement strand
TTGAAAAACTCGCGATTTCTTGGATTTTCAGCGCGCTTTGAATGTCGGCGTTAGTTCGTTCTCGAAGTTTCGCCTTCTGGATCCTTCCCAACTTGCGCCTGGGAGGGCTTTCTTGAACTTCCTTCACGCTCGCGCGGTACGGAGAGCGTCTTTTGGCGGGCCGCAGGCGAGAAATCGAGCGAGTTTTCGTAAATTCTGAGCGGCAGCCGCCAGTAGGAACTCGTCCTTAGCGCCGGTCAGCCCGCGCAATCGCAGGCGGCGGAAGTTGAGGTTTCGTTTCAGATGCGCGAATCGCATCTCGACCTTTTTGCGCAGACGTGCGGAGCATTTGAAAGCAGGCGTTTCTTTCAGCCCACGCACATGCTCGCGTTCGGCTTCGTAGAGATTGCGCGTCACGATGCGCTGGACACCCTTGGTGCAGCGCACTTTCAGCGCGCATGCGCGACAGTCTTTCGTGCTGGCGCGATAGGGCATAGTGCCGTCTTCGCGCACCAGACCTTTGTTCAGAAGGCGCTTGCCGGCAGGGCACACGAACGCATTCGCCGCCGCGTCGAACGTGAAGTCGGCGCGCGTAAAATAGCCCTTCGTCTGATGCGCGTGATCGAGGATGGGGATATGCGGTTCGACGCCGCGCCCCATCAGCCAGCCGAGCATGAGGCCGGAGCCATAGGCCGCGTCCGCTGCCAGTATGCGAGGCGTCAATCCGAGACTTTCTTGCGTGCGCGTCAGCATCGTTTTCGTCGCCGCGACCTCGGCGCTCCAGCGCGCGGGCGTCGCCTCTACATCGACGATGACGGCATGCTCCGTGTCGATGAGATAGTTGGTCGCATAGGCGAACACGGCTTTCATCTGGCTCTTGTTCGTCCAGGCTGCCGCCGGATCGGTGAGCGATGTATACTTCGGCTCGGATGGCGGATTGCCGGGCGGCGAGGCATCGCCATCACCGGCGCTTTTGGCCTCCTCGGCCGCCGCCGCTCTGTCGAGCGCTTCGAGATATTCGCGCACGGGCCTCGTCGCCCGTTCGTCCTCGGGGAGTGCCGTGAGCTTGCCGTCGACGCGGCGGTTGCGGCTCGCATCCGCCTCGATCACGCTCGCATCAATGGCGAACGCCTCGCCGCGCACCAGTCCAGCCGCCACGCAGGCGCGCACCGCCGCCTCGAACACATGCCGGAAAATGTCGCTCTCGTGAAAGCGTCCATGCCGGTTCTTCGAAAACGTCGAATGATCGGGAACAGTACCTTCAAGGCCCAGACGGCAGAACCAGCGATAGGCGAGATTGAGATGCACCTCCTCGCACAAACGCCGTTCGGAGCGCACGCCGAACAGATAACCGACGAGAAGCATCCGGAGCATCAGTTCCGGATCAATCGAGGGGCGGCCCGTCGAGGAATAGTAGGGCGCGAGAGATTTCCTGAGGCTGCCGAAATCAAAAACAGCTTCGACCCCGCGCAACAAATGATCGGAAGGAACGTGGCTTTCGAGCCGGAAGGCGTAAAACAATTGTTCCGGTTCGCCCTGAAGCCCCATCATTGCGAATCTCCGCCTGTGAAGCACCCGCAAAGACGAAATCACGTCGGCAAACCGCTTTCAAGCGGAGTTTTTCAACGGTATCCTTGACTTTCGCACGCTCCAAGGACGGCTTCCGTCCCTTTGGGGAGGTTCACCGTTGCGCTGTTCGTGGGCTCGCTCTGAGTCACGGGGCGCCGATTTCTGGAGCTGAGCGAGCCCTACAGCGGCCTCATGCGAATCTTCGACGAACCCCCGCTCAGCGCGATGGCCCAGATCGACCGCTAGCTCGAGATCGCTGCACGCTCCTCTGGTAGAGTAAGCTTTGACGATTGGAGCGCAGCAAATGGAACTCTATTGGGGTGTGCAAGACTGGGCTTGGGGCCTGTCGCTCATCGTGCTGACCACAGCAGTCCACACGGTAGGTGTGGTGATGATGGCCCTCGTGGGGTTGAATTCCGCAGCAGGCTGGAGACCCGGAGCCTTGGTTTGCGGCATGCGATCCTGATCGTGGTTGGCGTGATCGGAACGGCCGGGCTGCTGCTGGCTGTTCTACACGGGATAGAGTGCGCTCTGGGCAGCCGCGTATTTGTGGCTTGGCGCGCTCGGCTCGCCCGAAACATGCGATGCTCTATTCCGTCGATTCGATGACGACGCGTGGCGCTTCAGGACTGTGCTCCAACCGCACTGGCAGATGATGGGCGCGCTGGAGGCTGCCGACGGCATGCTTCTGTTCGGTATCAGCACCGCCTTTATCTTCACGGTGATGCAGGCATACTGGCCGATGCTCATGACCCACCGTCGCTGACGCCGCACGCATGCGAGCTCACGAAAACCTCCTCTTAGCGGGGACAATTGCCCAAAACAGCTATTATGACAGTGACTTAGACGATGTGCGTTTTTTGATTTCTTCACCAATCAAATTTGGCCATCTAATATACAAGATAGACTAAACATGCGGGAACTATGTCATTTTCCTATAGAGGCCGGAGATAGATCAAAAATGATGTGCTTTCGTGTAAGCTCGCCTATTACGAATGTTCCTAGCGAGCTTCGTTTTATTGCGTATTGTGATAATGGTGTTGTTTTAAAAACGGGGAAACATTTACCGTTCATAATACTGCTGTTAGCGCAAGAGGTGAAATAGTTTGTGATACTAATACTCAAGATATCATACTTTAACATACCTTCTCCAAATGGCAGACATAATTGTCCTAGCAGTACCGCGATCGCGCGGCGGAAGCCCTCTCAAAAGGAGTGCCATTGATGAGGCGAAGCGGAATCTAGTTAGAGCATCTTGAGAACCGCGTTAAGCCCCAGCATTGAACGCGCGGCGGGCCTCGGGAAAGTGCCCGCGCGCGCCGTCCTTGAATGTTGCTATGAGTTTGAGAGCAGAGCGCCGCCTCCCTAAACTGCCTCCAGCGCCTTCACGCGGGCGGCTTGACATGCTATCCCGCTTTCTCGTTTATTCAGTGATCCCCCGTGCCGGGCCGTTTCGCCGACGCTCTCAGCCGCGAATCTTGCGCTGGCCGCACTTGCAGGAACACGCAGCATGAGCCAGACCGTCACCAGCCGCACACTGCCGAACGCGTTTTTCGAGGCTGGGGTTGCCAACGCCGATCCCGAGATCGCGTCCGCGATCGACAAGGAGCTTGGCCGCCAGCGGCACGAGATCGAGCTGATCGCCTCGGAGAACATCGTCTCGAAGGCTGTGCTTGAGGCGCAGGGCTCGGTCCTGACCAACAAATATGCCGAAGGCTATCCGGGCCGTCGCTATTATGGCGGCTGCCAATTTGTCGATATCGTCGAGAACCTGGCGATCGAGCGCATCAAGCGGCTGTTTGACTGCCAGTTCGCCAATGTGCAGCCGAATTCCGGCAGCCAGGCGAACCAGGCCGTCTTTCTCGCGCTGCTGCAGCCGGGCGATACATTCCTCGGCCTCGACCTCGCCGCGGGCGGCCATCTGACCCATGGCTCGCCGGTCAATCTGTCCGGCAAATGGTTCAAGCCGATTCCCTATGGCGTCCGCAAGGATGACAACCGCATCGATATGGAGCAGGTCGAGCGCCTCGCCGCAGGAGCATAAGCCGAAGCTCATCATCGCCGGCGGCTCGGGCTATCCGCGCTTCTGGGACTTCGAGAAGTTCCGTCGAGATTGCCGATTCCATCGGCGCCTATTTCTTTGTCGATATGGCGCATTTCGCCGGCCTCGTGGCGGGTGGCGTGCATCCGTCGCCGTTCCCGCACGCCCATGTCGTCACCTCGACGACGCATAAGACCCTGCGCGGCCCGCGCGGCGGCATCGTTCTGACGAACGACGCGGACATTGCCAAGAAGATCAATTCGGCGGTCTTTCCCGGCCTCCAGGGCGGCCCGCTGATGCATGTCATCGCCGGCAAGGCCGTGGCCTTCGGCGAAGCGCTGAAGCCCGACTTCAAGGTCTATGCGCGCCAGATCGTCGAAAACGCCAAGGCGCTTGCGGCGACGCTGGTCGGCGGCGGCTACGCCATCACCTCGGGCGGCACCGACAACCATCTGATGCTGGTCGATCTGCGGCCGAAGAACCTCACCGGCAAAGCGGCGGAAGCCTCGCTCGGGCGCGCCCACATCACCTGCAACAAGAACGGCGTGCCGTTCGATACCGCGAGCCCGATGGTCACCTCCGGCATTCGCCTCGGCACGCCCGGCGGGCGACCTCGCGCGGCTTCGGCGTCGCCGAGTTCAAGAAGGTCGGCGAGCTGATCACCGAGACCTTCGACGGCTCGCCAAGAATGGCGATCCGAGCAACGCGCGTCGAAGCCAATGTGAAGGCAGCCGCGAGGAATTGACGCAACGTTTTCCGATTTATTGAGGCCGCAAGACAGATTGTGATATCCGATGGCGCGCGATCCGGCAGTGCCGCGGCCGCCGCGAATCAAACCCGTATCGCATGTTTTGGGAACATGCGTCCGCGAGACCGAGGCTTGAGGCCTAAGCGCCATGCGGTGCCCTTATCTGCGGCAGTCTCGAATCCCAGGTGAAGGATTCGCGCCCGGCCGACGATGGACGCAGCGTCCATCCGCCGGCGCCGGGTCTGTCCCGATTGCGGCGGCCGTTTCACTACTTTCGAGCGTGTGCAATTGCGCGAGTTGACCGTCCTGAAAAAATCCGGCCGGCGGGTGCCGTTCGATCGCGACAAGCTGATGCGCTCGCTCGAAATCGCGTTGCGCAAGCGCCCCGTCGATCCCGAGCGTCTCGAGCGGATGGTCAATGGCATCGTGCGCCAGCTTGAAAGCCAGGGCGAGGCGAAATCGCCAAGCGACCGGATCGGCGAACTCGTCATGGAGGGTCTGCGCTCGCTCGACAGTGTCGCTTATGTGCGCTTTCGCCTCTGTCTATCGCAATTTCCGCGAGGCGCGCGACTTCAACACGCTGATCGACGAATTGGCACAAGACGCGGGCGAAGTTCCGGAAGACGAACCGCCGCCGCCGGTCAAAGCGCGGCCGCCGGGACACCTATGATCCAGTCCGGATGCGGACGAGCGGTTCATGGCCGCGGCTCTCGCGCTCGGCCGGCGCGGACTTGGGCGTTGCGCCCCAAATCCGGCCGTCGGCGCGCTCATTGTCAAAGACGGCGCCATTTTGGCGCGCGGCTGGACCAAGCCCGGCGGCCGTCCGCATGCGGAAACCGAAGCCTTGCGTGAGGCGGGAGCGCAGGCGCGCGGCGCGACGCTTTACGTGACTTTGGAGCCTTGCAGTCATCATGGGCGGACGCCGCCTTGCGCCGATGCGATTATCGCGGCCGGGATGGGGCGCGTGGTCTATGCGGTTGACGATCCCGATCCCCGCGTCGGCGGGCGCGGCGCCCATCTTGGCCGGTGCCGGTATCGAAGTGAGGCGAGGGTCCTCGCGGAGGAGGCGAGGCGGACCCAACTCGGACATTTCCTGCGGGTGACCCACGGGCGGCCGATGGTCACCTTGAAACTCGCCTTGACGGCGGATTTTTATGCGGCGGCGCCGGCGGGTGAGCCGCGTCTCATGGTCACGGGGGCACCCGCGAACGGGCTCGTTCACGTCATGCGGGCCATGCACGACGCGGTGATGGCGGGCATCGGCACGATTTTCGCGGATGATCCCCTGTTGACTGTGCGGCTTCCCGGTCTCGAAGACCGTAAGCCCTTGCGCATCGTGCTCGACAGCGAACTCCGGCTGCCGCCCTCCGCGCGTCTTGCCGTGACGGCCGCCAAGATTCCGACGCTCGTCATCGCTGGCAAGGGTGCCGCCGAAGTGAGAGCCGCGCGCTTGCGCGAGGCCCAAATCGAAGTTGTTCATGTGCCGCGCGATAGGATGGGGCGCGTCGATCTTGGCCGAGGCGTTAAGACTCCTTGGCAAGCGTGGCCTGACACGGATTTTTTGCGAGGGGGGGCCAAGCGTGGCGGCAGCTTTGATCGGGCAGGGGCTCGCCGACGAAGTCCTGATATTTACCGCGCCGGAACGCCTCGGACGCCCAGGTCTTCTGGGCCTCGACACCACGGCGGCGAAGCAGCTTGACGATTCCAATTGCTATCGCCTTCTCGAGACGCGCATGATTGGAGCCGACCGGCTTACTCGCCATGAAAGAGTGGCCTAGATGTTTACTGGTATCATCAGCGGCGTCGGCGAGGTAGAAAGGGCTGACGTCAGGACCAATTTGCATCGTCTGCGCATTGCCTGCTCCTACCCGGCGGGAACGATCGCGCCCGGTCTATCGATCGCCTGCGGCGGCCCTTGCCTGACAGTAGCCGCGTGCGGCGCCAGCGGCAACCAGAGCTGGTTCGAGGTTGATGTCGCGGCTGAGACGCTTGCACGCACGACCGCGCGGCAATGGAAAGCGGGCACCGAGACTCAATCTCGAACGCCCGCTCAAAATCGGCGACGAGCTCGGCGGCCATATCGTCACCGGCCATGTGGATGCGGTTGCCACGATCGCCGCGATCGCGGATTTCGATGGCATGCGGCGCATCGAGATCGGCGCGCCGCTGGACCTCGCGCGGTTCATCGCCGAAAAGGGCTCCGTCGCGCTCGACGGCACCTCTTTGACGGTCAACACGATCGAAGCCGGCATCTTTACGGTTCTGCTCGTTCCGCATACCCTAAAGGTCACGACCTGGGGGAAAGGCACGCCGGCGATGATGTCAATCTCGAGGTCGATATGATGGCCCGCTACGCCGCGCGGCTTGCCGGGAGCCACTTCGGTTAAGCATATTCCTTCCAGACCACCATCGCGCACTTGCCTCGCGCCCGCCTTTGTCCGAAAAGACCGGACTGCCAACGGGAGAATCACGTGCCATCTCTTATCCGGTTTCTTGTGATCGTCGGAATCCTGGCGGGGCTCGCTTATGCCGGCATGATCGCGCTAGTGACCTTCGTCGAGCCGCAACCGCGTGAGATGATTTAAATGATTCCACCAGCGCGGCTGAACAAATAGGAACGCCGATGCCTGCCGCGCGTAGCCTCCCGCCTCTGATCGAAGCTTTTCTCGACATGATCGCGGCCGAGCGCGGCGCCTCCAAAAACACCCAAGACGCCTATGCCCGCGACCTCGCCGATTATGTGGCCGTACTTGCGCGCGCGGGTAAAGACGCCGCAGAACGCCGTCACTGGCGACATTCGCGCTTATTTGTCCTTGCTTGCGAACCGCGGTCTCAAATCCGCGTCGAGCGCAAGGAAGTTGTCTTCGATCCGCCAGTTCCACCGGTTTCTCGTCGCCGACGGGCGCCGCGCCGACGATCCGGCGCTGATCATTGAGGCGCCGAGAACTCGGCCGCAGGCTGCCTAAGATCTTGTCCGTTGCCGAGGTCGGCCATCTGTTGGCCGTCTCCAAGGAGGGGCTCGGCGATGAGGCCCGTCCAGTGGCCGAACGCTTGCGCGCATTGCGCACGGCTTGCCTTCTCGAACTCCTTTACGCGACAGGTTTGCGGGTATCCGAACTTGTGGCGCTGCCGGCAAGCGCGGCGCGGACGAAGGATCCCTTCATTCATGTTCGCGGCAAGGGGGGGCGGGAACGTCTGGTGCCGCTTTCCGGCGCGGCGCGCGAGGCTATCGCAACCTATCGCGGGTTTTTTAAAAATACTCGTTCCGCTGCGTCGGCCGGCCCCTGGCTGTTTCCGGCCGATGGCGCGAGCGGCCATCTGACACGCCAGGCGTTTGCCCGCGATCTCAAAGCATGCGCGGCGGCGGCAGGGATCTCCGCCGCGCGGATAAGTCCGCATGTGCTGCGTCATGCCTTCGCGAGCCATCTTCTGCAAAATGGCGCTGATCTGCGCGTCGTGCAGGAATTGCTCGGTCACGCCGATATTTCAACCACGCAAATCTATACCTATGTGCTCGATGAACGGATGAAGGCCATGGTGCGGGATCTGCACCCGCTAAGTGGCGAGTGACATCCAGCCGGTCAGTTGAGCGATATTTCCGTCGACGGAGCGGATACCGTGACAATGGCCATGGGGATGAGCACGCCGAGCCAGGGAAGTTCCGCGACAGCGCCTTTGGCTCGCAGAGGCGTCACTGTTACACGCAGTGACCGGCGCGGGCCGGCGCGAATCGAAATTTCTCCGCCTGGATCGTTTCGTGTTTTGGCGTCTCGCTTGCAGGAGACGATCAATCCTTGCAAACGAGCGTCCGAACCGTCCGTGCTGCAAAGGCAGCCTCCCTTGAGCGTAAGCCCGCCGGTGGAGTTGAGCAGCCGCCGGGCCGCCGCATTGGCAAACATGACCCTCGATGTGCCATCCACTAGCATCACGCCCCGGTGCAAGCGGTCGAGCCGGTCAGGCGCCGTGTCATGATCGAGATCTCCCAACCTGAGCTCACGATGGATGCGAATGGCGCGGTTGATATGCCGGACCGCAGCCTTGAAGAAAAGGGTTTGCTCGCTCGTTATGTTGTCGTCCCCGGGCATATTGGAGGCGAACAACAACGTTGAAATCTGGTTCTCGGCATGCAAATTGGCACCGAGCATCGCAAGCTGGAAATTGGCCGGGCGATACCATTCGTTGTAAAAAATGGTAGGGCATAATTCTTGCCGCGGTATCAGGCTATCGATCGAAAATACATCGCCGGCGGGCCTCGCGACAGCGAGGGGCAAAATCGGATTATGGAAGGCCCAATAGTCCTGGAAGTTCGCTTCCATGAGCGGATCTGTGCGCGGGGCGATCAAATCGAATTTTTGGGCGCGGTGGTCCAAAGCTGTCAATGCAATCTGCGACGACCCCATGGTTCGGCAAGGCTTGTCAGCGCGCGAGGCCAGAGAGTGTGATCGAGCACGGCTTCGTAAATGAGATCTATTATCGCATGAATATCGTCTTCCTTTCCCATTGCAACACTCCACTGGTTAGTGAGTTTTACACCCACGAACATTCGCTTTTGTCGATCGGTAACGATAGGACCAGGCTGACGGCATGTTGAAAGCGGTCATATTTTCCTCTCTCGCGGCCCGGTGGCGTCGAGCAGGACTCGGATAAGTTCGGCCTGCCGGTGAGTTCCTGTTTTGTCGAAAATGCGCTTAAGTTGAGTTTTGGCGGTTGCGTCGGAGACGCCGCGGCGCCGCGCTGCGGCCACGCGGCCATCCCCTTTCAAAATTTCCGCGGCCAGCCCGGATTCAGCGGCGGTCAGGCCGAAGCGGCGGCGCAGATTTACCTCCCGCCGGTGCCGGTCGCTATCGGGGTCGATGACCGAAACAATGGCGACGGGAGTCCCCATGCCGATCCAAGGAACATCGGCGAGCCGGATCGAGGATCGAAGCGGCGTTACTGTCACATGGAGGGGCGAGCGCGGGCATTCGCGAGGCACCTTGAGTTCACCGCCGGGACCATCCCGGGCAAGGCCAAGGGAAGTTCGCGCGCAAGAAGTAATTAGCTTTTGCAAAACGTCCGGACCGTTAGCGGTGGCGAGGCGTCCGTTGCGCAGGACGAATTCCGTCGCCGGAATCGAGCATTTCCTTCGCGGCGGCGTTGGCGAGAACCACTCTCCCCGTGGCATCGGCCAGCAAGGCGCCATGCGGCAACATCTCGAATTGTTCTGGCGGGGCCAAGTGCTTGAGCTCGAGCTCCCAGAGCTGGCGATTTATGCGCGCCGCGCGGATGGTGTGCTGCAGCACAGCCTCGAAAATATTCATTTGTTCGGTGGTCAATAAATCCTTGTCAGGCATGTTCGAAATGCAGATCAACGATGTAAACTGATTTTCGGCCAGCAAATTTGCGCCAGCCGTAGCAAGACCCCATCCGGCCGGCCGCCACCACTCTTTAAAGACCGGGGTGGCGGCAAATTCCTCTCGCGGCATGAGGCTGTGGAGCGTGTAGATTTCGCCCGCTGGCCGTAGTCCGGTTCGTGCCAAAACTGGATCATGGAACACCCAATAGTCCCTGTAAGATCTGAGGAAATCTGGGTCGGTGCGTGGCGCAATCGTGGCAAATCGATTGATACGCCGGTCCACGGAGGGCATCGCAACCTGCGCCACCCCCACGGCATCCGCAAACTTGACCAGTATGCTGGGCCAAAGATCGCTGTCGAGCACAGCCTCGTAGATTTGGTCGATCAGAGCAAAAAGCTCACCATCCGAGATCATGGCACGGCCCTATCCGATTGCGCGCCCGTATTCGAACGTACAAATCAAATATTAATTATATTATACAGTAATCAGCTTTTAACAACCAATAAATTACGACGCGCCTCGCGTTCTCCCCTGTTTTCTCATCGCCGCTCCTTCCCGCTTTTAGCGAAAAGGCTAGTCGCCAGCGGTGCCCCGCCTGGCAGTGATCGCGTGAACGTGTTTGTCTTCGACTTGCCAATCTTGAAGGCAGCAACAAAATAGTGCTAGCTAGAACCCGCAATGAGCAAGCGGACGCGATCAACAGGGATCGCCGCCGTTCTCGGCAAGGAAAATCAGTGGGAGGAAGTGACAATGGCGCGGCCGACCCCGTCAGGAAATGGCTCAACTCCACCAAAAAAGCGCACCGGAATGGGGATTCTCGATATCCTTGTCGTGATTCTCGGCGTCGTTTTCATCATTGGCTACAACAGGCTGAGCATCGCGAAGCTTCAACGCTCGCTGCCCAATGCGAACAGTCAGATCGTCGGCGAGTGGAAATCCATGCGCGGACCAGAACATCTCGTCTTCCGGGCGGACAAGACTGTTAGCTTGATCGTTCCGCCTGCTCCGGCGCAAGGCAATGCGGCGCCGGCCGCCACGCAATCAGAAGCCGCGGCGCCGGCCGCGCCAGAGTTTGGCACCTCGGGTGCGGCGGCTCCGGCTGCGCCCGCGCCACTGGTCGGCAAATACCAGCTATCGGAGGCGGGAAGGGTATTTGTCCAACTCTCGGATGGAAAAAAATACTCAACGACGATCGCGCCGCAAAGCAAGAATCGCTTCGATCTCATTGATTCAGACACAGAAGGGGTGACAACATACGAGAGGGTGCCATAAGGGCATCAATTACCCGGGGCATGCCTATGACCGCCGCTTAGAGCCTTGTCCCGAAAAAGTTACTCGACTTTTTCGAAACTTCACCTTTAATTCCGAGCTAGGGGCTTTTCGAGCAAATAACTCCATTTGGACGGGACGCGCCCTGGGACTTTGACATCGCTGTGGCGCGGGATTTTTCCGCTCTGGCCTCGACAAGCCGGGGCGTCTCGTGTAGAGGCTCGTCGTTCAAATTAAAACAGCGCATCGAAACGCTCGCCTGGCCAATCCGGCGAAATGACTAGGTTTTATCGCATGAATATAATCGCGGAACTCGACGCCGAGCAAGCTGCCAAGCTATTGGCCGGCAAGACGATACCGCCGTTTCAGCCAGGCGACACCGTCATCGTGAATGTCAAGGTGACGGAAGGCGAACGAACCCGCGTGCAGGCTTACGAAGGCGTTTGCATCGCCCGCAACGGCGGCGGCATCAACGAAAGCTTTACTGTTAGAAAGATTTCCTACGGAGAAGGCGTCGAGCGCGTTTTCCCTGTTTTTTCGCCGAACATCGAGTTCGATCAAGCTCGTGCGGCGCGGCAAAGTCCGGCGCGCCAAGCTCTATTATCTGCGCGACCGGCGCGGCAAGTCGGCACGTATCGCGGAAAAAATGGAATCGCCCTCCGCCAAAGCCGCGCGGGAAACGACCCAGAAAGCCACCAAGGCCGCCGCCAAGGCAAAAAAAGCAGCGCCCGCCGCCGAATAAACCCCGGTGGGCAATGCTTCAGGCAATCGGCGCGTTCAGGATCCAGCGATGGCCAAAGGGATCGCGAAAAGTCGCGACCCTGGTGCCCCAAAACGAATTCATCGGGTTCGTCTCGCCCTTGGCGCCGAGACCAGTGGCCTTCGCGAATATATCATCCACCATCTTGGCCTCGGCATATTCCAAGCTGACGGAGGCACGTCGCGAGTTCGCCCGGAAGCGGCACGCGCGTGTGGCCGAATTCGGAAAAGGCATCGGCGAGCATGACCGAGCCGCCGTTGATCAAAAGCTCGCAATGCATGATTCGCACGCCATCGAACGCGGGCATGAGCGCCCGTTGCCGCGCGCCGAAAACCGAGACGTAATAAGCAATCGCCGCCGCCGCTGGGGAAACGGTCAGATAAGGCGCAACAGGCGGGCGCATAGGAATCTCCGCGCGTAAGATGAGGAATGCGAGGGTACTTCCCCCCGCCGCCTCTTGCGAGTAAGAACTGCCACTCTAAATGGTATTTTTGCAAGAGCCGCAACAGCGGCAGGAATTGCCCCATGGCGCAGCCTCGCACACTCTACGATAAAATCTGGGACGATCATCTCGTTCATGCGGAAGCCGATGGCGCGTGCCTGATCTATATCGATCGCCATCTCGTGCATGAGGTGACGAGCCCGCAGGCTTTCGAAGGGCTGCGGCTTGCCGGCCGCCGGTGCGCGCGCCGGAAAAGACGCTCGCTGTCGTCGATCACAATGTCCCGACGACGGATCGCTCGCAGGGCATCGACGATCACGAAAGCCGCATTCAGGTCGAGACAGCTCGCCGCGAACGCGAGGGAGTTCGGCATCGAATATTTCCACGAGCAGCGATCTCCGCCAGGGCATCGTCCATATCATCGGGCCCGAGCAGGGCTTCACGCTGCCGGGCACGACGATCGTCTGCGGCGACAGCCATACGTCGACGCATGGCGCCTTCGGCGCGCTGGCGCATGGCATCGGCACCTCCGAAGTCGAGCATGTGCTCGCGACCCAGACGCTGATCCAGTCACAAGGCCAAGAACATGCGCGTCACCGTCGACGGCATGCGCCGGCGCAGGCGTCGGCGCCAAGGACATCGTCCTCGCGATCATCGGCGAGATCGGCACCGCTGGCGGCACCGGCCATGTGATCGAATATCGCCGGCGAGGCGATCCGCGCCTCTGTCGATGGAAGGGCGCATGACCGTCTGCAACATGACGATCGAGGCGGGCGCCCGCGCCGGCCTGATCGCGCCCGACGAAAAGACCTTCGCCTATCTCAAGGGCCGGCCGCAGGCGCCGAAAGGCGCGGCCTGGGACGCGGCGATGCGCCATTGGGAGAACGCTGCATTCCGACGAGGGCGCCGTCTTCGACAAGGAAATCCGCCTCGACGCTGCCAACTTGCCGCCGCTCGTCACCTGGGGCACGAGCCCGAGGATGTCGCTCACGATCACCGGCCCGTGCCGTCGCCTCGAAGCCGGTTCGAGCGAGACGAAACAAGCGTCGATCGCGCCGGGCACTCGATTACATGGGGCTGAAGGGCGGCGAGAAAATCACGCGATATCGCGATCGACCGGGTGTTCATCGGCTCCTGCACCAATGGCCGGATCGAGGATTTGCGCGCCGCCGCCAAGATGGTCGCGGGCAAGCATGTCTCGGGTCGCGTCAATGCCATGGTCGTGCCGGGTTCCGGCCTCGTCAAAGCAGCAGGCGGAAGCCGAGGGTCTCGACAAGATCTTCATGGCGGCCGGGTTTCGAGTGGCGGGAGCCCGGCTGCTCGATGTGCCTGGCGATGAATCCCGACAAACTCGCGCCCGGCGAACGCTGCGCCTCGACCTCGAACCGCAATTTCGAGGGCCGGCAAGGCTTCAAGGGCCGCACTCATCTCGTCTCGCCCGCGATGGCGGCGGCGGCCGCGATCGCCGGCCATTTCGTCGATATTCGAGAGTGGAATTGAGTTGCTTCCGAGCGGAAAACGCGGTCCCTATCCAGAAATCTGTAACGGTCAGATCGGCCTCTCAAATTTTGAATTGCTGAACATCACTCTGCCGTACCACCGGTGTCAAACGCACCAAGATAACTGATGGGTGCACACGTCCCTTACTGCTGCAAGATCGCAATCCAAGTCGAAGGATATTTAAAGCCCGTGGTACAATTGGAAATATAGTCAAACCCTGTATTTGTTACATTTTTCACCACTGGCGCGCATCCGGACGTCGCATCCAAGACCCGCGTTATGGAGAGAACGACCGAGGGAGCATTCGGGAACGCGGGATTAAAGGAGACGTGGCTATCCAAATTGACCAAGCCGGTCTCGACCATTGTCGGGTGGAATTCTTGGGCAAGTGCTTTCTGCCGCGTCGTCAGGGGCATGATGAAACTCAAGGATAACAGCAGGGAAGCCCATCGCGCTTGACTCCGCGCGCCTAGCTTCCGGGCCGCTCCCAGCCCGGATGAGCCTGCCTGCCACATATGCGACTCCTGCGTTGGGTCACCTGGCAAGATTAGATGGGCGGCCCGCCCCACCCTTGCGCCGAGGTAAATAGTCCACTTCGCCCTTTCCGAGAAGCGCCGCGGTGCGGGCTGAGCACGCCTGACGCAAGGCCATTCGCCTAACCTCCTTGCACCCCACATATCCGCTCGAGAGACGGGCGATGACAGTGATGAAAAGCACGCCTTGGAGCGATAAAGCGAAGGCCGCGCGCGAGCGGATCGATCGCAAGGGGGCGGCACCGCATGTCGAGCAGGCATTGTCCAGCAAACCTGATTTTGCCGAGGCCCTCCCTGCTCCTGGTACGGCGGCCGCCGCGGGTGGGACCGGCCTCCCGCACGAACAGCGCGAAGGCGCCGGTTGTGCCCTTAGCAAAGACGATCAATGCCCGCCTCCCGTGGGCCAAGCAGCCCATGATGCGAGCATTACGGCCTTGCAGGCGGAGGCGCATAGGGCGATCCAGGACGGCGAAATCGGCGAGGCGGACGAAATCCTGGCCGACATCGAGAAACTTCAAACCGGGACGTTGGAACGCCAAGCGCTCGATGCCGCGCAAACCAGGATGCTGCGCGGCGAGATCGCCCTGGCTAAGTCGCGATATCTCGAAGCGGCGGGGCATTTTGCAGCGGCGGCAGCACTCTTGCTGCCGGGTCAGGACGACACCCGCTGGAAACACCTGAACGCGGAGGCTAACGCTCTCTACCGGCAAGGGAATGAATTTGGCGACAAGGCCGCTTCCCTGGCGGCGATCGGCCGTTATCGCTATCTCGCGGGGCTGCTGCCACGGAATAGGTTTCCGCACGAATGGGCCATGGCCCGAATGAATTTGGGCGTCGCGCTCCAAATGCTCGGCGAGCGGGAGAGCGGATCGGCGCGGCTCGAGGAGGCGATCTGTGCCTATCGCGACGCATTGCAGGAAAACACGCGCGAAAGTGCGCCTCGCTTGTGGGCCATGAGCCAGATGAGTCTCGGCACCGCGCTGTTTCGGCTCGGTGAACGGGAACGCAGCGCGGTGCGGATTGAGGAGGCTATCGCCGCCTATCGGCAGGCTTTGCTGGAATATCGCCGCGAGTGCGCGCCGCTTGATAGGGCCAGAACGCAGATGAACCTCGGCGTCGCCCTTGAAACGCTCGGCAAGCGGGAGAGTGGCACCGCACGCCTCGCGGAGGCCGTTTCCGTCTATCGCGAAGCCTTGCAGGAAAATACCCGCGCGCACGCGCCGGCCGTGTGGTCCATGACCCAGATGAGTCTCGGCAATGCGCTCTTTCGCCTTGGTGAACGCGAGATCGGCACGGCGCGGCTCGAGGAGGCCGCCGCCGCCTATCATGAAGCCCTGGAGGAACAAACGCGAGCGCGGGCGCCGCACCAATGGGCCGCGACTCAGGTGTGCCTTGGCAATGTGCTCCAGACGCTCGGCACACGGGAAGGCGGAACCGCGCGCCTCACGGAGGCCGTTTCCGTCTATCGTGAAGCCTTGCAGGAAATTACCCGCGCGCGGGTGCCGCTCGAATGGGCGATGACCGGGATTTGTCTTGGCAATGCTCTCAAAGCTCTCGGCGTCCGGGAGAGCGGGACGCCGCGGCTCGAGGAGGCCGTTTCCGCCTATCGCGAAGCTTTGCAGGAATTCACCCGGGCGCGCGTGCCGCTCCGTTGGGCCATGGTCCAGATGAGTTTCGCGTCGGTCTATTGTTCGTTATTCGAGAAGGACTTCCAGTCAAATCCTCTCGATGATGCGCTTGAGGCTATCAATGGGGCCCTCGAAGAATATCGCAAGGCCAAGGCAGATTTTCATATTGAGCAGGCCTGCCGCCTGCGAGAACAAATCCTTGCGATGAAAGGCTAGTTGTGGCGAACGACCTCTTGCGGCTTTGCTTCAATGGAAGGTCCGCTCGGCCTAAAATAGCATTAAGGCCCAATGAAAAGAAGCGCGGTTCGAACCGCGCGAGACCCAAGGCAAAATGGCTGGCCGTGATCGCCGGCCTGGTCAACCGGGAAATCTTGCGGAGAGCCCGGGAGCGTCCTCCAGGTCCAGCGAGTCTTTGTAACTGGCTCTGGGCTTCCTTGACTTCTCTGCTAGGAAACGCCTACAAGGCCAGGTCCCTGATTTGAGGGTTTGTTTCGAGCGAGCCGCTTTGTCCTTCGAGGCAAGCGGTGAACGTACGGCGGCGCGTCGCGCTCCCGGGCGCGTTTTGTGCTGGAGCTTTACGCGGTGTATCCCCGTTTGCGCAGTTAAGCTCATGCTTAGCGGACCTTCACTTCCTGGATTTGTGATAGACTTTTAGAACCCCCTGCCGCCGGCGCGGCACAATTTACAACGGGATCGAGCGCATGTTCGAAGGGCTTTCGGAAAAGCTCTCTGGCATATTGGACAAACTC
>CAWKON010000004.1:0-40795 GCA_963851225.1 uncultured Alphaproteobacteria bacterium | reverse complement strand
GCGCAGCTGGCACAGTCGGCGCCACTGATGAGGTGACTTCGGAATGACTTCTCGAATTTGACGGTTTATCGACGTCGTTCGAACAAAACGGTGGGGTACCGACGGGGGCCCTTGCGAACTTTAAGCATCCGCTCGTCGTTGCCGCGCTCGGCTCTTTTTACACACATGACGTCGCGTCAGAACGGTTGATGTCCTAACACAGCAAGTGCCTGTTGACACAAGTCGCATGCTGTGCAGCCTACAATGTGCTATCGAACTAAGCAAATACGAGCCACGACATGACCCTTGAGAGAACGATCGAGCTGGAACGCTTCGACAGCACTGGCGCAATCGGGTTCGTCAACCGCCAGGACGGGGACGAAAGCGTCGTTGTGCGTCTGGTGAGCGGTAAAGAGATCTTGGGCGAGACACGAGCCGAACTGTTCCGCCCCGATCTCGTCGCAAGAAATGTTTCAGCCCACCCTTATTGCGGTTTTGTGCTTCCAGTTCCCTTGGAAAAAGTCAAATCCTCCTTCGGCAAGATCAACGTGGTTCGCGCTGATGGTATTCTGATCGCGCGCGGCAACACGGAACAGAAGTCAGCGATCAACCGACAAGGAATCGGCGCCGAGGAAATACTTGCCTTGTGTTGCGATACATTCTGCGGCGTCAATCACTTCGCCATTGAGGCCGGCGTTCTTTCTGTATGGGGCCTCGTCTTGCCTCCTGGTGGCCGCTACGAGGATCTTGAGTGCGTCGGCCAAGAGGGCGTTTCTTTCAAGTTCCATTGGCCGATCCACAGTCCCGGATCCGAAGACTTCTATTGGTATTACCCCGGTGCGCCCTATCTTGGCTTCCGCATTGACATCGACCTCGCCCAAAGCGTCGATCCGTCACCCGTTTTCGAGTTTTATTTCCACATCAAGGGCGAAGACAAGGAGCGCTCCAGGTTGCGCAATGTCTCCGTGTCCAAGGACTTTCGCTCGTTCCAGAACTACCCCGGCGACTTTAGCGTCAAACGCGTGCAAAACTTGAGTTCGACGGTGGAGGCTATGGTTTCGGGGTTTACCGATTATCGGCGCATCCTTGCTTTGGCGTCGCGCTTTGTCGACCTCGGCCCGAAGACGCGCATCCTCGACTGGGGTTGCGGGTTCGGACGCGTCTGCCGCCATTTCGACCACGATTTTCCTGGCGCGCAGGTCATCGGCGTGGAACTCGACGAATTCAATCTCGATTGGATGCGCGAACATCTACCAAGTATCACGCCAATCAAGACCAATCTCGACGGCAAAATCGATCTGCCAGACGCCAGCATGGACGTGATATATGGGATTTCTGTCATGACCCATATTCGCCAGTCTCAGCAGACCGATTGGCTCGCAGAGCTGAAGCGCATTCTAGCCCCCGATGGCGTGTTGATTCTGACCACCAGTGGCGCCGGTGCTCTCGCCTTCGGCAGCAGATGGATTGACCGGAGGTCTCTCGCTTCTTGGAACGATCGCGGATTCCTGGAGTTCGACCACGCGTCCGAATATGACCGCGACATCGGCGGCGGAAACTACTATATTCAAGCTTATCAGAGCTTCGAAAACACACGGCGCCGTTGGGGTGAGATCGTCGACATCGTCGACTTCATCCCCAGCGTTTTCGGATATCAGGATGTGGTCGTGATGCGGTGATCGCCCAGAGATGGATTGCGCCGAATGAAGGAACCGAGAAGCGATGTTCATCGCAGGACATTTCCTATTGGGAACATGAATTCGTCGCTGAACGTCTGGGCCCAGTCTCTGGAGGCCGGCATGTACGCGCTCTTCCATCGAAATTCGAAATCCTCGACCCGATCGAGCGCCTTCATGATCGCGGTCTCGAGTGCTTCCAAAGCCGGTTCAGCGGCAATGATGTTCCGCGAAATAGCGTCAAAGAACTCTTTCGGTCGATTCTCGAAGGTATTGGTCACGACAATAGCGCCAGTCGTGCACAATTCGAATGGCATGACGCTCGGATGAGGCGCGTACATCAGACTAATTCCGAGATCGATCGAGGCCGCGAGATTTCTGTAGTCCTCCTCGGACATTTTTTGGACGAACTCAAGGCGGTGCCCTCCACCAAGATCGACCGGTGGCAACTGAGATAAACAGCCCAAACCGATAAAACGCCAGTTCAACCCGAAATGGCCTGCGCGGCACAATCGCTTGAGTACCAGCTCTACGAATTCATAAAGATTTCGCGCCGCGTGAAGTTCCGGCCGCGCGTAAATAACACATACCCTCTCGCGGCGCGTTTTCATTTGGGTCAGAGATTGACGTGGCAATCTATTGATTACATGTTCAAAGACACTGAAGTCCTTCCCATTCTCGGCTTTCGAATTGCGCTTAAATATCCCAAGTCGATGTTCGCGGAAAAAAGACACGAGCGCCGCCGAGTTAAAGATAGGGTATGATTCGACGTCGAAACCGGCTGCACTGAGTACATGAAATTGCGGAGAATTCGCTAAATATTGGCTCATATTCCTGGATCAGAGAAATAACCCTTGGTTCGTTTGTTTCCCTTGCCAGCGGAGAAGCGATCAGCGCGTCCCAACTCGAATAGCAAAGGAATTGATCTGTTGGGCCTATTACGAGTTCGGCGCGTTCAGAACGCGCATGGACGTCGATGTCCGCAAATAACTCGTATAGCCACGTGCCCTTGGTGCGCCACAGGAAATATTCCTTGTTCGCCTTCTCTTCACCGGTTGTGATAACTTCCAGTTGAAAGCCCAGTTCCACCCCTCGAACCTTCAGAACGCGCAATAACTCGAAAAGAGCCCGGTATCCGCCGAACGCGATATCGGGGTTGAAATGCGGAACGAACACCCAAAGCGTCCGGCTGCTGCCGGCGCGCGGGCACGCCGCGGTCGGCGAAAGACGAGCTTCGATATCCGCGGCTCGCCTCCGCAGGATTGGATCGACCACTCCAGGAAGCGCCCAGTCGAGCGCCTTGGCGAGGTCGTAGCGCGGGGCGCGCCCTTCGCGTTCGCCCGACAACAAGTAATGAAGAAAGCCGCAGCGAACCTCTCCACGCTGAACCGCCTCGCGAACATCGCGATAGAGGTTGATGTAAAATTCCTCGGAAAACTTGACGTTCGGGGAATAACCCAGCCGTGTACCCACATAAAAATAGTGCAAGAACGGCATTTTTCGCCACACGCTCGGGCCCGACGTATCAAGATAGGTCTTCAGATAAAATTGCTTATCGAGTTTCTCGCGCAGAATTGAAACGGGGCTTGACGGTGCTAGGCCGGACCGCTTTAGTAATCGATCGTAAAGTCCGTAGAGCCGCTCCCGCCGTTCCACATCTTTGCCAAAAGAAGGGCAAGGATCGCGCCCTTCCTCGGCGCCATGTTGAAAATAATGGAGCAAGGGATTCACCCCATGAGCCCGGACGTCGGGATTTTGTTGCAAATACCACTCGGAGTCGAACAGGGCGTTGGGATCGTATCCGTTGAAAGCGCCAATCGCTAAGTAATGCGCGTAAGCATCCCAGCCGCTTTCACGCACGTCACTGTAATTGGCGAGATACCACCCGGCGTCGAACAGTTCGTTCGCGTGGCCTTGCCGCACGTAACGCCAAACGAGCGAACATGCACGTGAATGCCACGAATTGAGGAAAACTGGACGCTTTGGCGACGGCGACCGGGAGGCATCTTTTCCCCGCCTCTCGTCTTCGGTGGCGAAAGACACAATCTCTGTCAGCGTGGACGCGCCCGATCTTTTTTTATCCGTGCTCGTTTTCCACATGTCGGCCAAAGACGCTGAATTCCCCCAGATGAAATTGTCAGCTTAGCCGAGAATAATCAATTTTTGAAGTGGTTTTAGAGGCATTGTCACGGCGGTTCGGGCTTGCGGTCACCCTGACGGTTCGGTAGCCAAGGGGATGACGAAAATCAGCTATAGCGGCTACCGCTTTCCTCCCGAGATTATCCAGCAGGCGATCTGGCTTTATGTGCGGTTCACCTTGAGCTTCCGCGACGTCGAGGATTTGCTAGCGGAACGCGGAATTGTCGTGTCCTATGAGACGGTACGCCGCTGGGTGAACCATTTTGGACCCAGGATCGCCGCCAATCTTCGCAAACGCCGGCCGAAGCCGCATACCAACTGGCATCTCGATGAGGTCTATCTGAAAATCGGTGGTCGCTTGGTCTATCTTTGGCGTGCCGTGGATGCCGAGGGTGAAGTTCTCGACGTTCTCGTTCAAACCAGGAGGAACAAATGGGTGGCGCTCAAATTGATGCACAAGCTTTTGAAGAAATACGGCTTTGTCCCAGACAAGCTCGTCACCGATGACCTGCGTTCTTATGGGGCTTCGGCATTGGGGGCTGTCTTTTCCCGGCCGATCCCGCGCTTTCAGCCCGCGAGCAACCCGTGTTTTGGTCGTCATCGGTTGCGCCCGCTGTCGTCCTCCTTGTTCCCGACCCTGCTGGGACAGCTGACCCTTCTCACCTCGTCAAACTCAGCGACCTCTCCAGCTTTGTAATTCACGCGGCGTCCGACGGCTGGCACCTCCTGCTGCGGAAACAAAACGTCGACCATCACGTATGGCTGAGGCGACGACCGCGTCTCGGCGCGTGCTATGCGGCACAGCTCCCATTCGATGATCTCTTCGAACTCCGCGCCTACGCGGCGCGGCGCCTCTGGCGCGCCCTCTCCGGCCGGCCGCCGGGCCCGGACTTCCGCGAGCTTGCGGCCCAACTTCGCGGCCGCCTGATCCAATCCTTGCGCGCGCTTGATGCCCACCAGGACGGCGCGAGCTATCGCGCCATTGCCGCGGCACTGTTCGGAGAGGACCGCGTACCCACGCGCGGCTGGAAGACTCATGACCTCCGCAACAAATCAAAATATCCAGCCGCGCATCAGGGCTTGCCCGCTCTGCACGAGCCGGATTGTTCGATTGCGCGCTATCCCCTGCGCCGCAGCTGAGGCGGCGCCTCTATTTCTCGGGGGTATCGAAAACGCGACCCCTTGTCTTCGGCATCCCCCTTCGCGATCCCTCTCCGCCATTCTGACCTTCAACCCGCCGGTGATCCTGCCGGCGCTCTCGAAGAACACGGAGATGCGATCATGCCCGATCCTCTGGCCGGCCTGCCGCCACGCTATTTAAGGACACCCGAGGCCGCGCGATTCCTCGGTCTTTCGGGCCGGACGCTGGAAAAGCATCGCACCTACGGCACGGGGCCGAAATACCGCAAAATCGGCGACCGGGTCGTCTACGCGCTTTACGATTTGCAGGACTGGGCCGAGCTAGGCGCCAAGAATTCGACCTCTGATCCCGGGCGGGGAACCGTCCACCCGGCCAAACCTGGCGCAGCCACGGCAACGCGAGCCTTCGGCGTCGTGCCGCGTCGGCGCGGCTAATGGCCGGGCGTCCGCCGATGTCTGCGAGGCAAATGTCCCCATCGGAGCGTGAACAGCTCGATCTTTTCCATGCACGCCCCGGTGAGCTAGCGCCACGCGACGCGCAGGACCTGATGGCCTATCCGTTCTTTTCACTCGCGAAGTCAAAACGCCTCACGCCGATCGACTTTCAGGGCCGGCTCGATTTCGATCCGCGTCGAAGCAGTCCCCGAGCACGGCATGGCAACCATCTGGGACGCCGATGTGCTGATCTGGGCCGCCTCGCAGATCGTCGAAGCGCGCGACGCCGGCTTGAAGACCTCCCGCCTGATGGCAGCGACGCCCTACGAGATTCTCACCTTCGTCGGACGCGGCGCAAGCGCGCGGGACTACCTGCGTCTGAAGGCGGCGCTCGACAGGCTGCAATCGACGACGGTCGCCACCTCCATCCGGCAACCCGCGGAGCGGCGCAGGCATCGCTTCTCCTGGATCAACGAATGGAAGGAGCGCGTCGATTCTCACGGCCGGCCGCAAGGATTGGAGCTGATCCTGCCGGATTGGTTCTACGCCGGCGTGCTCGACAATGCGCTCGTTCTCACCATCGACCGGGCCTATTTTCGCCTGACCGGCGGATTGGAGCGGTGGCTTTATCGCCTGGTGCGCAAGCATGGCGGGCGGCAAGCCGATGGCTGGAGCTTTGACTTCGTTCATCTCCACGCCAAGTCCGGCAGCCTCTCTCCGCTGAAGCACTTCGCCCACGATCTGCGCAACATCGTTCGCCGGCAGGCGCTGCCGGGCTATCGGCTCGTCATCGAGCGCGAGACACTCGGCGCCGAGCGCCTCCTCTTCACGCCCAAACAAATCGATCGGCTGCAGCAGTCCGCCCGGCAGGGCAACTGCAAATCACAATCTGTGGATAACACTGTGGATAAGCTGTGAATCATCTCGTGCTTTCAGGGACGCCGGCCATCGTGCCATCAGGGACCCGATCCACGTGCTATCGGGGACCAAAATCCGGCGAAAACTCTTGTCTGTCAAAGGCTTGCCGCGCCTCTAACTTATCTAACTTAAATTCCTTCGGAATCTATCTAACGAATTTTGCATTTTCCCCCGTTGGGGAAAAAACACGCGCAGCTGCCGCAGAGCGCGTCAGGATCGTCGCGCTCCTCAATCAGAACGGCGGAGTCGACAAGACGACCGTGACCCTCGACTCCGTTGCCGGATGGTGGCGCCAACGATTGCAGGTCGTTGTCATCGATGCAGACCGGAAAGGGGAAAACGAGAATTGTTGGCTCGACTGGTCGAAACAGCACGCCAAAAAGGGCTTGACGAGACCCTTCGACGTCATCGGCCTCACCCCTGGCGCGCCGCCTCGCCTTGAGGCTCTCGAGATCGCTTGTATGGTCGGTCGCGTCGTAAGCGGCGAGCCACCGCGCTTCGCTGTGCGGATGCGCTCGGCGCTGCTTGTCACCGATGTCGCGCTGACGCCGTTTCAGCCTTCGCCTTCCGGCGAAGGGGAACCGGTCGAGATACAGCAAGCTTCAAAAAAAGGCGCGGATCCTCCGCCCCGGACCTCCACCCTCGCTTCGTCAGCAATCGCTACGAGCCTCGCTGCCCTGAATCGTCCGCGAAAGAGCCAAGGCGGTCGCCAAGCAAGACTTGCCAACGCCGTGGGGCCGCGTCGGTCGGCACGTGGCGTTCGCGAATCTTGCGTGCAGCAGTCGATTCCCCTGGAAGCCCCCGAGAGACGGTCACGCAACGCGGGCAGATGATCGCGCTCGCTGCCGAAATCATGGTCGCACCGCGACGGCTTGCGATCGCAAATCCGTATTTGCATTACGCCCGAGCGATCCCGAGGTCCGGAGTCGCTGCCCAGAGCATTGGGCCTTCGAGAGCGCCGCGAAAACCGAACTATTCACCGCGCGAGTGGCGAACGGCGTCACGACGGAATTGCGCGGCCACATCAAGCGGACCGCGTTCCAGCGCACGTCTGATGGCTCGCCGAGACGCCGCGCGATCTTGTGCGCGCGAGGATTCCCGCAACCGCTGGAGATGAGGCGGATGGACGATCTCACCGAGGTTGAACTCTATTGGCAGAAGGGACGCGTCGAGCGCTGGATCCGGTTTGGCCAAATCACGCGGGAACGCATCATCGACCGCCGCCGGCGCATCGTTTCGTTTTCGCCCGGAAGCATCTTTGCCTTCGTCCGCTGGGCGGCGAATGACCATGGAACGATCGCCTCGCGTATCGACATTCTGCGCGCCGCCAAACCCGGAACGCCTATCTCCACAGTCCCTGGCGTACGGCCTGGCGGCGAAATCCTGCTCCGGATTGCTGGTTGGCCCAAGGTCCAACGTGTTCTGAAAGCGATCGACGCGATCGAAGTGCTCGGCGTCGATCCCAAGGATGTGGCGCCGGCCCATTGGAGCCATCTCCATAACAGGATCTCGGGTGGGGAGAACCCGAGCGCCTACAGCCGAGACCATCATCATGCCTGGCTCCTTCGGCGAAAGGTCGAAGGATGAACATGCGCATCTTCGTTCTCGCCACGATGCTTGGAAGCGTGATGCTCATAAGCATTTCGGCGGCAATCGATTGGCCGCCCATATTGATCTGGAATGCTTCGGCGAGCGTACCGATCGGTCTTTATTATGTGAAGCCAGAGGAGCGTCTGGAAATGACGGACCTCGTCGTCGTTACGCCGCCCGAGCCCGTCGCGCGGTTTCTGGCGGAGAGAGGCTATTTGCCGCGCGGCGTCCCGCTCTTGAAGCGCGTCCTCGCCCTTCCCGGTCAGACCGCCTGTCGCATCCGTCTCGCCATCATGATCGATGGCGTCGTGATGTCTTTTGCTCGCGAACGAGACCACCGAGGCCGGCCGCTGCCCGATTGGCAGGGCTGCCGCCGTATTGCCGAGGGCGAGGTCTTTCTCATGAATTGGCAGTCCGCCAATTCCCTCGACGGGCGCTATTTCGGTCCGCTTCCAGCTGTCTCGATCCTCGGTCGCGCGGTTCCACTTTGGACTTTCGAGGAGCCGTGACAATGCAGATTTTCTGCCGGAAACCATCCGTTTCATTCTGTTCGATCGCGAGCGGCTCCATTCCTATGTTCCCAGCAAGATTCGATACTTTTCGAAAGCGCAGTGTTGGTCTTGGACGGTCATTGAGACCGCGCTCCTAGCGCTGCGCTCTGGAAAGAACGGATACGCGGCGCTCCGGTTTCCGTCCTGTCGGAGTGATGGCGTCCCTCTTCGCCATCGCGTCGCTCGGGCTCCTGTCTTGCTCGCTTGTCGCGATTGCTGGAAAGGCCACACAAAAAAGCGCAACCGCAATAGCCAGCTCATGGGCCTCATTGATTGCCGAAGCCTCGCAGCGCTTCGGGGTGCCCGCGCATTGGATCCGCGCCGTCATGCAGGCGGAGAGCACCGGCGACACAGGCGCCGTGTCGCCGAAGGGCGCGATGGGGCTGATGCAGGTGATGCCCGAGACCTACGAGGAACTGCGGTTTCGCTACCATCTCGGCGCCGATCCTTACGAACCGCGCAACAATATACTGGCGGGCGCGGCCTATTTGCGCGAGATGCACAACCGCTTCGGCCCGGACGGCTTTCTAGCGGCCTATAATGCAGGTCCCGGACGATACGAGGACTACCTGAAGAGCGGCCGGCCGCTCCCCGAAGAGACACGCAACTATGTCGCCGCGCTCGCGCCCGTGATCGGCGTGCCTGGCATTCCGTACCATTCTGCCGGTACTTCTACGGCATCACAATTGACGACATCTGGCGCCGCTCATGGCGGCGGAGAGCATCCTGAAAGCGTCAAGCAAGAGCAAATTCGCGACAGCAATATTGCAATTCGACGATCGCCAAAACGCACGGACCAAGACGCTCTTCGCGATCGTCCGGGCGGTATTCGAGCCGACTTCGGCCAGCGCACAAACGATCGATATGACCGCACTCGAACCGTCGCCGGCTCGCGCATTGAATGCGACTTCGACTGCGGCAGAAAGTTTGCGAATTCGCACGTCGCACGCGCCGCGATCGTCGTTGGCTCCGAGCGGAGATGCGCTCTTTGCGGGACGATCAACACACACAAGCAAGTGAGATACGGCATGACCACACAGCGCGCTTTGTCGCATCATGGAGTGCCTGTTTCGGGGTGGAATATGCGCACGAATTGTGAGGAGGGTCGATGGCAAGATAAAAGCCGCAAGGTGCTTGGCGGTCGGATGGGTAGAAAGTCAAGAAACAACAATGTTCGTGGCAAAGGTGCACCTGACATCCATAACCTTGCTGCATGCGACAATTCGCTGGAAACTTTGCGAACTGGACACCTTGCGAGTTGACGTGCCATGAAACGGGATGACGATCTTCGCGTCCGTCCAGGGCGGACCCGAACGACCCGGAGCCAACGCGCCAAACCATTCATTGCCCAAGCGCTCGCCGCCGCCGAAAGAGCTGGCGGCATGTCGCGCCGATCATCGGCATCGACTACCAAGGGAGCCTTCGGCCGGGGCCGCGCCGCGAGCCTCTCAGCGACGCGATATTTGGCCGACCGGTCGCGCACCGCGGTGATCAAAGCTCGGGTTGTCCGTCACGGCATTAAGCGCGCGCCGCTTTCCGCCCATCTCACCTATCTCAGCCGCGACGGCGTGACCAAAGATGGTAATCCGGCCCGGATGTTCGGGGCTGAGAGCGATGAGATCGATCATAGAGCTTTTGCAGAGAGGTGCGAAGAGGACCGGCATCATTTCCGGTTCATCGTCGCACCCGAAGACGCCAGCGAACTTTCTGACATCAAAGCCTTTACGCGCGACCTGATGGCCGACGCCGAACGTGACCTGGACACCCGCCTCGACTGGGTTGCCGTCGATCATTGGAACACCGAGCACCCTCATATCCATGTCATTGTCCGTGGCCGGACCGGCGATGGCGAGGACCTGGTCATCTCGCGCGACTATATCCGCGAAGGAATGCGGGCACGGGCGCAGCAATTGCTGACCTTGGAGCTTGGCCCACGATCCGACCGGGAAATCCGGCATTCGCTGGAGACCCAGGTCGGGGCGGAGCGCTGGACCAGGCTGGATCGGGCGCTCGCCCGCGACGCGGCGGCGCATGGCAGCGTGGTTGATCTACGGCCGGAGCCAGGCCAGACCCAAGAAGAGTTTCCACGGCGATCAAGATCGGCCGGATGCGCAAGCTCGAAGCGCTCGGTCTTGCTCGTCCACTCGGTCCTGCCCAATGGTCGCTCTCCGAGAACGCGGAGGACGTGTTGCGAGAGCTCGGCGAGCGCAACGACATTATCAAGCGCATCCATCGAGGCCTGACCGAGAAGGGATGGGAGCGCGGCGCCTCGGATTTCGTTTTACATGGCGAGGCGAGCCCGCGCCCGTAATCGGCCGGCTGGTCGCGCGCGGGCTGGATGATGAGCTGAAGGGCTCCGCTTATGTCGTCATCGATGGCGTCGACGGCCGCGCGCATCATATTAGGCTGCCTCATTTGGATGCGCCGGAGATTCAGCGCCGGGCTCGATCGTCGAGCTGCGCCGGTTCGAGGATGCCGCCGGACGGCCCCAGCTCGCGATCGCCGTCCGCTCGGATCTCGCCATCGAGACTCAGGTGGCGGCGCAAGGCGCGACCTGGCTCGACCGCCAGCTCGTTGCGAACGAAGCCGATGCCCTGTCCGAAGGCGGCTTTGGCGGTGAGGTGCGCGAGGCGATGAGCGCCCGCATCGACCACCATGTCGAGGAAGGGCTCGCGCGCCGCCAAGGCCAGCGAATTATTTTTGCCCGCGACCTTCTTGACAATCTTCGCAGGCGGGAACTTGAAGCCGTCGCGGCGCGGGTCACGGCGGAGACCGGCCTTGCCTACCACCCGGCGTCTGGCGGCGAGCATGTCGCAGGGATCTATCGCCAGCGGGTAACCCTCGCCTCCGGACGTTTCGCCATGATCGACAACGGGCTCGGCTTCAGCCTCGTCCCCTGGTCTCCATCTTTGGAACACCAACTCGGGAAACAGGTTTCGGGAATAGCCATGCCTGGCGGCAATGTGGATTGGAGTTTTGGACGCAAGCGGGGACTGGGGATTTGAGGCTCCGCCAACTTCCGGATCGGTAGCCCGGTATTTGCGCGCCAATCTGCGAGAACCTTCGCCCGGCGTATTTTTGGGCTTGTCGTGCACCATTCGTTTCTCATGAGGTGATGCTGACCGGAAACCCATCGAGACCTCATGTCCGCGACCAAGATCCTTTGGGGCCAGATCCTCGTCGTCTTTGCGATTGTGCTCGCGACCACGTGGGCAGCGACGCAATGGACAGCCTGGCGGCTCGGCTATCAGCCCCAACTCGGCGATCCCTGGTTCGTGGTCGGGAAACTGCCGCTCTATCCGCCGCCAGCTTTCTTCTGGTGGTGGTTTTCTTTCGACGCCTACGCGCCGCGGATATTTTTCGAAGGTGCGATGATCGCCGCCTCCGGTGGCTTTGTCGCAATCATTGGCGCGATTACCATGTCGGTCTGGCGCGCGCGGGAAGCCAAGAATATCGTGACCTATGGCTCCGCGCGCTGGGGGACGGAGACCGAAATCCGCGCGGCCGGCCTGCTCGGACCTGATGGGGTGGTGCTGGGCCGATTCGGGCGCGACTATCTCCGACATGATGGTCCGGAGCATGTGCTCTGCTTTGCGCCAACCCGTTCGGGCAAGGGCGTCGGCCTCGTCATCCCAACGCTGCTGACCTGGCCTGGCTCCGCCATTGTCCACGACATCAAGGGCGAGAACTGGACCCTTACCGCGGGCTGGCGGAGCCGGTTCGGCCGCGTGCTGCTCTTCGATCCGACAAATCCGGAATCTTCCGCATACAATCCACTGCTGGAAGTCCGGCGCGGTGACTCCGAGGTGCGCGACGTGCAGAACGTCGCCGACATTTTGGTCGATCCCGAAGGCGCGCTGGAACGGCGGAACCATTGGGAGAAGACCAGCCATTCGCTCCTGGTCGGCGCCATCCTGCATGTTCTTTACGCCGAGTCAGACAAGACGCTTGCCGGCGTCGCAAATTTTCTTTCCGATCCGAAGAACCCCATTGAGACGACGTTGCGCGCCATGATGACGACGCCTCATTTTGGTGACCGGCCGCACCCGGTCGTGGCGTCGGCTGCACGCGAACTTCTGAACAAGAGCGAGAACGAGCGATCGGGGGTGCTCTCGACCGCCATGTCCTTTCTCGGCCTTTATCGCGATCCGGTGGTCGCGAAAGTGACGCGCCGATGCGACTGGCGGATCGCCGATCTTGTCGAGGATAGCCGCCCGGCGACGCTCTATTTCGTCGTGCCGCCCTCCGACATCAGCCGGACGAAACCGCTGGTTCGTCTGATCCTCAACCAGATCGGCCGCCGCCTAACCGAGGAATTGAATGCGAAGAGCCGCCGGCATCGCGTCCTCCTGATGCTCGACGAGTTCCCGGCGCTCGGCCGTCTGGATTTCTTCGAAGTCGGCCTTGGCCTTCATGGCAGGCTACGGCCTCAAAAGCTTCCTGATTGCCCAAAGCCTCAACCAGATCGAGAAGGCCTATGGCGCCAATAACGCGATCCTCGACAATTGCCATGTGCGCGTCGCCTTCGCGACCAATGACGAACGGACGGCCAAGCGAGTCTCGGATGCGCTCGGCACGGCGACCGAAATGCGCGCCATGAAGAACTACGCGGGCCATCGGCTTTCGCCTTGGCTCGGCCATCTCATGGTATCTCGCCAGGAGACCGCGCGCCCGCTGCTCACCCCCGGAGAGGTGATGCAGCTTCCGTCCGCCGACGAACTCGTGCTCGTGTCCGGCATCCACCCGATCCTCGCCAAGAAGGCCCGATATTATGAGGATCGGCGGCTCCAGGAACGCATCCTGCCACCGCCATCATTGGCTGACTTGGTGAAGAAGCTACCGACAGCTTATGCGATGACGATTGGAGCGCTTTGGCTACCGATCGCGGTGGATCGAAACCGGCACCTGCGAAACGGATCATCTGACGATGATCCTGACAATGCCGGGATCCGGCGCGAGCCGACCCTTCCCGAGCATGAGGCGATTGCGCCGGAAACTCCGCAGCGGCCGATCCCTTCGCCATATTGATGGACGAAGCTGATGATGAACCCGTGCAGGCGAACATGCTCCGGCAACGGATGCGGATCGTCGCGCGGCAAGCCGCGCTCGACCCAGGCGATGGTCTCGAGGTGTGAGGCACCATGAAGGAGCAATTCACGGTCTATCTCGAACACGATTTGATGCGGCGCTCACAGAATATGCGGAGCGGCGAGGAAAGCCGAAATCCCTTGTCGCCGAAGCGGCGATCGCTTCGTTCCTGTCACCGGACGCCCCGAACGGCAGGAGGCGGCCTTGGCGCGGCGCCTCGACCGGATCACGCGTCAAATGGAACGGCTGGAACGCGATATCGGGATCTCCGTCGAAACTATCGCTCTGTTCATTCGCTTCTGGCTGATGGCGACGCCTTCGCTACCTGAACAGACACAGGCAGCTGCCCGCGCCAAGGGCGAGGAGCGCTATGAGAGATTCATGCAGGCCCTCGGCCGCCGGCTTTCCAAGGGGCCAAGTTTCATTCGGGAAGTGTCATTGGATATCACCCTGGGGTCGACGCAGCCCGAGAACGACAGACAGCCGACGCAAAGCTCTGAATGATTGGTCTGCGTTGCGCCAAGGAGCCGACATTCGATCTGATTCGATGAATGGTAGGAAAGGGCCCAGGCTGTGTGAAAATGCTCCATTTGATGTGATTTGCGCGATATGATTCCCCACACGATTTGCGGGGGGATCGGATGAAGCGCTTTGTTGAGGGGGCGGATCGCGGTGTGGGTTCTGTCCCGTAATCAGAAGGCCGTCACTGACGACGTGTGGCGCCCAGTTGGCCTTCTTCGAGAAGATGGCGCCCAGTTTCAACATCTCATCTTCGACAAGGAAGGGCACGATTCCGGTGAGTCCGACCTCCTCCTCCTTGCCGTTGGTAAAAAAGCGATAGGCCGTGTCGGCCCAGACGACGCTCGCCGTGTTGGTCTTGTCGAGCAGGCCTTCGCGCAGCCGCGCGCCCTTCGTAGGCGGCGGCGTCGGTCGCATCCCAGCGGCGGATCAAGCCGTATCTCCGGTCGATCGAGACGTGGTTCTGATAGCCGAAGGTCGGAATGGCGATGTCGACAGGCGGCATCGTCCCGTCCGGGCGCGCCTTGGCCTTGCTGAACTTGACCGTCCAGCGCGCGTCGCGATCCTTCTGCGCGAGCTTGGCGGGCTTGGCTTTCCAGTCCTCGCGGAACGCGGCCTTCCTTGATCGCCGTCTTCTCCTCTTCGGTGTTGCGCTGCTTCGGCGCCGCGATCAGGCGTGGCGTCGACGATCTGGCCGCCCATGGCGATATAGCCCGCCGCGCGCAGCGCCGCGTCGAAGCGCTCAAACAATGGCTTGATCGCCTCCGCCTTTGTCAGCTTCTCGCGGAACAGCCAGATCGTGCGGGCGTCGGGAACCCGGTCGCGAAGCGCCAGGCCGAGAAACCGCATGAACGACAGCCGGTCGTTGATCAGGAACTCGGCGCGCTCGTCGGAGAGATTGTTGGCGGCCTGGATGACCAGGATCTTGAACATCATCACCGGATCGAACGGCGGTCGCCCGCCCTGCGCGCCGATCCGAATAGCCCAGCGCCGCCACCAGATCGGGCCGGAAAATCTCGAAATCGACCGCCGCCGACGAACGCCAGCAACTGATCGCCCAGATCGCTCAGCCGCTTCAGCCGCTCATCGACATCAAAAAATCCGGGCTGCCCGCGCATCAATCCGCCTCCGATCCTCTCGCGCCAAGAGAATCAGAAACGCAGTGATTTGGCGAGGTTTTTAGAAGCGTCCAGCTTCTTATTTCGGCGTTTCACCGAGGAACTCTGGACTGACAAATATCGTAGCATATGGCAGCGTGATGCGGAAGCTATAGGCGGCGTCCGGCAGGTCGAGAGAGATGACGACGGAGCGGTGCATCACCGAGCCGCCCCACGCAGTGTATGTTATGGGTGAGATTGGTTTAGCTTTCGGTTTTGCCACCGTTTGCCCCTGATTACTTAACCAGTGAGAAGCGACGACTTGCTCCAAGCGAGGAACATAATCGCGTCGGCGATCTCCTCCGGCATCGCGCCGCGTTTCAGCGGATCGGCAGCGTAAGATGTCGCCTTCTTGCCCGGCGTGCCAGTCAGTTGATCGAGCTTGGCTGTTTCCGTCGGACGCCGTCACGAACATCATCCAGATGGACCCGGCCTCCACGAAGGAGAGCGCAGCCGACTGCTTCACGACCGAACTGGCGGTCGTGACAATCAGGTCGCCATAGGTCGCATATTCGTTAATCGAAAAATTAAGGACGACATTGACCAGCTTGCGGATCCTGAAACCGCGGTCGGGGCGACAACCGCCTACATTAGACCTCCGCTTCAGACCTCCGCTTCGTGCACATAGCACCAGCGCCAAGCTTCGCCTGGCTCGAATGATTGGATGATCGGATGCCCACTTTCGTGGAAATGCATCCTCGCGTGCCGATGCGGCGAGGAGTCACAGCAGCCGACGTGCCCGCAGGTCAGGCACAGATGCAAATGCACCCACCGTGAGGCGATTCTCAGGCAATCCTCGCAGCCGTCCGCACTCGGAGTTACATCGCGAATCATTTCCAGATGCTGGTCAACCATCTCGTCCCCATCCTTTCCGGTCCAACGCTCTGCGGATAGATCGGTGCCGCGATCATGCACCATCTCGCACCTATGCGGGAGCACAGTTGATCCTCCATCGGCCACTCTTGATTCCCGGTGTCCGAGAATTGCGGGCCTTCTCCTGAAGATTCTCTCAGCCGTCGACGTCGGTCTCGGGTCGATCACCACCTGGCGACGCTTCGTCGTGCCAACGACCATCCTTGTCTTCGTACGAGATGCCCGTCGGGTCTCCAGGGACGACTTGCTCCTTAGCTGCGCGTTCCGCAGCACGATGAGCCAGATCATGGGACGAGAAGGTTTCGGAGAACACCCCATTAACCCGATAAGCCCACCCACCATCATGTTCGACAACCTCATAGACGATCCTAGTCATTTGTCGCTCCCAACGCTGTTGAGCAGCCTCATCGTGAGCCAAGTCTCTCTTAGCGCTAGCGGCCGGCTTCTGGTTGGCCCCAGCCAAAAAGGCATGCAGAATTGCCACCACCTGGGCGCCCTCGCCGACCGCCGCGGCGACGCGCTTGACCGAGTTCGACCGGACGTCGCCGATGGCGAAGACGCCCCGGCGGCTGGTCTCCAGCGGCCTGCGTCGGCCGGCCGTCTGCGCCGGTCAACACGAACCCCTTGGCGTCCAGCGCCACGCCGGAGCCGGACAGCCAGTCCGTGTTCGGCTCGGCTCCGATGAAGAGGAACAGGTGGCGAATCGGCCGCCGCACCTCCTCCTCCGACGTCGCGCTGACGCCAGCGGACCGCCTCCAGCATGCCGTCGCTCGCCTTCCAGGCCGCTGACCTCGGCCTGCGGTCACCACCTCCACATTGGCGAGCCCGCGATGCGGTCGACGAGGTAGCGTCGACATGCTCGACTCGAGGCTCCGGCCCGCGCACGAGCAGCCAGACCTTGGCGGCCTTGCCGGCTAGATAGACCACCGCCTGGCCTGCCGAATTGCCGCCGCCGACCAGCGCCACCTCCTGGCCGGCGCACAGCTTGCCTTCCAGCGGCGAGGCCCAATAGTGCACGCTCGACGGCCTCGAACGCGTCGAGATTCTCGACCTCGAGCCGGCGATAGCGGGCGCCGCTGGCGATCACCACCGAGCGCGCGCTGACGTGCTCGTCGCCGGACAATCTCAGGACGAAGCGGCCTTCGTCGCGGATCGTCCCGGCCTGCAAGCCCGGTCACCTCGGCCGGGAATGGCCATCTCGACGCCGAACTTCTGCGCCTGGTTGTAGGCGCGCGCCATCAGGGCCATGCCGGTGATCCCGGTCGGAAAGCCCAGATAGTTCTCGATCCGCGCCGAGGCGCCGGCCTGGCCGCCGAACGCCGCGGCAGTCGAGCACCAGCACCGAAAGCCCTTCGGACGCGGCATAGACCGCGGTGGCCAGGCCCGCCGGCCCGGCCCCGACGACGGCCACGTCGTAGACGCGATCCGGATCGATCGGCCCCACCAGCCCGATGCAGCGGGCGAGCTCGGTCTCGCTGGGATTGCGCAGCAGCTGGCCGCCCGGGCACAGCACGATCGGCAACTCACCGGGATCGACGTGGAAGCGCTCGACCAGCGCCTTGCGCCTCCGGATCGGTCTCCGGGTTCAGCCGTCTGATGCGGATGGCCGTTGCGGTGAGAGAAAGCCTTCGAGCCGCAGCACATCGCCGTTCTCCGGCGCGGCCGACGATCACCGGGCCGCCGGTCGCCCTTCTCGAGCAGGCCGACGCGGCGCAGGATCAGCGCGCGCATGATCCGCTCGCCGAGTTCCGCCTCGGCGATCAGCAGCGCCCGCAGCCGTCCGGCGGGATGATCACGGCCTTCACTGGCTCCTGCGCATAGGCGTCCACCAGCGCCGGACGGCCCGCCAGCTGAGCCAGTTCGCCCATGAACGAGCCGGGGCCGTGGGTGACGAATTGGCTCGCGGCGCCCCGATTCGTCGCGCTGGGTGATGTCGACCTTGCCGGCCAAAATGACGGTCAGCCCGTGGCCCACTTCGCCAACCTTGGCCAGCGCCTCACCCACACCATAGGACCGGACCTCGCCAAACCGTCGCAGACGCTTGATCTCCTCCAGCTCCAGAGTGGGAAACATCTGGTAGCGTCGCGACTCGATGATCGATTGCGTCGACATGGTCATCCCGTTAGCGTTACGGCCTCACGTTACGACAGCAAGGGCGCGTCGGCCGAAGACCGAGGCTGGATGATTTGATGTGATTTCCTTATTACCATAATTCCGTTGGATGGACTAAGCTTCTATCTTGATGGTGGCGGTTTAGTTGGGAGGGGCCTTTACACGTGACCGGCCTCCAATGTCTGGTCCACTTTGAATGTTGGTGCATTGATGGCCTTGATGCCAGCGCGGGCGCGTGACACGCATCGCCTACCGAGACGCGAACAGCGTCGATGGCTTTCAGATCATCCCCCGCATTCTCCCGCCCGAGCCAAAGTTTGAGCCCTGTGAAACCGCCCTCATCTCGCAGTTCCATCGCCTCAGCCGCGACCAACTCCGGGTGCCTGAGCCACAGCCCATTACTGTTGTATGCCTTCACGGGCCCAATTGTGCCCCCTAGCAATACGCAGAGCGGGAGGCCAGCCGCCTTTGCAAGCGCATCCCAAGCCGCCATGTCGAGTCCCGAGACGGCGATCGGGGAGGGTCGCTATGCGTGCAACAACGGGGCGTTTCAATTTGAGTAGCACTGCTCGCGCCTGGATCGATCGGAGCGTCAATGATTTAAATCGCATTGCAGGCAGTCCACTTCAGCGCTTCAGGCGAGATCATGGGCGACACCAATTGTCCGGCTAATCCGCATATTGGGCGATCCCGTTCCCGAATGACCAATTCTCTTTTTGAACCTCTACGAGATTGATGAATACATCTTCGGGACGAAGCCCTAGTCGCGCATGGAGAGTATCGGCTACGGCCTTGTAAAAGGCTTTTTTTTGCTCAACGGTTCGACCTCCGTTGAGAGTCAGTTGGATAAAAACACAATCTTGGGTGCGCCTGATGCCAAGATAGTTTTCGTCAGCTATGTGGGCGTAAGTGGGATGCTCGGCAATGATCTTGAAATTGATCGCCCCTGGGTGACCTCAGGACATCGACCATCGCCTCATAGACGATGTCGCCTAAGGTGCGACGATATTCTGCCGACTTGCCTTGGGTAAGGTCGATGCGCGCGAGCGGCATATCTGGTTCTCCTGCGATCAACTTCCAGTGAAGGGTCAACCGTAATGTTCGAACAGAGTTGCTCTCGTCGCGAGGATTTATCACGCGTTCACTTATCAGGTCTGAATTGATCGCCCGGCCGCTCGCAGCCCTCCAACGGCGTTTGGGCATCAAGCCACTTCTTCAATTTCGTCAAGCAATTGAATCAAGCGGATCACTTGTTGCAGCAAGATGCCGCCGACGCCAAGAGCAAACCAGACGCCAGTGACGAATCCCCAGTGGATCGGCGCCGCGAAAAACTCCTCCCGGAACCAGAAAGTGTGTCCCCATTCGTTGAACCCAACGCTGACGAAGATCATGAAGGGACCGATGACGGCCAATGTCAGCGGCAGCGAAATGCCCTTGGCGTAGAGCGGCAGTCTCGTTCTCGCGTAGAGCCAGGCGGACCCGCCCAAGAGCACGTAGAACGGGAAGTTGAAATAGAATTCGATGATGTGGTTCGCCGTGAATGGTGTGTCGCGGATGGAGACCTGATGCCAGGAGTTGTCCTGTTCCGCGAAGTAGCTACCCGCCCAATAGACCGCAAAGGTATAGATGCTGATCCACATGGTCATCGTGAAATAGCGTGTGATCTCTTCCTTCGGCGTGATCGCGTCGAGATTGCGATCGCGGGTGAACCACAGATATCCCCAAAGCGCCGGGAACACGATGGCGAGAAAAATCGCCTCAATATACAGCAACCTCATCCAGTGCGTGGCGAATGCCGGTTCGGTGGAGTCAAGACCGGCCGAAACACCAAAGGCGCCCTGATAGATCCGAAACCCCACGTAAATGACAGTCATTCCGGCGAAGGTCAGCAGATATTTATAGAGGTCCCTGAGATACCAGGGCAAGGCCGAGTTTGCATGCGCAGGTTTAACAGGTAGGACTTCTTGCGATGTGATGGTCATGGCGATTGCCCTTCGAGTTCATGATTTTTGCGCCGTGGGACAAACCTGCTAGCGCGACCGGCGTCAGTCAAACTTTGGGATGACGGCGGTCGAGATGCTGGCGATGTGGCGTTTGCCGTTCGTGTCATAGAGGAACAGGAGACCGCCCATTCTGCTGTCGGCGTCGCGAATGAGCCCGTCGAGCCTTTGCGTGGCCCACAAGGCGTCCAACGCCGTCACGCGGACGGTTCGGGTTTCTCCAGGCCGAATTGGGTCGGCGGAGTCCAGGCTCAGCCCCTGCGGAGCGATCATTGTGTCTGAGTCGTCCGTGCGGGATGGGCTAACGCCAGGATTGAGAAAACGCACATTGGCGGTTGCAAACTCTCCAATCCTGATCGATTGGTCCGACGTATTCTGAATTTGCGCGATTATGGTCATCGAGCGAGCGGGCACGTGGAATTCCGTCCGCTGAACTTTGACCTTTACCATGCCGTCGTTGACTGCGGACGGCAGCGGCTCGATTTGATCCATCCCGGCTTGGAGCGGGATGGTGTTGGGGTACTGACGATCCGTCATCGCGTTGGCGCCAAGAACGAACAGCGGCACGCCGAACAAGATGCCCATGGCGATTTTCCTATCGAGCGACGTGATTAACCACTTCCCTTGGCCCGACTGGAGCATCTTGTAACGCGGAATAAACAGCGGCCGCCGGACCCACCAGAGCAGCCAGGCCGTGCCGAGCGCGAACCAGAACGCGTGCCAGCCGATGCCGTTGGCAAGGCCATAGGTTTCCATGTCGATCGCATTGCCGTCGAGGGTTTTCACCTGATTGGTGAAAGCTGCAGGCTCGCCGGCGACTTCGAACCAGTGCCCCGGTCCCATGACGGCGCCGGCGTCGTGCAAGTTGAAAAATGGATGGAGATGATATCGGCCTGGCAGGCGCGCCTTCAGGACAATCTTGAAGTCGTAATCACCACCCAGCTTCAGGGCTGCGGAGCTGACCGAAGCCTGCCCGTTCAGATACCGCTCGGTGCGGACAAACACAGGTCCGGGTGACGATACGTTGAGATATGCCGCGTCCGGTTTTGGCACGCCGCGCGGCCAGTCCTCGGCGACATGGAACTTGCCGGTGATCACCACCTCGTCATTGACGTTGAGTGTGTCCTTGGACCACATCACATCATACCATTGAATCGTGCGCATTCGAATGAACGGCTCGAGCGCCTTTTCGCCGTGCGCAAGCGCGGCGTTCGGCGCAAACGTCAGACCGCACAGGATAAGAAAAAGGATGCCCAATAACGCCTTCCTTGTTTTCATCATGGCAGCATCCTCCGCTTAAATATTCTTCACGAACCGGGTCGTCGCAAACGCTTTGCCGATATACCACCAGAGGGGGTACATCAGGGTGCACAGCAATGCTGAGCAGAATGCCGACAGCGGCGTGGCGTATTGGCCGTAAGTCCGCAGCGTGCCTCTCTCGATAAGCCTCAGATACTCGGGCGTGCCGGCGCGGATGTATTGAAAGCCGAACAAGTCGGCGATGGTCAGCTGGGCGCCGCCATATTCAACCGGCGCATGAAACATGCCAAAAATCGGCCAGTTGCTCGGATAGAACAGCAACGCGAACGCAATTCCCCCGAAGATGCTGGTGATGGTCAAGCTGTTGCTCAACATCAAGATGACGTCCAGAACCAAAGCGCTCGGCAGCATGGTCGCCGGCAGGACCTCGTTGATTGGAAAGTAATTCCACAGGTGGTAGGCGAAGTACCGCGCGACCCATGTGCCGATCAGAAGGCACGAAATGCAAAGCGTTGCGCCCATCGGCAAGCGGAAGTTTGACCAAAGCAACGACTGGACTGCCGCCGGGAAGGTGATCATCATCAACGGGGTGACGAGGGGCCACCATTGCCGGTCCTTCCAGTCCACCCAGAAATCCCAATCTCCCGCAGTCAGGGCAACATGAAGATGAAACGCGCCGATGAACAAGAACAGGGCGAGCACAAGGATGAGGTAATCATAGGCTCGTGTGAGCCTCGCCTTTTCCCCGGTATATGGTTTAGGTGGAATTTCGAGATCCTCGGCGTACTCATTGGAGTTCTCCCGACCAAACCGGACTGTCCGCCGGCTGTGCAGAGTAAATGCCGTACCGCGCGCCATGAACCTTCACAGTTCACGACCTAGGCGTGAACGCGACCACGGGGTAACGAGGACGGCAATCTAGACGCCCGTAGGACCACGTGAAATGATGAAATTTAATGGTGCTATGAATGAAAATCACAGGCCGGGAAGGCGCCTCTCGATTGGTGCGTGCGATCTTTGCCGCCAGACACGAGCGTCAACCCAGTGGTGATTGAAAATATGCCGGAATTACGCAATTTCGATTTGAATTTGCTAGTCGCATTTGACTTGCTAATGCAGGAACAGAACGTCTCGCGCGCGGCGGATCGCATGTTCGTCAGTCAGTCGGCGATGAGCCACATCCTGCAGAGACTGCGGCAGCAACTGGATGATCCGTTGCTGGTCAAGACGCCTTCCGGCATGAAGCCAACGGATCGGGCGCTGGCCCTGATCGATCCAGTCAAGGCCATCCTTTGCGACGTAAAGCACCTGATCAGCACCCGCGAAGAATTCGACCCGGCGAAGAGCTTGCGGCGTTTCGTCATCGCGGCGACCGACTATATGGATCTCCTGATGATTCCCGCGCTTGTCGAGCGTATCGCGCAATACGCGGCGGGTATCGACATTCATGTCAAACGAACCGAAAGTCCTTTTCCTGAAAAGGAGCTTGAAAACAATGATCTCGATGTCGTGCTGGGGTTCGAGACGGTCTTGAAACCGCCGGGTCAAATGATTGTCGAGAAGCTGTTCGACGATCGCATGACGTGTCTGGTACGTAAAAATTATCCCGAAAAACAGAAGCGGTTGCCTGACGCTCGACGAATATGTCTCGATGAAGCACATGCTGATATCGCGCACGGGAACGCGCATCGGCTTGATAGACGAATGGTTAGCCAAGAAGGGGCTCGAGCGCCGCATCGCTCTCATCGTGCCGCACTTCCTGTCTGCGCCATTCATCGTCGCCAAGACGGATATGCTGCTCTCATTGCCCGAAAGAATTGCCAAGCTATTCGTCGGTCTGGCACCGCTCAGAATATTGCCTGTACCGATCGATCTGCCTGCCTATGATCTCGTGATGGTGTGGCACCCATTACGAGAGAATGATCCGGCCCATCGTTGGCTGCGTGAGCAGATACTGGCGGTTTGCCTAACGCTGGATGGATGAGCCCCTCGATCACTTTTGTCACCACCCAGACAGTCCGTCGGCCAGGGATTTGACCGGATCAGAAGGTATGGTGGCGGCCTGGACAGCGTTTTATCGTCGTGGCCGGTTAGAATCTGGCTGCCACTCTCACGCCCGACCAACCCGACGAACTGCTGCCTTGGCACCAGGAGGGATCGACAATAATCCGTTAAGCGGCACGCCGCTTCGACACTCCGGCGAGGACGCGATGGAAACATACCCACCCCAAAGTCACTAGAATCGGTCGGTCCTCCTTTGCGCAATCTCTGTTCGGTAATGAAGGGCCAGCCGATACTGCCAATAATGGGCGTCAACGAATCATTTCGTTGAACCTTGGATCGGTTGGAAACCGATCGAACAGGGCGACGTTCATCGCGCGGGCGTCGTCAACTGTGAAGGAGATTTCAGCGGGGTAAAGGCGTGATGCAAGCCAAAGTGCCCCAATCAGACGATTGAGGGAGGGAGGGCGTTCAAACCAGCCGTAGGGCAAGCCAGGATCAACGAGAAAGAGCGTTTCTGCCGGTAGAGCTTTGCGCAAAGGTGCGCTGGGGTCCACCGCTTTGGGATCGGCAAGAATGACAACCGAAGGTTTCAGCGCCGCAACGTCTTCGGCGCACATTACGGAAAATGTGTCCTCGCCGGGCGAAACCACATTGCATCCGCCGGCAAGAACAATTCCCTCTTCAAGGCTTGATCCTGCACGAACCGCTCGCAAACCATCACTCCCGCGTGCGTAATAGACGGAGACGCGCTCCCCAACGGGCTTCGACATGAAGGGTACCAATTTTTGTAGGGCCTGGTTGGTCGTCCTGGCAATATCGTTGGCGCGCTCTTCCTTGCGCAGGATCGATCCTAAGCGCCGCACGTTCTCCGGTACTTTGGCGAGTCTCCCATCAAGGAGAAGATAGGGGATGCCGGTTTCGGTTTGAACTTTGTTTGCAAATGCGGTGTAGTGCTCGTCGACGGCGCCGTAATCGACAATGAGATCGGCGTGAAGAGCGCGGATTGTGTCGATGTCGAGAAGCTTTTGGATATCGGTCCAAGGCCCGACCAATCTAATCGATTTCTCTGGCGCGAGACTATCAAGCAGGGCCTCTGCGGGTGGTCCAGCTGGAAGGAATCCGTTTTATGGAATTGGGGAGCTGAACCTTGCGCCCGGTAAAGTCGACGAAATCGCTTGCCCATGAAGGCTCCAAGAAGGCGGCTTCGAGAGCAAGCGGAGACAGCAGTAGGGAACGGCGCGAAAACATTTGAGCCTCCCGATTGAGTAGTTATTAGAAAAAGCGAATTCGTTTCCTCGACGGTCTTTGCAAGGTCATTCGTCTTTAGGTCACGAAGGGGACAGTCCGTCTCTTTTAAAGGATTCTCGAACAATCGCCGCGACTCATGCTTCTGCCGAACGGGTTCGAGGACACGAGGCAACGTCGGCTTTCAGCACGTTTCGAACCTTAATGACGTAGCGTTGTTTCCAGTTGCCCTATCCGCTCTCCCTCATCTACGCATTTTCATTGCTACTCTCTTGAAATTATCACCTATTCATGCAAAGAGTTCTTCTTTAGGTACCAAACGCCTAGCCGTGTCTCTTTGACAGAGAGAGCGCTAATCGGCTTACTCGAATTGAGGGACTTGAAAGCCTTCTGCCCATAATGGATCACTGCTCGGAAGGATACTTTGTCTCGCCCTGGTGGCCCAAGGACCACACGTAAGCTGCGACTGCCTTAAGATTTTCATCAGAAAGTTTTACGCCGCCCGTCGGCGGCATGGCGCCGGGGTGCTGCTTTGGTTCAGGCACGCCATTTTTGATCGTTTCGGTTATGGAGGCTAGGCTGCCATCACCCCAGAGCCAAGTCCCGCTGCTGAGGGCCGGACCCACAGGCGTGCCGACGCCCTCGGCACCGTGACAACCGGCGCAGGTTGCGCCCGCAACGTCGCCTTGAAAAATCTTCTTGCCCAAGGTGACCTCGCCGCTTGTCGCTCCCGGCGGAACCGATAAAGCAGCCGACTCTGTACCGGCGTTAGGATGGATGCCTTCCGGAGGAAGAACTTCCGGCGATGTTGTGACTTCGACAGTTGGCGACGGTGCGGCCTCTATGTTTGTAACGCTCGGATCACCGTTGAATGTGACGCGCCAGATACGCCCCGCCTTGTCATCGGAGATGTAGAGAGCTCCATCGGCTCCCACAGCTACTCCGGACGGACGGTGCGCCGCCCGGCCCGGGTCCTTATACTTCCCGGCAAAGCCATCGGCAAAGATCACATACTTGCCTGAGGGCTTGCCGTCGGCGAGTGGCTGGAAGACAATGTTGTAACCTTGCTGCGGACCAGGAGCGCGATTCCATGAGCCATGGAAAGCGATGAACGCACCGCCAACATAGGGCTTTGGAAATTGCGTGCCCTTATAAAGCTTGAGATCATTAGGCGCCCAATGCGCCGGAAACGCGACCAATGGCGGTTCGGCCTTATCGCAAACACTAATCATCTTGCCACCGTCGCCGCCATACTCTGGTGCCAGCACCAATTTGTTCTGCGTAGGATCGAAATAGCAATTCGGCCAGCCGTACCAGGCACCGTCTTTGACGGTCATCACTTCCTCAGCCGGAAGCTCTAAGCCCTGTCCCATTGTGTAGAGTTCTGGCCAATCCTCATGCAGCTGGTCGCGACCGTGCTGGGTGACAAACAAACGGCCAGATGTGTCGAAATCGAATCCTTCGCCATTTCTGACGCCACTGACATAACGCTCCTTTGCCGAAAAGACCTGGGCAGTTTTGTTAGCGTCGTATTTCCAAATACCAGCCCGGGTTTCAAGCTCGGTGCAGGGCTCATTGCCGAGCGAATGGGGCATCCGGTTCTTCATCTCACAGGCATTCGTCGCTGATCCCATCGATACAAACAAATTGCCTTCTGCGTCGATCGCAAAAGGATGCATTGGATGGTCGCCATTAATCGGCATGCCGCTGAGAACAACTTCCCCCTGACCCGTTGGCGCAACCTCGCCCGCCTTCAAGTCATAGCGAAGGATCCGGTCATTAACTTCAGCATAGAGCCCATGCTTATAGAGGGCGATGCCTGTACCACCGTGGCTGCCTTCGTCGAAAGTCTGCCCAAAGCGGATGTTCACATCTGCTTCGCCAGCACCTTTGGTGTCCTTCAACGCTACCAAAAATCCGCCCGCGTGAGGCTTATCGTTGCCGTAGTAACGGCCGCTCCAGGTATTGACGAAAACCGTCCCGTCGGGAGCCACTACGATTTGGCGAGCGTGTCCAATGTTGTCGGCGAAAATTGTCGCGCAGAAGCCCTTTGGCAGTGTGATACCGCCTCCGCCACCCGAGCACGATGACGACGTTTTCTGTGCAAGCCCCTCGGCAAATACCGGAGCTTGGCCTGCCTGAGCTCCAACGGCAAAGGCGGCTAGACACACCACACGCCATTCCCATTTCTGAATCGCCTTCTGCATTTTTAGCTCCCGGAATCCGGCTACCCGAGACGTAGCTAGGTGCCACAGTCAGTTACTAATTTCACCCTCTCGTTCCTAAGTCCCCTAAAGCGACCGGAACGATTTGAAACGGAAGGCGCGGCGGACCATTTTCTTTCGGGTTGAAGAGATGTGGCAGTTGACCTTCCGTGACAAAAGCCGTGCCGCCCACCTTTACAACCGCTGTGGGCTCGTTGAGCCCGTCCTTGATGGTTCCGATAACAACCTTATCGTCATTCACGGTGACGAGGTCGAGCGAACCGCCTCCCTCTATCATGAGGAAGCTCCCACCGCTGACGAGCCGTAGCCCATCCGGTAGTTTCAATGGGCGCGACGTTTCAAGCTTTGTGACGGCGCCTGGTTTACCGTCCTTGACTTCGATGCGGAAAAAATCGCCGGCGCTGAACGTATTGACATAGATGTTGCCATCGCCGCCAATGGCGATGCCATCAAGGCCAATGCCGCTCGGAGGTTGAAACTGCTTATTTTCGACCCAAACTTCCAAGGCTGTCGCACCAGGCTTCAATTGCAGGATTTGCGGCTTGAGGGAATTAGTGACGTACACCGTCCCGTCGCTGGCAACGGTCATATCGTTGCAGAGGTTCGATTTGCCTGGCAATGGGACACTTATCTTGCCGTCACCTGTCGAAAGATCGAACCCTTTGAGGTGACTGCCGCTTGCGGAACCTGGCGCAATAACACCCCGGCCCGAGGCATCATTTGAGCACACCCATAAAGTGTTTGACTTTGCGTCGGCGAAAACGCCAAAGGTTGAACGGCTTTCAAATGCTGCCGGTGCAATCCATGCCTCAGCTTTTGATGCATTGGGTTTGATCCGTGCGATGCCACCCGACGCAACGCTGCTCACGTACAAGGTGCCGTCCGGGCCCGCGGTGACGCTTTCCATAAAAGCGCGATCACCAGGAACTTCGATGGGCCGAAGTGCTTCGGCGGCCAGGCACCGGTCGAAGTCGAATGCGACGAAGGCTGCAGCTATCGCGAGCGACGCGCTGATCAGTCGTAGAGTTTCTGCATGTCATTCAATCCATTTTGTGGCGTGCAGATGCTGCAGCTCGTCTAGATAACTGACGAGGCGCGAACGTTCACTTCGAACTTGCGAGAGATTTGGTTGCAGCTCTTCTTGATGGCGCCCTCGAAGCCGTAGCCCGCATCATTGACAATAAGTTGATGTTTTACTTTCGCGACTCGATTGCGCGCAGAAGGACAACCGTCGCATGCTGCCTTTCTTGTTCTGCACCGCTGACATTTGGCGGCGTTACAGGAAAATGGCCAATAGTTGCACGTTTCCAACATACGCAAGTCGATTGAAGCCTCTTTGCAAAGTGGTCTCCGAAATTGCGGGCGGTTGCGATCGACCTTCACCCTACGCCTTCGAGTCCCGCTGGATAAATGACGTTTTTTCATGCCCGTATTACTCTGCTTGATATCGAAAGTTCCTTGTCCGAACGCTGGCGACGCGCGCGCGGTCGGCTGCGGCACGCTGCTTATCGTGCTGAACGAAAGTACTGGCGCGGCTAAATTCCGGCAGCAATCGGAGGCAACGCTGAAAACATAAGCTCGCCGTAAGTTGCTCTCACCGCGACGCGAAGTAGCGATTGCCCGTGACTAACTTGAACATCGCAGAGAAGGTTGAAAAGCGAACCTTCAGACGCATTGGGCCACAACTTGGCCGCAAACAAGAGACATTTCCTAAATTGGTCACAATCGAGACTTCTGCCGGCGCGACTTCTTGAGGGGCTCATCGCTCGCGCCACTCAGCTCAGCGCTTCCCTGAGCGCGGCCAAGAGCACCGATGGGTTTCGCGGCCCTTGTAAACAGGCGGATTCGTCAAGCCCAATCCGAGAAGAGCTTTGACCGCCATCTGAGCCGTACGCACGGAGTTTTCAACCGTGAATACAACATCATCCGGCGCCTCGCTGAATTGGCCAACGAATGCGAGATTTTGCGAGCCCTGGGGAATGACCCCGGGACGATCGCCCTTCACGCGCGGCAAGAATTGGCTCGTAATATAGGGCATCATGCAGGGTAATGCGCGCGAATACCGCATCAAGACATCGAGATCGTCTTCAAAATGAAGGTGAGAGAAAGCTTCGCGAAGTATTTCCTCGCCGGTAAAATCCGCCATCCTCTTCTTGACGAAGTCGCCCTCGCCATCGGAATTAAGGCCGTAGCCCCACCACACGATGGCGTCCTCTGGCTGGCCGGGATAAGCGGGATAGTAGTGTGGATGCAGCGTCATCAGCCAGCTGGATTCCTTGAAAGTGATCAATCCCTCCCGTCCAAGGGCGACGTTGGTCAAAAGCTCAATGCGGTGCTGCTGCAAGGGAAGCGTTGTCGTCACAGTGAATGACAACCATTTCGACTTGTCGATCTCGCCGATGAACACCTCGGAGCGTCCGAAACCCCGCTGCTTCACCCTCATTTCGTCGAACTCTAAGCGCCTTGACGTGATACCGATTTGAGAACGAGTGAAATTCCATGTCGATAACACGCAGTTCGTTTTCGAACCTCACGCCGCGTTCTTGCAACCACCTTTGAACCGGCAACATGATCGAATGATATTGATTGTACCGGGTATGATAGATGCACGATAATTCGGCGATGGTCGGAAACAAATGGATGAAGCGCAGAAGCTATCTCCGCATCTCTGCTGCGCTGTGCCAAGGCTGGAACGAGAACATCGTGCACCACATCATCCAGAAATTTGTCGTGAAAAAATGCTGTCAATCGAGTCCAAAAATGGGATAAAAAGTCCCGCCGTAGCGGCCCCAACAACAATTGGAGCGACAGTCCAGGTAGCCAATGTTTCACTTCGGCAATTTGCAAAGTTGCAGCGCCGCCCCATGCGGATGCCCTCAACTTGAAAAAGAAAAATCTTATAGGCATTATATCAATGAGCAATCAAAATCAGAGACTATCCTTACTTCTCCATATCCTCACGCCTTACGCGTTCCCGCTTCCGCAACGCGCCCGCGCCTGAATTGTTGCCGCATCACATTAATAATAGAATGAGCTATAGCCTTGCGCAGTACCACGTCGTTTTCGTCCATTCCCTTGGCCCGTAGCACCATCCGCGCCAATTCCCTTGTATCCATGCCAGCCGCGCGGCTTTGGCCAGCGCATCTTTGCATATTGCAAAAATCTCGCCACGCTTAAAAATTCCGAAGGCAAGGCCGAAGCTCATGGGAGCAGCTCAACTCGACCATCGTCAACACCGCCGTGCCGGCGGCCAGTACCTGCCACCGTCGATGGCTTAAAGAGCGACAATGCGCGTGCAGAAAAACTGAGCGCTGAGAAGCGACTGGCTTTGGCCCGGAAAGCTGTTCAGGCTCGCTGGAATCGCCCCTGCCTTAGATTTGATCGCCGGGGCTTTCAATCACGAAGGAGAGGCGGCGATTAGAGCGATAGCTGCTTGAGGCGAATTTGCTGGCGGTCCAGCTACCATATTCATGGATCCTACGTCGTGCGATCGCGCACGGCGCTGAGGAACTTTGTTGATTAAAGATATTCGTACTTAAGTACCTAACAATTTTGAAGCTTGCGGGCGCGCTGCGTAATGGCGCGCCCGCAGGCCATTATACGGGCACCGCCGTCGCGGCGAGATATGCACAAAGGGTGGTGATGCTCTGGGCGCGCCTTCAGGAAATCAGCTCAGGGGGTGGTTGAACGCGCGCCGCATGCCTGTCTTGAATGGTTCTTCGGTCGCGAGTGTCACCTATTGGGCGAGCGCTACTAGTTGCCTGCTCTGCTCGGTCAGCGTCTCGACCTGTTTTCGTACATATTCTGCCCAAAGCTCGACGAACACCGAAGACGACTTCACGCTGGATAGCTTTTGGGCAAAGTCGAAGCTGGCATCGGTGTTCGCGCGAGCGAATTCGATGACTTTATTGTTGTAGTCCTGCATCGCCGGACGCAGGACCGGGAAAGTGTGTCACAGGCGCTGGAACGCGTACGGCAAGTTGCAAGGCAAAGGAAGAAGGAGAAGTTCACGTCGCTCCTGCACCATGTCGACACCGCCATGTTGAGAACGGCGTTTTACGCGATGAAGCGAGACGCTGCGCCCGGCGTGGACGGCATGACATGGGAGACCTACGAACGGGACCTTGATCGCAGGATGGAGGATTTGTATGCGAGACTTCCTCGGGTTCTCGTATGGGTTCCGACCAAAACGCAGCCAGCACGATGCGCTGGACGCGCTCATCGTCGGGATCAGCAGCAAGAACGTGAACTTTATACTCGACGCCGACATCCGATCGTTCTTCACGGAGGTATCCCAGGAATGGGTTGTCCGCTTCCTGGAACATCGGATCGGCGACACGCGCATCCTCCGGCTCGTCCAGAAATGGCTACGAGCCGGCGTCCTCGAAGATGAAATCGTGACAAATGAGGAGAAGGGGACGGGTCAGGGATCGGTGATTTCGCCGCTGCTCTCGAACGTCTATCTCCACTATGTCTTCGACCTCTGGGCAGAGCGCTGGCGACGGCGTGAAGCCATGGGCGACGTGATCATGTTAGGTACGCCGACGACCTAGTCGTTGGCTTCCAGCACGAGAGCGACGCCCGCCGCTTCTGGGACGCGATGCGCGATCGGCTGCGGGAGTTCTCGCTGTCGCTTCATCCGGATAAGACCCGCCTGATTGAGTTCGGCCGCCTTGCGGCGCAGAACTGCAAGAGGCGCGGACTTGGCAAACCGGAGACCTTCAACTTCCTAGGCTTCACGCTCATTTGCGGCAAATCCCGCCGGGGCGACTTCCGGATCAGGGGAAGTCACGGCGCGACCGCATGAGGGCGAAGCTCCGGGAGATCAAAGAGGAGCTGCGCCAACGAATGCACAGGCCGATCCCCGAACAGGGAAGCTGGCTAAGCAAGTCGTCGCGGGCTTCTTCGCCTACCACGCCGTACCGACCAATCGGCCGGCGCTGGGGGCGTTTCGATACCATGTCAAAATTCCTGGCATCGGCAGCTATGCGGCGAAGCCAGGGAGCCCAAGTGGTATGGACGCGATGGCGAAGCTGGCGGACGAGTTTCTCCCGAAGCCCCAGATCCTCCATCCATGGCCCAGCCTGCGCTTCGCCGTCAGACACCCAAGGTAGGAGCCGAGTGCCCGAATTGGGCTCGCTCGGATCTGTCCGGGGGGCGCTCAGCAATGGGCGTCCCTACCGGGAACGCTGGATCCAGCGCTACGTTCCCGCATTTGAAAAGCGTTGGAACCGGTTCGCCTGTAAGGCAGGCGGTTCATGGGGCGTCGATGAAACTTACGTGAAAATCAAGGGTTGCTGGACTTTCTCTATCGCACCGTTGAAAGCAATGGACGGACCGTTGATTTCCTCTTGCGCGCCAAGCGGGATGTCGCTGCCGCTATGGCATTATTCCGGCGGGCGTTCGAGAGCCAGCGCAGCTTGTCTCGCGCATTACGCTCGATGGCTGTCAGGCTTCGCATAGAGCGGCCAGGGAGTTTCTTGATCGACGCGGCTATCGGACCAAATTTTATCGTCGAAATGCCTCAATAATTTGATTGAACAGGACCATCGATCGATCAAGCTTCGGTTGGGTCCGATGCTGGGGATCAAACGTTTTCGAAACGCGTCGATTACGATAGCCGGCATCGAACTCGTGCATCGGATCAGGAAAGGCCAGTTCGCGTTAAAGAGACTTCGAGTGAGGGGCAAAACCGCGCCTGAGATTTGGACCGCGGTGCTCTCCAATGTTGACGCCTGCTCTCAGTTTCGCCCGCTATCGGTTTGTTTGACATGAATGTCGATGCCCGGCGCGTATCGCGCGATCCGCTCGACGAGCGCGGGAATCACCAGGAGATCCATATAGTCGATCGCCGTGATGACGAAGCGCCGCACGCTCTTCGCCGGGTCGAATTCTTCGCGAGCGCTGATCAGACGCCGAATGTCGCGAAGGACGGACTTGACAGGATCAATCAACGCCAGCGCACGGTCCGTTGGCATCATGCCGGAGGGCGTCTTGACCAGCAACGGATTGTCCAGTTGCTGCCGTAGTCTCTGCAAGGATGTGGCTCATCGCCGACTGACTGACGAACATGCGTTCCCCCGCGCGCGAGACGTTCTGTTCATGCATTAGCAAGTCGAATGCGACTAGCAGATTCACATCGAAATTGCGCAATTCCGGCATATTTTAAACACCACTGGGTTGACGCATTGTCTGGAGGCAAAGATCGCATGCGCCGATCGAGAGGCGCCTATACGGCCTGCGATTTTCATTCATAGCAGCATTAAATTTCATCATTTCACGCGGCGCCGATAGGCGCCTAGATTGCCGTCATCGTCCCGCACGGTCACGGTCACGTTCACGCCAAGTCGCGACTGTCAAGGCCTGGGGCGACCCGACATTTGCACAGCACGCCGGCGCACATCCGGTCAGGTGAGGAGAATCCGATGACCGCAAAGGCTCTCGAAATTCCACCTACACCATATACCGGGGAAAAGGCGAGGCTCACACGAGCATATGATTACCTCATCCTTGTGCTCGCCCTGTTCTTGTTCATCGGCGCGTTTCATCTTCATATTGCCCTAACTGCGGGAGACTGGGATTTCTGGGTGGACTGGAAGGGCCGGCATTGGTAGCCCCTCGTCACCCCGTTGATGATGATCACCTTCCCGGCGGCAGTCCAGTCGCTGCTTTGGTCACGATTCCGCTTGCCGATGGCCGCGACGCTTTGCATTTCGTGCCTTCTGATCGGAAGCTGGATCGCGCGAAAACGGCTTCAATCGGCCGGCCGCGAAAATGATGCAGGGCGTCGTCGACAATTGGTGGCGTCAAGGCATGATGGGCGGCTAAAAGCGCATTACGATTGTATCAAGGCGTTCTCTGAAACGGATTTCTCTGAAGATCTCAGGGCCATCGATGTCCCGACCATGGTATTGCATGGCGATGACGATCAGATCGTGCCTTACGAAAACACGGCCGTGCTGGCGGCCACACTTCTGAAGCATGGCGCGTTGAAAATGTTTCCCGGCTTGCCCCACATTATGCTGACGACCAATGCCGACGAACTCAACGCCGGTATCCTCAAGTTTATCCGCGAAAAAACCGTACCAGGAGGGAGCCATGGGCATGATGTCAGCTGAAGAAAACAAGGCGCTCGTTCTACGGCCTTCGACACGCTTTTTAACAAGCGTGATTACGCGAAGGCCGCGGAGTTCTGGTCGGAGACCTACATCCAGCATAGCGCCCATATACCGCCGGGCCGCGATGGCTTGTTCAACCTTGTCCGCAGCTTACCAGATACGCTCAGCTATGAGAATGCGCTCATACTGGCAGAGGGCGACTATGTGATGCTGCACGGGCGGTTCACCGGAAACGGGCCGCCCCGGGCGCTGGATCGCCGCCGACATTGTCAGGATGGAGGGCGGACGCCTCGCGGAACATTGGGATGTTTTGCAGGACGAGGCAACGGCAGCGGAATCGAAAAGCGGCCTGCCGATGTTTGGCACTTCATTCGCTGAACCAGATCATCAACCCGCGCCTGAGAGGGCAGCCTCGCCATTGACGGTAGAGGAAGCGCGAGAGATCGTGGCGCCGCTGTATGACGCGCTGAACGAACCTGGCAAGAAAGATGTGGCTGCCCTGTTGGCCAAAGCAACCAATCCTGACTATAGATCATATTCGACAAATGAAGACTGGCTTACGCGCGACCAACTAGCCGACATATTCAAGATGCATGGGTTCGGTTATCCCCGATTTGCGTTGGACAATTGAGGATATCCAGACGTTCGGCGATCAAATCGTGGTGCGCGGTAAAGCAACCGGAACACCCACACGCGAGTTTTTCGGAGCGAAACCGACCGGCAAGAGCTTTAATACAATGGCGCTTGATTTGTTCACGGTGAAAAATGGGAAGCTGGCATCCGCCTATCATGTTGAGAACTGGGTGGGAGCATTGCAGCAGATTAGCAAGTAGAAGCAACGCACGCCCGCCCTATTCGGTGGAAGAGAACGCCGATTTGAATACCAGGTTCGTAAACTGAGACAAACACATGTCGCCAAAGAAAGCCGCCAGTATTATCACCGCCCCGACCCAATTCCTCCATGCCGACAGCGAGAGATATGCATACCGCCGTTTCGGTTCGGGGTCCACACTTCCTCTCCTCTGTCTGCAGCACTTCACCGGAACGCTCGACAATTGGGATCCGGCCGTCACCGATCCGCTCGCGGCGGAACGGGATGTGATCCTGTTCGAGAACGCAGGAGTGGGTCGATCCAGCGGCACGGTGCCGCAGACAATGGCCGGCATGGCGGCGCATGCGCTGGCCTTCCTGGATGGGCTGGGGCTGACGATTTGCGACGTTCTTGGCTTCTCTCTGGGCGGCATGGTTGCGCAACAAATGGTCCTCGAGCGCCCATCCATCTTCCGCAGGATGATCTTGGTCGGAACGGCGCCCAAGGGCGGCGAGGACATTATGCACCTCGACAAGCCGAACCTTGCAAAGCACCTCGGAGATCCGACGCTTCAGGGATACGCGGTGCTGCAAAAGATTTTCTTCGCGCCGACGGAGTCGAGTCAGGCGGCCGGCGCGGCCTTCATCGAAAGGCTCATGCGGCGCTCGCAAGATCGAGAGCCCATCTCGGGGCCGGCGGTGGCCCAAGGGCAAATGGCAGCCTTTCGCGAGTGGGAGCAAGTGTCGGGCGAACGCTTCTCGGATCTAAAGAAAATTCAGCATCCGATTCTCGTGGTGAATGGCGTCTTCGACGAGATGATTCCGGTCTCGAACTCGTATTGGCTGAGTGCGCATCTACCTAACGCCGTTCTTCTGACCTATCCGGACTCCGGGCACGGCTCACTCTTCCAGTTCCACGAGTTGTTTACCCGCCAGGCCGCGGCGTTTCTGGCCTCGGAGTTGATATTTGCGCCCTACTGAGAGGCGGCCCCCCTTGATCCCAGACACTTTCGAGATCGGTGAGGCCCTAAGGAGAACACGCCAATGCCCAACGACACCCACGAGACCGCTGTCCTTATCGTAAACTATGTCCCACTAGCCCAATGCCGCGAATTGGGCGATGCTCCGGCTCATGAGGGATATATGCTGAAACTGATCTGGTGGGTGGTCATCAGGCTCTTCAGATCACGAGCCTCTCTTGAGGCGGAGATCGTGGCGCTGCGCCACCAGCTCAATGTGTTGCGCAGAAAATCGACGAAGCGGCTCGCCTTTAGCAATTTCGATCGTCTCATTTTTGCCGGCCTCTATAGGATCGCACCAAATGTTCTGAACGCTTTAGTGATTGTAAAGCCGGAGACTGTTATGGGCTGGCATCGTGCGGGTTTTCGCTTGTTCTGGAAATGGAAGTCGCGGTCTCGCTGCGGCAGGCCAAAGGTGCCGCTCGAGATACGCCAGTTGATCCGTCACATCAGCCTTGCCAATCCCCTCTGGGGCGCGCCCCGGATCCACGGTGAGCTCCTCAAGCTTGGCATCGAAATTGGCCAGACCTCGGTCGGCAAATACATGGCGAGGCACAGGAAACTCCCATCGCAAGGAGGGAAGACGTTCCTCCGCAATCATGCCGATGGGATCGCCTCGATGGATCTTCTTCGTCGTTCCGACACTCTCATTTCGGCTGCTCTATGGCTTGCTGATTCTCAAGCACGGCCGACGCCATATGTTATGGCTGGGCGTGACGGCGCATCCGACGGCCGAGTGGATCGCCCGGCAACTTACCGAGGCCTGCGGCTGGGAGCCGGTGCCGAGATACATCATCCGCGATCGTGACGGTGTCTATGGCGAGATATTCAAACGGCGGCTTCGCGCCATGGGCATTCGTGACCGGCCCACCGCGCCGCGATCGCCATGGCAGAATGGCCATACGGAACGGCTGATTGGCTCGATCCGGCGGGAATGTCTTGACCATGTCGTCGTCTTCGGCGAACGACACCTGCGCCACCTCCTCCTTTCTTATATGGCCTATTACAACAGCGCGCGAACACACCTTTCCCTGAACAAGGACGCGCCGCTGCCGCGGGCTGTTCAGGCCATCGGGCGCATTCTTCCAACTCCAATTCTCGGCGGATTACACCATCACTATGTTCGGATTTGATTTCCGACAAGGACAGGAGCTCAGAAGGTCAATGTCGCTGTCTACGTCGCGCTCTAAGCCAAGCCCGGAAAGGAAGAGGGGGTCGCCGAGTTTTTGCACCAGGGCAAGGCATTGGCCGAGGCCGAACCTGCGACGATTGCTTGGTTCGGCGTTCGTCTGCGTTGATGGAGAAAGCGGGAGACTTGCTGGCCCAACCGCCTTCGATCAGGATGGCCGACATTCTGGCTTCGAAGTTGGCCGGCTGATTCTCTTCAAGCTCATGGGTGACATCCATCTCATCAACCAGATTGAGCCTTCGTCTTAACCCGTACGGAAACCTAAGAACTGCTAGGAAACAAAAAAGCCTGTATCTTCGGGATCCGGTGCTAACTTTTGTTACCTTTACAGCAAACTATTGCACGGTTTCAGCATGACAAACGATCAGGTATCAGCGTGGCTGGATGACCTTGGTCTTGGTCAATACCGTGAGACATTTAAGCAAAATGCAATCGATTGGGACGTGCTTCCTGATCTGAATGACGGCGACCTCGAGGCGTTGGGTGTTCTGCTGGGACACCGAAAAAAACTCTTACGTGCTATCGCTTCGCTGTTCCAGAGTGGAGAACCTACGGGCCGGGGCCCTATACCTATCTCCGACGTTCCAGGCAGGCAGCCATCCCACCCAGAAGCAGATCAAGCAGAACGTCGCCAACTGACTGTGATGTTTTGTGATTTGGTGGAATTCGACAGCACTATCTCGCCAGTTGGACCCCGAGGACCTCCAACATATCGTCCGGCGATTTCTAGACGCCTCCAGTCAAGCGATCGGTCGTTTCGAAGGCTACATAGCAAGATACATGGGTGATGGAATGCTGGTCTACTTTGGGTACCCCCATGCCCACGAGGACGATGCAGAACGAGCGGTGCATTCTGGACTGGCAATTTTGGATGCGGTGAAGGCGCTCAATCGAAGAAAAACCAACCAAGGGATTAATATAGCTGCACAAATCGGGATCGCCACAGGCCAAGTAGTGGTCGGCGAACTCATCGGGCAGGAAACCGCCAAGGAAAGGTTAGCTCTCGGCAAATCCCCCAATCTTGCCGCTCGCCTTCAAGGGCTAGCAAAACCCAATCAGTTGATCATTGACCCTGCAACGAAGCGCCTCGTGGGCAGTCAGTTCGGGTTTGGAGATCATAGCACCGTTTCTCTCAAAGGGTTCGAAACACCAGTTCAAGCCTGGCAGGTTCTGAGTATCGGGTCGTCGGCCAGCCGATTTGAGGCTCATCGCTCAGCTCAACTAGTCAATTTTATCGGCAGAGAAGACGAGGTCTCTCTCCTTTATGGTCGTTGGCGAGAGGTCGTTGGCGGTGAAGGACAGGTATTGCTCCTGTCTGGTGAGGCCGGCATCGGCAAATCGAGAATTATCCAGATTCTCTGCGACCGCATCGCCGATGAACATCACAACATAATTCGATACCAATGCTCACCTTACCATACCAATACGGCGCTATATCCAGCGATCAATTATCTGCGGCAAGCAGCCGGATTTGCCAGTAACGACAGTTCAAATGCGAAGCTGAATAAGTTGAACGTCATGGCTGTCGAAGCCGGAGTTGAAAGCCAGGAAACGGTTTCATTGATTGCGGATCTGCTTTCGATCCGCGGGGATCCCCGCAATCCCCCCTCCAATGTGTCATCCGAAAAACGCAAGGAAATGACCCTGGAAGCATTAGTGCACCATGTGCAAAGCCTGGCAGTTCGCGGTACAGAGTTGTTCATTGTGGAAGATGCCCATTGGATTGATCCGACAACGCGTGACCTCCTGACGCGAAATCATCGACCACATCCAGCAAATACGCGTGTTGTTGCTGATCACATTTCGACCCAACTTCAAGCCCGTTTGGTCGGAACACAGTCACGTCACGTCTCTAACGCTCAGTCGGCTTCCACGTCGGCATTGTACTGAACTCGTTTCAGCGATCACACGGGGGAAAGCGCTTCCGCCCGAGGTGCAGCAGGCCATTCTGGCCAAGACCGATGGCGTGCCGTTATATATTGAAGAGTTAACAAAAAATGTCCTTGAATCCGGAGTCCTTACTGAAGAAGCCCTCGCTTACACCTTGAAGGCCTCATTAAAAGAGTTGTCCATCCCGGAAAGTCTGCAAGCTTCGCTCCTGGAAAGGTTAGACAGATTCGCCCCGATTAGGGGAATTGTTCAAGCTGGGGCAGCGATAGGACGTGAATTCTCATACGCACTCTTGCAAGCAATCGTCAAAGCTTCGGACAGCCAGTTGAGGAATGGGCTCGACCTTTTAGTCGCTTCCGGGCTTATTTTTCAAGAGGGCGATCCGCCCGCTGCGAAATACCTCTTTAAGCATGCTCTCGTCCAGGAGGCTGCCTACAGCACGCTACTCAATAAAACCCGGCAATTGCTACACGCTCGAATTGGCAAGGCACTCGAAAGCAGGTTCGCCGAGCGTGTAAAAATGGAGCCGGAACTTTTGGCTTATCACTATGAACAGGCAGGATTACCGGCTCCAGCGGTTGATTATTGGCATCTTGCGGCTCGCAAAGCTGCGGAGCGTTCAGCTAATATCGAGGCGCTTAATCATTTTGATAGGGCGCTCCACTTGCTAAAGAAACTGCCAAAAGGACAAAAACGTAATACCTTGGAGCTGGAACTTCTAATTGCACGCGGCGCCCCTTTGCTGTCCATTAAAGGATATGCATCCGACGAAATGGAACACAATTATTCAAGGGCGAAAGAGTTATCACAGGATATCGGTAACCCCGTGCAGAAGTTTCGCGCAATTTGGGGTTTATGGGTCTTTTATCTTGTCAGAGGGCCGCTTGCTGATGCCCTTGCCCTAGCCGAAGATCTTCTTGCTCTAGCGAATCGTGAGCAAAGCTCGGATCTACGGGTGGAAGCTCACCGGAATGTGGGTACGACATGTTTCTGGCTTGGTCGGTTTGACGAAGCACGAACCCATCTTCTCACCGCGATGGCTTTGTATGATCCCACTCAACACCGGTTGCATGCCTTACTCTACGGGCAGGACCCTGGGATAACTTCACGCATTTATCTCGCCCGCACGCTCTGGGTGCTGGGTGAGGTTGAGCAAGCAGAAAAGCTGGCGTCGACGGCCATTGGTATGGCGAGAGAGTTAGATCACCCTTTCACTTTGGCTTTTACGTTAGCCTTCCTGTCCTGGGTCTATTCAACCTTTCGAAACGCCAGCAGAACGCTGGAACTTGCTGATGAAGCGATTGCTATTTCGACCCAGTACTCATTCGAATTGGGTCTGGCGTGGGCGAAAGCCTCTCAAGGATGGGCGCTGGCCGTAAATGGGCAAGAAGAAGGGGTTGAAAGGTTGATAAGCGGGCTATCCGCCACTCGGGCTACAGGTGCAGGTATAAACAATACTGCCACATTGGCTTTGCTTGCGGAAATATACTTGCAGAAAAGTCGCTTTGGCGAAGGCTTGGCCACTATAGAGGATGCTCTGAAGATAGCTTTAACTCATGGAGAACTTTTCTGGAAAGCAGAACTCTTTCGACTAAAAGGAGAACTCCTGCTCGGTCAATCGGAACAACTAGACAGTACAGCAGAACAATGTTTCGGTGAAGCCTTGGAGATTGCACGGAATCAGCATGCGAAAATGCTCGAATTGCGTGCCGCCACCAGCCTGGCGAAGCTCTGGCAAAAACGGAGTGAATTGGATGATGCCAAAAGAGTCCTCAAGTCGGTTTACAGTGGCTTTACAGAAGGGCTAGAAACAGCAGATTTGATCGAAGCCAAGAAAGTTCTTGACCAGCTTTAACGT
>CAWKON010000003.1:0-25922 GCA_963851225.1 uncultured Alphaproteobacteria bacterium | reverse complement strand
AATGCCGATTGGGCCAATGCACCAGGCTTTTATCAGGTTCTGACGGATCAGCCGGGCGCCAAGTCTTGGCCGATCACTGGCGCCGTTTTCGTTCTGATGCATGCGGTGCCAGAGGATCCCGCTGCGGCGGCAGAAGCCTTGAAGTTTTTCAGCTGGGCCTATGAAAAGGGCGGCAAGCTAGCCGAGGAACTCGATTACGTCCCACTGCCCGCAGCGGTCGTCGCCTTGATCAAGAAAAGCTGGGCCGAAATCAAGGGCGCGGATGGCAAGCCGCTCTTGAACTAAATCCTAATTGGATGTGTTGGGCCCGGCTGACTTGTTATTTGGCTTATGCACGACGCAAAGCTGCGGGGAGACGCGGTGGCCAACAATTTGGTGATTGACAACACCGGACTGGAATCGGCCGAGGCCCGGCTGGCCAAGGCTCTCGCTGGCTTCAAGCTTCGCGACACTGCGTTTCGCTGTCTGACGTTGGCCGCGGCTTGGACGGTTCTGCTCCTCCTTGGCGGAGTGATTGCCGCGTTGATCGCGGGGTCCGTTCCGGCGATCAGGGCATTCGGGATTAACTTTCTTTACGACGGGAATGTGGAATCCCGTCACCGAAAAATTCGGCGCGATGGCGCCGGTCTACGGCACGCTCGTCACCTCCATCATCGCCATGATCATCGCGGTGCCGTCCGCACTCGGCATCGCGATTTTCCTGACCGAGCTTTGCCCCCATAGGCTGCGCCGGCCGATCGAAATCGCGATCGAGCTGCTGGCCGGGATTCCCTCGATCATTTACGGAATCTGGGGCCTTTTCGTGCTCGCGCCGTTCCTGCAGGAGCATGTCCAGCCTGGGCTCATCTCCGCTTTCGCCAATGTGCCAATTCTCTCGGCCTTGTTTGCGGGGCCGCCCTACGGCATTGGCATGCTGACCGCCGGCATTATCCTAGCGATCATGGTCCTTCCTATCGTAACTTCGATCTCCCGCGATGTCTTCGAAACAGTTCCCGCCGTCCTGAAGGAAGCAGCCTATGGTGTCGGCTGCACGACCTGGGAAGTGGTGCGATCGGTCGTGATCCCCTATACGCGCGTCGGCCTTATCGGCTGCGTCATGCTGGGACTCGGCAGGGCGCTCGGCGAGACCATGGCGGTGACTTTCGTGATCGGCAACGCGCATAAAATCTCCGCTTCCCTGCTTTCGCCAGGCACGACCATCTCGGCAACGATCGCCAATGAATTCACCGAAGCGGTCGGCGACCTCTACACCTCCGCTCTGATCACACTCGGCCTGATCCTTTTCGTCATCACCTTTTTCATTCTCGCGATGTCGCGGTATTTGCTGATGCGGCTGCATCAGCGGGAGGGGCAGTAAGGCATGGCGATCTATGACGCACGGCTCCGTCGCAATAAATTCTACCTTGGTCTTTGTTATGTCGCGGTGGCCATTGGCCTCGGCTGGCTGGCGGTCATCCTCGGCACGCTTCTGTTCCATGGCATTCGCGGAATTTCGCCTGCCGTCTTCACGCAAATGACGCCGCCGCCGGGCTCCGGAGGCGGCCTTTTGAACGCCATCACCGGCAGCCTGATCATGACCTTTCTCGGCGTGGTCCTGGGCACCCCGCTAGGGATGCTGGCGGGCACTTACATGGCCGAATACGGCCGCCATTCCGGGCTCACAATTGTTGTGCGGTTCATCAACGATATTTTGCTGAGCGCGCCGTCGATCGTGATTGGTCTTTTTGTTTATGAGGTCATGGTCGTCAGAATGGGCCATTTCTCCGCCCTCGCCGGGGCCGTGGCGCTCGCCGTCATCGTCGTTCCGGTCGTTGTGCGCACGACCGAGGACATGCTGCTTCTGGTGCCCGATCCGTTGCGCGAAGCGGCGAGCGCGCTCGGCCTGCCGCGTGCCATTGTGATCGGCAAGGTCGCCTATCGCGCCGCCCGCGCCGGTCTCATCACCGGGGTTCTTCTCGCCATCGCCCGGATCAGCGGCGAAACCGCGCCGCTGCTCTTCACCGCCCTCAACAATCAGTTTTTCAGCACCAATTTGAACGCGCCGATGGCAAGCCTGCCCGCCGTGATTTTCCAGTTCGCGCTCAGCCCCTACAAGGAATGGCAGCAGCTTGCATGGACCGGTGCGCTCCTCATAACCGCGGCCGTCCTCGCGCTTTCTATCGCCGCGCGCGTGCTCCAAATGGGGAGGCAAGCGAAATGACCGGCATAGACGAGACTGCGAACCTCGCGCCAGAGCCGGTCGCACAAAGCCCGATCGCGCCAACCCCGATCGAGCCAAGCCCGGTCGCGCAAAGCCCGGCCGGAACCAAGCTCGCGACGCCCGGGCACAAGGTTTTGATACAAAACCTCAAATTTTACTATGGCGATTTGCTGGCCTTGAAGAACATCAGCGTTCCTCTTTACGCGCATAAGGTGACTGCCTTTATCGGGCCATCCGGCTGCGGGAAATCGACGCTTCTGCGGGTATTGAACCGGATGTACGACCTCTACCCCAACCAGAGAGCCGAGGGAGAAGTGATTCTCGACGGCGTGAATATTTTGCGGCCGGAGCAGGACCTCAATCTCTTACGTGCCCGCGTCGGCATGGTATTTCAAAAACCGACTCCATTTCCGATGTCGATCCACGACAATGTCGCGTTCGGCATCAAACTCTACCAAAAGCTCCCCAAAGCCGAGCTTTCCGATCGTATCGAGGCCGCTTTGAAACAAGCCGCTCTGTGGAACGAGGTGAAGGACAAATTGAACGCCTCCGGCCTGTCGCTTTCGGGCGGTCAGCAGCAGCGCCTTTGCATCGCGCGCACCGTGGCCCTTCAGCCCGAAGTCATTCTCCTTGACGAACCCTGCTCCGCGCTCGACCCTATCTCCACCGCGAAGATCGAAGAAACGATCGACGAACTAACAGACAATTATACCATCGCGATTGTCACTCATAATATGCAGCAGGCGGCGCGCGTTTCGGACCATACGGCATTCATGTATCTCGGTGAACTCATTGAGTTTGGCGACACCACGCAGATCTTCACTTCGCCAGAAAAGAAGCAAACCCAAAATTATATTACCGGGCGATTCGGCTGATCGCGCCCCGCTAGTGAGGAACAAGTTCATGTCCGATCACATCGTCAAGGCCTACGACAAGGAACTCGAAATCCTGGGCCGCAAGATCGCGGAAATGGGTGGCCTAGCCGAAAAAATGCTGTCCGACGCCATGGATGCGCTGGTCGATTTTGACACCGAACTCGCCCAGGCGACCGTCGATAGCGACCCGCGCCTTGATCTCCTGCAGCGCGACATCGAGGAACAGGCGGTGCTGACCATTGCGCGGCGCCAGCCGATGGCGGTCGATCTTCGCGAGATCATCGCCACCATCCGCATTTCCGGCGATCTCGAGCGCATTGGGGACCTCGCCAAGAACATCGCCAAGCGCGCGATCAAGATCCAAGGGGAGATGCACATCCCGCGCGCCACCATTGGCTTGCGGTCGATGCATGAATCGGCGGCGATCCTTTTGAAGGACGTGCTCGATGCCTACGCCCAGCGCGATGCGGACCGTGCACGCGCGGTCTGGACCCATGACGCCGATCTCGATGCGCTCGAAGACTCGGTTTTCCGCGACCTCCTCACCTTCATGATGGAGGATCCGCGTAACATCTCGTTTTGCACCCATCTCCTGTTCGTGTCGAAAAACATCGAGAGGATCGGCGACCACGCAACGAATATCGCCGAGACCGTGGTTTATGTTGTCACCGGTGAAACCTTGCCGATGGACCGGCCGAAGGGCCGGACCACGCTTTCAGATGCGCCAGCTACGGTGGTTTGAACATGGCGAAAGAAATGCAAAAGGAAATGCAAGACGTGAATGAACCCCTTCCCAACCCGCCGCGAGCTGCGACAGGGCCGGCACTGGCGGCGCGCATTCTTGTTGTCGAGGACGAAACGGCGCTGAGCATGCTTCTTTCCTACAATCTCGAGGCGGAAGGTTTCACCGTGGACCGGGTCGAGCGCGGCGACGAAGCCGAAATCAGGCTCAGCGAAACGACCCCCGATCTTGTCATTCTCGACTGGATGCTGCCCGGCGTCTCGGGGCTTGAAATCTGCCGCCGGATGCGCGCGCGGGAGACGACGAGGTCCCTGCCGGTGATCATGCTGACCGCGCGCGGCGAGGAAAGCGAGCGGGTGCGCGGGCTCGCCATCGGGGCCGACGATTATGTTGTCAAACCGTTTTCGGTCCCCGAGCTCATGGCCCGTGTTCACGCGTTGCTGCGCCGGGCGCGGCCGGAGCGGGCGCGCGGCACGCTTTCGGCGGGCGATCTCGATCTCGACCGGCAAAACTGGCGCGTCCGCCGCGCCGGCCGCGAGGTTCATATGGGGCCAACTGAATTCCGCCTGCTCGACCATTTGATGGGCAAACCCGGGCGGGTCTTTTCGCGCGCGCAGTTGCTCGACAGCGTTTGGGGGCTTTCGGCGGAAATCGACGAGCGCACGGTCGACGTTCATGTCGGCCGTTTGCGCAAGGCATTGTCGCAGGGGGCAGAGAAAGATCCCATCCGCACGGTGCGCGGCGCGGGCTACGCCTTCGACGAAACTTTTGGTAAAGATGGTTGAGAACTTAGGTCTGCGCGTCCGAATCGTGATTGAATCGTTCTGATTGGCCGGACCTGCCTGGGCCGGATCAACTCAGGAAACGGTCAGCTCATTTGATCCGCGTTGTGCCGGGGCTGACAGCGATCAGGCGACATCCACCTTTCTTTGCGGGTATCGCAGCGTTACCGTAGGGAACCCGAATCACAACGGGAGCCCCGGGGTGAGCCAACTTTTAATCCAGCATTACCTGAATGAATTGCAGACGTTGCGCCGCGTCTCCGGCACGGCGCGCGAGTCGGTGGTGAGCGAGGCGTTCAAGACGCTGCTTAAGGATTGGGGTAAGTCGCGCGATCTCTTTTTCATTCCGCAATACGAGTATCAGACCCTCCAGAAAAAGCCCGTCTACCCCGATGGCGCGCTTGTTTACGAGCTGCGCGTGCCGCTTGGCTATTGGGAGGCGAAAGACGAGGAAGACGATCTCGACAACGAGATCGAAAAGAAATTCCGCAAGGGCTATCCGCAGGACAACATCATCTTCGAGGACTCGCAAGAGGCGGTCCTAATCCAGAACAAGCAGGAAGTGATTCGCTGCGGCGTCCAGGAGCCCGAGCAATTGCAAAGGCTGCTGGAGCTTTTCTTCGGCTACGAGCGCGCGGAGATCGAGGATTTTCGCAAGGCGGTCAAACAATTTAAGACCGATCTGCCGGAGGTGCTCAAGGCGCTGCGCGACATGATCGAGGCGGAAGAGCGCGGCAACGATAACTTTCGCAAGGACGCGCTGCGCTTTCTCAAGCACGCTCAGGACACGATCAACCCGAGCGTCACCGCCGCCGACGTGCGCGAAATGCTGATCCAGCACATTCTGACCGAAGAAATCTTTTCGCAGGTCTTCGATGATTCGAACTTCCATCGCCAGAACAACGTGGCGAAGGAACTCTACGCACTGGAAAATACGTTCTTCACTGGCAAGGTGAAGCACGACACGCTTGCGGGCTTGCGGGCCTATTACGCCGCGATCAAAAGCGCCGCCGCGCTCGTCACAGGCCACCATGAAAAGCAAAAGTTTCTCAAGACCATCTATGAGAATTTTTACAAGGTCTACGACAAGAGGAAGGCCGACCGGCTCGGCGTCGTCTATACGCCGAACGAGATCGTGCGTTTCATGATCGAGAGTGCCGACTGGCTCTGCCAGAAACACTTCAACAAAGCGCTGATCGATAAAAACGTTGAAATTCTCGATCCCGCAGCAGGGACCGGCACGTTCATCACCGAGCTTATCGAGCACTTTCGCGGCCAGCCCGCAAAACTGCGGCACAAATATTTGGAAGAGCTGCACGCCAATGAGGTGGCGATCCTGCCCTACTATGTCGCCAATTTGAACATCGAGGCGACCTATGCCGCGATCAACGGTTTCGAGGAATATCCGAATTTGTGTTTCGTCGATACGCTCGACAACGTAGCGGGGCTGCGCACATATGCAATTGGCAAGCACCAACACTTTGGTGATCTGTTCGGCGCGGTGAGCGAAGAGAACGTCGCTCGCATCAAGCGCCAGAATAAGAAGAAGATCAGCGTCATCATCGGCAATCCTCCCTATAACGCGAATCAGCTGAACGAGAACGAGAACAACAAAAACCGCGAGTATCCGGAAATCGACCGGCGCATCAAGGAGACCTACATCGCGGAATCGACTGCGCAAAAAACGAAGCTTTATGACATGTACGCGCGGTTTTTTCGCTGGGCGAGCGATAGGGTGGATGAGAACGGTATTGTCGCCTTCGTCACGAACCGGAGTTTCATCGAGAGCCGAACCTTTGACGGATTCCGGAAGATGGTGGCCGATGAGTTCAACGACATCTACATCGTTGACCTCGGTGGCGACGTGCGCGCCGATCCGCGCCTGTCAGGCACCAAGAACAATGTGTTTGGCATTCAAACCGGTGTCGCCATCAGCTTCATGGTCAAGCGCGCCAAGGCAAAGGGGTGCCGTATCCGCTATTCGCGACGACCGCAACTAGAGACAGCGGAAGAGAAACTTGTCTTCCTTGGCGATACAATACTTGGAAGCTTGGCGTTCGAAGACATCAAGCCGAACGCGCGGAACGACTGGATCAATCTAGCCGACAATGACTTCGGCACTTTCTTTCCCATCGCATCCAAGGAGACGAAGGCGGCGAAGACAGGGCAGGAAAGGGCGATACTCAAGCTGATGTCTAACGGAATTGTTTCCGCTCGCGACGAATGGACAACCGGGTTTAGCAATGTTGACGTGGCCAGAAAAGTCGCTGCTTTCTGTGAGATTTACACTTCTGAGCAAGTTCGATGGAAGAATTCAACCGAACGGCAGGCTGCGCGAGAGAAAGCAAAAGCAGCAAAGAAAAAAGCAATAAAGGATGCCCTTAGAAATTTTGTCTCGCGCAATATTAAATGGACAGAGGAACTCGAATCTCACCTCGATAGAGGTGATCCGTTGACATTCAAAAAGTCAGAACTGCGCATAGGAGTAGATCGACCGTTCATGGCGGTGCCTACTTATTACGCTAGAATTATCACGCATCGCGTGTATCAACAGGACCAAATTTTCCCGATTGGCAAACGGTGGGATAACCGGGCGATTGGTTTCAGTGGGCTAGCGTCAGTAAAGCCTTTTCAATGCCTCGCTGTGGACAGGGTTCCCTCATTTGATCTTCTGGAAAAGACGCAGTTTGTCCCGATTTATCGTTACGAAAAGGGCTCCCGCCTCGACAACATCACCGATTGGGCGCTGGAGCAGTTCTGCGTGCATTACGAGGGAAATGCCCCGAGCCCTCATCCTGAGGAGGCGCGAAGCGCCGTCTCGAAGGATGGGGGCGCCAAGCCGAAGGACGCCCTCGACCCTTCGAGACGCGGCCGCAAAGCGTCCGCTCCTCAGGGTGAGGGCGCGCGGAAGCCGCGTTTGATCACCAAGGACGCCATTTTCCACTATGTCTACGGCGTCTTGCACGATCCCATCTATCGTGAGAAATACGCGTTGAACCTGAAGCGCGATTTCCCGCGCATTCCGTACTATGCCGATTTCTGGAAATGGGCCGATTGGGGCGAGAAGCTGATGGCGCTTCATATCGGCTATGAGACCGTCGAGCCCTGGCCACTCGAACGCATCGACGCGCCCGGAGAGAAATCGCGCAAGGCCGGGCTCGCGCCCAAGGCGATGCTCCGGGCGAATAAGGACAATGGCAACATCCAGCTTGACAGCGAGACGCAATTAATCGGAGTGCCACCGGAGGCGTGGACCTACAAGCTCGGCAACCGCCCGGCACTCGAATGGATTCTCGATCAATACAAGGAAAAGACGCCGAAGGACCCGACCATCCGAGAAAAGTTCAACACCTACCGCTTCGCGGATTACAAAGAGAAGGTGATCGATCTTTTGAAGCGCGTCGCGCGCGTCAGCGTCGAGACTATGAAGATCGTCGAGGCGATGCGGGCGGAAAAGCATTGAGTTGTTACTTTTGACTAGGGTTCAAGAGCCGCCCCGTACCAGCGCGCACCATAAAGCCGTCAAAAAGACCATTTTTCCGCGCGATCGCACTCGTCGCAAGGCCGCAACTTGTATGAAGCCTTGGAAGGTTTTTGGCGACCAATCGTACCAAAATGCTTCACGTGAAACATTTTGGTACGATTGACAAAGACCGTTAGAGAGACCGCCACAGCTTTGAGCAAGCACCGCTGCCCGCAGCGGCGCTTGGCCTGTGCCTTTTTTCCCCAGGCAAGACCGCCATTGGAGCCAAGCTTTTGCCTTCCTATCTTGTTACCGCGCTGACTGTCGCTTGTGCGCTGTTCATGGAAAATCTCGAACTCGACGGTGATCGCGACGTCCTTGCCCGCGATTGCCAAGGATTTGCATGAAGACCCGATTTCCCTAAAACTCGCGCTCACCTCTTATCTCGTCTCGCTTGCGATCTTCATTCCGGCGAGCGGCTGGGCCGCCGACCGTTTTGGCGCGCGAACGATTTTCCGGGCCGCAATCCTCGTCTTCACGTCAGGCTCTATCTTGTGCGGCTTGGCTTCGACCTTGCCGGAACTTGTCGGCGCCCGCATCGTTCAGGGCCTTGGCGGCGCGATGATGGTTCCGGTCGGGCGGCTTTTGCTGCTGCGCTCCGTCGAACGCTCTGAGCTCGTCGACGCATTATCCTTTCTGACGGTCCCAGCGCTGCTTGGGCCAATCTCCGGGCCACCGCTTGGCGGTTTCATCACCACTTATTTTCACTGGCGGTGGATTTTCTGGATCAATGTGCCGATCGGCGTCGCGGGCATGATCCTGGCCACCATATTCATCGAGGACATTAAGGAGGAGGCATCGGCACCGCTCGACGTAACCGGCTTTTTCCTCTGCGGACTCGGGCTTGCGGCTCTTTTGTTCGGGCTCGGCGGCATTGGGCGCGGGCTCATGCCCTGGGAAGCCGCGATTGTTCTGGCGGGCTTTGGCGCTCTCGCCTTGACCGGCTATGTTGTGCATGCCCGCCGCGCCACATTTCCGCTGCTTGATCTCAAGCTTCTTTCCATCAAAACCTTTCGCGCGAGCGTTGGGGGAGGATCGCTGTTCCGGATCGGCATTGGATCGATTCCTTTTTTGCTGCCGCTGATGTTGCAAGCCGGATTTGGGATGACCGCATTTCAATCCGGCTCGGTCACCTTCATTGCATCGGTGGGGGCCATGGCAATGAAAGCCACGGCGGCGCCGATCTTGAGGATTTTCGGCTTTCGCCGGGTGCTCGTTTACAACGCACTATTGAGCGCAGGCTGCCTTGGCTTCTACGGCTTCTTTACGCCGTCAACGCCGCTCGTTTTTATGATGGCTTGGCTTCTCTTCAGCGGCTTCGCGCGGTCGCTCGAATTCACCAGCATCAACGCAATTGCCTACGCCGAAATCAATTCCGCCAAAATGAGCGCGGCCGTCAGTTTTGCTTCGGTCGCGCAGCAATTGTCCTTGAGCGTTGGCGTCGCGGCGGGAGCAGGCGTCCTGCAAGGGCTTGCTCACGTCAACCCCGAATTGCCCGTTCTCGCCCTTGCAAATTTCAAATGGGCCTTTGTCGCGATGGCGGCGGTCTCGTTGAGCGCGGCTTTCGCTTTCATGCGTCTGCCCGCGGATGCCGGATCCGAACTTACCCGCCGCTCGGAGAAAGCCGCGGATGCGATCGCGCCCGCGGGGCAATAAGCGCGTTGTCTGTAGCTCACCGCTTGCCCGCGCCTCTAAACCCCGCCGCAAGCACGTAAAGCTCGGCCGAACCGGCGCGGCTTGCGCGCGGCTTCACGTGGCGTACCTCCGCGAATTCGCATTTGAGACGGGCGAGCAGCTCATGCCCGGTGCCGCCCTGAAAAACCTTGGCGAGGAAACTGCCCCCATCCGTCAAGATTTCGCAGGCAAAATCCGCCGCGAGCTCGACGAGGCCCGCGATCCGCAATTGATCGGTTTTTTTATGGCCGGTCGCATTCGCCGCCATGTCGGAGAGGACCACGTCGGCCGGGCCTTCGAGCCAATCCTTCAGCAACTCCGGCGCCTCGGGGGACAGGAAATCCAGGACCTTGAATTCGGCGCCGGGCAGCGGCGCAATGGCGAGGAGATCGATACCGATGACCCTGCCCCTGCCCTGCTCCGTGCCAGCCTTCCGCACGGCCACCTGCGACCATCCCCCAGGCGCGGCGCCAAGATCGACGATCTTTTGGCCCTGTTTCAAGAAATGATAGCGCTCGTCGATTTCGATCAGCTTATAGGCCGCGCGGGAGCGATACCCTTCTCGCTTGGCGCGGGCCACATAGGGATCGTTGAGCTGGCGCTCGAGCCACAACTTTGAGGAAAGCGTGCGTTGCCGCGCGGTCTTCACCCGCGTCTTCAGCGAGCGCCCGCCTTCGCGCCCGGAAAAAGATTTCGTTTCCGTCACGCCGAGACTCAAACCGAGGGACCAAACGTCAGACTTATAGCGCCGGCCGGCGCAAGTCCCGCGAAGTTTTGGTGGAGGACCAATTTAGAGATTCCATTTGGATCGCTTCTGCGCGGCCACCTTTTAGCCGGAGCCACCATTCGCTAACTGTGGATTGTGCGGCACAAATTCGCGTAACGGCATTATGGAACGCGAGCGGCGGGATGGGAAGACATGGGCCGATATATGGCAAGGAACCTGATAACTAAAGGTTCAAGGCTTAGGCAGAACATTGATTGGAAGGGTGTTTTTATAGCGTTCGGAGAAAATGACTGCGACCGCCCGCGCCAGAACAGGATTTTCGCCCAGCGCAATCAACACAACATTCAAGGGTGTACATCCAATTTCGTAAATGGTCGTCAATTCGCGCAAAAGAATCGCGAGGTTGGTGGCCGAGACAATAGCCGCATATTTTTTGAGGTCGGGCAAGTCAGCGTCGCTAAGAGTGGGAGGAAGGTAGCCGGAAAAAATAACGCCAAAGCGCGCGAACAGTGGAGATGAGATCAGCGCGCGCTCAGGTGTTGCATCGATTCCCGACCTGTCGATTTGCAAGTACGCGTCCCTATAAGCTGCTTGAAGTTCGATCATGGTTTTATCCTTCAGGTCTGAGATGAAATATGTTTTCTTCTCAAGAGCCTTGCGAAGATCGACCACCGTTGCTGCTTCACCGATGGCATTCGCAATTTCGTCCTGTCTGTGACGTATCTCGACTCCATAGGTTGCACTGATAGACACAATCTGCCGTGCGTCGGCGACGCACTGCCGATAGGTGGTGTAATAGGCGCCGCCCAGCGTGACGACGACCACGGTCAACATCCAGATGAAAATAGGGCTGTTGATTATCGCCAAACAGCGCCTCGTCTTCGGCTTTTCCAGTGCTGCTAGAATTCGTGACTGAAATGCGCGGTCACGCTTCCCTCGCAGACGATCAATGGGAGACAAGGGCATCGAGTAGGCCATCAAAATTCAGGTCGTTTGCCGAAGGAATCATGCCACCAGCAGCGAAATCGTCGCCGCGCTCACATTGTAGCTGCGGCCGATCGAGCGCAAGATTTCCCCCTCCTTGTCGCGGCGCTTGATCGCTTCGCGCTTCTGGTGCGGCGTGAATTTCGGCTTGCGCCCCATGTTTCACACCCAGCGCCCGCTTTGGCCGCCGGACAAATCACACACACATCTGTACATCATACGATGCCCAAGAAGAAAGCGAGCGCCCGATTGACCCGCAACAGCAAAGCGTCGCCGGCTTCCCCGATCACGCCGCCGATTTTGGCGGCGGGAACGACTGTGATTTTGTCGATGGCGATCTGCGAAACCTCGCGCAGTCCATTGCGTTTCGAGGGATCGACTTCGCGCCGGAACTGATCCGCATCATCGCGAAGCGTCGCCGTCAAAGGGCAAATCACCACGGATGGCAGTTCGGCAAATAGATCGCTTTGCACGACGAGCGCCGGGCGCGGCTTGCCGTAATCGCCTGATGTCGCGACGACCACGAATTGACCGCGCCGCATTACGGCTCCGGCCATTCATAGACGCTGGCGGCGAAGCGCATGAGTTCATCGCCCGCCGGATCGCTGAGGGCGACGGCGCGCGCCTGACGGTGGCACTTTTCGGCAAAGTCCGGCGAGCGGGTATCCGGCACCCAGATTTGCACCGGCCGCAAGCCAGCCGCGCGCATCCTCTGGCGATAATTCGCCACGCGCTTTGCCGGCGGCGTCGGTGTCCTGGATTGACGTGACATTCGGCCTCCTAGTTCTGTAACATGTTACACAAATTCCCGTAACATGTCACGAACTAAAGACAGAAATTCAACCTGGAGGGGCGGACGGACGCGCTCGGCACAAACGCTCTTAGTGCGGGCGCGGTGCGATCAGCGTACGCGATTCGCGTCCCTATCTGCGCGGATGAGCTGGTTCAGCATGCCCTCGCGCAAACCCCGGTCGGCGATACGGACGCGATCGGCCGGGAATGCGCGGCGGATCGCCTCGAGAATGGCGCAGCCGGCGAGAACAAGATCGGCGCGGCCGTGCCCAATGCAACCATTGGCGGCGCGCTCTTCGTAACTCATCTTGCGCAAGCACGCCACCGCATGATCCACTTGCCTGCTCGACATCCACAAACCGTCGACGCGGCGGCGGTCATAGCGGGCGAGGCCCAGAAAGACCCCGGCGATTGTCGTCACCGTCCCGGAAGTGCCAAGCAAATGAAAATGCCGGCCGCGCCGCTCGCCCTCCGCCATCGCGACAAAGCTCTCAAGTTCCGGCGTGACATAAGCGACCATTGCTTCAAATGCCGCGCTGGAAACCTCCATGCCGCCAAATTCTTCCGCCAAGGTGACGACACCGAGTTTTAGGGAAACCCAAAAACGGATGCGCTCGCCGAGCGCCGTATCGATCGATTGCGCGCAAGGGGACGCGGCCCCGCCAAGCCAGACAAGCTCGGAAGACCCGCCCCCGATATCGAACAAAATGACGCCTTCGGCGGCGGAATCGGCGAGCGATGCGGAGCCGGCGGCGGCGAGCCGCGCTTCGGTTTCGCGATCCACGATCTCGAGTTCGAGCCCGGTTTCCTCGCGCACCCGGCGCAAAAATTCGGCGCCGTTGCTTGCCGACCGGCAGGCCTCCGTCGCAATCAATCGCTCGCGGGTAACGCCGCGCGCCCGCATTTTGTTGCGGCAAATTTCGAGCGCGCCAAGGGTGCGTTCGATCGCCGCCGCGCCAAGCTCGCCGGTTCGCGACAGGCCCTCGCCCAGCCTGACAATCCGGGAAAATGAGTCGATGACGCGAAAGCCCTCTTGGCCACTGGCTGCTGGAGCCGCGCGGGCGATCAAGAGCCGGCAATTATTGGTGCCGAGATCCAGCGCCGCATAGGTGTGGTGTTGCCTTTGCCGGCCTGGCATGGCGCAGGCCGGGGCGCCGGCGGCGGATTTCGCCGCGCTGCGTCTGGTTAACTCCGCGCCTTGAAGGGCGTCCGCTCCGTCGGGCGGACTAGCCCCACGCGGGAGAATCGCGAGACCATCAATTCCAGCGTCGTCCACTGCTCCCACGTTACACCCCGAAGCCTCCGGCAAGCGCTCCCCTTCCATCGCGGGCGAGTGTACCAAGCCAAACCCGAAACTCCAAACGCCGAGCGCAAGGCGTCCCGGCGGCAAGGGTTCCCCGGAAGTCCCATGCCAGACGACGGGCCGGCCTCAAACATTGCCCGCATCAGGAGATCGCACGCGCGACTTCGGCCCGCAAGGCCGGCACAACCTCCTGCTCGAACCAAGGATTGCGTTTGATCCAACCGTTATTGCGCCAGGAGGGGTGCGGCAGGGCGATGATTTTCGGCCTCTCGCCCGCGAATTCGCGCCAACGGCGAACGATATCGTCAACCTTCAAGACCTTCGGCAACGGCCTTCCGGCCCTTGTGAAATGATAGTCCTGCGCGAAGCGCCCGATCGCGAGAATGGTTTCGATACGAGGCAAAATCGAAAACAATTCATCATGCCAAGTCTCGCGGCATTCGCGGCGCGGCGGCAGATCGCCCTTGTTGGCATCATGGCCAGGAAAACAAAAACCCATCGGCACGATCGCGATCCGCGCCTCGTCGTAGAATTCTTCGCGCGAAACTTTCATCCATTGGCGCAGGCGATCGCCGGAGGCATCGTTGAATGGGCAGCCCGCTGACATGGACTCTCATGCCCGGCGCCTGGCTGGCAATAAGCAGCCGCGCAGTCGAAGACAGCCGCAAGACGGGACGCGGCTCGTGCGGGAGCGGCGCGCCGCGTGGCGTCTCGATGCAAATGCGGCAGGCCCTGATGCGCCCGGCCAGCGTTGCGAGTTCGGAAATCGAAGGGCTGCCTGTCATGGTAATCGCACCTCCCGCCGGCTGCGCTCCGGGGTGCGGCGCAAGGCCGGTTCGCGCATGTGAGCAGCGACGGTCCGCTGCGCCGGAAAGCCGGCGATTCAAGGCTAATTCCTTGTAGTTCGCAAGCGTCCTGGATCGTGTCGGGCGGATCTGGGTCAACGTCGCGCGCTTGCCGCGCCGGTGTCCCCATTAACGCACATTGAGTTCTTTCCTGCGGAGTCATGCTCACCTTCCCCGTGAAACGCGCCGCAGCTCCGGCCATCAGCCCCGGACCAGTCTTAGGTGCGAAGAAATTGAGTGATCGCTTACGCGGCTCATTAATCTTTTTCCGGCACCGTTGCCGCAATCTTTAGCACGAAGCGAGAATTGAACAGGTTCTTCAAAGGATGACCGGCATCACCGCGGAAACGTTTGCGGGCGGATACGCTGGCGATCCGGCTACCGCCACGCGGCGCGGGCGCGTGGCCGCCGCGCTAGACGACGTGCGCAAGAAGCTGACGTCGTCCGCATCGTCCAAATGTGGCCTCGACGGCGAATTGCTGCGCCTTTTCGCGAAAGGACGCAGATCATCGGGCCCCGCCTTGGCCGTACTAGGCGGAGTGGCTGCCGTGGCTGCCGCCAAATGGGTCGCCATAAACACAGTCCTGATTTGGCTAGCCCTCGATTTTTCCGCGCTCGGCGTGGCTTACCGGATTGCTGGCAAGCTCTTGGATGTTGGAGAAACCATTCTCGACGCCAGCCACTGGCGTCGCAAATTTGTCGCCGCCGAAATGCTCCAGGGAATCGCATGGGCGATCATTTGGCTCGTCAGCCAATCCGGCGACCCCGCTTCGAGCAGCTTTGCTTTCATCCTATTTTTGCTCGTTGCCGCAATGAACGCGGCGATCTCCGCTGCGATTCCATCCGCGGTGGCTGGCGCCTTGACGCCAATGACTTTCGCAACGCTTAGTTTCCTGCGTCCCGCGAGTCTTTCCGATGGAACCTTGCCAGTGATTGCGCTGGCGTCCGGGACGCAGCTCTATTTTATGTTCGTTGCGCGAAAGCTCCACAGGGCTTCGCTCAAATCGCTAGCGTTTCAAGCCGAAAAAGACGCGCTAATCACCGAACTCGAAGAAGCCAAGGCAAACAGCGATCTGGCGCGGCGCCGCGCCGAGGCGGCAAATCTCGCCAAATCCCGTTTCCTCGCCACGATGAGCCACGAATTGCGCACACCACTCAATGCCATTCTTGGCTTTTCCGAAGTCATGAAAGGCGAATTGTTCGGATCGCACGCCGTCGCATCCTACAAGGAATATTCAAACGACATCCATGCGAGCGGGCAGCACCTTTTGATGCTGATCAACGAAATCCTCGATCTCTCGAGAATAGAGGCAGGACGTTTCGACCTCAAGGAAGAAGCTGTCGCGCTCCCTCAACTTGTCGAGGATGGCCGGCATTTACTCGGGCTCCGCGCGAACAAACGGCAGATTACCATCGAACTGGCGATCGAGCAGGACTTGCCGCGGATTTGGGCCGACGAACGCGCTATTCGCCAAGTCATATTGAATCTTCTGTCGAACGCAATCAAGTTTACCCCGCACGGCGGAATGATCAAGATCAGGATCGGCTGGACCGCGAGCGGCGGTCAATATGTGGCCGTGCGCGACAGCGGTCCCGGCATTCCAGAAGACGAAATCCCGATCGTCATGTCCTCGTTTGGCCGTGGCACGCACGCACAAAAAAACGCCGAGGAGGGCTCTGGTCTCGGTCTGCCGATCGTGAAAGGTCTCGTCGAACTTCATGGCGGAACTTTCACCCTGAAATCCAAGCTTTGCGAAGGCACCGAAGTCATTGTGATCTTCCCGCCCGAACGGGTCATGGTCGCATTGCCCGCGGTCGCGGTGGAGAACGCTGGGTCCTTGAAGGGGAGCTGGCTGCGGCGCGAAACCAGCCTAGCGCCATGAGCGAAAAACCGAGCTATCTTTGTCTCTGCATTCTCAATTTCTTCACCTCCGAGGCCATCGGCATGATCGCTTCAATTAATTCGCTCATGGTTTCCCAGTCTCTGTTTTGATTGCACGATCTTATCCTCTTCCCCCTGATCTTCATGGCCACAGAACTGGACTTCGATGATTTTTCATGCGTGTGTGGACCAATATGGTAGAATGCCTATCGAGTTGGCGTTCCTTCCCAAGCATAACTGGGACCGATCCTAAGCGAGGTCGTGTAGCTCAGTTTCGAGGAGGCCTCTTGCTTGAAGAGTTAGACGCTGCGGTAGCCCAAGAGGCTCGGTCCCGCTCGTTGTTCAGATGGCATTGGTATCAGAAGCGATTGCCGTGACCAACATGTTCGAATTAGGGAACTACTCACTCGCCGCTGTTTTCAGCTCGAGCGTTGTTGCCCTCTTGATTGCAAGCGAAATCGGCCACGTATTTGGTTTGCGCGCCGCAGGAGAGGCGAATGTCGTCACCTTGGAAGCTGCGATTCTGGGTCTTCTAGCCTTAATGATCAGCTTCACTTTTGCCATGGCGCTGACTTGTTTCGATGAGCGACGCGTTGCCGTGCTAAATGAAGCAAATGCAATCGGAACCGCCGCTATGCGTGCACGATTGCTACCGGCGCCCCAGAACGCTGAAAGCTTGAAACTGTTTCAGAGATACGTCGAGGTCAGGTTGGGTATAACCCAACAGATACCGTCACCTTCTGAAATGCAGGCCGCGGTCACGCGTTCAAATCAAATTCAGGATGCGCTTTGGTTGACAGGCTAGGCAGGTTATGGCGAAAGACAGTGGCATGGTGCCCACAGGTCTCTATATTCAGGCGTTGAACGAAATGTTCGATAATCAACAAAAGCGCCTGACCGCGTATTTAAATCGGGTGCCGAATTCGTCTTTCTGGCTCTTTACGGAATTACATTTATCGCAATAGCATTTACAGGCTACAGCAGCGGAACGGAGGGCCGACGCTGGAGACTGCCTGTTTATGTGACGAGCGGTTTGGTGGCATCAGTTATCTTGCTGATTTAAGATATTGATCGACCTGAAGTTGGATTTATTTCCGTTAGCCAACAGCCATTGATCGATACGTCTAATGCTATCGCGAGCTATTTCGCCGAATTCTAGTGTGGAGGGTGGATAAGTTAAGGTATGGCAATCGCCTAACGTTTGTCATTCTGCCAAGAATGCTGAATTTCGTTGCGAGAGCTTCGCAGGTCCACGCGAAAGAAAAAACATATTGGCCTGTTGTTGATTTAAATCAATGTACCGGAATTCATGGGCTTTTAATGTATCCCGGAGCGGAACAAACTGGAACAAACTAGCTAAGATCGTCGTTCTCTAAATTGAGGCTTTTCGCAGACCTCCACCGTAGGTGTTGGATGGCCTCAAAGGAAGGTGTATTATGGAGCTTAAGGCAATTTCTACGATATCCGGAACCGCCCTGCTCGCGCTCACCACAACCGCTTCAGCCGGTCCAATGAGCGTGACGAGCTCGCAAATCATGATGCCGCCTACTTCGATCGAACAAGTCCACTATTACCATCGGCATCACTACAGGCACTATAGCTGGCATCATCCCTATAGGCACTACGGTTGGCACAGGGGATGGCATTATGGCTGGCACCGTGGCTGGTATCCACACAGTTATTATAGTTATGGCTACGGCTATCCTTACGGTTATGCCTATCCTTATGGGTATGGATATGGGGCTGGGCTTGCGGCAGCCGCGACAGCGCCTCTGGCGTTAGCCGCCGACGCGACCGAGCCCCTCGTGACTGGCCGAAGCGTGGCGGCGGCCGGAAATTATTGCGCGACTCCCATGAAGACGTGCTTGCTTCAGGAGCCTGGATGGCTTGGAACCGGCTGCTCCTGCAAGGTCGAAGGCGGTCGGGCCCGGGGGACTGTTGAATAGCTAAGTACAACGATATACAAAGCGCAAGCGTTGTCGAGACTGCGCATGCGACAAACTCGGGCGCAGTCTCTCAGAATTGACCGTCAAGCAGGCGGCAGCCAAGATGCACGCCTAATGATAATAAGGAGGAGCTCGACAATGAAAGTGATCATTCAGGAGTTGCTGCCGTAGCATTGGGAGCGGCGCTGTCAATTGCGCTCGGCACGCAAGCACGAGCAGCTGTCCCAGCAAAGCATTCGCGAGCCTGCACGGAATATAGCGTCCAGCGGCTTTGTGGAGAAGGCGGTTACAGCCATAGGGGTTGGCCGTTTTTCGGCGCGACGCACCGCCCGCCGGACATCCCGCCCTTACGCCCAATAAGTCGCAAAGATTAGGCGAGATTAGCGCCTCGTCACCCAGCAAATAGCTTGTGCTGGGTGACGGAGCGCAATGGTTATCCAACATCGGCAACAAACCCGATAAACATTTCTGCGGGTACGGCAGCAATCCCAGTGAACGTGGCACGACCGGCCCGCGGAGGATGAGGCGTTCGCGAAATTCGCGGGCTTCCGGGTAGTACGCATTGGTGCAAGCTGCCTATTGGGGATCGACGTAGCTCAAGCAAAGACTGAGCCTTCTGCGCATCGGCATGATGGCACCTACACGATCCATATTGCCACCCAACACGGTTCTTGCCACAAGGCTTACGAGACAAGCATTGCCATAAAAGGCGCCCCATGCTCTTATACGCTGGTCTGGACATATAGCGGGGGATCAGGTTTTGGTGACGCACTGGCTTTTGCATCACCCTGTGGATGTCACTGGCAGAATGCGACGGCATTCTGGCTCGGGGGAGATGGTTATTGCAAAGTATGGGCTGCAGCGGAGCTCGGCACGCACGCGGCGAAGCTAAGTTTGCTAGAGCGTCATTGAGAGCAGCCAAATGTCTGACAATAAAATCAGAAGTGGATTTGCAAAAAATTTTATTTGCGGCCTCGCCTGTCTTCTCGTGGGGCTCACGCCGGACTATTCATTTGCGATCGATCCTTCGCCTCCTCCCCCGGCCGTCTCGGAAGCGCCCCAATCCGAAGTGCCGTCAACTCAGGCGCCAAAATTAAGCGAGGCGGAGCTAGAGAAGCTCTTGGCGCCGATTGCGCTTTATCCGGACGCGTTGCTGGCGCAGTTGCTGCCGGCCGCCGCATATCCTCTGGACATTGTCCAGGCTGAGCGCTGGCTCGATGAAAACAAAACGGCGGTCGCCAAGCAGGATTTTTCGGGCGCAGATGCCGAGGATTGGGACCCTTCGGTAAAGGCGATGCTGCGCTTCCCGACCGTGCTGAAAAGGCTTAGCGACGATCTCGACTGGACGACCAGCCTCGGCGACGCAATCGTTAACCAGCCACAGGACGTTGCAAACGTCATCCAGCTACTGCGGACGAAAGCGCAGGATGCCGGAACGCTCAAAACTACCAAGGAACAGGTCGTCACGACGCAGAGACAGGACGGCCGCGACGTGGTGACGATTTAATCGCAGGACCCTTCTGTCGTTTACGTTCCTTCATATGACCCGGTCGCCGTCTATAACCCACTTCCCGCTTATGGCATTGCCGCGGGGCTGCTGACCTTTGGTGCCGCTGTCGCAATTGGATCGGCATGGCGCGGCAATTACTGGAACTGGGGCACTGGGGCGTTTTATCCACCTGTTTGGCCCGGGTATCCAGCATGGAGACCGCCTTATGCGGGCTGGCGTCCCGGCACGCCAATTGGAGGCGGCGGAAACATCGGAAATGGAATTGTTAACCGGCCCTGGCGTCCGGACGGCGGCCGCTATCGGCCGGGCGGACGCCCCCCAGGCGCCGGCGGCGGGATTGGCGGACGGCCTGGTCTCGGCGGCGGGGTTGGCGGGAGGCCCGGGCTCGGAGGAGGAGTTGGCGGACGGCCTGGTCTCGGCGGTGGGGTTGGCGGGAGGCCGGGGGTCGGAGGAGGAGTTGGCGGCCGGCCGGGTCTTGGCGGCGGAGTTGGCGGACGTCCCGGGCTCGGAGGCGGCGCGAACCGACCGGTCACCCGTCCAAGACCAGCAACGAGACCCGCTACAAGGCCTGCAGCGAGACCCGCAACAAGACCGCGACCTGCGGCACGGCCTGCGAGGTTGCACCGGCCAACTGGAGGAGGATTTCCGGGGCGGGGGCTTTAGGCCTGGTCACGGCGGTTTCCACGGCGGGCGAGGTGGCTTTCACGGTGGCGGCAGAGGCGGGTTTCGTGGGGGCTTTCACGGCGGCGGGCGAGGCGGCTTTCGCGGTGGTGGCCGTGGCGGCGGACGGCGGTCGGATTTTAGGCTGAAACACGAAATCATTTTACTCGGCCATCTAAACAACGGCGTGGGTTTGTACCGTTTCGTTTATAACGGCGGAGAAACAACCTATGTAGGTGTCATCGCCCAGGAGGTACAAAAAGTTATGCCCCAGGCGGTTTCGCGAGGTCGAGACGGCTATCTGAGAGTTTTTTACGATAAACTCGGCGTAAAATTCCAAACTTATCATCATTGGATCACTTCGGGCGGGCGGATCCCGCCGTAGCTGCAATTTTACAAAGTAAACGGTGCGCGCGCTTCAAAAAATGCCAAAGGAGCAAGCGATGAATTGGCAACGCAAGTTCTCTATTGCCACTCTTCTGACGATCTCGCTTATTGGCGGCGACGGCAATTTTTCGTTTGCGGCTGCCGGATCTCATTACCCGCTTTGGGTCTTTGGGTCTGTGGGGGACGGTATGGCGGCTGGGGTTGGAGCAGACCTGCGAGCCCATTCAGCGGACTGAGTCTCGACGCTCTCGCGGGCGCGTTAGCCAATCCCAACGTACATGAGTACTGGCGTCCTGCCTATAGAGACGTGTTTTTCTATGCGTATCCTTATCCTTATTGCTTCGACAGTTACATAGATGAGAGCGATTATTCACCGCAATTGAAAAGGTCTCGCGCCAATTAATCAAGGCACCAAGGAACCCGCCTCTCATGGCCGGATCTCGCCTCGCACGAAGGGGATAGGCGGCGGCAGTGGAACTGCATGATTTTCTGTCTCGTCTCTGGATAAATCTTATGGAGCGTCCCGCTGGGCCTCTGGCGTTTCGCTTTCTGTTGCAACCGATCATGTCAACGGCTTTGGCGGTTTACGATGGAATTCGTGACGCGCGCCAAGGAACGTCGCCCTATCTATGGTCAATCATTTTTGACAGCGGAAACCGCGCGGCGCATGTGCGCGAAGGCTTACGCGCAACGAGTAAGATCATTTTGCTGGCCGTAGTTTTGGATGTCGCGTATCAGACAGAGGTTCTCGACGAGTTTTATCCTGGCGAAGCGCTTCTTGTTGGCGTGACTTTAGGTTTTGTTCCCTACGCGCTCATTCGTGGTCCTGCAGCCCGTTTCGCTCGCTTATTGAAGCCGCGTGGCAACGGCCTATAAATGCTGCCGGATGGTTCGCAAATGCAGCCCGACAGCAAAAACGCTGAGCCCAAGGAAGGCGACAACGCCACGGGTTTCGTGGTCAAGCCGACTTCAGACAGTCACTTTTCTTGGATCCGAACGCGCCTTTCTGCCGATTCGACGCTCATGGGTTGGATGCGCCTTGCAACGACCCTGATTGGATTTGGTTTTACGATTGTCCAATTCTTTGATCGGCTTGAAAACATGAGCGGCGCCAAGCCCGCTCTTGCTCCGAATTTGCCTCGTTATCTGGGGTTGGCTTTGATTTTCTCTGGGGTGTTCGGCCTTCTCATCGCGATTTGCTCGTGATCAAGCCGGAGCCGCCAATCAATAGGCCGGCCCTGGCGATCGCGGTAGTTTTGGCGCTGATTGGCGCTGTCGCTTTCGTGACTGTGATGTTTAGATTGTCTTGAGAGACATTGGGGGAATATTCGTCACCAAAGCGCTTCCTTGGCGGCTATATCGACCAGTTTCGAATTGATCCGGCCATTGCCTGAAGCGATGCCTTTCGGCAGGCCGGATTGCATTTGCTGCCAATACTGATAGCCAAAAAGGCCTGCAACCCCAACCACTGCCGCGAAAATTATCAGCCTCACAGACTTTTTAGATATCAAAGCGATTCCTCATTGCGAAAGCTTCCCCTGCTCTGCCCTAGAAGCGAGCTGCTGTGTTATTTCAAAAGTCCGCCCCGCAATTTCTAACTCCTCGTTTGTCGGTACGACAAATGCTGCGACACGTGAGCCTTCTTTGCTGATTTGCTTCGCGGCCTGGCGATTTGAGGCTTCGTCGAGCGTCAGGCCGAGCCATGTGCAGCCGTTAGCGACGCCGGAACGGATTGCGGGATCGTTCTCTCCGATTCCACCCGTGAAAACGATGGCGTCAAGGCCCCCAAGCGCGGCCGCCAAGGAGCCAACTTCGCGCACGATCCTATAGACGAACAGGTCGATAGCCTCTTTCGCTGCCTGGCCGGGTGAAGCTCGTAGCGTCCTCATATCGGAAGAAATTCCCGAGACGCCAAGAAGACCGGATTTGCGGTAGATAAGATCTTCCAGTTCGCGGGGGCCCAGACCATAATGATCAATGAGATAGATGAGCACGCCAGGATCAACAGTACCGCAGCGGGTTCCCATCATCAATCCATCGACGGCCGTAAAGCCCATTGTGCTCGCGACGCTGAGACCATCTTTCACTGCGCAAAGGCTCGCTCCGTTGCCAAGATGCGCAATGATGAGACGGCCACGGGCGACTTCCGGCGCCACAGCCACCATTCTCTTCGAAATATACTCATAAGAAATACCATGGAAACCATAGCGGCGAATCCCGCCGTCCGAATATTTACGCGGGATAGCGAACGCCTGAGCTATCGGATGTTGGTTACGGTGAAAAGCCGTGTCAAAACAGGCGACCTGCGGTAGACTCGGATGAGACGCGCAAATCGCCCGGATTGGCGCCAGATTATGCGGCTGATGCAATGGCGCCAAGGGAATGAGTGCCGCAAGCTTGTCGATGACCTGATCTGTCAAGAGCAGCGGCGCCGAAAATTCGGCTCCGCCATGCACAACGCGGTGCCCAACCGCCGAAATACCCGGCTCCTCAAGCCATTTTGCGCCTAGTCGCATCATCGCCTGAGTTGCTGCGGCATGATCGAAATCCTTGCCGTCGAAGCTTTCCTCTACGAGAAGCTTACCTCGTGGATCCGACAATTTCGCTTTTGGCGTCGTTCCGATGCCCTCGATCTCCCCGCGCAGCAGCAGAAAAAGAGTCGAGGCCGCCTGGAACACCGCGAATTTGATGCTGGAGGATCCCGCATTGATAACTGCTATACTTGACATGAGTGCACTTAATGCGCGGCCCGGTTCGATCAGGCGATGATGTTGGCGCCACCATCGATGTAAACCGTACCACTAGTAACTCCGCGAGCAAAGGGCGTTGCCAGATAGGCGCAAGTCCAGCCGACATCCATGATGTCGATGAGTTCGCCTAAGGATGCCTTATGCGCCGCTTCATTCAACATGAGCTCGAAATCCTTGATGCCGGATGCGCCCCGTGTCTTGAGTGGCCCCGGAGAGATGGCATGGACGCGGATGCCGCGTGGCCCAAGTTCGCAGGCTAGGTAACGGCAGGCCGCCTCGAGTGCTGCCTTCACCCGCCCCACCACATTATAATTTGGTACGACTTTGTTTGCGCCAATATAGCTCATTGCGAACATAGCGCCGCCGTCAGGCATCAGCGATGCCGCGAGTTTGGCCATGCGCACAAAAGAATGGCAGGAGATATCCATCGCCGTGGCGAACCCATCAGCAGAACAATTGAGCAAACCACCCTGAAGGTCTGCCTTCGGCGCGAAGGCGATCGAATGAACGAGCAGATCGAGACGTCCCCATTTCTTTTTGATCGTCTCGAAGATCGTTTCCAATTCGCCCAACCTTGCGACGTCGAGCGCCGCCGTAATCTCGGCTCCGAGTTTAAGGGCGATCGGTTCCGCGTGCGGCTTGGCTTTTTCGTTAAGCCATGTGATTGCTAGATCAGCTCCGACGGCCTGGAACGCTTTCGCGCAGCTATGTGCGATCGACTGTTTATTCGCGATGCCTGCGATCAAAGCTTTTCGGCCGGCGAGAACTGGGTTAATCCTTGTTTCCATGCCGATCTCACTGCGGCGGTACCGCCGCCTGATCCCGGCGGTACTTGGCGATGAGCGCAGCAACAGCGCAAGAGGCAAGGCGCGCCGTGAGTGAGTCCGCGCGGCTTGTCAGGATGATTGGAACCCTTGCGCCGAGAACGATGCCGGCGCTGTGGGCACTCGCCAGAAAGGAAAGGGCTTTCGCAAGCATATTCCCGGCCTCGAGATTCGGCACCACCAGCACATTGGCACGTCCGGCAACCGGAGACACAATCACCTTTGTCGCAGCCGCCTCCTCACTGATCGCATTGTCGAGGGCGAGCGGTCCGTCGACCACGGCGCCCGTGATCTGTCCGCGCTCGGCCATTTTGCTCAAGGCTGCAGCATCGAGCGAAGACTGAATTTTTGGATTGACCGTCTCCATCGCGGAAAGAACAGCGACACGCACCTGAGGCACTTTCAGCGCGTTCGCAAGGTCGATCGCGTTCTGCACGATATCGATCTTTTCTTCAAGCGTCGGCGCAATGTTGACCACTGCATCGGTAATGATGAGCGCATCAGGGTGACCAGGCACATCCATCACGAAGCAATGGCTTATGCGGCGTGATGTACGTATGCCGCCTTCACGTGCTACCACCGCACCCATCAGCTCATCTGTGTGAAGGCTGCCTTTCATTATTGCTTCCGCTTCGCCATTGCGCGCGAGCTCTACCGCTTTCGCTGCGGAAGCGTGGCTGTGCAGCGTGTCCACGACTTTGAGATTGGTTATATCCAGGTCGTACTGGGCCGCGACTCGCCGAATGCGCTCAGCCGGACCGACGAGGATGGGAATAATGAGATCCAGCCGCGCCGCCTCAATAGCCCCCTCGAGCGACACCTCATTACAGGGATGCGCCACCGCGGTCAGAGCCGGTCCCGCGCCTTTCGCGGCGGTGATTAGGCGCTGGTATTTTTCGTGCACTTCCGGCTTAAAGACGGGCTTCATGTGCATTTTGGCTCTGTGCATCGCAATGCATAATTGACGGGTCTCGGCAGTCTACGTCTGTCGATTTCATCTGGCCAAATGGACGCCAGAAGCGTTCTGGTATGCGCCAGCCGATGCCCTCGATTAGCACGGCGCGTTGGTGCCGGTTTCAGTGTCACCGAGCCGCCGGGCTCCGCCATGCGCTGCTACTATAAGCTTCTATGATCGACGCCCTTGGTGTACAGGCACAACCCCGTCCCATCCCAAAACAAAATCTTCGGAAGCAAAGCATTCTTGCCGCGGAACACAAACAGATGGCCCGAGAACGGATCCTTCTTCACCTGTTCCGGAATCAGCGTGGCCAGTCCGTCGAGCCCCTTTCGCATATCGGTGTAGCCAAGCACCAGATGCACTTTCAGGTCCGCCGGAACGACGACTATGTTGCCGTTCCATTCTTAGCAGGTTGCTTGACAAGCTGCCGTATCACTTTAGCCGGTCTTCTGCCCGCAGGCACAAAGACGCGCCGTCCATCTGTGCTTCGGCTTTGGCCTATATAACCTAAGCCATTGAAATTATTGGCGCACCCGACAGGATTCGAACCTGTGGCCT
>CAWKON010000002.1:0-24857 GCA_963851225.1 uncultured Alphaproteobacteria bacterium | reverse complement strand
GACCTGTCCCCGTCACCGCAGTAACCCCGGCTGAAACGAGTGGGAACGTTTCGGCTAACACTTGGCTAATATAGATAGCTATTTTTCGAAATTCTGAAACTGGCTCTGAAAATCTAATCCGCGGTCCGAAAAACCCTTCAGATCGTGCAACCAAATTTTATTTTTGAGAGATTTCGTGTGTTTCTGTGTTCTTAATGATTGAACGAAGCCATTCCGCTTTACAAATTTTGCGGGGGATCATCAAGGAGAGTAGAACATTGATTGGAGATCGAAAGAAGCAAGCTGCACTGCCGGCGATTCAGTTCGTTTTGAAAAGTGCTCGCGATCACCAAGTGACCAGTCGGAAGCTCTGTAAAGGACCGAAGGAGTTGGAACATCTGGCAGACACATATCGAACGTATTTGCATTCACAACGAAGACTCAGGGTTCGTTTTTTGAAATTCATGTTGAAATTTTGAAATTGGCGATTCTTTACAGGAAATCGCAGCGACTTACAATCGAGGCGAAAGAAGCTTGCGTGACGCGGCCCGCAGTGTTGGCTTAAAACTACCTGAAGAACCAAAAGACGTAAAAGTGAAAGGAAAGAAGGAAAATGGCGAAGGGAAGCAAGACAATTAAAAGAAACAAAGACGATAATAAACTCCAAAAAGTTCCTAACGATTGTGAAGTCTAAGATCCAATTTGCGATTCACACCCATCATCACGTTCCTGTGGTAACGATGAACGGCTAGACCAGTTCACTAAGTTATTAGCAGCCCATAATAGAAATTTGGTATAAAATTGGCGTATAAATGTTTCTGAGTCGTTGCAGCAGTATTTGGGCTGCTTTTATGAAATTCCAAATTGAATGGGTCTATGGGCACAGTACCATGAATTCAGCTGGTGCGGCGATGCTTTTCGGAACAGTGCAATTGTTTATGGGAGGAGGGTAGTCTCAAACATACAAAATTGTTTTAAATAACTATTATTGGTAGTCAAAAGTTTGGGATACAAAACTGGCAAAAAATGTGAATCTAGCCCAAATGAAGAAAACTTCTTACCCTACTTTCTGAAATGTAGCTTGTTAATAATTGTAATTTTTTGTGTTTAGGTTGAATTTCTCTACCAACTAGTCTGTCGCTTGGTGAATGTGATGAAGGGGCGTAAAGAAGATGAAAACGCTGATAACGATCAAAATCGATTCCCTGAGACTCGCAGCCGCCGGCGTAAAGCCGATCGAGCCGAATTTGAAGAATTTGAAGAGTTGGAGGTTGAAGAGGATCCAAATTTGTCATCGAACGACGAGCGTCAAGAACCGCCAAAGCGTTTACCACGGGCGCCGCTGTCACTTTTGCCATTGGAAGATTTTGAAAAATCAGAAATTCAACTTTCGAATAAAAAATGGAGAGATGGTCGGTCGGAAAGATGATTTTCGGTACGAGTTTTTGATTTTCAACCACATTTTTTCCTAAATTCGGAACATGGTCGCAACTGTGGATACCCTAGTAAATGTTTAAATTTGTGGCCGGAGGGTATCTCAGATCTCCCAACATTTTCCGAAGTATAAATATGCCTTCCGTCCTCGTATTTCGTAAATTTTTGTTTGAAACGTTAATTTGTGCAAATTTTCAGCGTAAATTCGGCAAATTCACACTAATCTGGGCATTTGCTTTTGGATCCAGTGGACGCCGAATTGATCGACGAACAAGACGAAGGCGACGACGACATTATTGATATGGGAGCCAGTGGCGATGGGCCTATGCGTAACAATATGTCCAGGGACCTTGCGGCTTCGCCATGTGCGGCTAAGTGCCGATCGCATGATTTTCTCAGCTGGGTCTCCGGAGTCGAGCATGCTTTCGGTAAGTTAAAATAACCGTATTGACGAAATAACCGTCTCATTTACTTTCTATAGGGAATAGCGGAGCCAATGGAAGCTGATATGCCCAAAGGCGCCACCGCAACGGACCTCGGCCCTGGTGCAGACGCGCAATCAGCAGAACCGACCGCAGCCCCTTGCCGCCGAAGCAGGTGCTGAATTTGTTGAACGAATGGAAAAAAATCGCGGAATCCAAGAAAATCCTCAGGAAAAGCCTTATTTGATACAATTGCCTCCACAGGATGAAGTCGACGCACTTTTGGATCCGCACGCGGCAACTTCGCCGCCGTACCGTTCCGGAAAAATGCGCATTCGAAAGGACGATCGGGGGGCGGCGGCGGCGGCGCCGGATGAAAAAAATTTTCATATTGGAAAATATATCAATGACGAATTGTATTCGGCATCGAAATCAAATGACGAAGGAGGAACTCCGCAATGTGCTGCAGAATCCGATCTTCGAGGACGCTTATTACGAGCAATGCCAAGAAATTCGGATTTTGAAGCGGCGCCGGGGGCCGCGCCGGCTGGCCGATGCTGAAAATGCGGACGAAAATCGAGTTGCCGCCCTTTTGGGGGTTCCGGTCCTTTCGCGGGACGTTTCGTTGGATCGGCCGGCGACGAGCCAGTCCCAGGAATTGCCGCCGCCGCCGCCGGGACTTCGGACGACGACGATTTTGACGATTTTGGAGGATTTGACGCAAATTCTGCAAATCCGCCGAATCGCCCGAACGCAAATTTGGAAGAAGAAGAGCGCCTTGCGGTAGAAAAATGGCGCCGCCCATCGGAGGCCGAAAAGGAAATCAATCGGGAACATATTGTGCGAAACGCGTCGCCGAATGGGAAACGAGGATTGAGCCGATTTTGGCCGAACATGCTCGGCATCGCCCTTTTCACTGTTGAAACCTACGCCTATGAGATTTTATTAGCGCTCGAACGTAACGTTGAACAATGGATGCTGTTTAGGGTAAGAAAGTCATGGATACCCGAACGTCAGGGGATTCGCTAGGATTTCTTGGAATTTGGGGATGGGGGTGGGGGACAAATCGTATGAAAAAGAATTTTTTGGTGAATAAAGAATTTTTTTTAAAGGACATTCTTCGCGAATATCCGGAATTTGAAATTTCGCGATTTTTGGTCGTTGCTTTGATTTTGGTGAATCATGGAAATTTGAGTTGTAAAGGTGAAAATGAAAAGGAGTTCGCCGTACAATTGCTCGACAATCGTCTGCTGGTCGAACGTTTGGTGGAAGATTTGGAAGCCGAAGCGACTCCGAAGAATCGGGGAAAAAGAAAAAGCAATTAATTGTTTGAAGGGCAATCGCAATCTTGAAATTTTGTTGAAAGATTTCGTTGGGCACACTCGTAAATTGAAAGATTTGGGTTGGTATACTGTAATCTAAACTACTAACTTAGTACAAAAATTGTGAATTAAGTTAGTAGTTCTGAAGCTTTGTACTGAACTTCAAATATATTATATTGTAACTTGTAGGCTTTTCCTTACGGCAGATTTTTGTTTAAAAAGTGCACTGAAGATTAGCCCACAGCTAATTCAATACGAACAGTGATTACCAAAATTACACGTTTATCCTGTTTTTATTTGCAAAAATTTAGCAATTCCGATACGCAGTTGAATTCTTTTTTATAATAACTTAAGACCCTGAACCGTGCCCTGTTGCCAATCGCTTTATGCGTTGCGGACCGAATCCCCCCCTCCCCACATTAGACAGGCAATTAATTAAATGCTTGAATTTTTTGATGGCCAAGAGTTGCCCAAGAAATTTAGATTTTTAATGTGCTCTTAATGTTTCGAATTGGAGGAGTAGGTGTTCCTATACATTTAATTTTTCGGTCTATAGAATAATTATTGAGTGCAGTTGTTTTTCGATAGCAAAGCAATACTTTTAACTGCTTTTTATTTTTGGTTTAGAATTTGCAAAATTCTGCGTTTTTCTTAGTCAGTTCTTGTACTGAAATCCGTTCTTGTTCTTATAATTAAAATTCTGCATTTATTTTTAATCCGTTGATTGTACTGAAAAGCATGAGCAATTAAATTTTGCAGTTAAATCGTGGAATATAAATTAATTGGAAATTTATCGATTAAAAACATTTTTGCCCCTTGGTTCATTTAATTTTCTTCAAAATTCTTTTCGCCGCGATTCCGTTGTTCAGTTCCATAATCCAATGATCTCCATCGATAACGTGACGAATAATTTCAATCTGCTCATACCCTGGCCTTTTATGTTTTTCAATCAATACGTCGCCATCCAATTCAAAAAGGAGTTCTTAGGAAATTTGGAACCTATATCAGTTTGGGTTAAGTGAAGTTGGTAGGGTACTTCATGCTCTTGTCCATCAAATTCTTTTCCTTTGAACCATTCGTTTAATTTCACTTTTTCCCATAAAATTGTCGTTTTACCACTGGACTTTTTGAAGGTGTATGTACCATCATCATTTTTGGTTGTGGTTCTTTGCAGCCCGGATGCAATGATTAACTTCCGCAGCATCCAGTTCAGCCCTAAAAGTAGTGTTTACGTTTACCATGGGACAAAGCCCGCTACATTAGCCGTTTCAGGCATCGACATTACCGGCTTTTTGTAAAAATCTCATCAAAAGTTTTCAGTTCTTTTCGAGTTTGAAAGTGCCGATATATTTTTCCATGTTGTTACGAAGCGTACGCGTGCCGCCTTTCGCAGAGCGCCTTTGTCAAAGGCTTCAAAAAAAGCATGGGCGTTCCACCGTACCAGTGGCTGCTCTCGCAGCGCATCGAGTGGGCCATTGAACTGATGCAGTCGACACCGCTGTCACTGGTGGATGTTGCGCTTACGTGCGGTTCTCGGACCAGAGCCATTTCACGCGGATGTTCGCGCAAAAAATGGGCGTAAGTCCTGGCGCGTACCGACGTGCATGGCCCGGAAAGCCGCCTGACTTTCGGGTCGTCGTCTGCGGATCTTGCGCGGCTGGGTCGCCATGACCGGCATGGCCGTCAAGTCTCTGGCTTCGTGACGCTGGCCATCAGCTCTTCCAGGTGCGAGAGAAAGAGATGAAGAATCGGCGACTGGTTCGATGGGCTGTAACCCACGACAAGATCCACCATTGGGCGGCGCGCCTGCCAGCGGACGACTGACCACGGACCAGGGCATCAATGGTTCAACATAGGATGAGATCAGGGACACGCCACGCGTGGATGCCACGAGGGACATGACCATGGCCGGGTTATTGACGCACTGCGCTGGCGTCATCTTCACCCCCTCCCCCCCAAGGTACTCATTGATCACGGCGCGCAATACCTTTGCCTTGTTAGCCATGGCAATGAAGGGCAGGCCCTCAAGATCGCGCGCCTGCACGCTCGCTTGCGCGGCAAGTGCATGGTCACTGGGCATCAGCACGACAAGCGGTTCCTGCGACACGCGGCGATAGGTCAGGTCCATGTCGGGCTCGGCGCGCATGAATGCGAGATCGAGCCGTCCGCGCGCCACTCCTTCGGCAAGGTCTGGGGAATAGTCGCTCGATACCGTCACGTCGATGTTGGGCAGCTCGGCGCGCAACACGCGCAGGGCCTCCGGCAACCACGTCATCTCCTGCCCCGTCAAAAAGCCCAGCGCAAACCGCTGCTTTGCCGGCTGCGCCGCGCGTCGCGCCGCTTCGGTGGCCGCGTCGACCTGATGCAGTGCCAGTCGGGCGTGATCCAGAAACGCTTTCCCGGCCTCTGTCAGCTCGACACCGCGGGAGCTGCGATTCAACAACGGCGTACCGACCTCATCTTCCAGATCTCTGATCTGGCGGCTCAGGATGGCTGCGAGGTTAGAGCTTGCGCTCGGCGGCAACGGTGAGGCTGCCGGTTTCCGCGATCGCGACGAAATAACGGAGATGACGAAGCTCCATGTCCATTCACCATGTCATGCCTAAAAAGCATGGAAGCAAGCTTACAAAGTCTTTTTAAAAAGCGCTAATGGAGCCTAAGATTTAGCGGCATCTCCACCCGACCACCGGGCCGGCGATGCCTTCCGGGCCTCTCGTTGAGCCAAGGCCCACCTACCTCGCGGACACCTTCGACATGACCACCCAGGCGCAGCCATCCACTCGCAGTGTCAAAGTGCCCGGCCCCGATCACCCGATCGACGTCACGGCAAACCCCCATCTCGTCGTGGTGACTTTCGGTGGGCGAATCATCGCCAACACAAGGCGCGCGCTCACGCTGCGTGAGTCGACCTATCCGGCCGTGCATTACATACCGCGTCAGGACGTGGATATGACGCTGCTCGAACGCTCGGCGCACCTCACGTACTGCCCTTACAAGGGCGAGTGCAACTACTTCAGCCTGGTAGTCAACGGCAAGCAAGCCGACGCTTCGGTGTGGACGTACGAAGCGCCTTTTCCGCCGTTTCCCAGATCAAAGACCACCTGGCCTTCTACCCCGATCGCGTCGATTCGATCGACGAGATTCCGTAACCGCTCTCTCATCTCAGGAATCCATGTCATGACTTCGCTAACTGGCAAGACCGCCCTGGTAACCGGGGCTTCCCGCGGCATCGGCCGCGCCATTGCCCTCAGCCTCGCCAAGCGCGGCGCACAGGTTATCGTCCACTACGGCAGCGCCGAAGATGCAGCCGATGCTGTCGTCAAGGAAATCATCGATGCCGGTGGCCGCGCACAGAAAGTGAATGCCGATCTGCGCACAGCCGATGGCGCGCATGCGCTCGCCAAGCAGGTGCGCGATATCACTGGCGACCGCCTGGACATTCTGGTGGCTAACGCAGGCATCTCCAGGTCGGCGCCGATAGAAGACCTGACGGTCGAGCAGTTCGACGAGCTTTTTGCCGTCAACGTGCGCGCGCCCTACTTCCTGGTGCAACAGCTCCTGCCAGCCATATCCAAGGGCGGCTCGGTCATCTTCACCTCGTCGCTGGTGGCGCGCGCCGTCGCTGGGACTTTGTCTGCCTACGCCGCCACCAAGGGCTCCATCGATACGCTGGTGAAGTACTTCGCTGCCGCCCTTGGCGAGCGGGAGATTCGCGTCAATGCCGTTGCGCCGGGCGTCGTGGATACGGACATGTCCAACTTCACCAAGACCGAAGCAGGTCGGAGCGTGCCCTGTCCATGCAGGCGCTGAAGCGCCTGGCCACGCCGGAGGACATCGCAGGTTCGGTGGCCTTCCTGGCCTCCGATGATGCCCGCTGGATCACCGGCGATACGCTGCGCGTGGATGGCGGATCGAAGCTTTAATCGCATCCGCACTACCCGAATGTAAACGGCATGACGCCGACGGAACACATCATGCCGTTCACCGGATTGACGTTGTATCACTCAACCATCTCTCCTCACTCGCGGCGGGTGAGGATGTTTACCGCGGAAAAGGGCCTGAATGTTCGGGCGGTGGAACTAAACCTGGCCTTAGGCGAGCAGCACGAAGCGGGCTATCGTCGACTCAATCCGCGCCGGGTCGTCCCCACCCTTGTGCTGGCCAGTGGAACGGCTATCGGCGAGGTCACCGCGATATGGCGATACCTTGAGGATCATTTCCCGGACTTTCCGTTGCTCGGCCATTCCGCAGAGCATGCGGCACTGGTCACCATGTGGGAGCGCCGGACCGAACTCGATGGCCTGCTGCCGGCTGTCGAAGCTGTGCGCAACGTCGTCGCCGGCCTGGCGGGTCGCGCGCTTGCAGGGCCGCACAACTATCCCCAGATACCCGCATTAGCCGCTCGCAGCCGCGCGCGACTGGAGAATTTTTACGCCGATATGGATGCGCGACTAACCAACGAGCGGTTTGTGGCGGGTGACGAATACTCAGCCGCAAATATTACCTGCCTCGTCACGGTCGATTTTGCCGCGCGCCTTAGGCATGCCTATTCACAATGACTATGCATCGCTCACGCGCTGGCACGCCGTCGTATCGGCGCGCAATGGCGCCGTGGCTTGATGCCGATCGCATTTCGAGGAGCTTTGCCATGCTCGGTTCACAACGTCCTCCCAAGACGGAATCCGCAGCAGTCATTTGTCTCGTTGGGACCATGGACCAGCTGACCAGTGACCTGCTTGAGCGCTATCAGTCCGTGCGTCGGAGACTCATATTCTGGTCCAGCCCCTTGGCTTGGAAGACATGGTTCTGCAATCCATGGCCTTCGATGCCAGTCCGACCAAGTGGCACCTGGCCCATACCACGTGGTTTTTCGAAACCTTCGTGCTGGCCGCGTTCAAGCCAGGCTATCGCGCATTCGATCCCAGCTATGCGTACCTGTTCAACTCTTACTACGAGGCCGCGGGCCCTCGTCATCCACGCCCGCAACGTGGACTGATCAGTCGGCCGACGGTCGAGAGCATCATGAGCTATCGCCAGCACGTGGACGACCATATGCTGGACTTCCTTCAGACAACGCCTTCCGACGAAGCCCGGTCCGTCATCGAACTGGGATTGGCGCATGAACAGCAGCACCAGGAATTGCTGCTCATGGACATCCTTCACCTGTTCGCCCAATCGCCCATACGCCCCGCTTACGACCGAAGCGCGCGTTTCAAGATGAAGGCAATTCGCCAGAGCACGTTCAAGAAGCTTGAGGGCGGTCTAGTAACCACGGGCGTGCAGGAGGCGGGCTTTGCATACGACAACGAAGGGCCGGCGCATCGCGTCTGGCTTGAACCATTTGAAATCGCCGATCGCCTTGTAACAGCCGGCGAGTGGCTCGGACTTCATGAATGCGGGCGGGTACGAGCAGCCGCAGTGGTGGCTCTCCGACGGCTGGAACCTGGTGCAGGCGCATCATTGGCGCGCACCACTGTATTGGGAATGGGATGGCCAGGCATGGCGGCACATGACGCTTCAAGGTATGCGACCGGTAGACGTGGCATCGCCAGTGATGCACCTCAGCTACTACGAGGCCGACGCCTACGCGACCTGGGCCGGCAAGCGTCTGCCGACCGAGGCGGAGTGGGAGCACGCCGCTTCCAGCCGACCGGAAGCTTCGACCAGCTCTACGAAGCCGCGTGGCAGTGGACCGCAGCAGCACTGCCTACCCCGGCTACGCAGCCGGCCAAGGGGGCGCTCGGCGAGTACAACGGCAAGTTCATGATGGGCCAGATGACCTTGCGGGGCGCGTCGCTCGATCACGCCCTCCGGCCACTGCGCGCCACCTATCGCAACTTCTTCTCCCCGACCAGCGCTGGATGTTCTCCGGCGTGCGCCTCGCCGAAGACGCCGGCCGCGCAGCGTCGCAGGTCAGACCAGGACTGCGAGTTCTCAACGCGATGTCTGGCAGGGCCTGTGCGGTCGGCCAAGTCGATCTCGCCGAAGTGGTTTTATGATGCGCACGGCTCCGATCTGTTCGAGGACATCACCGAGATGCCGGAATATTACCCGACCCGCACCGAGACTGGCGCTGCTGGCCGATATCGCGCCCGAGCTCGCCGCTTGCGATTCCGGAGGGCGCGGTGTTGATCGAATACGGCAGCGGCGCCAGCGCCAAGACCCGGCTGATCCTCGACGCCGCGCCGCAACTGGCCGCCTATGCTCCGATCGACATCAGCGTCGATGCGCTGGAGCCGCCGCGGCAGTCGATCCGGCGCGACTATCCGGATCTGATCGTCGAACCGCTGGCGCGGGACTTCACGCAACGCTGGCGTTGCGCCGCCGGTGTCGCAGCGCGGCCCTCGTGCGGATTCTTTCCCGGGCTCGACCATCGGCAACTTCGACCCGGACGAGGCCATGCGCCTGCTGCAGAAGCTCAGGACGGTGATGGGCAATGGCGGCCAGTTATCCTTGGCGCCGACCTGGTCAAAGACCTCGGTGCTGCCGGCGGCCTACGATGACGCGGCCGGCGTTACCGCCGCCTTCAACAAGAACCTGCTGTTGCGGATCAATCGCGAGCTGGGGAGCGGACATCGACCTTGACAGCTTCGACCATCGGTCGATCTGGAACGCGGACAACCGCCGCATCGAGATGCATTTGGTCAGCCGGATCGATCAGTCCGTGACGATTGCCGGCAAGCGGTTCCATTTCCCTGCGGGCGAGAGCATCCACACGGAGAACTCGCACAAGTTCACGACCGACTCGTTCGCTGCTTTGATCGAAGGCACGGGCTGGCACATGGCGAAATCCTGGACCAGCGATGTCCAGCCGTTCGGCGTCTTCCAGCTGGCGGCAATGCCCTCGGTGGATCACACTCATGAAGGCGGCGCGCTCCGCCAGGAGCACGTCGCGGCCGAAAAGTAACAAACAGACAGGTTCGTCCAATATTTTTCGAGGCGTTCCCCCGACGCTGGGCCAAATCCAGCGCCGCGGCCCATGGCGCTGCATGCAGGGAGATGCACCATGAAACTCTATCACTCGCCCGTTTCGCCCAACTCGCGTCGAGTTAGAGTCTTTATCGCTGAGAAAGGACTGGGCATTCCGTATCAGGAGATTGACCTTGCCATTGGCGAGCAGAAGACCGACGGGTACAGGGCGATCAATCCCCGACTGCAAGTGCCCGCTCTGGAACTTGACGATGGGCGGGTCATTACCGAAGTGCCCGCCATCTGGCGATATCTGGAGGAAGTACACCCTGAAAGCCCCCTGCTTGGCTTGGACGCGGCGGATCGTGGCATCGTTGCCATGTGGGAGCGCCGTGTCGAGCTCGACGGCTTTGCACCCACCATGGAAGGCGTGCGCAATACCGTACCAAGCCTCAAGGGTCGAGCTTTGTCCGGTCCTTATGACTACGAGCAGATTCCTGAACTGGCCGAACGAAGCAAACGTCGCGTCGCGAACTTCTACGCAGACATGGATGCCCGGCTGGAAGATGTGCCTTTCGTCGCCGGCGGGCAGTTCAGTGCGGCGGACATCACCTTGCTTGCCATGATCGACTTCGCATCCATGGCCTCAAGATGCCGCTCCCGGAAAATGCTCATGCATTGCGGCGCTGGTACGAAGACATTGCCGCACGACCAAGCGCAAAGGCCTGAAGAGGCGCACCGTTTTAGGCCACGGCATCGCTTCTTTTAACGTGACTTTTTTGCATGGGGCATCGGGGAACGAAGGCGCGATACCTCAAAGGCATAGTGTGTTGCCTATAAAGTCTTTCCGCACCCGAGCAGCGAGGCGTAGCTTGCAACGCTTACGCGGGCCGACCGACGCGATGAAACGCGATGCGCACCGGTCCTTTTGCCTCCCCTTGCATGCAGGTCACACCTATGGACGGATCACGCTCGTCCACATCTCTCGCATCCACGCACACGGGCTCGCTATATCTGCTTGCCCTTGGCACCTTCGCGGTGGGCACAGAAGGTTTCATGATCGCCGGCATTCTGCCCAGGATCGCCGGCGACCTGGCCGTCACCCCTGCAGGATCGGCCAGTTGGTCACCGTGTTCGCGCTTGCCTATGCGTTGAGCTCGCCGATTCTCACGGCACTCAGTGGTCATATCAAACGGCGTAGCGTGCTGATCGGCGCCATGGGTGTTTTTGTGCAGCCAATCTTTTTGCAGCCGCTGCGCCTGGCTACGGCTGGTTGATGGCTGCCCGTATTGCTGGTCCTTCCGCCGGCGTTTACACGCCGGGCGCAAACGCGCTTGCGGGCGCACTTGTGCCTGCCGAACGCCGAGGGTTCGCCATCGCCATCGTCAATGCAGGCCTTACGATCGCCATTGCGCTGGGCGTGCCATTGGGAACCGTGGTGGCCAATGCCTTGAGCTGGCGAATGACATTCGTGGGCGTCGCCGCGCTTTCGACCATCGCCCTGACAGGCTTGGTGCTGGGGCTCCCTAAGGACATCGGCGCACATCTTCCCGTGGCCACGTTGCGAGAGCGCTTCAACGTGGCTCGCCGCACGGAAGTCCTGTCGACATTGATCGTCACGACTCTGTGGGCGACCGGCGCGTACACGATGTACACGTACCTGGCGCTCTTTCTACACGCGACGACGGGGATCCATGACGCGCAAGTGAGTTACATCCTGTTTGTCTGGGGCGTCTCCGCCGGCGCGGGCGTCTGTTGGGCGCAAACGTGGTCCATCGGCTCCGGCGCGCGCGCCGTTACGATGCCTGCCTGCTTCTTGTAGAGTGCGTTGTTTCGTTTCGGGTGCTTTCAGGCGTGGCTCGGTCTGTGCCGGTAGCGTACGCCGCGCTACCGGCTCGGCCAGTAGCAGGCCACGATTGAGGTGCCAGCCATCGGCGTCTTATCCGGGACACAGCTACGTTTGAATCCGCGTATTGCCGGGCCTACATCTCGCGCCCATCCCTTTGCGTCGCTCAATCGCATCGTTCATGACCTGGGGTTTTCACTGGGCGCCGCCGTGGTCGCTGCATCGCCGTGACGGCGGCACGGCCAACCTTGGCTGGGGCGCAGCCATTGTTTGAGCTTGCCGCCGTGGGTGTAATGGCGCACATCAGCCGGCACGAACGTTGCCTGACCTGACGGACGACCATGCCTGTGCACCTGCATGTTCAACACTGAACATCTTCGTTTGACCGCTGCCCTCGTCACGCGCTTCTTGTTTATGGACATTGACGCGATCGCCTACCGCCGCGTCAGTGCGTAGTGTCACGGAAGGATCGCCTGCCCTCGTAAGCAGGCCATATTTTTGGGTATTTTCGGAGGGGCGGTCGTGCACCACGCTCCCCGCCTCGGCGCGGCCGTCCCTCCACCCTTGTTCACGCGCGTCACAACGTAATGCGCCCAGCATTACCGTTCCCTTACCGCCGGTCAGTGACATGTCCCTCGTGCCCGCCACCAGCCTGTTTGAAGATTCCTGCGACGGTTCTATTCAAGACTGTTCTCGCGTCCGTGCGCACCATCCTAAATGATCTTTTCGTCGCGGCGCCCACGCATAGCCGATATGAATGTCTTCAACAAACCGCCTCGAACTCCATGCTTACAAAGCATGTCCACCCGCTTACAAAGTATTTTTAAAACTGATTTCAGCAGCCTAGATTGCTCTGTATTCACCGGCCGATCGAGGCCAGTGTTCCCACAGAAACATGGCGTCTCATAGAGCACCCTCGAGAACAGGAAATTCGCTCTATCGTGAATTGGCGAAAACGCCGCACTTGATGCACGCACCGTCTTTCCCCTGGTTCTCGTGAAGCCAGTTGTCTGTCCCTCCAATACCTACGAAACAAGGAAATCCTATGTCTAAGCTAGCCAATAAAGTTGCTTTTGTTACTGGCGGTTCGCGCGGCATTGGCGCCGCCATTGCCAAGCGTCTGGCGGCCGATGGTGCCAGCGTGGCCATCACGTATGCGAAGGACAGCAGCAAGGCGGCGGAAGTCGTCAAGGCCATTGAAGCCGCTGGCGGAAAGGCCGTCGCAATCCAGGCGGACGCCGCCAACGCCAGCGCGGTGAAGAGCGCCGTGGAAAAAGCCGTCGCCACTTTCGGCAGGCTCGATGTCCTGGTCAATAACGCAGGCACCGCCGTTCCCAAGCCGTTCGAGGAGACCACGCTCGACGAACTGGATCGCGTTATCAACATCAACATCCGCGGCGTATTTATCACAACGCAGGCGGCGCTGAAGCACATGAACGACAACGGCCGCATCATCATGATTGGCTCCTGCGTGGGCGAGCGCATGATGACGCCGGGCCTGGTGCCCTACGCGGCCACCAAAGGTGCCGTGAAGATGTTCACCCAGGGCCTGTCCCGCGAAGTTGGCGCCCGTGGCATCACGGTCAACAATGTGCAGCCCGGCCCGATCGACACGGATCTGAATCCGGCAGCCGGCGATTGGGCAGTGCCGCAGAAGGCCGCCACGGCGCTGGATCGCTATGGCCGCGTCGAAGAAGTCGCCGCGCTGGTGGCCTTTGTCGCCGGCCCCGAGGCCTCCTACATCACCGGCGCCAACCTGACCGTTGACGGCGGTACCAACGCCTGAGCGAGCGATTATTGAAAAAAGCATGACATCGCCCGGCAAGGGCGGTGATCGGATTCTGCAACTTGCACCACAAACGAAAACGGCCGCGCCATGGCGCGGCCATTTTTTATTGAGCAGCCCGAAAATCGTTCATCACGTCCGCTGTTTTTCTTCCAGCCGCGCAGATGCTTTTCAAGCATGGGGGCAAGCTTACAAAGTCTTTTCCATTGACGGCGCACGCGCCTAAATTGCACGGCGAAGCAAGCTCAACCGACGCGGGCGCAACTCATCAAGCCCCCTCACATCCCCCTTCACTCTCGGAAATCACAGCCATGACGACACATACGCACCAGACCGCACCGACGCAGTATGTCGAGGCCAACGGCATTCGCTTTGCCTATCGCCGCTTCGGCAAGACCGGTGGTGTGCCGCTTCTTTTCAACATGCATTTCACCGGCACCATCGACCATTGGGACCCGGCACTGACCGACGCCCTGGCGAGCGGCCGCGAGGTGATCCTGTTCGACAACGCTGGTGTCGGCGCCAGCTCGGGCGAGGTGCCCACCACGTTTGAAGGTATGGCAGCCAACGCCGCCACTTTCGTAAAAGCGCTGGGTCTTACGCAGGTGGACGTGCTCGGCTTCTCGATCGGCGGCTTCGTCGCCCAGGCACTCACGCAGGCCGAGCCGCAGCTGGTTCGCAAGCTCGTGCTTGTGGGCACTGGGCCACGCGGCGGCGAGGGCATGGCCACGCTGACGCCGGAGGCACAGGCGATCTTCTCGGCTTCTTACGCGCAGCCTGACGACTTATGGCTGAAGGTGTTTTTCACTGACTCGGAAGCCAGCCAGAGCGCGGGCCGCGCGTTCCTGAAGCGCTTCAATGCGCGCCAGCACGACCGTGCGCCGGAGTCCAACGAGAAGGTGGCGTCCGCGCAGCTCGAGGCGATTGGCAAGTGGGGCGCGCCGGAAGCGAAGCCCTTTGAGTATCTGAAGTCCATCACGCAGCCGACGCTGGTCATCAATGGCAGCGACGACGTGATCATCTACACGATCAACTCTTACATCCTGTTCAAGAACCTGCCGAATGCCCAGCTGATTCTCTACCCGGACGGCAACCACGGTGCGCAGTACCAGTATCCGGAGAAGTTCGCCCACGAAGTGGCTTACTTCCTCGACTCGAACGCATGACATCGGCGTCATGACGCTCGTAAGGGGAGCGGCTACCCCGCTCCTCTTTTTTATGCCATCGCCCGTCAGTGGGCGGCCAGCAGCAAGTTCCGCCTTAACACCCAACCGATGGCACGCCGAACGTCGGATCAGGAATGTCTCGCCATGACAATGCTGGCTGGAAAAACCGCCGTCGTCACCGGGGCGTCGCGAGGAATCGGTCGCGCCGTTGCCCTCGTTCTAGCCAGCCGTGGCGCGCAGGTCATCGTGCACTACGATTGCGCGCAGAACGAAGCCGATGCGATCGTCAAGGAGATCAACAGCAACGGTGGCCGGGCACGGAGCTTTTGCGCCGATCTTGGCACGATGGAAGGCACCTGCGCGCTCGCAAGACAGGCGCAGGCCATCATCGGTGCCCGCCTCGACATCTTGGTCGCCAGTGCCGACATGGCTATCGCTGCTCCTATCGATTCGCTGACAGTCCAGGAGTTCGACTGCATGTTCGCAGCTAATGTACGCGCGCCGTATTTCCTTGTGCAAAAGCTGTTGCCGACCATGTGCAAAGGCAGCTCCATCATCTTCACGTCTTCGTTGGCTGCACGCCGTCCTTGGCGACCTGTCCGCCTACGCTGCAACGAAAGGCGCCATTGATTCGCTGGTAAAGCATTTTGCCGCCGAACTGGGCCGCAAGGGGATACGCATCAACGCAGTTGCCCCAGGATTGCGTCGATCACAAAAGCGGCACCAGAGGCCAAAGTCGGCGACGGTGCAGATGCTCTCCCATGCAGGCATTGAAGCAACAGGCCAGACCCCAGGACATCGCCGGAGCGGTCGCGTTTCTAGCGTCCGATGGTGCGCGCTGGATTACTGGCGCCACACTGCGTGTCGACGGCGGAGCGAAGCTTTGAGCGTCACTGGGCGCAGCCTCGTTGCTGCCCGGGTCGTTCTGAAAGACAGGATCGCCGCGACTCAGCTTCGCGATGCGCCACTGGCACCCCACAACCTCAACTTCAACCGGAAGACCTGAGCGAGTCGTTTCAGCCTGCCCGTGGGTGCGACGTAAATCACCTTCGCAGGAACCTCCAGCTAGCTCGGTGCCCTGAGCTTCTCGCTGCGAATGATCAAGGTAGAAGCCATCCGCTTGGCACGTTCTTTCATTCCGACGATGCCCCAATGCCCGTCCCGGCCACCGGCTTTGAGTACGTCCTGCGGGATGCCGCCGCCGTTGTCGCTGATCACCAGTTGCAAGCGATCCGCACCGTAACGAAGGTGCACCGAAATCTGTGATGCGTTGCCGTGCGCAAAGGCATTGCGGATGGCTTCCCGGCCAATGTTCAGTATTTCCTGCGCACCCTCCAGCCGAAGGGGACGTGCGCTTCCTTCGCTAGTCAAGGTGAACGAGGTTGCGTAGCTTGCCGCGCCTTCGTGGCAAATATCAGCCAAGCGCTGGTCAAGGTCGGCATCTCCGGTCGCAGAATTGCGCAGCTCTGTGATGCGGTCACGACCTTCGATCAGCATGCTGTGCGCCTGGTCCGCAACGCGTCGCATGTGCTCGCGATTGTCTTTCGTCAACGAGGGATCGTCGTACCACGACTGCACCTGCAACAGCAGCCCATGGAACCCTTGCATCAGCGTGTCGTGAAGTTCACGCGCGATACGCTCACGCTCCATGTGCCGAGTTGTAAGTTGCAGGCGCAACCTTGACTGCAGCTGCCGCACGCGTAACGAAAACAGAAGCCAGACCACGCCAAGCACGATCAGTGCGACGAGAGAACGGAACCACCAGGTCTGGTAGAACGCTGGTGCGATGGCAAAAGGGAGGACTGCATCCTGCCCGCCCCAGAGGCCGTCCTCGTTGGAGGCGCGCACCAGAAGCTTGTAATTGCCAGGCCCAAGGTTGGTGTAGGTGGATGCCCGACTGACGCCTGCGTCCTGCCAGACATTGTCAAAGCCTGCCAGCTTGACGCGAAATCGCACCCTTTCCGGAATGGATAACGATGGCGAGGTGTAGCGAATCTGCAAGGCACGCGTCAAGGCGGGCAACTTTACGCCCGAGGGCAACGACAGCTGCTTTCCGTTCGCATCCACGCGAGTAAAAGACACTTGGGGAGGCACGTTGTTACGTGGAATATTGTCCAGCTCTATCCATGACACGCCTTGGGCACGCACCACCCACAAGCGCCGCGCGCCATCGATGATCATGGTGGTCGCGTAGTTTTCAGGCACGATGCCGCCCTGGAGGCCATCCTCATCGTCCAAAACGTCTGCGACGGGTCGATGGTCATGCGCATCGAGAAACTGACTGATCTCGCTGCGCGAAATGTGCGCGACGCCGGCATCGGCGTTCAACCAAAGATCGCCGTCACTGGTTTCCACGACGTCAAGAATGCGCTTGAGTGCTTCACCATTCGATCGGATCACGGGCGACACGGAAATGAAGCGATCGCCATCGAGATAAGCAATTCCGTTCAGACCCACGACCCATGTTCTGTTCGGGCCTTGGTGGACGGACCACGGATCTCCCACCGAAAGCCCGCTTGTCGCAGAAAAGAGTTTCGTGCCGGACTTATCGATCAGTGCAACCCGATTATCGGTATACATGACCCAGATGCGTCCATTCCGATCTTCTCGCGCGCCACGCGGCGGATCTTTTGGCAGATCCGCATAAACGGGATCCGGCAACCACGCACCATTCTTGTAGCGGTACAGCCCCAGCGTCGAGACGAACAGATAGCCACCCGCAGGGTCGTCGAGAATCGCCTCAGCCGCACGGCCATTCAGGCCAGCGGGATAGGGGATACGCGTGATATTTCCATCCTTGAAGATGCGGATATCGTCGTTCTTCGGGTCAGCATCGTTTTTTAGAAATAGGATGTTCCCGTTCGCATCGCTTGAAGCCGACGCAAAACCTCGCCCCAACGCATCCCATTTTTGGGGACCCTCAGACGTTACGTCGTAGACGTCGCCAGCCTGAGTGGGAATGATCCATATATCGTCGTGTACACCGCGGACTACGCCAGCCATGGGCGTGACTTCCTTGGGGAAGACGCTTTGAAATTTGTTTGGTCTGAGGCGGCGAATGCCGTCCACGCTGGCCGTCCAGATGTTGCCCTCGCGGTCTGGAAAAAGCGCATAGGCCTCCGCGTTGTAGCTCAGGGTGTCGAGAACCAGCTGCTGCTTCGCCCCGGGTGATCCCGCCCAATAAAACCGCTCGACGTCCTCACCCAATGCCCAGATGGCTCCCGTCGCGTCCCGGGAAACGGAGCGCAGGGAGACGCCCAACGGTTGCGCGACGATCGCCTTGAGCTTGTCCGCGACGGGGCCGGGAGGCAGCTGCGTGTAATCGAAACCAAGCCGGGATCTCCAGATCTCTTTGCTGTCGCCGGGTTGAAACGACATCGTGCCAGGAATCTGAAACCATACCTTTTTGTTATTCGCGACAAATAGCCGTCCGTCATCGAGCATGCCGGCAATGCCGTATACCGAGGTGGGGCTGGATCCAACATCGCGCCCCACTTCGAGCCACGACGACCCTTCCAAGTAATACAGGCCGTACCCTGAGGTGGCCCATATCCGCCCTCCATCATCCTGCGTGATGGACCAGACGATTCGCCCAGCCTTGGGCAGTCCCTGGTCGACCTCGCTGAAGACGCCATGGTGGCGTCTGGCGATGCGCCCATCAGTAAAACCTACCCACAGATCGCCGTCGCGATCCACGAACATCGTCGAGGCACTTTCCCCTGGCAGGGCATCACCAAGGTTTCGTTCGAAACTGACACCGTCAAAACGCACCACACCTGCCGACGTGCAGAGCCACAGGAAGCCGTCCGGCGTTTGCGCCAACCAGTTCACGTTGGCAGGAGCGCCCTGCTGGGCTGAGTACGATGTGATGGAGAAGTCAGTCAGCCGCCGACGCGCGCGTGCCTCCACGGTAGTCATTGCCGAGAACCGAGCAGGAACGCCTGCGCCATCGGGGGCGACTTGTCCCCCTGCGGCAGCCAAGGACAGGCATGGCGCGAGCAGCCAGGCGATCGCCGTCGACTTCACCAACCAGGCACTAAAGGCACGCATGCAATCGCCTGCTCCAGGACGCCGGCGGACAACGAAAGGTAACTGTGCGAGAGCCGATCGCCCTTAAGCCCGCGCCCCAATCCAGCCACGATCAGGCTAGCACGCTGCATCGCGGTGCAGCATAGGACTTTTGGCAGCCTGTTGGCATGCGCCTTCAGGGCGATACGCCCCGCCCCGGACGAAGCACTGGAGGAGCCAAGACATGCCCAACCAGTGCCCCATTGCGGCGCACCCGCGATAACACGGGCTAATCGCATTCAAAGCTACTGAGAAACCGAGCGAGCAATCACCGTTAGAATCGCCGCATGATCACGTTACGTTGCACCGCCAAATTATTGAGGCGCCTTCATCAGCCGGCCAAGCTGCCAAAGCCTCCTATGCCGAGCAATCCGCTGGGTGAGTGGTACGCCGACCTCGACTTCTTCGACCGCAAGCCATTCGTGGCGCTATTGAATGCCAGTACCGGTGTAGGACTTGTACTCCCCGGACACGCTGAATTACTGAAGCATCTCCACATTCATGCCGGGCAACAGCTCTTCAGGCTCTTGCTGCACTACGATTTCAACCCGGAATGGCCTCAATGCACCGCCGAATTGGCGGCTTGGGAAGCGCCGCCGACATATGCCAACTCCAGTGATCGCAGTCTGTCGGGATCGCTGAATCGGTTCAAGCTCGAAGCTTGGCACTCCTTCGCAGACAGGAATCGTTCGCTTCCCGAAATTGCCGCCAGTTGGTGGGAGGGGATCTTCGGTCATCCTTCACTCCCCAAATCGCATCGTGGAAGCGGGCACTATCATCGCCCATTGGACTTAGTCTTGGATAAACTCGCTCCGCCCGGCACTGTGCTCATCGAGGATGGCCACAGGTGGATTCATCCCTTCGTCGCTGCCAATGACGACGCTTAAAAATGATCAGTCAGCCATTTTCAGTGCAATAGCCTTTGGATCGGTTACTACGTGACTGAGGCGACGCCGCGTGCGCAAGCCACCCTCCGCACAAACGGATCGGGTATGCACCGGATCCATGCCGGAGGAAGCTCTGCGGACGGATCTTCCCTGCCATCCTGGCTACCCTTTTTCATTGATAGGAGGACTGGTGCTGCCTGGCCGCGCTATGTGGGACGCGGATCCCGAAAGTTGCGCCCCTTCTTCTCCCTGCTCTGGATAACTTGACCTAATCGACGTCCCCCGCTTTCAGTAGCGGGACGAATTAGAGTCAAAGTCAGGGGGTCCGAAACCTCTCAGGGCTTCACAAACCGATAGACAAAGCGATCGGTGTCGCCCTTGATGGACGGGTCGAATACCTTGACCGAATGCGAATCCTCGTTGTTCGCAAGCATGTTGCTCTCCGCGTCCAAAATGAAGCCGGCCGCTTCCACCTCCTGGCGCACGGATCCAGGTTCGATCCGATGCAGCGACCGGGCCTCGCTAGTGCCCGCCCCGACGGCGGCCGCATGGTCGACGATGACATACGAGCCACCAGGCTTCAGCCGCTCGTAGACGGCTCGATTGAAGTCGGCCGCCGTCGCGCCCCTGGCTTGGATCAGGTCGGTGTGCAGGTCGTGGTAGAACAAATGCAACCACAACACATCCGCCGGTTGCGTGACCTCCCGCATCGCCACGAGGTCCGCTGAGACGGCTTCGACGTTCTCCCGGCCCGACTCCTTCGCCAGCCTACGCATGTTGCCGAGCGGATCGTTTTTGAAGTGGGCGACTTCAGCCGGCACGAAGCTGTAAACCCGCCCCTCCGGACCGACGATGTCGGAGAAGCTTCGGGTCCAGTCGCCATCACCCGGGTAAACGTCGATGACGATGGCGCCTGCATCGACGCCTGCGAAACGGATCAACTCGGAAAGTGTGGATTGGTCGTACATGGAAATCTCCTTTGCGATGGGGTAAGCGTGCCCCACGGCCGGCCCCTCTAGAGGCCAGCCGAGGACCGCGTCGGGGTCAGACCTGCGCCATGCCCCCGTCAACGGCGAGATCGATACCCGTGATGTAAGAACTTTCATCGGAGGCGAGGAACGCCACGGCAGCGGCGATTTCATCGGGCACGCCCCTGCGGCCCATCGGGACCTGCGTGGCAAACTGGGCGGCTGCTTCCGTGGCCTGTTCTGCAGTAAGGCCTGTCGTCGTCTCCAGGGCCGGGGTATCGATGGGTCCAGGGCTCATCGAATTCACGCGGATTCTTCGGTCTTTCAGCTCCAAGGTCCAAGCGCGTGCGAGGTTGCGCACAGCCGCCTTGCTCGCGGCGTAGGCGCTAAACCCCGGAAGCCCCAGCACGTTCGACACCGAAGAGGTCAGGATGATCGAGCCGCCGTCCTTGAAGAGAGGAAGCGCCTTCTGCACCGTAAAGAACACGCCCTTCACGTTCACGTCGAAGGTCTGGTCGAAATGAGCCTCGGTAGCTACCTCGAGCGGTGCGATGGTTCCCGCGCCCGCGTTCGCAAAGAGAATGTCGATGTGGCCATGTTTCTCTTTCACGACGGCATAGAGCCGGTCCAGATCTTCCAGGCGCGACACGTCGCCGACGACCGTCGTCACGTTGCTCTTGATGAAGGCCGCGGCCTCCTTCAGCTCTTTCTCTCGTCGCCCCGTGATCACGACGTGTGCTCCTTCTTCCACGAAGCGCTTGGCTGTGGCCAGGCCGATCCCGCTACTTCCGCCGGTAACGACCGCAATCTTCCCCGCCAATTTTTGTTCACTATGGTTGTTCATGTGCTTTTCCTTTTTGCATTTCATGGTTGACTACGCCGTGCGGGCTCCGGATATCGAAGGGAGTGGCCGCCCACGCGTAGCGCGTCAGAGTTGTGCTAGGCCGCCGTCGACGGCGAGCTCGCTGGCGGTCATGAAGCTGCTGTCAGGCGAGGCGAGAAAGGCAGCCGCCGCCGCGATCTCCGACGGATCGGCCATGCGCTGGAGCGGCGTCATCGCGCCATAGGCCTTCTGGCCCTCTTCGCCCAACGCCTCCTTCGCCAGCTCGGTCGCGGTCGCCCCTGGCGAAAGCACGTTCACCCGGATACCGGTGCCCTTCAGCTCCTCCGCCCAAGTCTTCGCGAGGTTGCGCACCGCCGCCTTGCTCGCGCTGTAAGCTGTGAATCCCGGGGCGCCCGTGGTGCCGGCGCTCGATCCGGTCAGGATGATTGAACCGCCCTCGCCCATCAGCGGCAGCGCCTTCTGGACCGTGAAGATCGTGCCCTTCACGTTGGTGTCGAAGGTTTCGTCGATGTGCTCGGCGGTGATCTGACCGAGGGCAAGCGGGCTACCGGCCCCGGCATTGGCGAAGACGATGTCGAGGGTGCCGCGCTCGGCCTTCACCGCCGCGTAGAGTCGGTCGAGGTCGGCCTCATCCGAGATAGAGCCCTTCACCGCGCGGGCATGGGGCCCGAGGTCGGCAACGGCGGCGTCGAGCACGTCCTGCCGGCGACCAAAAATGAAGACAAAGGCGCCCTCTTCGATGAAGCGCTTTGCTGCGGCGCGGCCGATACCCGTGGCGCCCCCGGTGATCACGGCGGTCTTTCCACTCAGTCTGTTCATGTCGTGCATCCTTCGTTCTGTTTTTAATGTCCAGACGAAGATGGGTCGCTTGACGCATTAGGACAATTGACGAAAAATCGCTTAATTCGATCTATTTATTGGATGAATGTGCTCGACAACGTCACCATCAACCAGCTGCGTGCGTTCGTTGCGGTGTGCGATCAGGGAAGCTTCTCGGGTGCGGCGCAGAAGCTCAGCCGCGCGCAGTCAGCCATCAGCCACGCGATCAAGGCACTGGAAAGCGCCTTCGATGTCGAGTTGTTCGATCGCGACACCCGCAAGGCACAGCTCACCGCGGCGGGGCGCAGCCTCCTGCCGGACGCGCGGGCGGTGATCTCACGCACGGAAGAAATGAAGACCCGTGCGGGCTCGATCGCCCGAGCCGGGGCGCCCCAGCTCTCGGTGGCGGTCGATGTCTACTTCCCGCGCGCCGAGCTGATCGAGGGTTTGCGGACGCTGCAAGCAGAGTTCCCCACCGCCGCGATCAACCTGCGCATCACGACCATGCAGGGGGGCGAGAGACTGGTGCTCGAAAAGATGTGTGCGCTGGCCGTCACTGTCCAGAATGTGCCGGAGGTGAGCCCGGATGCCATGGAACGCCACTGGCTGTGCGAGGCAGAGATGGTGACGTTGTGTGGGCCATCCCATCCGCTCGCTTCGACACCGAAACCCATACCAGTGGACGAGTTCGGTCGGCATGTCCAGATTGTCGTGACGGACAACCAGCCGAAGGCGGAAAAGACCCAACAGGGCGTGGCCGGCAAGCGCCAATGGCTGGTCAACGATCTCGGCGCCAAGCGTGATCTACTCAAGGCCGGACTCGGCTGGGGGCACATGCCGCGACACCTTGTCGGCGAGGACCTGGCGAGCGGCGAGCTCGTCGAACTCGAACGCCGCGCCTGGCACCTCGGTCCGCTCACGTTCGTGATCTCGCAACGACGGGGTTATGACCTGTCCCCATGCGAGTCGCGACTGGTCGAGCTCCTGGGCAAACCTTAGCGAATCCCAAAGGAAGCCAGACAGCACCCGCATGGGGGCAGCCTGCATCCAACCATGTGGAATATCCCCTGTCCTGCGCCTCACCGCCTCATTGGCGTGGCTATCTTGGCGAATGCGCTCTCACCTACCGCCGGCGAGTTATCTCGCACAGCACGCAGCCCGATCACCTACCGCGGGCTGACCCCCAAGGCCCTCTACTTCGCGCTCCAGCTGATGCACCGCGCCGCGCTGATTGGCTGGGGTCAGATCGCCGTCCTCGCCTTGGCTGATCGCCTATGCACCGGATCCATGCCGGAGGAAGCTCTGCGGACGGATCTTCCCTGCCATCCTGGCTACCCTTTTTCATTGATAGGAGGACTGGTGCGGCCTGGCCGCGCTATGTGGGACGCGGATCCCGAAAGTTGCGCCCCTTCTTCTCCCTGCTCTGGATAACTTGACCTAATCGCCCTGCCAAATGTCTACCACAGGTCGAATCCGCTCATACCCGCCTGCACGAAATCGCAACGAAGACCCAATCAGTGCCGGGTGTACGCCTGCCGCCGCGGCACAAACAGAGTTACTTTGGTCCCGGTAACAGCATTACTTTCGATCTTGCACATTCCTCCAATGCGCTCCATGCGCTCGTACATGCCGCGAAGCCCCCAATGCCCGGGAACGCCTCTGTTCTGGACCGTTTGTAGGTTTATACCCTTCCCATCGTCGTTGATCTCGACACAGACGCCCGTCTGGTCGTAGCGAACATCAACACGAACTGCTTTTGCGGAGGCATGATTGAAGGCATTGACAACGGCCTCTCGACCGCCTGCATAGAGCTCATCGATTACCAATGGGTCCACCGCTTTACCCGTGCCGGTTGATGTCACGCAGAAGTCGGGCAACGTGCCACCCTCGAACTCTTGCGCGATCGCCTTGATAGCGACAGACAGATCCATGTCATTCATTGGGCCAGCCCGGAGGGCATATACGCGGCCACGTCCGTCAGCCAGAGCTACGCGCGCAAGCTCCAGCGCACTTAGAATCCTCTGCTTTGCATTTCCGTCAGGCAGCTCATGGCAGACGGCATGCATCTTCAGAACCAGCCCATGAATGGTCTGCAGATAGGTGTCATGCAGCTCACGTGCGATGCGGTCACGCTCCGCGTGACGTTCTTCCAGTCGCCGCATCAAGCCTTGGGTTACCTGCCTCATACGATAGAGATAGACCATCCATATCAGCGCTGCGGCAATTGCAATGCAAAGAACGAAGAACCATGTGGTCTGATAGAACTTGGGCTCGATGACGAAACGGACATGATCGGCAGCATCAGTCCATTGGTTGTCTTCATTGACCGCTTCTACGCGAAACTCGTACGAACCGGGACCAAGGTTGGTATAGAACGCCTGCCTGCGCGGCCCGGCATCCTGCCAAT
>CAWKON010000001.1:0-3967 GCA_963851225.1 uncultured Alphaproteobacteria bacterium | reverse complement strand
CCTTTTCCGCCAGCGCTGGCGACGCGAAGGCGAGCACGATCAGCGCCAAGATGAGCGGCACCAAGATGAGCGGGACCAAGACGAGCGCAAGGTGTCGGCGGTGACCGAAGGGCCAGGAGATCATGCGTCGTGCTTTCCGTCGGGCTCTCGCTGGTCCGCCCTGCGGGCTGCGGTGGGTGGCGGGCGGGCGGGACGAGGTGGTGACTTTATGCATTGACGGTACCAACGGAGCGGGCATCCGGCGCAGTGACAGCGCGATGCAAACGCCGATGCCTAACGTAACGTTCTTTATGTCATGCTGGCAATTCATTGCGCGCAGTGCGATCAGTCGATGAGGCAAAGTGCCGGCAACGTAGCACTTCGGCCCTCGATCAACGCTGCCGGTAGCGTCCGTTGACCGACGCGATGCAACTGCGCGCGGCGACTGGTCTGCGGCTTTCCCCATCATCCGATACAGACTGGACTTGAGCGGCCGTGTGTCACTGTAACTCGGTTATGGTTCAAATCGCTACCTCAGTGTTGCCTTTGGCGCGATTGTGCACCAAGATCAAGCATAACATTCGATCAGCGCTTAATCTTGAATGGGGCCGTTGATGCAGTTGCAGCCTCAACTATTGAGCTTGAACAATCTGCTGAGCGGAAGGCTCTTCCGTATCCCAGAATATCAAAGAGCGTATGCTTGGGGAAAAAAGCAAAGAAAGGATTTGTTCGATGATATCAGGCGGATAAAGAGATCAAATGAAGATCATTTCATGGCGACAATTGTTGGTCTCTCGCGGGAGAAGAAGCTGATCGTCGCCGATGAGTTTACCGTGGTGGAGATTGTTGATGGACAGCAGAGACTTACCACGCTAATAATTTTATTGAAAACCATTCAAAAAGGCCTAGACACTGCGAATAAAGTCGAGAAAAAACTCTCGGATGAACTAACACAGCTACTTGTGAAAGGCGACGAGCATAATTTATTGCTATTACAGACAAATCACGACACGAGCCATATTTTTGTCGATTACATTCGCGATGGAACCACGCCAAATATAATTGCTGGCACGTCTGCAGACCAAAATATTATAGACGCCTGTGTTGAGTGCGAAGAATTTATTAAGGATTGGAAATCACAAGGCGGCACTCTGATCGATCTGATCGGAATAATTCGTAACCGACTGTGGGCCATCTTCCATTCGGTTGGTGACGAAGGGCTTGTATACCGTGTCTTCGAGGTTCTCAACAGTCGTGGGCTTGACGTTGCCTCGATTGATAAACTAAAGAGCCAGCTTATGGGACTCGCCTTTGAACAGGGCAAAAATGCCGGGCGCGAAGATGCAATTAAAGAACTTCATCATATCTGGCAGGATATTTACAGAACGATTGGAAGGCAGAAATTTACGACTGAAACGTTGCGATTTGCAGCAACCTTGAAGGCTGCGAAGGACGCTTCTCACAAGCGCCCTCTCGACGAAGAAAAATCACTTCAGACCTTGGTGGCTCTGGCCGGAGCCAAACCAAAGCAAATCATCGATTGCGCAAAATGGCTGCAGTCCGTTGTAGTGGCTGAGGATCGATTGCTTTCGAACCATCGGTGGCGGGCGGTTACCCAGATATTGCAGGCTCGCCTAGTTGCTATTGCGGTCTTACTTCGTGGCTTTGCTCCTTCCGAGCAGGATAAAATAATCGGTAGATGGGAGCGGGTGACATTTCGAATTTACGGTCTCAGCAACAATGACGCAAAAAAGAAGGTTGGAGACTACACAAGTTTGGCGTGGAGTATCATTAACGACAAACTTTCAGCCGATGAAATCATGCGACGCCTTGGTGAACTCGGAAAAGATTATCCGATTGCCAAAGTCATAGATGAAATCGATGTATCAAATGCATATGAAAGTTGGACTGAAGAGCTGCGTTATTTTTTTTATCGATATGATGAGTACTTAGCGGCGAAGGCTGGTGAAAAGCTAAACGAATATCAATGGAATAAGATTTGGATGGAAGAGCCAGCGAAGTCCGTTGAACACATCAAACCTCAAAGCTCCGGAGTAGGCTATATGCACCATCTCGGCAATCTGATGATGTTGCCGCCCGGCGTTAATTCTAAGCTGAGGGACGACGACCCCTCGTCCAAAGCGGAAACGTATCGAACTTGTGGGCTGTTGTCCTCAATCGAAGTCGCGAAATTGATTGGGAAGCGAAAATGGGACAAAGCGATGGTAGATAAGCGGGCGCACATGCTATTGGCGTGGGCGCGAACTCAATGGAAGGACTAGTCGGCATTTCATCAGCACGGAGCCAAGACAGCCGGCTCCTGAGATGAACGCGGCCCGGCGTGGGCGTGTCCGCTTGAGTTTCTCGGAAAGGAAGTTGCTCTGGCAGAAAGAAAGGTTACGATTCGCTAATCCGCACTACGTTGTTACGACCACTTCGTCACTGGCCGATTCCGCGTCGCCGCCGGTCTTAAAGCTGAACACGCTGCCGCCGGCCTCTGTTCGAGGGGTGCGTTTGGAAACCCGCTTGCGGCTCCCTCCCGGAGGTCCGATACTCGCTCCCAAACAGCGCGCCTTTCGCGCCGATCCAGGGAGAACGACATGGCGGAAGAATCAATTCCCCGGCGCAGCTTTTTGAAGGGCGCGGGCGCGGCCGGTGCCGCGGCCGCGACGGCTCTCACCGCGCCTTCCGAACCCGCCCAGGCGCAGGCGGCATCCGCCGCGCTGCCGGCCGCGGGCGAAGCCTATCTCACGCTGACCGCCACCGAGGCGGCCTTCCTGTCGGCCGCCTATGACACCCTCATTCCGGCCGACCGGCTGTCGCCTTCGGGCACCGATTGCGGTCTCGTCACCTATATCGACCGTCAGCTCGCGGGCGCATGGGGCAACGGCGCGCGGTTCTATCGCGGCGGTCCGTTCCTGCAGGGCAAGCCGGAGCACGGCTACCAGCTGCCGCTCACGCCGCGCGAATATCTTCGCCGCCGGCATCAAGGCCGCCAATGCCTGGACCCGCAAGACCCACGGCAAGGATTTCGATCGGCTGGCGCCGGCGGAGCGCGACGCCGCGCTCAAGGCCATGGAGGCGGGCAAGGCCGAATTTCCCGACTTCAACGCGAAGCCGTTTTTCGAGGCGGTCTACCAGTCGGCCATGGAAGGCTTCTTCGCCGATCCGATCTACGGCGGCAACCGCAACAAGGTATCGTGGCGCATGGTCGGCTATCCCGGGCTGCCGGCGAGCTACGGCGCGAAGGCCGAGCTCTATCGCGGCAAGAAACTCGACATCGAGCCGCAATCGATCGCGGACTTCAGCTGAGAGGGACGGGACATGGCCAAGACAATGAAAGCGGTCGATGCCGTCCTGGTCGGCGCGGGGTGGAGCAGCAGCATCATGGCGCGCGAGCTCACCAAGGCCGGCCTCAACGTGGTCGCGCTGGAACGCGGCTGCGCATCGCATGCCGGGCGAGGACTTCACGCTTCCGAGCGTGCGCGACGAGCTCAAATACCGGGTACGGCTGGAGCTGATGCTCGACACCGCGACCGAGACCATCACCATGCGGCATGAGCCGTCGGAAAAGCGCGCTGCCGATGCGCCGCTGGGCCGCCTTTCCGCTGGGCGACGGCCTCGGCGGCGCCGGCACCCACTGGAACGGCGTCACCTGGCGCTTCACGCCGAGCGAGTTCGTGCTGCGCAGCCACCTCACCAGCCGCTACGGCCGCGACGCCATCCCCGAGGACATGACGATCCAGGACTGGGGCGTCACCTATGAGGACCTCGAGCCTCACTACGACCATTTCGAGAGGCTGTGCGGCACCTCGGGCCGCGCCGGCAATCTGCGCGGCACCCGCATCGAGGGCGGCAATGTGTGGGAAGGCGCGCGCACCAACGAGTATCCCAACAAGCCGCTGATCATGTCCGAGGCCGGCGTGATCTTCACCAAGGCGACGAAGGAGCTGGGCTACCACCCGTTCCCGACGCCGGCTTCGAATTC